>CAVSTF010000010.1:422500-1164799 GCA_963730785.1 uncultured Acidimicrobiaceae bacterium
CGGTACCCGTACCCCAAACCGACACAGGTGGGCGGGTAGAGAATACCAAGGCGATCGGGAGAACTGTGGTTAAGGAACTCGGCAAAATTCCTCCGTAACTTCGGGAGAAGGAGGGCCTCGATAGAGTGACGGGACTTGCTCCCTGAGCTTGAGGGGGCCGCAGTGAATTGGGGAAAGCGACTGTTTACTAAAAACACAGGAGCGTGCTAAGTCGTAAGACGACGTATACGCTCTGACGCCTGCCCGGTGCCGGAAGGTTACGGGGAACGGTTAGTCTTCGGACGAAGCTGTGAACCTAAGCCCCGGTAAACGGCGGCCGTAACTATAACGGTCCTAAGGTAGCGAAATTCCTTGTCGGGTAAGTTCCGACCTGCACGAATGGCGTAACGACTTTCCTACTGTCTCAACCACAGACCCGGCGAAATTGAAGTACGAGTAAAGATGCTCGTTAGCTGCATCAGGACGGAAAGACCCCGTGGACCTTTACTATAGCTTGATGTTGAGTTTTGGTACGATTTGTGTAGGATAGGTGGGAGACTTTGAAGCATTGGCGCTAGCCAGTGTGGAGTCAACCTTGAAATACCACCCTTTTCGTGCCGGGACTCTAACCTCGGTCCGTAATCCGGATCAGGAACAGCGTCAGGTGGGTAGTTTGACTGGGGCGGTCGCCTCCTAAAATGTAACGGAGGCGCCCAAAGGTTCCCTCAGGCTGGTTGGCAATCAGCTGTCGAGTGCAATGGCAAAAGGGAGCTTGACTGCGAGACCTACAAGTCGAGCAGGTGCGAAAGCAGGGCATAGTGATCCAGCGGTTGCTTATGGAAGCGCCGTTGCTCAACGGATAAAAGGTACCCCGGGGATAACAGGCTCATCTTCCCCAAGAGTCCATATCGACGGGAAGGTTTGGCACCTCGATGTCGGCTCGTCGCATCCTGGGGCTGAAGCCGGTCCCAAGGGTTGGGCTGTTCGCCCATTAAAGCGGTACGCGAGCTGGGTTTAGAACGTCGTGAGACAGTTCGGTCCCTATCCGATGCAGCCGTAGGAGATTTGAGGAAGGCTGTCCCTAGTACGAGAGGACCGGGACGGACGTAGCTCTCGTGTGCCAGTTGTCCTGCCAAGGGCACGGCTGGTTAGCGACCTACGGGTGGGATAAGCGCTGAAAGCATCTAAGTGCGAAGCCCGTTTCAAGATGAAATCTCCCACAGGGTTAACCTGGTAAGGCCCGTGGCTAGACGACCACGTTGATAGGCCGGAGGTGTAAGTGCGGTAACGCATTCAGCCGACCGGTACTAATCGGCCGAGGGCTTGGGAACTTGCTCGTGCTCGCTTTGGAACGCTCAGGGGTTGTTAACGCAACCCTTGGCCATGACTGCCGCGCTTCAATGTGCCGCAGTCATGGCTGAGCGCACGGTTTCCGGTGGCCATGGCGGCGGGGAAACACCCGTTCCCATTCCGAACACGGCAGTTAAGCCCGCCCGCGCCGATGGTACTTGGGGGGAGGCCCCCTGGGAGAGTAGGTCGCCGCCGGGATTTCTAATGATGAAATCCCCCTTCAGTTCGCTGGAGGGGGATTTTGTCGTTCCTGGACTGATACGAGTTGATGTGAGTTGGCATACTGCGGCCCATGCCCCAGCCAGCCCAAGCCCTCGGCCAAGCTCCGGTTGCCCAAGTGGTCGTTGGCCTTGCCGGCCCGCAGCACCGAGGAAGGCCATCGAAGTTCCACACCACTCGAGCTGCTGTTTGATCTCTGCTTCGTGGTCGCCGTGTCCCAGGCCGGTCGAGAACTCAACTCGTACCTGGCCGAGGGGCGAGTTGGCCATGCCGTCCTCAGCTACATCCTGGTCTTCTTTGGCATCTGGTGGGCCTGGGTCAACTTCACCTGGTTCGCCTCGGCCTATGACGCCGACGACCTGCCCTACCGATTGCTGACCTTCGTGCAGATAGTCGGCGTGTTGGTGCTGGCCGCTGGGGTGCCTCGAGCCTTCGCCCACGGGGACTTCGTCACCATGACACTGGGCTACCTCATTACCCGGGCGGCCATGCTGATCCAGTGGCTGCGGGCCGCGGCAGGCGATCCGGCCCGCAGGGGAGTGGCGCTCCGCTACGCCATTGGGATCACGCTGGTGCAGATCTGCTGGGTCGGCCGTTTGTTTCTGTCCCACGATGCGGGCCTGGTCGGCTTCGGCATCCTCGCCCTGGCCGAGATGCTGGTCCCCGGCCTGGGCCGAGCGCCACGGGACGAGTGCCGGTGACGCTGCCGGTGCCGGTGCGGGTTCGACCTGGCATCCGGGCCATATCAGTGAGCGCTACGGCCTCTTCACCATCATTGTGCTGGGCGAGTGCGTGGAAGCAGCCACGGTGACCATTCAGGCCGTCGATTCGGCCCATGGCCTGCCGGCCGGCTTGCTCGGCGTGGCGGCCGGCGGCGTGCTGATGGTCTTCGCCATGTGGTGGTGGTACTTCGAGCACCCGGCGGAAGAAGCGCTGCGAGCCTCCCGTTCGTCCTCTTTCATATGGGGCTACGTCCACTATTTCGTGTTCGCCTCGGCGGCCGCGTTGGGGGCCGGTCTCGAGCTGTCGGCCGATCACCTGGGCGGTCATCATTCGGCGTCGGCCGAGGTGGCGGGACTCACCGTGGCGGTGGCGGTGGCCACCTATCTCCTGACCACCGGCTTCCTGCACACCCGGATCGCCGATTCAGGGGGCTTGCCGCTGTGGAAGATCGCCCCGTTCGTGGCCGTTGTTCTGGCCTTGGGGGCGTGTGCGCCAGCGCTGTCCGTGGGTCTGGCGTTGCCATTGATGGGCTTGGTGACGGTGGTGCTGGTCGCGGTCGACCAGGTGACGACCGACCGCCATTCAGCCCTTTCGCAACCAACGTGACCGACCGGCGCCTAAACTCCCTCAATGCCTGCTGATTCCCCCCGGTCAAATCGTCGCGCCCCTTCGGCGCGGCCAGGCTCGAGTTCGGGGACTTCACGGGGCAAGCCCGGCGGTGCCGGTGGGCGATCCGGCGGCGCCAGTGGCGGTTCCGGAGGAGGCTCCGGCCGGTCCTCCGGAGGTCGCTCGCGCAGTGATTCCGGCGGCTATTCAGGCGGCGGCAGCTCCGGTCGGGGCGCATCTGCCTCGGGTGGCTCGGGTCGAGCCCGTCCCGCCCGTCCACCCCGGGCCGCCGGTAGCTGGCGAGATGACGAAGAAGAACAAAAAAAGGGTGCTCGCCCTCCACGCAGTAGCAGCGGTCGTCCGCCCGCTCGCCGACCTGGTGGTCCCGGCGGTGCGAGTCGCGCCGGTGGTGCCAGTCGCACCGGTGGTGCTTCGGCCTACGGCGACAGAAACGCCGATCGTCGGAGCCCCGGGCCACGCGGCGCCGGCTCGCGAAGCGGCTCAACTTCGAGCGCCCGGGATTCGTACGGATCCGACCGCCGGTCCGGTACTGGTGGTCGGCCTCCTTCAGGTCGCCCCAGTTCAGGTCGCCCCGAGTGCGTCTGGTCGACCGACCTCATCGGGTCGCCCCAGTGGCCCGAGTCGTTCTTCCTCCACCGGCCGCTTCACCTCGGATCGCCCATCGAACTCGGGCAGAAGCAGCAGCGGATCGGGTCGCGACCGCTATCCGTCGCGGGACGGCGATCGACCCACGACCAGGCGCCCATCCAGCAATCCGTCGTCAAGGTCTCGCGAGCCGTTCTATCGGCCCTACGACGACGATCCATTGCCCGAGCAGGCCAGGAAGTGGGGCAATGTCGCCCGCCGAGGGGCCCGAGAGGTGGTGGGGCGCGACGAAGACGGCGAGCAGAAGACGGCTCGGTTCTCCGATGATCAAGACCGCCGACGGACCGCACCGCCGCCGCGCCCGCATCAGTGGGCGCGCACCGACGGATCGAGCGATGAGTGGAGGGACTCGCCCCGTCCGAAGGGCAAAGCCCGGGCCACCGACGAGGACTCGGCCATTGACGAAGTGCTGCCCGGTGGTTCAGCCATTTCGACCCTCTCGGGTCGCAAGGCCCTGCCGCCGGAAATTGCGGCTGAAATCCGCAAGGCAGCGGACGTGGCCACGGTGCGCCATCGCGAGCGTTTGGTCGAGCGGGCCGAGTCGGCTTACGGCGCCTACGACCGCGGCCGCTATCAAGATGCGTGCGCGCCATCAAGCCGGTGGTCGAAGAGGTACCGAGCGTGGCCGCCGTACGTGAGATCACGGGACTGGCGGCCTACCGCACCGGGAAGTGGCGAGATGCGGTCAAGCACCTACAAGCCTTCGCCACCCTGACCGATTCGAATGAACACCTGCCGGTGTTGATGGATTGCCAGCGCGCGCTGCGCAAGCCCAAGAAGGTGGCCGAACTCTGGAACGAGCTGCGACAGAGTTCGCCGGAACCAGACGTGCTGGCCGAAGGCCGCATTGTTGCCGCGGCCTCGTTGGCCGAAAGCGGCGACCTGCAGAGTGCCATCACCATGCTGTCGGCCGCCGGGGCATCCAAAGCGCTTCGGAACCCTTCCAATCGACACGTGCGCCAGTGGTACCTGCTGGCCGATCTGTACGAGCGGGCCGGTGACGTCCCCAAGGCCCGGGAATTGTTCGAGCGGGTCATCAAGGTCGACCGCGATGCCTATGACGTGGGTGACCGGCTGGCCAACCTGGGGCCGATTCGCAAGTCCCGGCCTCGTCCGAAGCCCCGGTCAAAGGCCGACGAGGAGCGAGAAGCGTTGGCCAAAGCCAAGGCGGCCAAATTGGACGCCCCTAAAGCCTAAAAGCTGCTCCTGAGGGAGCGAGCCCGCGGGGAACTAGCCCGGGGTGCTACAGAACAGGAGGGACCGTCGTCGGGGTGGTCGTCGTCACCGGCGGGGGCGGGGGAGCCGTCGTGGTGGTGGTCGCTGGTGGTGCCGTGGTGGTCGTCGTCGGGGGCGGTCCGGCGCCAGATGACGGGCCGGCAATCGTGACCATGGTGCCGATCGGCGTGTACGGCCAGATCATCCCGGCCGTCGCCACCGGCATCTCAATGCAGCCATTGCTCTGCGGATAGCCGTAGTGGGCGCGGACGAATCCGTGCAGGGCGTCGCCGCCATTGAAGTAGCTGGCCCAGGGCACATTGGGGTCGTCGTACTTTGAACCGTCGGGGTTGGTGCCCTTCATTTCCGAAGAGGTGACGTGCTCGAAGACGGCAAACGTGCCGTCCTGCGTGTCGGCCCCGGGTGCGCCGGAGTTGATCAAAATGCCGCTGTAGACGACCGCACCATTGCTGTACAACGTCAGGTTTTCGGGCTGGACTTTGGTGACCGACACGTAGTTGTAGGCCGCGGTGTCAAGCGTGTGGGAGGCCACCGAGCTGAGCAAGTCGCTCCACACGGCCGGACCGGCGATGCCGTCCACGGTCAGGTTGTTGTGGTTCTCGAAGGTCATCACAGCCGCTTTTTGGATCTCGTTGTACTCGCCCTGCGTCCAGAGCGACGTCAGGCTGGCGGGCAGCGTTGACCAGCGCCAGGCGAAGGTGCCCTGCTGCGGCATGGCGGCGTCCTTGGCGGCGGGGGCCGGGCCGCTTGCGGTGAAGTTCAGCGGGAGATAGTTCAGCTCGCCCAGCAGCTGCTGCAGCCGCAGGGTGTCGCCGATAGCAGTGGTGAACTTCACGGTGACTGCCGAAGCCAGCTCGGCTCCGTTTTCGGCCCGCAGGCCACTCTTCCCGCCGGGCACGGTGACCGTCTCGGTCTGCGAGGGGATGAAGGGCGCATCGGCATTGAATCGGATGGAGGTCGAGGACGCCTGTTCCCAGGTCCCGGCCACACTGGGCGTCAAAGTCGGACGGACCGATCCGAGGGACACCGGGTCCGAAAAGGTGATCGATCAGGTCGGCGTCAGAGGCCACGCCGCTGGCGTTGTCGGCCGGAGACGAGGAGACGAGGTCGTAGGTCGGTAGGTGGACGTGGACCGCGGCGGTGTGCCCCTTCTTGGTCGGGCCGGAGGCGGCGCCAGTGCCGTGATGTCCACCACCCGAGCCCTTGCCGCCGCCGCCAAGGCTGAAGACGACAATGAGGACGACGACCAGGAGCACCGTCCCCACGACGATCCAGGACAAGCCCCGGCGCGGAGCCCTGCCATGGCGCGGTGTCCTGCCATGAGCTTCCAGGGCCTGCATTGTTCAGCACTTCCCCTTGCCGTTGTATCTCAATCAGCGATAGCCCTCAGAGTACGGCCCACGGCGCCGTTTCTGGCGTCGCTTATGCGTGACTTTTGTGAACTCTGGTCGCTGAACCCACTGAATTGTTCCCCGCAATGGGCGTGCGCCCATGCAAACACCCAATTATCCGGTCCGGGCCGAATGACATCCCGACTCGCTGCCCTCGTTGGTTCCAGTTGGGCTTGGGCTTCGGAGGCCGGCGACACCCTCCATTAGGCTGAGCTTATGAGCCTCGATCTCCACGCCCTTCTCGGCGATGACGCTGAATCACTGCTTGGACACTCCGCCAAAGCCTTCCCATCCGAGGGATTGGTGCTTCCGGGCCCTGACTACTTGTCCCGGGTCTTCACCGACAGCGACCGCTCACCGTCGGTGCTGCGCAGTCTGGGTCAGCTGTTCAACCACGGGCGCCTCGGCGGCACCGGCTACATCTCCATCCTACCGGTGGACCAAGGAATTGAGCACTCGGCCGCCGCCAGCTTCTCCAAGAACCCGGCCTACTTCGATCCGGCCAACTTGATGGAGTTGGCCTTGGCTGGCGAGTGCAGCGCCGTCGCCACCACCCTGGGCACCCTTGGCATGGTGGCTCGGCGCTACGTGCACCGGATTCCCTTCATTGTGAAGCTCAATCACAATCAGTTCCTGCATTATCCGAACACCTACAACCAGATCCTGTTTGCCTCGGTGCAGCAGGCGGCCGACCTGGGCGCCGCTGGCGTCGGCGCCACCATCTACTTCGGATCGGACGATGCCGATCGGGAACTCCAGGAGATCTCGGTGGCGTTCGCCGAAGCACACCGGCTCGGTCTGTTCACGGTGCTGTGGTGTTACATGCGCAACTCGGCCTTCACGGTCGATGGCGTCAATTACGAGGTTTCGGCCGACCTCACCGGTCAGGCCAACCACCTCGGTGTGACGATTGAGGCCGACATCATCAAGCAGAAGCAGCCGGAGAACAACGGTGGCTACAACGTCATCGCCATGGGCAAGACCGATCCTTTGGTCTACGACGAGCTGACGACCGATCACCCCATCGATCTCACCCGTTGGCAGGTCGTCAACTGTTACGCCGGTCGGATCGGCCTGATCAACTCGGGCGGCGAATCCAAGGGCGACAGTGACTTGGCCCAGGCCGTGCGCACCGCGGTCATCAACAAGCGGGCCGGCGGCATGGGTCTGATCGTGGGTCGCAAGGCGTTCCAGCGCCCGATGGCCGAGGGTGCCGCGCTGATCCACTCCATTCAAGATGTGTTCCTCAGCGACGAGGTCACGATCGCCTAGGTCCATTGGTTCGATTGGTTCGATCGGTCAGCCCGGGCTGACCGGGAGTTGGCAAGCCGAACCACGACCGGGTCCAGAGGTAAGAGGCACAGGAGAGGCGAAAGTGACTGACGCACGCGGGTCCGACGTCGTTGACGACGCGGTGGCTGAGTACCTCCGAGAGGTGTTCGAGGAACACCCGACCACGGCCACCTTTCTGGGCCGCACGGAGTGGGACCATCAGCTGGGCGACTACACGGCGGCCGCCTTCGAACGGCGGGAGTCGGCGGCGGCGCATTGGCTCAATCGATTTGCCGCCTTCACTCCGTCGGACCTCACGGCCGAACAGCGGATCGACCTGTCGCTCCTTTTGGCCCATTTAGGCGAGCAGGTCGGCACGGCGGACTTTGGCGGGTGGCGTCGCAATGCCACGACGTACCTGTCCAATGGGGTGTTCGAACTCTTCGTGCACGGCAACCGCTCCGAGGCCGAGGCGACGGCCGCGGCCGTGGACCGGTTGGCCCAGGTACCGGCGGCGTTGGCGGCTGGTCGGGAGAATCTCGATCCGACCCTGATCGATCCTGAGCTGCTCCGCCAATGGGGCATTCCGAACGCAGCCGCGCAAGCGAGCTTCATGCGGGGCGGGCTGGGTGCCTTCGTCGGCGATGACGATCTGCGCCAGCAGTTGGAAGCAGCTGGTCTCGATGCAGCCACGGCCTACGACGCCTTCGTCGACTTCCTGACCGAGCTGGCCGACCGGGCCAATGGGAGCTTCGCCTTCGGCGAGGCGCGCTACGACACCGTGCTCAAGGTTGGAGAGGGCTTCGCCTTCGGGGCCCGGGAATTGCGGGAGATGGGGCACCAGCAGATGGAGCAGCTCGATGAGCGAATGTCTGCCCTGGCCCAAAAGATCGGTGGCACCTCCGACTGGCGTGCCGTGGTCAATGGCCTGCGGGCGGATCACCCGATCGACATGGATGATCTGTTGCGGTGCTACCGGGAAGAGACCAAAAAGGCCCGCCAGTTCGTTGGCGAGCACGACCTCATGAGCATCCCCTCCGGCGAGGAATGTGCGGTGGAGCCGGCCCCGATCTTCCGGCGATCATCGGCACCGGTGGCCTCCTATTTCCCACCGCCCTATTACGGCCCGGCCGGACAGGGCACCTTCAACGTGCCCTTCACGCCTGACGGGGCCACTGCGAATGAGCAGGAGGCGCGGCTGCGCTCGAACTCATTCTTCGAGATCCCAGGCGTGACGGCGCACGAGGCCTATCCGGGCCATCACCTGCATTTCGCCGCCGCCACCCAGACCAGTGCCCTGCGCCAGGTGCTGACCAGCACCTACATGGTCGAGGGCTGGGGGCTCTACGTCGAACAGATGATGGGGGAGCAGGGCTACTACGAGACCGAGGCGGCGCAATTGGGTCAACTCAGCATGCGCATGTTTCGAGCCGGTCGGATTGTGGTCGATACCAGCTTGCACCTGGGAGAGATGTCCCGGGAGGAGGCCACGACCTTCATGTCCGAACGGTGTGGCTTCCCGGAACCGACGGCCCGTGGTGAGGTCCTGCGCTACTGCTCCTGGCCGACCCAGGCTTCGGCCTATCTCACCGGGGCGCTGGAGATCGAACGCATGGCGGGGCAGTGGACCGGGGGTGGCCATGGCTCGCTCCGGGAGTTCCACGATGCCCTGGCCCGATCGGGCAAGCTCCCGTTGGGAGTGGCCGCTCAGGCCATCGGGCTGGCCTGACCGCTGACCTGATTGAGCCGACACGTAGGCAGCCCCTAGCCGGACGGACCCTCCGATTGACCTGAGGCCCTGTCCGCCCGGAGGTAAGCTGTTCATCAGAACGAAACAATTCGGCCGCACTCCTGGCGCGTCTCGGACTTGGGGTGAGGATGCCCTGAAAGAGGCCGGCCTCTGAGTCGACCCATCACGATGAGACGAGGCAGCCCGTGGCACGGGGAACGCAGGAAACATCGCAGCTCGATCAGGTCATTGTTCGCTTTGCCGGCGACTCCGGCGACGGGATGCAGCTGACTGGGGATCGATTCACGACATCGAGCGCCCACATGGGCAATGACATGTCGACCTTCCCGGACTTCCCGGCCGAGATCCGGGCCCCGGCCGGGACGATGAACGGTGTGTCGGCCTTCCAGGTCCACATCTCCGACCACGACATCCTGACCCCGGGTGACTCGCCCAACGTGCTGGTGGCCATGAACCCGGCCGCCCTGCGGGCCAACATCGACCTGATGGACAAGGGCACCATCCTCATCATCAACACCGACGCGTTCGAGGAGCGCAATCTGGCCAAGGCCGGGTACGCCGAGAACCCGCTGACCGACGGCTCGCTGAGCGCCTACACGGTGTACGAGGTCCCCATGACCTCCATTACCCAGGAGGTCTGCAAGGAGGCCGGGGTGAAGCCCCGCGACGCCGAGCGGTCCAAGAACTTCTTCGCCCTCGGTCTGGTCAGCTGGCTCTACACCCGCCCCATTGAGCCGACGCTCGAATGGATCACCACCCGCTTCGGCTCCAAGCCCCAGGTGGCCGAGGCCAACACCCGCGCCTTCCGTGCCGGGTTCGACTTCGGTGAGACGGCCGAGCTGTTCGAATCCAACTACGAGGTGCGGCCGGCCACTTTTGAGCCGGGAGAGTACGTCCAGGTCACCGGCAACCAGGCCATCGCCTGGGGCCTTATCGCCGGTGCCCGTCTGGCCGGCCTGCCCCTGTTCCTCGGGAGCTACCCGATTACGCCGGCGTCGGACATTCTCCACGAGCTCAGTCGCCGCAAGGAGTTCGGCATCCGCACCTTCCAGGCCGAGGACGAGATTGCCGGCATCGGCGCCGCCCTCGGGGCCTCGTTCGGCGGTGCGCTGGGCGTGACCACCACCTCGGGACCGGGGCTCGACCTCAAGTCCGAGACGGTCGGATTGGCCATCAACCTCGAGCTGCCGCTGGTCATCGTCGACGTGCAGCGCGGCGGGCCGTCCACCGGACTCCCGACCAAGACCGAGCAAGCCGACCTGCTCCATGCCATGTACGGCCGGCACGGTGAGGCACCCCTCCCGATCATCGCCCCCCAGAATCCGAGCGACTGCTTCGCCATCGCCATTGAAGCGGTGCGGCTGGCCGTGAAGTACCGCACGCCGGTCATTGTCCTGTCCGATGGGTACCTGGCCAATGGCGCCGAGCCGTGGAAGCTGCCCGATCTTGATTCGTTTGAGCCCATTGAGCCCAACTTCGCCAGTGAGCCCAATCACGTTGACGCCGACGGCACGGCCAGCTTTTGGCCCTACGTCCGTGACCCCGAGACGCTGGCCCGCCCCTGGGCGCCGCCTGGTGTGCCCGGTCTTGAGCACCGCATCGGTGGGCTTGAGAAGGCCGATGGCAGCGGCAACGTCTCCTACGACGGCATCAACCACGAGCGCATGGTGCACCTGCGTCAGGACAAGATCGCCGGCATCGCCAAGGACATCCCGCTGTTGGAGGTCAACGACGAGACCGGCGACGCGCAACTGTTGCTGGTGAGTTGGGGCTCGACCTACGCCGCCGTGGCCGCCGGAGTGAAGCGGGTCCGGGCCCGTGGAATGAAGGTGGCCCACGCCCACCTGCGTCACCTCAACCCCTTCCCATCCAATCTGGGTGAGGTGCTCGGTCAGTACAGCCAGGTGATGGTGCCCGAAATCAATCTGGGCCAGCTGAGCCGGATCTTGCGATCCGAGTTCCTGGTCGATGCCAAGTCAATGAACAAGATGCAAGGTGTGCCGTTCCGCGTCGGCGAGATCGAATCGGCCATCACCATGCTGCTCGGAGGAAACGCATGACCACCACCGCCATCCCCGTCACAAGCCGTAAGGACTGGAGCAGCGACCAAGAGGTTCGCTGGTGCCCCGGTTGCGGTGACTACTCCATCCTGGCTGCCGTCCAGATGTTGATGCCCGACCTCGGGGTGCGTCGGGAAAACACGGTCTTTTTGTCCGGCATCGGTTGTGCCGCCCGCTTCCCGTATTACATGAACACCTACGGGATGCACTCCATCCACGGCCGGGCGCCGGCCATCGCCACTGGTTTGGCCACCTCGCGTCCCGACCTCGACGTCTGGGTGATCTCGGGCGACGGCGACTCACTGTCCATTGGTGGCAATCACCTGATCCACGCGCTGCGCCGCAACGTGCGCATCAACATCTTGATGTTCAACAACCAGATTTACGGTCTGACCAAGGGTCAGTACTCGCCGACCTCCGAGGTGGCCAAGGTCACCAAGTCGACGCCGTTCGGGTCACTCGACACCCCGTTCAACCCGGTCAGCCTGGCCCTGGGCGCCGAGGCCACGTTTGTGGCTCGCACCCATGACATGGATCGGGCCCACATGCAGGAGACCTTCCGCCGGGCGCACGAGCACAACGGTGCCGCCTTCGTGGAAGTCATGCAGAACTGCAACGTCTTCAATGACGGCGCCTTCGAGAAGATCACGGGCAAAGAGGTGCGCTCCAACATGCTCATCCCACTCCGCCACGGTGAGCCCATCGTGTTCGGTGAGGAGGGTCAAGAGCGCGGCGTGGCCCAGCGCGCCGACGGCGGCCTGGAAATCGTGAACGTCGGTGAGGCCGGTACCGCCGGCCTGCTGGTGCACGATGAGCAGCGAGACGACCCCGGTTTGGCCTTCGCCCTCTCACGGCTGTCGCGTGGCCCCTACGAACCGACGCCGATCGGCGTGTTCCGGGCCGTAGAGCGTCCCGAATACGGCACGCAAATGTCCCAGCAGATCGTCCAGGCTCAAGAGAAGCGGGGCATCGGCGACCTGGGTGACCTTTTGCGTTCCGGCTCGAGCTGGATGGTCAACTAAGCCAGAGCTGGCTGGTGCCGTCAGCGCCGGTGACAGCACCGGACGGTGACGGTACTCAGCGTGCAAGTTTCATGGTGCACGTCGAACCGCTCGGTCGGGCATCATTGAGGCAGTGACTGATGCCATGAACACCGAGATTCCCGTCACGCCGCAGTCGTCTCGGCCTGGGCTGCGTCGAGTCATACCGCTGACGACGGTGGCGGTGATGTCGCTGATCGCCGTGGGCGCCGCCGTCTTGGCCGTTGGGGCCGGTACGCCACCGAGTGCTGACGCCGCCGTCGCCAGCGCAGTGACGAACGCGTTGAATGACAAGACCGCCGACTTCACCCTGAGTGGCTCGGCCGGCATCAGCAGCCTGACCATCCCGATTACCGGGACCGGGTCGGTCGACTTCACGCAGAACGCCCTGCAGATGCAGATCGGTCTTCCGGTGCCGGGCAGCTCACAGAATCTCACCGAGAAGGTCATTGAGCTGAACAAGACGATCTACGTGAACGTGGCCGGCGTCAGCCAACTGCTGCCCGGAACATCGTGGATCTCCATTGACGCCTCGCAGCTCTCGGGCAACCAGGCCAGCACGCCAGGATTCGGGCTGGGCGCCGGCACACTCCCAAGTAACCCGGCGGATGTACTCAAGCTGCTGAGCCAAGGTGGCAATCAGGCGACCGATCTCGGGCCGTCAACGGTCGGCGGTCAGTCCGTCGAGGGGTACTCGGTCACGCTTGACGGCGCGGCGTTGCAAAAGGCCATCGCCGATACCAAGCTCCCATCGTCAATTTCGTCGTCACTGCCGTCGTTGAAGCTGGGCTCCTCGTTGATCGGGGGAAACTCGCATCTCGGCTACCAGGTGTTCATTGCCAAGGCGACCGGCGAGTTGACCCGGGTGACCACGACGATCGCATTATCGATCATCGGTCAGACCATTTCCGACAACACGACGATGGACTTCACGAAGCTCGGGGCACCGGTTGACATCGAGGCGCCGCCGGCCAGCGAGACCATCCCGTACCAGCAGTTCCTCCAGCAGACCAAGGACGCCACCGGCTCCACGGTGTAGCGCCTGGCGCGGCGGGCTCCCCGTTGGGGGACGCCCCGGCCTGGCTCGAGTGAGAATCAACCAGATGGCAACCGGTTCGCACCGAGGCCGCCATTTCACGTTCCTACTCTCAGCTGATCCTGATCAGTCGCACAGTGACTGAGGGTCGCACCTGAAGGAGTGGGAATGGTGGAGTTGGGGGAATGGGCCGCGGCCCAAATGGCAGCAAACGGCGTCACCGGGGGGACGGCCGATGTCGTGGCCGATCAAGCGGCCTGGCAGGCCTATGTGGATGTGGCGCAGTCACCCCGGCCCGGGCAGTCCAAGCGGACGGCACTGCTTGTCGTGGGTTTGGTGACGGCGGCCATGATCCTGGCTGGAGTGATCACCCTGGTTGGCACCGGGGGCGGCGGACCGGAGAGCGCCAGTGCATCAGTGGTGGCCGCCGTCACCAGCGCACTGGGCGACAAGACGGCCGGGTTGACGTTGAGCGGTTCCGTCGATGCCGACGGGAGCACGTCGCCCGTCAGCGGCACGGGAGTGTCGGACTTCACTACGGGCGCCATGGAAATGGATCTACATATCGGCGGTATGCCAGGTGGCAGCCTGTCCGAAAAAGCCATATATGACGGGAATGTGGGGTACCTCAACATGGGACCCCTGATCGGTGAGGTCATTCCCGGCAAGTCCTGGGTGTCCCTCGACCTCTCGCAGCTCAGCCAGAGCGGCGCCAAGCACCTGGGACTGGGGGGCGGCAGTTTGACCAATGACCCAATGGCGGCCCTCAAGGACCTGACCCAGGAAGGCAATACGACCACCGATCTCGGACCCTCGACCATCAGCGGTACGCCGGTCGAGGGGTATTCGGTCAAGATGAACCCGAAAGCGACGCTTCCGAGTCTGATGCGCCAGGCCGCTTCGCTTGCCGCCAACCCGAACTTGAGTTACGCCGTGTACCTCACGAAGAACGGCCAGCTGTATCGATTGAGTACCACCGTCTCGCTCACCGTTGACAGCCAGCACGTGAAGGAGACCTTGGCCATGGACTTCTCGAACTTCGGGCAGGCGGTCAATATTTCGCTGCCGCCAACCGATCAGGTCGGGAGCTTCCAGCAGTTCATGCAGATCGTCGAGAACCAGGGCCAGTCGACCACGGTCTAGGTGGCTGGCGGCGGAGCCGCGAGTCCCTAGCCTAGGAATGCG
Source organism: uncultured Acidimicrobiaceae bacterium (assembly GCA_963730785.1). Lineage (GTDB taxonomy): Bacteria > Actinomycetota > Acidimicrobiia > Acidimicrobiales > RAAP-2 > Bog-473. The sequence goes on from CAVSTF010000010.1 coordinate 437,014, forward strand.
TCACGTGGTGACGACATCACGGGGGAGCGGAGGACAATCATGGTGGCGAGACGGTTGGGGAGCATTGCCGCTGCCGCGATTGCATTGTGTGGAATCGGCTTCAGCGCAGTACCAGCCGGTGCTGCCGGAACCCCGTCACTTGATAGTCGGATCGTCAGTCACGTGGTGCCAGGGTGGACCAAGTTCGATTCGTCCTTCCTGCAGGGCTACGTCGACTACATCAACGGTCTTGAAAAGGCTGCGATCGGTCCACGCGGTGGCACGGCGATAGCGGCGGCCGAGGGGTGGCACGCACCGGGAGATACCAAGGACTCTGTGCTGATCACCCTGGTGGCGTTCAGTGCCAGCGGCTTGAGCGAGTCACAGATCTTTGGCCAGACTCAGGAAGGCGCAAAAGCAGCGGGACAATCGTTCTGCGAAGGTGCGACCGCCAAGGGGCCCAAATCCGATACGCCCCTGTCATCTATACCGAATTCGGACGTGATCGTGTGCCAGTCGGTGCATGGTGTCACGCCCGTCTGCGTTGTCTGGGCCAAGGAGAATGTGCTGGCACTCATTGAGACGTCGGACCGGGCTGTTGTCGGTCCGCGCCTCACCCAGATTTCCAATAACGAGTACCGGGACATGTCGTCCGCGGCCACGTCGACCAGCACGGACAATGTGGGCTTGATCGTGGGCCTGGTGGTGGTCGGGGTTGTGGTCATTGCCGCCGCCATCACCATCCCGCTGGTGGTCAGTGCACGGCGAAAGAAGCGAGCCGCCGCGGTCGCTGTGGCAGCAATGGCCATACCCGGGGGCTCGCCGCCAGCCGGGTGGTACCCCGATCCGACCAATCCAACTTGGGGTCGTTACTGGAACGGCGTGGAGTGGGGCCCGAGTGCCGGTGAAGCATGGTCCGGCGTACCGGTACCGGATCCGATGCCGAATGAAGTGGCACCTTTTGAAGCGGGTGGGACTGAAGCAGTTCGGTCTGAAGTGTCGACTGCTGAGAGCGGGGCGTTCCAGGAGTGGCCCGCCCCGCCAGCGGACGCTTCCACTATTGGCGAGGCACCAGCCACCGCCACCGCCACCGCCACCTCCACCGCCACCACCACCGCCACCAGCGGACGACTCGAATCAGTAGTCCAGCGAGCGGAAGACCATCCCGGTCCGGGGCTTGGGACTGAAATACGTCGTCTTGGGCGGCATGCGGCGCCGGTCGTTCGCCCACTGCTCAATCTGGGTCACGGTGACCGGTCGGAGCAGGAAGGCGGCTTGGGCATTGCCGCTCGAGAGCGCCTCCATCACCTCGGCCACCGTGTGCTGATGGGTCGACTCATGGGGTGGGAATTGGGAAAGGGCGAAGGCGATAAGGCTCGAATCGAGGTTGTCGCCCGCCTCCTCGTAGGTGGTGGCATGGGGCAGGAGCATGAAGGCGTCCCCGCCACTGATCAGGGTGAGCGAGTTGGCCTCGGACAACGCGCCCAGGGTGCGGCCGTCGGCCGCACCGGCCCGGACGACATCGAACCAGGGCGACAATGCCTCCACCAGATCGAAGTCCTCCGGGAGACCCCAGACGGTGCGATGAATGGCCCCGACCGTGAGTTGGTCCTCGGTCAGTTCAACCACCAGAGCCAGGATGAAGTCGTAGGGCCCGGGTTGGTTGCCGTTGGCTTCCCGGCACTCGGCGGCAAAGGTTCGTGAGGTCTCGTAGCGGTGGTGGCCATCGGCGATCACGACCGGAGCTTCGGCGACGGCCTCGCCGATGGCCGCGATGGAATCGGGATCGCTCAAGACCCAGAGTTGGTGCCGGACCCCGTCATCGTCGTAGGCGTCGGCCACCGGTTCGTCGTCGGTCGGATCAAAGGTGGCGGTCAGGCCCTTGCGCATGGACAAGCCCCAGATGGGGGAGAGGTTGGCCCTGGTGGCCCGCAACAGGTCGAGCCGGTCGCTCTTGGGCTTGGGCAGCGTCTGCTCGTGGGGGAGTATGTCGCTCTCCTCGCCGGGCGCGGCCAGGCCCAGCAGGCCCAACACGCCGGTCGAGGCCCGGCCGGACTGATCGGTCATCCGGTAGGGGTACAGGCACGGCTCGGCGTCGACCACCAGCGTGCCCTCGGCGATCCAGCGGGTGAAGAGGGCGGTGGCCACGGCGTAGCGGTCGTGCCCACCTTGCAGGTCTGGTTCAGGCAGCTCGACCAGGACGGCGTTGGCCGGGTGGCGAGCGGCCAGATGTACCCGCTCGGCCGATCCGATGACATCGTAGGGCGGGGCCATGACCTGGCTGATGGGTCCAACCGAGGGGGCGTAGCGCAGGCCCCGGAATGGTTCGAAGCGCGGCATGCGGCCACTCTGGCACAGCGCACCCAGTTCATGGGGCGTGCTCCCGTAGACTGCGGTCGTGGATGCGGAAGAGGGTCTGGATCGCATTCTCACCGCGCCCAATGTGATCACCATGGTGCGGCTGCTGTGCATCCCGCTCTTCCTGTACCTCTTGTTCGGCGCGCATCAGCAGACGGCCGCCGCCGGATTGCTGGCGGCCCTGGGTGCCACCGACTGGATTGACGGCTTTGTGGCCCGCCGCTACCACCAGGTGTCGACCTTCGGGAAGATCCTGGATCCGACGGCGGACCGGGTCCTGGTGGCCACCGCCGTCATCTCGGTGATCGTGCATGGGGCCGTCCCGTTGTGGTTCGGCCTGGCCACCATCGCCCGCGAAGCACTGGTCTCGATCATGGTGCTCGTGCTGGCCGCGCTCGGGTTCGGCCCGTATCGATGTGTTGTGGGTGGGCAAAGCGGGCACATTTGCTCTCATGACTGCATATCCCTTGTTTCTCTGGTCGCACGGCACGGCGTCATGGCAGCACCCAATCCACATTGCCGCCTGGGTCATCGGGCTTCTCGGCTTGGCCCTGGCCTGGGTGGCGGCGGCCAGCTATGTCAGTCCCGCCCGTACCGCCTTCCGGGATGGACGGTCGGCCCGGCGGAGCCAGGAAAATCTGGAGACGCAGGAGACCCAGGCATGAAGGCCGTGATCATGGCCGGCGGTGAAGGCACCCGACTGCGGCCGCAGACCTCGAACCTTCCGAAGCCGATGCTGCCCTTGGTGGGCCGGCCGATGATGGAGCACATCATTTCCCTGCTGCGTCGCCACGGCATCAACGACATCGTCGTCACGGTGGCCTTCTTGCCCAATGTCATCCGTAACTATTTTGGTGACGGGTCCGAGCTCGGCGTGCGCATGGTCTACGCCACCGAGGAGACGCCGCTGGGTACGGCCGGCTCGGTGCGCAACGCCATGGACGAGCTCGACGAACGGTTCTTGGTCATTTCCGGTGACGTGCTCACCGACATCGACCTCACTTCGGTGATCGATTTCCACGAGAAGAATCAGGCCATGGCCACCCTGGCCCTCTGCGCGGTGGAGAACCCACTCGAATTCGGCATCGTGATCACCCGGGAAGACGGCTCCATCGAGCGCTTCTTGGAGAAGCCGGGTTGGGGGCAGGTGTTCAGCGACACCATCAATACCGGCATCTATGTGCTCGAGCCCGAGATCTTCGACCTCATCCCCGAGGGGCGATCGGTCGACTTCTCCAGTGAAGTGTTCCCGGCCGTGCTCGATTCGGGTGGGGCCCTGTTCGGCTATGTGGCGGCGGGGTATTGGGAGGATGTCGGCACCACGGCGGCCTACCTCAAGGCGCACGAGGACATCCTCAACGGTGAGGTCGAAGTCGATATTTCCGGCTTCGAGCTGCGGCCCGGCATCTGGGTGGGCAAGGGCTCGTCCATCGACCCGACGGCGGACATCGTGGGTCCGACCTATATCGGGGAGAACTGCAGCATCGATGCCGGCGTCGAGCTCGGGGCCTACTCGACCATCGGGGCCAACACGAGAGTGGGCGAGCGGGCCATCGTGCGGCACTCCGTCATTGGTGAGAACGCCTACTTGGGACCGGGGGCCAGCGTCGAGGGCGCCGTCATAGGGCGCACGTCGGACCTGCGTCGGGGCGCCCGTTGCGATCCGGGTTCGGTGGTCGGCGAAGGCTGCCTCATCGGGGCGCACGCCGAAATCCGCAGCGACGTCAAGATCTATCCCTACAAGGTGGTCGAGGCCGGCGCGCAGATCAATGCCTCCATCGTCTGGGAATCAGCCGGCGCCCGCACCTTGTTCGGCCCCGAGGGCGTCAAAGGGTTGGCCAACGTCGACGTCAGCCCGGAGTTGGCGGTGCGCTTGGCCAAGGCATGGGCCTCAACGTTGGAAAAGGGTTCGACCATCACCACTTCGCGTGACACCAGCCGGGCCGCCCGCATGCTCAAGCGAGCGCTCATGGTGGGCTGCAATTCGGTGGGGGCCAATGTGGTCGACCTCGAGGTGGCCACCATTCCGGTCACTCGCCATCACATCCGCACCCGGGGCAGCCAGGCCGGACTGACCGTGCGGCTCAGCCCGAAAGATCCCGAATCGGTCACCATCCGTTTCTTTGATCAGCGCGGGCTCGACCTTTCCGAGAGCGAGCAGCGCCGCATTGAACGGCTCTACCACCGGGAGGATTTCCGACGGGTGACGGCAGCCGAGATCGGTGACATCGACTTCTCACCCCGGGCCATCGAGCACTACACCGCCGACGTGGTGGAGGCCTTCCATCTCAAGTCCACGCCCCGCCAATCGTTCAAGCTCGTGTTGGATCTCTCCTACGGCGCCGGCAATTTCGTCATGCCCAACCTGCTCTCGAAGTTGGGGGCCGATGTGTTGAGCATCAATCCGTTTGCCCAGACGCCCGGGATGATGTCGGTTGATCGCCATTCGAGCGCCATCCGGGTCGCCGACGCCGTGCGCGGATCTGGGGCCGACCTCGGCGCGGTCATCGATGCCGGGGCCGAACACCTCACCCTGGTCGACGGTTCGGGCCGAATTCTGTCCGACGATGCGGCGCTGATGGTCTTCCTCGATCTGGTGACGGCGGAAGGTCTTGAGGGCCGCCCCGAGTCGACCGGTCCGGGCCCGGTGAAGGTGGCCTTACCCGTGACCGCCTCTGCCGCCGCCTTTAAGTTGTGCGCTGACCGGGGGGCCGAGGTCGTGGTGTCGTCGCTGTCACCGTCGGGTCTGATGGAGGCTTCGGCCGCCGGGGACGTGCACTTCGCCGCCGATCAATCGGGGGGCTTCATCTTCCCGGCCCATCTGCCGTCCTTTGACGCCGCGGCCGCCCTGGTGCAGCTGATCAATCTGCTCCGTCGGTCCGGCGAATCGCTGGCTCAGGTGGTGGCCCGGGTGCCTGATATCCCGATCCTGCATTCCGAGGTGGAGACGCCCTTCGAGCAGAAGGGCCTCGTCATGCGTACGCTGATGGAACAGCTTTCCGACCGCGAGAACGAACTGACCCTGGTCGACGGCATCAAACTCTCCACCGGTCAGGGGTGGGTGTTGGTGGTGCCGGACCCGGAAGAGCCCACCACCCATATTTGGGCCGAGGGTGCCGATCTCCTGGCCTCCGAGGCACTCACGTCCGACTTCGTCGAGCGCGTGCGGTTGATATTGCAGGCCTAGCACGGCCGGCGTCCGAACTCGTGGGCGCGACCTTTGGCGGGTCCGATAGGGTCGCCGTTCATGAACATTCCCGACGACCTGCAGTACTCGGTTGAACACGAATGGGTGCGCACCGACGGCGCTACCGTGCGCGTCGGGATCACCGATTACGCACAAGACGCGCTGGGCGACATTGTCTTCGTTGAGTTGCCCAAGGTGGGCACCGCGGTGGAGATCGGTGGTCCACTGGGCGAAGTGGAGTCGACCAAATCGGTCTCGGAGATTTACGCGCCGGTGGCTGGCACCATCACCGCCGTCAATGACGCGCTCACGTCCGGACCGGAGAAGTTGAACCAGGATCCCTATGGCGACGGCTGGATCTGTGAGATTGAGCTGGCCGATGGAGCCGACACCAGCGCCCTGCTGACCTCGTCGGCCTATGGCGAACTGACGGCCGGCTAACCCTCACGGTGAACCCCGGGTTGAGACGGGAAGAAGTCGATCACCAGGGCCGGGGAAAGTGGCGGCAGGGTGGAGTACCGTTGTCGCCGTGTTCTGTCACAACTGTGGGCATCGAAATCCAGAGGGGGTCAACTTCTGTTCCTCGTGTGGGAATGCCCTCGTAGAAGAGGGCGACCATGCCACCATCACCATGCACCCGGCGGATGCACCCGGTGAGAATGGGGACGAGGACGCCGAGGTCGAACTGGTCGAGATCCCACACGGGGCAGGCGTGCTGGTGGTCAAGCGGGGACCAAACATGGAGGGCCGATACTTGTTGAGCGAGGGCGTGACCAAGGCGGGTCGCCATCCCGAGAGTGACATCTTCCTGGACGACATCACGGTGTCACGCCGTCATGCCGAAATTACCCATTCGGGCGAAGGGGAGTTCGTCTTGCGTGACGTGGGGTCGCTGAACGGCACCTATGTGAATCGCGAGCGTATTGAAGAGGCTCGGTTGGCGCCGGGCGACGAAGTCCAAATCGGCAAGTTCAAGTTGGTCTACCTCGTGGCTGGAAACGAGTGAGCGGTCGCACGTATCTCTCTATCGGCGACGTACTCACGATGTTGCGGGAGGAGTTTCCCGACGTCACCATCTCCAAGATCCGATTCCTGGAGAGTCAAGGTCTGGTAAACCCTGAGCGTTCGCCCTCGGGGTACCGTGAAATTTTCGACACCGATGTCGAGCGGCTGCGGTGGGTCCTCCGGCAGCAGCGGGAGCACTTCCTGCCCCTCAAGGTCATCCGGGACCGCCTGGCCGCCGGTGATCTGAGCGAGGGCGGTCCGATACCTGACGCCGACGGCGGGCCCGGAGGCGGCGAAATCGACCTCGATGAGGTGGCGGCCGAAGTACCCGAACCAACACGCCGCAACGGCAAGGTGGCACAGCGGCGCCCAGCCGCTCCGGTTAGCGCCGGCACTACCAGCGGGGGAGCGCGAGGCGGGCTTGGGGCCGGGACTCGTAGTTGGAGTGCCGGGGAAGGTCCGGAGGCCCACGGTGGCGCCAATGGCGAGGGCCACGACGAGAGCGATCAACTGACCCAGGCCGACAGCGACGCCATGGCCCGAATTTTGGCCGACGCGTCTCGCCGATCGGCCTTGCTACCCGAGGCCAGTTCTGGTGCTGGTGCTGGGGCGGCGGGCGTCGTTGCGGGAGCGGGCGCGGCCAAAGCGCCGGAGCGGGCATTGCGTGTCGTGCCAGATATTGATCCGGCGGGAGCCGGAGGCAAGGGCGCGCTGGCGCCGACGCCGGCGTCAACGCCAGCACCGGAACGCACGCCGAGCGTGGTCTCCGGTGGGGGGACGGCCGGAAAGCGCCCAGAGCCAGCGGCGCCCATCGGAGCCGAAGTGGCCGGTATCGCCAGCGGTGTCCGACGGGCCGCCGAACGGGGCGGCGCCGCGTTGCCCACGCCGGCCAAAGCGCCGGCCAACACGCCAGCCGCACCGGTTGCACCGACGGCGAAAACATCGGAGGCGTCGGTCCCGGCGGCCTCCAAAGGTGCACCCGCCTCATCCGGACGGGCCGCCGGTGGGACGGCCGCGGCGGCAACCAGTCCGGTTGTGCCGCCGCCAGCGGTGCCCAGCGGGACGTTCTCGAGCATGGTGTCAGGCGCCAGCTTCACCAGTGACGAGTTGTGTGCCGCCAGCGGTTTGTCGGAAATTGAGTTGGCCGGCCTCCAGGGATTCGGGTTGATCGAAGGCCAGGTCGTGGCCGGCATCCTCACCTTCAACGAGGACGCCCTCACGGTGGCCAGCCTGGCCATGCAGTTCCGTAAGTTTGGGATTGAACCCCGGCACCTGAAGCTCTACCGCAATGCGGTGGACCGTGAGATGGGGCTCATTGAGCAGGTGATCATCCCGCTCTTGCGGCAGCGCAATCCCGAATCCCGCCAGCGTGCGGTGGAGGGCGCCGACGAGATGGCCGGCCTGGGCCAGACCATGCGGGCGGCCCTTTTGCGGGCTGCGCTTCGGCGTCACCTCGGGGGCTGACTCAAACCCGGCTTCCGGGCGCTACATTTCATTTCATGGTTCGCGTCCTCCTCCGAGCAGTGCGGGTGGACCTCCAGTCGAACACCCCGGTCCTGCTGCTGCAGGAGACCGACGGTGAGGGGCGGACATTGCCCATCTTCATCGGCAACCCCGAGGCCACGGCCATCGCCTATGCCCTCCAGGACGTGCCGGTGCCCCGACCGATGACGCACGACTTGGTGAAGGACATGCTCGGGGCGCTCGACATCTCATTGGAGCGCGTGCTCATTACCGAATTGCGATCGGCCACCTATTACGCCGAGTTGCACTTGCGGCGGGGCGATGAGCGGACAGTCGTATCGAGCCGACCGTCGGACGCAGTGGCGGTGGCGGTCCGCACCGAGACGCCCCTCTTCGTGGCTGATGAGTTGATGGACGCCGAAGGCATCATTTTGGCCATCGAGAACGAGAATGAGGAAGAGGACGAGGAGACAGTCGAGGAGCTGGCCAGTCAGTTTCGCCAGTTTCTTGATTCAGTCCGGCCCGAAGACTTCACGGGCTGATGCGCCGCCCATTGGTCTGGGTCCTGGTACTCAGCGCTGGCCTCGTCTGCGCCGCCTGCTCGTCGAGTCCCGGCGGTTCCAAGACGTCATCCGGCACGACCTCGGGGTCGGGGTCGGGGTCGAGCCATAAGACGACGACCACCACCTCGGCGCCTGCCGTGACGACCACTTCAACTGCACCGGCCGCGACCACCACGACGGCCGCATCCGGGAGTTCGTGCACTTCGGTCACGGCGATGAACGGTGCCGCACAAGGAGCGGCCGGGACGTTGGTTGGAACGGTCACCATCACCAACCCGGGACCATCGAACTGCACGATTCTGGGTTACCCGAATTTGTACCGCTTCGCCGCCAACGGGTCATCGGTTCCAGTCACTGTCGTGCATGGCATCACCCTCAACCTCGGGGCTCCCGCCCAGAGCCCACCGGCGACAGTGGTGCTCACATCGGGACAGCAGGCCGAGTTCACCTATCAATACGAAGATGTACCCACCGGCAATGAGACCAGCTGTGCCACCTCGACGAGCATGGCGGTGTCGGTACCCGGTGTGGCCAATCGATCGGCCCAGTTCCCTCTCTCCATGGACCCGTGCAACAACGGCACGGTCGAGGTCTCTCCGGTCTACGCCGGATAGGGATAGGCCAACGCGAACGCGGGCGGGCAGCGCGTCAGCGTCCCGGTGCCACCAGAATTCGACCGCGGACGTTGCCGTTCAGGACCCGGTTGAGGGATTCGGTCAGCTGCCCCAACCCAATCTCCTCGCTGACCATCTCTTCGGACCGGTGCATCGGGAAGGCATTGGCCATGTCCTGCCACAGGGCGCGGCGTTCAGCGATGGGCGTGGCCACGGTATCGATGCCCAGCAGGGCGACGCCGCGGACGATGAAGGGGTAGACCGTCGTCTCCAGTTCGTTGCCACCGGTCAGTCCGCTGGCGGCCACAGCACCGCCGTACTTGACGGTCCGGAGCGCTTCCGACAGGGCGAGGCCACCCACACAATCGACCACGGCGCCCCAGAGCTGCGGTCCCAGGGTGCGGGTGTCGTCCGGGCTGAATCGGCGACCCACCACCTCGCTGGCGCCGAGACTGCGCAGGTACTCGTGCTCCGTTGCCTTGCCCGATGACGCCACGACTTCGTAGCCCTTATGGGCCAGCAGGGCGACCGTGGTGCTGCCCACGCCACCGGTGGCCCCGGTCACCAGGACAGGCCCATCGTCGGGTGTGGTGCCGTGCTGCTCCAGGCGGGCCAGTGAGAGGAGCGCCGTGAAGCCGGCCAATCCAATGATGGCGGCCCGGCGGCAGCTCACGTCGTCGGGAAGCGGCACCACCCAATCGGCGGGGACGCGGGCGTGGCGGGCGAAACCACCATGGTGCGCCACCCCGAGGTCATACCCCTGCACCAGGACCCGTTGACCCTTGGTGATGTCGGGCGCGTCACTTTCGATCACCGTGCCGGCCAGTTCGACGCCGGGGATCAATGGGAATCCCTTGGCCACCCGATTGCCCGGACTGCTGACCATGGCGTCCTTGAAGTTGATCACCGACCATTCGACTTCGATCAGGACCTCGCCCGCCGGCAGATCGTCCTCGGACAGTTCAACCAATTCGGGGCGAAGCACTTCTCCGAACTTGGTCAGTCGATAGGCGGGGAACGGCATTGGATCACTGTAGAAGGCCGGGCGCTACGTTCGTGGGCGTGACCGACCTTGCTCCGCCATCTCGGGAACAACGGGTCGCCCTGCCCTACGGGCGTTGGCCTTCGCCTCTACGAGCCGAGGATGCGGCGGCGGGCAAGGTCTCACTGTCTGAACTCTGTAGCGATGGGGACGCGCTGTATTGGTTGGAGTCACGACCGTCGGAAGGTGGGCGGGTCGTCTTCGTGCGTTGGGACGGGCAGCCCGGCAGCGAGGTAACCGATGTTCCCCCCAAGGAGTCAGCATCCGCAGCCGGGTCCATGAATACGGCGGGGGAGCGGTGTGCCTGGTCCCGCAGCACTCGGAGGGCGCCTTTGCCTTCGTCGACCAAGCCGATCAACGAGTGTGGTTCGTGGCTGGCGTCGAGACCATGCCAGTTCCTCTTACCGAAGCACCGCCTGAGGGTCAGCGTTGGGCTCATGGCGGATTGTCGGCCAGTGCTGATGGTCAGTGGGTGGTGGCGGTTCGAGAGGCGATGACCGAAGACGGTCAACGTCCGAGGCGATCGATCATGGCCTTCCGGGCGCGAGGTGAGGCTGACCCGATCAACGAATGCGTGCTGCTGTCCGGCCACGACTTTTATGGATCACCGGCCTTGCGTGCCGATGGCAAGGCGGTCGCGGCCGCAACCTGGGATCACCCCGATATGCAATGGGACTTTTCGCAGATTGAAGTCTGCGCGCTGGTCACCATCGCCGACGATGCGACGGGTCAACCGCGCCTGGAGCCCAGTGGGTCGCCGTGGTCGGCGTCTGGTCAACCCGGCGATCCCCCGGGACGATCACCGTGTTCGGTGGGGCAGCCGATGTGGCGGCGCGATGGTCGGTTGTTGTTCGTATCGGATCGCCAGGGTTGGTGGCAGCCCTATGAGCACGAAGGACATGAGGGAGGTGCGGCTCGTCAGTTGAGCGCGGCGGCCGTCGAGTTCCATGGTGCCGATTTTGTGCTCAGCCTCAGGACCATGGCCGAGTTGGCTGACGGGTCCATTGTGGCGGGCGTGTCCTCGGAGGGTCGAGACGGCCTCGTCGTCGTTTCGGGATCGACTTCGGGATCGAATTCGGCGGACGATCGGCCGCTCGAGCAACCCTGCATCGAAATCGCCACCGTGCGGGCCCACGGACGAGGAGTGGCGTTCATCGGGACCACACCGGATGCGCCCCCAACGGTGTGGTGGATGCCGGAGGTGGGTGGCCCGGTCTCGGCGGTGGGTGCGGTGTCATCACCGGTGCTTCGGCCCGATGACGTGTCGGTGGGCGAAGCGTTCTCGCTGTCGGGACGGTCGGGTCGACCCGTCCACGGCGTGTACTTTCCGCCCCAGTTGTCGAGGACCGAGGGACCTGAAGGAGCGCTCCCTCCGTTGGTCGTCTGGTGTCACGGTGGCCCGACCTCACGCGCTCGGTCGGGCTTTGACCTCAGCGTGCAGTACTTCACCACGCGAGGCTTCGCCGTGGCGGCGGTCGACTACGCCGGGAGCACCGGCTACGGCCGGGAGTATCGATGCTCATTGTGGGGAGCGTGGGGGGTGGCGGATGCCGAGGACTGCGAGGACGCGGCGCAATTCCTGGCCGAGCGCGGATCGGTCGACGGGGAACGACTGGCCATTCGGGGTGGCAGTTCCGGGGGGCTCACCGCTCTCAATGCGCTGGTCGAGGATCCGGCCCACGGTGCCGGATCAGACCAGCCGCCCATGTCCGACCGTCGACGATTCCGGGTCGCCGTGGCCTGGTACGGGGTGACCGATCTGGTGAGCTTGGCCGCCAGTACCCACGATTTCGAAGCTCAGTACATGGACCGTCTCATTGGCCCGCTGCCGGCAGCTCGCCCCACGTACGATCGACGTTCGCCCGTGCACCGGGGTCCGGACATGCGGGGGTCCGCCCTTTTGCTACAGGGGTTGGACGATCTCGTCGTCCCACCCGCCCAGGCCGAACTGCTCCAAGCCGCCATGCAGGCGGCCGGTCGGCGTTGCGAGGCCATCTTCTTCGCCGGCGAGGGACACGGGTTCCGGCGCCACGACACGTTGGTGGCCTGTCTGGAGGCAGAGTTGTCCTTTTACCAAGAGGAACTTCAGCTGTAACGACCGGTGAATCCGGAAACGCCACCCCGGTAGGCGCCCTATGTCAGGCTGTAGCCACTCCATGTTGAGACCCCTTTCCCAACGCCGTGGGCAAGCCATCGCGGCGCGGCGCGCCATGGTCGTCGCCTGGAGGCGTTCGCTGAGTTCCGCCTACGCCCAGAATCCCGAAGTAGGCGACGCCATTTTGTATTTCGTTGCCGTGATCTTCGCCGTCATCACCATCACCGCATCAGGCATCACCCTCTACCAACAGTGGGGCAAATTGGCCGTGGGGCCGTTCGCCGCCGGTGTGGTGGCGTCGCTCGTACTGGCCTACGTGGTGCGGCGTCGGCGGGGACGATCCAAGTCCGCAGGCAGCGACTCGATCTCCGCTGCGGCCGCCACCTCGCCGAAGGTCGAGGCCCGCCTCCCTCGGTGGCGTTGGACCGCGCGCATCATCATCGCCACCTGTGTGTTCGCCGGCGCCACTGCCATCCCGCTGTCGCTCGAGGTGCTGTGGCGCTCCGACGGTGATCCCGGATCCCACGTTCAGCCCGAAGTCCTCACCATTGAGCGAGGCGGCCAGGCCGTGGCCAAGGGGAAGGATCCGTATCACGAGGTCACCACGCCGGATCACAAGGTGATCTATCACCCCAAGGGTCAGCCGCTCTACGAGGGATTCCTGCCGTACCTGCCGCTCATGACGGTGTTCGGCCTCCCCAGTGATCGGCACCATGACGTTGTCCTGACTGACGCCCGCATCTTCTTCAGTCTCGTGACCCTCATCGTGACCGCGTTGGCGCTCTGGCTCTGTCCGGCCGGAGGTCGGCGAAAAATGCGAGCCATGCAGGTGTTGGCCATCTTGCCCACTGCGGCCTTGCCGTTGGCCACAGGCGGCGATGACATGCCGGTAGCGGCCTTTTTACTGCTGGGCATGGTGCTGGCCCAACGACGACAACCCTTCGCGTCCGGGCTTGTGCTGGGCATCGTCTCGTCCATGAAATTCACGGCGTGGCCGCTAGCTGCGCTGGCCCTGTTCGCGGCCGACGGCAAGAACGACGTGCGGCGTCCGGGCACCATGTTCTTGGGCATGTTGGTGGTGGCGGGTCCGGTGGTGGTGCCCTTCGCACTGCGCGGGCCATGGGCCTTCTTCGACAACGTGGTGTTGTTCCCGCTCGGTCTATCCGGGGTGACATCGCCGGCGGCCAGCCCGCTGCCCGGGCACCTCATCGTCGCCGCCTTCCCCTTCCTCCATCGCGCCCTTCCGCTGAGTGTGGGAGTGGTGGGCGGCATCCTGCTGGGCATCCACCTGTGGCGCCGGCCGCCGCAGACAGTGGCGCAGGTCTGCACGGTGGGTGGTGTCGTGATGTCGGTCATCATCCTGCTGGCCCCGGCAACTCGGATCGGTTACTTGCTGTATCCGATCAACTTCTTCGTCTGGGCCTACCTGTTTACTGAGTTGGAAGCACAGCCCAAGAGTCGCTGGGTCGAGGAACCGAGCGTGGCCGCTGCCGATGGTGGCCAGGCGCCGCCGCTCTTGGCCTTCAGTCATTAGCCGCCAGTACCGACCGACGACTCGACAACTCGACAACTCGACTCAGTCCGGGTCGGGCACCTGGAAGAGCCGCACGGTGAACTGGGTGTCGCCCGTCGCTGGTGCAGTGGAGCCGAATGCAGTGGGGGAGACCACCACGCCCATCTCCCAGTAAAAGCCGTCGGAGCCGGCCAGCTTGCCCAAGACCTCAATGGCATTGGCATCGTGGTCGGCCGCACCCACCTCGAAGATCTGCCAGCCCTGCGCCTTCATATCTTTGCGATAGAAGTTCTCGATCGCGCCCTGAGATGCGTTCGAGCGCATCTGGATCTGTGCGTCATATTGCTGAGCGGCCGCACTGTTGTTTTCAAACGAGAGGCGCACGGAACCCTTGGGGATGTCGGTGGCGTTGATGATGTTGCCCGGCGGCTGCCCTGACTTCACGATGGGGGTGAGGTCGACTCGGCCCGGCACCGCACTGAGCACGGTGCCGCCCACCTTGGTCGATGTGTTGCCGGTCTTGACCTGCTGGACCGGATTCGAAGTCAGAAAGCTGGCCCCGATGAAGAGGAACAGGATCACCACGCCGAGCCCGGGCACGATCATGGCCCATTTCAGATTGAATCCCGGGCCGGTCGGCGGCCGCACCGGCATCACATCGTCGACGCTCATTGGGTCCCCAGCCTATGTTCCGGCCGACCATCCAAAATGGTCGATGGGTCCATGTCCGGACCCGAGATGCCACCCGGCGCTGCCGGCCAGGCCGCGGGCCACGAACGCCTTGGCGGTGCGGATGGCGTCGAGCACGTCATCGCCCAGGGCCAGCCGAGCGGCGATGGAGGCCGACAGCGAACAGCCGGTGCCGTGGTCGTTGCTGGTCACCACCCGGGTTGCCGCCAGGACGGTGATCCCTTCGGGACCGGCCACGACGTCATCAGCCGCCTCGGTGAGGTGGCCTCCTTTCACCACCACGTAGGTGGTCCCGAGCTGCCGCAACTCCTCGGCGGTGGCGGCCATGGCGTCGACCGTCATCAGGTCTTCGACCCGCTGGTTGGTCAGCGCCGCCGCCTCGCGCAGGTTGGGGGTGGCCACCTCGGCGCACGGCAACAGACGAGTCAGGTACTCGGCCACGCCGTCTCCGTCCATGAGGGCGTGCCCGCTCGATGACACCAGTACCGGGTCGACCACCAGATGGGGTAATCGACCGGCTGCGGCCAGGTCGGCCACCGTGCGGACGATGTCGGGGGTGGCCAGCATGCCGGTCTTGACGCTGCGTACAGACAGATCGTCGAGCACCGCTTCAATCTGCAGCCGGACAAAGGCGGCCGGCAGGGGAAAGACGCCCCGGACCTCGGCCGTGTTCTGGGCCGTGACCGCGGTCAGCGCCGTGGCGCCGTGCACCCGCTGGGCGGCGAAACTCTTGAGGTCGGCCTGTGCGCCGGCCCCGCCACCCGAATCGGACCCGGCGATGCTGAGGGCAACGGGGGGAGTGGGGTCGCCCGGCACCTCGCCACGTTAGCCATGGTCGCCGGGGGCTCTGGACTCGTCGAAACCGCCACAGGGACAGCGGTATCGTCGTTCACCATGCCCACTCCGGCCACCGACGTGCCTGACAACGTGCTGCGGATCGCCGGTGAAGACCTGCCGTCTCGGCTGCTCCTCGGTACCGGCGGCATGACCAGCATGGAGGCGTTGCGCATCGCGCTGGTCGAGTCGGGAGCCGGCATGGCCACCGTGGCCGTGCGGCGGTTCGACGCTTCGGGACGGGGCTCGCTGCTCGAATTTGCTGACCGAGCTCGATATCCGAGTGCTGCCCAATACCGCCGGCTGTTTCACAGCCGGCGATGCCGTCCTGACGGCCAAGCTGGCCCGTGAAGCGTTCAGCACCGATTGGATCAAGCTCGAGGTCATCGGCGACGACCGGACCCTGCTACCGGACGCGGTGGAACTGTTGACGGCGGCCGAACAGCTGGTTGACGACGGGTTCGTGGTCCTGCCCTATACGACCGACGATCCGGTGCTGGGCCGTCGGCTGCAACAGGTCGGCTGCGCGGCCGTGATGCCGTTGGGTTCACCCATTGGCAGCGGGCTCGGCATCCGAAACCCCCACAACATTTCGCTCCTGCGCGAGGCCGTCGATGTGCCCGTCATCCTCGATGCCGGTCTGGGTACCGCCTCGGACGCCGCCTTAGCCATGGAACTGGGCTGCGACGGCGTCCTGGTGGCCACGGCCGTGAACCGGGCCCACGATCCCGCGGCCATGGCGCGGGCCATGCGACTCGGCGTGGAGGCCGGGGTGGCGGCCCGCCGAGCCGGTCGCATCCCGGTTCGCTTCTACGCCGAACCGTCAAGCCCGATGGAAGGGCGAGCCGACTTCGGAACCGCCTCCCCAATCGACTGAAACCGGCGTCGGCCTGACCTTGACGCCCCCGTTGCCGCCCGATAAGTTAGGGACACCTAATATTCGGACCTCCTAAATAGTTCAACGGAGCGCACTCGTCACCATGGTCATCGGAAAGCTGTCCCAGAGGAAACAGGGAGTGCGATACCGGCTCCGAATGATCGGATGGGGGACCACCGCCATCGCCTTGGGCGCCACCATGTGTGGCACGTTGGCGGGCTCACCAGCGTCGGCGGCCGGCACCACCACCCTCACCCTCTACAGCGGCCAGCATGTGCAGACCACGCAGGCACTGGTCAATGGGTTCGAAAAGAAGACCGGCATCAAGGTCAAGATTCGGTCCGACGATGAAGACGTGCTGGCCGACCAGATCGAGACGGAGGGCTCGCGCTCGCCCGCCGACGTCTACTTCACCGAGAACTCTCCGCCGCTGCAGGTCTTGGCCTCCAAGGGCCTGCTGTCGTCGGTCCAGCCGTCCACCTTGGCCAAGACGCCCGCCCGCTTCAACTCACCGCAAGGCAAGTGGGTTGGCATCACCGCTCGGGTCAGCGTGCTGGTGTACAACACCAAGCTGGTGAAGAAGAGCCAACTCCCCACGTCCGCCATGCAGTTGGCCAATCCAAAATGGAAGGGCAAGCTGGCGGTGGCCGGGGGAGAGACCGACTTTCAGCCCATCGTCACCTCCATCGTGCGGGCTCACGGACAGGCGGCGGCCCTCAAGTGGCTGGAGGCCTACAAGGCCAACGCCGGTGGCCATTCCTATCCGGACAACGAGACCCTGGTCGACAAGGTCAACCGGGGCCAAGCGGCCATCGGCATCATCAACGAGTACTACTGGTACCGCGAGCGTGATTTAGTCGGAGCGTCCAACATGCACTCCGCCCTGGCCTACTTCGCCCCCCATGATGTGGGCTATGTCGTCGACGTGTCCGGCGCCGCCATATTGAAGTCGTCAACCCACCAGGCGGCGGCTCAACAGTTCCTGGCCTACCTGACGTCAGCCCCGGCCCAGGAGATCATCAACCACAGTCAGAGTTGGGAGTACCCGATCGCCTCGGGCGTGCAGCGGACGGGGGAAACACCGTTCGATCAGCTGAAGCCCAACTCCATAACCATCGCGCAGCTCGGTACCGGCGCCGAAGCCATCAAGCTCCTGCAAGAGGCCCAGCTCTTGTGACCTCGCGGTGACCTCCGTCGTCGCCCCACCGGCGAGTGAGCCGCCCCCGGAGGCGACTACTCGACCCTCCGGGCCGCGCCGCGGGCACCATGACCATTCCGTGCGACGGCATCCGCCGAAGCTGCTCGTCCTCGGCGCGCTGCTGGCCACGGTCGCTGTGGTGCTGCCGCTGGTGTTCCTGGTCGTGCAGGCCGTCCAAGTCGGGTGGGGCGCCTTGCACCCGCTGTTGTTCCGGAGCCTGACCGGCCAACTGATTTGGAACACGGTCAGCCTCACCGTTGTGGTGACGTTGCTGTGTGCCGTGATCGGCACGGTTTCGGCCTGGTTCATTGAGCGCACGCAGCTCCCTGGCCGGCGTTTCTGGGCCGTGCTGGTCGTGATCCCTCTCGGCATACCGGACTTCGTGGTCAGTTTCGGATGGCGCGCCATCTTCCCGGCCTTCAGCGGTTTCTGGGCCGCCACGTTGGTGATGACGCTCGCCGTGTACCCGCTGGTGTTTCTGCCGGTGGCGGCCAGCCTGCGCAATGCCGATCCGGCGCAGGAAGAGGTGGCCCGGAGTCTCGGGTTGGGTCGGCTCGAGACCTTCTGGCGGGTGACGGTCGGGCAGGCTCGCTTGGCCATTCTGGGTGGCTCGGTACTGGTCGCCCTGGTGGTGCTGGCCGAGTTCGGTGCCTTCGAAATCCTGGGCTACAACACGCTGACCACCGAAATCTTCACTGAGTTCACCGTGGGCTTCAATCAACCGGCGGCGTGCGCTCTTTCACTGATCCTCGTGATCCTCGGCGGATTCATTCTCTTTGGCGAGGGCGCCGCTCGTGGACGGGGTCGAGGGGCTCGGCTGGGTGGTGGCACCGCCCGCCGGTCGCGACCGCTGCCGTTGGGCCGGACCATGCCCGCCGTGGTCAGCGGCGTCGGCTTGTTGGTTGGTCTAGCCCTCGGGGTTCCTGTTGGTTCGGTGATCTATCTCATTGTGCGCGGCGGTCCAGCGGCGCTGCCGCCGGCATCCCTGGCCGGCGCGGCGGGCTACACCTTCGCCTACGCCGCCGGTGCCGGGGCCATCGCCACCTTGGCGGCGCTGCCCATCGCCCTGCTGTCGATCCGGCATTCGCGCCGGGAGGTGCGGATCCTTGAGCGGTCCAACATGTTGATCCTGGCCGTGCCCGGGCTCGTGATCGCCCTCAGCTTCACCTACCTGACCGAACACCTGCTGGCCGGCTACCTGTACCAGACGCCGCTTCTCTTGGTGCTGGTGTACGCCGTCATGTTCTTTCCCATGGCCGTGGTCTCGGTGCGGGCCGCGGTGGCCCGGTCACCGGTCGGCCTGGAGGAGGTCGGTCATTCACTGGGCGTGCATAGGCTGGCCGTGTTCTGGCGGGTCACGCTGCCCCTGATCGGCCCCGGACTGGCGGCCGCCTTCTGCCTTGTCTTCCTGGAGTCCGCCATTGAGCTCACGGCCACGCTGGTGCTCAAACCCTCCGGCGTGGAAACCCTGGCCACCCAATTCTGGGCCTACCAGACCGATCTCTCCTACAGCCAGGCCGCTCCGTACGCCGGGATCATCATGTTGATCGCCGCCGTCCCGAGTTACGTGCTCGGCCGATGGTTCGACCGCCTCCCGGAGCGGGCGTCCCTGGCCCAGGCACCGGGCCCGACACCGGGCACAATGGTTACCTTGTGAAGGATCTCTCGGTCGTTGGGGTCACCAAATCATTTGGTGGACAGCTGGTCCTGCGCGGCGTCGATCTGACCGTGGCTGAGCAGTCGTTCACGGCCATCCTGGGTCCGTCGGGCAGCGGCAAGACCACCCTGTTGCGGATCATTGCCGGGTTCGAGCGGCCCGATGCCGGGGAAGTGCGACTCGGAGCTCAGGTGGTCGATGATTCCCGCCACCGCTTTGTGCCCTGTGAAAAACGTCGTATTGGCTATGTGCCCCAAGAAGGTGCGCTGTTCCCGCATATGTCGGTGGGGCGCAATATCGCTTTCGGGTTGGGCCGCGACCGGCGCCTGGGCGAGCGACATGGCCAGGGGCGGCGGCCACGGCCACGGGCACGGCCACTCGGGCGACCGGAGGCATCGGGTGGAGGAGTTGCTCGAACTGGTCGGTTTGTCTGGGCTCGCTCGTCGATACCCCCATCAGCTTTCCGGCGGCCAACAGCAACGGGTGGCCCTGGCCCGCGCCTTGGCGGTCGACCCGGAGATCGTCCTGCTCGATGAGCCCTTTTCTTCCCTGGACGCCTCGCTGCGGGCCAGCGTCCGGGCCGACGTGCACGACGTGTTGCGCAAGGCCGGGACCACCGCCATTTTGGTCACCCACGACCAGGACGAGGCATTATCGATGGCCGATCACGTTGCCGTGCTGCGCGGTGGGGTCATCGCCCAGATTGACACCCCGACCCGGCTGTACGGGACGCCCACCGATGCCGGACTGGCCCAGTTCATGGGCGAGGCCAACCTGATTGAGGGGACGGTCGCCGGCGACGGCGTCGACACGCCGTGGGGTCGCTTGGAGACGGTCGGATTGCCGAGCGACGGTCCGGCCGCCGGTACCAATGGGATGGCACCGGGCCCGGTCGGTTCCCTGGCTCGAATCATGGTCCGACCCGAACAGCTGGTCATTTCCATGGATGAGCCGGGCGATGCCGGCGATGCCGGCGGGGTCGACGGGGTCGTCCAGAGCTACGAGTATTTCGGCCACGACGCGGTGGTCCGGGTGCGGCCCTCGTTGGCCGCGTTGCCGCTGCTGATCGTTCGGATCACCGGGGGAGACCCGATCGCTCCGGGGACCCGGGTCTCGCTGCAGGTGCGCGGGGCCGTGGTGGCCTGGCCCGAAAAGTCTGGAATAACGTCTCCGTAACTACGTCGTTGTCATCCTTACTGCACTAGGATTGCTCTCCGAAACGAGTGCACAGGAGGTTCGATGGCTGAGGTGTCCTCAACCCATGTCGGTGGGTTTCACGGTCCGCAGGTGTGCGGTCTCGTGGGCATCACCTATCGACAACTGGACTATTGGGCCCGCACGGGCTTGTTGCAACCATCGGTGAGCACCGCCAAGGGCAGTGGTACCCGTCGCGTGTACTCCTACAGCGATGTGCTCGAGCTCAAGGTGATCAAGCAACTGCTCGATGCTGGACTGTCCCTCCAATCGGCCCGCCAGGCCGTCGAGTGCCTGCGCTCCGACCTCGGTGCCGACGTGGCCTCCTCCAATCTGGTGCTGACCGGATCGAGTTCGGTGCTGGCCCGCTCCAACGGCGAGGTGGTTGACCTCTTGGCCGGGGGACAGGGCGTGTTCAATATCGTGCCGCTGGCCGGTGTGGTCGACGAGCTGGAAGCTGACATCGTCCGGCTGGACATTGCCGCGCAGTCTCGACCCTCCGGTGAGGCTGAACGCGAACGACCGGCGTTAATCGCCCGGGCTGCCGGGGAGTGACCCAGTCGGGCTCGTCGTCTGCTGCGCCGCCGCCCCCTGATGAGGCGCAGCGGCGGGTCGGGCACCCAACCGGTGCACCGGCCGGTCAGGTGCGATTCGCCCACCCATCGGAGCGGATGTTCGCTGCGCTGTTGGATCTGCGCGGTGAGCGTTGGGAATACGAGCCGGTCGAGTTCCCGCTGCGTTGGGATGACGGCGGCGCGCCCGTATCGGGTTTCCGTCCCGACTTCTTTTTGCCCGAGCGAGGCCTGTTCATTGAGCTGACCACGGCCGATCAGCGTCTGGTCACCCGCAAGAACGGCAAGGTCCGCCGCATGCGCGAGCTCTATCCCGAGGTCGAAATCGTCGTGGTTTACCAACGCGACTTCCTGGCCATGCTCGAGTCGCATGGCCTGCAGTTGGTCCTGCCCTCCGCCGCCTAGTCTGGCCTGGTGAGCGCCGCCGACGAAGCAACCGGTGCGGTCCCGAATGCGGCCATGAAGGCGGCCATGAAACAGTCGCCGTTGCACGCCACCCACGTGGCCCTGGGCGCCAAAATGGTTCCCTTCGGCGGGTGGGAAATGCCACTGTCGTACCCATGGGGGACGGTGGCCGAGCATCGAGCCTGTCGTGAGTCAGCGGTCGTCTTCGATGTCAGCCACTTGGGAACGGTGCGGGTCGAAGGCCCCTCGGCTTTCGAGCACTTGCAGCGATCGCTCAGCAACGACCTGCGTCGCATCGGTCCCGGTCGGGCCCAGTACACGCACCTGTTGGATGACACCGGTTCGGTCGCCGACGACATCATCGTGTGGTGGGTGAGTCAAGAACGCTTTGATGTGATGCCGAATGCGTCGAATACCACCCGGGTCGTGGCGGCCATCGGTGGTACTGACGTCACCCCCGAGCGGGCCATCATCGCCATTCAGGGTCCGGAGGCTCGCACTCGATTGGCCACCATCGCACCGACCGCGGCCCGGGTGCACCGCTTCGCCGTGGCTTCCTTCGAATGGGAGGGTGTCGAGTGTCTGGTGGCGGGGACGGGCTACACCGGTGAAGAGGGTGTCGAGTGCGCCGTGCCGGCCGACTTGGCCGAATCGTTCTGGGCCGCCGTGGCCGCCACCGGCGTGACGCCCGCCGGCTTGGGGGCGCGGGACACGCTGCGCCTCGAGGCCGGGTTGCCGCTGCATGGGCATGAGCTCGGACCTGGCATCACACCTCTCCAAGCCGGGTTGGGTTGGGTAATCGGGTGGGACAAGGGAGACTTCACCGGGCGGGCCGCCTTGGAAGAGGAGAAGGCGGTTGGTCCCTCTCGCCGATTGCGGGGCTTTGTGGCCGAAGGTCGGCAGCCCCTTCGAGAGGGCTCCGAAATCCAGGTCGGCGGTCACACGATTGGATCGCTGACCAGTGGCAATTTTTCACCGATGCGCGAGCGGGGCATCGGACTCGGCTTGGTCGAGGCTGACGCCCAGCTGCTCGATGGTGATGCAGTGACGATCATGCAACGTGGTCGTGATGTCGGAGCGAATTTGGTCCGGCCGCCGCTCTGGCCCGTGCGCGAAGAAGATGAATAGCCGATGAACGGGGCCGGTTCGGCCGACGTCGTGGCCTATAGTCAAAGCACAACTAAATACGCCGTTTGAACTGGAGCGCCAGAGTCCCTGCACCAAGCAGTCGAAGGGACGCCGGAGGAGCAACTCTCCCCGAGAAACTCTCAGGCCGACATATCGCTCCAGCGAGGCAACTCTGGAAAGCAGTGGTCTTCGGATCCCTGCACCGAAGGTGTAAGTCGCCCGTACGGCGGCGAGACTCTCAGGTCCACTGACAGAGCGGGGAGGTCAGCCAGCTACCGCGCCGACGGCGTGGTCACGACAGGAGACCTCCACCATGGACCACGACGAGCACGCAACGACGGCAGCTGAGTCGTCGATCGAGTTCTTGAGTCGGCACGTCGGCACATCACCGGATGACCAGGCCGTCATGCTCAAGGAGTTGGGGTACGACAGCCTCGATGCCCTGATTGACGACGCGGTACCCGGCAGCGTGCGCAGCTTGGGTGCACTGTCGCTGCCCCCAGCGGCCACCGAGCGAGAGGTGGCCGAGGAGCTGCGGCGCCTGGCCGCGTCGAACGTGGTGGCCGAGCCGATGATCGGCTTGGGTTACTACGGCACCATCACGCCGGCCGTGATCCGGCGCAACGTGTTGGAGAATCCTTCTTGGTACACGGCGTACACGCCGTACCAGCCCGAGATCAGCCAGGGACGGTTGGAAGCACTCTTGAATTTCCAGACCATGGTCTCGGACCTGACCGGTCTGGCCACGTCGAACGCCTCGTTACTCGATGAAAGCACCGCCGTCGCCGAAGCGGTGACGCTGATGCGGCGACGCTCCGACAGTGCCTCGAACCGGGTGGTGGTCGACGCTGAGTGTCCGCCCCAAACCATCGGCGTGTTGGAAACTCGGCTCGCTCCGTTGGGGATCGAAGTCGTGCTGGCCGACCTTTCGGGTGGCTTGCCCGAGGGCGACTGCTTTGGTGTGGTCCAGCAGTACCCGGGCTGCTCCGGCGTCATCCGGGACTACGCGGCATTGACGGAAGCGGCGCATGCTCGTGGGGCGTTGGTGAGCGTGGCCACGGACCTACTGGCGCTGACCTTGCTGACGCCGCCGGGCGAGTGGGATGCCGACGTCGTGGTCGGCTCATCGCAGCGATTCGGTGTGCCGCTTTGGTACGGCGGCCCACACGCGGCCTTCATGGCCGTCAAGGCCGGCCTCGAGCGCGACCTGCCGGGACGCTTGGTTGGTGTGTCAGTCGATGCCGACGGTCGAACGGCCTACCGGTTGGCCCTGCAGACTCGCGAACAGCACATCCGACGGGAGAAGGCCACCTCGAACATCTGCACCGCGCAGGTGCTTCTGGCGGTCGTGGCTTCCATGTATGCCGTGTACCACGGTGCCGACGGCCTGCGGTCGATTGCCCTCGGCGTGCATCGGCGGGCGGTCTCGTTGGCGGAGCGCCTGCAAGCCGGCGGCGTCACGGTTGTCCACCGGGAATTCTTTGACACCGTGTTGGCCCAGGCGCCTGGTGAGGCGGCGTCGATTGTAAAGCGGGCGGCCGAGAGGGGAGTGCTGTTGCGGTTGGTCGATTCCAACCACGTGGGCATCGCCTGCGGTGAAACGACGACCGAAGCGCACCTGGCGGCCGTGCTCGAGGCATTTGTCGTGCCTACGGAGAATGTCTCGACGGTCAGCCATTCGGCGCTGCCGGCCTTGCTTCGGCGCGAAGGCCAAATCCTGGACTACCCGGTGTTCTCGGCCCATCACTCCGAAACCGCCATGCTGCGCTATCTCCGCAGTTTGTCGGACCAGGACTTTGCCCTGGACCGAGGCATGATCCCGCTCGGGTCGTGCACCATGAAGCTGAACGGCACGACCGAAATGGAGCCGGTTGGCCTGCCTGGTTTTGCCGACGTCCACCCCTTCGCGCCTGCCGAGACCACACCCGGCTACTTGTCGCTGATCAGTGATCTCGAAGGTTGGTTGGCCGAGGTCACCGGCTACGCCAAGGTGTCGGTCCAGCCCAACGCGGGCAGCCAAGGTGAGTTGGCCGGGTTGCTCGCCATTCGGGGCTACCACCACTCTCGCCAGCAGCCCGAGCGAGATATCTGTCTTATTCCCTCGAGTGCTCACGGCACCAATGCGGCGTCGGCGGTCATGGCCGGCATGCGAGTGGTTGTGGTTTCCTCGTTGGCCGACGGCACGGTCGACTTGGATGACCTGCGGACGAAGTGCGAGACGCATAGCGGGCAGTTGGCCGCCATCATGGTCACGTATCCGTCCACCCACGGCGTCTACGAATCCGGGATCACCGACATGTGCGAACTGGTGCATCAGCACGGCGGGCAGGTCTACATCGACGGCGCCAACTTGAATGCGTTGTTGGGATTGGCCGAACCCGGAAAATTCGGGGGCGACGTCTCGCACTTGAACCTGCACAAGACCTTCTGTATTCCCCATGGCGGGGGAGGGCCCGGTGTGGGGCCGGTGGCCGTGGCTGAGCACCTGGTGCCGTTCTTGCCGTCGCACCCGCTGCACCCCTTGGCCGATAAGCGAGAGGGCATCGGACCGATCAGTGCGGCGCCCTTCGGCAGCTCGGGCATCTTGTCGATCAGTTGGGCCTACATCCGCTTGCTCT
The DNA here is from genome assembly GCA_963730785.1 of uncultured Acidimicrobiaceae bacterium. Taxonomy (GTDB): domain Bacteria; phylum Actinomycetota; class Acidimicrobiia; order Acidimicrobiales; family RAAP-2; genus Bog-473. The sequence continues at coordinate 462,007 of CAVSTF010000010.1, forward strand.
CGGCGGCTGGTTTGGCACACGCCACCAAGTCAGCGGTTCTGGCCGCCAACTATGTGGCCGCTCGGTTGTCGTCCTCGTTCCCGATCCTCTACACCGGCTCGGAAGGACTCGTGGCCCACGAATGCATCCTCGATCTGCGGGCACTGACCAAGGCGACGGGTGTCACGGTGGATGATGTGGCCAAGCGCCTCATTGACTACGGGTTCCACGCGCCGACGGTGAGTTTCCCCGTGGCCGGCACGCTGATGGTGGAACCGACCGAGAGTGAGAATCTGAATGAACTCGATCGGTTCTGTGACGCCATGATCGCCATCCGGGCCGAAATCGACGCCGTGAGCGCCGGTCGCTGGAGCGTTGAGGACAGTCCGTTGCGGGGTGCGCCGCACACCGCGGCGGCACTGGTCTCGCAATGGGACCGTGCGTATGACCGAGAAGAAGCCGTTTACCCGGCCGGTGTGGTGACCAGCAAGTACTGGCCGCCGGTCTCCCGCATCAACCAGGCCTACGGCGACCGGAATCTGGTCTGCTCGTGCCCACCACCGGAGGCGTTCGAGTTGTGAGCACCACGCCGATCGCTGCCAGTATCTGGACGGCATGCGGCGTTTGACACCGGGGTGGTGACCACTTCGCCCTCACAACTCGAGAATTTTGAGTATCAACCGCTGGTATCCCCGCGGGCTGGCGCGCGTCATCGCTACCGACGATTCAAGCGGGTGGCATGGGTTGCGTTCCTCCTGCAGTTCGTCGGCATGGCCTGGTGGAGCGAGGTCCTCTGGTCGAGATATTCGGTCACCAACGACGGGGCGTTGCAACTGCAGCAGTTTTTCCTCATCGGCCACGGCCATCTCAACGCCTACAACTCAATACAGAACCACGCCGCCATTCGTGACCACTTTTCGTTAGCCACCTGGCCGCTGTCACTCTTTGATCGAATCGGTCCAGCCGGGCTGAACATGTTGTGGCTCCAAGACGCTGCGCTGATCGCAGCGGAAGTCGTCGCGTTTGCGTGGATGTGCAGAGTAGTCAAGGAAGCTCGAACACCCCTGGATCAGCGAATCGAATCGTTGATTTTGTTTGCTGGGCTCGTCATTCTCATCGCCAACCCGTGGACGTACTCTTCTATCTCCTTCGACGTCCACCTCGAACCCTTTGCAGCTCCGTTTGCATTGGCAGCGGCCTACGACTTCAGCCAGCATCGAATGAGGCGAGCCTGGATCTGGGTGGTCTGCATCCTGTTGTTCGGTGATGTGGCAACGACGTGGGTGATCGGCCTGGGACTGAGTGCGCTGATCGCCGCCTACTTCGACCGGGGCCGACACTTTGTCCGAACGGCCCTGAGTCTGGTCATTGCCGGTGTGGTCTGGCTCGAATTCATCGGTGTACTGGGCGCCAACGAGTCATCGGTGCTCTCCAACACCTTTGGTTATCTCGTCGGACCCGATCCGAACGTGGTGCCGGCCCATGTCACAACGAGTGAAGTCGTAAAGAGCGTCGTGGTGCATCCGCTTCGCCTACTCGGTCGAGTCTGGAAGAACCGGCTTGACCTCGCTGCCAACCTGGCACCGACTGGGGTGATCGGCATCTTCACGCCGTGGACGTTTGGTATCCCCTTGGCCATTCTGTTGGTGAACAACTCCAGTGGATTCGATACCGACCTCTTTGCCGTCCCGGGGTTCCAAACCGCCCCCGTCTATCCTTTCGCCGCCGTCGGATTGGTCATCGCTCTGTGTTGGTTCTGCGGATTGAGGTTGCCCGCCGTCGACGTCGGGTCGATCCGGCAGTGGCTGTGGGGAGGTGTCGCCAGTCTGGTTGCGCTGAGTTGCGTGCTGTGGGGAATCGTATGGATTCCTCCCTTAAGGACGGAGTGGCTGCGTATTTCCGCTGCGCAAGCGGCGGTGTTAAGCAAAATTGAGAGCGAGATACCTGCTCAGGACGAGGTAGTTGCGTCGCAGGGCATCGTTGGTCGCTTCGGGAACCGATTGCAGGTGGCGGACTCGTTTCCCGGTCAGAGTTTTCCGGTCGTGGGCCACGAAGTGTGGTTTGTCCTTGATCCGAACTCAGGAATTGAGAATGTCCCGGTCAATGGGATTTTGGGGGCCATCGGTCAGCTCGCCGGTCCAATGCATGCCACCTTGAAAGTGCATGCCGACGGCATCTGGGCATTTGCCTGGCATCGACCTTTTCGAGTGCACTCGGTGGCCGCACCCTCGGATCCCGATGCAGTTCCGGCCTGGGCCGTCACTGACATTGCCGGTGCACCAGCGGTCTCTGGACCGGTATCTCAATGGGCTGCGGTGACGTCGGGGCATCAGGGCTACGTCATTTCGCAGGACTACTGGTCTCGCCCGGCCGGGAACTACGACGTCCGGGTGACCCTTTCGGACATTTCATCGCTTCACCTCGAGGTGTGGGATGACAATGGCGATCAGTTGGTGGCGCGCCGTTTTCTCACTCCCTATGACGGGCGAGAAACGATTGATGTGCCATTCACCGTTAACTCGTCCCGTCCTCCCGAACAGCCATATGCGGGTTGGGGGCCGTTTCACCTTGATCCGATTCACCCGGCGCCGAATCAAACTCTTGAGATCCGCATCTGGTCACCCGCCGGGGGGTTTGCTCACGTCTACTCGCTCTCAATGCACCGAATGAAGGGTGCCAGATAATCGAACGTCATCGGAAGGCGCCACGCACCGGACACCTGAGGGTGGCGCCGAGGTGACGAATTTGTGACCGTCTGAGAGGAAGCTGAGGTTTGCCTTGGCTGCTTGATAGGCGAGAGCTGGTGAAGGGGTAAAGCACGCGGGTCCTTGACTTTTACCAGCTCAGACGCCTAATATCGGCCACAATAGCCAATTGTTGCTCCGCACATTCGCTCAACACACCAGGTCGGAGGACCATCGTGAAAAGGATCTTCTGGGCGATTGCCACATTGTGTGCAGTCCTCATGTCGATGCTTGGTTTGGCCGTCTCCGCCACGCCGGCCTCGGCGGCGGGAACGAGCTACGGAGGTTCGTCCGGTACGGGAACCACCTCGGGGGGCACCGGCGCAGGCTGTGTGGCCGGGACAGTTGATGCCGCGGATTCGGTTGGATCGGCGGGAGGCACCGTCACCGCGCTGAGTTGGTGCTGACACCATCACGTTGACCGTGCCGGCGGGAGTCCTTCCCGACGGAAGCCAGCTGGTCATCACTGACAACTCAACCCACGAAACCAGTCCTGCTTCTGGCTACACCGTCGTGCTCAGCTATGGGATTGCGGTGTGCCTCAATGGGGTGAAGTACACCGGGTCGTTCTCACCGGTGCCGGTAAGCGTGACTGGGTCCAATCTGATTAGCGGTGCGCAGCTCTTCGTCCTTAACGGGACCACCTACCAGCAGGTTACCGGCGCCACCGTCAGCGTGGGATCGATCACGTACAGCCTGACCAGTGACCCGACCTACGAAGCAGCCGTGCCGAGTTCATCTGTGACGGCGACGGCGATTCCGAATGCAACAGTGGTGGTGACCGGCAAGCCGTTCCTTCTTGAGGGCATCGTGGCGTTCCTTCTCTTCGCCATGGGTGTGTTCCTGCTAATCCGCCTTCGCTTTCGCCACTCCTCATAGAGCGTTGCGCTGTGTGGGCGCCAATGGGAGACGTCACCTTCGTCTCGTACTGGTCAGTGCAGTCTCCCCCGTCGCGCTGTCATTCATCACGACGAGCCCGGGAGCATGGGCGACGACAAAGAAGAGCCAGTCGGCCGAGAAACCGTCGCAAATCCTGGCTGGACCAGCCGGCCTAATCTCAGGCGCCACCGCTGCCCCGGATCTCACGTATTGGATACTCGCCCATCGCAAGGGTGCGACAAATCTGCAGCTCCTCAACCGCCTCAACCCGAAGGTGGAGGGGATCGTTCCGGAAAGCGCAGCGGCTGATGCCGTTGCTCTTGTGCCAGCGGGACCCTTGATCGTCGGCCGTGCCACTACTCGCAGCGGTTCGCTGGAGTTCCACAGTCCGCAGACCGGCGTCCTGGCTTCGAACATGCCGCTGAGCGGCCCGGTGAAGGCACTCGCCGTTTCCTCCGACGGCAGCACGATTTACGCGCTGATTGTGCGGGGCACAACCAGTTCGGTCGCCGTCATTGACGCCACGAATCACACCGTGGTCAATTCGATCCCGCTCCCCGGATCGGCTTCACGATCACTGGCGGTGGACGATGCCCAGCAATCGCTGTTCGTATTGGTGGGCAACCAGGAAGTTGACCAGATCAACGTCACCACCGGTCAAGTCGATTCCCAGTTCAGTGTGCCTCCCCTGGCCCGGTCGCTGGCGGTGTCCGTTGACGGCAGCACCTTGTACGTCCTCCGAAGCACCGGCCGGATCTTCAACGTTTCGGAGATCAACGTCTCGACGGAATCTCAGTTCGGAGCGCTGCCCGCAGCAGCGCACAGCGTCGGGATTCAGGTGACGACGGATGGTCAGCTCCTGGCGGACTTCGTTGGCACTGCGAAACTCGGCAACATCCAATTCTTTCGTCTGCACAAATAATGGGCAGAGCGAAGTGGAGAGCACTCGCTCTCCGCATGCTGCAGCCTGCTGACACCGCGAGTGCACCAGCAGTGGAGGCGGGGGTAAATAGGGCGGATCTGAAGGTGTTGGATACCGTCCAGCCGTGGTGGCTCCTGACCGGCATCACGCTCCTGGTGTGGTCGTTTTTGCTCTTTGGCTACGTCGATCAATTTCCGGTGCTCAGTCTGGCCACCGTGGTGCTGGGCATCTGGGGCCTTGGCACAGTGGTCGGCAGCCTGTCGCCGCGAGCGATCGATCCTCGATGGTCCGCAGTACTGGCGTGGACGACGGCCGGTCTCGTGGTGCTGGGTTTCCTTTTGTGGAGCCTCATGCAAATCGTCAATGCCCCTTCGTACGGAACCGACGAGATCGCGTTTGATCAATATGCAGCCCAGCTTCTGGTGCACGGGATGAATCCCTATGTGCACACGATGGCCCCGTCATTCTCGATGTTCCATGTGTCTCCGAACGGCTACACCTTCCGGCTGGACGGACAGCCGGTCACCAGTTTGAGCTATCCGGCTCTTTCGTTTCTTCTCTATGCGCCGGCGCTGTGGTTGGGTTGGTCAACGCAAATGGCAGTGGTGCTCAATGTGCTGGCCTGGGCGTTGGGCATCCTGATCGCTTTCGTGCTGTTGCCACGGCAACTGAGAGCCATCGCCCTCGTGTTGGGCAGCTTGAGTATCTATATCGGGTATGCCGTCGGGGGAGTGACGGATGCCCTCTTCGTGCCCCTTCTCATCGGAGCGGTCTACCAATGGGATCGATTCTCGAAGCTGCGTGGTTGGCGCGCCTGGCGATCTCCTGTGCTGCTTGGGTTGGCGATGGCGATCAAGCAAACGCCCTGGGTGTTGCTACCGTTCCTGGCGGCAGGCATTTGGCTGGAAGTTCGAAGGCGCGAGTCGAGTGCCAACAGCTGGCGGGTGGCAGCCCGCTTTGCCGCCATTGCCATTGGTGCATTCCTGTTGCCCAATCTCCCCTTCATCGCATTGAGCCCCCATTCCTGGTTGAGCGGCGTCTTGACGCCAATCGCCAGCCATTCCGTACCGGCCGGTCAGGGATTAGTGGGGCTCAGTCTCTTCCTGGGACTGGGCGGGGGGTCGCTTTCGGCGTACACCGCGGCCTTGGTTGTGGTGTTCATCGGCTTGTTGGTGGTGTTCGTCGCCACCTATCCAAGGTTGAAGTTTGCCGTGATCGTGTTCCCGGCTGTCGTCCTCTTCTTCTCGGCACGGTCATTCGGGAGCTACTTGGTGACGTTGATGCCGATCGTCGTCGTCGGCGCTCTGACCCAAGGCCATCGATCGGAGGAATCGGCTGTCAGTCTGCCGCGTCACGTCGGGCGTGGAGGCGGCATGGGACATGAAGGACCCAATCGGTATTGGCGACAACTGCTCGCCGCCTCGGTCTTTGCCTCGGCGGTCTCCATCGGCTTCATTTTCCTCGAGTCGGCGCCTCTGGGTGTCCGGGTGACATCAGTTGAGACGACAGGACAACTGGCGACCGTGGTGCAAGTGGGCGTGAACGTCACCAACCATGCCTCGCACACCGTGACGCCACATTTCTCGGTGGAGACGTCGGGCACGATTTCAGCGTTTTGGCTCAAGGGTCGAGGACCGGCCCACCTCGGGGCGGGAGAATCGGCCCGGTATACGCTGCTGGCTCCCAATTATTTTGCGCAACCCTCCATCAGCAGCGCATTCCAGGTAGTGGCTTTCACGGCCAGTCCCGGAACCGTGAGTCGGAGTGCGACGTTTCAGCCCACCCTTCTTCACTTGAGGCTGATACCTGACGCAGTGAACCGAGTGGTGCCTCTCGGGCAGCAGGTAACCGTGAGAGCCGAAATTGTGAATCAGTTCAATCGGCCGGTTCACATCGCCAGCCAGGCGGTTTACTTCGGGCAGATCATTTATGCCCAGTCCGGGTTGCTGTTCGGCCAGGCGGTGATCAATGGCGGCAACCCGGGTGAAACTCCGGCCGTTGCCTATACCAATCGGGACGGCCAAGCTACGTTCGTGGTCAGCTCGACAAAAGTATCGGCTGACCCGATCTACTTTGAAGCGAACCTGGTCAAGAAGCACTCGTATCCCTACGGGTACTCGGAGATTCTGCCCATTCGATTCGGTCCCTAGGTGGGCGCCATCGTCCACTGGGTGATGGTGAGCGAATTGCGCACGACGGTCATCACGACGTGGATGGCGTAGAGCCCAGGGGAGCTGCCTCCGGTCACCTTGGCGGTCGCATTCAGCGTGGCGGTGGTCAGCGCATTGTCGTCCACGGTGAGGACCGGGCTGACCTGTCCCGAGTAGCTGGCAATCGACGCATCGTGGAGCGGTCCGACTGATGCGTACGGTGCGGAGGGGGCTGCAAGGTCGTTCCACCAGCTTTGCTGGTTCTGTTCGGCGCTGCGAAGCGCAGCAAAATAGTCCCCAATGACAGCAGCTTCGTTGTTGATTGGAGCGGGACTCTGCGTCCACTGGGTCGACGGCGATCCCTGAAGATCGAGCGTCCCCAGAAACAGTTTGTTCGTGGCCAGCGTGAGTCCCTGTCCGGCCAAAGCGGATGGTGCGGGGATGGACGGCGTCGCGTAGTTGGGCAAGACGGCGGTGGCGCCAGAGTGGGTCACCGAGGTCAGCTCGGCGGTGACGAGATAGCGCTTTGGGGTGATGTACAGAGCGTCGAGTGGGTAGCACGTCTCCAATATCAGGCGGGTTTGGAGCGGAGAGGTATAGATCGGACTGCCCGAGCGCACGATTTGGTGTCCCGTTATTCGATAGGTATAGGTCGCACAGGGAGTTGCGAACTCCACGGATTGCCCGACCAGCAGGTTGGAGATGTGGCTGAAGTAGGTGACGTCGTGGGCGGCGAACAGCGCGGTACCGGCTTGTCCTCCGGGCCACGTACTTCCGGGTACGTGGCCGACGGCGACATCGAGTTGCGGGTCTCCGTCGCCACCGAGCACGGGGGCCTGAAGATGAATCGACTTGGCGATAATGAGACCCTGTGGGGTTGTCGTATTCAGGTCAGATGGAGCAGCACACACCGTAGGTGTGGCGGACCCTTGGGTCTTTTCTCCCTGGTGAGCGGCGATGCGTTGTTTCTCCGTGGCGACGAGTCGATGCCCGGTGGTGGACGAGTGGTAGTAGAAGAGACCAATACTGGCGGCAATGACGACCGCGGCGGCAATGCAGATGAAGGCCACGAACTGAGTGACATGGCGTCGACGACGCACGTGCGTGGGAGGTGAGGGCCGATTCGGTGATTCGTCGCTCACTGGATGCATTCCTGATTCCTGGGGCATTGGGACAGGCGTCAAGTCTGCCATGTGGCAAAACTTGGTCTGGCGGCTGATTGGAGAGGGTCCCTAGCAATCGGCGGAGCTGAAGCGCCTGAGCTCCTGGTACATCGCGGCCATCTCGGGGAGTTGATACCTGGCTTGTAGGCCGCTCGGATTGGGCAGGAGCCAGAGTGGGACACCGGCCAGCGAATCGGGTTGGAGGCCGATGTCTGCCTTAGGGGCGGAGAATCCAATGCGGTAGGCCTGGAGCCCGAGCACGGCCACACACCGTGGCTGCAGACGGCCGACTCGGGCGGCGAGGAGGTCGGCGCCATGGCGGATCTCTTCGGGCCGGAGATCGCTGGCAGCTGCGGTGGCCCGGGCCACGAAGTTGGTGATGCCCACACCGACGCCCGGGAGCGCAGTCTGTTCGTCCGGCGTGAAGACCCGGTCGGTGAATCCACCGGCGTGGAGCAGCTTCCAAAATCGATTGCCCCGCCGGGCGAAGTGCTGACCGAGTTCGGCCGACTTCAATCCTGGATTGATTCCGCAGAACAAGACCAGCAAGTCCGGCCCGACGACATCGGGGAGGGTGGCGAAGTTGGGCGCTGACACTTAGAGGAGCCACGCCAACGTGATGCCGAGGGCGGCGCTCCCCAGACAAGCGATTAGCCCGCCGAAGGTGTACACCAGCGCTTCCGTGCGGTGCCCGTTGCGCACGAGATGCACGCTTTCCCAACTCGCGGTCGACCAGGTGGTGTAGCCACCGCACAAGCCCACACCGGCGACGGACAGAGAATGCGGGGCCAGACCGTGGTACAGCGAGCAGCCGGTCAATATGCCCAACAGGAGCGACCCCGACCCGTTCACCAGCATGGTGCCGAGCGGCAAGGGGTCGGTGCGGCGACGCGCCACTTCGTGAATGAGGAGGGCGCGCAGCATCGCTCCGATGCCACCGGCTAGCGCAACGAGGAGGGCCACGTCGAGAGTGGGGGAGTGGGAGGTCATGCGGACCGGACCACTTTCCGGCTCAGGCCTTCGCCGGCGAGCACCAGGGTGATGCCGCCGATGACCGTCGCGGCCAAGTACCCGAGCGCCAGACCAGTGTGGGCTCCTTTGAAAAGCAGATCGCCGTCGACGGCCAGGGTGGAGTAGGTGGTCCAACCACCCAGGATTCCGACCACCAGGAAGGGCCGGATCAGTTGGAACGCTGGCGCCGCCCGCTCCATCAAAGGCATCAGAAGACCGATCACCAAGGATCCGGTGAGGTTGATGATCAGGGTGGTGAGTGGGAAGTGACCGCTGGGGAAAGGATGGTACGAATCGAGCAGATAGCGCGAGACAGTGCCGATGGCGCCGCCCGCAAAAATGACCAGCAGCGTGGCGACGGAAAGCCGCAGGGGGAGCGGCGGGGGCTCGGGTTGGAGATGCTCGGTCATATCGCTCCTGTGCCCTCTGGCCCGACCCGGGACCGGGCCGGTGCGGGGTGGTCAGGAGCCATCAGCCGTCGAGCGGCGGTTCAGAGCAGGTGCTCCCCGGCGGGACCCATCGCCGGCCGTTGCTGGGTGGTGTCGTGTCGTCTGCAGCATATTCGTGGGCGGACCGGGTACCGGGGATGTCGGTGCCCCGGCGGGGGAGTTGGCCCGGTTCGGCGGGAAGGGCCGTCAGTCCAAGCGGGGCCCGGGAGCATTGCGGAAGCGGAACGGCTCACTCTCCCGCCCGGCAATCACGTACCAGGCCTGCCCGGTGCCCTCGGACTCGATGATCTGACCGAAGGTGGTCACGACGTCGGAGACGTCAAGGATGGGGAACCCCATATCGAGGAGGGTCTGCTCGGAGCCCTTGATGATATTGGTGTAGGCGAAGGAGGGGCACAGGGCGTGCACCTTGATGCCTTCGGCGGCGTATTGGTCGCCAATGGAGCGGACCAGCCCCACCACGGCATGCTTGTTGGCGGCATAAATAGGGTCGAACGGCACGGCCACCAGACCGGCCATGCTGGCCGTGGCCACAATGGTGCCCCCGCCCGAGGCGATGATGGCGGGCCGGGCGGCAGCGATCCCGTAGACCACGCCGTCGAGGTTGATCCCCATGGATCGCCGGTAGGCCTCCGGATCGAAGTCGTCGCCCATGCTGCACCACGAGGTCACCCCGGCGTTGAGGTGGGCCAGGTGCAGACCGCCGAACTCGCTGACGGCAAACTCGACGGCCCGCCGGCTCTGGGCCGGGTCGGCGACGTCGGTATGGATGAAACGGCCGTTGAGCTCGGCGGCCACTTCGGCGCCCCGAGCGTCATCGAGGTCAGCCAGGACGACGTGCGCGCCATGACCGGCGAGGAAGCGAGCGACTCCCTCACCGATTCCATTGCTGCCGCCGGTGATCAACGCCACTTTCCCGTCCATGTGCATGGGCCGATCGTAGGGGAGGTAAGGCCGCCGGTACGAGGCGAAGGCCACTCTCCCGGATTCTCTCTCTAACTTAACATAATGAACATTATCGGCGGGCTAAGGGGAGTAGGCGGTTGAGCTGGGCTGATGCTGCTGGTGCAGCTGATGAGGCCGGGGTCAGATGCAGTTCGGATATGGATTGTCCTGCGTGCAGGGATTCACGGGGGCCGGCTGGTTGTAGGTCGAGCCGTAGTTGACGGCATCGCCGAAGGTGAAGATCCGACCTTCCACGGTGACGATCCAGTAGCCCAGGCCATCGGGCATCGGGACGATGTCGGTGGCGAAGTCGATCCCCGGCAATTGGGTGGGCACGAGCGAACCGAGGTTGGTGGCGTCGCCCTCGGTGAAGACGTTGCCGGCGGCGTCGACGATGAGCAGCCCGTTCCCGTCGGCGGTGGCACTGACGTTCATGATCGGGTTGGGCGAGTCGATGGCTGGGTAGGTGGCCGCGTCGCCGTAGCTGTCGATCACGCCATTGGAGAAGACCACCCAGTAACCGAGGCCGTCGGCGGTGCTGGCCATCCCGGCGATTTGGGGCCCTTCAGCGAAGGTCGGATGCGGTGACCCGTAGCCCTGAGCTGTCCCGAAGGCTTCAATCGTGTTGTTGCCGTAGATGGCGACCCAGAGGCCTTTTCCATCGGGGGTCACTGCGAAAGCGGCGACGCCCGGGATGCTGGAGCCGGTTTGGTAGCCATAGGGAAGGGCATCCCCAAAGGATTGGACCCCGGCCTCGGCATCGAGGGTGTAGTAGCCCTTACTGTCCGGGGTGGCGGCGATGCCGATGATCCCCTCCCCTACGTTCGCGGCGTGGAACTGCATGGCGTCGCCGAAGGCGGTGACGGCGCCGTTGATGGAGGCCAGCCAATAGCCGCGGCCATCGTGGGTGGGCGTCATGGCGTAGGTCGGATCATCGAGGAACGGCGTGGTGGCCGCCATACCGACGATCGGCTGTTGGAGCGAGAGAGCTCCAGCTGAACCCTCAAATGGTGCATCGCCGAAGGAGAAGATCCCGCCGTCGGAGGCCACCAGCCAGTAGCCCTTGCTGTCCGGCGTGGGATTCATGCTCACCACAGGTTTGTTGAGGTGGATGGCCCCCGTGGATCCGTAGAACTTGGCGTCGCCGTACGAGAAAATCCCGCCGTCGGAGGCCACCAGCCAGTAGCCCTTGCCGTCGGGCGTGGTGGTCATGCCGACGATGGGCTTGTTGAGGTGGAGCGCTCCGGTGGATCCGTAGAAATGGGCGTCCCCGTAGGCAAAGATGCCGCCGTCCGAGGCGACCAGCCAGTAGCCGTCACCACTGGGGGTGGCGGCCATGCCGACTATTGGTTGGTTCAGCGAGATGCCCTTGATGTGGCCGAAGTTGGTGGCGTCATCCACCGCGTAGACGTCGCCGTCGGATCCGACGAGCCAGTAGCCCCCGTTGTCGGGGGTCGCGGTGATAGCGACGATCGGTGCGGTCACCTTGCTGGCGCTCGGGTCGCCGTTGCTGAAATTGGGGGCGTCCCCGTAGTTGTAGACCTGCCCGTCCGCCGAGGCGATCCAGTACCCCTGATTGTCGTACGTGGTCATGCCCACCACCGGGCTGGTGATGTGGCCGGACGGTGAACCGACAAATTCCGAGCCGCCATAGGAGAAGATCCCGCCGTCGGCGGCGACCAGCCAGTAGCCCTGGGTGAGGCCGGTGGCGAAGTGGGCCGTGTCGTGGGACCGGGCGGCCGAGTCAGCCGACCGGTCGAGGGTGACCTTGCTGGTGGCAGGGCCAGCCGGCACGGACGCACTGGCGCTGGCCGACTTGGTCGTCAATGACACGAGGGCAATGGGAGCGAGGGTGGCGGCCGTGGCCACCATGGCGATGGCAGTTCGTCCCGCCACTGACCGCAGGCGTGATCCTTTACGCACTCGATGCTGCATTCCCGCTCCCCTCTCGCGTGCAGGCACACGCCTTCCCGTCACCGGCAAATGAAATGAAAACAGTCCGAGGGAGCGGACCGGTTTGAGTTCAGTTGCGCTGAGGTTGCTGAGGTTGACGAATCAGTGCTTGGGGTGTGGGTCGCCTTGGTTCTTGGGGCCGGCGCGGTCAAACCTCGTCATGTACTCAGCTGCCACCTGGCGGTATTCCGCCTCGGTAAAGGCCCATTGCTGGTGGTCGGCGTCGCCCCAGCCAGCCGCCATCGCCGGGTGTCCGCGGCCGAGAGCGGCCGTCATGGCCCGGGTCATGGCCAGTGGGCCGGGAGGAAGGACCAGGAGTTGCCCGAGGAGAGTGGCCATCTCGTCGTCGAGGTGGGCCGCCGGCACGACCCGCTGGGCGAACCCGGAGCGGAGGAGTTCATCGGCCTGCACCTCACGGCAGGTCATGACCCAGTCCCGGGTCAGTGGGAGGCCGATTTCCCGCACCAGCAAGGGAATCCCGGCCCAGGTCAGCGGGATGCCGATGGCCAGTTCGGGAATGCGGACGATCACATCGTCGGCCGCCACCCTGATGTCGCAGGCGACGGCCAGGAGTGAAGCCCCGCCGATGACGTGGCCCTGGAGCCGAGCGATGGTGACCTGAGGGATGCGACCGAGCTGATCGAGCAGGCGCTGCCACGATCCGGTGCGATGGCGTCGAGTGGCCCAGTCCCCTCCTCTGAGGTCCTCGTAGGCCCCCGTCTTGAGGTCAGCGCCGGCCGAGAAGTGCTCCCCGGCGCCGTCCAACACCACCACCCGGACGTCCGGCCGGTCCTCGAGCTCGGACAGCGCCTCGGCCAGACCTCGCCGGACCTCGTCGTTCAGGGCGTTGAGTTGTCGGGGTCGGGAGAGCGTGAGCCGGGTGACCGCACCTTCATGGGATACCTCGAGTCCGTCCATGCGACTACTGCGGAGCCCAGCGAGCCGGGCGCTTCTGCAGGAAGGCCTCGGTGGCCTCAACGAAGTCACCGGTGCCGAGGGACATGACCTGGGTTCGGTTTTCCAACGCGATGGCCGCGTCGAGTCCAGGAACTTCGAGGTTGGCCCACATGCCTTCCTTGGTCATCCAGATGCCGTAGGGCGAGTTCTGCATGATGAGCTTGGCCTCCTCCAGACAGCGGTCGATGAGGTAGTCGGGGTCGACGGTCTCGAGTACGAGACCGATGCGGAGCGCTTCGTCGGCTCCGAAGACGCGGCCGGTCAACATCAGCTCATGGGCTCGACCGGCGCCGACGATGCGGGGCAGGAGCCATGAAGTGCCGATGTCGCAGGCTGAGAGTCCAACCCGGACGAAGGCCACGCCGAACCGGGCCCGTTCGCTGGCCAGCCGGATATCGCTACCGAGCACGAGGGCCAAACCTCCCCCGGTGGCGGCTCCATTGACGGCGGCGATGATGGGCTGGCGGATGCGCCGCATGTGAGGAATCAGGCTGGCGATGTGCTGCTGGGTGGCCATGGAACGCTGGACCTGTCCCTGTTCTCCGGGCGGAACGGTTGGTGGGAGGCCGTAGCCCTGGAGATCGAGACCGGCGCAAAAGGCGTTGCCGGCGCCGGTGAGGATCACGACCCGGCAATCGGGATCCAGGTTGACGGTGTCGAGGGCATCGTGGAGGGACTGGACCAGGTCCACGTTCATGGCGTTCAGCCGATCCGGACGATTGAGGGTGAGTTGGGTGATCCCCGGGAACGGCGTGGACAGCGCAACGGTGTCGGGCATGAGGGCAGTGTTGCAGCCGGGCTGCCCGGTCGCCGAACCAGAAACCCAGCGTCCCCCGGAGAGTGCAACCAACGGATGGTCACACCGTCCGGGGGGACGCTGGCGCCGTTGGGGGGACGGCGCATCTTGCGATCTGGTTACTCGCCGGCGGACCATCGAGTGGGAGTAATGGTCCGGGCACCAGATGCAGTATTGGGTTTGCTTGGTAGTGGCACTCTGCCGGCCCAAGGTTGGAGTGCGGATGACGCCGGCTGAGCGTGTTCTGTGAATCGAGCGGTTGGCCAGTCCAACGGGGCAACGAGTCCCTGACCTGGGCCTTCTTGAACGGCGCCGCTGCTTCGAGGCGGGCGAAAACATTAAGCGGGCTCACAGCTTGGACTGGGCTGATTATGAATCCGATCGACTGAACTGCGGCCATGCCGCCTGAGGGGAATGTCGCTGGACCTGATGAGCCGATCGACCTCACCGAGGAGATTCCGCTCATTGGGGAGAACGAGGTGGCACCCCCGAACCCAAAGAGCCGGCGGCGCCGCAACCTCCTGGTGGTCGCCGGGGTCGTGGTCATTGTCGGCGCCGCCGTCGGGCTGACGTTGGGGCTGACCGGCGGGACCTCCACCGCCGGACTGGTGATCAAGACCGAACAGGTGGCGGCCACGACCGGCACCATTAAGCAGACCGTGGCCGCCTCGGGCACCATCGAACCGGCCTCGCAGGCGGATCTGAACTTCGCCGTGTCGGGCACGGTCACGGCGGTTGACGTCAAGGCCGGCCAAGCGGTGACCGTCGGCCAGGTGTTGGCGACCGTGAGCACGACCGCCCTGCAGGCCGATGTGGATGCCGCCCAGGCTCAGGTGGAGTCGGCCCAGGCTCGTTTGGCCAGTGATGAGGATGCGGCGGCCGCCACCACCACCATTGACTCCGACGAAGCCTCGGTGACCTCCGCCGAATCCTCCCTCACTTCCGCCCAGACCTCCCTCAGTGATGCTTCACTCACCTCGACCATTGCGGGCACCGTCGCCTCGGTCGACCTCACGGTTGGACAACAGATCTCCGGCACCGGTGGTTCGGGGGGCAGCGGTGGCGGCGGCAACAGTGCGAGCGCGGCGTCTTCGGCGGCGTCCACGACGTCATCGGGTCAGGTCGTCGTCATCGGCACCGATGCCTACATCGTCACTACGACGGTCGATGACACCGAGATCGGCCAGATCGCCGAGGGCGACCAAGCCACCATCACCCCGACCGGCGCCACTGCGCCCGACTTCGGGACCGTGGCCTCCATCGGACTGATCGCCACCGAGAGCGACAACGTGGCCACCTTCCCCGTGACCATCGATGTGACGGGCGATCCCAGTGGGCTCTATGCCGGTTCCACGGCTGCGGTGGCCATCATTGTCAAGCAGCTCAACAACGTGGTCGAGGTGCCGACCGCCGCCATCACCTACAACGGGGCGCAGGCCACGGTGACCGAGGTGGTGGCCGGGAAGCACGTGACCAAGTCGGTCCAGGTCGGCCAGGCCGAGGCCGGCGAGACGCAGATCACCAGCGGCATCGCCTCGGGCGACAAGGTGCTCGAGCGGGTGGTGACCTTCACCGGTACCCGCGGCGGTACTCGGGGAGGTGGCCTCTTCGGTGGCACCGGGACCGGTACGGGAGGCACCGGCGGCTTCGGTGGCGGCGGTGGCTTCGGTGGTGGCGGTGGGTTCACCCGGGGTGGCGGTGGCTTTGGGGGCGGAGCAGCGGGATGAGCGAGCCCGTCTCTGTATCGGAGTCCGAGTCTCAGGCGCACGCGGTTATCGCGCTGAGCAAAGTCACCAAGATCTACCGCACCGGTTCACTGTCCGTGGCCGCGCTGCGCGGCGTCACGCTGACGATTAACAGTGGCGAGTACGTGGCCATTATCGGGCCATCGGGTTCGGGTAAGTCGACGCTGATGCACATCTTGGGCTGCCTCGATACACCCTCGTCGGGCACGTACTCCCTCGCCGGCGAACACGTCGCCGGCATGAGCGAAGCGGCTCTGGCTGAGGTGCGTAACCGGCGCATTGGATTTGTGTTCCAACAGTTCAACCTCTTGGCCTCCATGACGGCCTGGCAGAACGTCGAACTTCCACTCATCTACGCCGGTGTGGGCCGCAGCGAGCGCAAGGAACGAGCCATGGCGGCGCTGGGTCGCGTCGGCTTGGCCGGTCGGGTGCAGCACCGTCCCGGTGAACTTTCCGGCGGTCAGCAGCAACGGGTGGCGGTGGCGCGGGCGCTGGTGACCGAGCCCGACTTGATCCTGGCCGACGAGCCGACCGGCAACCTCGACTCCAAGTCGGCCCGCGACGTGATGAGCCTGATGGACGAGCTGCACCAGTCGGGTCGCACGCTCGTCCTTATTACTCATGACACCGGAGTGGCCTCGGCGTCGGAGCGGATCCTGGGCATTCGAGATGGGTTGCTGACCGAGGATGACGACCGGTTCTTGGAGAGCATTCGATGAGTTGGCTCGAGACGTTTCGCACCGGTCTGAACGGGGTGCGCACGCACCGCCTGCGTTCGTTCCTGACCGTGTTGGGCATCTTGATTGGTATTGCCGCCGTCATTCTGACGGTTGGTCTCGGTGAGGGTGCACAGGCCCAGGTCAGTTCGGAAATCACTTCGTTGGGCACCAACTTGCTCACTATCTCGCCCGGCAGCAGCACCTCGACCTCGGGTATCCGCGGCGGCTTCGGCACGGCGTCCACCCTGACGGTGGCCGATGCCGATGCGCTCTCCTCCAAGACGGTGGCGCCCGATATCAAGGCCGTGGCGCCGATTACCGACGCTTCGGAATCGCTGACGGCCGGCACGGCCAACTGGACGGCCACCGTGGTCGGCACGTCCCCGTCCTGGCTGACCGTACGAGGCGAGACGGTCGAGCAGGGTCGCTTCCTCGATAACCAGGATGTGGCCGACCACGAAGCCACCATTGTCCTGGGTTCGGAAACAGCGTCGGAGTTGTTCAGCCGTGAGGACCCGGTGGGACAGTCGGTTGACGTGGGCGGAGTGCCGCTGACCGTCGTTGGCGTCCTGGCGTCGGTCGGTTCATCGACTTCGTCGTCGACCACGGCGGATCCGGATGATGTGGCGGTGGTGCCACTCACGACGGCGGCCGAGCGGATCTTCGGTGGCACCTCGCGCGATGAGTTGAGTTCGATCATCGTCGCCGCCAAGACCTCCGATGACCTGACCGCGGCCTATCAGGAATCGAATCAGGAGCTCTTGGCCCTCCACGGCATCACCACGGCGACCGATGCGGACTTCACCATCACGTCGGAGCAGTCCTTGCTCTCCACCGCCACCTCGGTCGATCGGACCTTGACCATCCTGCTGGGCGGTGTGGCCGGAATCTCGCTCTTGGTGGGTGGCATCGGCGTGATGAACATCATGTTGGTCTCCGTCACCGAGCGCATCCGTGAGATCGGACTGCGCAAGGCCCTGGGCGCCACGCCAGGGGTTATCCGACGCCAATTCTTGGTTGAAGCATCCGTGCTCGGTCTGGTGGGTGGCGCCTTAGGTGCCCTGCTGGGGATACTGGGCGCCGTCTTCCTGCCCGGCGTGGTGGGCGATCCGATTTCCATCAGCCCACCCGCTACGGCCCTGGCCATATTGGTCGCCCTGGCCATCGGCATCGCCTTCGGCGTGTATCCGGCCAGCCGGGCGGCCCACCTCGCACCGATCGATGCGTTGCGCAGTGAGTAAGGCATCCGACATTGCCGTGGAGACCAGGACGCACACGATGAGGACGCAACGATGACAACGAGATCGATAACGAGATTGATAACGAGATTGATAACGAGAGAAGGACCAACCGCAATGAAGATCGGCACGCGCACAATGGGATCACCCCGGCTCTGGGCCGGCTCGCTGGGAGTGGTGCTGGTCAGCACACTGGCCGTGGTCACGACCGCGGGTGTCGCCGGAGCGGCGTCCGGTCCCCCGGCTGGAGCAGGCGGTGGCGCCTCCGGTCAGGTGGCGTCCATCACCGGGACCTCCATGGAGGTGCAGAACACGGAAGGACAGACCACGGTCAGTTGGACCGGGACAACAACCTTCTCAAAGACCGCGCTGCTGGCCGTCAGTGCCGTCACGACGGGCTCGTGTGTGACCGTCACTGGCACGCCCAATAAGAAGTCCAAGACCACCATTGCCGCTCGTTCGATCACCCTGAGTGCCGCGTCCTCCACCGGTTCATGCACCACGGGCCGGGCTGCCGGAGCCGGCGGTGCTGGACCTGGCGTTGGCGGTGGTGGCTTCGGGAGCGGTGGCTTCCGCGGTGGATTCCGAGGCGGCGCTGGTGGCACCGGTGAGGGTGCTCCAGGTGGCGCCGGCGGCGCGGGTGGCACCGCGTGGCCCGGGTGGTGCCGGCGCACCAGGTGGTGCCGGAGCCCGCAACTTCGCCAATATCGCCATCGCGAGTGGCAAGGTCACCGCGGTCAAGGGCGCCACCATCTCGGTGACGGGCGTGCTCTTCAGCGGCTTTGGTTCGAGGCCGGCCGCGGCCGCCAAGAAGGGGTCGACGCCGAAGAAGGCAGTGGCGGCGGCCAAGCCCAAGACGGAAAAACTCAAGATCACCACCTCGAAGACGACGACGGTTTCGCAGACGCAGCCCACCACCGCGGCCACCTTGGCGGTCAAGGATTGCGTGAGTGCCTTCGGACAGACGGCCAGTAGTGGTGCCGTCACCGCAACGACGATCCGCATCACGTCGACGGGCGCCACCAGTTGCACCACCGGGTTCGGCGGCGGTCGGGGTGGCTTCGGCGGTGGCGGATTCGGTGGCTGATTCGGTGCCTGAGTCAGCGCACTCCACACCGCCGCGCCGATCGAGACGTCGTGTCGTCATTGGGAGCAGCGTGGTGGCGGCCGCCCTCATAATCGGTGGTGCCAGTGCGTGGGCTGCCGAAAGCTCGGGTAGTTCGGGCTATCGCATGGCCAGCGTGGTCAAGGCTTCGGTGGGTACCAGCCTGCCGTTGATCGGCACTATCGAGCCGGTGCACAATGCCGCCGTCAACTTTCAGGTCGCCGGTCAAGTCACAGCGATCGATACCGCCGTCGGCGACACCGTCACGGCTGGACAGACGGTCGCCAGCATCGATTCGACTTCGTTGAGCCAGGCCGTGTCCTCGGCAGAATCCACCGTCTCCTCAGATGAAGCCAAGCTCACCGAGGACGAGGACAGCGAGACATCGAGCGCCACCACCACGACCACCACTGCGCCCAAAGTGGTGGCCACCACCACTACCACCACAGCGGGTCCCCGCAACGCCGCTGACGGGTCGGGCGCCAGTGGCACAAACTCGGCCACTATTAGCCAGGACCAGGACACCTTGGTTGCTGATCAAGAAGTTGCTTCCAACGATGAAGAACAGGAAGCGGCGTACCTCTCGCAGGTGCAGCAGGCCTGCAATGCCAACGGTGGATCCAGTTCGTCGTCGGGCGGCACTACCACCACCACGACGAGTCCGACCTCGATAGCGCCTATCCCAGGCACGGTGGCCAATGCGGATCCTTCCGGACCCTCCGGACCCTCTGGATCCGCTGGCAGTGGCGCCACCGGTACAACCGGTACGGACGCAACTACCTCGGACAGCGGCTGCCAAGCGGCGCTGGACCAGGCGTCGAGCGAACAAACAGTGGTGTCCAATGACCAGCTGAAGGTGCAGAAAGACGAGACCGCATTGGCCCAAGCGCTGACGGATGAAGGCAACAGCGCCGACGCCGGCACGAATAACAGCACCGATACGGGTACGGCGACGGGTGCTGGAACAAGCACCAACGCCAACACGGGATCGAGTGCGAGCTCCAACACTGGATCGACTACCTCCACCGGCAGTCACGCCACCGGTGGAGCCGGCGGCACCGCGGCGGCTTCCGATAGTCCGGCGCAGATTGCCAGCGACGAAGCCACCATTGATCAAGCGCAGGCAGCCCTGGTCGAGGCCCAGCAGTCCTTGGCGGACGCCCAACTCTCGACCCCGATTGCCGGCACAGTGGCCTCCATCGGCTTCAGCGTCGGGAGCACCGTGAGCGCCAACTCCAGCACCGAAGTGATTGAGGTCATCGGCACCTCGTCCTACGAAGCCACCGGCACCCTGACCAGCACGCAGGTGGCGAAGGTCAAGGTTGGGTACTCGGCTCAAGTCACGGTGGACGGACTGACCAAGGCGCTCACCGGCACCGTCTCTCAGGTCGGCCCCGTGCAGTCGAGTGGCTCCGGGTACACCTACCCGGTCGTGGTTGCCCTCCCCTCTTCGGCGACCGGTCTCTTCTCGGGTGCCACCGCCACGATCGCCATTCGGACCGGCGGGGTGAGTGATGTCGTGGTCGTACCTACTTCGGCCGTACAGACCAACGGGACCGTGTCCTACGTGGACACCGTGTCGAACGGCTCCCCCGCTCGCAAGGTGGTGAAGATCGGCTTGGTGGGTGACGTGTACACCCAGGTCGTCTCGGGACTTCAGGCCGGTCAGCGAGTCATGTTGGCCAACCTTTCCGAGGCCGTTCCGTCATCGAACACCAACACCGTGGGTGGATTCGGCGGTGGAGGTGGATTCGGCGGTGGAGGCGGGTTTGGCGGCGGCGGCCGCTTCAACGTGACCGTCGTCGGCGGCGGCGGCGGTGGTGGCGGCTTCGGCGGCTAAGGCGCCCCAACCAACCTGGTTTTCAGCCAACCGACCCCAGGCTCTACGAGGGCCCAAAGGTGGCGGGCGCACGCTTGATGCAGGCAGAGATACCGCCGATCAAGCCCAAGGAGCCCCTCATGCCGAGTCCGAGTCCGAGTCCGAGTCCGAGTCCGAGTCATACCAAGGCCACCCGAGTCTCCTCCTGGACGGTCCCTCCGGGTGGACTGAACAGTGCCATCCGACGGGGCGTCATGCCCCACGTCTATGCCAGCTACGCCGTGGCCCAGCCGGCGCTGGTACCGTGCCCAACGGACGAACGAGCGCGCCAAGCGGCCGCATCTGATCGTGGCCAACGCGCCGAGTACGAGAGAGGATCGACTGATGTCGCAGCACGCAACACTGGCGACGGATCCTTCACAGCTAGTCGATCTCGAGCGCTATCCGGTGCTGCATCCGAATGCACCGGCGTACCTCGAAACGGTCACGCACGCCCGGGCGCAGATGGCCGAGATGGGAGCCGCCGAGATCCCACACTTCATCACCCCCGCCGGCGTGGCCGCATTAGTCAGCGACGCTGAGCAACTGGTCGAGCGGGCTCACCACTCGGGCGGCCAGGGCACGGCCTATCTCGAATTCCCTGACTTCACGCTGCCTGAAGATCATCCCCGACTGCACTTCGCCGACTACGGCGTCGGGGCGGTGGCCTATGACATCACGCCGCGCCGCTCTCCCCTGCGCCAGCTTTTCGAGTGGGATCCAATGAAGGATCTGATCGAAGCGGTGCTCCAACGTGGCCCGCTCTACCGCTACGCCGATCCCTTCGGTGCCCTCAACCTCTCGATCATGGGCGAGGGCGACCAACTGCAATGGCACTTCGACCAGACCGATTTTGTGGTGTCGCTGGCCATCCAGTCGGCCGAGGTCGGTGGCGACTTCGAGGTGGCGCCCCGCATTCGCACCGCCGATGACGAGCGCTACGACGACGTGGCCGCCGTCCTTGACGGCCATCACGCCGCGGTGAAGACACTGCCCATGACGCCGGGCACGTTGCTGATTTTCGAGGGGCGGTACTCGTTGCATCGAGTCAGCCCCATCGCCGGTGGGCGTTGGCGCCACGTGGGGCTGCTGGCCTACGACACCAAGCCCGGCACCATGGGGAGCGACCTGCTCCGGGCCGACCGCTACGGGCGCACTTCACCATTCGCCGAACCACCTGAAACCTGGCCGCCACCCCAATGATCACTCAGTTCGGTGAGTCCTTCGTCGGGGACGGCGTGAATGCCGCGCATATCAACACGGTGCTGGGTGCCCTGGGCGGTCCGGTTGAGACGGCCTGGGTCACGGCGCTGGCCACCCCCCGGGTCGGTCATGCCGCCTTCGTGGCGACTGCCGCTCCCGGGTTGCCGCTTCGACCCATGACCTTGTTCGTCAATAAGGCCACCATCGAGAGCGATCGTCACGGGGAATTGACCTGGGGCGCGGCCCAGGCCGGTGTGGCCGGCGGGGTCTGTGACGCGGTGGCGGATGGGACTATCAGCGCCCACGAGGCCGACCACCTGCTCCTGATTGTGGCCGTCTGGGTCAATCCAGCGGCCGACGACGCGGACGCCGTCTACGCCAACAATCGAGCCGCCACGGCGACGGCCCTTGGCAACGGCAGCCAGGGCCTGCCCAGCATTGATACTGTGTTGGAGGCCGGGGCGGCACCGTGGAACGCGTACTTCACCGCCGGCAAAAATGACTGACGCATCGACCCGGTACCGTGGGCCAGCATGAGCACGCCCGAATCGACCGTCATCGACGTCTTTATTGAGATCCCCACCGGGAGTCGTAACAAATACGAATACGACCACGAGGATCACGTCATCCGGCTGGACCGCCGACTCTTTACCGCCACCGCCTACCCGGCCGACTACGGCTTCGTGCCCGACACCCTTTCCGACGACGGCGACCCGCTTGATGCGCTGGTCCTGGTGGCCGATCCGACGTTCCCGGGGTGCGTGGTGCGCGCACGGGTACTGGGCGTGTTTTTCATGCGCGACGAGGCCGGGCTCGATGCCAAGTTGATCTGCGTGCTCGAACACGACCCGCAATGGGACGACGCCCATGACATCGAGGACATTCGTCCGCACATGCTCAATGAAATTGAGCACTTCTTCAGCATCTACAAAGACCTCGAGCCGGGGAAGTCGACCGACACCCGTGGATTTGAAGGCCGAGAAGCCGCGCTCAAAGAGTTGGCGGACAGCCAGGAAGCGTTTCGTAAGGCTGCAGAAGAGAAGTAACACCGCCGCAACTGATGTAAGTGAGACCAAAGGGGGGTCATGCCATATCCACGTGAAGAGGTACAGGCGACAGTCGACCGGTACCACGAGTTACGACGCCGCATCGATGAGGGTCTCGAGCCCAATGCGTTCGGCGCCCTGGCCGATTTCTACACCGAGGACGCCGTCTACATCGACGGCGCGTGGGGGCGCCTGGAGGGTCGAGAGGTCATTGCCAACTGGCTGGTCGATTCCATGCTGGGCATGGAGGACTGGAAGTTTCCGGTCGAATTCACCGCCATTGAGGGCAACGATGTCGTCGTCAAGTGGACGCAGATCATGCCGCGCCAGCGTCCGGACGGTACGCCGTATCGCCAGTCCGGTTACTCACGGATGATCTATGCCGGCGACGGCAAGTTCTCCTATGAAGAGGACGCGTACAACATGGTGCACGTGCTGGAGGACATCGAGGCCAGCGGCTGGCAGCCGACGGGTCGGATGAACTACCCGCCGGCCCATCCGGACCGGAACTTCGACACTCCGAGCTAGCTCAACCGACGCGTCAGGCGTCAGCCCGCCCCGGGGAAGCCTCCGCCGCCCAAGGGTGACTCGCCGCCGGATTGATTCTGGGTGGACTGCTGCTGTTGCGCCTCGGCCTGGCTACCCAGGGTGATCGACGCCGTGTGCTTGTTGTCACCCTCGTAGTAGACGACCTGCACGCTCTGGCCGGCCTTGTCCTTTTGAACGGCCGACTGGAGTTGCTCGGCCGAGGTGATGTTCTTGCCGTCGAAGGAGACAATCACATCGCCCTGGGCCAGGCCCGCCTTGGCGGCCGGCGAACCGGCGACGACATTGAGGACCACCGCGCCGCTCGAGGGCGTGAAGCCGTACTGCTGGCGCAGCGCCGCGGTCATGGTCGTGATGTCCACGCCGAGGTAGCCGCCACCGG
The DNA here is from genome assembly GCA_963730785.1 of uncultured Acidimicrobiaceae bacterium. Lineage (GTDB taxonomy): Bacteria > Actinomycetota > Acidimicrobiia > Acidimicrobiales > RAAP-2 > Bog-473. The sequence continues at coordinate 485,797 of CAVSTF010000010.1, forward strand.
TGGTGGCCGCGCCGCCCTTCTGCAATTCGGGAATCTGCAGTTCGACCGAGGCGATCGGGATGGCGAATCCGATGTTCTGCGCATCGGTACCGTCGTCGGCGGTGCCGGCCACGGCGGTGTTCATGCCGATGACTTGACCGGCCGTATCGATGAGGGGGCCGCCCGAGTTACCCGGGTTGATGGCCGCGTCGGTCTGGATCAGGTTCTGCAGGTTTTCCGAGGTCGTCCCCTCCCCGCCGGCGGTCACCGACCGTCCGAGGGCAGAGACGATGCCCTGGGTCACGGTGGGGGTACCGGCCGCCAATCCGAGGGCGTTGCCGATGGCCACCACGGCGTCGCCGACCTGGGTCTTGGCCGAACTGCCGAAGGTCACCGTGGGCAGATTGGAGGCGTTGTTGATCTTGAGGAGCGCCATGTCCTGCTGCGCGTTATAGCCGATCAACGTCGCCGCTTCGGACTTCTTCTGGCCGTATTGGGTCACCGTGATGCTGCCGGTGCCGCCGTTCTGGGCGTACAGCTCAATGACGTGGTTGTTGGTGATCACCTCGCCATTGGGGGTGATGATCATGCCGGTCCCCTCGTCCTCTTCTTGCCCAGCCTTGACGTCGATGGAGACGACAGCCGGGACGACCTTCTTGACCAGTTGAGGGATGGTGACGTCACCGTTGAGGATGGCCGCGCCAGGTGCGGCGTTGCCTTCTTGAATGGTCACGTTGTTCGAGTTGTCGTTGTGGTTGACGAGTTCGCTGATCCCGGCACCGACGGCGGCACCGATCAGGGCCGAGACCAGGGCGACGGCGATCCAGGGGCGGGACTTGGAGGTCTTGGCGGGTGGGGTGGACGGGGGCGGGTTGGTACTGGCGCCCAATCCGGGAGGAGCTGGAGCAACAGGAGCGGCAGCGGTTGCCGCACCAGCTGCCGCACCAGCACCAGCACCAGCACCCGAATAGAGCGGCGCTGGGCCGATTTCAGTCGGATCGACCACGGGTTGGGGGGCGACCGGTGACGGCACTGGCTCCGTCGGTGGCAAGGGCCAGCTCGGAGATACGGGAGGAGCGATCGGCGGCGGCATCGGAGGTGGGGCAATCGGTGCAGAATCCGCCGTCACCGGGGCCGAAGTCTCCTCCGGGCCTCCAACCTCGGGCTCGGGGGCCGCGTCGGTCCCGGGCTGTTCGGTCTCGTCACTCATTGCACATCCTCCTGAAGGGACAACATCCACTGTTTCAGGACCCAGGCGGCCGCCGTAGGTCGCCATCGCGGACGCCGGCCCATGTTACGGGACGAAAACCGACCCCATTCCTCGCCCCACAGGCGGCTCATAGGCTTCACTCAGGGTTGCAATGCAGCCTCGCGGCGGCCCAATCCTCCCCTACCAACCGGGCGCGAGTCTCCGACCGAAAACGGCGCCGGTCGTGGACCTCCCCCTGGCGCGGTAGCGTGTCCGCCGCATGTCACGCCGGATAGATATTGAGTTGACGAGTAAGAGCGGCGACGGGTCGTGGACTTGGCGCGCCGCTGGTGCGCGCCAACCCAAAGGCGTCGTCGCGGCCGAAATGGTGCCTGATGGCGAGGTGGTGGGTTCTGTCCTCCGCGCCGAGGTCGAGATCGGCCTGGAGGGGATGGAAGTGTTGGCCGTCACGTCGGCCAAGCCCGTCCGCTCCCCCGATCAGGTCGAGGGTCGGATTGAGGTTGTCGGTACCCCGAAGCGGGCCCCCGACGTCCAGGTGATCCTGGCTCCCTCCTCCGGTAAGCGCCGTCGGCGCGACGACGATGACGGCGACGATCGCAGAGACCGCAAGGGTGGCAAGGGCGCGGGTGGACGCGGCAGCGACCGTTCCAGCCAGGGCCCCGGCGGTGGACCCCGTGGCGGTGGCCCCGGTGGCCGCGGCGGATCCGATGGACCTGGTGCTGGTGGCGGTCCTAGTGGCGATGGCGAGAGCCGTCCCCCTCGTGGCCCGGCTGGACCCCGTCGTCCCGGGGCGCGCCGTCCCGGCGAGGGCGATCGTCCGGCTCGAGGCGAGCGCCCGACGGCACCGACCTCGACCGTGTACCGCAACGCCATGCTGGCCGCACTGCGTCCGGAGCAGATTCCCGTCGCCGAACAGCTGCTGCGTGGCGGCCTGCCGGCCGTTCGCCAGGCCATTGAGGCCCAGAACGCCGCCGCCAAAATCTCCGGCAAACCCGCCGCGTCGTCCGATGCCCTCGTGGCCATGGCCGAAGAGCTGCTGCCGGTCGTGAAGCTGGCTGACTGGAAGGACCGCGCCTCCGTGGCGGAGACCGCCGGTAAGGAGTACCGCCTCCGCGAGCTGCGGGCCGTCGTGGCGGCCTCACGAACGGTGATCCTCGACGACGAGGGACGCACCCTGGCCAAGGGCTTGCAAGAGTCCTTGGAGAAGCGCGTCACCGCGGTGCGCGACGAGTGGCTGGCCCGGATTACCAACGCCATCAACGATGGTCGGATTCAGCAAGCGCTCGAAGCAGTGATGCGGGCGCCGGAGCCCGGCACCCGCTGCCCGGCCGATCTGGCCGTCAAACTGGCGCAGGCCGCCGGTGACGCCATGACGTCGGAATTGCCGCCCGAAGAATGGATGCACCTGCTCGATGCCGTGGTGGCCTCACCCGTCCGCCGCACCGTCAAGCCAGTCGGCATCCCGGCCGATGAGGTTGCTCAGCAAGCAGCCCGCCACGCCGCTGGTTCAGTGCCCGCACTGGCCAAGCTGCTCGGCCTGCGCATCCCTCCCCCGCCGCCCCGCCGCACCGAGCATCACCGCTTCAGCCCAACCGCCGGCTAGCGAGCGCAGTCAGTCCAGTTTGCGGCTGAGCGTCAGCAAACGGGCCGTAAAACCGGCACCTTCGTAGCGCTGCTTGGACGAACGATCGCCTGGAAGCGCTAAGGCATCAATTTCCACACAGGACTGCTGGCGGCACCAGGCCACCGCGGCGGTCATGAGCGCACTGCCGACGCCGACGCCTCGCGCCTCTGGTTCGACATAGAGACACTCGATGCGGCCGGCTCGACTGCCCGCCCGAATCTCGGTCACGACGGCGGCCAGACCAACGACCACCTGGTGGAACTGCCCGACGTAGACGGCGGTGGTGGCAGCTTGGGAGGTGTCTGCGGAGGTGGGAGCGCCGAGAGACCATCGAGCCAGGAGCTGATCCTCGGTGGCGGCACCGATCAGGGTGGCCCCGCCTCGCATGACCTTGGCTCCTTCGAGGGCAACCCGGAGCAGCTCCCGGCATACCGGCACGTCACCTTCGGAAGCGAGGCGAGTGTCCTCCATGGGTTAGGACGCTTCGGGCGGTCCGGCGCCGAGGAGTTGGTTGGTTCGATTCAAGATGGTGCGTCGATTGCGATGCGATGCCTCGTGCCGGTGCACGGCCCGCAGCTCGTCCGGGCCGAGGCTCTCGAGCCGGCGGACCACCTGGGAGGCGGAGAGGGTGTCGTAGTCGGCCAGGGCCTGCTCCACGATGACGGCGTCGGCCGGATCGGGTGCGGGCTTGGCGGCGGCCTCAGCGACCACCACCGGTGCGTCCTCCTCCACCGAAGGAGCGGCATCAGGCGAGGAGGGCTCGGGATGGAGCAGCTTGCCGATGCGCTGCGACAGATCCTGTTGGCCCTGCGTGACCACGAACTGGCCGATGACCTTGGCGTTGCGGATCTGGCCCTCGACCCGTTGGCGGCCCTTGTTGACCAGACCGGGGAGGTCTTCGGCCACGGTCAGTGCGACGCCGACGGGGGCGAAGACGAAAAAGTCGAGTGCCTTGCGCACCGGATTGGGCTCCCCGGCGTCTTCCGGCTCGTCCGGGTTGGTGGTGTCGGACACGGTCTCGTCGGACACAGTGTCCTCAGACACAATCCCGGCAGAGCATCTTCTTCTTGTCGGCCAGCTGGCTCGGATGCTTGACCAAGAAGCACGAACGGCACACGAACTCGTCCGGCTGCTTGGGCAGCACCCGCTCGTTGCCCTCGGCCTTGTCTTCCTGGTCGGTGGCTTCCTCGTCCTCGGGCTCGTCCTCGACGACCAGGCGCTCCTTGAGGATCACATCGAGGCTGGCCTCCACGTCCTCGTCGTCGGGCTCGTCCTCTTCCTCGTCGTCATCGCCGTCGGTCGAGCGCTCGACCACCAGGGCGGGTGAAGCGGTGAGGATTTCGGCGACTTCTTCACCGATGACGTCGTCGTCCTCATCATCAACGACGGCGACATCATCGTCATCGTCGTCCGCCAGCGGGTCGTCATCGACTTCGAGATCATCCAGGGCGTCGTCGTCAATATCAACGTCGAGATCGTCGTCTTCGAGGGTCTCTTCGTCGTCCGCCACCGGGGTGTCAGCTTCGAGATCTTTGGCCATATCCTTCTTCTTGGTCGCCATGTGCCGCCGGAGCATAGACGTTCGCCGCCCAGCGTCAATCGCACGCAGGCGGAAATGGCCCAGGCGGTGACAGGCCGGTTGAGACGGCCTATAGGCCGTGTGCGGGGGGTTTTCGGGTGCTTCCGGGGTGGTGCTCGGGTGATTCGGGCGTTGTGGCCCTGGTGTCTTTGGCGCCATCTGGCCAACGTGGACATCCACGCGGGCAAGACGTTCTCTACTCGACTACCAGGGCCACCCTCCGCCTCTCACAGCATCCCCCCCTCAGACTCTGCAGCAAAAGGCTGTCGGTTCCGTCGGGGCGTTTGGGACTCGGCGTACCTTACGCAAGGAAGGGGTGTGTACGTCAAGGGGAACGGAGGGCCGCTCACCAGGGGCGATGGCGATAGTTCCTGGTCAGCCCCTCGGACATTTCTGTGAGAAATCCGGCGAAGTTTCGAAGGGGTGCCGACGGCCGTTTCTGCCGGCTATGGGGCCGACGACCCGGCCCGACGGCGCTCGGCCCGCCGCTCCGATTCCAGCCGCTCCAGGTCGGTCGATCCATGGTCGACAAAGGTCATGGCCGCGGCCAACGCACGGTGCCCCGCCACCTCGCCAATGGCTCGATGCATCTCCTGCGCCACCCTCCGGTACGCCGGATGCCCCTGCGCACCCGACCGCAGTTCAATGAGGTGCATGGCCTCGCGGGCGTTGCACTGCATGACGTAACGGATGCGATGGGCCAGCGCAACGGCGTAGGACGCCTGCTCGGGAAACTCAGGCGAAAGGTCGCGGAAGAGGTCCTCGGCCCGGCCGATCGCCTCGGTGTAACCGTCGCCGAGACCGGCCTCAGCGACCATCTCGGGCATGTCGTACCCGAGCGAAATCCCGAGTCGCTGCCACTCAATGGTGAGCATGCGGTGCCGCTGCAGGTCGCGGAACGCGCCGTAGTCCGTCACGAGCTCGAAGCGATAATCGGTGCGCTCGAGCGCCCGGCCGGGGCGATGGCGCCGGTTGCGCCGGTCGCCGACGTAGGCGGCCAGGAGCGCCACCTTGTCATCGTGGCCCAGTCGCCTGACCCGCCGAGCGGCCTCGGCCTCCGAACAGCGCAGGTGGCTGAAGCAAGCCGCCACGAGCACCTTCTCCTCGCCGTCGGGGTCGAAGTCGAGGAGGGTCACCTCGCTGATGCCGCCGGTATCGGTCGAGGAGGACAGACCCGGCTCCCCCACATCCCCCTCATCGCCCCATAGCCGTTCGACCACTCGGGCGGTGGCGTCACGGGTGTCGGCCAAATAGGCCGTCCACTCCCCTCCCCGCTCGGCGATGTCGACTCGTTGCAGGAACGACGGGATGACCTTGCGCAATTCGGTCAGCATCATGTCGGCGTACTGGCGCGCCTCGGGCAGCGGGTGGGCCCGCATGCGCAGCAGGAGCTGCTCGTAGGCCTGGCCGGTACCGTAGATCCCGATGTTGGAGAGTGAGGCGGCCGGGAGCAGGCCCCGCAGCGCGTCGAGGGCCTTGGCCCTCGTGGCTTGGCGGTAGACGAAATCGGAATCGCCCGGTTCTTGCGGATAGCGCTCGCCCACCCAGGCCTGCATGGCAGGGAGGAGTTCGCCGTAGGTGTCGAAGACCCGGTCCATGTCGCCGACGTAGCGGGCCCCCAAGGATGAATCGAGGATTTCCGGTGGGCGGTAGTAGCGGTAGTGACCGCTCTCGAGGCGGTTGTTGTAGGCGATGTAGCGGGTCGACTGCTCCAGATACGACATCAGCCGGCCCCACTCGAGCACCTTCGACAGCACATTCGACGACTGCTCGCAGGCCAGGTGCACGCCACCCAACTGGGCGACCGAGTCGTCGCCGTATTCGACGAAAACTTTTTCGTACAGTTGCTCGGCCCGCTCCAACCCGACGGTGGCGTCGACGCTGAGGTCGCCGGAAATGTCCAGATCACCGACGAATTCATCGAGGAAGAGCCGACGCAGGCTCTTGGGTGAGCGCGAATAGCGGGCGAAAAGGGCACCTTTCACCACTTCGGGCAGGTTGACCAGCGCGAACACCGGTAGGTGCAGGTTGGTCACATAGCGGCGGAGGATGGCCTCTTCGTCCGCGGTAAATCGCTCTTCGACGTACGGGAACATGGGCGTCTAACCATAGAACTGCGGTAGTGACCCTTTCGCGGATGGGTCGGGCCAGGGCGTCCGGAGCTAGGGCGTCGGGAGCCCGGCCGCCACCACGCCCCGCAGGAGCAGCCCGACCGCATCCCGGGCGGCCGCAGCGGTGTCGGGGTTGGTCGACGCGTGGGCCACCTGCTGGACCAGGTCGGCCACCGATTTCATGGTGCGGACGAAGTCACCCGGTGCCAGCTCGCCGATATCTCGGGCGGCCACGCCCAAGGCGGTCTCGAAGGAGGCGCCACGGGCCCACGAGGTAACCGCGGTGGACAGGCCACCGGAGGGCTGGCGGGTGCGGGGCACCAGGTGGTGCTCCTCGGCCTCGCGCACGTGCTCGGCCACCTCTTCGAGCGACTGGCACCGGATGCGCAGCTCGGCCGCTCGCTTGTCGCCCAGCCGGTCGGCCAGCGGGCTCTTTTTGCGGGCCGGTGGCCGGCGGGTGGCACTCCCACCACCCTTGTGGACGTTGCCCCGGTTCGACGACCCTGATCCGGCCAGCCGGCGCGCCCGGCGGGGTTCGAACACGACGGCGGAGACCACACCGGCCAACACCGCCGGTTCGGCATCATCGAAAATGTTGGTGGCCAGCGCTTCGGCCACCAACAGATCGGACTCGTGGTAAATCCGCGACAGGCGATGCCCGGCCGGCGTGAGGGTCCAGTTCTCGAGGTCGAGATAGCCCAGTTCGTCCAGCACGGCCGCTCGATGGTCGAACTGGATCGACAACAGATCCGGTCGGTGCGCCTGCCACTGGGCAAACGAGCGGTGGAGCACCTCGTGCGCCATTTCCCGGTCGAATCGAGAGGCCAGGTTGACCACCAGGTTGTAGCTCGGCCTAAAGGCCGAGCGCAGATCGGGGGGCGGGGCCGAGGCCACCCGGGCCGCCTCGGCGAAGCTGGTCTCCGACGACCAGACCACGATGGCGTGGCCTTCCTCGTCCAGACTGCGGCGGCCGGCGCGGCCGGTCAGCTGGAGATACTCCCCCGAAGTCAGAGTGGCCCGGCCGGCGCCGCCGTACTTGGTGAAACGCTCAATGACGACCGAGCGGGCCGGCATGTTGATGCCCAGCGAGAGCGTCTCGGTGGCGAAAACGACCTTGAGCAATCCGGCGGCGAAGCATTCCTCCACCGTCTCGCGGAAGACGGGCACCAGGCCAGCGTGGTGGGCGGCGACTCCGGCGGCCAGACCTTCGACCCACTCGTCGTAACCCAGTACGCCCAGGTCCTCATCGCTCAGTGTCTCGACCCGGCGCTCGGCAATGGCGCGGATGGTGGTGCGCTCGGCTTTGTCGGTCAGCCGGACGCCGTCGCGCACGACCTGACGCACGGCGTCGTCGCAGGCGGCCCGGCTGAAGATGAAGACGATGGCCGGCAACATCTCCTCGGCGTTGAGGGCCGTGATGAGCTCGGTGCGCAACGGGGCCCGATACGGCAGGCGGGGCCCCCGACCCCGGGGCTGCCACGTCGTCGGCCGACCCTGCATGGCTCGCCGGATGGCCTGGTCCAACTTGATGCCTTCGTTGCCCGGCCGACCATTGGTCAACAACGGCAACAGCAAGGTTTCCTCGTCCTCGCGCCGATGGGCCGCGAAGTGGTGCAGCAGCGTGATGGGCCGGTGTCGCTCGACAATCACGTCGGTCGCCCCCCGCACCGAGCGCAGCCAACCGCCCAGTTCGCTGGCGTTGTTGACCGTGGCCGACAGGCAGACGAAGCGGATTTCGGGCGGCGACAGCACGAGCACTTCCTCCCAGACGCCGCCGCGATAGGGGTCTTGGATGAAATGCACCTCATCGAGCACGACCGTATGCAGACCGGACAACAGGTCCGAGTGGGCCAGCAACATATTGCGCAGGACCTCGGTGGTCATGACCACCACCGGCGCCTCCGGGCGCACCGCCGTGTCGCCCGTGAGCAGCCCGACATGTTCCTTGCCGTAGGTGGCGACCAATTCCTCGTACTTCTGGTTGGAAAGGGCCTTTAACGGCGTCGTGTAGAAGGCCTTCCCCTCCGCACCCAATGCCCGGTGGATGGCATAGGCGGCCACCAAGGTCTTGCCCGAACCCGTCGGGGCCGAGACCAGTACGGAATGGTCGGCGTCGATGGCCCGGAAGGCATCGTGCTGAAACTCGTCCGGTGGGAAGGGCAGGCGCGCCTCGAACTCGCTCTCGCGGCCGCCGCCGTCGGTATGCCGGACCGGCCACTTGAAGAGGGTCAATGGAGCACTAGCGGCCGGCCAGCTTCCCGATCCCGATGGACACGAAGTAAAAGACGACCAACGGGAGGGCGAGGGCCAGCATGGAGAACGGATCCGAACTCGGGGTGAAGACGCCGGCCACCACCACGATGATGATCACGGCCCAGCGCCAGGCGCGCAGCAGCCGGGCCGGCGTGACCACCCGGGCCAGCTCGAGCGAGACCAAGATGACGGGGAACTGGAACGTCAGGCCGAACAGCGCCATCATCAGCAGGATCAGTCCCAAATACGGGATGGGGTCGTAAATCTCCTGCAGGCTGGGACCGCCGACCGAGCGCAGGAAGCCCAGCGCATGCGGCAGTGTCACATACGCCGTGGCGGCGCCGGCCAGGAAGAGCACGAAGGCGGCCGAGACGAACGGCACGGCGTACTTGCGTTCCCGGGCCTGGAGGCCGGGCGTGATGAAGCGCCACACTTGGAACAGGATCACCGGGGAGGCGAAAACGAGGCCACCGAAGACGGAGATTTTGACGCGCAGCGAGAGGCCATCGAGGGGCGAGGTCACGTAGAGATTGCAGGTGCCGTTGCCCGACGTGAGCAGCGAACTGACCGTCTTGCGGGCGTGTTTGGCGGCGGCGTTGTCGACCGAGCACAGCGGCTTGATCAAGAAATGCAGGATGGGCTCGTACAAGAACACGCACACCATGGCGGCGACGATGAAGGCGACCACGCAGATGACGAGCCGATACCGCAGCTCGCCCAGGTGCTCGCCCAGCGTCATGTTGTCGGGCGAAGGCTTGTGTCGGCGCGAGCCGAGGAGAGGGATTTTCACTTGGATTGGCTGGGCCGCTCAGTTCAAGCTGGGGTCACCCGAGACGATGGGGGCGCTCTGGTGGTCGGGCGTGGAACTTTCGAACGGCGACGGATCGATGGTGGTCTCGACGGTGACGTTGGGGGTATTGGTCTCGGCCGCATTGGGGTCGTTCGTCGTCTCGTCCGTGCCAGCGCCCGTGCCAGCGCCATCCCCATCGCTGCCGCCATCGGGACCCATGTTCGACAGATGGTTCAGCAGGGCCGACGGCGAACGAGCCAGCCGGGCAATGTCGGTGCTGGAGGGCAGGTCGGGGATCGAGCTGCGCACCTCAGACTCCATGCGCTGGCGAAAGTCATTGAAGCTGCGCCAGGCCCCGCCCACTTGACGGGCCACCTGCGGCAGCTTGTCGGGCCCCAGCAAAATGACGGCCACGACGGCAATCACCAGGAGTTTTCCGGGATCGAGGTTAAGCATGTGCCCTCACTCTACGGCCACTGTCCGGCGTCGCTACAGCGACTGGATGAGCCGCTCGACCCGCTCATCGTGCGATTTGAAGGGATCCTTGAGCAGAACGGTGCGCTGCGCCTGGTCGTTGAGCTTGAGGTGCACCCAGTCGACCGTGAAGTCCCGCCGCCGTTCCTTGGCCCGCTTGACGAAGGCTCCCCGCAGCCGGGCCCTGGTGGTTGACGGGGGGTCAGTCATGGCCAACGCGATGTCATCGTCGGTGCAGGTCCGCTCCATCTGGTCCCGGGCCTGCAGCTTGTAATAGAGCCCGCGGCTGCGGTCGACGTCGTGGTACATCAGGTCGACCATGGCCACCTTGGGGTGCGACAGCGGGATGTCGTGGCGGCTGCGCATCTCCTCAATGAGGCGGTGCTTGGCCACCCAGTCGCACTCGCGCCAGAGCGAGGACGGGTCGGCCTCGAGGCCCTTGAGGCAGTGCTCCCACATTTCGAGGGCCTTGTCCTCCTCGGGGCTGAGGCCGTGGTGGTCGCGGAACTTGATGGCCCGCTCGAGATATTCGGTCTGGATATCGAGCGCTCGCATTTCCCGGCCATTGGCCAGGCGGACCCGGCGCTGGCAGGTGATGTCATGGCTGATTTCCCGGATGGCCCGAATGGGGTTCTCCAGCGTGAGGTCACGCAGCACGGTCGAGGAATCCTCCAGCATGGCCAGCAGGATGGAGGTGGTGCCGATCTTGAGGAAGGTGGCGTACTCGCTCATGTTCGAGTCGCCCACAATCACGTGCAGGCGCCGGAAGCGCTCGGCGTCGGCGTGCGGCTCGTCCCGGGTGTTGATGATGGGGCGGCTGCGGGTGGTGGCCGACGATACGCCCTCCCAGATGTGCTCGGCCCGCTGGCTGAGGCAGAACACGGCCCCCCGAGCGGTCTGCAGCACCTTGCCGGCACCGGCGAAAATCTGCCGCGACACGAGAAACGGGATCAGGACTTCGGTGTAGCGGTTGAACTCGTCGTTGCGCTCGGTCAGGTAGTTCTCGTGGCAGCCGTAGGAGTTACCGACCGAATCGGTGTTGTTCTTGAAGAGGTAGACCTCGCCCCGTATGCCCTCTTCTCGCAGGCGGGCCTGGGCTCCGGTGACGAGCTGGGCCAGAATCCATTCGCCGGCCTTGTCGTGAATGACGACGTCGCTGATCTTGTCGCACTCGGGCGTGGCGTATTCGGGGTGGCTGCCGACGTCGAGGTAGAGGCGGGCGCCGTTTTCGAGGAAGACATTGGAGGAACGGCCCCAGGAGACGACACGGCGAAAGAGGTATCGAGCGACTTCGTCGGGGCTGAGTCGGCGTTGGCCACGCAGGGTGAACGTGACCCCGTACTCGTTCTCAATCCCGAAGATGCGCCGTTCCACGAAGCCACCGTACAGCGGCCTATGCCAGAAGCTGTGACAGCCCCTCTTCGGTGATCCGTTTGAAGGCTCGGCGTCCGTTGCCCCGGCTCAGCGTGGCCACCTCGAGATCGCCACCGGCCAGGGTGCGGTCGGGTCCGGCCAGGGCGGCGGTGGCCGCCTTGAGGGCCGTCGAGAGGTCCCAGTCGGCCTGCCAGGCGGCCGTCACCCGCTCGGTGATGGTCTCGGCATCGCCACCGAGGACGGCGAAATGCTCCTCGTCGGTGATCGTGCCTTCGTAGGCGATGTGGTACAGCTGATCGGGCTTGGTGGCGTCGCCCAATTCGGCCACCAGGATCTCGACCTCGAGCGGCTTCATCTCGTGGGTGAAGACATTGCCCAGATACTGGGCGTAGAGGTTGGCCAGGCTGCGGGCGTCGACGTCCTCGCGGCTGTACTGGAAACCCTTGACGTCGGCATGGCGCACGCCGGACACTCGCAGTTGGTCGTACTCGTTGTACTTGCCGACGCCGCCGAAGGCGATGCGGTCGTAGATCTCGCTGATCTTGTGCAGGGACCGAGATGGGTTCTCAGCCACAATCAGGATGCCGAGGTCGTACGTGGTGGCGACCAGTGAGCGGCCCCGGGCGATGCCCTTCTGGGCGTATTCCGCCCGGTCCTTCATGACCTGTTCGGGGGCCACGTAATAGGGCATGCTCATGGCGTGGCTCCAGTGCCGTTGCCGCCGCCGTTGCGTTCGGCCGACTTGCGGGCGATCAGGGCGGCGAACTTCTCGGCCACTTCGGGCTCGGGCACCAGGCGATAGCCCTCGGCGTCGACGACGGCGATGAGCGGGTAAATGCCCCGGACCAGGTCGGGTCCGCCGGTGGCGGAGTCTTCGTCGGCGGCGTCGTAGAGGGACTGGATGGCCAGCTCGACCGCGTCATCCTGGCTCAGTCCCTCACGGAAACCGGCCTTGATAGTCGATCGGGCATCACGGCCGCCCGAGCCGGTGGCTTGGAAGTCGGTGTCCTCATAGTGACCGCCGGTGGCGTCGTAACTGAAGATGCGACCGATATCGCGGGCCGTGTCGTAGCCGGCGAACAGCGGCACGACCACGAAACCCTGCATGGCCATCGGGAGGTGTTGGCGAACCATTTGAGCCAGCTGATTGGCCTTGCCCTCCAGGGAGAGCGTGGAGCCCTCCACCTTTTCGTAGTGCTCGAGCTGGACCTGGAAGAGCCGCACCATCTCGACGGCCATGCCGGCCGAACCGGCGATGGCCACGGCGGAATAGCGATCGGCGGCGAAGACCTTTTCCATGGACCGGTGGGCGATGACGTTGCCGGCGGTGGCCCGACGGTCGCCCGCCATGATGACGCCGCCGGCGAAGCGCAGGGCAACCACGGTGGTGGCATGGGTGTCGGGCATGGAGGCTGAGCCGTGGCCAGCGCCTGAGCCCGCCGAACCCGCGCCTGCAGCGAATGCCGCACCGCCCGCGCCGCCACCGCTGCCACCAGCGTGGCGCAGCAAACCTAAGAAGTCGGGTCCCGGATCCGATGCCGGGGAAAAGAGGGGAAGCGCCACCGGGGCTACTGCCCGCCCTTTTGGACGTAGTTGCGGACGAACTCTTCGGCGTTGTCCTCCAGGACCTCGTCGATCTCGTCGAGGAGGTCGTCCAACTCGGCCTTCAGCTTGTCGCCGCGCTCGGAAGTGGCGGGAGCAGCCTCAGCCACCTCCGCCTCGGTGTTGGTGGACGTCCGTTCCGACGTCCCCTTTTTCTTCTGTTCCTGCTCTGCCATCGTGGGTGTCCTCGTTCTCGCGATCTCAGGAATTGAGTCGATCCAACAGGTCCGCTGGGCCAGTGCTGTCGGCCAGGAGCGCACCCGTATGTTCGGCTGTTCCCTTCAGGGGATCCATCATAGGGACGCGGCGGAGGGGGTCGGACCCCACATCGAAGACCAGTGAATCCCAGTTGGCCGTGATGACCGCCTCGGGCCACCTGGCCAAGCACTTGCCCCGGAACCAGGCTCGGGTCCCCTTCGGGGGCTCGGTGATGGCCTCGATAACGTCGGCCGGATCTAGCAGGGTGCGCATGCCCAGGCGCTGGAAGATCGACTTGCCCGGTCGCAGGTCGTGATACTGCAATGCCAGTGCAGCCAGTCGCGGATCATTCCACCCGCACGAGTGGCGATCCTGATAGGCCAACAACAGCTGTTGCTTGGCCACCCAGTCCAGCGTGTCGGCCAGGGTGGTCGGATCGGACTCGAGACCTTCGAGCATGGCCTCCCAGTGCTCCATGACCAGTGAGCCGACGCCCCCGGCTCCCCCATCGTCGCCCAGGGCGCCTAGGCCGTACTCCTCGGCATATTTGCGGGCGGCGCCGAAGAGCTCCCATTGCATTTCGAGCGCGGTGGCGGTGGAGCCGTCGGTCAGCGACAGCGGGCGGCGCAGGGTGAGGTCGGCCGAGACTTGATGGAGGGCTCGCACCGGATCGGACAGCGACAGGTCCCGCGCCGGTCCCGCCTCATCCTCGATCATGGCCAGCACGATTGCCGTGCTCCCCACCTTCACCAGCGTCACGATCTCCGACAGGTTGGCGTCGCCGACAATGACGTGCAGGCGCCGGAAACGCTTGGGATCGGCATGCGGTTCGTCGCGGGTGTTGACGATGGGTCGCTTGAGCGTGGTCTCCAGCCCGACGATCTCCTCGAAGAACTCGGCCCGTTGTGAAATCTGGAAGTGCACCGTGTCGGCATCGAGCGCCGGCGTTTCGACACCGACCTTGCCCGACCCGCAGAAGATGGTGCGGGACACGAAGTGCGGCACCACGCCCTCGATGACCCGGGCGAACGGCACGGCCCGGTCCATCATGTAGTTCTCGTGACAGCCGTACGAGTTGCCCTTGCCGTCCGAGTTGTTCTTGTGCACGATCGGCGCCGACTGATCCGGGATGCGAGCCTCGGCCGCGATCATCGAGCGCCGCAGCACCTCTTCGCCGGCCTTGTCGTAGAGCACGCACTCGAGCGGCGTCAGGCACTCGGGCGACGAATACTCCGGGTGCGCATGATCCACGTAAAAACGGGCCCCGTTGGTGAGCACCGTATTGGCCAAGTGCGTCTCCACCATGGGCGCCAGCGAACCCTCACGAGCGAAGCCGCGGGCGTCATTCCCCGGGGTCTCGTCCTCGAAGTCCCACCCGATCTTCTGCTCGATGTCAGCCGAGTAGGCATTGACGAGCACCGACGAGGCGGCGATCGGGTTCTGTTCCGGACCGGCCGACAAGATGCCGTATTCGGTCTCAATCCCGCAGACCTTGATTATGGCCATAGCTAACTGATCCCCATAACTAACAGTGACCAGTCATCGTTACAGATACTGCCCGGTACCCACCCGCTCGATGGACCGACCGCCTTGCACTTCCTTCTCCTTCTCGACCAGCAGGGTGCGGACGTAGACGATCCGCTCACCCTTCTTGCCCGAGATACGGGCCCAGTCGTCGGGGTTGGTCGTATTGGGTAGGTCTTCGTTTTCCTTGTATTCCTGGCGGATCGACTCGAGCAAATCTGAGGTCTTGATGCCACCGGATTCGCCGGCAATGACGCGCTTGATGGCCAGCTTCTTGGCCCGACGCACGATGTTCTCGATCATGGCTCCGGAGGCGAAGTCGCGGTAGTACAGGATCTCCTTGTCGCCGTTCTGGTACGTGACCTCGAGGAACCGGTTCTCGTCGTCCTCGCGGTACATCTCGCCGACGGTCTGTTCAATGATGGCTTGGACCGCCTTGTTGGGGTCCCCTCCACCGAGGCGGCTCACCTCTTCATCGTCCAACGGCAGCGCAGAAGTGAGGTAGCGGCTGAAGATCTGCGCGGCCGCTTCTTCGTTGGGGCGTTCGATCTTGATCTTCACATCGAGCCGGCCGGGACGCAGGATGGCGGGATCGATCAGATCCTCCCGGTTCGAGGCGCCGATGACGATGACGTCGCGCAGCGACTCGACGCCGTCGATTTCGGCCAGCAACTGCGGCACAATCGTCGACTCCATGTCGCTGCTGATGCCGGTGCCCCGGGTGCGGAAGAGCGATTCCATCTCGTCGAAGAAGACGATGACCGGCATGCCCTCGTCGGCCTTTTCCCGGGCCCGCTGGAAGACCTGGCGGATCTGGCGCTCGGTCTCACCGACGTACTTGTTCAGCAACTCGGGACCCTTGATGTTGAGGAAGAAGCTGCGGACGTTGTCGTTGCCCGTCTTTTCGGCCACCTTTTTGGCCAGCGAGTTGGCCACGGCCTTGGCGATGAGGGTCTTGCCACAGCCGGGAGGGCCGTAGAGCAGGATGCCCTTGGGCGCCGGCAGTGAGTACTCGGCGAAGAGTTCTCGATGCAGGTACGGCAGCTCGACGGCGTCGGTAATGGCCTCAATTTGGGTGTCCAGGCCACCGACATCGGCGTAGGTGATGTCGGGAACTTCTTCCAGCACGAGCTCTTCGCTGTCCAGCTTGGGCAACTTCTCAATGAGCAGGCCGGTGCGGACGTCCATGAGCAGCGAGTCGCCCGAGCGCAACTTCACGTCGAGCATCTCTTCGCTCAGCTCGGCTACCCGCTCTTCGTCGGCCCGGGCGAAAATGACGCAGCGCTTGGAGTCTTCCAGCCGTTCCTTGAGCGTGACCACTTCGCCGGAGAGTTCGCCGTCGCGGACCAGCACCACGTTGAGCGATTCGTTCAGGACGACTTCATTGCCTTTGCGCACTTGGCCCGGGTCGATATCGGGGTGGAGGCTGACCCGCATTTTGCGGCCGCTGGAGAACACGTCAACCGTGCCGTCCTCGTTGACGCCGAGGAAGGTGCCATAGGCGGCCGGGGGCTGGGTGAGTTTCTCGACCTCTTCGCGCAGTGCCGCCAGTTGTTCCTTGGCCTGCTGCAGGGTGAAGGTCAGTTTCTCGTTCTGCGAGACGGCATGGGACAGCTGGCCCTTGCTTTCTAACAGTCGCTCTTCGAGGGCCTGCACTCGGCCGGGGCTTTCTTGCAACCGCCGCCGGAGCGCGTGGATCTCGTCTTCGGCGTCGGCCAGCTCGCTGCGCAGGGCTTCGGCCTGGGCGGCGATGTCGTCGGAATCCGGGGTCAAGCTCACTGTGGCCACCCTAGCCCTGGCGCTCGGCCTATAGGCCGTCGCAATGACCCGGGCCACGGTCGAGCTATCGGCCGGCAACGGGCGGGCAGCGGGCGGGCAGCGGGCAGGCAACGGTGGCTCATGGTGCTGGTGGCCGGCGACTACGATGGAGGGGCTTAGCGGATCACTTTGACGCCGCCAAGTTCAGCTCACTACGGTCGGCTCGGCCCACGGGGCGGCTATCACGGAGGAGAAGGACAACGACATGAAGGTCTGGATCGACCAGGATCTCTGCACAGGCGATGGACTGTGCGAGGAGATCGCACCGGCCGTGTTCACCCTTCTTGACGATGGCCTGGCCTACGTGAAGGAAGCCGACAAGGTCAAGAACGACCCCGGCGGATCGGGCGGCATGGCATTGGTGCCAGACGACCTCGAAGAGGCTGTCGTCGAAGCGTCCGAGGAATGCCCCGGGGAGTGCATCTTCATCGAGCGCGACTAGCGCTATAGCGCCAGGAATGAAGTGAGCGCCGCGGCGCCGCGATGACATTAGGCGCTAAGGCGGCGGGCCGTGGTCAAGAAACCGGTGTGACCCACCATGCGATGGTCCGGACGGACCGATCGAGCTTCCACATGCCAGGTCCGGCGCATGATCTCCTGCGTCTCTGACAGTCCGAACGGGACGTCATCGGCATCGAGGGCCTGGCGCAGTAGCGCCACCTGATTGATGGTCGGGAGATACGACAGCAGAATTCCGCCCGGGCGCAGGGCCTCGATGGCGCCGGGGATGACCTTGTGGGGCTCGGGCATATCGAGCACGATCCGGTCCAGATCCTGCTCGTCGATCCCCTCGGTCACGTCCCGGATGTGGATGGTGTAGTCAGCCTGGGGGCCGAGGGTGGCTTCCACATTGGCCCTGGCGCGGTCGGCGAAGTCCTCCCGCAGTTCGTAGCCAATGACGGTGGCACCGGCTCGCAACATGGTCATGGACAGTGCGCCGGAGCCCACGCCTGCTTCGAGGATGCGCTGGCCGGGGCCGATGTCGGCCGCGATGAGGATGGCGCCGAGGTCCTTGGGGTAGATGACCTGCGCTCCCCGGGGCATTTTCAGCACGATGTCGCTCAGCGTCGGGCGCAGGACCAGGAAGTGACGGCCGGTGGTGCCGGTGATGGTGCGGCCTTCTTCTCGGCCGATCATGTCGTCGTGGGCCACGATCCCGGCGTGGGTGTGGAACATGGCGCCGTCGACCAGGGTGAGGAGATAGCGGCGCTCTTTGGCATCTATGAGGAGGATGCGCTCCCCCGCCGTGAGCGGGTGGGTGATGGGTTGGGGCTGGGGCTGGGGCGGGGCGGCGTGGATCGGTGCGGCGCGGCGCCGGCGCCGGGGTCTACTGCAGGTTCGTCGATCAGGAGTCGGCTGAGGTGGACGCGGAATCGGCCAACTGGCTCTGACCCTGCCCATACGGCTCCACCGTGACTGGCGTGGGCGAGTTGGCGTCGCGCACCGTGATCAGCAGTTGCTCACCCGGTACGAGCTTGAGGGTCGAGATCGCGCCACCCTTGTCGGCCAGGGTGCGGCGCAAGACGAAGGCGGCTCCGGCGAAGACCAGCCAGGCCCAATTGCCAGCGATGCCGCGTTGGAAGGCGGACCGGATGAGGCGGCGGAGAAGAGCATCCATGAAGAGAGCTACAGCCGCCTGATCTCGACGACGGCGGATCGGCTCTTGCCGCGTCGGCGGCCAGCCAAGAAGGAGACGGTGAGGAGCGTGGCAACGATGGCGCCGACCACGGCAATGCCCTTGGGCGCGGCGGCCTTGGCGGTGGCCTCGCCCTGGCCCATGACCTGGGAATAGGCGGCTTGCAGGTCCTCTCGGGTGATACGACCGTTGGTCCCTGGCCTAGCCATTCAACGACTTCCTTCCTTGGTGCTGGGGGTGCCGGGCAAAAACGCGGCATCTGGAGATTCGACGTCAGACGAGGACTTGAGCTGCGGCAGCTTGGCTTTGCCGGGCCCGGCGGTGATGCGCCAGGCGGCGATGCCGGCCACTGCGGCTCCGACCACGCTCACCACAAAATAGGGCACCCAGGACCAGTCGCCGGACAGGGCGGTGCCCGTCTCGGTCTGGAGCAGACGCAGAATCCCCACCAACCCCAACACGACCCCGATGGCGATGGCGATGGAGCCGGCGAGCCCGAAAGCGAGGAAGCGTCCGAGACCCTTGAGCGGCTCGAGTGTTTCCTGCTTGAGGTAGTTGAGGGTCAGTTGGAAGGCGTCGTCGCCCGACTGACGGAGGCCGCCTGGACTGTCTTTCGAGCTGGAGCGCAACGGTGCCATGAGGCTTGACATCCTGGTCGGTGGACCAGGGCAGTGCAAACACCCTCGGTTGCGACGGCCTATAGGCCGTCGTGCCACGGCCTAGTCGCGGTCCCTGAACACGTAGGTCGACGTCGCTCGGGCCACGAGGCGTTCCTCGGGCTCACCGGCGTCGGCGTCATCGTCGGCGGCGTCGGCGGCGGCCACGCTCGCCACGATGCTGGCCTCGACGAACGCCAGCCGCTTCCCCCCCGACACGACTTCGGCGTGACACAGCAACTCCGCCCCGGGTGGGACTGGCGCCAGGAACGAGATCTTCATTTCGGCATTGGCCGCAAACACCTTGCGCCCCTGCACGTATGTGACCGCCGCCGCACCCATGGCGGAATCGGCGAAGGCCCCCAAGAAGCCGCCCTGCATGGAACCGGCCGGGTTGGCGAAGCGCTCATCGGCTCGCATACGCCAAGTGCAACGCCCGGGTTCGGACTTGTCGACGCAGGTCATGCCGAGCGTCAGGTCGCTGTTGGGCGGGACCTGCATGCGATGTAGTCGGTGCGCCGCTGGCGTTGCGTGACTTTCCGGTGTCATCGGGCGTGAGGCTAGGCGAGGAATGGGTAGGGTTGGCCATGGCCCCCGATACGCAGTCGACGGAGCAAATGCGGCCGGCAGTCGTGCAAGATCCGGCCCTGGTCGAACTGGGCATCAACGTCATCCGTGGCCTCGCCATGGACGCCCCGGAGCAGGCCAACTCCGGTCACTCCGGCACGGCGATGGCCCTGGCGCCGCTGGCGCACGTGCTCTGGACCCGCATCATGCGGCACGATCCGACCGACCCGCACTGGCCCGATCGAGATCGCTTCGTGCTGTCCAACGGCCACGCCTCCATCCTGCTGTATTCGATGCTGCATCTCACGGGCTACGACCTTTCGTTGGAGGACATCCGGCAGTTCCGTCAGTGGGGATCGAGGACGCCCGGGCACCCCGAGCGCAAGCACACCGCCGGGGTCGAGGTCACCACCGGTCCCCTGGGACAGGGCATCGGTAACGCCGTCGGTCTGGCCATTGCCGAGCGATTCCTGCGCACCAAGTTCGGCCCCGAGGTCTGCGACCACCGCACCTTCGTGGTGGCTGGCGATGGCTGCCTCATGGAGGGGATCTCGCACGAAGCGGCCTCGCTGGCGGGTCATCTCGGACTCGGTCGCCTCCTCGCCGTCTACGACGACAACCACATCACCATCGACGGCCCCACCGAGCTGGCCCTCAACGACAATGCCCCCGCCCGCTTCGCCGCCTACGGCTGGCATGTCCGTGACCTGGGCGAGATGGCCAACGATCCCGACGCGCTCGAGGCCGCCATCCGTGAAGCCATGGAGGCTCCTTCGGAGGGACCGGGCGCTCGCCCAACGCTGTTGGTGCTGCGGAGTCACATCGGCTACCCCTCACCAAAACTGACCGACACGGCGACCGCGCACGGCTCCCCTTTCGGGGCCGAGGAGATTGCCGTCACCAAGAAGCTCTTGGGGCTGCCGGTCGACGAGACCTTCTGGGTGCCCGACGAGGTTCGTGAGTTCTACCGCCAGACCGCCGCTCGTGGCGCGGCCGCCCGGGCCGAGTGGGAATCTCGGTTCGCGGCCTGGGACGGCGACCGGGCCGCCTGGGACGCCGCCCAGGCCGGTCACGGCCTCGCCGGCTGGTCGACTGGATTGCCCACTTTCGAAACCGGCTCCAAGTTGGCCACCCGCCAGGCCATCAACAAGTGCATCAACGGCACGGCCGCCGCACTGCCTGGGTTGATAGCCGGCTCGGCCGACCTGACCGGCAACAACGGCGTCAGCGTGACCGGTTCCGAGGCGCAGTCGACGCGACGCGCCGGGGGGCGTGCAGCTCCACTTCGGGGTGCGTGAACACGCCATGGGTTCCGTGATGAACGGCCTGGCCCTGCATGGCGGCGTGCTCCCCATCGGCGGCACCTTCTTCGTCTTCTCCGACTACATGCGCCCGGCCGTGCGGCTGGCCGCGCTGTCGAAGGCTCACGTCATTTACTCCTGGACCCATGACTCGGTCGGTCTGGGCGAAGACGGGCCGACGCACCAGCCGGTGGAGCACCTGGCCTCGCTGCGGGCCATGCCCGGATTGGCCGTGGTGCGTCCCGCCGACGCCAACGAGACGGCCCAGGCCTGGGTGGCCGCCGTCAATGGCGAAGGGCCTATAGCGCTGATTCTGACCCGCCAGGACGTGCCGATTCTGGCCGAGACGGCCGAGCGGGCTGCTGGCGGCGTGGACAAGGGGGCCTACGTGTTGGCCGATAGCGGCAGCGGCAGCGGCAGTCCCGACATCGTGCTCATCGGCACCGGCAGCGAGGTGCAGCTCTGCCTCGGCGCCGCTGCGCAATTGGCCGAGCAAGGGGTGGCCGCCCGCGTGGTCTCCATGCCCTGCTGGGAATGGTTCGATGCCCAGCCCATCGACTACCAGGACGACGTCTTGCCCGATGGCACCCCGACACTCAGCGTCGAAGCCGGCAGCACCTTTGGCTGGGCCAAGTACGCCGACGATTCGGTCGGGTTCGACCACTTCGGCGCCTCGGCCCCCGGCGCCAAGGTGATGGAGGAGTTCGGCTTGACGGTTGAGCATGTGCTGGAACGGGCACAGGCACTGTTGGGCACGAACTAGCGCACTGAGCACCGCACCGCACCGCCCGCACCGACAACAAACAAGGGAGCACTCTCATGACCCGCCTCCAGGACCTGTACGACATCGGTGGCCAAAGCCCCTGGCTCGATAACCTCCGCCGCGACTGGCTCAACTCCGGCCAGCTGGCCGACCTGATCAAGCTCGGCGTGCGCGGGATCACCTCCAACCCGACCATCTTCGCCAACGCCATCAGCGGCCAGGACACCTACGACGATCAGTTCCGCGGCCTGATGAAGGACCACACGGTCGAGCGCGCGTACTGGGAACTGGCCATCACCGACATCACCAATGCCTTAGCCCTTCTGCGGCCGCTCTATGACGAGAGCGATGGCGAGGACGGCTACGTCTCGCTCGAGGTCTCGCCGGCACTGGCGCACGACACCGAGGGGACGGTCCGCGACGCCCGCATGTTGCACGAGCGCATCGCTGAACCCAACCTGCTGGTCAAGGTGCCCGCCACCAAGGAGGGTGTGCCCGCTATTCACACCATGATCAGCGAGGGTCACAGCATCAACGTCACCCTGATTTTCGGCATCGACCGCTACGACGACGTGATTGAGGCCTACATCAGTGGCCTCGAAGCGTTGGTGGCGGCCGGCCGGGAAGCCGAGCTCCCGAAGGTGGCCAGCGTCGCCTCGTTCTTCGTCAGCCGCGTCGATACCGAAGTCGATCGCCGCCTGGACCAGCTGGCCGATGGCGATGCCGCCATCCTCGCCCTCCGCGGCAAGGCCGCCGTGGCCCAGGCCCAAGTGGCCTACCAGCACTTCCACGCTGCCTTTACCAGCGAGCGTTGGAAGGCCCTCGATGCCAAGGGGGCCCGTGTGCAGCGTCCGCTCTGGGCGTCGACGTCGACCAAGAATCCCGGCCTACGACGACCTGCTCTACGTCAACACCCTGATCGCGCCCTCGACCGTCAACACCATGCCCGATGGCACGCTGAAGGCTTTCGAGGATCACGGCACCTTGCACCGCACGGCCGACGCCGATCCGGACGGGGCCAACGACGTCCTGACCCAACTGGCCAACGCCGGCGTCGACATGGAAGACGTCGAACAGGTGCTCGAGGACGAGGGCGTGCACTCCTTCGCCAAGTCCTTCGACGAGTTGCTGCAGAAGCTGACCGATAAGGCCTCCACCTTTTGATCGCCTTGATCGGCTTGATCGCCTTGATCGGCTTGATCGCCTCCGCCGACTGATGCAGCTCCCGCCACCCGTTCCCGACGTCCCGGGCGCCTTCGTCGACACCGTCCTACAGGCCTTCGCCGCCCGCTCCGGCGAGCGCTTCGTGCTGTTCCTCTCCGGGGGGCCGACCGCGAAGCTTTGCTACGAGGCCTTGGCGGCGGCGGCCGGACCCAATTCCGCCGGACCGATCGACTGGACGCTGGTCGACATCTACATGGGCGATGAGCGCGTGGTGCCTCCCGATGACCCCGACGCCAATCAGGGCCTCGTCCGCCAGGCCCTCTTGGATCAGATCGGCCCGGTCGGCTCCTTCAATCCCATGCCGACGACGATTCCGGTCGACGAGTGCGTGAGGGCCTATAGCGCCTTGCTGCGTTCGGTCCTCGACGGTCCCGGGATTGACCTCATCCACCTGGGCATGGGGCCCGATGGCCATACGGCGTCGCTGTTTCCGGGCGCCCCGACGCTGGACGCCGGTCCGGACGAACTGGCGGCGGCGACCGAGGATCCGAACGGCCGGAACCCGCATCCACGGCTGACGGTGACGTTGCCGGTGATCAATGCGGCGAGGTGCGCGGTGTTCACCGTGACCGGTCAAAGCAAGGTCGACGCGGTGGAGGCGCTACAGCGCGGGGACGATATTCCGGCGGCCCGTGTCGCCTCGGCTCAGGTCATCTGGCTGATAGACGACGCCGCGGCCGCTGGTCACCCCTAGATTGGCCCTAATGCTGCCCGACGAAGATCTCCTCTCCACTCCCCTGGCCGACCTTATGGCCATGGCTCGTGCCGTGCGCGATGAGGCTCATGGGCGGCGGGTGACCTATTCGCCCAAGGTCTTCATTCCGCTCACCATGCTGTGCCGCGACCGTTGCGGGTACTGCACGTTCGCCAAGGCGCCGGCCCGGCTGACCTCGCCGTACTTGCTGCCCGAGGAGGTGCTGTCGATTGCCCGAGCGGGCCAGGCGGCGGGCGTCACCGAAGCGCTGTTCACCTTGGGCGAGCGCCCCGAGTTGCGCTACCCGTTGGCGCAGACCTGGCTGGCCGACAACGGCTATGCCTCGACGGTCGACTACCTGGCCGCCATGTGCAAGCTGGTCCTCGAAGAAACCGGGCTGCTCCCCCATGCCAACGCCGGCGCGTTGTATGCCGAAGAGCTGGCCCAGTTGCGGGCGGTTTCGGCCAGCCAGGGCATGATGCTCGAGTCGTTGGCGGAGGAGCTGGACGCACATCGAAGCGCACCGGACAAGGAGCCGGCTCGGCGTCTGGCCACGCTCGAGGCCGCCGGCGAACTGCACATCCCCTTCACCACGGGGATCCTGATCGGCATCGGGGACGATCGGGCGGGACAGATCGCCGCCCTTCGGGCCATCGCCGCCTCACACACCATGCACGGGCAGGTCCAAGAAGTCATTGTGCAGAATTTCCTACCCAAGCCCGGCACCGCCATGGCCAAGGCCCAGCCGTGCCCGCCCGAAGATCTGTGGTGGGCCATCGCTGTGGCCCGTCTCATTTTGCCGCCCGAGATCCACGTGCAAGCCCCGCCGAATCTTTCCGACGACCTGGCCCCCTTGCTGGCGGCCGGCATCGACGACTGGGGTGGCGTGTCGCCGGTCACGGCCGATCACGTCAATCCCGAGCGGGCCTGGCCGGCGGTCGACATCTTGCGTCGGGCCACCGAGGAGGCCGGGCACACCCTGGCCGCCCGCCTCACCGTCTACCCCACCTTCGCTCACCGCCCAGCCGATTGGCTCGATCCGGCCCTGCACTTTCCGGTGCTCGACCTCTCCGATGCCGAGGGCCTGGCCCGAGATACACCGTGGTGCTCGGGCGGCGAGATCGACCCGCCCTTCCTAGTCGGGCCTTCTGCCATTGCCCTGCCCGCAGATCTCGGTGAGCTTCCGCGGCGCTCGAGCAGTTTCCGATCGACCCGTGGTCCGGTGGCCGAGGTGCTCGACGGTGTGGCGATGGGTCAAGAAGTGGGCCTCGACGAGATCGTCACGCTCTTCTCCGCTCGCGGGCCCGAGGTCCGCCAGGTGGCCGAAGTGGCCGACGACCTTCGTCGCCGCATCGTGGGCGACCGCATCACGTACGTGCAGAACAGAAACATCAACTACACCAATGTCTGCACGTTCAAGTGTCGCTTCTGTGCTTTCTCCAAGGGACCGCTATCCCTCAATCTCCGAGGTGCGCCCTACCTCCTTGAGCTGAGCGAGATCACCCGCCGGGTGGCCGAGGCCGAAGCCGAAGGAGCCACCGAGGTCTGCCTGCAGGGCGGCATCCATCCCGACTTCGACGGCGACTACTACGTCCACGTCCTCGGCGCCGTCCGTGAGGCTTCAGAGCGCATCCACATTCACGGATTTACCGCTTTGGAAGTGACCGAGGGTGCTCGTCGCTCCGAGGTGCCGTTGGCGGAGTACCTCGTCCGACTCAAAGAAGCCGGCCTCAAGACGTTGCCGGGCACGGCAGCCGAGATCCTCGATGACGACATCCGCGCCCTCATCTGTCCCGACAAGATCAACTCCGAACAGTGGCTGGAGGCGCACCGCACGGCCCACTCAGTCGGACTTCGTTCGAACATCACCATCATGTTCGGCTCTATTGAGCACCCGATCAGTTGGGCTCGCCACATTGTGCGCACCCGAGACCTCCAGCGCGAAACCGGTGGCTTCACCGAATTCGTCCCGCTGCCGTTCGTCCACATGGCCACGCCCATGTACTTGCAGCGCAAGGCCCGCCGGGGCCCGACCTTCCGGGAAACCTTGTTGATGCACTCAGTAGCCCGGATTGCGTATGTGGGCGACATCGACAACATCCAAGTGAGTTGGGTCAAGATGGGTGTCGAAGGCGCCCGTCAGGTCCTGCAGGCCGGTGCCAATGATTTGGGGGGCACGCTGATGGACGAAAACATCTCGACGAGCGGCCGGCGCGCAGCACGGTCAGCGCATGGGAGTCGAGGACCTTCGGGCCCTCGTGGCCCCGCTTGACCGGCCACTCGTACAGCGCTCGACGCTCTATGCCATGGCCGGCGACAGTGGTGCTGCCACGGCGGCCGCCTCCGCCGCACCGTGACCCCAGATCCTGAGATTGCTCGCCTTTCGCCCGATCTGGATCCGGACGCGCTGACTGATGTCGACGATCAATCCGCTGCGACCGCTGCCCCCGCCCCGGTTGGGGCTGAAGTAAGCGCAGAAGCCCGCAATGCGGCGTTCGCCGCCCTGACCGATCATCATTCACTCTCGGCCGCTCAAGCTCGAGAGCTGCACGCCATGATCGGGTCGTTGGCCGATCTCACCCACGAGAACACGTCGGTGGGCGACCTCAAGATCGCCAATGCGGCGCTGGCCGAGATGACCGAAGCCTTCCGGGTCTTCCGTCCCTACCGCTCGGTGCGAAAGATGACCATGTTTGGGTCAGCCCGTACGAAGCCGGACGACCCGGTGTACCTGCTTGCTCGCGACCTTGCTACCAAGCTGGCCGAAGCGGACTGGATGGTGGTTACCGGGGCCGGACCCGGCATCATGGCAGCTGGGCTCGAAGGAGCCGGTCGGGATCACGCCTTCGGCGTCAATATCCGACTCCCGCACGAAGAAGGCGCCAATCCCTTCATTGCGCAGGATCCCAAGCTGGTCGAGATGCGATATTTCTTCACCCGCAAGCTCATGCTGATCAAGGAATCACATGCATATGCAATCTTGCCGGGTGGCTTTGGCACTCAGGACGAATGCTTCGAACTCCTGACGTTGCTCCAAACCGGAAAGGCCGAGCCAGCTCCTGTGGTGATGATGGAGACGCCGGGCGGCTCCTATTGGACCGGCTGGTTGCGCTTCCTCCAGGATGATGCCATCGCCTCGGGATGGGTCTCTCCCGAAGACGCCTCGCTCTTCAAGGTGACCACGACGGTGGAAGATGCCGCGGCCGAAATCCTGGGCTTCTATCGCAATTACCACTCGTGCCGATGGGTGGGAGACCTTCTTGTCCTCCGGCTCCAGACGGCACCGAGCCGAGCTGAATTGGCCGACCTCAATCGTCGCTTCGCCGACATCGTGACCAAGGGCACCATTCGGAGCACCGGTGCGTTCCCGCCCGAGCGCTCCAGTAACGACTTCCCTGAATTGCCCCGACTGGCCCTGCGCTTCGACAAGTGGCACTTCGCACGGCTGCGACAACTCATCGATGCCGTGAACGAATGCACTGGCTCCGGCCGATAGCGCCAGCACGTCCCTCTCCACGCTGACGCTCCTCACGCGCTGACCTCTCGGATCTGCCCTCTCTCCAACCTGCGCCGGATGGCCAACAGACCACCACCGGTCGCCACCAAGGCGGCGCCAGCAATCGGCATCCAGATTGACGGTCCACCGGTGAAGGCCAATCCCCCACCCGGCTTCTGAACTTCTGGCAGTGCGATAGTCGCCGCCGTCGCTGGGCTCTGGTTGGTCAGGATCGATGTGCAATGGAAGCCGGGATCCGGGAGATAGTCGGCCGGCGCATCGAGTTCGTGGAGACACCAGGCGTACCCGGCCGGTACGGCGAATGACAGCAGCCCCTGGGCATTGGTTGTTCCCTCGCCCCAGTAGTTGTCGCCGGTTGGTACGTAGTCATTTGAGTTTTCGCCCATCGGACCGGTCAAGGTTCCCGAACCTTCGCCCGTCGGTCCGTCGGGAGTGGGAGTTTCGTAGCCGGTCGGCATCGGCCCCTCCACCAGTAGTTCATAGGTAGCGCCGGCGATCACCGTATTGGGTGTCAGTGAGTTGTACTTACGAGCGGACAGATAGATCGTGGCCAACGTCTCGGGGAGGGCCACCACCGGAGGTGCATCCGACGGCGAGTCGTCGTTGCTCGTCGTGAGCACTTCACTGCAGTGCATCCCAGGGTCCGGGATGTAGTCCACCGGCGCCGAGTGCTCCAACAAACACCAGGCGTATCCCGCCGGTACGTTGAAGGTCAGATTCCCCTCGGTGTCAGTGATGCCACGGGCGAACCAGGTATCGCCGGTCACTGCCGCGACATTGGATGGAACGGCTGATGGCGCGGCGTTCGCATTCGCATTCGGCATCGATGGCGGACCACTCCCCTCCACGTACAGGTCATAGGTCGCATTCGGAATTCCGGTGTCGGGTGTCACCGAGTTGAACTTGTGCGCCTCCAGGCTCACCATCGCTTCGGTGTCGGCCACGGTCAGTTGGGTCGAGAAGGCGGGCACGGCCGCCGACCCGGTCAGTACGCCCGTGCACGTCGGCGTGGTCGAGAGCACATAGTTGGCTGGCGCCGTCTGCTCGACCGCGCAGTAGGCGAATCCTGGATACTGCAACGCAAACGTGGCTACGCCATCCGCTCCGGTGGTCGCCCGCCCAACCCAGGTGGCACTGGACTCAACGGCGGCATCCGATGGAGGGGCGGGGATCGTGCCGGGCCCGGAACCGCCGTCCTCTCGGTAGAGGTCGAAGACGGCCCCGGGCAAAGTCACTGATGTATCGCCGGCATCCAGCTTCTTGACCGAAACGCCCACGAACTCGCCGGCGTCAGTCACGTTGATGGGTTCCGACGATTGAGCATTGTCGGCGGTGAAGCACCCTTGAGCGCCGCCTTGCAGGCCTACTGGAGGATCGACCTCGACCCAGCAGTAGGTCGAACCGGCATCGAGGGCACTGGCCGTCGAGCAGACCCCGTCGGCATCGGTCACGCATGACGCCACGGTCGTACCGGTCGCCGTCCCCTCGTTCACGTCGATCGTCGCCCCGGTCAGGGTCAGCTCCGACACATTCACATTTCCCGTAGCCACCTTCTGGAAGGACGCCGGCACGAGCAGGGCGTCGGCAAAGGTGACCGTGC
Source organism: uncultured Acidimicrobiaceae bacterium (assembly GCA_963730785.1). Taxonomy (GTDB): domain Bacteria; phylum Actinomycetota; class Acidimicrobiia; order Acidimicrobiales; family RAAP-2; genus Bog-473. The sequence goes on from CAVSTF010000010.1 coordinate 514,291, forward strand.
CCGCCTCCCCCGGGGTCAAGACGATGTCCTGGGTCGCGCCCGTTGCGCCCGTCGCTCCCGATGCGCCCGATGAACTGAGCGCATACCCCGGAGGCGCCTGCGTCTCGGTGATCTCGTAGTTCCCGGGGAGCAGTGCGGTAGGTCCGTCGTTGCCCACCGGTACACACGAGCCGGACGTCGTCGTGGTGCAGGTACCAAGGTCGACGCCGTAGGTACCCGAGTGCAACGGGTCGTACCGAACGTCCAACACCGCGCCGGCCAAAGGAGCCTTGGTCTCTTGATCCACCTTCATGATGGTCAACGTGGCAGGGATGACCGAATCCACCACGTTCACGGCGGTGACTGCGCTGCCTTCAGTGACCGCGACCTGGAGCGGCGTGATGGCCTCATATCCAGTCGGGGGCACGGTCTCGGTCAGCGTGTAGGTCCCGGGCACCAGCCCGGTCAAGGTTGCCGAAGATCCGTTGGCTCCCACGACCAGCGTGCCGATCACGGTCGTCGCCGCGCCCGGCCCCGTCACCGTGAACATCGCACCGGCAATCGATTCGTAGGCCGTATCGTTGCCGGATTTCGCCAACTCCAGGCTGCCCAATTGAAAGTCGGAGAAGGTGGCCGAACCATCTTGACCCGGCGTCAATACGACTTCCTGCGTCGAGGTAGCCGGGTCAAGGTCGTACCCCGGAGGAGCCGACTCCTCGGTTACCTGATAGTCGCCGGGCAGCAGTGGCCACCACCACCGCCACCACCGTCATTGCCATCGGGCTCGCACGTGCCAACCGCGTCGGTGGTGCACGTGCCCAGATCCTGGTCGAACTTCCCGTTATTGCTGGTCGAATAGGCCACCGAGAACACGGCTCCGGCCAAGGGAGCGCTCGTCTGCGCATCCACCTTGTGCAGCGTCATGAATGACGGCGAAATGAAGTCGCCGTTGGCGCCGGTGAAGCTGGCCACCGCGTTCTCATTGGCCACCACCGTGACCGTCTGGTTCGCGGCCACTCCGTAGCCGGCCGGAGCGGTCAGCTCGTGCACGGTGTAGGTACCGACGGCGAGCGGAGCGGACGCCGGCGTGGCGCCGGCCGCAGTCGGTGGTCAGAGTGGCTACCACGGTCGAACCCGACAGCACTTGGAACACCGCACCGGCGAGCCCGTAGTACGCCGTGTCGTTGCCTGACTTCTGAATCGAGACCGTGCCGGACTGCTGAATCTGCACCACCTTCGACTGCAACGCCGCGGTACCGGTCAATGTGGTGGGAGCGACGAAGCCGGCCAGGATCTGGGCATTCAGCACGCCCTGGGTCGGGTGGTAGAAGTCCATTCCCGGCGTCCCAATGGAAGTCGCGACATTCACCGTCACTCCCCCGCTCGATCCGCTGCCGGCGAACACAGGGACATCCACCACGCCACTGCTGTTGGTGCTCACCCCGATGGTGGTCGGACCGCCGGCCGAGTTGAAGGTGCCACCGACGACGTTGAGGATCAGCGCTTGCGCATTCACCCCGCTGTTGGAGCCGGAGAAGGTGACTTTTACCTCGACGGTGCCGGAGCCGGTGAATGAGGTGCCTCCCCCAACCAGTCCCACCGAGAGCGTCGGGGCGGCGGCGCTGGAGCCCACCGCTTCGTTGAACCAACCCTCAAGCTCAGCCAACGCGGCACCCGTCCCTGGGTCGAGCGCTGGAATGGCGATTCCCCAGACGATGTTGTCGTAGAAGAGCTTGGCGGCCGCGCCGGCCTGGTCGGATGTGAAATGACCGGACGATCCTCCCCACCATCCGGATGCGGCGGCCTGACTCAGTGCGAAGCCGAGTGCGTTCTTGTCGCCACCGGACCCCGCCGGCGCCGCCCCCGACACGTAGTGGTAGTCGGGGGCGGGGAAGTCACCACCGCTCGCTGGCCTGTCGGCGCACAGACCGAAGCCGTCGGTTGACGGGAACGGCGATCCGGCGTTTCCGTAGGTGCCGTACCAAGTGGTGTCGCCGTTGTAGTTGGCGCAGAACCCTTCACCCGGATCGGCCGGTTGCGTGCTGCCGGCTTGACAAGCCACCGGTCCATCGGCCGCGGCGGCCGTGGGCCGGAATGCGATGACCACCCCACCGGCGAGGCAGCCGATCGAGCCCAATACGACCATGGTTGCCACCAGCAACCTCAGTATCTTTTTCACTTTCCCCCCTTGTGTCCTCGTGCCCACAACCCCTTGGCTGTTGGCACGAGCTCCCCCTCAGAACCTCGGGCTTGAGCGCTCATGGCAAGAGCGACATCAACCAGCGGGCGCTCAAGATACGTGCACGATTGCGGCAATACAGCGCAGGTTGCAGGGTTTGATTTCCTCATGACGTGAGGATGGGCGCGACAACTCCCCCGAACGCTCCTCGCATTGCTCCCCCAGGAGCAGATGTGTAGAAAGTCCAGGTCGAATAGGGGTGCTTCGGTACGTTCCCACCTCCCACCTGGGTCGGTCGCACCTCTTGGGGCTGTGGTCAACCGGTGGAAAACAACGGAACCTGGCAGACCCACCAGGACTGAGAACGAACTGCGAGTTGGCTGAGCCAGGCAATTAGTCCTAGGCGATTCGCCGTGGCAATTCAGAGAAACTGAGTGCACGTGCCACCGGTTTGCCACCAACTAGCGATCGATTAATCGCTCGGAGACCTCCCCCTGGCGGCCGCTACTTGTCGGCGCGTGTGCCGGAGTTCGTCGGAGACCCGCCAGCTCGGGCCAACCCACTCCCATTGACCCGGCCCGCCGCGGATGACCCACCCGCTTGTGGAGGCCATGTCGTGGTGCACCGAACACAGTCGACAGAGGTTCTCAAGATTGGTCGGCCCGTTGGCCCGTACCTCGATCTGCCAGTGATGCGTTTCCAACCCGAAGGTCATATTGCATTGGGGCACCACGCACGTCCGGTCCCGTTCGAAGAGTGCCGCTTCCACCCGTGCTGGTACATGGCGATGGCGGCCAGTGATGGTCGTGACGTCCGTGCCGTCAGTCACGAGGAGGCGGAAGTACCACTCCCCCAATAGCTCCCTGGCCGTGTCGACGGATACCGGGCCGACGCCGGCGATCTCGCACATCTCGCCGGGAACCACCCAGCCACGCCGCAGCGCTGACGCGTCAATCCGAACAATGGTGGTGACCGACGTTGGCGAAATTGGGCGTCCACTCGGTGCGACCGGTTGAGGTTTCGGCGTTCCCGTGCTGGCTCCATGGGCCGGGGCAGCGGCATCCAAAGGCTCAACCTGCACATCAGGTTGAGCATCGGCCTGTCCAGTCACCAAATCCACCAGCGCATCGACTCGATACTGATCACGCGTCGCGTGCACTTTCGCCTTGCGACCCCGCCGGAACAACACATTCGCTCGAGCATCAATGCGAGACAGACACCTCGCCCAGGCTTGGTCTGTTAAGTAGGCCTGCACTCGCACGCCGCCGTCGGGCAGTTGGGTAAATCGCAGCGAGCGACGATGGAACGAGCGACTACTCCGTCGCCGTTCATCCTCTCGGCTCCGAGCCGCCTGCTTCGCCAGCAGCGCCTGCTGATTGAGTTCTTGGTGTGATCCGACCCGGGCAACTCGCAACATCTCGGCGCCGGCTTCGGGTGCCTCATCGACCACGTCGGCGATGATCCCCGCTTGGGCGGGACTGAGCTCTCCGCGATCAAACGCGTCTCTTACGGGCGCCGACTTTTCGAGTCGCTTGGCCAGTCCGAGCGCCTCCTTGGCCCGAGCAAACGAGACTCCGGAACTCTGCGACAGCCAGTCGGCCGCGTTCCTATGACCGGTGGCGTTGTGAACTTGGAGGGCTTCTGCCCGTTGCCCGGCTTTGGCCCATCCGGCCGAAGCGGCTCGGCCGATCTGATCGAAGACGGTGACAAGTGCAGTGACTTCATCGACATCGGCCGCCATGAGCGTTGACTCAAGTTGCCCGAGCGCGCCCTGCACCAGCGCCAGGGCATCATTCAGTGCATCACTGGGTGCCGGCCGTTCCATCCCCAGCATTGAGCCATACCGAGTTTGACCGGAACCTTGTCGAAACCCTTGACGAGAAAGATTTCCTGCCGGCGGCTTATTCCCCCTCGGCCAAAACGGCCATCGCCTTTTCGATCGCCCGCCGGGCCCGCACCAGGCGACGCTCCACCCGCAGGGCGTCACCGGCTTCGGCCGAATCGGGGTCACCGGACGCGCCGCGGCGGAGCGTATCGATGGCCATGTCGGTCAACTCTTCGGCGATTGATTCGAGACGGCTGGCCACGTCGGCCATGGCGGCCGCCTCAAGTTCACTCACCGTCACTCACCGCCGCAGCCCGCCAGTCACTTCGGCAGCGCCACCGTCTGCACGTCGTACTGGCCATCGGCAAACGCCTTGCGCATGACCTTCTTATCGAACTTGCCGACGCTGGTCTTGGGGATCTCGTCGATGATCGCCCATTGATCCGGCAGCCACCAACGGGCCACCCGCCCCACCAAAAAGTCGAGCAGATCAGCCGGGGCGGGCGTCCGCCCAGGGATTGGGCACCACGCAGACCAACGGCCGCTCGGACCACTTCGGATCCGGCACGGCGATCACCGCGGCCTCGAAGACGTCGGGATGGCCCATGACGGCGTTCTCCAGTTCGACCGACGAGATCCACTCGCCGCCCGACTTGATGACGTCCTTGGTGCGGTCGGAAATGGTCAGGTAGCCCTGGTGGTCCTTCGTGCCGACGTCGCCCGTGCGTAGCCAGCCGTCGTGGAAACGGTCCGGGTCCTCGTCCTTGTAATACGAGCCGATGATCCACGGGCCCCGGATTTCGAACTCGCCGACGGAGGTACCGTCGTTGGGCAGTATCGAGCCGTCCTCAGCCACGATGCGGACCTCTACCCCGGCGACGACCCGGCCGGCCTTGATCTTGTAATACATGTCATCGTGCCCGTCGATCTTGCGGGCGGGTGGAATGGCCAGCGCCGCCAACGGGCTGGTCTCGGTCATGCCCCAGCCCTGCATGATGGTCACGCCCCACTTGTCCTCGAAGGCCTGAATCAAGGACTCGGGCACCGCCGCGCCGCCGGCCGTGATGGTGCGCATGGACGACATGTCGACCTTGCCCTCCAACTGCAGCAGTCCATTCCAAATCGTCGGCACCCCGCAGGCGATCGTCGGTTTGAACTCGTTAAAGATCGCGGCGAGCTGCTCACCCATGAGGAACTGCTGCGGCAGGATCAGATCGGTGCCGGCCACCCAGGCCCCATACGGCGTGCCCCATGCATTGGCGTGGAACATGGGCACAATGACCAGAATCCGATCCTTTTCGGTCATGCCGATGGACGACGCCGACTGCTCGGCCATGGTGTGCAACCACGTCGAGCGGTGCGAGTAGACGACGCCCTTCGGATTGCCGGTGGTGCCGCTGGTGTAACACATCGCCGCCGCCGAGCGTTCGTCCAAGACGGGCCAGTCGAACCCTTCAGTCTCGGCCTCCAACAGCGCCTCGTACGACAGCGTCTCGCCGAGCGCCGACGCGTCCCCCTCGCCCGCCACGATAATGGTCTCGACCGTCTTCAACTCATCCTTCACCGCGGCCAGCAACGGAATCAACGACGCATCCACAATGATGAACCTGTCCTCGGCGTGGTTGATCACGTAGGCCAACTGCTCGGCCGGCAGCCGGATGTTCAGCGTGTGCAGCACCGCGCCCATGGCCGGGATGGCCAAGTAGGCCTCCAGGTGGCCCTGGTTGTTCCAGCAGAACGTGCCGACCCGGTCGCCCTCTTCGACACCCAGCCTCTGTAGCGCCTTGGCCAACTTCTCGGCCCGAGCCGCCACTTCGCTAAAGGTGGCGCTGCGGTGCCCATCGGCCTCAATGGTGATGACCTGGCTGTCGCCGTGCACCTGTTGGCCGTAGCGGATGATGTCGCTGATCAGGAGGGGGGCATCCTGCATGGTGCTGCGCATGGGGTTTCCTTTCGTGCCGAGGGGACCAAGTATGTCGAGCGCGCCGACCCCATGCGACCGTTCCCCCGCATGGCACCCCCACTCGTCGTCATCGCCGGCCTTCTGGTGGGCGGTCTGGCCGCCGGCAGCGCCGTCCTCGGAGCCGCGGTCACCGGCATCAGCATCGGTCCGGCCGACACCAGTCGGGTGGCCGGGGCGACCAGTCCGGCGGTGGCAGCCCCGGCGCTGAATGGGGCCGAATCGAGCGCAGTCCAGGCCGCGGCGGCCCAGTGTCCCGGCTTGGATTGGACCTTGTTAGCTGGCGGCGTCCTTGTTGACCCTGCTTTGGCGGCCGGCCTTGCCTCGGTGGCCGCTGACCTTTGTCTGGTCCCCACGGACCAGCGACCCGACACCCTGACGGCGCTGTTGCCCGGTCCCACCGAAGGCGAGGTCGCCCTGGTGCTCTCGCACGCCCTCGATGCGGATCCCACCCTCGACACCGCCGTCGCCCAGGCCGTGGCCTTTGCCGCCAGCAATCTGGGTGCGCCCTATCGATGGGGTGGCACCGGGTCGGGTGGCTTCGATTGCTCCGGCCTGACCCAGGCGGCCTATAAGGCCGCCCACGTGTCGCTGCCCCGGGTGGCCCAGGACCAATACGACGCCGGCCCTTCGGTGCCCATTGGTTCCCCGCTTGAACCGGGCGATCTGGTGTTCTTCGGCGGCAGCGCCTCGGACGTATCCCACGTGGGTCTCTACATCGGTGGCAGCGACATGATCGATGCGCCGCACACGGGCGCCTTTGTACGGATTGAGGGTACGCCCACTACCCCGGGCGCCCGGTTCGGTGAGGATCTCTATATCGGGGCGACCCGGCCGGGCTAGTTGGGCCGGCCCCGCAGCGAGCGGTACTGGCGCACCAACGACGCCGTCGAGAGGTCCTGACCATTGAGATCGGGGGCCTGCGCATCGGAGAGCACGGGCGCCAACTCCTTGGCCATGACCTTGCCCAATTCGACGCCCCATTGGTCGAACGAATCGATGCCCCAGACCGCGCCTTCGACGAAGACGATGTGCTCGTAGAGCGCGACCAGTTGTCCGAGCACCGACGGCGTGAGCTTCGGCGCCAAGATGGTCGAACTCGGACGATTGCCGGGCATGACCTTGTGCGGCACTACGGCCGCCGGCGTGCCTTCGGCGGCAATTTCCTCGGCCGTCTTGCCGAACGCCAGTGCCTTGGACTGGGCCAGGCAGTTGGCCATCAGCAAATCCTGCTGGCTCCCGTTGTCGTGCGTCGCCTCAGCAAAGGCGATGAAGTCGGCCGGAATGAGCTTGGTCCCCTGGTGGATGAGTTGGTAGAAGGCGTGCTGGCCGTTGGTACCGGGGGCGCCCCAGAAGATCTCGCCGGTCTGGCCCACCACCGGCTCGCCGTCGAGGCGAACCGACTTGCCGTTGGACTCCATGGTCAACTGCTGGAGGTAGGCCGGGAAGCGGGCCAGACGGTGGCTGTAGGGCAAGACGGCGTGGGTTTGCGCCCCGAAGAAGTTGTTGTACCAAACGTTGAGCATGCCGCAGATAAACGGAAGGTTCTGGGCCAGCGGGGCGGTGCGGAAATGCTCGTCAATGGCATGGAACCCGGCCAGCATCTCGCCGAAGGCCTGACGGCCTATGGAGATCATCAGGGAGAACCCGATGGCGGAGTCGTAGGAATAGCGACCACCAACCCAGTCCCAGAACTCGAGCATGTTGTCGGTATCGATGCCGAATTTGGCCACGGCCGGGCCATTGGTCGAGACGGCGATGAAGTGTTTGGCCACCGCTCTGTCATCCCCGGCCGCGCCCAGGCCGGCCAACAACCAGTCGCGGGCCGCTGCGGCATTGGTCAAGGTCTCCAGGGTGGTGAAGGTCTTGGAGCTGACGACGAACAACGTCGTGGCCGGGTCGAGGTCGTGGGTGGCGGCGTAGAGGTCGACCGGATCGACATTGGAGACGAAGCGACTGATCAGTCCCGGCGCGGCATAGTCGGCCAGGGCATCGGCAGCCATGGCGGGGCCGAGGTCAGATCCACCGATGCCGATATTGACCACGGCCTTGATCCGCTCGCCGGTGGCCCCGACCCAAGAACCGTTGCGGATGCGATCGGACAGGTCGCCCATCTTGTCCAACACGGCATGCACGTCGGCCGTCACGTGCTGGCCGTCGACCTCCAGATGATCACTCACCGGCGCGCGCAGGGCTACGTGCAGCACGGCCCGATCCTCGGTCGTATTGATGTGCACGCCCTTGAACATGTCGTCGCGTCGGGTCTCGACCCCAGCGGCGCGGGCGACGTCGAAGAGCAGGTCGAGGGTCTCGGAGGTGATGCGGTGTTTCGAATAGTCCAGCACCAGTTCGGCCGCCGAGGCGGTCAGGTGCGACGTCCGATCGGTGTCATCGGCGAAGAGTTGCCGGAGGTGCAGGTCCTTCACGGTCTCGAAGTGCGCCTGCAGTGCAGCCCATTCTTGGGTGGCGGTGATATCCATGGCGATCCTCTTCCTCAAGGTGTATCCAGAAACTCCATGATCCGACCAAATGCCGTCGGGTCCTGGAGCAAGAACATGTGCCCGCCGTCGAACAATTCCAACTCGGCATTGGGAATTCGTTCCGCCAAATGCTCACTGTTCTCCGGTGGGGCGATGCCATCGAAGTGACCTCCGCAGACCAGGGTGGGACAGGTGATGTTGGAGAGTCGATCCCAGGTGTCGTGATGGCGCCGAGCCTCCAGCTGCAGGGACATGCCGAGTTCGCGGCGTTCCTTGTCGTCTCCGGTGATGGCGGCGGATTCTCCATCCGGGCCATCAGATCGACCAATGTCTCCCATTCGGCCTCCCGGCCGACACGGGCCTCGGCGTTCCAACGGACGTCGGCTATTTCGAGGCCTCGTTCGGCCCGTTCCCGACCACTCAGCGAGGCCAGTTCATGCAGCGGATAGGACGATCCGCCCTTCCCGCCCGGTGAGGTGCAGGCCAGGACCAGCCGACTGATCCGATCCGGATAGGTGACCGCGAATTCCTGGGCCACCATGCCGCCGAAGGAGACACCCATGACGAGGCATGAGTCCCAAGCCCACGGCGTCGAGCAGGCCGGCGGCATCGGCGGCGTACTGGGCCATGGAATAGGGCCCATCGGGAATGCTGGTCTGCCCCAGGCCGCGTTGGTCGTAGGCCAGCACCGAGAAGGACTTCGTGAGCGGGCCATCGAAGGCATTTGGTTTGTTGCGCAGGTCCGATCCGGTGCCGGAAATGAAAAGGAGCGGCTGGCCCTCGCCCTGTTGCTCGTAATACAGCGAGATGTCGCCCAACTCTGCAGTGGTCACGGCAGCAGCGTACGTCCTCCGCCCGAGCGGGCAGCTACCGCATGGCGAGTTGGCCGGGCGTGATCGGGGCCGGCAGCGAGGTGTCCCCCATCAGCCAGCGATCGACCTCGGCGGCGGCCGAGCGGCCTTCGGCAATGGCCCAGACGATGAGGCTCTGGCCCCGGGTCTGGTCGCCGCACACGAAGACACCATCGACATTGGTGGCCCAGTGGGAATCGGCCGCCACCGAGCCCCGCTCGTTCAGGGCCACGCCGAGTTCGGCCACCACCCCATTGCGCTCCGTGCCGACGAAGCCCATGGCCAGCAAGCACCAGGTCGGCAGCCAGCTCGAACTCGCTGCCCGGCACCGGGTCGAAGGTGGGACGACCACCGTCATTGCCCATCAGCACTTCGTGACCGCGCAGGGCCCGCACGGCGCCGGAGCCATCATCGACGAACTCGGTGGTGGTCACGGCAAAGACCCGGTCGCCACCCTCCTCGTGGGCCGAGGACGTCCGCAGAATGAGCGGCCACAGCGGCCAGGGATTCTCGGCCATGCGGTCACTCGGGGGCTCGGGCATGATCTCGAGCTGGTGCACCGATGCGGCGCCCTGGCGATGCGCCGTGCCCAGGCAGTCGGCTCCGGTATCGCCACCGCCGATGATGATCACGTGCTTGCCCTTGGCCGAGATGGTCGACGCCGACAGCCCGCCTTCTTGCACCAGGTTGGAGGGCTTCAGGTATTCCATGGCCTTGTAGATGCCGGTCAGGGAGCGACCGGGTACCTCAAGATCACGAGGCAACGTGGCGCCGCCGGCCAGCACGATGGCGTCGAATTCTTCCTGCAGGTCGCGAGCCGATCGGATGACGACATCGGGAGCACAGGCCGTGCCGGCCCCGCGCTCGTCACCGGGTTCAACCGGATCGGATTCGGCCGGCGCAGCACCCGACCGGATCACCAATCGACACGCCAGCAGACGAAGGTGACACCCTCGGCCTCGAGTTGGGCCAATCGACGATCCAAGACCGCCTTCTCCATTTTGAATTCGGGGATGCCGTAGCGCAGCAAACCGCCGGGCTTCTCGGCCCGCTCGAACACCGTCACCGCGTGACCGGCCCGAGCCAACTGTTGGGCGGCCGCCAGACCGGACGGACCCGAGCCGACCACCGCCACCGACTTGCCCGTCGTGGCAACCGCGGCGTGCGGCCCCACCCAGCCTTCGGACCAGGCCCGCTCGACGATCTCGTACTCAATGCGCTCAATGGTGACCGGCAATGCATTGATGCCTAAGACGCAGGCCGCCTCACAAGGAGCAGGGCAGAGCCGTCCGGTGAACTCCGGAAAGTTATTGGTGGCATGGAGGCGCTCGATGGCGTCCGACCAGTCATCCCGGTAGACCAGGTCGTTCCACTCCGGGATGAGGTTGCCCAACGGGCAGCCGTCGTGACAGAACGGGATGCCGCAGTCCATGCAGCGGGCACCCTGCTCCTTGGTCTGCTCGGCCGTGAACGGCTCATAGACCTCGCGCCAGTCGCGCAAGCGGACCTTGACCGGACGCCGACGGGGCAGCGAACGATCGAACTCCATGAATCCAGTGGGCTTACCCATGTGCCGCAGCCTCCATGACCGCTTGATCCACCGGGCGGCCCTCGGCCTCGGCCCGGCGGGTGGCCTCCATGATGCGACGGAAGTCCCGCGGCATCACCTTGACGAACTCACGGGACTCGACGTCCCAACTGTCCAACAATCGAGCGGCCACCGCCGAGTCGGTCTCGACCGCGTGTCGCTCGACGAGGGAATGGACCAGGAAGCGAGTCGGAAGGATCGAGCGGTTCGACATCGACCATATCGAGGTTGACCCGTTGCCCGAAGGTGCGTGACGGGTCGTAGACGTAGGCGATGCCGCCCGACATGCCGGCGGCGAAGTTGCGACCGGTCGGTCCGAGCACGACCACACTGCCCCCGGTCATGTATTCGCAGGCGTGGTCGCCCACGCCCTCGACCACGGCCACGGCGCCCGAGTTGCGCACGCCGAAGCGCTCCCCCACCTGACCGCGGATGAAGACCTCGCCGCCGGTGGCGCCATACAGGATGACGTTGCCGGCGATGATCTGCTCCTCGGCGGCGAAGACCGATGCCGTCGACGGGCGCAGCACCAGCCGGCCGCCGCACAGCCCCTTGCCGAAGTAGTCGTTGGCGTCGCCGTAGAGCCGCATGGTCACGCCGCGGGGCACGAAGGCGCCGAAGCTCTGGCCGGCCGAACCGTTGAAGGTCAGCGAAATCAGGTCATCGGGCAATCCGGCCGCTCCGAAGCGGCGCGAGATCTCCGAACCCAACAGGGTCCCGACGGTGCGGTCGACGTTGGTGATCGGGAGGGTCACCGAGACTTCCTCCCCCAAATCCAGTGCGGCGGCGCAGGCCCCGAGGAACTGATGGTCGAGCGCCTTCTCCAGCCCGTGGTCCTGCAGCTTGGTCTGGCGGCGGGACATGTCGTCGGGCACATCGGGCAGGGCCAGCACGGACGACAGATCGAGACCGACCGCCTTCCAGTGTTCGACGGCCGTGTCGGCATCGAGCAGGTCGACCCGACCGATGGCTTCTTCCAATGAGCGCAGGCCCAACGAGGCCAGGTGCTCGCGCACCTCTTCGGCGATGTATTCGAAGAAGGTCTCGACGAACTCAGGCTTGCCGTTGAACTTGGCCCGGAGTTCGGGGCGTTGGGTGGCGATGCCGACCGGACACGTATCGAGGTGGCAGACCCGCATCATGATGCAGCCCGACACCACCAGCGGCGCCGTGGCGAAGCCGTATTCCTCGGCCCCCAGCAGCGCTCCGATGATCACGTCACGCCCGGTCTTGAGTTGGCCGTCCACCTGCACGACGATCCGGTCCCGCAGATCCGTTGGCCAGCAGCGTCTGCTGCGTCTCGGCCAGGCCGATCTCCCAGGGGATGCCGGCGTGCTTTAACGACGTCAGGGGCGCCGCACCGGTGCCACCGTCGTGACCCGAAATCAGCACCACGTCGGAGTGGGCCTTGGCCACCCCGGCCGCCACCGTGCCCACGCCGACCTCGGCCACCAACTTCACGTGCACCCGGGCGGCCGGGTTGGCCGACTTGAGGTCGTGGATCAGTTGGGCGATGTCTTCAATGGAATAGATGTCGTGGTGCGGCGGCGGCGAAATCAGCTCCACGCCGGGCGTGGTGCCTCGGGTCCGGGCGATCCACGGGTGCACCTTCTTGCCGGCCAGCTGTCCACCCTCGCCGGGCTTGGCTCCCTGCGGAAATCTTGATCTGGATGTCATCCGCGTTGACCAGATATTCACCGGTCACGCCGAAGCGACCCGAGGCCACCTGCTTGATGGCGCTGCGCCGCAGGTCGCCGTTGGCGTCCGGCGTAAAGCGGTCGGCGTCCTCGCCACCCTCACCGGTGTTGGACTTGCCGCCCAGCCGGTTCATGGCGATGGCCAGGTTCTCATGGGCCTCGGCCGAGATGGACCCATACGACATGGCGCCGGTGGAGAAGCGGGCGATGATGGCCGACGCCGGCTCGACCTCGTCAATCGGGATCGGGCCGCCCTCGGCCGGGCGCAGCCGCATGAGGCCGCGCAACGTGGCCAGCTTGGTGGCCTGGTCGTCCACCGCCGCGGTGTACTCCTTGAAGATCTTGTACTGCTTCGACCTGGTGGCGTGCTGCAGCTTGAACACGGTCTTGGGGTTGAAGAGGTGGTACTCACCCTCCCGCCGCCACTGGTATTCGCCGCCCACTTCGAGTTCCCGGTGGGCCCGCTCGGTGGGCCGCTTCTCGTGCGCCACTCGATGACGCGTGGCCACCTCGGCCGCCAGCACCGGCAGCCCGATGCCGCCGATGCGCGACGCCGTGCCGGTGAAGTACTCGTCGATCAGAGCCCGATCCAGCCCGATGGCCTCGAAGACCTGGGCGCCGGTGTATGACGCCACGGTCGAGATGCCCATCTTGGACATGACCTTGAGCACGCCCTTACAGGCCGACTTGGTGTAGTTGCGGCGGGCCTGGCGGGGCGAGACGCCCTCCAGCAGCCCCTCGGCGATCATGTCGTCGATCGACTCCAGCGCCAGGTACGGGTTCACGGCGGCGGCCCCGAACCCGATCAGCAGGGCCATGTGATGCACCTCACGGGCGTCACCGGTTTCGACCACCAGACCGACCTGGGTGCGTGATTTCTCCCGCACCAGGTGATGGTGCACGGCCGCCGTCAGCAACAGCGACGGGATGGGGGCCATGGTCTCGGTCGAGTTGCGGTCCGAGAGCACAATGATGTTGGCCCCGTCGGCAATGGCGGCCGAGACCTTCCGCGCGCACGTCTTCGATGGCCCGGGCCAATGCAGCCCCGCCGGCCTCGGTGGGCGCACCCGCCGTCACCGGCTTCGGTCACGTCGAACAGGCCGTCGATGGCGAAGGACTTGAAGCCCTCGGTCTCGCCGTGTTCGTTGACGTACATGAGCTTGGCCAGATCGTCGCGGTCGATGACCGGCAACGGCAGGAGGATCTGCCGGCACGATCCCGGACCGGCGTCGAGCAGGTTGCCCTCCGGGCCGACGGTGGCGGCCAGCGAGGTGACCAGTTCCTCCCGGATGGCGTCGAGCGGTGGGTTGGTCACCTGGGCGAAGAGCTGGGTGAAGTAGTCGTAGAGCAGGCGGGAGCGATCGGACAGCACGGCGATGGCGCTGTCGGATCCCATGGACCCGATCGGCTCGCCGGTACCCCGGGCCATGGGGGCCAGAATGATCCGCAACTCCTCGGTGGTGTACCCGAAGGTGCGCTGCTCGGCCACCACGCCGCCGTGTTGGGGCGTGAGCATGGTGCGGGCCGGCAGCTCGTCCAGGCGGATCTGGTCCTGGGCCAGCCACTCGTCGTAGGGGTGCTCGGCCGCCAGCGCCGACTTGATCTCGTCGTCGTCGACCAGCCGGCCCTGCGCCGTGTCGACCAGGAACATGCGGCCGGGCTGCAGGCGGCCCTTGCGCACAATCTTCTCGGGGGCAATGTCGAGCACGCCCACTTCACTGGCCATCACGACCAGTCCGTCGTCGGTCACCCAGTAGCGGGCCGGGCGCAGGCCGTTGCGGTCCAGCACGGCGCCGACCACGGTGCCGTCGGTGAAGGTCACGGCCGCCGGCCCGTCCCAGGGCTCCATCGAGCGAGGCGTGGTAGCGGTAGAAGGCCCGCCGTTCGTGGCCCATGGTGGTGTGGTTTTCCCAGGCCTCCGGGATCATCATCAGCACGGCATGGGGCAGCGAGCGCCCGCCCAGGTGCAGCAATTCGAGCACCTCGTCGAAGCTGGCCGAGTCGCTCGCCCCCGGCGTGCACACCGGGTAGATGCGCGACAGGTCGCCCTCAATCAGGGACGTCGACAGCAGCGCCTCCCGGGCCCGCATCCAGTTGCGGTTGCCGGCCAGCGTGTTGATTTCGCCGTTGTGGGCCATGTAGCGGTAGGGGTGGGCCAGGGGCCAGCTCGGGAAGGTGTTGGTCGAGAAGCGTGAGTGCACCAGCGCCAACCCGGACTCAAACCGCGGGTCTCGCAGGTCGGGGAAGAACTGGCGCAGCTGCTCGGACGTGAGCATGCCCTTGTAGACCAAGGTCCGAGCCGACAACGACGGGAAGTACAGGCCGTCAACGGCATGTTCGGCCCGCTTACGCAGCACGAAGGCCCGGCGTTCCAGGGCCAACACATCATCGCCGCCCCGACGCCACCAGCCTCGGCCCCACGCCACGAACAACTGCTCAATCACCGGCATGGCCCCGAGCGCGGACTCACCCAAGCCTTCAGGCTCGATCGGCACGGCTCGCCAGCCCAGGACCCGCAGACCTTCTTCGGCCGCCAGGGCCTCGACCGTGCTCTTGGCCTTGGCCGCATCGTCGGTCCCCATGGGGAGGAAGGCCAGACCGACCGCGTATGCACCGGCGCCGGGCAGCGTGAAGCCAGCGGCCTCGGCGGCACCGACCAAAAAGCGGTGCGGGATCTGCACCAAGATGCCGGCCCCGTCGCCAGTGGACACTTCAGCGCCCGACGCCCCTCGATGGGCCAACCGCTCCAACACGGTCAGCCCACGGTCGACGATGGAGTGATCGGGGCGACCGTTGAGGTCGGCCACCATGCCCACACCGCAGGCGTCATGCTCATACGCGGCGTCGTAGAGACCGGTTCCCATGTCGTCCTTCCAAAGAGAGTATACCGGGACGACGTTGGCCCAGAAGTGGAAAGAACAGAATACACGACCGCCCTCGTAGGCTGACGCACATGGACAGGCGGGTGACGGTCGTCGGCGGCGGCGTGATCGGCCTCTCCTGTGCCTGGCGACTGGCGGCCGGCGGTCACACGGTGACCGTGATCGCCCCCAATCCGGGCCAAGAGGGTGCCTCCTGGGTGGCGGCCGGCATGCTGGCCCCGGTCACCGAGGTCCAGTTCGGCGAGTCCCAGCTGACCCACCTGCTCATTGAGGGGGCCGCCCAGTGGCCCGCCTTTGCCCAGGACCTTGAACACGACCAGCGGCGAAGTCATCGGCTACGACCAATCAGGCACCCTGACCGTGGCCGCCAACCCGTCCGACGCGGCGGCCCTCAAGGACCTGCTGGCCTACCAGCAGTCGCTCGGTCTGGCCGTCCATCCCCGCAGCGCCAGCCAATGCCGGACCCTGGTGCCGGCCCTCTCCCCCATGATCGGCGCCGGCGTCGAGGTGCCGGGCGATCACCAGGTCGACAATCGGGCCCTGCTGGCGGCCCTGGTCACCGCCTGCCAACGGCACGGCGTCAGCTTCCGCCGCACCAGCGTGACCGAAGTGATCGACGGTCCGGCCGTGCACTTGGCCGAGGGGGGCCGCCTCGACGCCGACCTCATCCTCCTGGCGGCCGGGACCGGTACGCCGGGCATCAAGGGCCTGGACGCCGCCGCCCTGCCCGAGATCCGTCCGGTCAAGGGCCACATCCTTCGCCTGGCTCAGGGGCCGAACGTGGTGCGCCTCGACCGCACGGTCCGGGCCCTGGTCAACGGGCGTTCCGTCTACCTGGTGCCCCGGGCCGACGGCTCGGTCGTGGTGGGGGCCACCGTCGAGGAACGGGGCGATGACCTGGGCGTGCAGGCCGGTGCCGTCCACCAATTGCTCGATGATGCCCGAACCGTCGTTCCCGGTATCGACGAAATGCACCTGCTGGAGAGCAGCGCCGGACTGCGCCCGGCCACGCCCGACAACATCCCGTTCATGGGCTGGACCGGCCTGCCTGGGGTGGCGGCGGCCTGTGGGCACTACCGCAACGGCATTCTCCTGGCGCCGTACACCTCGAGCGCCATCGCGTCCGGCTGCTGTCGGCGTGAACATCACCCTCAATGGCACGGAGCAGACGGTGGGCGACGGCACCTCCATCGCCGATCTGGTGGTCGAGCTGACCGGCGAGTCCGACCCCAAGGGCATCGCCGTGGCCCTCGACCGCTGCGTGGTGCCCCGCTCGGAGTGGGCCACGACGGCCGTTTGTTCGGGTGCTGTTCTCGAAATCGTCACGGCGGCCGCCGGTGGGTAACCTCAACGGATGCCTGATGCACCCCTCACCGGGCCGACCGCGTTCGTACTAGCCGGCGGCGGCACCAAGGGCTCCTTCGAAGCCGGAGCCCTGCAGTACCTGGTCGGAATGGAACGGATCATTCCCGACATCATCACCGCCACCTCGGCCGGGGCCATCGCGGCCGCCGTACTGGCCCAGGCCCGCACGCACGACGAGTTCACTCGCTGCGTGCAGGAGATCGAGAACGACATCTTGGCCATGACCCGCACCGAGCACGTCTTCGGGCAACAGCCCTGGCTCCGCGCCTTGGAAGGGACCTCGCTCGGCGGTGCCATTTCCTTCGCCCTGACGGAGGGCACCCGACCCCCCACCCCCTCCTTCAGCACCGAGGAGGAGGACGACGGCGGAAATGGCTGCCCCCTCGTCGGAGCGGGCGTTGAAGCGCGAGGCCCGCAAGCTCCGGCGATCCCGCCGCCGCAAGACCGTTCGCATGGTCTCCGGTGCCGCTCACCGGCTGCCCAAGGCCCGCCGCAAACTTCGCACCAGTGGGAACTCGGTGCTCAACCTGGGCCCGTTGGGTGACGCCCTGCGCCAGGGCGGCCAAAGTGGGATCCAACCCATCGATCTGTCATTGATCCAGCGACCCGGCCTCCAGGTCCGCCTGGCCGTGACCGCCCTGCGGGCCGGTGTCCTGCGCTACGTGACCGAGGACGGCACCATCGTCGAGGCCGATGCCCGCACCCCGGCTCCCGGCGACGCCGCCGGTCCGGTCGACTTCATTGAGGGCGCCCTGGCTTCGGCCAGCGTCCCGCTGGTCTTCCCGCCGCGGCACCTGGCCGACGACGACTACGTCGATGGCGGCGTGCTCGAGATCATCCCGGTCAAGGCGGCCGTGCATCTCGGCGCCACCCGGGTCATCGCCGTGGTGGCCATGCCGCTGCATCTGGAGCGGGAAGAGAGGGACTTCGTCAACGGTCCGGCGGCCAACATCGGCGTCCGGGCCATCGGCCTGATCGAGCTGGCCCACCGCCAGCGGGAGAACCTGGCGGTCGCCCTGCCCGGCCGGCACCACGCTGACCACCATCGACCCGGTCATCGACGTGGTCGGCGTCTTCGAGGTCGAGCCCGGCCTGCTGCGCATCAACAAGGACTACGGATGGCTGCGGGCGGCCGACGTGATGGCCGAGGGCGATCCCACCCTGCTGGCTGAAGTGGCCGCCGACACCCATCGCATCGCCGAAGGCCGTCTCCGGGCCTGGCATCTCGAAGAAACGCTGTGGTCGTCCGGACGGTCCCAAGGGAGACGTGCTGGCCGGGTCATTCGCCCTGCTGCGTGAGATCAAGGGCCGAAATCCAGTCATTGGTGGACCGACGCAAGCAGCTGGGCTTCCCGGTCCAGGAGGGCTGCGAAGCCTGGTGGACCGAGTACGAGGTCCACGGCGGCATCCATCCTGCCGCATCTGCCGACCCAAGTCTCACCCCGTCAGATAGCAGTTCCACTCAGACGGTCGGTCCGCCCAGCCAGCCTCGGCGGCGGAACAGCATGTAGAGCAGGACGACGGCGATCGACCTCGGTGCCGATGCCGATGACGTAGAAGGTCCAGGCCGGCGTGATCAGGTGGTTGACCAGGTAGCTGAAGTTCTGCCCGAAGAAGCCGGTGAGGAAGCTCAGGGGCAAGAAGACGGTGGCGATGATGGCCAGCTGCTTCATCACCACGTTAAGCCGGTTGGACACGGTGGACAGGTGGGTGTCCATCACGCTGCTCAAGAGGTCGCGGTAGCTGTCGACCAGGTCGCTCATCCGGATGAGGTGGTCGTAGAGATCACGGAAATAGCGCGAGGCCTCGTCGCTCATGCCGGGCAGTTCGGAGACTCCGGAGTTGATGCTGGCCATCATGTCCCGCTGCGGGCGTGATGGCCTTGCGCATCTCCATGAGGCTTCGCTTCATGTCGAAGAGGACGCCCAGCTGCGCTTCGGTCGGGTGCCTTGAGGATGTCGTCCTCGAGCGCATCGATCTTGTCGTCGAAGTCGGAAAGCACCGGGAAGAAGCTCTCGACCAGAGAGTCGATGATGAAGTACACGATGATCAGCTGAGGCGAGGCGGTAGTGCTGGCGTGGTGCCGTCCCATGCGATCGTGCACCGACTGGATGGCCGGGCAATCGCCCCGGCGCACGGTCACCACGAAGGTGTCGGTCCAGAAGCAATGGACCTCGGCCACGCCCTTGCCTTCGGGGTCGGCCCCCCGAGCCACGAGGTAGACAAAGTCGTCGTAGTCATCGAAGCGGGGGCGTTGCCCGAACCGCTCGGCCGCCTGCACCGCCAAGGGGTGGAAACCGAAGTGGGTCGCCGAGCAGCTCCGCCACGGTGCCGTCGGTCGCGGCATCATCAATATCGAGCCAGAAGAACGTCTTGCTCTCCAGGGCAGCAATGGCATCTTCATTGTCGGCTTCGGTGGTCTTGCCGTTCTGGGTGATGGTGGCCTTCATGCGCTCAGTTTCACGTGCGCTGACCACTTCCGGGGGGATGGGTCTACGAACCCCTGGTCACCTCGGGCGAAGGCCCACCATCTCCCGAGTGCGGCCTCGATCCGGGCCAGCCGGGCATCGATATCCGTCAGCTGAGCACCCAGGTCTTCGTGCGCCGCCTGCAATTGCGCCTTGTTGGCGTCGGTGTGCTCCTGGACGAAGAATGAGGCCACGGTGGCGGTGAGGGTGCCGATGAGGCCGATGCCCACGAACATCAAAATGACAGCGACCGCCCGACCGCCCTCGGAAACCGGAAACCGATCGCCATAGCCAACCGTGGTCACCGTCACGATGGCCCACCAGATGGCGTCCTTGAAGTTGTGGATGTTCGAGCCGGGAGCATTGCGCTCGAAGAGCGTGACCAAGATCGCCCCGATAATGAGCAAGCCCAACGCGGCGAGCAGCACCCGGAACAGTCCTCGGTGCTTGAGGATGGAGAAGAACCGCTCGGCGCCTTCGCCGGCCACCACGTTGACTTTCTCCACCCCGGCCACCCGCCCAAGCTGGAAGAGCGGGAAGGCGACCATGACCGGCTCAATGCGGCGGCTGGAGAAATAACGCCGCCGATCCGGCACCACGATGTAGCGAATCAGGCACTCGCCCAGCACGACCAGCCAGAGGACGAACAGGGTCACGACCAGCGCCTCGGGAGTCGACCCCGGACACATTGGTGGTCAGGACGATGACCCCGATGACCGCCCAGGCCACACCGACGGCGGCCATGGGGAACCTGATCCGGTGTTCGAGATGGTCCAACCACTCTCGACGGTTATCGGCTCGGACCGTGGCGGACATCGGCCGTATCGGCCTGGCGACGGTCGCTTCTCAGCTTCCCGCTCGATGCGGGCCCGCTCGACCTTCTCTAACCGATGGATCCGGTCCAGGGCGGCCGAGGTCGGTTCACTGTCTGCTGTCGAGTCCCCCACCAGCCGACGAAGTTACTTGGTCGATCGTCGGAGTGACATCGTGCCAGCATGCACCATGGCCACTATTGAAGAACTGCTGTCCGCTCTCGATGAGCGGCTCCTGGAAGCCATCAGCGGCAAGTCGACCCCCGACGGCGTGGCCAAGCTGGCCGAAGCCCGAGCCTGGCTGACCAATCCCGACCAACCGCACGGCGGCAACACGCAGAACTGATGGCCGGCCTCGCCTGTCGTCGCGTCAGCTGAAACGACCCGGCGCCACCACGGACGGCAGGCGCTCATCGGCAGCGGCCGGATCTCCCCGCATGATCAGCTGGGCCAAAAGGTGCGAAGAATACGGACCCAGCAGCAACCCGCTGGCCCCGTGGCCAGTGGCCACCCAGGCGTTGTGCCACCCCGGCACCGCCCCGATGACGGGTCGATCATCGGACGTAGATGGGCCGCAATCCCACTCGAGTCTCGAGGTACTGCGCATCAGCCAGCCCGGGTGCCACCGAGAGGCACTCCCGCAGGAGTTCGTGGATGCCCGCCGCAGTGGCGGTGGACGAGAAACCGGCGCCGGCTTCGAAGGTGCCCCCACAGGCCACCCGTCCCCCCGGCCATGGCACCAGGTAGTGGGTCAGGAGCGGCTGAGCAATCGGCCATGACTCCGTCGGACCACCAGCGTCGAGATGGACGATCTGACCCTTGGTCGGGGTGATGGGCAGGGATGTGTCGAGCCACTCCCCCATGGCTTCACTCCAGGCTCCGCCGGCAATGGCCACCGCGCCACAGGTCACCTCACCACCGTCCTCAAGCACGACCGACCGGACCGACGAACCCTCGGTTCGCAACCCGGTGACGCGTCCATTGAGCACCGTGACGCCCTGGGCCAATGCCGCTTCACTGACTGCGGCCGCCATGCCCCGACCATCCACCCGGCAGGCCGTGTCGTTGTAGAGGGCACGATCGACCAGGCCGAGTGGGGGAAACCGATCCACTGCTTCGGTGGGCGAGATCTCCACGACTCGCCCTGCCGAGCGTCGAATCACGATGTCGGCAAAGGGGGCGAACCAACTGTCCTCGTGCGGTCGCAGGCCCAACGAGAGCAGGCCACAACGTCCGTAGCCGGTGCCCGAGGTGTCGACTCCGTCCCGAGTGATTCGCTCCAACAGCTGCGGATAGTGGGCGCCGGCTCCCTGGGAAAAGTCCCACCAGGCATCGTCATCGACGCCGGTGGTGTCCGGGGAAAGGATGCCCGCCCCGGCTCGGTGGCCCGTCCGGGCAATCCAGCGTCGATCAGGACCACCTCGGTCCCAAGCTCGGCCAACTCATAGGCCAGCGTCAGACCAACGAGACCTCCGCCGATGACAGCGACATCGCACTGCTCCATGCTCATGTAACGGGCAGGATACGGGCGATGGATTACCTCCGCACTCCCGATGAGCGTTTCGAACATTTGCCCGGCTTCGGTTTCGCCCCGCAGTACGTCGAACTCTCGTGCGGCCTACGGATGCACTACGTGGACGAGGGCTCGGCCTGACGGCGACGTGGTCCTTCTCCTCCATGGACAGCCGACCTGGAGCTATCTGTATCGAACGATGATCCCGCCCCTGGTGGCCAAAGGGCTCCGAGCGATCGCGCCTGATTTTCTCGGCTTCGGGCGATCGGACAAGCCGACCAAGCGAAGCGACTACTCAGTGCGCAACCACATCGCCTGGCTCGGAGAGCTCATCGACCAGTTGGACCTTCGTCACGTCACCCTGGTGGTGCAGGACTGGGGCGGACCCATCGGGCTGGGGGCGCTCGTCAACTGCACCGGATCGATTCGACCGGATTGTGGCTGCCAACACGACCATGCACACGGCAGCGGCTTCTTTGAACGGGCGGCTGGGTTGGTCTTGCCACGCCGATGATGACGGACACGTCGTGCGTGGAGGCGGCACTGCTCGACTACCAGCGGATGACTCAGGAACTGCCGACCTTCCAGCCAAGCCTCTTTGTCCAGGGCGCCACGGTCGAGGGATCTCACCGACCGAGGAACTGGCGGCGTATGACGCGCCGTTTCCGGACGAATCATTCTGCGCCGGACCACGTCAACTTCCACTGCTGATGGGTCTCACTCCCTCGAGCGAATGCGCTCGTCGAAATGCCAAGACGCTGGCCGCGCTCGCCACGTTCGATGGGGCATTCCTGACGGCCTATCCAACGGGCGATCCGTCGACCCAAGGCTGGGACGACGTATTGCACGAGGCTATGGCAGGTGCACGGTCCCACGACCGAATCTCCCTCGATGGAGCCGGACATTTTCTTCAAGAGGATGTGGCCACGGAACTGTCCGACGCCATCATTGAGTTCGTGGCCGGACTCCCACCTAGGCCGGGACTGGGTTAGCTCGCTGGAGTGGCTTCCTCGGGAGCGGGAGCAGCTGACAGGGCTTCGGGTGGCGGTGGGCTTCCGCTGCCGAGCTCGGCCTTGAGGGCAGCCAGTTCCTGATCGACCGAGGCGTCCTTGCCCACCTTGTCCAGCTCGGCCTGGATGTCGTCGGTGTGACCGCCCACATCCTCAAGCACGCCGGATTCGAGCAGCTCGTCAAGAGCGCCGGAACGAGCCTGCATGGTGGCGATCTTGTCCTGGGCCCGCTGCAAGGCGGCGCCCGAGTCATTGAACGACTTGGAGATACCGGCCGTGCTCTCGTCCACGCTGGTGATGGCCTTGGCGGCGGTGTACTGCGCCTTCAGGGTCTCCTTCTGCGTGCGGAAGTCGTTGACCCGCTTCTGCAGGATCGTCAGCGTCTTTTCGAGCTTGTCCTGCTCTTCGAGGAGCTGCTGGTGCTGCGGCTGCCATCTCGTCAATCTGCTGCTGGGCGGCCGCCTTGCGGGACAGCGCCTCCTTGGCCAGGTCTTCGCGGCCCTGACCGAGGGCGGCCTTGGCCTGGTCCTGCAGATGGTCGACCGTGTGCTGGAACTGCTGTTCCTGGAGCTCGATGCTCTTACGGGATCCGGCGAGGTCCACCAAGGCCCGGCGCACCTGAGTGATCTGCTCCAGCATCTTTTGATACGAGAGGTCCAGCATCTCGTCTGGCTTCTCGGCGGCGTCGAGCGCCTTGTTGGCCTTGGCCTGGGCTATGTCGTGCGCCCGCTGAAAAATACCCATTGGTGCCTCCTGGAAGTTGGGTCCTGACGCCAGGTTAGAACCCAGCTCGGACCAATGGGTCGGCGGCGAAATACCGCCATCGTCGGGGACGGATCCGACTCCCACCGGCCGATCACGCCTGCCATCCTTCAAATTTGGTCGGGCTGGGGAGATTTGAACTCCCGACCTCTTGACCCCCAGTCAAGCGCGCTAACCAAGCTGCGCCACAGCCCGTGACGGGGATGATCGTAGACGAGGATCACCGAGTGCCCCGACGAGTCATTACCATCGGCGCATGCGAACCGACGCTGCATCCAATTTCGCCCCCCACCAGGAATCTCTCGATCCGACCGCAGGTGTGACGACCGCCTCTCGACGTTCCTGGCGAGCGGTCCTGGCGGCGGTGCTGCTTCCGTTGAGCCTGGTCGGGTTGCTCAGCACGGCTCTGGCCCTGCCTGCTTCGGCGGGTATCGACAAGAGCAAGGGGCCGAAGCTCGAGCCGCTGCAAACGACCTTCGCCTTCCCCGACGCCAAGGGCGTGATCGTCGATGTCGAACTGGTGCGGGTGGTGACCAATGCGCCACCCAAAGGCAAGAAGTTTGTCGGCCTCCACGGGAAAGGACCGGTCCTCGCCCTGCAATTCGGCATGAAGAACATCAGTGCCTCCAGCGCCGACCTGTCACTGTTCTCGACGGTTCTCTATTACAAGTCGTCGGTCATTTCGGTCACCCACAGCCTGGGCGCCACGTCACTCGGTTCATCCTTCAAGTTCGGAGGAATGTTGGCCTCAGGGGCGACGCGGGTCGGGTGGATCACCGTGCAGGGCAAGAAGGCGACGCTGGTGCGCATCCAGTCCACGTTGAACGGCACCAATACCGGCTCCTGGAAGCCGTAGACGATCCTCGTGAAGATTCGCTCTGTTCGAAGTGCGCTCGCCCTCATAACGCTGTCGGCCGCGGTCCCGCTCCTCTTCGTCACCGCGCCGGCGGGAGCCAAGAGCGCCACCACCCACGCCGTCCGTGCCGCCCTTCCCCCGGGGCGGATCGATCACATACTGGTCATCGAGTTCGAGAACGAGGGCTACAACACCACCTTCGGACCCGGCTCCGTCGCCACCTACCTGAACGGCACGTTGCGCAAGAAGGGTGAGCTCCTTCAGAACTACTACGCCACCGGCCACAACAGCCTGGACAACTACATCGCCCAGATTTCCGGTCAGGCGCCGACCGAGGACACGCAGGCGGACTGCGCCGATAACGGGTTCGCCTACGCCAGCGTGCACCCCGGCACGCCGGATCCGGACAAGATCTTTGATCCGGGTCAGGTCGTTGGCGAAGGGTGCGTGTACCCGAAGTCAGTACAGACCATCGCCAATCAACTCGATGCCAAGTATCCGCCCAATCCCGTCACGCATCTCGCTGCATGGCGCGGCTACGACCAAGACATGGGCAACACGCCGACTCGAGACGGCGGCGTGACTGACCCGACCGGCGGCACCGACTGCGGCGCACCCGGCCATTGGCGCCACCGATACGGCCGAGTTCGCCACCCCGGTCGATCAGTACACGTCCCGGCACAATCCCTTCGTCTGGTTCCACTCGATCATCGACAACGGGGCCGAATGCAATGCCAATGTGGTGCCCCTCGGCACTTTGGGCGCCAATGGCACACCTTCGCCGAGCGGACACCTGGCCAAGGACCTCAAGAGTCAGAAGACCACTCCCCGTTTCGCCTTCATCACCCCCAACCTGTGCAGCGATGGTCACGACGGCACCTGCCAAGGCATCAACAGCACAGGTGGACATGTGGGCGGTCTTACCGGAGCCGATCAGTTCCTGCACGCCTGGATGCCACTGCTCCTCAACTCCCCGGCCTACAAGTCAGGGAACACGCTGATCGTCATCACCTTCGACGAGGCCGATGTCGATACCTCGAGTCCCGGCTATGCCGCCGACTGCTGTGACGAGCTGCCGGGTCCGAACACCCACGCTCCGGGCAACGCCGCCCTGAGCAGCGATGCCAGCGCGCCGGGGGGCGGGCAGATAGGTGCCCTGCTCCTCAACTCGAAGTACATCAGCCCCGGTACGACCGACACCTCAGGCTCCTACAACCACTACTCAGCCCTCCGTAGCTACGAGGACTTGCTGGGACTGACCACCGGGGGCACCGACGGCCTGGGCCATGTGGGCTATGCGGCCGCCAAGGGACTGCAGCCGTTCGGTAACGACGTGTTTCCCAAGGCACTCCAGGGAGCTGCAGGGCACAAGAAGAAGTCCTAGCCGAGTCCTGGCACGTCCTCAGCCGATCTGCTTCAGCGTGGCGCGGTAGCGCTTCCCGTTGGAGACGTACTCGGCGGCCGAAAAGGCGATCATGTTGCACATCGGACTTGCCCTCTCGGATGGTGGCCGGGACGCCAATGGCCAAGGCGTTGGCCGGCACTTCCATGCGATTCGGCACGACGGCATTGGCGCCCACCGTGGCGCCGGTATTGATCACGGCGTGATGGAGCACCACCGACCCCGATCCGACCAGGCAGCCGTCTTTCAGGATGCAGCCCTCGAGGTGAGCGATATGACCGATGACGCAGCCTTCCCCGACAACGGTCGGAAAGCCCGGGCCGGCGTGGATCACCGTGCCGTCCTGCACCGACGTCCGGGCACCGATGGTGATGGTGCCGTAGTCGCCCCGCAGCACCGCGGTCGGCCAGATCGTCGCCTCGGCGCCGATGGTCACGTCGCCGATCACGACCGCGTCGGGATGCACATAGGCCTCAGGGTGGATCTGAGGGGTGACGCCATCAAACTCATAGATCGGCATGGAGATCGACGCTAACCCTGCCCGCCGAGCGACCCAACTCCGACCCTGCTCAGACGTGCCCGACGACCCAGTTCACGCCCTGATAGCCCCGGTAACCCAAGTAGATGACCGAGGCGATCAGCATGAACTTGAAGTCCCACGGGATGGGCGCCCGCTCCTGTTCGGCCAGGATGGTGCCGCAGTCCGGGCACTCCCCTTCCTCGCCGAGATCCTCGTCCTCAACCAGCGTGTCGCATTCCTCACACCAAGCCACGGTCCTACTTCCCGCCGATACGTACCCGCAGCTTCATCGGAGTGGCGCCGAATTCGAACTTCTCGCGCAGTCCCCGCTCGATGTAGCGGATGTAGGTCTGGGGCAGTTTGCCGTTGGTGAAGAGGGTGAAGGTCGGCGGGTCGATGGCTCCCTGCACGATGTAGCGAATGCGGGCCCGCGGTGCGGACTGCCGCAACTGCAACTCCTGCATGGCCCGGTTCAAGGCTCCGGTGGGCACGCGCTGGTGATAGGCCTCGACCGAATCACGCAGGGCGGGGAGGATCCGCTGCACGCCCTTACCCGAACGGGCCGACATCTTGAGCACCGGGGCCGAACCCAGGAAGGCCAGGCGATCGCCCACGCCGGCCAACACGTCGTCGCGGTCATCGACATCGATGAGGTCCCACTTGTTCAGCACCACGATGGCCGGGCAGCCGGAGACGCCGATGCGCTCGGCCAGCCGTTGGTCCTGGTGCGAGGCCCCGATGGTGGCGTCGATGACCAGCATGGCGATGTCGGCCTTCTCGAGCGCCCGCAGCGCTCGCAGCACGGCGTGGTGTTCGGTGCCGCGCTCGGTGCGGGAGGGGCGGCGTAGTCCGGCCGTATCGATGAAGCAGACGGGACCGTCGACCGTCTCGACGATGGTGTCGATGGCGTCACGAGTGGTGCCGGGCATGTCGTGCACGATCGAGCGCTCTTCGCCAATGAGCTTGTTGAAGAGGGTCGACTTGCCCACATTGGGACGACCGATGATGGCCACCCGTGGGGTGCCACCCGGACCGGTGCGCTGCGCCCGCTCGTCGGCCGCTTCTTCCTCTTCGGTCAGCATCGGTGGCGGGAGCAGATCCACCACGGTGTCGAGCATGTCGCCCGTGCCTCTCCCGTGCAGCGCGCTGATCATGTGGGGATCACCGACGCCGAGTGAGACGAACTCCCAGGCGGCGGCCTCCCGGTTGGTGTCATCGACCTTGTTGACCACCAGCACCACCGGAGGTCCGGCGCGACGGATCACCTTGGCCGCCGACATGTCCTCGTCGGTCAGCCCGACGTTGACGTCGACCACCAGCAAAATGACATCCGCTTCGGACAGCGCCACTTCGGCCTGCTGGCTGACCTTGGCGTCGAGGGCGTCGCCACCGGCCAACCAGCCGCCGGTGTCCATGATGTTGAAGGGCACGCCGATCCATTCGGCCGTGAGCACCTTGCGGTCCCGGGTGACGCCCGCTTCTTCTTCAACCACGGCCGCTCGTTCGCCGACGATGCGGTTGACCAAGGAGGACTTGCCGACGTTGGGCCGTCCGGCCACCACGACCATGGGCAGACCAATGCGGGGCGCCTCTTTGGCCGGTGTGTCGTCGGTGTCGCTACCGGTCTCGAACGCGTCGTCGAGGTCCTCATCGAACCCGTCGTCGAACTCCACCTCGATCAGCTCGTCGGTGACGTCTTCGTTCTCGGGCATGGCGTCAGTACTCATGCTGCGCAGCCGACTCGGAAGGACTTGCCATCGAGGGCGGCCCGGAGGGAGGCCCCATCGGTCGGCACTACTTCGACGGCATGAGGCAGATCGGCCAAGGTGAGCCCATCGAGGAAGCGGCCCTCATTGAGGCAGGCGTCGGGCAGGAGGTAGCGGGGACCGGCCGGCGACTCGGACAGCGTGCGGGCGATGTCCTCGCCCGTCAGCAGGCCGGCCACGCCGATGTTGCCGCCAAAGAAGTCGTTGGGAATCTCGCGGAGGGTGACGTCGTCCCGGGGGTGGTCTTCGAGCAGGGGACCCAGGATGCGGGCGCCGTAGGTGCCGGTCAGCACGACGACTGGTCGCTGGTCCGGGCCAGTGCCGGGAGCGGCGCCGGTGGGTTCCAACAGCCGGAGGGCTCGGTAACCCTCGGCCGGGGCGGCATCGACCGAGGCGAAGAATCCATGGCGAACGCCGCCGGGGCCACCCTGTTCTGGTCGGGTGAAGCCATTGATGAAGGCGCGGGCCATGCCAATTCCATTCTCGTGTTGAGGGTATTCGTCGTAGACCCGAGCCGAAGGGAACGGCCGCTGGGCCAACAGGTAGTACTCGTCGGCCACATAGGCCAGGCGCCGCCCGAGGGTGCGCGTGTAGATCTTCTGCCACTCCCCCACGGTGTCGACGACGAAGGCCGCCTCCTCGGTGGTGTGGGGACGCATCTCGGCCTCATTGGAGAACTGGCTGATGCCGAGGGGGACGACGCCCACGGAGGCGAGCTTCGGGTACTGATCGAGGATGCCGGCCAGAGTGTCCTCGAGCTCGAGGCCGTCGTTGACACCCGGGCAGACGACGACCTGACCGTGGACCTCAATGTCGCCATCCAATAGGACGCTGAGCCAGCGCAGGCTGGTCGCCCCCTTAGGGTTGCGCAGCATGGATGATCCGCAGTTCGGGGTTGGTGCTGTGGATCGAGACGAACAGGGGGCCGAGGCGCTCGGTGAGGATGCGTTCGGCATCGAGCTCGGTGAAACGAGTGAGGGTGGTGAAGTTCCCGTACAGGAACGAGAGTCGGTAGTCGTCGTCCTTCAGATAGAGCGATTTCCGCATGCCCTTGGGCAGTTGGTAGATGAAGCAGAAGGCGCAGTGGTTGTCGCAGGTGCGGATCCGGTCGAACACGGCCGACGAGACTTCGACCCCGAACGGTTCGCCGGGCGACTTGTCGATCTTGACCAGGCGCGGCAAATCAGCCCCGGCGCGCTTGACCAGGACCTTGAGGTCATCGGCGTCACAGAGTTGCTGAAAATCGATGACGTCGCGCGGCTCCTGTCCGTTGAGGGAAAGGAGTTCGTCACCCACCGCCAAACCGGCCCGGGCTGCCGGCGACGCCTCGGCGACCGAAGTCACCGTGGGAGCGGACATAACACCAGGTTACCGCCCTTTTGGCCGCCGGGATGCGGCGGGATCAGCCGAACTTCTTGGTCAGCCCCGTGATGCCCTTGGTGGAGGAGCCAATGATGGAGCGGACGACGCCGGGAATGCGCTTGAAGATTGCCCCACCCTCGACCCCGATGGTGACCTTGACCGTGGTGCCGTCGGGCCCGTTGGGCTCCAGCACGTAGTCCTCCACCATGGCCACTACTCCGGGCACGCTCATGGTCGTCAACACGAAGGACATCCGCTGGCCGGGCTCCCAGACGATGAAACGTTCCTGCACCCTGGTGGTGCCGACCCACACCGTCCGGACCGCTCCAACCCCACTGGCCGGTCCCGAATCGTGGCGGACCTTGCGCATGCCACCGAACCAGTTGCTCCAGCCCGTGATGTCACCCATCAGCTCAAAGACCTGGTCAGGCGGGGCGGCCACGGTGAATGAGCGGCTGACCACAATGGGAGCCTGTGCGGCCCAATCGGCACTCCGGTCCTGCAAGGCAAAGTTCGGCATAGGCAACACTCTGGCAGATGGCCGGTAGCGTGGTCAGGGTGACCACGGTCGAATCACGAGTGGAGCGAGTGCTGCTGGCCGAGCCCCGAGGGTTCTGTGCCGGGGTCGAAAAGGCCATCAAGGCGCTGGCCTGGATGGTGCGGGTCTTCGAGCCGCCCGTCTACTGCTACCACGAGATCGTGCATAACCAGCATGTGGTCGACCGCTTCCGGGCCCAGGGCGTCATTTTCGTCGACGACGTGGGCGATGTGCCGACCGGCGCGCCGCTCATGCTCAGCGCGCACGGGTCGGCCCCTGAAGTGGTCGATGCGGCTCGGGACCGTGGTGGCGTCGTGGTCGACGCGGTCTGCCCGCTGGTGACCAAGGTGCACCACGAACTCAAGGTCCGCAGCCGCAAGGGTTACACCGTGCTCTACGTCGGACATGCCGGCCACGAGGAGGCCGTGGGCACCATGGCGGTGGCCCCCGAATCAGTGCGATTGGTGGAACACGAATCCGACCTGGAGGGCCTGGACGATCTCGGCGGCGAGGACGCACCAGTGGCGCTGCTGGCCCAGACCACATTGAGCCACGATGAATGGCGGGGCCTGATGGAGTCGGCCCGTAGCCGGTTCCCGAACTTGTGGATGCCCAACCGGAGCGACCTGTGCTTCGCCACCACCAACCGTCAGGCCGCCCTCAAGGCCATCGCCAGCGAGGCTGACGCCGTCGTGGTGATTGGCTCGGCCAACTCGTCCAACACGGTGGCGCTGGAAACGGTGGCGCTGGCATCGGGTTGTCCCCGGGTGCTCCGCATCAATGAGGCCGACGAGTTGCCCGATGATCTGCAGGGAACGGTGGGTGTCACCGCCGGCGCCTCGGCCCCGGAGGCGCTGGTGCAAGAGGTCATCGCTCGGCTGGCGCCCCGGCAGGGGGTGACCGAAGTGACCGAGACGACCGAGGACGAGTACTTCCCTCCCCCGCCCGAATTGCGCGAGTTGTTGCGGGCCGTCGGGACCACCCTGAGCTTTCTCTCAGGCAACCCACAGCTCGGCCGTACCGACCCGGCGGCCGAGGACAGGGCCATATCGGCGGCGGACGTATTGCAGATGTTGGCCTCTTGAGCCCTGTCGGCGCGAAGATGACGGCGTGACCTTTACCAGGATGGATGAGTCCACCGCCGAGCAGTGGCAAGTGATTGTGGGCGAGACGATGCAGCACCAGCCCCGAGTGGCCGACCGGGTGTTGGCCATGTTGGAGTCGCTCGAGGAGATCACCGACGGGTTCGCCGTCGATCAGTTGGTCCACTCCCTGCAGACCGCGACTAGGGCCGAAGAGGCCGGCGCCTCCACCGAAGTGATTGTGGCCTCGTTGTGCCATGACATCGGCAAGGCCGTCTCGGTCATGAATCACCCGCGCATTGCCGCTGAGATCCTGCGGCCCTACGTGAGCGATGACACCTTCCACATGATCCTGGCCCATCAGGACTTCCAGGGCCGGCACTACTACGAGTACCTCGGGCAAGACCCCGACGCCCGCGTGAAGCATGAGGGCCTGCCCTTCTACGCCTTGGCCGAGCAGTTCGCCGACGACTGGGATCAGATCAGCTTCGACCCGGACTACCCGACCAAGCCACTTTCGCACTTTGAACCCATGGTGCGTGAGGTCTTCGGTTCCCTGTATTCCTCTTGAGCGGGGCCGCGACACCGGCACATTCCGCCCGCATCCATACCGACCCCCAACGGGCGCGCGCGGTCATTGCCGCCTCCCGGCAGCAGTTTGAGGCGCGGTATCCGGGCCTGAAGCTGACCGAGGCGGTTGGTCTGATCTGTGCTTTCGAAGAGGAAGACAACATCGGGGCCGTCCTCAAGGCCATGCCCGAGGTGGCCTGTGGCAAATCGCTGACCACCCTGGTCATCGTCGACGGCGGTGACGATGACACCGAACAGGTCGCACTGGATGCCGGTGCCATCACCTTTGCCCTGACCGAGAATCTCGGCCATGGCTATGCGTTGCGGGTCGGGTACTCCCTCTGCATTGAGCTGGGGGCGGCGTACGTCGTCACTCTCGATGCTGACGGCCAAAATGACCCGGCCGAAATCCCGGTCATGTTGCAGCCGTTGGTCGATGACGAAGCTGACTTCGTGGTCGCCTCACGCGTCTTGGGTCAAGACACCACCACCGACCGGTTCCGCAAGGCGGGCGTCCGGGTCTTCTCCGCCATCATGAGCGCCATGGGCGGCACCAAACTGACCGATACCTCGAACGGCTACCGAGCCCTGCGCACCACCATGTTGGCCGACGTGGCCCATCGGCTCATTCAGTCGCAGTACCAGACGGCAGAGCTGCTGATCATCTGTATGAAGCGAGGCTGGCGAGTTACGGAGCGGCCGACGCTCTGGCTGCCGCGAGCCTCGGGTACCACCAAGAAGGGCAAGAACTATCTCTTCGGCTTTCGCTACGGCCGAGTGGTCCTGGGCACCTGGTGGCGTGAGCGCAAGGACTCGATCCACCCATAAGGGGGCGGCTATGGAACCACACCGGGGCGGGCGGCGAGGTCGAACGAAGGGACGGCTCGGCGCGGGAGCTATCGCGCTGGTGGCGCTCTGGGCCGGGAGCGGGATTGCCCTCGGATTGCCCACGGCAGGCGCCAGCACGGCCCCGACCACACCAGCGGCTTTCGCTCGGGCCGAGGTGGCCTATTACGCCGATCAGTTACCGGCCGACAGCGTGGTGAACTGTCTGACTCCGGCGGGGAACCCAGCCTTCGGCACCGTGGCCTGGACGCTGCGCGATGTTGAGAACGAATACTGCGCCACCGGTCGCCTGCAGGATGAGCTGACCAACCCTGCCTTTGCCCTGACCCTGGGCCTCCAGGCGCCGAGCCTCTACACGGCCCAAGCACTAGCCCAACTCGGTCGACCCGGTCACCTCGAAGGTGGCGTGACCACGTTGGTACCGGGCGCCACGGCGGCCGATCCATTCCGCACCCTGGCGCGCTGGACCACGGCCGGTTTGGGACGGGTGACGCCGATCTCCTTCACCTCGTCGGATGGCGCAGTCCTGCGCGGCTACAACTTCGAGCCGCCACGCAGCGATTCCCCGCCGCCGGGCGGCTACCCCGGCGTGGTCATCACCGACGGATCCATTCAGGGGTATCAACAGCTGTACTTCTGGGCCGCCGAGGGATTGGCCCAGGCCGGCTACATGGTCATGACCTACGACGTGCAGGGCCAGGGAGAATCCGACCTGCTACCGACCAACTGTGTCGGGCAATTGCTGGCCGGGGGGCTGCTGACCGGTCAACTCTGCACCGGTGTGCCCTATCAGCAGAACTACAACTTCTACCAAGGGGCCGAGGACTCGTTGAACTTCTTCCTCTCGACCAAGGCCTCGCCCTACGGCGGTTCGTTCAATCCCAATGCGGCTGATCTCAACCGTTCGAAGATCGCACTGGCCGGGCACTCGCTGGGCGCGGCCGCCGTCAGCGAGGTGGGGCAATGCGATCGACGGGTCTCCACCATCGTGGCCTGGGACGACCTGGCCGCCGTCACCAACTGCAACGACCAGACCATCCCGGCCAGCGTTCGAAGCCCCACGCTGTTGCATGCCTCGGCCCTGGCCTTGACCAACGATTACTTCTTGAACCCCGAGCCGATGACGTCGGTGCCCGACCCCCACGCCAAGGATCCGGGCTATCGCCAGCTGGTGAAGGCCGGGTTGAATACGCAGGAGGTAGCCCTCCGCGGCACCACCCACCTGACCTATACCTACATCCCCTTGGTCTTACCGGCGGGTTCGCTGAGTGAACGGGTGGCTTTCTATTACACCTTGGCCTGGCTCAACTACACCCTGCGAGGTGAGACGAGTGCGTACCAAGAACTGACGGCCACCACCTTCGACAACAGCGCCGATGTCTCGTCGATCGGGGCCGGTACCTACAGCCTCACCCAGGCACTGGCCGATCCGGCCAACGTGGCCGCCGGCAATGTCCCGTACAAGATCGCCGGACTGTCGGTGGCCAATCTGATGTCGATCTACTACGAGTCCGAGTACGCCCTGCGGCCACCGGGTTCCATGGCGGTGCACCAATGTCTCGACATGCGGGCCGGTTGCCCGGCCGTGGCGCCATCAGCGCCTTGACCTAGTAGCGGCCGGTCTTGGCCTTCGCCTCGTCGTAGACGGCTTGGAGCTGACCAACCAACGCTTCGGTGGTGGCATGGACGGCCGAACGCGAGACCCGACCGCCGCCGGTGCGGGCGGGCGGGGGCAGCGCCGGGCCGATGACAACCTGAATGGTGAAGGGCTTGGGAATGGCCTGACCCTTCGGCATGGCCAGGTCGGTAGCCCCGATGCCGATGGGCACGATGGGCGCCCCGGTGCGGGCCGATAGAAAGGCGGCGCCCTCCATCAGATTCTCAATGGTGCCGCCCTCACGACGGGTGCCCTCGGGAAACAGGACCAGCACCTGGCCGCGCTTGAGGACCTCTTCGGCTCGTTGTAACGCTTCACGGTCGGCCGACTCCCGATGGACCGGGAAGGCCCCGACATAGAGGAGCAGTTTGCCCAGCCACTTGTTCTTCCACATGGAGTCTTTGGTCATGAAGAACAACTTGCGCTTGGTGCAAAACGACGTGTAGCCGAAGTCAGCGAAGGAGCGGTGGACGGGAGCCAGAATGACCGGCCCGGTGGCCGGCACATACTCACGGCCCACCACCTTGGGCCGGAACCACAGACGCATGATGACGTTGAAGGTGGCGCGCAACATGCGGTACCCGATGCTCCGGGCGGGCTCAATGGCGAATTCCTGATGACGACCTGGAGCGGCCACTGGTTCGGCCTGGGCCTTCGGTTCTGGGTCTGGTTCAGTTACAGCCACGACAACACCTCCTCGACTACATCCTGCACGGAACGGCCGGTGGTATCGAGGATGTGGGCGCCGTCGGCCTGGCGCAGCGGGGAGGCGACACGGGTGGAGTCGATCCGGTCCCTCCGGGCCACCCCGGCTGCCGTCTCGTCCTGGCGGCGGCGGGCTCGCTCCTCGGGCGAGGCATCCAGATAGACCTTCACGGCCGCGTCGGGGAAGACCACGCTCCCGATATCCCGACCTTCGACTACCCCACCGCCGTGGGTGCGAGCCCAGTCCCGCTGCCGGGCCACCAAGGCCGAGCGCACATCGGGATTCGCCGCCACCAAGGAAACGGCAGTGCCGACCTCGGGCGAGCGAATCACGTCGGTCACATCTAAGTCCGTCGATCACCACCCGGCGCCCCACCGAAATATCGGCCGCGGCAGCCAAGGCGGCCACCGCATCGTGATCCTCCGGAGCCAGACCCAGATGCAGGGCGAGGGCGGCCACGGCGCGGTACATCGCTCCCGTATCGAGCCGTTCCAATCCGAGTCGGGCTGCCACCGCTTTGGACACGGTGGACTTCCCGGCCCCAGCCGGGCCATCAATGGCGACGATGAGGGCGGCCGGTGACGAGCCCGACCGTTCACCCGTCAGGCGCCAGAGCTCAGCGGCGAAACCGGGATAGCTGGTGGCGGCGGCCCCGAAATTGGTGATGAGACTCTGGGTTCCGGCCTCGGTGGACATCGCGGCCACGGCGGCCGACATCGCCATCCGATGGTCCCCTTGCGAGTCGAAGCGAGTCGGCCGCAACCGACCCGCCGCGCCCACGCCGGTAATCGACAACGTGTCCCCGTTGACACTGGCTTGGGCACCGAAGGCCGTCACCATCTCCATCACCGCAGCCAGACGGTCCACTTCTTTAATCCGCAGTTCACCCACCTCGCGAAATTCAGTAGTGCCTTCAGCGACCGCGGCGGCCACGGCCAGGGCCGGAATCTCGTCCAACGAGGGGATCTCGGCGGCCTCCACCACAGTGCCCCGCAGGGGACCGAACGTCGCCGTCAAGGTGGCGGTCCGGGAGGCCTCGTCAACGGCGACGTCCACCTGACCGCCCATCCGCTGCAGCACGTCGATGTAGCCGAGTCGAGCCGGGCCGGCGTAGATGTGTTCGACCGACACCCGGCTGCCCGGGACGACACAGCCAGCCACCACGAAGAAGGCGGAGGCGGACGGATCACCCGGCACCGAGCGGGGAGTCACCGGCGCCAGCGCCGACGGCTGAATGGTCACGATGCGGCCTTCGCCCCACGGCTCCACGGTGATGTCGACGCCGGCCTCGCTGAGCATCTCCTCGGTATGGGCCCGGGTGGTGATGGCCTCACGGACCACGGTTGGACCCTGAGCTGACAGGCCGGCCAACAGGATGGCCGACTTCACCTGCGCACTGGCCACCCGGCTGGTCCAATCGATGCCCTTGAGGTGCCCGCCCTTAATCAGAATGGGCGGCAGGCATCGGTCGCCGCCACCCTCGACCACCGCACCCATCAGGCCCAGCGGCTCGGCCACGCGGTCCATGGGCCGCGTCGAGAGCGATTCGTCACCACAGAGTTCGGTCTGCCAGGCGAACCCCGCCACCAGCCCGCTCAACAGGCGCATGGAGGTGCCGGAGTTCCCGCAATCGAGCGCCGACGTCGGTTGATGCAATCGATCGCGCCCACCGGTGATGGCCAGTCCCCCGTCAGTCAACGGTTCGACCAGTGCCCCCATGGCTTCGACTGCGGCCACGGTGGAGGTCACGTCGGCTCCGTCGGACAGGCCGTAGATGACCGAACGCCCTTCAGCCAGGGCGGCGAACATGACGGCTCGATGCGAGATCGACTTCTCTCCGGGCGTGCGCACCGTGCCCTGACACGACACTCCCCCGTGGACCACGAGCACTCTGGGTGTGCTCATGCCAGTTGCTCGGCCCGGCATCGGTAGCCCCGCTCGGTAATGGCGGCCGCCAGGCTTTCGGCCTGGGCGGTATCGACCACCAGGATCAACACGCCGCGGGGGCCTTCAGCCGAGTGGGCAATTTCAATGTCGTAAATGCTGATGCCACCGTCGGCGGCCAGCGAGGTGATCTCAGCCAAGACCCCGTGCCGGTCGGGCACCGGGATGCGGAGTTCGGACAGGTTGTCGGGTCGGACAATCCGGGCCGGCAGGTTCCGCCGTGCCCCGCTGGCCCGCTGGAGCACCTCGAAAATGGCGTCCTGGTCGTGGCCGGCGACCCGATTGCGCATGGCCGTGAGATCGCCCAACAAGCGGTCCAACGCATCGACGATCGGACCGGCGTTCTCGGTACAGATATCGGGCCAAATGCCGGGATGCCCGGCCGCCACTCGGGTCATGTCCCGGAAGCCGCCGGCGGCCAGGCGGAGCAACGATCCGTCTTGCTCGGCCCCCGTGGCGGCGGCATTCATCAACGTGGCCGCCACCAGGTGGGGCACATGGGAGACCACGGCCACCAGGCGGTCATGGTCCGACGGCGAGAGCACCAGCACGTCGGCCCCCAGGGCAGTCACCACGGACTGCAGGCGATTGAAGGCGTCGAGATCGGTCTCGCTGGTCGGGGTCAGGACCCACACGGCCCCTTCGAAGAGGCCAGCGTCAGCGCCCTTGAGCCCGATCTGCTCCGAGCCGGCCATGGGGTGACCCCCGATGAACCGGGGCACGTCGGTGTCGCGCACGATGGCGGTCTTCACGCCGCTCACATCGGTGAAGACCGCATCGGACCGCCGGCCGGGGACGGCCAGCAACGAGGTCACCACGCCGGAGACCGCGGCGGCCGGGGTGGCCACGAAGACGACCTCGGCCTCGAGATCATCACCGGCCGCATCAATGACACCGGCTTCGACCGCTTCGGCCAACCGCGCCGCATCGGCATCGATCCCGGCCACCCACCAGCCCCGCTGACGTAGCGCCAGCGCGATGGAGCCACCGATCAGGCCGGTACCCACCACGAGCGCTCGTCGGCGCGCCGACCCTTCAGTCCGGGAGGTCATCGCGGAGCACTTGGGCGCCGTGCAGGTAGACGTGGTGCATCTCTTCCCTGGCCCGGGTGGTGTTGACGTGGAGCAAGACTCGGATGCATTTCGGCATGGCGCCCGGCACGGCAATTTCGGCGGCGCACAGCAGCGGCACGGCGCCGAAGCCGATTTCGCGGATGGCGGTGGCCGGAAAGATGCTGGTCACGTCACCGGTGGCCGTGAAGATGGCGCTGATGATGTCGTCCTCGGTCAGCTCGTTGCGCTCCATGATGCGCAGCATGAGTTCCTGCGAGCGTTCCGTGATCTGCTCGACCGTGTCAGATTCGACGGTGGTGGCCCCGCGCAGGGCTCTGACCACGGAAGGAGCAGACATGGCCGGTCACTCTACTGCCGGGTACCTGCCCTGGATGGACCTGCGGCCCCGGCCAGTGCCCGTACCTCGGTGCCCGTGAGCTCCCGCCAATGGCCGGGGGCCAGGTTTGGATCCCGCAGGGTGCCGATCCGGGTCCGGACCAGTCGCACGACCGGGTGACCGATGGCGTCACACATGCGCCGCACCTGCCGGTTCCGGCCCTCGTGAATGACCAGGCGGAGGACCCCTTCAGCCAGCACGCCGACGGTGGCGGGCGCCGTCATGCCATCGTCGAGTTCAATCCCTTGGCGGAGCTGTCGCAGGGCACCAGCCGATGGCGTGCCCCCCTTGACCTCGGCCACGTACTCCTTCTCCACGCCGTTGGACGGATGGGTCAGCAGTTGGGCCAGCGCCCCATCATTGGTCAGCAAGAGGAGGCCCTCGGTGGCGCCATCCAGCCGGCCCACCGTAAACACCCGGGGTTCACTGGGCACCAGCTCCATCACCGTCGGCCGCCCCTGCGGATCATCGGCCGTGGTGATGACCCCGCTCGGTTTGTTCAAGAGGTAATAGACCAGACCCGGCGCCACGGGCAGGAGCACGCCGTCCACCTCGACCCGAGCCGTGGCGACATCCACCCGGCGGCCCAATATGGCCACGGTGCCGTCGACCGTGACCCGGCCGGCCTCAATGAGGTCCTCACTGACCCGTCGCGATCCCATCCCGGCGCGGGCCAGTACCTTTTGCAGCCGCTCTCCCTCGGCTTCGGGGCCCTCAGGCGTCGTCTGAGCCAAGTTCGATATGCAGATCGACCTCGGCACCGAGGGCGGCCTGCAGTTCCTGCTCGAATTGTCCGGCCACCTCGGGTCCGGGCAGGAAGTCCTCCACCGGCGGGAGCTGCACCAACGAATCCAGCCCCAGCCGTTCCAAGAACAGGTCGGTCGTGCCGAACAGTGCGGGCTGACCTGGCCCGTCAGCCCGACCGACCACCTCGATGTAGCCCCGCTGCTCCAGCAGCCTGGTCACGCCGTCCACGTTCACGCCCCGCAGCGAAGAGATCTGGCCACGGGAGACCGGCTGGCGGTAGGCCACGATGGCCAACGTCTCCAATGCGGCGGTCGACAAACGATGCGACACGTCCCGGTTGGCGAAGCGCTCCACGTAGGGGGCCTGGTCGGGATGCGTCTGGAGGCGGGCACCACCGGCAATGCGGGCCAGCACGAAACCACGACCGGTCGACTCGTAGGTGGCGGCCAGGGCCTGTAACGCCTCCTCAATCCGGTCGATCGGCTCCTCCAGGAGCTCGGCCAACAGTCCGGGAACGATGGGCTCCACGGCCACTAACAACACGGCCTCGATGGCCCGGCCCAACTCGTCAGACTCCATGCCCTATCCCTCGTACTCGTCGATCTGATGGCCGGCCAACTCAGCCAAACCACGGCCGCTGTCGGCCCCCTCGACTTCCACCATGTCGACCCAATCGATGCGGAGGTCGCCGAATGTCTCACCCTGACCGAGGTTGACCCGACCCATCTTGCACAGCTCCAGCAGGGCCAGGAAGCGAACGATGATCTCAATCCGGGTGGTGCACTCAATGACGAGGGCCCGGAACGAATTGACCCGGTGCCACTTGGGCACGGCAATGAGGTCAGCCACCGCCTCGGAGACGCTGACGGTGTCCACCGTCACATGGGACAGGTCGACCCGGGGAGCCGGTCGTTCGGCCGATCCCCGCAGGTAGGCCTGGGCCAGGTCGTCGGGCGTGACGCCCAGCAGCAGGTCAGGGGCATGCACCACGAAGTCGTCGTCCAACCCCACCTCGCGAGGCAATGAACGAGACGCCTGCTCGGTCAGCGCCACGAACACGTCGGCGGCGGCGGCGTAGGCCCGGCACTCAAGCAGGCGAGCCAGCAGCAGGTCCCGCTCCTCCCAGCCGATCAGCTCCTCATCGTCGTCCGCGGTCTCACGTCCCGGCAGCAGCTTCTGGGACTTGAGTTCAACCAGGATGGCCGCCACCAACAGGAATTCGGAGAGCTGGTTGAAATCGATCAGCTCCCGTTGCTGGTTCAGCACCTGGACGAATCCGTCCACCACCTGCTGCAACGGAATGTCCAGCACATCGACTTCATGCGAGGAGACCAAGTGCAACAAGAGATCGATCGGTCCCTCGAACACCGGGGTCGAGACGGCGTAAGTCACCCTGCGACGATACCGAACGTCCCCCGGGTCCTCGCGCACCCCGTAAAGGGCCAGCCCAAGCGACCGTTACCCGGTTGGGGACGCCCTACCATGACCCCCATGAATCGGGTCCTGTCTGGAATTGCGCCCTCGGGCGAGGTGACGCTCGGCAACTATCTCGGCGCCATCACGCACTGGGTGAGCTTCCAGGACGACCACGATGCCTTTTACTGCGTGGTCGACCTCCATGCCCTGACGCAGGAGATCGATCCGGCTGAGCTGCGGCGCAACACCATGGAGGCCGCGCTGCAACCTTCTGGCCGCCGGCCTCGACCCGGAGCGGTGCGCCCTGTTCATTCAGAGCCAGGTGCCCGAGCACACCCGGCTGCACTGGTTGCTCGAATGCGTGACCGGGATGGGCCAGCTCGAGCGCATGACCCAGTACAAGGACAAGGCGGGCCGCCAGGAGCAGGTGAGGGCCGGGTTGTTTACCTATCCGGTCCTCATGGCGGC
The DNA here is from genome assembly GCA_963730785.1 of uncultured Acidimicrobiaceae bacterium. Classification (GTDB taxonomy): domain Bacteria; phylum Actinomycetota; class Acidimicrobiia; order Acidimicrobiales; family RAAP-2; genus Bog-473. The sequence goes on from CAVSTF010000010.1 coordinate 554,991, forward strand.
GGACATCCTCCTTTACGACGCCAATTCCGTTCCCGTCGGTGACGACCAGCGGCAACACCTCGAACTGGCCCGGGACCTGGCCATCCGGTTCAACAGCACGTACGGGGATACGTTCACGGTGCCTGAGGCAGCCATCTCCGGCACGGCGGCCCGCATCATGGATCTTCAGCACCCGGAGCAGAAGATGTCCAAGTCGGTGAAGTCGCCGCTGGGCACCATTGGATTGCTCGATTCCCCTGAGGACATCACCAAGAAGGTCCGCAAGGCCGTCACCGATACTGACGGAGACGTCCGTTTCGACCGGGCTTCCAAGCCCGGTGTGGCCAACCTCCTCGAATTGCTGGCCGCCGCCACTCAGCGGACACCGGTGGAGGTGGCCGAGGGCTACACCCGGTACGGCGATCTCAAGAACGACGTGGCCGAGGCCCTCTCGGAACTTCTACGCCCGGTCCGAGAACGTCGAGCCGCCCTCGAGGGCGATCGGACCTACGTGGCCCAGACCCTGGCCGCCGGGGCCGAAAAGGCCCACGCGGTGGCTGAGGTGGTCTACCAACGAGCGGCTGATGCCATCGGCCTGGTACCGCCCGGCTAGACGACGTTGAGCAGGGAAGCCCACCAGTTATCGACCCGGTCGAAGAGCCAGGTCAGGGGGCCATGCCCATTCAGATAGAAGTTGAGAATCACGATGCCCATGATGATCGGCATCGTGTACGGACGTATCCGCAGATAGGTCGGCCAGTATCGGGCCGGCAGCAACCGTTCGAAGAGCACCGATCCATCGAGTGGCGGGATCGGCAGCAGGTTGAACACCATCAGCGTGACGTTGACCAGGCCGAAATAGAAAACGACCTGATCCAGCGTGCCCAGTACGCCGGATGGATGCAGCACCTTGAGGAAGACCACGGCGGCAATGGCGGCCAAGACGGCATTGGTGGCTGGTCCGGCCAAGGACACCAGCACGCCGTGATTGCGTGGGCTCCGTAGACGAGCCGTATTGACCGGTACGGGTTTGGCCCATCCGAATACCCCGAAGGAAGTCAGTGACAACAGCGCCGGGATGATCAGGGTGCCCATGGGGTCAACATGCTTGACCGGATTGAGGGTCAGACGGCCGGCCCGTTTGGCCGTGTCATCACCGAACAGGTTGGCCACGTACCCGTGGGAGACCTCATGGAGGATGATCGACGGCACAATGCAGCAGAAGAGAATGATCTCGTAGGTATGGATGTTGTGATGGGCCACCAGGGCCACCAACACCAGTACCCCGGCCAGGATCCACAGATTCCTTCTGGTCGAGGCATTCATGGGGCGACGAGTCGCCCCACCCCCGGGAGCCCGCATTTACTGTCTGGCGGCGTCGTCTATGCAGAGACGAGCGGCCGGCATGGCCTCCAACCGGGCGGCACCGATCGGCTTCCCGCAGATTTCGCAGGTGCCGTACTGGCCAGCCGCCAACCGCTCCAGGGCGGCGTCCACTTCTTCCAGCGATTCACGCAGATCCGTGGCCAGTCGCTCCGCATCCGACCGCTCCGCCGTCACCTGGCTGGAGTCGGCAAAGTTGGAGTCGTAGTTCAGGCCGGTGTCGCCCTCATCGCCAAATCCCAGTTCAGTGAGTTGGCTCTGTAGCGATTCCCGCTCAGTGCGCAAGAGCGCGTCGTAGTCCACAGCGGCAGTTGGAGCCTCGTTCGGCATGGGGTCATGCTACGTGGTGCACAGGGCTCTTACTGCCCGCTCGGGGATGGGCACTCTCATAGGCCCGGCGTAAATGCTCCGGCGAGACCTTCGTGTAGCGCTGCGTCGTGGCAATCGACGCATGCCCCAGAAGTTCCTGCACCACCCGGATATCGGCCCCGCGGGCCAACATGTGGGTTGCACAGGAATGGCGGAGGACATGCGGGCTCACCAGCTCCCCTATTCCCACCTTGTCGGCGTACTTCTTCACCACACCGAAGACGCCGACCCGTGAGAGTCGACCGCCTCGAGCATTGAGAAAGACGGCGTCGGCGTCGCTGCGCCGTTTCCAGGATGGGGGCACCAGTTGGGTCCGTCCCTGGCCGGAGAGCCACTGTCCCAAGGCCTCCCGAGCCAATCGACCGAGGGGCACCATTCGCTCCTTGCCACCCTTGCCGTAGACCCGAATAAGAGGGACGTCGTCGGCGTCCATGGCCTCGGCCACATCGCCGATATTGAGATCCGTGATTTCGGAGACCCGGGCACCGGTGCCGTAGAGAAGCTCCAGGAGCGCCCGGTCTCGCAAGACCAGCGGGCCGGAACCAACGACCGCATTGAGGAGCAGGTTGACCTGATCCTCGCTCAATGCTTTGGGCAACAGATCGGCGATACCGATGCTGGGTAGGTCCACGGTTGGATCCCGGTCGGCCATCCCCTCCTCCACCATGAACCGGTAGAGACCCCGCAGCGTCGACATGGCTCGGGCCACCGAGGAAGCGCTGTGGGTGCGACGGAGCAACGCCACATAGGCCGAGATGTCGGAGGCAGTCGCCGATTCGATGGACACACCGGTAGAGCCGACCTGGAACGCCTGAAACGACTCGAGGTCCTTCCGGTACGACGACAGCGTGCGGGGAGATCGACCACGCTCCACTTCCAGCCACGAGAGATACTCCTCGGCCGGTCGGGGCAGCGGATCTTTCATTCGGCCCTTCGAGCCAAACGGGCCCGGGCCAGGAGAAGGCCGAGCACCGTGGTCTCGTCCTGCAGTGTCCCGTCGGCGATGAGCTCGTCCACGTCACTGAGGGCGATGGTTTCAATGGTCATGAAACCCTCTTCGACACCCATGGGACGCACCGGGCAGGGCGAGAGTCCGGTCGCCAGGTAGATGGTGGTGAACTGGTCACTGATACCCGGGGTGTTGAAGGTGTCCAGCAACACCTCCATTGAGGTTGCCTCGAGCCCCGCCTCCTCGGCCAGTTCGCGCCGTGCCGTGACGTCCCGAGGTTCGCCCGCCACGTCGCAGGTCCCGGCCGGCGTTTCCAGCATCAGGCGATCGACCGCGGTGCGGTATTGACGCACCAGCGTCACCCGGCCATCGTCGTGCACCGGAATGATGTGCACGGCACCCGGGTGGTGGACCACGAAACGGTCGAACGGGTTTCCTTCCGGATCCTCCATGTGCACCTGGCCCACCGAGAACAGCCAGCCCCGGAAGACTTCTTCCTCAGCAACCCGGCGGAAGGTGGGCAAGAGGCGATTCAGGAAACCGAGTCGAGGTCCAGCAGATGCGGCTCGCGCCCTTCAGCCCGCTCCAGGGCGGCGGCCACCAGTTCCCGGAACAATGGATGCGCCCGGTCGGGTCGACTCTTGAATTCAGGATGCGCCTGCGTGCCCACCCAATATGGATGGTCTTCCAGTTCTATGAACTCCACCAGGCGCCCGTCGGGCGACGTACCGGAGCAGATCAACCCCACAGCTTCGAGTTTGGCCTTGTAGCGATTATTGAATTCAAACCGGTGTCGGTGCCGTTCGGTCACGCCGAGGGTGCCGTAGGCCCGAGCCACCTTGGACTCCGGTAACAACGTGGCCTGGTACGAGCCCAATCGCATGGTGCCACCCTTGTCCGTCACCTCGGCCTGATCAGGCATGAGGTCGATGACCAGGTGCGGCGACAGCGAATCGAATTCCCGCGAGTTGGCCCGGTCCAAACCGGCCAAGTCACGCGCCACCGAAATGGTCATGACATGCAGGCCCAGGCAGAGACCGAGGCAGGGAATCTGCTGCTCCCTGGAATAGGTCGCCGCCGCAATCATCCCCTCAATCCCCCGTTCGCCAAATCCGCCGGGGATGATGATGCCGTCCAGAACACGAAGCCGGTCCGACCCCAGGATGTCGGGCACCATTTCGGCGTCGATCCAGTCCAGCTCCAGGTCTGCCCCGTGGTGAAAACCGGCCGAGCGCAAGGCTTCGACCACTGACATGTAGGCGTCAGGCATGTTCACGTACTTGCCCACGATGCCGATCTTGACTTTTCGGTGCAATGTATCGACCCGCTGCACGAAGTCTTCCCAATGGGACAGATCAATGGGGAACTTGGCCTCGTCAATGTTCAGCGTTCGGCACACGTAAGTATCCAGACCCTGCTCGTGCAGCACCAGGGGGATTGAGTAGATGCTGGGAGCATCAATGGCCGACACCACCGCATCCATGGGTACGTCGCACTGCAACGAGATTTTCCGCTGCATACTCTCCGAAATGGGTTTGTCGCTCCGACAGACGATGACGTCGGGTTGAATACCACGGCTGCGCAATTCCGTGACCGAATGCTGGGTCGGCTTCGTCTTCTGCTCACCGGAGACCAGTGACGGCACCAAAGTGAGATGCAGGTAACACACGTTGTCACGGCCGATGTCACGGCGGAATTGGCGAATGGCCTCAATGAAGGGGACGATTTCGATGTCACCCACCGTGCCGCCGATTTCGACGATCACGATGTCAACGTCGTCGTCAGCGAGACGCTTCACCCGGTCCTTGATTTCATCGGTGACGTGCGGGATGACCTGCACGGTGCGTCCGAGGAAATCGCCCCGACGTTCTTTTTCGATCACGGATCGGTAGATCCACCCGGTGGTCGTGTTCGACCGCTTGTTCAGGTTCTCATCGATGAACCGCTCGTAGTGACCCAGGTCCAGGTCGGTCTCGCCACCGTCTTCGGTGACGAATACCTCTCCGTGTTCACCAGGGTTCATCGTCCCGGGGTCGACGTTGATGTACGGATCGAGCTTGCACATGGTGACGCGGAGGCCACGACATTTCAGAAGTCGACCAAGCGAGGAAGCGGTGAGGCCCTTCCCGAGCGAACTCGAGACACCCCCGGTCACAAAGATGAATTTGCTCACGCCGCCTGCTGGGCGCCGAGTTTCGCCACAAATGATCGGTGCACCGCGCCACGATAATCGACCAGCGCCAGGGCGGTGGTGGATCGAAGGGGGCCGTGCCTACGTTTTATGTCGAACTGGTCATCCCAAGCAGCTCACGAGCATGGGCCCGGGCAGCATCGCTATCGGGATGGCCCGACAGCATCCGGGACAGTTCGACCACCCGGTCTTCACCCCGCACCTCCACGGCCGAAGTAACCGTTCGACCCTCAACCTCGCGCTTCAGCACGCTGACCTGCTGATCTGCCTTGGCCGCCACCTGGGCCAGGTGGGTCACCACCAAAACCTGTCGACTCCGCGAGACCTCACTCAATGCCGTTCCCAACGAAAGAGCGGCGGCGCCGCCAACCCCGGCGTCCACTTCGTCAAACACCATCGTCTGGGGACCTCCGAGACCCACCAAGCGGATAGCCAGCATGGAGCGGGCCAGCTCACCCCCCGATGCAGCCTTGGCCAACGGCAGGACGGCCTCGCCGACATTGGCCCCGAGAGCGATCTCAATGGGTTCACCCGAACCCTCTTGGCTCACCCGAACTTCAATTCTGGCCCCGCCCATCGCCAGATCTCCCAGGCGGCCACCTACGGCCTCGGCAAATCGCTGAGCCGCTTCGATACGAACGGTCCGAACGGCATCTTCGGCTTCAGCGAGTTCACGCAGCGTCTGCGAGCGTTCACCTTCGAGCGCTTCTGCCCTTCCTTCGGCACTGAGGACATCTTCCAGGCGAGTAGAGGCTTCCTTGGCGAAGGCGATCACCTCGGCCAGATCGTGACCATATTTGCGTCTGAGTTCGGCCAACAACCTTCGCCGCTCCCCCACCTCAACCAGTCGCCCAGGGTCGTCCTCCCAACCATCGACTTCGTCGCGCAACCCCTGGGCCACATCAGTCAGTTCGATGGTTGACGCGGTCAAACGTTCTCGGTATGAGGCAAACGCATCGCGTCCGGTCAACGCATTGACGGCCTGTCCCAACCAGGTCAGCACGCTCGATTCGTCGTCCGTACTCGTCGGACTGAGCAGATTGAGCGCCTGTGCCGCCGCTTCCCGATAGGCCGAGGCGTCGGCCAGTCGCTCTTCCTCAATACGGAGTTCATCTTCTTCATCAGGCCCCTGCAGCTGCGCCGCTGCAATCTCATCGACCTGGTAGCGGAGTACATCGGCTTCCCGGGCTCGGGCCGCGGTGTCGCCGCCCAGCTCGGTCAGCGCCGCACTCAGTTCCCTCAGCTGGGTACGCAGGCGCTGGATCTCACTCACGTCCGTACCGGCAAACGCATCGAGGACGTTGCGTTGCGCGGCCGGCGTGGTCAATGACTGGTGTTCGTGCTGCCCATGGATCTCGAGCATCGGGGTGACGACCTCGGCCAGCATGTTGGCTGGTGACATCCGACCGTTGATCCACGCTCGAGCCCGGCCTTCAGCTGGCACCGAACGAGTCACGATTATTTCTTCGTCGTCTTCGCCGACAAATCGAGCCTCAATGATTGCTTCGGTGCTGCCGCGCCGAACCATGCTGGCGTGCGCTTTCCCGCCCAGCACCAGTTGTAGGGCTTCAACGACGAGCGTCTTTCCGGCCCCGGTCTCACCAGTGAGGACCGTCATGCCAGGCCTAAAGGTGATCGTCAGATCCTCAATGACACCGAGGTCACGTACCCGAAGCTCAGTCAGCATGGCTGGGAATCGTCCTACCTGGCCCGGTCGACCAGGAGTCGGGCTCGTAGCGTCCCACCGAAGCCTTGCGGATCATTGCGGATGACCCGAACCGGACGAGCGGCGACTCGGCACGTCACCGTGGCGCCCGGATCCAATCGGCCCACCTCCTGCCCGTCAATCACCAGCGCACCAGCCCGATTGTCGACCACCCGGACGGTGACGCTCTGTTCATCGGTGAGGACGAGACTCCGGTCCAACGACAAGTGCGGTGCGACCGGCGTCATGACCATGGCGCGGAGGTTGGGCGAGAGGATGGGACCGCCAGCCGACAAGTTGTAGGCCGTCGAACCGGTCGGCGTGGCAATGAGCACGCCATCAGCCGAATACGTCAAGACATCTTCTCCGTCGATGGAGGTGGCGAGTCGAATGGTGTGACCGAACACCGTCTTCTCCACCACGAGCTCATTGAGGGCCAGGTAATTGTGCGCAGCACCATGGACAGAATGGTCGCCCACCTCGACTTCAAGGGCGCATCGAGCCTCAACGACTGCTTTGCCATCGAGCACTCGGGTCAATGCCACGCGGAGCTGGTCGGGCAACAAATCGGGGAGATAGCCCACCCGACCGAAATTGACGCCGAGAACCGGGATGTCTTCTGTCCAGGCCAGTCGGACCACACGCAGGAACGTGCCGTCACCTCCCATGCTGACGGCAACGGTGCTGCCGGCCAAATCGACGGCATCCATATCGACTTCGACCTCATCTTCGGTGACCCGGTCCGGTGCGCTGAAGTGGAGCACCCGTGCCTTGTGGCCGATCGAGTCCAACCAGTCGGCCGTGTCCAGAGTGAGTGCCAGCGCGTCGGCGCGTTCTGGGTGAACCAAGAAGGCAATGATGGCCATTTCAGCCTTGCTCCGAGCCGTCTCGGCGAACGACCGCCTGATCGACCGCCTCGTTGAGAAACCGCATTGACGTATCCGGATCAACCGAAGCCCCTTTTCGGGCGTGCACGAGAAATTCAACATTGCCCGCGGGGCCAGTCAGAGGCGAAACCATCGCCCCCATGATGCCGGTTCCTGCCGCACTAAGGGCGGACGCAACCCCCTGCATGGCTTGGAGCCACACTTCAGGATCCTTCACCACTCCCTTACCACGGGACACAATGGCCTTTCCCGCTTCAAATTGGGGCTTCACCAAAAGGACCAGGTCTGCCCCCTCCGCCGCCACGGGTCCGGTCAAGGCAGGAATCACCGTGACCAGAGAGATGAAGGAGAGATCACCCGTCACCACATCGCACGGAGTGAAGGTCGCATCGTGCTCGTGCATTACTTCGGGCGCCAGCGACCGGACATTGACCCGCTCCATCACGGTGACCCTATGGTCGTTTCGCAGACGCTGATCAAACTGTCCGTGGCCGACATCAACGGCATACACGTGAGCCGCACCGCGTTGGAGCAGGCAATCCGTGAATCCACCGGTGGAAGCGCCCGCATCAATAGCGCGACGTCCGCTGACCACCACGTCGAACGTCGAAAGGGCCCCGTCGAGTTTGTACCCACCCCGACTCACAAAGGGAGACGGCGGGCCAAGGAGCCGTACTGGCTCTCCCGGACCTACCAATCGGGCGGCTTTTTCGGCCACTGAACCACTGACCAGAACGAGGCCAGCGGCAATGACCGCCTGTGCTTCCTGTCGATTGGGAACGAGATTGCGCCGAACAAGTTCGGCATCAAGTCTCCGTCGAGCGCTTGGGCTCAGGTGCCTGCCCCAGGGCTCGCCTTCTTGGTTGCCTTCTTGGCCGCAGTCGCCTTCTTGGCCGGAGCCTTCTTCGCAGCGGCTTTCTTGGCGGGTGCCTTCTTCGCCGGAGCCTTCTTGGCCGCCGACTTCTTCTCAGACTTCTTCTTCTTACGACCTGGCGTCACGCTCTGCGCTGCATCGCGCGCCGCCTTGGCCGTCTTGGTTGCCTGGGCAGTCGCTTCAGCGGTCGCCGTACGGCCGGCACTGGCTGACCGCTTCAAGATGTCGGCTACCTGTCCGGCCAGAGACTCGAGTGAAGCGGTGTCGATCTTGCTCAGCTGCGACGAAACCTCATGCCGAACCAGCTCGAGCATCTGCTCACTGGTCTTGCGACTCCGGTCAACCAGATTGTCGACCCATTCCTGGGCCTGTTCGCGCTGGACATCGCCTGCGCTCACCAGTTCCCGCACGATTTCCTCGGCGCGGGCGCGTGTGACCTGGCCTAACACCGTGCCGGCTTCGAGATATTTCTTGATTCGTTCGTTACTCGCCATGAAACAAGAGTATCTTAAGTGCTAGCTGTTAGCAAGCATTAATTCGCTTGTTGTTCAAGAAACGTTTTCACCAGTTCAGCCAAATTTGTGGCCACGGCGTCTGGACGGCCGACCTCAGGCACAGCATCGGCACTGGTGACACCAGAGAGGACAAGGGCAAACGGCACCGCCAACTGGGCCGCGAGCGCCCCATCGGTCGACAGCCGGTCCCCCACCATTACTCGCACGTCATCTGCCCGGGCTCTGATCGCCTCAGCGGTCGGCCGGTGGGGTTTGCCAGCCACTTCAGGTATCGCCTCCGCCGCCGTGGCGACGGCCGCCAGGATGGCGCCACCACCTGGCAGCAGGCCATCGGGTGTGGGGTGCGTTGGATCCTCATTCGTACCGATGAGCCGAGCTCCGGCCCGCACCGCACTGGCCGCCTCGGAAACCAAATCAAACGTAAAGCTGCGGGTCCAGCCGACGATCACCGTGTCGGCCGGACCGGTTTCGACGATCTTCACGTTTCGACGAATGAGTGCTTCCCGGACGCCATCGTCAGCCAATACCAAGGCTGATGAACCCGCCGGCACCATTTCCGCCGCCACATCGGCCGAACTCAATAGATCTTCGTCGTCGGCCGAAATCCCACAATTGGCCAGCCGTTCATGAAGTTGGGCTCTGGTGGGTGCCGAATTATTGGTGGCGAAGAAGGTCCGAATCCCCGCTTCGCGCAAACTACTGATGGCGCCGCTCACCCCTTCGATGGGCTGTCCCGTCAACCAAATCACACCGTCGAGATCAATCGCCCACGTGCCGTGGGGTGCTGGTGGCCACATATTCGAAGGCTATCGGTCCGAACCTGACCTACTTCCTTTCTCAGCCGCCGGTATAGGTGAACTGATCCTTACTGGTATCTCGGCTCGTCCCCGATGGCGTGGTGACAATCACTTCAACCGTGCCGACACCGCGCGGCACGACGACCCCCAGGAAATCGCCATCGCTACTGACGCTGATTGGCTTCACAGTGGTCGCGCCAAACGTGACTGTCGTCGCCCCGTTGAGATATTTCCCGCCAATCAGCAAGCCGTACCCTCCGGCTGCTGCACCGGATGCCGGATCCATGGCATTGACCTCAGGCTGACGCTTGATGAAGCGGAACCGAGCCATGGGAGCAATCAGGCTGGTCCCTCCTGGTGTGGAAACGGTGACGTAGACGGAGTGGCTTCCGCCGGGGGCGTACACCGCCATGTAGTCACCGTCAGCACTTACCTTGATGACTTGGCCCGGGTTGTTCGGTCCGAAATCGACGACATCATTGGTGGCGAAACCCGATCCGGAGAGCAGGACGCGCGTGCCCCCCTGGATGAGTCCGCTGGTTGGCGTCAGCAACGAAACGGCCGGAAGGTTGGCGTACCGAAAAATGGATGCTGGGACGGGTGCGCTGTTCCCGCCAGCGGTAGTGACCGTGATGGGTACCGTGCCAACAGATCCCTGAGGCACCGTGACAACGAGAGCAGTACCGGCCCGGTTGACCGAGTTCACATTCGCATCAATGGTCCCGAAGAGCACGTCGGTTGTTCCCCCTAAATAGGAACCGTGGAGCGTGATCTCGAAGCCCCCGGACGTCCCCCCATCGGGTGAGGAAAGCGAGGAAATGGACGGAGCTTCGGGAAACGAAAGTGTGCTCCCGCAAAAGACGGTTCCTCCGTGGGGATTGGCGGTGACCGTGCTGCAATCGGTGAGATCGGATGAGACCATGGTCGGTGGGGATGTTGACGTGTCTTCCAAGACCTGTTCCAATCCGCCGGCACCGCTCTTTTGCCCACCACTGAGATAGACATGTTTGCCATCAGGGGTGATCGCTTGCACCGTGAAATTCTTAAGACTGGTCAATCCGACGGGCAGAGTTGGTGCCGGTTGGACCGAAGGGGTTGGAGGGAGCACATCAACCACCTCGCCACCGACATAGGCCGTCGCCCCATTGGGTGAAAGTGCGATGCCGTTTCCGGTCACTTTGACACTACTGACCACGTGGAGCGACGAAGACGTCAGTTGAATCGAGGACAACTGCTCACCGTTTCGATTCGGGCCATCATTGAGTACATAAGCGTTGGCATCGTTCGGAGCAATGGCCACGCCCCCGACATCGAAACCAATCTTCAGAGTGCCCGTCAAGGTTGGATGCGTCCCACTGAGCCGTACGCGCATCAAGGAGCCTGGTTCAGATTCGGTTGGAATGCCGTTGGCGGCGGCCGCATATTTTCCGCGATCGGCGATCAAGGCGAAGGAACTGCTTCTGGCCGCCGTCACTGACTGGATGTCATTGCCCGTATAGGCCGGCACCACTCGAGGTGGTGTCTCGTTCAAGACGACGACGTAGACCCCGCCAGACGGCAATCCGTTCGAGGGGGCATTGGCAACGGCAGCGATGAGATACTCACCATTCGGCGTCAAGGCCAAATGCGTGATCCGCTCTCCGGGTAGTTGAATCTGCGATTGCGTGGTCGCGCTCTTGCCCTTCAGCAGCTCCACGTCCACCGTTGCACCATCCGCCACGTAGGCCGTCGAACCTGAAGCGGCAATGGCCATCGTCTGACTTCCCATTGAAGGAAGGGGTAGCGGGGACTTGCGCGTCACGATAAACGCAATCACGGCCACCGCAAACACCAATACGACGGCGGTCACCACGTTGAGGAAGAGCCTGACTACCCTGTGCTCGCCGCGCGCCATTGGCGCTGAGCGTAGACGGCGCGGTCACCCTCTTTGAAACCAGTTCACACGCCAATTTCAGGGAATGAGGCCCGAACTTCGAGGCTTCAGTCAAACAAATTCCCACGTCAGAGCAACTAGATACCCGTGGCACCCCTTCGCCGCACAATCGAGTCAATTGTTACCGCCGCCAAGAGGACCAGGGCGGTCGCCATCTGAGAGCCCGCCGTGCTGACACCCATGAGGGCCAGACCGCTGACCACGGCCGCAATCAAGAGGCCACCCAGCAACGCATGAATAGCCTTGCCCCGACCACCGAAGAGACTGGCTCCGCCGATCACCGCGACGGCCACCGCGTAGAGCACGTACGTGCCGCCATCAAAGCCAACCGAAATGGAACCCAATCGGGAGGCGTAAATGATGCCGGCAATACCGGCGGTAAATCCGGAAAGAGTGAAGGCAATGGTGCGGATCCAGGCCACGTTGATACCGGCCCGGCGAGCAGCCTCGGGACTGGCTCCGATGGCGTAGATGTATCGGCCGGTGCGAGTCCGGCCCAAGAACCAGGTCAAGACAACAACGATCGCCAAGACAACCGGGATTACCCAGGGAAGGCCCGAGACCGGGATGACGCCGCTGCTCCGGTTGACATTGGATATGGCCACCAGGGCAATCCCGGCAGCAGCCACTACCCCAATCGTAAGAATGGTGATGCTCAACGGCGACACGCTGAGGCCTTGCGCTCGCCGACGCGTCGCACGCGTGATGGAAACCACCGCAAAGAGCCCCACCACGACCACAAGACTGATCCATCCCGCGGTTGGACTCATGTTGCCGTTCACGAGGTTGTAGATGACTTTGTTATTGGTGACTTGGATCTGTCCGCCCACCGCTCCATGCACGATGTCGAAGATATAGATGAGCAGTCCGGCGAAGCCCAAGAGTCCGGCCAAGGTCACGACGAAGGACGGCAGATGAAGTCGAGTGATGAGTACACCCTGGAGGGCGCCGAGAGCTCCACTGGCGATCAGGCCAACAATGACTGCCGCCCACCATGGCCAACCGTACGCGGGCGACACGAGTGCCGCAGTAATGGTTCCTCCGATGGCGGCCACGAAGCCAACAGATAGATCGATTTCACTGAGGAGCAAGGCAAACAACTCGCCCAAGCCCAAGACAATGAAGAAGGCGGCCTGCACCAACATGTTGACGATATTGATCGGTGAGAGGAACTGGGACTGTTCGACTTGAAAAAAGATGATGATGCCGACCAAGCCGGCAATAATTGGAAGGGCCCCGCTGTCCCCGCTACGAATGCGTTGCCACCAAGCCCTGGCGTACTGCCCCAGGGAGTCGGCCAGCAGTTCAGGCGCTGCCGCAACGGCAGTATCCGCCTGCGCCTGTTCAGGTGAGCCTGCGCCTCCACCCGTCGTGCTCTCGTCCAATGTTCCTCCTCGATGTACTTCGGACTTGTTGAGTTGATCAGTCAGCCTGAGCGTTGACGCGTTCTCCACCCGCTGCACGGGAAGAGCGACCAGTTGTCATGTACTCGACCACCGACTGACTGTCGTAGTCGGAAGCTGGTCCAGCCGACACCATGGAGCCCAAATACAGAATGGCCAGCCGATCAGCCACCTCAAACACGTCATTGAGGTTGTGGGAAATCATGAGCACCGTCACGCCGCGACCCGCAAGCCGCTTAATGAGATCAAGGACCATGCGGGTCTGGGCTACCCCAAGTGCAGCCGTTGGTTCGTCCATCATCACCAGCTGCGCATTCGACATGACGGCCTTGGCGACCGCGACCGATTGCCGCTGGCCGCCTGACAATGAAGCCACCGGCTGGCGAATCGATCGAACCGTCGTCACGGCCAGTTCGTCAAGCGTCTTGCGGGCGGCAATTTCCATCTTTGGTTCATCGAGCGTGCCCCGGCGGAGTAATTCGTGCCCCAGGAACATGTTCTGGACAATGTCCAGGTTGTCGCAGAGCGCCAAGTCTTGATAGATCGTCGTGATCCCAAGCGCTTCGGCATCCTTGGGACTACGCAGCTGGACCTGCTTGCCCTGCCACGAGATGTGTCCCTGATCGGGTTCCCACAGACCCGAGATGGTCTTGACCAAGCTGGACTTGCCGGCCCCGTTGTCACCAACCAATGCGGTGACTTGACCAGTCATCACGTCCAGATTGACGTCGTTCAGTGCCCGCACTGCTCCGAAGGTTTTGGTGACCCCGGCCAAGGACAGCAGGGCCTCCCCCGTCGCATTGCCTTCGCTACCCACCATTGATCTCCCCTCTCGGCCAAGCCACCCCTCCCGTGATATCGGGAGGGGTGGCCCAAGCTGAGTGCGTCTCTACTTTCTATCGGTGTCAGGACAGTAAGCCCCGACCCGGACTACGGGTTGATGCCTGCTGCGGTGCAGTCGGCGGCGTAGGACCCGGCGCAGAGTTGCGATGCCGGCACGAAGTTGTCCTTGATGATGGTGGCATTCATGTTCTTCGTGGTCACCCACTCAGGCTTCAAGAGAACCGAAGGCACGGCCACATTGCTCGTCGTGTCTTCTGTCGATCCGTTGGCCAGGTTCTTAGGTGGCTTCTGTCCAGCCCGCAGGTACAGCGCCAAAGCTGCCGCTGACTCCGCCTCTAGAAAGACAGGCTTGTACACCGTTCCGCACTGATAACCGGAGAGAATGTTGTCCAGGCCTGAGGCGGTGGCATCTTGTCCAGTGGTTGGGAACGTCTTGGGCGCCACGTGCTGCGACTGCAGGTACGTGATGATCGGAGTACCGGACTCGTCGTTCGGGATCACGGCAGAGTTGATGTTCGGGTGAGCCGTGAAGGCCTCCTGGAACTCAGTCTCGGCAGTGGGTGCGTCCCAGGTGTCCGCCGTGTTGACCACGTCGACGTACTTGCCCGACTTGAAGTAGGGCTTGAGGACTGCGTTGTACCCCTGTGCGAACAGAGTGGCGTTGTTGTCCGTCGCCGCGCCATGCATGACCACTACCTGTGGCTTCGCGACGTGCCAGGCAGCGACACAGCTCACAAATCCCTTTCCAATGAGCGTGCCAACCTGCACGTTATTGAAGCTGACGTAGTACGAGCGGCTACCACCCAATGTCAGGCGGTCATAGTCAATGACCGGTACGCCATGACTCTTGGCGTAGGTCTCGATGGAGATGCCCACCCCAGGATCGATTGGGTCCACCAGCAGCACCGTGGCTCCGTTGGTGATGTCGGTCTGGGCGTCAGTCAACTGTGTCGCATCGCTGCCCAGAGCATTCTGGATCACGTATTGCGATGACTTCAGGCCCGCGGCCTGGAAAGCCTTGGTCAGGTCGGGCTCATCAAACTCGACGTACCGCGTTGAACTGGTTGTGTCAGGAAGAATCGCCGCGACTTTTCCCTTGCCAGACTTGGCCAACCCCTTCAACTTGCTCATGGCGCTGAAATTGCTCGTCAACGCCGTGTTCGGGAAACTTGCCGGTCCCTTGGCCGACGAAGCCGAGGCGGAACCTGCGGCAACGACCGTTACCCCCAACATCAACATAAGTGAAAGCGCGCCAACGACGCTGTTTCGGACTACACGCATGTAAACCCCCACATCTGGACCCCAGCGGTCCGTTTGGTGCTGCATGAAGGCACGGCGTCCCATAGCCGCCCTTATTTCAAGGGTATTCCCCTATATGACGAAATCTAGCCACTTATGTGTCGGAGTGCGTCATATATGGCATTGATCTCCAATCGGATGTTGCGCATACGTGCAAGGGAGCACGCTCACCCCATGCATGATGCGTCATTCCCGAGCGATTGCCTACACGCATGACCCATTCACGATCGAGCGGAGTCCACCCCCTCGTTCCGCGAGCGATGGAGATCGAGCGCTGCCCGTCCGGCCACCAGGGGCAAGTCGAGATACGTCAGCAGACCAGCCTCGGCCCGGCACACATACGGAACAGCATTGACACAGTGCAGTGCGGTGGCGACCACACCCGAATTACGAAGAAGACCCGCCTCAATGCTGCCCGGATGCAGTTTTTTGAAGGTAATAAGGCAACTTGGGTCGCCGGTGACCTCTACTTCGAACCGCATACCGGCCGGTCCAAACTCCCAGGGCGGATCAAGGTGTTCGTCGCCCATCAACCAGTTGACGGCAGCGGTGATGACCGGCTCACCGTCGACCAGCGCTTCCCACTTGAACCGTTGCGCGGCCACGGTGCCCGGCGCGATAACGCCGATCGGTGAGTCAATCGGCGCGGTGGCAACGGCCATGTCATGGGTGATCCGCAATTGAGGTTCGACGTCGAAACCAAGTTCGTCAGCCACCATGAACACCGATTGTCGAAACCCAGCACCCAGCGCATCCGCCATCACGCTTGTGCGCGCTTCCTCAGGCGCTTTCCCGAACAACATCCAATCGCGGACCACATCGGGTGCGCCGTACGTACGGATATCCGAGAACTCCTCGGCTCGAACGTGAGTGATCGAACCGGAGAGGGCGGAAATCATGAGCGGGAATCTCTCGGTGATGCCTCCCGGATGGATACCGGTGCCGTGCAAGGTCACTCCGGCCAGTTTGGCAATGCTGTCGAACCGCTCGCGCTCGGCCTGGGCTGGATAGAACCAACCGAGCGGGGTCACGACGTTCTTCCCCGATTCGAGGATGGCGGTAACCACCTTCGGATCGGCCATGAATGGGCTGTAGACGACACAGTCGGCTTCAAGCGCCAGTAGAGCATTGATGTCACCGGTTGCCCGAACCCCGATGACCTCTCGATCCAGAATGGTTCCGAGGTCAACGCCTTCTTTGTCCGGACTGTGGACCCAGGCGCCAACCAACTCGAGGTCGGGATGCGCCAGCACGCCTTCCATGGCCGCTCGTCCGACACCGCCCGTCGCCCACTGAATCACCCGAAAAGTCATATCCCCACCTTTGCCTATTCCAAGTCTCGGTGCCGTGCTGGGAATATGCGAGGGGTTCACCGTGTTGACACTGAGATATGTCATCACTCGCAGACCAAACAATTGCCGCCCTCCGTCACCTGCATGATGAGTTTGCCGAACTTGTTCCATCTCTCACACACGACCAGCTCACTGGTCCATCGGGGGCATCCGACTGGACCGTGGCCCAGGTCTTGTCCCATTTGGGCAGCGGCGCCGAAATCGGCCTGGCGACATATCGCACTGCATTGGAGGCAGCGCCCGAACCAGAACCAGATTTCAATCAGAGTGTCTGGGATCGGTGGGATGCCATGAGCCCCGAGGATCAAGCGAGCAATTTCCTAAATTCAGATGCCACCCTGGTGGGAACCATCGAAGCGCTCACGCCCGATCAGCGCGAGAACCTGGAGATCAAACTGGCTTTTCTCCCTAACCCTCTCAGTGTGGCCACCATCGCCGGAATGCGGCTGAACGAAGTTGCCCTCCATGGCTGGGACGTACGGGTTGCACTCGATGCAAACGCAGCGCTCAGCGAAGGAACTGCTGGCGTCTTGGCTCAGCAATTGTCGGGTTCAATGGACTTCATGTTGGGCTTCATCGGCAAGGCCGACAAGCTGACTCAAGCCACGATCGTGGAGGCGCATGGGTACGGACTCGTTATTGACGACACCGTGAATCTGGCGGCGAAGGCAGAGCATCCAACGGCCACCTTTGAAGGGCCGATCGAGTCCTTGGTGCGGCTCATTAGTGGACGGCTCTCAGATGCCCACACTCCCGCCACCGTCAAGGTCGAAGGCAACGTCAGCCTGGACGATCTGCGCCTGGTCTTCCCGGGATTCTGAGTCGCCGCGGCGAACCGCCGCCAGTCAGTCCAGTTCCGTCAGCACTTCGCCAATGATCTTGGTCGTCTCATGCGCTGTGAGTGGTTCGCCGCCTTCAGCCTCGGCGACTTCACCCGCAAAGTCAGCGACCGAGTGGACACCCCCTATGAGCACGTGGCGCAGAGCTTCTGCGCTTGCTTCGGGGTCATCCAATTTCTCAATGGCAGGCGCCACTGCATGATCTGAAGAGGTTGCCACCTCATGCACGAGGCTCATTGCCTCTTGGCGTCCGGTCACAGTCGACACTGCGGGGGGTCGATCAGGATTTTGTTGAAGGTCCCATTCCGCAAGAGCTTCGTCATACCCACCCTCACCTGGATGCAGCACACGTGTTTCAGGCTCAACGAGGGTCTTCGTGTCTTCGAATCCTTCGCTGTCAGGCATGGCATCTGATTCGTCGGTCGAGTGCCGTTGTGGTTGCACGGGCATAACAAGCGTCCCATCGGAATTGCGCACGATTTCCATGAACTGACCTCCAGAATTGACCAAGCCAACATCACCTAGACCTCATCTATACCCAGATTGCAGATCGGCACTCGTCGGCACCCAATGTCCGGATCTTGTTGCCCTTGCCTGCCTGGCCGAACGCTTGTTTGGGGCTCCTGGACACCGCTGCATTAGCGGCGCTGGCTCAATTTGAAAGTTAAGTGGTCGTTACTGAGGCCGAGGTGGTCAATCGCGTAGATACTGCGGGTTGCGGGGTCAACGGATGGCTCGGCCAGAAAGGATTCACAATGGGAGGATCTGGCGGAATGATGCACTCGAAGGGCAAGAAACGCATTCTTGCATCGACGGTTATTGCGGGCATGGCCATGGGCGGCTTGGCCCTTCAGACCACGGCAGGGGCGACGCCGGGCTCAGCCAAGGCGAAGGTCACGGTGGGTGGCAAGACCTACAAGCTGAGTGGCGGCGCCTGCGTTATTTCGGGCTCCACCATTCAGGTGGGCGTGGGCTCCAAGCCCAACTCCCTCGGCCTCAATGGAACACTGTCGGGCGGCAAGTTCAAGAATGCCCAAATCGGAATGCTCCTCAAGGGCAAGGCCGTCGCCGTCACGACGGACTCCGGAAAGGCGAACGCCAAGGGCGGTTCATTTTCCGGCAAAGACGCTGTTTCGGGTGGAAAGGTGAAGGGCACCTTCACCTGCTAGCACTGCCTCAATCGACACATGAAGAAGGTGGGTGGCCAATATCCGGCCACCCACCTTCTTTCGTTTCAAAGGGATGACCCTATCTATCGGGTGAATGTGAAGTGGGTGACACCGCTCGGCGTCGTGACTGCCTCGACGTCGTACTGTTGCTCCAAGGCCTCCAGTCCGTCCCACAGGCGAACACCGCGACCAAGAAGGATAGGCACCTGCACCACGTGCAGATAGTCCACGAGTCCGGCGGCGAGGAACGCTCGCATAGTGGTCGCTCCCCCGCCGATGCGGATGTCCTCACCCGCTGCGGCATGCTGCGCCACCTTGAGTGCCTCCGCTGGCGTGGCATTGAGGAAGTGAAATGTCGTGCCACCCTCCATCTCAAGGGACGGCAGCGGACGGTGAGTGAGGACGTATGTCGGCGTATGGAATGGCGGGTTGTCGCCCCACCACCCACGCCACTCCGCGTCGTCCTGCCATCCCGGAGGACCGAATTTGCCAGCGCCCATGATTTCGGCCCCGATCCCTTGTTCGTTCCGGTCGGCCATAGCGTCATCGATCCCCTCGGTCCCGCCCGGCTGGCCGAGAACTACCCGGTGGCCGAATCGCGTGGCAAACATCCACTCGTGCAGGCGATGCCCGGCATGACCGAATGGGGTTTCGAGGGTTTGGATCTCTCCAGTGCCGAATCCGTCGAGCGAGATCGAGAAGTTGTGGATGCGGACGCGAGACATGGCGGCTCCTTCGGTTGCTGTGGCAGTTGGGCGTGGGGCTGAGTCAGCGGAAAGAGCTTGACCCATTACTTTGTAGTCGTGCACGATCCCTCGGCTCGAGCTCATGTCGCCAGTTCTGGCACCACACACTCCGACACCATCGCTCTCGAACGCGAAGCGCCTGCACCCCTCATTTCCCTTCGGCTTGCATTGGCCGCCGTCATCGGATTGGCCGCTGGGGCACTGACCGAATGGATGGTCCCGCACCTGTCGTTTACTTTCGAACCGCTGTCCAACTCCGCGGCCCCGTGGATTCTTGTGGCCTTCGCCATGGCCCTCACTGCCCGCCGAACAGGCGAGTCTCTGATATTGGCGGTTGTCACTCTGCTCGCCCTTGTGGTGGGCTTTTACGCCACGCAGGCCCACCATGGGTGGGCAGTGTCGCGGCACCAAGTTGAGTTCTGGTCAGCCGCCAGCGTGGCCATAGGGCCGCTGATCGGATTGGCTGCAGGCTGGCTGCGATACGCAGGTCGCACAGCGGCAGCAGTCGGCGCAGGCATACTGGGCGGGCTACTAGTAGGTGAAGCAATTCACGGGCTTGTTGATCTCAAGTATTCGACCTCTCCGAACTACTGGTGGGTTCAGCTTGCCCTCGGCGTTGGGTTGGCCATTGGCCTGGTCGTGTGGCGCTCGCGCCGTCACCTACTCAGCACCGTCCCCGCCCTCGCTGCTTCATTCACTACGGGAGCGCTGGTCACCTTGGTCACCGTGATCGTTTACCAAGCCCCTTGACGCAACCCAGCAAAAGCGACCTTTCGTTCCCAATTCCGATGGCGTGAGCGGAGGCAAGGTCCAGGTGTTGCTAACTGGCTACGTACACCCCGACGATTGGGGTGAGAACTAGTCCGGCACCAATGATCGTGAACGTTGTGCTGGTTGGAGCACCTCCACCGATGCTGATTGAACATACGAGGCTGATGTCGGCGACTGGTCCAGCCGCAAGTTCAGTAAAGCTCGTTCCCGGTTCTCCGCAGGTACCTGAAATGCCACCAAAGATACTGTTACCTGAAATCGGCCCCTGGCTTAGGCCAATCGTGCACGAGGGACTAGCCGGAATACCGATCAGGCAGCCAGTTTCGCTTTGAAATCCGTAATCCAACGTAGTGCTCGCCGATCCCACAAAGGGCTTACCAGCAACGAGTAGCCCATTGAGCGAAATGGTAACGGTGCCGTAAGTTGGACCGATGCCCTGCAGATCGACGGTGGCAACTCCAACACCAGCCTGCGCACCCGCAGGCGTTGAGGTGAATGCCAATAATCCGATCGGAATCGCACAAAACGCCAAGCACCACCGAACGAGCTTCACTGATCCTCCCGCCACCATCCAGGTCAGATTTGAACGTATTTGATTTAACACAATTTCAAATGACTGAATAGCCCTCACCCAGGGTGATCCTTATGGCAGCGTGCCTCTGGCGGTGGGAGCAACCGCGCCGAATCTGTTTTACGAGTGTGTGACGATTCACCGGCGTGGGGTGTGCGAACACGCCCTGCCCCGGACATTTTTTGGTGTCGGAGGGGGGACTTGAACCCCCACGCCCTTGCGGGCACCAGCCCCTCAAGCTGGCGCGTCTGCCTATTCCGCCACTCCGACTGGCCTGCGCCTTGATTGAGCGCCTCGAGAGCGTAGCGCGTGTACCTTCAGGCTCAGATCGGTCTCGGCCTAGGGCCCAGGCAGCGACGGGGTGGTTTTGTCCGAGCGTTCTGGGACTTTGATGGCCCAGAATTGGCCATACCAAAGGAAGCTGTCGCTCGAAGGCGTGGCCGTGACTCCCCCCACTTTCCGGCTCACGGCCAGGGCGGTCGGCTCGGTGTAGAGCGGCAGGCTCACCACCGCGCTCCAGAGCTGCTGATCGGCCATCTGGTAATCGGTGCTGGCCACATTGGGGCTGAGCTGTTGGGAGGCCGTTGTCAACAACTGGTTGAACGTGGAGCTGTCGAAACCGGTCCAGTCCTGTGAGCCGTTCTGGCCGGGTGGGCCCAACGCATCCGTATACCAACCCAGTGTCTCGCTCAGAAAGGGTGAGGTCGTCCGGGGTATGAGCGCCAGGTCGGCGAAACCGTTGGCCAGGATCGATCCTGCCTGCGACGCGCTGGCCGCGTTGTAGGTGGTCACCGTGAAGCCGGCATCAGTGAGCTGATCGACCAACTGCGGAGCGGTGGCCGTGGCCCAGGGGTCACCGGTATCGATCACCAGGTGCAAGACCAGGGGCAAGCCAAAGGCCGAATGCCACGGGCCGCCGTCCGTCCGCTCCTGACCCGACGCCGTCATCAGCTGATCGGCCTGGGCCAGCTCCTGCGTCGACGGGAAGTTCACCTTGCCACCGGCACCAATCAACGTGCTGGTCGTCGAACTGGGGGGCGCCAGCGAACTGCCGGGACCGATCGTCGTCGTGGTCGACGTGCTCGATGAGTGATAGCCCGACTGACCCTGCGCAAAAATGTGGCTGCTGGCGACCTGCACGCTGCTGAGCGCCCAATCTGCTTGACGCTGGACCAGCGCCTGGCGATCGACGGAGAGCGAAATGGCGAACCGCTCATCGGGTGAGAGGCGGGTGTTGGGGCCGCTGGCCATATCGAGCTGGAGGATGGTGCCCGAAAGATTGACCTGACTCTGCACGCCGGGCAGGGAGGTGACCTGACTCAGGAAGGCTGGTGTGAGCGCGCTGGGTTGGGCCACCTGGACCACACCGGAACGAAGCCACTGCGCCAACTGTTCGGCGCTTTGTGCGACGTGCACCACAATCGCCTTCGAATTGGGCGGCACGCCCCACCAGTGATGATTCAGGGTCAGGGTGATGGCCTGAGCCGTGACCGAGGAAATGGCAAAGGGGCCACCGGAGAGATCAATGGCCGGATCCACGCTGGTGCATGAAGGGTCCCATCCGACCTTCTCCATGATGTGCGCCGGCAAGAGATTGCCGAACAGCATCTGCCAATCGGCGAACTGGGTCTTGAACATGACCGTGACGGTCTTGCCCTTGTTGCTGCCCTTGATGGACGAAATATCTCGATACCCCGAAGTGGTGGCCACGGTGGTGGGATCTGAGGTGGCATCGCCGCGCTGCTGCTCCCAGGCGTACACGAAGTCGGCGGCGGTGATCGGGACGCCGTCGGACCAGATGGCCTTCGGATTCAGGGTGTAGACGATCGTTTCCGGCTTGGTGCTGACCAGTTCGGACTGGACGATCAAGTTCGGGTTCGGGGTTGGATTGCCCCCCGGGCTGATGGTGAACGGGCTGGGCAGCACGGCCCCGAGCAGCATGCGGGTGGCCGGCGTATTACCGAGAATGGTGTGCGGGTTGCAGCCGGTTGGGCTCTGCGAAATCCCGAGCGAAATGGTGCCGCCCCGGACCGCGACATAGGTCACCGTGGTCTTGGTGGCTCCCGATGCGGAGTCGCGCCGGCCGGCCACCAACGCCAAGACCAGGCCGGGGAGCAGCAGAAAGCGCTGCCACCGGGGCCAACGGCCCTGGTGCGTCACTGCAGCCGAAGGTCCAGCGTCAGGGTCGTGAAGGCGAAAATGATGGCGACGGTGACGGTGATGCGGTCGAGGTTGCGTTCCACCACGGTGGAACCCTGTGCGGCCGCGCCGACGCTGCCACCGAACATGTCGGACAGCCCGCCGCCCTTACCGCTGTGCATGAGGATAAGGAAGATCAGGCCGAGCGCTGCCACGATCTCCAGTACGACATAAACCCAGGTTGCTACTGACACAAAGCCTCCAACAAGGTGCGACTCGCCCGAAACGGCCTAGGAACGGTAGCAGGCCGCACTGGCCCTAATGATGTCGAGGAAGCTGGCCGCCTCCAAGCTCGCACCGCCCACCAGTAGGCCATCGACGTTGGGCTCGGACATGAAATCGGCGGCGTTATCGCCCTTCACCGACCCTCCGTACTGGATCCGGATGGCGGCCGGCGGCCTCATCACCCGCCACTTTGGCCACCAGGGACCGGATGAAGACCGAGGCATCCTCGGCATCCATCGCACTGGCGGCCTGCCCGGTACCGATGGCCCAAAGCGGTTCGTAGGCCACCACGAGGGCCGACCACGACCTCGGGGGCCAAGCCGTCGAGAGCAGCCAGCACCTGCTGTTCCAGCCTCGCCTCCGTCTTGGCGGCGGCCCGCTCTTCCTCGGATTCACCGACGCAGACGATGGGCGTCATTTCGTGGCGGACGACGGCCTTGAGGGTGGAGGACACCATCTCGTCGGTCATGCCGTACAGCGTCCGTCGTTCGGAGTGGCCGACGATCACGTAGGCCGTGCTCATCCGGGCCAGCATGCGGGGACTTACTTCACCCGTGCGGGCTCCGGCATCCTCGTCCGAGCAATGTTGAGCTCCGAGGGCCACCGGAATGCGTTCCTTTTCAACCAGGGTTTGCACCGTTCGCAGGTCGGTGAACGGTGGGTGGATGCTGACATCGAGCGCAGCCACGTCGTCCGGCTTGACCCGCAGGCCGAAGTCCCGCATCAGGTGCAGGGCTTCAATGTGATCGTGGTGCATCTTCCAGTTCCCGCTGATCAGCGGGCGGCGGGCACTCACTACCGGGGAGCGTTGCTGGCGTGACGCAGCGCTTCGAGCGCCGGCAGGTCCCCGCCGTTCTCAATGAACTTCAGGGATGCTCCCCCACCGGTGGAGAGGAAATTCACGGCGCCGGACAGTCCCATTTCATCGAGTGCGCTGGCGCTGTCGCCGCCACCGACGACCGAGAAGCCGGCGCAATCAGCCACGGCCTGAGCCACCACGCGGGTGCCTTCGGCGAAGCGAGCGTCTTCGAACGCGCCGAGTGGCCCATTCCACAACACCGTGCCCGCACTGGACACCACTTCGGCAAAGGCACGGGCCGAGGCCGGGCCGATGTCGAGTCCGGTCCAGCCATCCGGCAGGTCACGCTCGGTGATCTTCACGCCACCCCGGGGTCCGACGGCGCCCCCTTGCGGCCCAAAGGTGCCCCCGGGCTCGAGGGCCCGGGTGTCGGTGGGCAGTCGAATATCGAGTCCGGAATCCAATAGGGCCCGGCAGTCGTCGATGTGCTCTTCATCGAGCAAGGAATTGCCGATCCGATGACCCATGGCGGCCAGGAAGGTGAAGGCCATTCCGCCCCCGACCACCAGTGTGTCCACCTTGGTGGCCAACACCTTGAGCACTTCGAGCTTGTCCGCCACCTTGGCCCCACCGACTACGGCCACGAAGGGTCGGGCCGGATCGCCGCAGAGCATGGAACCCAGCACTTCGACTTCCTTTACCATCTGGATTCCGGCCGCACTGGGTAGGTACTGCGGCGGGCCGACGATGGAGGCGTGGCGTCGATGGGCCACGCCGAAGGCCTCGTCCACGTAGGCATCAAAACCCTTGATCAGTTCCTGGGTGAACTCGGGATCGTTGGCCTTCTCGCGGGCATCAAAGCGCAGGTTGTCGCCCAGCTCGATGCCGGGGCACAGCGTCTGTAGGCGCTCGCGCACCGGGGTCATTTCCCAGCGGGGGTCACGTTTGTTTTCGGGACGTCCCAGGTGCGAGACCGCCACCACTTCGGCACCCTGGTCCTGCAACCAACGCAAGGTCGGGAGGGCCGCCGTAATGCGGAAGTCATCGGCCACCGTGGCCGTTCCGTCGATGCCGATGTGCAGCGGCACATTGAAGTCGACCCGCACCAGCACTCGCTTGCCTTCGAGGTTCGGAAGATCTCCGAGCTGCGGCAGTCCGTCCAGTGCGGTCATGGCCTCAGCCTCCTACCAATACGGTGAGATCCACCAATCGGTTGGAGTAGCCCCATTCGTTGTCGTACCAACCTTCCACCTTGACCAACGACAACTCGTCGTTAATCGGCTGCACCATGGTCAGGCCGGCATCGAAGATGCAGGAGGCGGGCAGCCCGACAATGTCGCTCGAAACAATCGGGTCTTCGGTGTAATCGAGCACGTGGTCCAGTGGAGGCTTGGCGGCTGCCTCGGCAAAGGCGGCGTTCACTTCGGCCTTGGAGGGATTGCCCTTCACTACCGCCGTGAAGTCGGTGATCGACCCGGCCGGGATCGGGACCCGCAGCGAAATACCATCCAGACGACCCTTCATGGCCGGCAGCACCAGGCCGGTGGCCTTGGCCGCGCCGGTGCTGGTGGGCACAATGTTCACCGCGCCGGCTCGGGCTCGACGCAGATCGGCATGCGTGAGATCGAGCAGGTTCTGGTCATTGGTGTAGGCGTGGGCGGTCGTCATCAATCCACTGACGATGGTGAAGGCCTCGTCGAGCACCTTGACCATGGGAACAAAACAGTTGGTGGTGCACGATGCATTCGAGACCACGAAATGCTTCTCAGGGTCGTACTCATTGTCGTTGACCCCAATGACGAAGGTGGCATCGGCATCGGAGGACGGGGCCGAAATGATGACCCGCTTGACCGAACCTCCGTGCAGGTGCCCGGCCGCATCGGCCCGGCTGGTGAATCGTCCGGTGGACTCAATAACCACGTCGGCGCCCAGGGCATCCCAGGGCAGCTGTTCGGGCTCACGCTCGGCCATGACCCGGATGTGTTGGTCGCCCACCAGTAGGTCGTTGCCCTCGACATCGACCGAGACCGGCATGCGGCCCTGGGACGAGTCGTAGCGCAAGAGGTGCGCCAAGGTCTCGGGTGAGGTCAGGTCATTGACGCCGACGACCTGCACATCAGCGCCCGAGGCAAAGGCGGCACGCAAGAAGTTGCGCCCGATCCGTCCGAAGCCATTGATTCCTACCCGCACCGTCATGTGGACCTTCCTTTTCTTCCGCCGTGCCTATGCCAGCAGACCGGCGAGGGCGTGCGCCAGTTTGACAGGACTGTGGACCAGAACGTTGGAACCTGTCAGATCGGCATCCACCGAACGGACAGATGTGCTGCCGAGGGCCATGCCCTGGCTGCTGTCGTATAACACCACGTCGACCGGGACACCATGCCTCGCCAGGGCTTCTACGTGATCCGCCACGTCGAAGCGGGCCGTCTCGGGGAGCTGCGGTCTCAGGTTGCACACGAAGACACGCTGCCCGTCCGCCCGGGCCACCGCATCGGCAATTCCTTGCACCGCGGCTGCGGCCAACACGCTGGTGAAGAGGGAACCAGGCCCGATGATGATCTGGTCGGCCGCCATAATCCGCTCCACCGCCAGGAAAGGTGGCTGGGCATCACCGGGCACCAGCGACACCGACTCAATGTCGCCCGCCCGGGACACGGCCACCTGACCCGCCACTTCCCCATGCACCCCGTCGGACTTCAGCACCACCCGTTCGACCGTGGCCGGCAACACATCACCTTGCGCCCCCAGCAGATCGGCGGCGGCTCGGACCCCGGCCACCAGGTCGCCGGTGGACTCAACCAAACCGGCCAGGATCAAGTTGCCCAGCGCATGTCCGGCCAACTCCCCCTCTTCGAACCGGTGCTCGAAGGCCCGAGCCAGGGCGGAATCCTCGGCGGCCAGCGCCACCAGGCACTTGCGCATGTCACCCAGCGCCACCACGTTGAGCAGCTCGCGCAGGCGTCCGCTACTGCCGCCATCATCGGCCACCGACACCACACCCGTCAGTTGACCGGCGTAGCGCCGCGCCGCCCGGAGCGTCACCGCCGTCCCGTGTCCGCCCCCGAGGGCGACCACCGCCGGCCCGGTCATCGATCGACGTCCCGGTGGAAGACCGAGACCGGATGTCCGTGATCGCCGAATCGCCGAGCCAACGCTTCGGTCAACGCCACCGAACGATGCCGCCCGCCGGTGCAGCCCATGGCGATGGTCAGGTAGGACTTCCCTTCCCGCACGAACGACGGCAGGGTGCTGGTCAAAAGGTCGTCCACCTTGTCCAGAAAGTCCTGGGTTTCGGGCTGGGACATCACGTAGTCCCGCACCGGTTCATCGAGTCCGCTGAAGGGCCGCAGCTCTTCGACCCAGTACGGATTGGGGAGGAATCGGCAGTCGAAGACGACGTCGACATCGAGGGGGATGCCGTGTTTGTACCCGAACGACACCAGGGACGTCTGCATGGCGCTGGACCCGCCCTCGTCGCCGAAGGCCTCCAGAATCCGGGTGCGCAGCTGGTTGGAATTGAGATCACTGGTATCGATCAACAGGTCCGATCGATCCCGTACGGCCGCCAGCAGTAGGCGCTCGTCGGCAATGGACTGCTCCACTCCGGTGGCCGCCAGCGGGTGACGGCGCCGGGTGCCCTCGTAACGGCGGACCAGGACGTCATCGCTGGCCTCAAGGAAGAGAACCCGCACCCGGTTGCGATCCGCCCGCAGGGCGTCGAGCACCGTGGGCAAGTCCTCGAAATAGTCAGACCCGGTGCTGCCTCCGCCCCGCCCGATGACCAGCGCCACCCGCTGGATTTCCGAACCGGGGAGGTCGATCATTTCGGCCATCTTCATGATGAGGGCCGCCGGCAGGTTGTCGATCACGAACCAGCCGAGGTCTTCGAGAGTTGCCGCGGCCGTCGACCGGCCTGCTCCTGACATCCCCGTCACTACGAGGAATTCGCTCACCGCCCCCCAGTCTTGCGCACACCGTCGTAGACAGCGAGACCGACCTGGTCAGGGAGCCAAGAAAGCGCCTGCAGTTGACTGAGGGTGGCGCCGCGGACCGCATTGACCCCACCGAATTCTTTGACCAATCGAGCCCGGCGGGAAGGTCCCAACCCCGGAATGTCGTCCAGGATGCTCTTGGTCATCCGCTTGCCCCGCTTCTCCCGGTGGAAGGTGATGGCGAAGCGATGGGCCTCATCCCGGATGCGCTGCAGCATGAAGAGCGCCTCAGATCCCCGACGAAGCCGGATCGGTTCCGAGGAGCCCGGGCGGTAGACCTCTTCGAACTGCTTGGCCAATGAGGCCAGTTCAATCTGGCCGCTCAGTCCCAGGTCGTTCACCACCCGCTCGGCCACTCCGAGTTGACCCTTACCGCCGTCAACCAGCAAGAGGTTGGGGCGATAGGCGAATCGTCGAGGCCGATCCCCATCCTTGACCTCCTGCGGCTCGTTGAGGGCCGACAAGCGGCGGGTCAGCACTTCCTCCATGGCGGCGTAGTCGTCGTTGCCGGCCACCGTCTTCACCTTGAAGCGGCGGTAGTCGCTGCGTTTGATCAGCCCGTCCTCCATCACCACCATGGATCCGACGTAGTCGGTGCCCTGGAGGTGACTCATGTCGTAACACTCAATCCGCAGTGGCGCTTCCCGGAGGCCGAGCGCCGTCTGGAGCTCGGTCAGCGCCTTGGAGCGCGCGTTGTGGTCGGAGGCTCGGCGCAACCGATGGCGGGCCAGATCTTCGCTGGCCGATCGGCTGACCGTCTCCTGGAGGGCTCGCTTACTCCCCCGCTGCGGGACCGCAATGCCGACCGGACCGTCCCGGGATGCCTCCAACCACGTCAGCAACAGATCGGCGTCATTGGGCATTTCCGGCACCAGGATGCGTCGAGGCACCTCCATGCCGTCGTCGCCATAGATCTGGGTCACCACCAGACTCATGAACTCGGGGGCGCCCAACTCCTCGACCTTTTCGGCCACAAACCCTCGGTGCCCGACCACCCGACCGCGGCGCACGTGGAAGATCTGCACGGCGGCTTCCAACGGATCGTCGGCCACCCCAATGACGTCAAAGTCCTCCGGTCGTTCTGACACCATTTGCTGGGCTTCGGCCGCCTTGTGCACCACCGAGATGCGATCCCGCAATCGAGCCGCCCGCTCGAATTGCAGGTCAGCCGACGCCGCCAGCATCTCTGCTTCCAGTCGATCCAAGACAGGCTCGGTATCACCCGACAGAAAGCCCATGAGGTCCCGGAGGTAGGTGTCGTAGGCCTCGTGGTCAACCGCCCCCACGCAAGGGCCGGAACACCGGTCGATGTCGTAGAGGAGGCAGGGTCGACCCAGCCGTTCGTGCCGGACAAATTTGGTGTCCGAGCAGGTGCGGACCGGGAAGCTGCGAACCAGGAGGTCGAGGGTGGATCTGATAGCCCCGGCGTGCCCGTAGGGGCCGAAATAGCGCACCCCCTTGCGTTTCCGACCTCGCACCACCGCCGGACGGGGCCACTCCTCGTTCATGGTGATGGCCAGCCATGGGTAGCTCTTGTCGTCCTTGAGCCGGATGTTGTAGCGAGGCAGATGGGCCTTGATCAGCGTGTCTTCCAGAATCAGGGCGTCGACTTCGCTGTCAACCACTATCCATTCGACGTGATCGGCCTGGGCCACCATTTGCGCCGTCCGCGGCAAGAGGACCGCTGAGTCCTGCCAATAGTTGGGCAGGCGATGGCGGAGCGACTTGGCTTTGCCCACGTAGAGCACCCGGCCCTCAGCGTCATAGAACTGATAGGAGCCCGGTGCATCTGGAATGGAACCTGTCGGGGGCCGGTACTGCATCACCTCAATGCTCGCGCGCCCGCTGACGTGGGGCGTTACACTGGCTGTGCCGGCCTGGTTTCCGGCACGACACCTCGCACCGAGGCCGACATACCCGCGGATGGGCGACCAGGCTGTCCCCGCCGGCCATATCGGTGCTCTCCCTCAAAGGGGGCATACAGATGCTTAGGTTGCAATCTCCGCTCGACGAGCGGTACACCACGGCAACGCCCGACGCCTTGGCCGACATGATCGGTGCGGCCAAGGACGCACTGGGATCGAGGCTCTTCATTCTGGGCCACCACTACCAACGCGATGACGTGATGCGTTGGGCCGATGCCCGAGGGGACTCCTTCGGTCTTTCCCGATTGGCCGCCGCCCAGCAGGAAGCCGAGTTCATCGTCTTCTGTGGCGTTCACTTCATGGCCGAGTCGGCCGATGTGCTGACTGGACCGCACCAGCAGGTGCTCCTCCCCGACCTCAATGCCGGGTGCTCGATGGCCGACATGGCCAATATCGACCAGGTGGAGGAGGCCTGGGAGGAACTCGCGCAGGTCACCGACATCTCCCGCATCATTCCCATCACGTACATGAACTCCTCGGCCGCCATCAAGGCCTTCGTCGGTCGACACGAGGGTGCTGTCTGCACCTCTTCGAATGCCCGAGCCGTCCTGACCTGGGCGCTCGATCACGGCGACAAGGTGCTCTTCTTCCCGGACCAGCACCTCGGACGCAACACCGCTTTCGACATGGGATTCGGCGCCGATGACATGCGTGTCTGGAATCCGCGCTTGGCCCTCGGAGGGTTGTCCGACACCGACGTCAAGGAAGCGACCCATCTGCTCTGGAAGGGGCACTGCTCCGTCCATCAACGCTTTCGCCCCGAACATGTGGCTGCCTTCCGCCAGGAACACCCCGACGGTCTGGTCATGATTCACCCCGAGTGTGCGCACGACGTCGTGGAGTTGGCCGATCTGGTCGGTTCGACGGATCACCTCATCCGGGGTGTGGCGGAAGCACCTCCGGGATCGGTGATCGGGGTGGCCACCGAAATCCATTTGGTGCACCGGCTCAATGAGGAGTCGCCCGACAAGACCGTGGTCGTGCCTTGACCCGCTGGTGTGCCCGTGCTCGACCATGTCCCGTATTGACCCACCGCACTTGGCCTGGATCCTTGAGGGTCTCGTTGACGGCACGGTCCGCAATCAGATTCGGGTCGAGGCCGAGACGGCCGAATGGGCCAAGGTTGCCCTCGAGCGAATGCTGGCTATTACCTAGTTACGCCACACCATTGGCCGGGCTTGGCACCAGGGTACGAGCGCCGGAAAAGACGGCGACATTCGAGGGCTCGGGATCAAGAGGACCACTGCCGTCGGGAACGAGCCACACGTGCACCATTGGCGGGGTGACCTCATTGACGCCACTGGAGCAGGATCCGGCAGTGTCGGTCCCGGTCACCTTGAGCCCGCTGAGGCACAGGTTCGTGTGGACATGCCACTGGGTGAGGCATCCGCCAGGCTGTGGCGGGGTCTGGCCATCCGGCGGCATCAAGTACATGGCCGCCACGAGCACCGCACCCCGTGCGGTGTTGTCGTAGACCAGCACGGGAATGGCCTTGGGATTGAGGACGTCATTCTGATTCCCGTAGATCGCTGGATTGATGTAGTGCACCTGACGCTGCCCGCTGGGCGTAAGCGGCACATATCCGGCGGCTTTGGCCGCCGCCAGACTCCGGTACGGCGCAACGGCGGTCATGGTCTGGTCAACCAGATTGACCGCCGCTTGTTTTTGACTGGCGCTGGGTTGAGCCGTGCAGCTGGCGTCCACCATCTTCATTCCCGCCTCCATCGCACCCATCTGGTACGGCCAGGCAATGGCGCCAGCCGGTGAGGTGGTGGGCAGTGAGAAGGCGGACGTCGTGGCGGCGGGACGGTCAGTGCTCTTGGTGGTGGGACTTCCCATCGACATGCCCGGCATGCCTGACGAACTGGCCGAATTGCTCGAGGGGCCGGACGCCGCAGAGGCCACCCCGGCCGTGGTGCCGGCCAGCCCGGCCACGCCGAGAAGGGAGAGCAAGGCCACCGGCACGGCACCGGCCGTGAGCCAGACATCTCGGCCACGAAGCCCCGGGACGGCGGCTGCCACCGGGACCAGCAACAGAAGTGCGGCCGCCAACTCAAGTGTCGTGGTGACCAGCCCCACCGGGTCCGCCGTCTCCGATCCGTTCAGAAGGTAGAGCGCATAGAAAGCGGCCGTCCCGGCCAGAATGGCCACCGAAGCCATCTTCCAATGCGGACGGCTCAGAAATGTCCACACACCAACGGCCGCGAACAGCAGCGCATCGAGGCCGAACAGCAGAGCCGTGCTGCGGGCGTCCCGCCAGTGCGTCGGGATGATGGCGACGTGGACGACGAAGCCGATCCACATCCCGATCAGGGCCACCTTGGCCCGGCCGCTCAATCCGTCCAGACGGCGCCCAGTCGATTCCGCCCATCCCACTCGGTGGAGCCGTAGGGCCTGCAGGGTGCAATAGGCCAACCACAGAAACAACGGTGTGGCCACCAGCGCCACCAAGCCGGGGATGTGCTCTGACGGCACCACCCAAATGCTGTTCGGTCCGGACATGTCCATCGTGATCAACCCCCTACCGCAAAGAGTATGGAGCGGATATAAGGGAACTGTAAGGCGGCCGTTATGACCTGATCAGGCCGGCCGGACTACTTCGATTTACCCAGACCCTTCGCCTTGTCCAGCACAGGCTTCAGGACCTCACCGGTGTAGCTGCCTGACGTCTTGGCCACCTGTTCCGGTGTGCCCTCGGCGATGATCTGCCCGCCCTTATCCCCACCTTCGGGACCGAGGTCGATGATCCAGTCCGCCGTCTTGATCACGTCCAGGTTGTGCTCAATCACCAGCACCGTGTTGCCCTGGTCCACCAACCGGCCCAGCACTTCCAACAGGCGACGGGTGTCCTCGAAGTGAAGGCCCGTGGTCGGTTCGTCCAACACATAGAAGGTATGCCCAGTCGGTCGGCGACTGAGTTCACTGGCCAGCTTCACCCGTTGCGCTTCGCCACCCGACAAGGTCGGTGCCGGTTGTCCGAGCCGCACATAGCCCAGCCCGACATCGACCAGGGTCTGCATGTGCCGGGCAATCGGAGGCTGCTTGGCGAAGAAACCCAGCGCTTCCTCGCACGACAGATCAAGGACGTCGGCGATCGTCTTGCCCCGGAAGGTGATCTCCAAGGTGTCCCGGTTATACCGAGCGCCGTGACAGATCTCACAAGGCACATAGACGTCGGGCAGAAAGTGCATCTCGATCTTGATGGTGCCGTCGCCGGCGCAGGCTTCGCAGCGCCCACCCCGGACGTTGAAGGAGAAACGACCGGGCTGATACCCACGCACCTTGGCCTCCGCCGTCGTGGCGAACAGCTTGCGGACATGGTCGAACACGCCGGTATACGTCGCTGGGTTTGAGCGGGGGGTCCGACCGATAGGGGCCTGGTCCACGTCGACCACCTTGTCGAGATGCTGTACCCCTTGCACCGACTTGTGCCGACCCGGCAGCGTCTTGGCTCGATGCAGCTTCTGGGCCAGTACTCGCAGCAGGATGTCGTTCACCAGGGTCGACTTCCCGGACCCGGACACTCCGGTGACAGCCACCAAGCATCCGAGTGGAATGGACACGTCCACTTCACGCAGGTTGTGTTCCCGCGCGCCCGTAATGGTGATCACTTCACCGTTCCCCGGCCGACGTCGAGCCGGCATCGGGATGCTCCGCTTTCCGGAGAGATACTGCCCGGTGATCGATTCCTTGTTGGTGAGCAGGCCACCACGCCCGGTGACCGGGCCGGCATGCACCACATTCCCACCGTGCTCCCCGGCTCCCGGGCCGATGTCCACCACGTAGTCAGCGGTGAGAATGGTTTCCTCATCGTGCTCGACCACAATGACCGTGTTGCCCAAATCGCGCAGTCGCACCAGGGTGCCGATCAGCCGCTGATTATCCCGTTGATGCAGCCCGATGGAAGGTTCGTCCAAGACGTAGAGCACACCCACCAAACCGCTCCCGATCTGGCTGGCCAGGCGGATGCGCTGCGCTTCGCCACCGGAGAGCGTGCCGGCCGATCGACTCAACGACAGGTAGTCCAGCCCCACATCGAGCAAGAACTGCATCCGCTCCCGGACCTCTTTGAAGACCCGATCGGCGATCATGTGCTCCCGGTCGGACAGCTCCAGGGTGGCCATCGCCTCGACCGCATTGCCGATAGACAAACTACACAGCTCGTAAATGTTCCGACCGCCGACGGTCACCGCCAGCGATTCCGGCTTCAGCCGTGCGCCGTGACAATCAGGGCAATCGACCTCACGCATGAACTGTTCAATCTGTTCACGAGACCAATCGGACTCCGCCTCCCCGTGCCGCCGCTGCAGCCAGGGGATGATCCCTTCGAACTGGGCTTCGTAGGAACGGCGACGATTGAACCGGTTCTTGTAAGTGACCTGGACGTTCTTCGTGCCGGTCCCGTACAGGACAAGCTTCTTGTCCTTGGCCTTGAGTGACTTCCAGGGAGCGCTGAACGAGAAGCCTCCGAATTCGGCCACGCCGGTCTGTAGCCCGGTGAAGTACTCGCTGCGGGCGCCAGCCCAGGGAGCCAGTGCACCACCCTCCAGGGAGAGGTCCTCGTCCGGCACGACCAGTTCCGGATCAACCTCGAACTTCGTGCCCAATCCGACACAGGTCGGGCACGCGCCGTAGGGCGAGTTAAACGAGAAGCTCCGGGGGGCTGGTTCCTCGAAGCTGATGCCGCAATTGGTACAGG
The DNA here is from genome assembly GCA_963730785.1 of uncultured Acidimicrobiaceae bacterium. Taxonomy (GTDB): domain Bacteria; phylum Actinomycetota; class Acidimicrobiia; order Acidimicrobiales; family RAAP-2; genus Bog-473. The sequence goes on from CAVSTF010000010.1 coordinate 589,405, forward strand.
CCAAATGCTGGGAGAAGGTGATCGACTCCTCATTTCCCATGACCAGCACTTCGGCCGTGCCCCCGGTGAGTTCCAGAGCGGTCTCAATCGATTCGGTCAGCCGCTGCCGGATGTTGTCCCGGCGCACTAGCCGGTCCACCACCACTTCAATGGTGTGGATCTCGTACCGGGCCAGGATGACCTCGGACCGATCGGCCAGTTCGACCGGGATGCCGTCCACCCGGACTCGGGCAAATCCCTGCTTGGCCAGGTCGTCCAAAAGGGTGCTGTATTCGCCCTTGCGCCCGCGGACGACCGGCGCCAGCACCTGGAATTTGGTCGATTCGGGCAACTCCAGGACCCGATCCACAATCTGTTGAGGTGTCTGTCGGGCGACCGCTCGCCCGCAAATGGGGCAATGCGGATGCCCGATACGGGCATAGAGCAAGCGCAGGTAGTCGTACACCTCGGTGATGGTGCCGACGGTGGAACGGGGATTCCGGGAGGCCGACTTCTGGTCGATGGAGATGGCCGGTGACAGACCCTCAATGAAATCGACGTCCGGCTTGTCCATCTGGCCCAGGAATTGGCGGGCGTAGGCCGAGAGTGACTCCACATACCGGCGCTGGCCCTCGGCATAGATGGTGTCGAACGCCAACGACGACTTTCCCGACCCGGAAAGACCGGTGAAGACAACGAGCTTGTCCCGCGGCAGATCGAGCGACACATCTCGCAGATTGTGCTCACGGGCCCCGCGGACAACCAGACGATCAGCCATTGTTGGAGGATACCGGTCGGGTGTATCAACCCCTCCCAGCCGCAGGTCAAACCCCTATTCGAAGACGAGGTCCTCGTCGCCCCAGTACGCCTCGACGGCCGAAATCAGTCCATCATCGGTGATCGTGAAGATCTCGACGCCCCGAATGTGCATGGTGGAGCCACCCGCCAGGCCGAGGGTGATGTGAAAGGTGATGGCCGCCTTATCGGCGACCGGGTGCACCTCGTTGACCTCGAAACGCATGGTCTCGCAGCCGTCGAAGGAGCGCTGAATGAAGTCTCGAATGGCGTCCCGGCCCACATTGGCGGGCGTTGGGTACGGGTCCACCTGAACCGCATCCGGTGTGAAAAGGGCGGCGTAGGCATCGGCATCCTTGGACGTCACGGTGGCGGCGTAACGCTCCATGGCGGAGCGGAGTTGCGCTGAGGTCGGCATGGTTGGCGAGGCTACCCGGTGACTGATGCCCGGAGCTCGGCGATCTCGTCCCGTAGGAGAGCCGCCTCCTCGTACCGCAAGTCGGCCGCGGCGGCCTTCATTTCCGCCTCCAACTGCGTCATCAGTTCCACCGCTACGGCCGGCGTCGAGGCGTCACCGTCGACCAGCAACGGCTTCCGCTGGTTCCCGCGCACCGCGGCGTTCTTGCGCACCTCGGCCCGGCTCCGACCGGCACTGGTCGAACGTCCCCCCGAAGAGCCGCCCGCACTCCCCCGCAGCCGCTCCAAAATGTCGGTCACCGTCTTGCGGATGGTTGTCGGGTTGATCCCATGTTCGAGGTTGTAGGCCGTCTGGATTTCCCGGCGACGCTGGGTGACCGATACGGCTTCCCGCATGGAGTCGGTGATGGTGTCGGCATAAAGCACCACCGTCCCGTCCACGTTTCGGGCCGCCCGACCCATGGTCTGAATCAAAGAGGAGGCCGACCGGAGGAAGCCTTCCTTATCAGCATCGAGGATGGCCACCAGGGCCACCTCGGGCAGGTCCAACCCTTCTCGCAAAAGGTTGATGCCGACCAGGACGTCAATGGAGCCCAGTCGCAGTTCACGCAGGATCTCAATCCGCGTGATGGTGTCGATGTCGGAGTGCAGGTATTGGACCCGCACGCCGGCGTCAGCCAGGTATTCGGTGAGGTCCTCAGCCATCTTCTTGGTCAAAGTGGTGACCAGAACTCGGCCGCCCGCGCCCACCGTGCTTTCTATACGGGCCAGGAGGTCGTCCACCTGTCCCTTGGTCGGCATGATGGTGACCTCCGGGTCAACCAGACCAGTCGGGCGGATGACCTGCTCCACCATCTGGGTCGAATGTTCTTTCTCAAAAGCCCCCGGAGTGGCCGACACGAAGACGCTCTGCGGTACTCGCTCCATGAACTCCTCAAAACGGAGCGGTCGGTTGTCCCGGGCCGAGGGCAGGCGGAACCCGTGCTCAACCAACATGTCCTTGCGGGATCGGTCGCCAGCGTGCTGCCCGTGGAGCTGCGGGATCGCCACATGACTCTCGTCAATGACGACCAGATAGTCCTTGGGGAAGAAGTCGAGCAGCGTGTAGGGCGTCTCTCCCGGCTGACGGCCGTCGAGGTGGCGGGAGTAGTTCTCAATCCCCGAGCAGATTCCGGTTTCGGCCAGCATCTCGAGGTCGTGCTCAGTCCGCACCCGCAGGCGCTGAGCCTCCAGCAACTTGCCTTCCTTCTCGAAATTCTTGGAGCCGTTCGCGCAGTTCGGTTTCAATGCTTTTGATGGCCCGCTGAATGATGTCGTCGCCGGTGACGTAGTGGGTGGCGGCATAGACGGCGATGTCTTCCATTTCGTCGCCCATCTCCCCGGTCATGACGTCGAATGGCACGATCCGCTCAATGGTGTCGCCAAACATCTCGACCCGCAGTGCCTGTTCCTCGTAGGCGGGATGAATCTCCACCGTGTCGCCTCGGGCGCGGAACGTACCTCGCACCAGGTTGACGTCGTTGCGTGCGTATTGCAGATCGACTAGTCGGCGCAGAATGTCCCGTTGGTCCATCTGCTCGCCCACCTTCAGACCGAGGATCCGGTCGCGGTATTCCTCAGGCGAGCCCAAGCCGTAGATACAGGAGACCGAGGCCACCACAATGACGTCTCGGCGCATGAGGAGCGATGACGTGGTGGCGTGTCGAAGTCGATCGATCTCGTCGTTGATGGACGAGTCCTTCTCAATGTAGGTATCGGTGGTCGGGAGGTACGCCTCGGGTTGGTAGTAGTCGTAGTAGGAGACGAAGAACTCGACCCGGTTCTTGGGAAACAGATCCCGCAGCTCCGATGACAGCTGGGCCGCCAGGGATTTGTTCGGCTCAATGATGAGGGTGGGTCGTTGGACCTGCTCAATCATCCAGGCGATGGTGGCGGTCTTCCCCGATCCGGTGATGCCCTGCAACGTCTGGAAGCGATCGTGCCGATTGACCCCCTCGACCAGGGCGTCAATGGCCCCGGGCTGATCGCCCGAAGGCTTGAAAGGTGAGACGACCTCGAAATCAGTCACACGGCGAGGCTACCCGGAGGGTGTGTCAGCCCCGCCTGCGTGTTCCAGGGCCAGACGGTCCCGCTCACTCACCAACCAGTTCCACAGCGTCGCCACCTCGGCCGTCAGCGTGGCCCGGTCACCGGAATTGTCGATGACATAGTCGGCCTCCTTGACTCGTTCCTCCCGGGTGATCTGCGATCGAATGCGTGCTTCGGCGTCGGCGCGATCCATCCCCCGTTGGCTGAGCAGGCGTTCCAACGCAATGTCGGTCGGGCAGTCGACCACCACCACCTTGTGCAGCTTGACCGTTTCCCGATGCAAGGCGGTCAACAGGGGTATGGCCAACACCACAATGTGATCAGTCTCCGCCTGGGCATCACGAGCATTGATCATGGCGATGCCGATGGCCGGGTGGGTGATGGCGTTGAGCTCCAGACGAGTGCCTTCGTCGGCGAAGGCCACCGCCGCCAGGGCGGCCCGGTCAATCAGTCCATCAGCATCCACAATGCCACTACCGAATCGATCGATAAGGGGTTGATAGGCCGGGCCGCCGGGTGCCACCACGTCCCGGGCCACCTGATCGGCATCAATGAGGACGGCGCCACGTTCAACCAGCAGGTCGGCCACGGCAGATTTTCCCGAGCCGATGCCCCCCGTGAGTCCGACGGCCAACATTACCCGCGGGGCTTCCGGGCCACGGCGAACAAGACCAAGGTGGTGTCATCCAACTCATCGGTCACGAACCAATCGTCAGCGGTGATACCGGTCACCCCACCAGCGTCCCCGCGAGCGACCAACTTGTAGGCCAGTGGCAGCAGCCGCGTGTACGCCCAGACGTACCAGCGATGGGGAATCCGGTGGCGTAGATCGAAGGCATCGAAGCGCAACAACTTGCCAGCCCTCAAACGACGAGCGGCAAAATCGGCTTTGACATGAGGCGATGCGTCGACACCGCCCAACCACACGTCCTCGAAGTGACGACCCAACATCTCTCTCAACTCAGCTCGGTCGAAGAGATGGAGATGAAAGGGGTTCTCGAAGTCGGCCGGTTCGTTGGGCGTCAATATGCAGACCACGCCGTCGGGTTTGATCACGCGAGCCAGTTCGGCCACATGAGGCTCGGGGTCGGTGAAGTGCTCGATGAGGTGGGAGGAACATGCCCCGTCGAACGTGTCATCTCCGAATCCGAGCCGAAGGGCGTCCATTTGGGCCACCCGGAGACCCTGGGGTCCGTAGGTGCCGATGGCGGTCTCGGTGGCCTCGGAGCTGTAGTCGGCCCCGACGACCTGGCGGTCGGGACTGAGGAAACGGGCAGATTCGAACCCCTGCCCACAGCCCACATCGAGGATTCGACCGTTGCCGATGTGTTCCAGCACGGCTCGGTAGCCCGCTTCGTGGAGGGCGAGCAGTGAATCCGGCGTCACGCCTTGCTGTGGTCGTTCCCCCGTCAGTCTGGTTGCGCTGCCGGCCACGCCGCTCCTTCCATGACGCGCCCTGGTAGCGCGGCATGCTTACACTACCGGGCGTCCAATTCGTCGCCCTTCCATGACTACCCTCTCGACAGCCACCGTCCCTCGGCGGCAGCGGTCCGTGCGGAAATCGGCCCGGGCCAGCGAGACCTCCTGGTTTCTGGGTGGCGGCGTGCTCCTGGCGCTGCTGGCCTATGTGCCTCTCCTGCTGGTGCAGCAGGGCGTGGTGTCGGATGACACGAAGACGTATCTCTATCTGGATCCCGGCAAGTTCCTCAGCCAAGTGGCCTTCATGTGGAACCCCACCGTGGGCTTGGGTTCGGTCAATCACCAGTACATCGGCTACCTCCTGCCGATGGGCCCCTTCTTCGCCTTTTTCCATCTCATCGGCGTACCGGTCTGGGTAGCCCAGCGCCTCTGGCTGGGTTCCATCCTCTTCGCTGCCGGGTACGGCATCCTCTATCTGTCGCGCACCTTGCGCCTCAGTGGCCCCGGCCCCGTCGTGGCCGCTCTGGCCTACATGCTCTCGCCCTACTTCTTGCAGTACGCGGGTCGTATATCGGTCATCCTGCTGCCGTGGGCCGGACTGCCGTTCATGGTCGCCTTCACGATGCTGGCCCTCAAGCGGGGCGACTGGCGCATGCCCGCCTTGTTCGCCATCGTGGTGGCATTGGTCAGCGGCATCAACGCGACCGCCATCATTTATGTCGGGGTGGCCCCCATCCTGTGGTTGATCTACGCCGTGGTGGTCGAACGCGAGGCCACCTGGAAACAAGCGATCTTCACCGCTCTGCGAATAGGCATCCTGACCCTCGGCGCCTGTCTGTGGTGGATCGTCGGTCTGGCCGTCGAAGCGGGCTACGGCGTCAACGTCCTCAAGTACACCGAGACGGTCCCGTCGACTTCGGCCACCTCGAACGCTTCCGAGGTACTGCGCGGTCTCGGGTACTGGTATTTCTACGGCTCAGACCATCTCGGATCATGGACCCAGTCGGCGCTGCGATTCACCCAGGACATCGGGCTGTTAATCACGTCCTACGCCGTCCCCATCCTGTCGGTGTTGGCGGCCGCGCTGTTGAAATGGAAGGAGCGGTCGTACTTCATCCTGTTGGTCTTTGTCGGGTTGGTCCTCTCGGTTGGGCCGTTTCCCTATTCGCATCCGACCGCCGTCGGTGGCGTGCTCAAGGCCTTCATGACCGATACCACGGCCGGATTGGCCCTTCGATCGACTGACCGTGCCATTCCCGTATTGCTGCTCGGCCTCGTCATGTTGCTGGGCAGCGGGATCACCGCCTTGTGGAACCGGTTCTCTCTGGTCGGCGTACTCACCGCCGTGCTCGTGGGCGGACTCGTCATCGCCAACAATCCCTCGCTCTTCAACGGCGACACCATCGCCAAAAACTTCACCCAGCCGGCCAATCTGCCCAGCTATCAGGTCCAGGCCATCAAGCACCTCAATGCCACTCACAAGAACTCCCGGGTGCTGGCCATCCCGGGCAATGACTTCGCCACCTATCGCTGGGGCGACACCATCGACACGCCGCAGCCGGCGCTGCTTGATCGCAATTTTGTGACCCGGGAGCAGCAGATCATGGGGTCTATCCCAACGGCCGACACCCTGTACGCCCTTGACGATCCGATTCAGGAGAACACGGTCAACTTCAATGCCCTGGCACCCATGGCTCGCCTGCTGAGTGCGGGCGACGTCATGGTCGAATACGACCAGCGCTACGAGCAGTACGGGATCGTCCAACCTCAGCTGCTGGCGCTCCAGCTGCTTGAGACCCCGCTCGGCCTGGTGGACCCGATGGCTTTTGGCTCCCCCCGACCGAATGACTCCACCGTGTCCACCTTGAATGAGGAGGACCTCTCCGCCCCCGGCAACCTGCCATGGCCGAGTCCTCTCGTCACCTACACGGTGCAAAAGCCAAGGCCGGTGTTGCGGGCTGAGTCCAACTCCGGTGCCCTGCTGGTGTCGGGCGACGCCACCGGGTTGAACGACATTGCCGGACTCGGGTTGTTGAACACCAAGAGTGCGATCTACTACTCCGGCACGTTGTCCGGTCAATCGACTCGGATCAGACAGTTGGCCAAGCAAGGCGCACAGCTGGTGGTCACCGATACCAACCGCAAGCAGGCCTTCCGGTGGGACACCTTGAGTGCCAATGCCGGCGCCACCGAGTCGCCGACCGAGAACCCGGCCAAGGCCGATGCCAGCGACAGTCCAATCGACTTGTTCCCTCAGGCGCCCATTTCTTCCCGCACCGTGGCTTCCTATGCCGGCGCTGTTTCGGTCACCTCCAGCAGTTATGGCAACTCCGTGTCGTATACGCCGGAAGACCGTGCCTACAGCGCCATCGACAACAACTTTGATACCTCGTGGATCACTGGGACCTTCGTGCCGAATCCCGCGGGTGAATGGTGGCAGGTCAAGTACGCCAACCCGGTGAGCACCAACCACATCAACGTGGTCCAGCCCCAAACCGGGGACCGCTCGCGCTGGGTATCGAAGGTCAAAGTGACCTTCGATGGCACGCACTCCATCACCTACAACCTGACCAAGAAGTCGCACGTCGAAACCGGGCAGGTCCTCACCTTCCCGACGACGTCATTCCATACCCTTCGACTCACCATCGAGTCGACGACGAACAACACGGCCCCGCCGTTAACGGCATCCGCGGTCGGTTTCTCCGAGATTGAGGTGCCCGGTCAACTGGTGCACGAAGTCATCAAGATGCCCACCGATCTCCTCTCGACGGTGGGATCAGCCTCAGCTTCCGATCGGCTCACGCTCGTCATGTCCCGCCAGCGGACGTCGCCGTACCCACCCCGGACCGACCCGGAGACCACCATCTCGCGTCAGTTCACCCTGCCGACGGCCCGCACCTTCTCTCTCACCGGGACGGCCAGCATGTCCGCGCTCTTGCCGGACGATGAAATCGACAAGCTGGTGGGCCGGGCCTCCAACGTAAGCGCCTACTCCTCCGGTCGACTCCCTGGGGACCTTCGAGCGACGGCATCGACCACTCTCGATGGGGATTCCACTACGGCCTGGCAGCCAGGTCTCGGCATCGCCGCCGACATCGGGGCATCCCTGACCTACAACCTGCCCTCAGTCACCACCCTGTCGCAGTTCAACATGCAGGTCATCGCCGATGGCCGACATTCCGTGCCGACGGCCATGACGATTACCTCGGATGGCGTCACGCGCCATGTCACGTTGCCCACCATCGCCGACAGCACCGTGCCCAATGCGGTGGCCACGGTCCCTGTCCAGTTTCCAGCGCTGACTGGCCGCCAGTTCGTGGTGAAGTTCACGGCCGTTCGAACAGAGAAAGCGGCAAATTACTACTCAGCCGGTCCGCTGGCCCTCCCCATCGGCATCGCCGAGGTCGGCATCCCCGGGGTTCAGGTGTCTCCCGTTCCAGCGGACTTGCCCGGCACCTGCCAGAGCAATCTATTGACCATTGACGGGCAGCCGATCTCGGTGGCCATTGAGGGCTCATCGTCCCAAGCGTTGGAAAACGGTGAGGTGCAAGTGGTCCCGTGCGGTGCTGATGCCAGCGGAATCACCTTGTCTGCCGGTACCCACATTCTGGAGTCGTCGCTGGGGCATACCACGACAACCGGATGGAACATTGACCAACTGGCGCTCGATTCGGCGCCCGGCGGTGGAGCCGCTCCCGCGCCGACCGCCACCAGCGAAGGGACTCCTTCGTTACCGGCCAACCAAGCCGGACCATCGCCCCACCTCGCCGTGAACTCGGTCCACGTCGATACCGAGACAGCCCATGTGACCGGGGCGACGTCGCCGTTCGAACTTGTCCTCGGGCAAAGCGTCAACGCCGGATGGCAGGCGGTCGCCACTCCCGGACCCGGAGCGGCGGCGGGCGCCCATTCGGTCAACCTCGGCGGATCACAGTTGGTGGACAGCTTCGCCAACGGGTGGGCCATCACCGCTCCAGAACTCAAGACGCTCGGCGGGAGTGCATTCGAGATTCACCTGACCTGGACCCCGCAATCCAAGGTGTGGCTCGCCCTCGGCGCGTCCGGCATCACGCTGGCGATTTGCCTACTGATGGTCTTCTTGCCCGAGCGACTGCGGCGTCCGCTCCGTCGTCGCCTACCCAAGGTGTTGCGGAGCACGCCAGCCGAGCGCGCACCCGTTCATGAGGGTCCGAAGCTAGATCTGTACCTTTCGGACTACTCCCCCACCACCAGTCTGCGTCGTTCGATCGGTTTTGGACTGATCACGGGTCTGGTGGCGGCCTCGGTCACCACGGTCGCCACTGGAGCCATAGTGGCCCTTCTCATAGTGGCCGGGTTGCAGATTCGACAGATTCGATGGATCACCATGGCGGGCGGGTTCGGATTCATTACGGCCGGTGGCCTGAGTGTCGTGCTCGGACAGGCAGCCCACCACTACCTGCCCGGTTCCAACTGGGCCGGCTCATTTGTCTCCTCCGGCAATCTCATTTTGGCCGGCACCGTCTTGCTGGTGGCCGATGCCGTGATGGTTATCGCCGGTGAACGGACTCCTCGGCCAACGCCTCCAACGATCGACGAGCGGTCGCTCCCCACGTAAACCAACGAGCTCGCGACAACGCCCCCTTGGCGAGGCGATTGCGAAGTACGTCATCGGTCAGCACGTGATGCAACGCACCGGCCAGTTCGCCCGGATGTGAGACCAGCAGTCCCGACTCACCATCAATCACGGCATCGGAGTGACCGGCGATGTCGGTCGCCACGGCCGGGGTTCCGCAGGCAGCCGCCTCGGTGAGCGTCATCCCCCAGCCCTCGCGCTGCGAACTGGACGCAACCACCCAGGCCCGTCGGTACCAGTCGACCAGCTCGTCGTCTTCCACCCGACCTGGGAGTTCCAACCAAGTTTCGGCGTGCAGCTCGGCCCGTAATGCTTCCAACTCCGGCCTGGCGTACCCCTCGCCGATGATGACAGCTCTCAAATCTGGCGTCTGCTCTTTGACGGCGGCCAGGGACTTGATGAGGAGATCGAAACGCTTGACGGGCACCAGTCGCCCGACGGCCACCACCAATGGCGTAGCCGAACGTTCTCCGCCGGGTGAATACCGGGCATCAACACCCGGAGGGGCCACGGTTATCCGATCACCGGACAGACCCATCATGGACTGGATCTCATCCCTTGATGACTCCGAGAGGGTGACGATTCGGCTGCCTCGGTAGAACAACGGCGCCAGGTGTCGCTCCATGGCGTTGCCGATTCGGGCCAAACCCGGAGGGAGCACCATGCCCCACATGTCGGCGTGCACATGGTGCAGGAACACCATCCGAGGCCCGCGATACCAGAGGGGCGAGAAGAACGGCATGCCGTTCCAGATTTCCACCAAGGCATCGCCGGGCCGATAGCCCATGCGAAGGCCTTCCCAGGCGGCGGCCGGAAACACGCCGTACCGTCCCGATTGCCGCCGCACTCGATAGCCGTCACGGGTGATCGCACCAGCGGCACCCTTGACCGCCGAGGTGCGGAAGGTGACATCGATGCCAGCTTCGGCCCACAGCGTGGCTACTCGATGGGCGTGCAGTTCAGAGCCACCCGCTTCAGGATCCTCCAGATCCCGCCAGGCCACAAAGTGGACCCGGCGGAGGTTGGCTTCCTCGGCGATGGAGGCCAGGACGTCACGATCAGAGAGCCGCTCAGCCGCCTTATTTGGGCGCGCCGCGGCTGGCGCTGGTTGTGATTCCTCTCCCATTGACTCAGGTTAGTCCTGCGGGTGCCGGCGAACCCGGACCCGATGGACCACGGTGAAGCCAAAGAGGACCACAACGAGCACCCCAGATTGCACGGCCAGGTCGGCCAGCGCAGTGGCCCGAGGAGCGCCATGCACGGCGGCTACGGCAATGGTCAGGGCTCCACTGCCGAGCACGAGCACTGCCGCCACCCAACGCCGCCCGATGGCCAGCAGGTACATGGTGAGGATGACGGTGACACTCAAGACGATCATGGAGGCCACCAACGGAGCCAGCGCCGGTGCCGCCGTCACGTAGGCGTGGTGGAAGACCACCTGCAAAAGGAGGCGAGGTGTGGTCAGGGCCACGACCATCAATATGGCCGCCGGAACCGCCAACAACACCAGCACCACCGCCAACTGCCGGAGGGCATGGCCACCTTGGCGCCATCGGATCGCCGCCTCGGGCAAGAGATACCCACCGAGCACAATGGCGCCGAAGACGATGGCTTTGCTGGTGACCGAAACTGCGGCATAGGCGCCGCTGTGCGAGGAATTGTCCCGTCCAACGATCAAGACATCGATGTTCTGGAGTACGGCGACCATCGACAGCGACACCGAGGCAACGAGGAGATCCACCACGACCCGGGGCCGACCGCTTCGACCAGCCGCCAACCTACGGTCGAGTTGCAGAGAGGCCACCCACCCCGTCGTCAGCGAGGTCAATGTGCGCTGTAGCGATACCGGCTCATCCGACCAGACGCGAACGGCAGCCCAGCGGGCATGGGCTGCCGTCACCGCTTCGGCGATCAGGATGCCGATCGCCGCCCCCGAGGACCCGAACCCGGCACCGACGAGCACCAGCACCGCCACCGTGCGCACACCGCCCTCCACGAGGAGGTTGGCGGCCAGCGGGCGATAGGCCCGGCGTGCTTGGAGCATGCCCCGATCCAAGGACAGCAAGACGAAGAAGGCCGCGGCCGTGAGGATGGCGGCAATGCCAACGCCGCTCTGTTGGTTGAGCAGCAGGGCTACGCCGTGACGACTGGCGAACACGATGATGCCCCAGGCCAACACGATGACCGATCCCCGACGGTGCATACGCCCCGCCCAGCGTCGCACCAGCAGCGATCCACCCTCTTCCTGCCAGGTGGTGATGCGACGGACCACGGCCACAATCACCGCTGAGCCCGGCATGGACAAAATAAGGAACAGTCCCGTCAGCTGATTCAGTACGCCGTAGCCGTGAGGGGTCAACAAGCGCGCCAAGGCGATGGTGACAATCACGTTGGCGCCGTTCGCCACCACTCCGGCCGCGGCCAACGGACCCGCTTGCAAAAGGCCCGAGCGAATCGACTGGAGCCCGGTGTGGCCCTCGTGATCGAGCAGGAGTTCCCCACCCAGCGCCGGCCCGCCGGCGCTCGGGGCCAGCGACATGGCGGCGGGGACTCCCTCTACCAGCACCTCAGCCGCTGGGAGTTCCGTGCCCTCTTCGGTGCTCATTGTTTCTTCCGGGAGTGATGGAGCTCCGACAGGGCCACCCTGTCAATGATGGGAAGGATCTTGGGCTCCAGGAAGTGCCCTCCAGCGGTGCTGATGTGGACCCCGTCGGGCCAACGGGTCACCACACCATCAACCGTGTCCTGGTACAAACCAGTTGGATCCAACATTGCGTTCAAGGGTATGACAGTCACCTGCGTGGGATCGGCGGCCGCCACCTGGGCCTCCACACGATTGAAATCGTCGGTCAGTTCGGGGGTGTTCTCCAAGAAGGGCGTGCCGTCCGGATTTCTCTGGGAAGAATTCAGGTAGGGCATGTTCAACAGCACGACCTTGGCGCCAAAGGTGGTGAAGATCTTGATGGCCGCATCCAAGTCGCTGGCCACGTGGGCATCCCACACCGGATCAGCGATATCGACCCAGTGACCTTCGAAGTAGTGGTACGAGGTTTCCCAACGACCGATGCCCAACACCACCACTTTCGGGTGTTCGTATGCGGTCAGAAAGGGCCACAAGGCACGCCAGAGGGCACAGCCTTGCGTCGCCGGGCCGAGCTTGCCTGACGTCACGATGGCCAAGTCAGCATCGAGGTCACAACCCAGCGTGGCGTGGTTGGAAATGGTGATGCCGTACTCCTTCGAGGTCGATGACAGGCCGACGCCGAGCGTGAGGGTGATCGAATCACCCAGGAAGAGAACCTTGATTGGCTTCGGACCGAAGGCTCCAGCCTTGAGCAGCGCGGCGTGTTCGCTTTTCGACAGACCCGGAGCCGATCCTTGGACGCCGCCAGCTGAGATCACTAGGGCGCCGAGACCGGCGATGACGATGGCGCAGGTAGTGGCAATGCGGACGCTCCGAGTCAACTTCACGTCGTTGCGCGTGTGGTCAGCGAGGCACTCGCCCCGCAGACAGCCCACACGGCCACTATCCACCATCCGAGCAGGGCCACGAAAATGGTGGTCCGGTCGACCGAGGTGTCAAGCCACAGTTCGACGTTGCCGGGCCCGAACACGTACGCCCCGCCCAGGACGAGGATGGCGCCACCCAACGCAGCCCAGGCCCACAAGTCGTTCCCAAGGCCCAATCGTTGCCGCACTTCACGGAGGAAAAGGAAGCCAACGACACCGCACCCGACCGCCAGGAGCACCACCTCCAAGTGTGGTGCGGCGGCCGAGAACGTTCGGTGAGCCCGGTCGATCAGGGACCCTTCGCGCGAGCCGCGGAGACTCGGATCGTTGGGCACGCCCATAACCAGGGCGGCCAAGGGCCACACCAAGAGTGCCACCAGTCCGGTGAAGCCAGAGAGAAGAAGTTGACGACGACGTCGCCCGTAGCCGTACAACCGGGCCGTGAGGACCACCACAATGATCATGGCCACGGCAATGCCTTCGACCTTGGTCAGACCCGCCACCAAGACCAAGATCACCGAAACACCGAGGCTCGACATGGTGGGGGGTAACGACAGACCCCACACGACAGCACCGACAGCGGCCAACGACCACAGTGGGTCGGCATACCCGTTGGTATCGAAGGTTCCGAGTACGCCGCCGGTCACCAAAATGGTCAACGCCGCCACGAAGACGCTGCTCCCGGTGATGAACTGCCGGCGATGACGTCCAATCTCGAGCCGGGCCGCCCCGCGACGGGCCGCTTCCACAATGCCCCAGGCGGCAACAAAGAGGGCGCAGGCATTGAGCAGGGCCACGGTGATGACGGCCGCTCGGTCCATGCCGTCGCCCGACAGCTGCCAGGTGAGCGCCATGGCCGCACTCACCAAGGGCGGGTAACCCGGATGCGACAGGATCAGAAAAGGATTGACGATGGCGGCATGGGCAAAGGCGTGTCCATGCGTCAGCCATCGAGCATGGAGCAGCCAGATCGCACGGGTATCAAATCCCACGTTGGGGACGCTCACGGTCCGCAGGGTCCAGGCCACCACGCCGAGCAACACGAGTGCCGCGCCGCCGCTGAGCGGACGTAGCTGTACCTTTCGATTCTGAGCTGACGTGATCCCACCGGGCCGCCGCTTCCACATGATGGCCACGGCCACCACGGCCGCCATCACGGACCAGCCAACGAACCACTGGAGCAGGGTGCCGGCAATCACGATTGAGCAGGTAGCGGACACCGCGCCAATGACGCTGCCCGCCAACGGCATGAGCGGGAAGGCCACGAGCTTGCGTCCGGACAGACACCACACCGGGAGCGCTCCGGCACCAGCCAGGACCGCGATCGCCACTATTGCCGCCAGAGTGGGCGTCATTGGTTGCGGCCCCGAGTAAACAGCACCTTCCCATTGGCGGCGCGGCGGGCGGCCACCAGCGCTTGCCCCTCGCACCTCGGACCATTCGACTCGTGCACGAGGGCCAGACCCAGTGTTGAGTGATGCACATCGAGGGTCTCATGAGCCCACCCGCCAATCACCTTGGTGAGGGTCACCCATGAACTCAGCGAAGGGTCCGAAAGATAGACGACATCATGCGACCGAATGACCGAATGCGCCTGCGTACGCAGACAGGCGAAGTAGTCGGTGGAACGTTGGGCTGAGGTGGTGAAGTGTGCCGCCGTCAGGTTGTTGTCAACGCGATCGCCGTGTACGGCACCAATGCCCAGGCTGATGACGGTCACCAGCAACATGACCAATCCCCCCAGCCAGGACCAGCGCGTGCTCATCGGTGGGTCGCAATCGATTCGACACAGCTCGTGACGGATTGGTTCACCAGGTACGGGTGCGAATAGGCGACGCAGGCATTGAAGCGGCGGCTGTTGACGGTGAGCGGATGCCCATGAGCGACCGACACGTTGTTCCACACCCAGGCTCCCGCTTCAATCTGCGGTGGGCGACCCAAGACGGCCGTCATGAAACCAGCGGCATAGGCCGGGTTGTGTCCCTGCTCGAATGGCGATTCACCGGCCGGACCCGGTGCAATGACCACCGTGTTGACGCCCCAAGTACCAATCGCCTGGCGTACTGCCTTCAACGTGCCGGCGGTCGGCTCTGGTGCGGGTCGGGTAACCCCAAAGGCCAACTGCGCCAACTTGTTGAACCCTGCCTTGGCCGACCCTGCCCGATGGGCCACTCCTTGCGGACCACCGCCACCGGCTTGACTGAAATGCATGGCGTCAACCGCCTGCCAGGCCAGGCCCACCTGGATGCCCGAGAACGGGGCCGGGTAGGTCAGGAGCACCCGATTGGGCGGCAGATGCGGCGCCACCTGGGTGTACCAGCGAGGCAACGCGACCGGCCGCATGGTGAACGGGAGTGCCTTCGAAAAAGCCGAGGCCACCGGCACCAGCGCAATGGCGCTGAGGCCCAAGGCCGCCCCTCCACCTAGGAGACCGGCCGTCGCACCCGACTGCTCCAACCAGCGCGGCACGTCACGCCGGGCGTGCTCAAGGATCAAGGCCAACATGACGGCCGCGGCGAGGAAGCCCACGATCATGAAGCGTTGGACAATGATGTTCTCGACCACCGGAAGGTGGGAAAACAGCCGGACGGGTTCCCACTCCCCGTCGCGCTCGCCAAAGGAACACCCCACACAGATGGCAAACAGCGCACCGAAGAACCACAGCCGTCGATCGCGAATCCACACCACGAGGCCGGCCGCCAACACACCCAGGAACCCCCAGCCGACATAGGCCGACGACGGCAGCGCTGATCCTTGGTAGCCGCCCAGAATCGAATACACATTGAGCCCGTGGGCGAAATCAGGGCCGACGAAACTCGAGCCGTCGTAGCCACCGAGTGAACCCAGGTTGGGCCAGATCAAGCCCGACAGGTGAGCGGGTCCGTCCAGGGCGAACCACACCGGATAGACGAGCAGGATGGTGCCGACCACTGCACCGATCACCAAGGACTGCAGGGCGTGGGGCGCCAGTTGCCTCAATCGTTCACGGTCCAGGATCAATCCCGCGCCAAGCAGCAACAAGATGGCGATGACGGCCAACAGCACCGACAGCGCCAACAGTTCGGAACTCAGGAAAAACTGAAGGAAGAGCAGCACCCCCAGCGCCAGCCCTCCCGGCGCGGGCACTGTGCCGTTGACGCAACGAGGATCTCATCTAGGGCCGCCACAATGAGGGGCAACAACATCACGGCTGCCGTCATCAGATGGGCGAACTGCAGGCTCGTTACCACCGAAGGTGAAAAGCCGTAGACCAATCCGCCTATGTAGGCCGCCGGCATCCACTTCACCCACCGTCGCACGACCACGAACATGCAGAACGCGCTGAGGGCGGGCGCCAAGGTGGACGCCACGTTGAGGGAGGCCACGGGACCCCAAATCCAGGTAACCGGAATGAGCGGCACGCTGAGGCCGAGCACCGACGTCTGCGACAACAGGTTGATGCCGTGTGGATGGAACATGGCGGTCGAATACAAGCGGGTTGTAACCGTGGGCGACGGCGGTGGCGGGCCACTGGAAAAACCACAGGAAGAGGGCCGGATCACCGCAACCACACAAGGTATGCGTGCTGGCGCCATTGGCCCAGGCGTTGCCCCACAGGACGACACCGATCAGGAGATAGGAAAGCCCGACGAGAGCGACCAGTCCCCTGGTCCGGCGAGAATGGGCGCGCACGTCCTAGGCAGACTTGGACTGCGATGCCGGAGGCCAGGGCAGCACTGGTGCGTCCCTACCAGTCCCCCCGCCCTTGCTCCCAGTCTCGTGGTACTCCTCTTCGACATTCACCGACCAGATGTCGTGCGTGGCGCCGAACATGTTTTCGACCGTCAACATGGCGGTGTACATCGAGTGATCCTGATTGTTGTATTTGTGCATGCCGTTGCGTCCCACCGGATGCACGTTGGGGGCGTGAGCTTCCAGGTAATCCCGGATCGTCTGCACGTTGGCCTTGTAGGCGAAGTCGTAATAGGGATAGGCCTTGGGTACTCGCACCACGTACCCGGCTTCCACATCGCCCGCTTCGGCCAGACCGAGGTGTCCCAGTTCTTTGGTGGCGAGGGCGATCAGCTCGTCATCGGGCGTGGTCCACATATCGTCGCCCTCGAAGACGAAGTATTCGAGACCGAGGCAGGTGCGGCCGTCCTTGACCAGGTACGGGGACCAACTGCCATAGTTCTGGATCCGACCCACTTCGACCCCGGGATCATGGATATAGATCCAGTTGTCGGGGAAGCTGCGTGACTCGGGCACCACCAGGGCCACCGTGAGGTAATCGCGATAGTGCAGACCGTCGGCGGCCGCCAAGACCTCGGCCGGAGGCGCCGGTCGGATGGTGTGCACCAACTCGCGCAGCGGCATGGTTGAGATGACGTGGGAGGCGACTTGTTCGACGTCCTGGCCGTGGTGGGAATAGGTGACCGATTGGGCGGCCCCATTGGCCACGTTGATGCCGATGACGCGAGCCTCGAGGTGCACGGTGCCGCCGGCGGCCCGCACCTTTTCGGTGCAGACTTCCCACATCATCCCGGGCCCGAACTTCGGGTACTGGAATTCCTCAATGAGGGTGGTGATATCGGTTTGGTTGCGCTTCGGCAATATGGCGTTCACGACCGCTTTGCGGAGGTCAAGGTTCTTGACCCGCTGGGCCGCCCAATCCGCTGGCATGTCGGAGACCGGCACGCCCCACACCCGCTCGGTGTAGGTCTTGAAGAAGGTGCGGTAGAGGCGCCAGCCAAATCGCGCCACCAGCCAGTTTTCGTAGTTGTCCTCGTTCTTCGGTGGCCGAATGCGGGCCCAGATGTAGGAGAACCCACACAGGATCGACTCCCACAACCCGACGTTGCGCGCCGGCGTTCAAAGCCTTGAGGGGGTAGTCAATGAACTTGCCGTTGTAAAAGATCCGGCTCATCCGAGGGCGAAGGAGGAAATCGCCCTCGGGCAAAATCTCATGCCACAGTGCTTCGACTTCGGGCACCTTGGTAAAGAAACGGTGGCCACCAAGATCGAAGCGCCAACCATCACGTTCCACCGTCCGGCTGATACCGCCCACCACCGAATCGGCCTCAAGCACTATCGGCTTCTTGCCGCGCTTAGTGAGCTGCAGGGCTGCGGTCAACCCTCCGGGTCCGGCCCCGGCGATCACGATCGGTACTTCGTCCGCCATCAATTCCCTTCCATCGGTGCCAGCTCAATGGCGGGCCAAAGCAGGATAGTGGCTCGTCAGGGCACAGATATGTTCAAAAAGGCCAGAAGTGCATATCCGGCCAGGGCAGCCGGCAGGAGCACCAAGACCACCCGTTCGACCTCCTGCCGGCGGCAGCACAGGGCGGCGGCGATGGTCAGCGGGAAGGCACTGAGGCCGTAGCGCTCGAAGGAATCTAGGTTCGAACCGGCCACGGCTAACACCAGTGTCGCCGCTGCGAACAGGGTGTATGAGGCCGGGAGCCGCCGCCAACAGACCACCAAGAGCACGAGCGCCAGGATCACCCAGGGCACATGCAATGCCGTCCCCACATGGTGATGCCGGAGTCCCTTGGCATCGTCATACAGCGTGACAAACGGGTCGGAGAGCCCCCCATGGTGCCCGGACTGCAGCTGCACCCGGAGGGGGGCGAAGGCGTCGCCAACCACGTGATGGGCCCATCCCAGGAAGGCCCCCACCGCCAAAAATGGGGCCGCCGCCGCGGCCAGACCGGCGAATCGTTCCCGGCGACCGATCCGGGTCCACCAACGGATCAACTCGACGACCACCGCAGCCACCAACAGGACGCCGACCGGGCGGGTGAGCGCGCCGACGAAGGCCAATACTCCGGCCACCAGAAAATGCGGTCGATGTGACGCGCTGGGACGCAGAGCCAAGAAACAGCCAATGGCGGCGCAGAGCAACGTGGCCTCGGCATATCCCATCACCAATACGTAGGCCGCTGGGACGAGGCTGAGAATCCACATGGAGCGTCGAGCCAGCGCGACGTCGCCGAACTCTCGCCGCACCAGCACAAAGAGCAGCGCGGTGGCCACCCACGCGGAAACATTGGCCACCACCAACAGCGCCGCACCATCCCCGATGCCTGGCAACCACGCCAACCCATGTGTCAGTAACGGCACACCGGGAAAGAAGCGAAGTGACTGGCGTCCGAGCGGGGCGTAGCCGAAGCGGGCAATCGATTCGTAATAGCCGGCGTCCCAACCGAGCAAGCCTGAATGGACCCGGGCCACCGTGGCCACCGAGGCCGGATGCGTGCGATCAATGATGAAATGCGCCAAGGCCAACGTACCCAACACGACAACCCGAGCGACGGCGAATGGTAGCAACGCTTCCTTGAGCGGCACGCAGATACGTCGGACCTGCATCCCCTCAGACATAGGGCGCATGGTAGGACACTAGGTTTAGGATCATCCGCCGCCGGGGGGCGTACGAGCACGAGGGAGGGAAATCAAGCGTGGGGCGATACATCGCAAAACGAGTCGTCCTGCTCCTGATCATCATTGTCTTTGTATCGGTTGCGTCGTTTTTTGTGGTGCACCTGCTGCCTGGCAACCCGTCCGTCACCATTCTCGGCCCGAACGACACGCCGCAGAATGCGGCCATCCTCAATCATCAACTCGGGCTCGACAAGCCGTTGTGGCAGCAGTACTTCATTTGGATCAGCCACGTATTCCAGGGCAACTTAGGGCAGTCCTATACAACGCACCAAACGACGACCAGCATCATTTCTCAGTCCTTTCCCATCGACATTGAGCTCATTGTGGTGTCGCAGTTGATGTCCTTTGCCGTGGCCTTCCCCATGGCGATGGCCGCATCGCGACGACCCAATGGCATTTTCGACCAGGTCTCCAACAGCACCACCTTCGGCATGCTGGCCCTGCCACCCTTCGTCATTGCCCCCGTCTTTGTGCTCCTCTTCGCCGTGCATTGGCACATCTTCCCGGGACCGGCCTCATACGTGCCGCTCACGCAGAATTTCTGGTCCAATCTCCACACCATGCTCTTACCGTCCATCGTGTTGGCCATGGGTTCGATCGTCGTGTACTTCCGACTACTCAGAAATGACTTGATCGCCACTCTCCAAGAAGACTTCATCACGATGGCCCGATCGAAGGGACTGAGCGACCGCCGCATCATGTGGCGCCATGCCCTGCGACCCTCTTCGGTGTCGCTTTTGGCCTCGGCGGGTGTCACCATCGGCAGCCTGATCGCCGGCACCTTTGTGGTGGAACTCCTGCTCCAAATTCCGGGTCTCGGGTTCCAGCTGATCTCGAGCATCAGCCAGGACGATTACACCGTGGTCCAAGGCATCACCTTGGTGGTGGCGATCGCCATCGTGCTGGTGAACTTCGCCTTCGACTTCCTATTCACCATTGTCGACCCAAGGATCGCCCGTGACTGACGCCTCCCTAGTGTCCGGCGGAGTCGCCAGTGCCGCGCCCGGCCTTCTGCACAGCGATGACGTTGATCCCACCACCAAGAGGTTGGGTCCCTTTTTCTGGATCTGCGTGGGTTGGATCGGCCTGATTGTCCTCTTGGCCATCATCGCCAACCTGCTGCCCTTGCCCAATCCGACCTTCCAAAACTATTCGGCGCCCCAGAACGGCGGCCCGGCTTTGGGCCATCTTCTCGGTACCGACGACCTCAATCGGGACATTTTCAGCCGGCTCATCTTCGGGTCCCGGGTGTCGCTGATCGTCGGCTTCGGTGGCGCCCTCATTGGGTTGTTGATCGGCGGCATCCCGGCCATGATCTCGGGCTACCGCCGAGGTCGGATCGACACCTTCCTGAACACCTCGTCCTACGTGCTCCTGGCCTTCCCGGCCATTGTGGCGGTCATCGTCATTGTGACCTTCTGGGGCCACAACTTGTGGAAGATCACCCTGATCGTCGGGGTGGCCGCCGCCCCGCTTATTTTCCGGGTGGTCAGAGCAGCCACCCTCTCCTATTCGACCCGAGATTTTGTGCTGGCTGCCAAAGCGCTCGGGGCCAGCGATCGTCGGATCCTGGCCCGGGAGATCTTGCCCAACATCATGCCGACCATCGTGTCTTTCGGACTCATTGCCGTGGCCACCATCATCGTGCTGGAGGGCTCCCTCGCCTTCCTCGGGCTCTCGGTCCAGCCACCAACGCCGAGCTGGGGCAACATGCTCAACGAGAGCGCCACCCTGCTCTCCGGCGGGAAGGGTCAAACCAACCCATGGCTGGTCATTTTCCCGGCGGCGGCCATGTTCTCGCTCCTGTTCTGCTTGAACGTGGTGGGCGACAAGCTGCGCACCTATTTCGATCTCACGGAGGCGAAACTGTGAGTTCTCCCCTGTTGGAAGTCGACGATCTCCACGTCTCCTTTGCCACCGCTCGGGGCGAAGTGCGAGCGGTCAACGGTGTCTCGCTCTCCCTGATGCAAGGCAAGACATTGGGCATCGTCGGCGAGTCAGGATCCGGGAAGACCGTCCTCTCGCGAGCCATCATGGGGCTCCTGCCTCCCGAGACGGCGACCCAAACCGGGTCGGTCCGCTACGAGGGCCAGGAAATCCTCAACGCGTCGAACAACGATCTGCGCCACCTCTGGGGTACGAAGATCGCCATGGTCTTCCAGGATCCCATGACGTCACTCAATCCGGTCCTGCGCATCGGTCGGCAGATCACCGAGTCACTCCGTCTTCACCTCAAGCTCGGGCAGCGATGAAGCGAAGGAGACGGCGCTCTCCTTGCTCATGCAGGTCGGCATCCCTTCGCCGGTCGAGCGGTATGACGCCTACCCGAGTCAGCTTTCGGGCGGCATGCGGCAACGAGTGGTCATCGCCATCGCATTGGCCTGCGCGCCCGATCTGCTCATGGCCGACGAACCCACCACCGGACTCGATGTCACCGTGCAGGCTCAGATTCTCGACCTGCTCAGCAACCTGCAGCGGGATCGCCAAATGGGCATGATCCTGGTGACCCACGACCTCGGCGTCGTGGCCACCCGGACCGATGAGATCATCGTCATGTACGCCGGCACCGTCGTCGAGACGGGCGCCGACCCGGGTGCTCGTTCTCCCAAATGGCAATGCCCTATACCGAAGCACTCCTGCGCTCCATGCCCCGGATCGGCAATCCCAGCCACACCCGTCTGACCGCCATCGATGGTCGTCCGCCGGACCTCATCAATCCACCCCAGGGCTGTCCGTTTGCGCCCCGATGCCCGTACGCACAGGACAAGTGTCACACGAGAAGCCCCCGTTGATTGCCGGGATCCGAACCAGGTCACAGCTATGCCTGTTGGTTCCCGCTCACCAGCTCTCCGGCGGTTCACGCATGACGAATTCGAACACCATGCTCAGCGTCCAGGACCTGGTGGTGTCGTTCACCAAGGGGCGGCAAACGGTCCAGGCCGTCGCCGGTGTGTCCTTCGATCTGAAGGAAGGCGAAACACTCGGATTGGTGGGCGAGTCCGGCTGCGGAAAGTCCACCACCGGTCGGGCCATCGTCCAAGTGGAGAAGCCCACATCGGGCACCATCCAGTTCGGCGATACCAACCTGACCACCTTGAATCGGGAGAGTCTGCGGACGCTCCGCACCCAGGTGCAAATGATCTTCCAGGATCCCATTTCGTCGTTGAATCCCCGCCGCAGGGTCAGCGACATTGTGGCCGAGCCACTCAATATCTGGAAGATCGGCACCAAGGAAGAGCGCCGGGACAAGGTCAACGCCATGCTGGAATCGGTCGGCATCGATCCCTACGTGGCCGGAGGCCGGCGGCCTCGAGAGTTCTCGGGTGGCCAATGCCAGCGGATCTCCATTGCCCGTTCCCTGGTACTCGAACCCAAACTCCTCGTCTGCGACGAGATCGTCTCGGCGCTCGACGTCTCCGTACAGGCGCAGATCCTCAACCTGCTCGAGGACCTGAAGGCGGCCCATGACCTGACGGTGCTCTTCATCGCCCACGATCTGGCGGTGGTAAAGAACGTGAGCGACCGGGTGGCCGTGATGTATCTCGGCCGGCTCTGCGAAGTGGCCCCCTCGGACACCCTCTACGAGGCGCCGGCCCATCACTACACCGCCGCCCTGCTTTCCTCGGCGGTGGAACCCGATCCCGAAGCGACCCGGACCTCGGTGATTCTTTCCGGCGAGCCACCCAGCCCAATCAACCCCCCATCGGGTTGCCGCTTTCGCACCCGCTGCCCCCGGGCCGAAGCAAAATGTGCCGAGGAGGTCCCCCAAATGCGGGAGATTGCCGCCGGACATCAAGTGGCCTGCCACTTCCCTATCGGGAGCTGATGCCCACCCGACAGCTGGCCGTCGCCACCTCGGCGGCCTATCCCGGACCTCCGGCCCGATT
The DNA here is from genome assembly GCA_963730785.1 of uncultured Acidimicrobiaceae bacterium. GTDB lineage: Bacteria > Actinomycetota > Acidimicrobiia > Acidimicrobiales > RAAP-2 > Bog-473. The sequence goes on from CAVSTF010000010.1 coordinate 612,535, forward strand.
GGCCACTGCTGCGCCATGCACTGGCGGCCCATGGCATTGAAGCCCGGACGGCCGTGTGGACCGATCCCCACGTTGATTGGCGCCAATATGACCTGGTGCTGGCCAACGGGGCCTGGGACAACATTCACCGGCCCCTGGAATTCCTGGATGGGCCGATCGAGTGGCCACCCTGACCCAATTGCAGAATGCGCCGTCTGTCCTCCGTTGGAATGTCGACAAGCGCTACCTGTCGGTCCTGGCCGAGCATGGTGTTGCCACTTTGCCGACGACGTGGGTCGAGCCAGGCGATCTCGCAGTCGACCTACCGGACGGTGAGTTCGTCATCAAGCCCACCATTTCAGGCGGTGGTTTCGAGAGCGCCCGCTACCGCGGTGACGAGCACGCAGCGGCCCGTGACCACCTGGTTCGCTTAGCCGAGCTGGGTCGCACCGCCATGGTGCAGCCCTATGCGACCAAGGTCGACGAACTGGGCGAGTTGGGCCTCATCTTCCTGGGCTCCGAGTTCAGCCACGCCATACAAAAGGAAGCTTTATTGCAATCCGGAGCAGGTGTGCAGGCCGATCTGTACCAGCAGGAACGCATCAGCGCCGCCACCCCTAACCCGCAACAGCTGGCGACAGCCCGGGCTGCCTTGGCCGTCGCCGAGTCACTCGTCGGACCGACCACCTACGCCCGGGTTGACCTCATCCCGCTGTCCGACGGGACGCCAGCGGTCCTGGAACTCGAACTGCTGGACCCGGCCCTGTTCTTCGAAACCGATGGGTCCGCAGCCGATCGGTTTGCCCAGGTATTGCGCCAGCGTCTCCCCTAAACCGGGCGACCGCCCACCAATACCGGGAACTGGCGCTCCGGCGCGGTGGCCGGGATTTCCACCAGCTCGGCCCTGGTCGGCCCGGCCAGGACGTAGGCCCCATCCGGGGCGTACTGCACGATGTAGGACTTGCGCACCCCGTCGGTAACGTTGGGGCCGGTGCAATGCGGCGTGAGTGAAGAGAACACCACCATCCCGCCGGCTCGCACGGGCGCCATCGTGGCCGTCTTCACCTCGGGGTCAGTGTCGTCGAAGCAGATCAATCCGGTCGCAGTGAGACGGTGGCGGAGCGTTCCTTCCCTGTGCACGCCCGGCAGCACCTGCGGGCAACCGTTGTCCTCGGTGGCGTCAGTCAGGGCAATCCAACAGGTCAGGTATTGCTGCGGCACCACAAAGGCGTACCCGTTGTCCTGATGCCATGGAAAGGACACCGCCGCTCCCGGCTTCTTGTAGACCGCCTGGTCCCAGTAGAGGCGCACATCCGGACCAATCAGGTCGGCGCAGACATCGATCAACGGCGACGATGAGACAAATTGGCGCAGCCGCTCGGAACGGGCCACCAGGTGGGTGGTGAAGGTGATTTCATCGGCCCGGGCAATGAACGCCTTACCACCGTCAGCCAATCGAAGTTGATCCTCGAACTCACGTTCAATCGGATCGATTTCAGCCAGCACCTCGGCGACAATGGATGGATCGAACACATCTTCCATGACGAAGTAGCCCTGACTCGTTGTACGCGGCGAGTTGCTCGGCCGTGACTCGACGTACGTCCGATTGCACATCGGTCCAGACAAAGTCCTCGCTCAACGGATGGGCGAGCGCCGGCATTTCGCCACTGTACCGAACCCGCTTGGCCCGCTGGCGGGCCAAGCGCACCACTCAGGCGAGTCTCCAACACACCATGCGGGGTTCCCGCTCGACCAAAACCGAACGGGAACCCTCAGATGATCAGGCCTCTTCGCTGACCTCTTCGGCCGCCGCTGCCGCAACCGGCTCGGCATCGGCGACGGGAGCTGCTTCAGCGGCCACGTCGCCCGCCTCAGCACCCTCGACCGCCGTCACCGCAGGAGCCTCGTGCACCGGCACGCCAACTTCTTCGGCGAAGTCAGCCCAGGCGGCCTGCGCTTCGGTCTCGGGCGTGAACTCACCCTCGGCGTAGTCGAAGCCGATGTAGTTGCCCTCTTCGTCGTAGGCGTGCTCACCAAAGGCCTCGCGGTACTCCTCGGAGACCTCGCCACCCTCAGCGGCCTGCTTGATCGACAGCGAAATACGGCGACGCTGCAGGTCGATGTCGATGATCTTGACCCACAACTCTTCGCCGGGGGTGACCACCTGCTCGGGCAGGTCCACGTGGTGGACCGCCATCTCCGAGATGTGGACCAGACCTTCAATCCCGTCACCCACCTGCACGAAGGCGCCGAAGGGCACCAACTTGGTGATGCGGCCGTAGACCAGCTGACCAACGGCGTGCGAGTCAGCGAACTCCTGCCAGGGGTCGGACTGCGTCGACTTGAGCGACAGGGAGATGCGCTCCTTGTCCAGGTCGACGTCGAGCACTTCGACCTCAATCTCGTCGCCCACCTGCACCACGGACGACGGGTGATCGACGTGCTTCCAGCTCAGTTCGGACACGTGCACCAGTCCGTCCATGCCACCCAGGTCCACGAAGGCACCGAAGTTGACGACCGAGGAGACGACACCCTTGCGGCGCTCGCCCGGCTTGAGGTTCTGGAGGAAGTCGCCACGCTGTTCCTTCTGCGCCTCTTCCAACCAGGCCCGGCGTGACAGCACCACGTTGTTGCGATTGCGGTCGAGCTCAATGATCTTGGCTTCAATGACCTTGCCCACGTACGGCTGCAGCTCGCGCACACGGCGCAGCTCAACCAACGAAGCGGGCAGGAAGCCCCGGAGTCCGATGTCGACGATCAGACCACCCTTGACGACCTCGATGACCGGACCGGACACCATTTCGCCGTCGTTCTTCTTCTTCTCAATCGTGGTCCAGGCCCGCTCGTACTGGGCGCGCTTCTTGGACAGGACGAGACGCCCTTCCTTGTCTTCCTTCTGCAACACCAACGCTTCTATGTGATCGCCCAGCGACACGATCTCGTCGGGGTGGACGTCGTTGCGGATGGACAGCTCGCGGGCCGGGATGACACCTTCGGACTTGAAGCCGATGTCCAGCAGTACTTCGTCGCGATCGATCTTGACGACCGTTCCCTCAATCACGTCTCCATCTTCGAACTCGATAATGGAGTCGCCCATCGCCTGTTCGAGATCGGCCTCGCCGAGGTCGTCATCGATGATGGTGCGGGGGATGTAGTTCCCTTCCGCATCGAAGCTACCCATGGCTTCGGGGGAGAGAAGGGTGGTGGTGCGCTCGTCGGGCATGGAAAAAGCTCGCTTTCAACTGCAGGTGACCGCGCCGGGGTCGGTGTGAGTCCAATAGGTGCCCAGCTGCCGGTGCCAGCGGGCGTTACAGACTATCAGGAGGTCAGGGGGCCTTTTATCAGCCCTTGGCGGCGGCCCAACTCGGACCCATCGCCATCGAAATGGTCAGCGGGACTTTGAGGTCGGCCGCCCCGGTCAGCGCATCCTCGGTGAGGCGGCTGGCCTCTTTTTCTTCGCCCCCTGCCACCTCGACAATGACCTCGTCGTGCACCTGGAGGACCAAGCGGCTGGCCAGTTTGGCTTCCTCCAAGGAACGATCCAGTCGCACCAACGCCATTTTGAAGATGTCGGCCGCCAACCCTTGAATCCCGGCATTCATGGCCTGGCGCTCGGCCGCCTGGCGGACCCGGTAATTGGACGATTGGAGGTCCGGCAGGGGCCGCAGCCGCCCGAATTCCGTCCGGGTGCCCCCTCGGATGCGGGCCTGGTCCACCGTCTCGTCCATGTAGGCCTTCACCCTCGGGAAGGCGCCGAAGTAGCTGCCCATGATGGCCGCCGCTTCTTCGACCGGGACGCCGAGGCGCTGGCTCAGCCCGTAGGCCTCCATGCCGTAGGCCAGGCCGTAGGAAACCATCTTGGAGAACTCCCGTTGGGTGTGGGTGACCTCGTCTTCGGGCACCCGGTACACGCCGGCGGCGACCACGCGGTGGACATCAGATCCCGACGTCATCGCCTCAATCAGACCTTCGTCCTCCGACAGGTGGGCGATGACCCGCAATTCGACCTGGTCGTAGTCGGCCACCAGGAAGGTGCAGCCCTCGGCCGGGACAAAGGCTCGCCGGAACTGCTTCCCCAGCTCGGATCGCACGGGAATGTTGTGCAGGTTGGGCCGGTCCGAGGAGATGCGTCCGGTGCGGGCCACCGTCTGCCCAAACGACGCATGGATCCGGCCATCGGCCGCCACCTCGGCCAGGAGATTCTCGCCATAAGTGGAGCGCAGCTTCTCGACCTCACGGTAGGACAGCAACGCCTCGATGATGGGGTGAACCCCGCGCAGGGTCTCAAGTGTCTGGGCATCGGTGGAGAAGCCCGTCTTGGTCTTCTTGCCCGGCGTCAGCCCCAGTTCCTCGTAGAGCACGGTCCGCAGCTGTTGCGTCGAGTTCACGTTGAACTCGTGCCCCGCCAACTCGGTCACTTTGGCCTGCAATGTGATCGCCGAGGTCTTCAGCGCATCGGCAATGCCCTGTAGCTCTTTCCGATCGATGCCGATGCCCAGATACTTCCATCCGGGCCAGCACCCGCACCAACGGCGTCTCAATCTCGTCATGGAGGAAGGGCATGCCTTCCTCTTCCTCAATCCGCGTTCGATACTCCCCCGCCAGCTCCGCCACACTGCGGGCCTCGGCCACCATCGTCTCCCCCACCTCGAGGAGCTCCTCTGTCGGGTCACCCATGGTCAGCTGCAGCTGGCTGACCGTCCCTCTGAGCGTGTCCAGTTCATATTCACCACTCGAGGCATCGAGCAGGTAGGCCGCCACGGCGGTATCCATGGCCAACCCGGTGCAGTCAATGCCCAGCGGCAGCAGGGAGCGCATGACTTCTTTGACCCGGTGTCCCGTCACCGGTCGAGCCAGCACCTCGGCCAGTTTCTTGGCCACGGCTGCGGTTGACAACAGGTCACCCGGAACCAGCACCGCCCCGACATCGCCGCCGCCTTCGGTGGCCACCACGGCCACGGCAGTGAGCGGACTCCGACCCTGCGTCCCCACCCACCGGGCCGTCAGGCCCACTGGGCCCTCGCCCAAGGCAGACAAGTCCGTCACCGCATCGGCGGCCTTGATCGGCAGCTTGAGCTCGCCGATCTCAATCAGTGCTTCTTTCTTCGGGGCCACGATCGCCGCCGCGTCGGCGCGGGCCACCACCACTTCTCCCCCGCCCTCGGCCGGCTGTCCGAGCTGTCCCGACTTGAGCATGACCTCCATGCGCTTCCAGTGGGTCTTCATCTCATAGCGATTGAAGACCTCTTCCGCCTGTCGAAGATCCCAACCACCCAGCTGGAGTTGATCGACATGAACATCCAGGGGCACATTGCGCACCAGCGGGATGACCTCGGCGTTCGATCGGGCAAGGGCTTCGTTGTTGGCCAGGTTCTCCCGCAGTTTCGGCGTCTGTTCGTCCAGGTGGGCGTAAATCCCATCGAGGTCGCCGTAGGCGTTGAGCAGCTTGGCCGCCGTCTTCTCGCCCACCCCCGGCACCCCGGGCAGGTTGTCGGATGGATCACCCCGCAGTGCCGCCAGCAGCACGTACTTGTCCGGCAGCACGCCCGTCCGCTCGAGAATGCCAGCCTCGTCGTAGAGCGAGTAATCACTGACGCCGCGCTTGTTGTAGAGCACCCGGACATGGGGATCCTCAATGAGCTGGAAGCTGTCCCGGTCTCCGGTCACGATGACGACGTCGCACCTCCGGTCTCGGGCCTCGGTAGCCAGGGTGGCCAATACGTCATCGGCTTCATAACCCGCGGCCTCCACCACCGGGATGGCCAGTGCTTCCATGACCTCGCGGATCATTTCGAACTGGGGCGGCAAGTCATCGGGCGTTTCGTCCCGTCCACCCTTGTAGTCCACGACCATCTCGTCGCGGAAGGTGGCGCCTGGTAGGTCGAAGGCAACGGCCAGCGACGCCGGTTCCTGCTCCCTGACGATGTAGGCCACCATCGACACGAAACCGTGCACCGCATTGGTCACCACACCCGAAGAGGTCTTCAGCGTGTTCGGCAGGGCGAAGTAGGCCCGAAAGGCCAGGGACATCCCGTCCAGGAGAAACAGTGGCCCTGATCGCTCCCCCTGCGTCGCCATTTATGGGGTCAGCGTGCCGTCGACGATCTGCTGGGCCACATCCCGCATGCGAGCCCGGGTTTTCATTGCCGTCTGCTGAATAAAACTGAATGCCTCGTTCTCGGGCAGGCCGTTGCGATCCATCAAGATCGTCTTCGCTTCGTCGACTACCCGGCGCGTCACCAGCTTGTCCTCGGCACCGTCGGTGCTGGCCTCAGCGGCGATGGCCCATTCCTGGCGAGCCCGCGACAGGACATCGGCTATGGCCGGGAGCAACTCACGAGGCTGGAAGGGCTTGACCAGGTAGGCCGCCACACCGGCGTCACGGGCTTCCTCAATGAGGTCGCGCTGACTGAATGCCGTCAGGAGCAGCACCGCCACCTGATGGCGTGACGTGATTTCACGGGCGGCCCGCAGGCCATCCATGCCCGGCATTTTGATGTCCAGGATGGCGAGATCAGGCTTGTGCTCTTCCACCAGTGAGACGGCTTCGTCGCCCCGGCCCGTTTCCCCCACGACCTCGTAGCCGGCCGATGTCAGGATCTCTTTGAGGTCGAGGCGGATGATGGCCTCGTCTTCGGCAATGACCACTCGCGCCAAGGTGTCGGTCTTGCTCATGATCGGCCCCTCGACACGTCAGCCAGCAGCTCGTCCTGACGCTGCTCCAGATCCACCACCGTGACAGCCAGCGCGGCACGGGCGCGGCTCATGGCGTCGAAATGGCGGGCGGCCTCGCTGTGCTCATGGGCCGCCAATGGGGTTTCAGACACCAAGGACCTGACTCTCGCTTCGTCGGCTTCTTCGGTCACCACGGCCAGTTGCTCATCGAGCACGGCCAGGTCCTCACGAGCGCGCACCAGCCGAGTGTGCACGTCTCGGATTCTGCGCTCGAGGAGGATGCGCTGCATGGAGCGTCAAGTGTACGTGGCCGGGAACCAGCGCCGTTGCGCTCCCAGGTTCGACAATTCCAGCTCCTCCGGCCAGGGTCCAATACCGGGCTGATCAGGGACGCGAACCCAACCACGGTGCACTTTGGGGTACCCGCAGGGGTCGGTCGACAGGTAGGACGACGGATCGCTGACATCACTGACCAGACCCGGAGCGTCCTGGGCCAGGCGGGCCGCCAGCGCCAAGTTGGCCGACCGGGCCAACCCCGTTTCAAAGAATCCACCGACGAAGACCGAGAGCCCGGCTTCCATGCAGACGGCGTGAGCGGCTCGGGTGGCCACAATGCCGCCCAGCCGTCCTGGCTTCAGGCACGCCACCTGGCAGGACTGGTTTCGCACCGCATCGAGCACCCGTCGGGTAGTGGTCAGCGATTCGTCCAGGCAGATGGGGACCGCCATCCTCTTGCCTAACTCAGCGTGAGCGACCAGGTCCGCTGGAGGCATGGGCTGCTCAATACACAGGACGTCGTAATCACTGAGTTGATTCAGGTGCTCAGCGTCGGCCAGGTCATACGCACCGTTGGCATCTAACTGCAGGACGAGGTCGGGATGACGTTCTCGAATTATGCGAGTCGGCTCGATGTCCCAATCGGGGGCAATTTTGAGGCGCACCCGAGCAGCGCCCCCGGCCACCACGACCTCGACGTTCTCCCGCAGTGTGCCAGGGTCACGATCGATCGGGATCCCGATGGCGGCGCCAACCGGGAGGGCCTCGAATCCGGGTCCAACCTGTAACGACTGGGCGAGCGACTGTCCCGAGTCCCGTAAGGCCAAATCACGGACGGCCATCTCGAAGGCCGCCCCCAACATTCGATCGGCGGGGGTGTTTCCGAAAAGCGGAACGATGTCGGTGTAGCTCGGCATTTCGCCATCCCGAGCTGTCGCTGCCCGAAGCAATCGCGGCACCCCGCTCGTCGCCGCGGCTTCGGCGACGGTCGCCACATTCGGGTCCACCGACGTTGCGTCGCCCAGCGCCGCGCACTCGCCCCAACCTTCGCCCCCGTCGGTCACCACGCGGACATAGAGGAGATCACGCGTTTGATGCAACCCAGCCGCCGTGCCGATGGGTCTCAGGAACGGGATACCGACCCGCACCAGTTCGATCCCGATCAAACGCACCGCTTCACCGTAGATCCCACCTATAGGATCTCCTCTTCGGCCCGGATGGCGGAATCGGCAGACGCGGCGGCCTCAAAAGCCGTTGTTCGAAAGGACGTGCGAGTTCAAGTCTCGCTCCGGGCACCAAACTTCTGGAAAATGAGAGTCGGTAACGGCATTCATGGCGGTCACTTGCGCCGCTCATGACAGCTTTACCAAGTTCTTATCCGTGTCTCACGGCGTCCTTACTCTTGGACCGTACCCTGGACTTATGTTCCGTTCCCTCGGCCTCGTCATCGCAGCACAATTCGTCATTCTCGGCATGTTGGCGATGGTGGCCGCGTCGGTCATCTCGCTCGCTCGTTAGCGCCACTCTCGACCAAAGGTGGGTCCGCTCCGCTCCCCCTCGTCGAAGCGAGAGCGTCAGTTGTCAGACACGGTGCGCACCGGGGCATCGAAGGCAATCACTTCCATCTCCCCGGAATTGTCATAATCCGCTGATTTTCAGTTTCCGTTCTGGCCAATTCGACCCGCGGAGCACCCAAAAAACCGCTCTGGTACGCCGCTGGTCGTACCAGATCTTCCTCTTCGCTAGGCAGGTCAAGTAGCCCTAGGTGCAGGAAGTTACTCACTGGTAATACCAGCGGTAGGAAGAATGCTCCACTGATGACGCCCGAAGCGTCGTCGCGTGACACACTGTGACCTCGCAGCAGGTCCGACGAACGGAGACGTCGCCGAAGTGTTGGTCTTTACCTTCCCAGGACAGGGATCTCAACGATCCGGAATGGGTGAGCCATGGGTCGATCACCCGTCATGGGAAGTGGTGGCCGAAGCATCGGAAGCGACTGACCGCGACCTGGCGTATCTCCTCCTCGAAGCTCCCATTGAGGAACTGACGCGAACCGAAAACGCCCAACTGGCGACCACCGTGCTCAGCCTGGTGGTGCTGGATGCGGTGGAACGGATCGGTCTGGCCCCAGCGGCCTGTGCAGGACACAGTCTCGGCGAATACACGGCACTGGTGGCCAGCGGCGCCCTGACCTTCGAACACGGCATACAACTGGTGGTGGCCCGAGGCGAAGCTATGGCCCGCGCCGGCGAGGACGCTCCTGGCACCATGGCGGCGCTGCTGGGAATCGCTGACGATGACGCCGAGGCGGCGTGTCAACGTGCCGAGGGCGACGTCTGGGTGGCCAACTACAACGCTCCCGGACAGGTTGTCATCGCCGGAACTGCGGAGGCGGTTGCGGTGGCTGGCACCTTGGCCAAGGAGCTGGGTGCCAAACGAGTGATGCCAATCGCCGTCTCGGGTGCCTTCCACACGCCATTGATGCAAGGAGCGCGGGCACCGTTGCGCAAGGCCCTGACCGAAGTCACCTTCCTTACGCCCGAGGTGCGGGTCGTGGCCAATGTCGACGCCCGAGTGCACGATGACCCGGCCGAATGGCCCGGCCTGCTCTCGGCCCAGCTGTGCAGCCCGGTGCGGTGGCGTCAGACCCTGGAGACGTTTGCCGGGCTCGGACTGACCTCGCTGGTGGAACTCGGTCCCGGTGGCGTGCTCAGTGGATTGGCCAAGCGGAGCCTGCCGGAGATCCAGTCAATTTCGGTCAGTAAGCCCATCGATCTCGACACGTTGATGGACACCATTGCCGACGCTGGAACGTGGCGAGCGGAGCCGGCGCTGCACCAGGGTGAGCACCTCTACATGTCCGAGCGAGTGGTGGTCAGTCCGGGTGGTGGCATCTTTGCCCCCGATGCCACGCTGCGGGCGCCCGGCACCGGACTTTTGCCAGGTACCGAGGGTGATCCCAATGACCAGAGTCCTTCTCACGTCGAAGTGGGCGATCTCGTCGGTCGAATCGGGGTGACTGAAGTCCGGACTCCTTTCGCCGGACAGGTCATTCGCTGGCTCGCCGTCGACGGTGAGAGGGTGCAGGAAGGGCAACCGCTCGTGTGGTTGCGCGTACCCGATCAACACTGATGGCCATCGTTCTCGTTACCGGAGGTAATAGGGGCATCGGCGCGGCATGCGTGTCGTGGTTCCTGGCCAATGGCGACCAGGTGGTCACCACCTACCGCACTGATCCGCCCCCAGAGGCTCCCAACGGAACCGATGCGCGACCGTTACCTCGCGGTCCGTTGCGACGTGACCGACAGCACGCAGGTCGACGCCGCGTTCGCTCAGATCGAAGAAACCTGGGGGCCGGTTGAAGTCCTGGTCGCCAATGCCGGCATCACCAAGGACGGGTTGATGCTCCGAATGAGCGAGGAAGCCTTCACCTCGGTGATTGACGCCAATCTCACCGGTTCCTTCCGAGTGGCGAAGCGGGCCATCAGCAAAATGCTCCGCCTCCACGCTGGACGGGTCATTTTCCTCTCTTCGGTCGGGGCCTATGTCGGACTACCAGGTCAGGCCAATTACGCGGCCTCCAAGGCGGGCCTGGTGGGCATGGCGCGGGCGATCGCCCGGGAAGTGGGCAGTCGTCAGATCACGGTCAATGTGGTCGCCCCAGGCTTGATTGAGACAGATATGACGACGGCCTTGGGTGACGAGCGGGTGGCTCTCATGACCAGCCAGGTCCCCCTCGGTCGAGTGGGTACGGTCAGCGACGTGGCTGAAGTCGTAGGCTTTTTGGCCTCGCCAGCGGCGTCATATGTCACAGGGGCTGTGATCCCGGTCGATGGCGGCCTGGGCATGGGCCTGTAGCGTTCGTAATAGTCAAGAGCAGGATCCCCCAACCAACAAGGAGTTCACCGTGGACAGCGACGCAACGTTCGAGAAGTTTCGCGAATGCGCCGTAGAAGTGCTGCAGGTTCCGGCAGAGAAGATCACCAAGGAAGCCAAGTTCGGTGACGATCTTGACGCCGACAGTCTCGATCTGGTGGAACTCGTCATGGCACTCGAAGAGGCGTTCGATGTCACGGTGGAAGAAACCGAACTCGAAGACATCTCGACCATCGGTCAGGCCTACGACCTGATCACCTCCAAGCTGTAATGCAGCTCGGGATCGGCGCCGACGGCCCGATCCGGGGACGGCGGGTCGCAGTCACCGGACTCGGAGCGGTCACCTGTTGCGGCGTCGGCATTGACGCGCTGTGGGAAGGACTCATCCACCCGGTAGAGGGTGTCGCCGGTGGACCGGTTCGCGACTTCGAAGCTGAAAAGTGGTTCGGCCCCAAAGAAGTTCGACAGCTGGATAAGTTTGCCCAGTTCAGCGTTGCCGCCGCCGATATGGCCTTTCAGGATGCGGGCGACATTGGGGTCGATCCCGACAAGGCCGGCGTCATATTCGCCACCGGCGTCGGAGGCTTTGAGACGCTGGCCGAACAGGTCGGGGTCTACAACGACAAGGGCGCCCGCCGAGTGTCCCCTCGTCTGGTGCCCATGATGATGGCCAACGCCGGCGCCGCTGGCATCTCCATGCGGTTGGGATGGCGGGGGCCATGCGAGGTCATCGTCACGGCCTGTGCCGCCGGCACGCACGCCATTGCCGCTGCTGCTCGGCTGGTGGCCTCGGGACGATGCGACGTAGCCATTGGCGGTGGTTCCGAAGCCGGCATGCACCCGGTATCGATCGCCGCCTTTGCCAATATGACGGCGCTCTCTACCAGTGGCCACTCACGCCCCTTTGATGCTCGGCGCGATGGGTTTGTCATGACCGAAGGGGCCGCTGCGCTCGTGCTCGAAGATTGGGACCGGGCCGTCGCACGCGGTGCTCGGATTTACGCCGAAATCGCTGGATCAGCCAGTACTTCGGATGCCCACCACATCACCGCCCCGGCACCCGACGGCGCCGGCGCAGTGGCCTGCATGGAGCTGGCGCTGGTCGACGCCGGTATTGCGGCGAGTGACGTTGGGCACATCAATGCCCATGGCACTTCGACGCCATTGAATGACCTGGCCGAATCCCGCGCCATCAACAAGGTGTTCGGGGAACCGGGGCCCCTCGTGACCTCGACGAAGGGCGTCACCGGACATGGATTGGCGGCGGCAGGTGCGATTGAAGCCGTTGCCTCCATCCTGACCATTGATCGGGCCACCATTCCGCCCACGGCTGGGTACGCGGAGGCCGATCCAGAAATCACGATGCAAGTGGTGCACGGCGAGGCCATCTCCTGGACGCCTTCTGCCGTCCTCTCGAACTCTTTCGGGTTCGGCGGGCACAACGGGTGCCTCGTGTTTCTTCCGCCCAGCTAGTCGATCGCCTGCCGGAGTTCACCCACGAACTCGGCCGCACCATCGGGCCCTGCGCCTTCCAGAAGCCGACGCACGAGCGCCGAACCGACGACAACGCCGTCAGCCACTTCGCATACCTCGGCCGCTTGATCCGGTGTCGAGACGCCAACGCCCACGCAGACGGGCATGTCGGTATAGCGACGAATCCGCTCGACGACTTGGCGAGCATCGTTCCCGAGGGCTGCTCTCTCCCCCGTCACGCCCATTCGGGCCACGGCGTAGACGAAGCCACGGGCCCGCGCGCAGATGCGTTCCACCCGGTCCTCAGGACTGGACGGAGCAACGAGCAGGACCGTATCGATTCCCGCTTCGTCAGCCTCCAGGGCCCACGGCGCGATCTCCTCCAGAGAAAGGTCGGGGATGATGGCCCCGCTCACGCCGGAAGCGGCCATGCTGCTGGCCATTCGTCGATGTCCAGCCCGAAAGACGATGTTGTAATACGTCATCACGGCCACCGGAATGGTGACGTCGGCGCGGGAAATGTCATCGAGCACCTGATCGGGCACGACCCCACGGTGGAGCGCGGCGAGTGCGGCCTCTTGGATCACGGGGCCATCCATCATTGGGTCGGAGAAGGGAATGCCAACCTCGACGGCATCGGCACCGGCCGCCACCACGGCGGCCAACGACTGAGTCCAATCATCCGTCATGCCACCCATGAGGTAAGGAATCAGCAACTTTCGTCCGGACTCGCGCTGTCGCCGTAATTCCTTTTCAAGCATCGGTAGTGCTCCGCAGGATGTCGCGTACCTGAGCTACGTCCTTGTCGCCCCGTCCCGACAACGTGATGAGGACGGTCGAACCAGTAGGCAATGCCTCGGTGCCGGCCGCCCGAGCGACCCAGGCCACCGCATGGGCCGATTCAAGGGCTGGGATGATGCCCTCGGTGTGGCTGAGGAGGCGAAAGGCGTCGAGTACTTCGGCGTCATTGGCCAGGGTGTACTCGGCCCGACCGATGGCGGCCAGATGCGCATGTTCTGGTCCGAGCCCCGGGTAGTCGAGACCAGCCGAAATCGACGTGGCCTCTTCAATTTGCCCGGCCTCATCCTGTAGGAGCCGCGAGTGCATACCGTGCAGCACACCCGGGATTCCGTTGGTCACCGCGGCGCCACCGGCTGCTTCGACCCCCACCAGGCGGGCTTTCGTATCGACGAAGCCAGCGAACGTACCCGCCGCGTTAGAGCCACCTCCGACACAGGCCACCACGACATCGGGATCTGCGCCGTCCAAAATGCTGCGACTCTGCTCCCGGGCTTCATCGCCCACGACGCGCTGCAGCTCCCGCACCATGTAAGGGAAGGGGTGCGGTCCCATAACCGAACCAAGGCAGTAGTGGGTGTAGTCCACCGAAGCCACCCATTCCCGCATCGCCTCATTCACGGCATCTTTGAGGGTCCGGCTACCGGAAAGGACGGGACGAACCTCGGCTCCGAGTAGCTCCATGCGAAAGACGTTGAGTTCCTGCCGCTTGGTATCCACTTCACCCATGAAGACCGTGCACTCCAGCCCAAACAGCGCTGCCGCGGTAGCCGAGGCCACTCCGTGTTGGCCTGCCCCCGTTTCGGCGATCATGCGCGTTTTGCCCATTCGCTTGGTCAGCAGCGCCTGGCCGACCACATTGTTGAGCTTGTGCGAACCCGTATGAGTCAGATCCTCTCGTTTGAGCATGACTCGTACGCCGAGTTGCTCGGACAGACGATGGCATTCAGTGACTGGCGTCGGTCTCCCGCCATAGTGACGAAGCAAGCCGTCGAGTTCGCTGCGGTAGGCCGGATCGGCCCACGCTTCCTTGAAGGCCACTTCAAGGTCCAAGCACGCCGGCATCAATGATTCGGGTACGAAGCGGCCCCCGAATTCGCCAAAGCGTCCATCTGCTCCTGGTTCAGCCATCAAACTCATGTCAACTATCCCGCCAGTCATAGGGTTCTTCTTCGCTCGCTGGTTCATCGAGGGGATCGCGGCGCTCAATATCAGTCTCGGCATTGCGCGCGTTGACAATGAAGTCCCGGATCAGCAAAGGGTCCTTTCGACCCGGTGCCGACTCCACCCCGGTCGACACATCGACACCAGCCGGATGGAGGAACGACACCGCTTCGGCCACGTTGTCCGGCCGCAATCCACCCGAGATGATGAACCGGGTCCGATCCACCACTCCCTCGGCCAATCGCCAGTCGAAAACCTTGCCCGATCCTGGCGTGTCGCCATCGATCAGCAAGAAATCGGCGCCAAACTCTTGGAATCGGGCAATGGTGGGGTCGCCGGCACTGAACGCCTTAATCACCATGGGGATTCGCTCTCGGATCCACACCGATTCCTGCGGGGATTCATGGCCATGCAATTGGGCTGCCCCCAAATTGGCCTGATGAACCAGCTCCACCACTCGTTGCGGGGCTTCATCGCGAAATACGCCCACGGTCAATATTTCGGGTGGCAACCGTTTGACGATGTCACTCACCGCCTGCACGGCGATCTGTCGCGTCGAAGGCGCAAAGATAAATCCGACCGCATCAGCGCCGAAACTGATGCTCAAGAGGGCATCGGCTTCCGACGTAATCCCGCAGATCTTGACGAACAGGTCTTCGCTCACCGCGGGCCCACCGAGTACCCGATGAGGGAGCGCAACTCGGCCACTCGGTCGGCAGCGCGTACGAGTGTCTCCCCGACCAATATCGCATTGAAACCAGCATCGGCCAGGCGACGAGCATCTTCCGCATTCCGGATTCCCGATTCAGCCACCGCAATGACGTCACTCGGAATCCTCCCAGCCAGGGAGCAAGCTCGGTCCTGATCGACTTCAAAGGTCCTGAGGTCCCGCTGATTGACGCCAATCATGTGGGCGCCGGCATCCAGGGCGCGATCAAGTTCTGCCTCGTCGTGCACTTCCACCAGTGCCGCCAAGCCGAGCTCGTCCGCTCGCGCTTTGAACCTCACCAACTCGCTGCTGCTCAGCGCCGCCACAATCAACAGCACGGCGTCGGCACCCATCAAGCGCGCATCGACGACGTCGGCCTCCTGAACCGTGAAGTCCTTTCGAAGCACCGGCAATCCCGATGCCTTGGCTGCCAGCTGCAGATCTTCAATCGAACCACCGAAGTGCTCCACGTCTGTGAGGATCGACAAGCACGATGCGCCGCCGGCCAGGTACTCCTTGGCCACGATTTCCGGTTGTAGGTCGACGTCCAGATCCCCCTTGGATGGTGACCGTCGTTTCACCTCAGCAATGCACGAAAGGGTGCCCGTCGCCAGTGCGCCTTCGAAATCCCGCGGTGGGGCCAGGTGGGCAGCCTCAGCCGCCAATTCATCGGGATCCCGGTGGTCCAGGGCGGCCCGAGCACGATGAGATTGGAGGATGTCCGCCAGGTAGGTGGGCATGATTGTCCCAGCGTAGCGGGGCCGGATGGCGTCTCAGAGCCGACCATACGACCAATCGCGAGCCCGAAATGAAGGACGTCGCTAGGTCGATACGTACATCAACGAGCCAGGTGTCGTCAGCAGCTCGCCAGTCTCCAACCACGTCTTCAGCCCCGACAAGATCATCGGCCAGCCGCCGAACAGCTGATCATTGGCGCCCTCGCGCAGCTGGTCGTGGGTCACGCGTAGCGAGCACGAATCCTCCACCTGGGTGATCTCCCACGTCACTCGAGAGGCACCTTCGGCCTTGACGTCATCTCCCCACAGCGCCGTCATGGTGTGGACGAGCTTGCGAGGAGGGTCGATCTCGAGGATTTCGCCTTCGCCGAGAAGGCGCTCTCCGTCGGCCCCCATCTTGTACGGCGATCCGACCTTCCAGTCCGAAAAGACCCCGGCCCCGAAGTTGTACTTCTTACGGATGTCCGGGTCGGTAATCGCGTCCCACAACCGCTCTGGGGTCGTGCGGATGTAGATCTCGTACACCTTTTCCATTTGCCTCTCCAATCTCTCTTTGATTTCACTAAGTCCTGCCACCCAAGGTTCGGAGTACTTGCTCACCCAGCGATCGTGCACAAGCCGAATCGGTACCGGGTTTAAGAAGTGGAGCTTCTCCCGCCCTCGCCGTTTGGTCACCACAAGGCCGGCATCCTCAAGCAACTTCAGGTGCTTCATCACGCCGAATCGGGTCATGTCGCACCGCTCCTCGAGCATCCCCAAGGTCTGACCGTCTTGGCGGTACAGCGCATCGAGCAAGTCACGCCGAGTTGGATCGGCTAGAGCCTTGAACACGATGTCCACTCCGTCATCATATGTGACTTTTTAGTCACATGTCAATGGGCAAGCCACTCGCACGCGTGAACGAGGGGCTGGGCCAGGAACCTGACCGGGGAGATCTCTAGACGGAGAGAGAGGCTGGAGCGACGGGGAGCAGTTCCACTTGACCGTCCTTCGAGTCGCCCAGACCGTCACCAGAACGAAGCCGGATCGGACCTGGCGCATCGACCGTCCGGTGGAGGTAGGCCATGCCGACCCATGCATCGCGCTCGGAACTCCAGACGGCCGAAGTGACGGTCCCCACCACCTTGTCGACCACTACCTCGCGATTTTCGAGCGACACATCTCCCTGATCTTTTGTAGGGGCGGCACCCGCATGGAGGGTCATTCCCGAGGCGAGCGAGGGCACTGCCGGATCGGTCCCGGCCACCACTCCGACCAGTCGGCGCGGCACGTTGTTGCCGCGTGAATCCAAACGGGCCACCAACTCCTGACCGGTGTAGCAACCCTTCGAGAAGCTCACGGTGCGTTCCACCAGGCCTGCCTCGGCTGCGATTGTCTTGTCGCCGAGCTCGGCCCCCATGGCCGGAATACCCGACACAACCCGGCATTCCTCAGCAGCTTCTGCACCGACGGGACTGATGCCGGCCGGGAACGTCGCGCCGGCACTAGTGGGATCAAGTACCAGGTCCTTAGGACCGAGGACGTCAATGCCGGTCCAGCCGTTCCACGAGAAGGGAATCGTCACGGCTCCGGCCTCGGTCAATACGCCGAGTAGCCCAGCTGCGGCACCTTGCACGTCCGGCCCACGAAGGGACAGGCATCGCCAATCCAAGCGCTCCATTTCTACCTTTGAGCGCAGCAGGAACTTCTTGAGGCGCTCAGTCATCACCGTGCCGAACCCGGCATCGGTGTCAAGCAGGAAGCCTTGCGCATCGACCCGGGTGATCCGCAAAATGACCGACAACTTGCCATCGGGCTGCAGGAGGAGAGAATCGGCGCTCTCCCCCACGCTTAGCGCGATGACGTCTTGGCTCAGCTGCCCCTGAAGGTACGACTCGGCATCGGGGCCGCTCACCTTGACGATGTCTCGGGGAGAAAGAAATGCACCAACTCCGGTCCGTAGGGCCTGCACCTGATCAGTCACGAGTCTTCACTACTCCAGCTTGCCGTGAAGCGGTCATGACTCGAGCAGCTGCCACAGCCACGAGGAGGGCCTGCGCCTTCTGGAAGCACTCGGCATCTTCCTTAGCCGGATCGCTATCGGCCACAATGCCGGCCCCCGCCTGCACGCTGGCCCGCCCGGAAGGCGAGACCACCATGGTGCGGATGGCAATTGCCGTGTCAACGTTGCCCGAAAAATCGATGTAGCCCACCACTCCCCCGTACACACCACGCTTGGTCGGTTCAAGATCATCGATGATCTCCATGGCGCGCACCTTGGGAGCACCCGAAAGGGTGCCGGCCGGCAAGGTGGCTCGCAGTACGTCGATCGGTCCCTTGTCCTCGGACAGTTGGCCCGACACCTGCGAGGTGATGTGCATGATGTGGCTGTACCGCTCAATGGTCATCAGCTCGTCGACCTTTTCCGTGCCGAAACGAACGACTCGACCGACATCGTTACGAGCCAGGTCGACCAACATGATGTGTTCGGCCAATTCCTTCGGATCTTCCGCCAGTTCCCCTTCTAGGAGACGGTCGTGCTGTTCGTTTTCTCCACGGGGTCGTGATCCGGCAATCGGGCGGGAGGTGACGATGCCATCGCGCAAGCGCACCATGGGTTCGGGCGACGCACCAACCACGGTGACCTCAGGGAAACGCAAGAAGTAGAGATACGGACTCGGGTTGAGCAAACGTAAGGCCCGGTACACATCGAACGGATCAGCATTCAGCTCGAGGTCGAATCGCTGTGACAGCACGACTTGGAATATGTCGCCGGCCAAGATGTGCTCTTTGGCCACCGCGATGGCCTCCCGATACTGCTCGGAGCTCATCGTTCGTTCAGCTTCGGCGAAGGCAAGGCCCTCCTGAGGAGCCGGCACCATCTCACCTGATCGCGTCCGGGCACAGTCCTCGGCCAATTCTTCCAGGCGCTCGCACGCCTGGGCGTAGGCGATGGTCACTGCGGCTTCATCCAAGGCTCCGTCAACCGATTCCGGCACCACCACGTTGTCGATCAACATGATCCGCTGACGCCAGTGGTCGAAGGCCGCGAACTGCCCAATGACGACGAGCGCCGCGTCGGGGTGTCCGAGGTCGTCCTTTGGCGGATGGGGCAAGCGCTCCACCTCGCGAACGACGTCGTACCCCAAGTAGCCCACGAGCCCACCATGCAGGGGCGGCATACCCGCCAGCTGTGGTGACTCGAATCGGTCGATGAGCGCCTCGACGGCGGCCAGAATGCCGTCGTCCGAAGAGGCCAAACCCGAGACGACCAGCCGCCTCGACGTTGCGACCGCGAGCGGTCAACGTGGCCAAGGGACGCCGTCCGACAAAGGAATAGCGGCCCCAGCGCTCGCCGCCTTCGACGGATTCAAAGAGGAAGCCGTCGCCTTCACCGACCACGTTGGCGAAGGCCGCCACTGGGGTAAGCGTGTCGGCCACGACCTCACACCACACCGGCACGATGGCGTGCGCTTTGGCCAGTGCGGCGAACTCGGCCGGGTCTGGTCGAAAATGCAACATCAGTCGGGCCGCGGTACTCCGGGACCGTTCCCTACGGTACGGAAGAAGCAGGTCCGCTCGCCCGTATGACAGGCACCGGCACCGTGCTGGTCGACCAGCACCACCAGGGCATCACCGTCACAATCCATGCGCACCTCGCGCACGTATTGACGATCTCCCGACGTTTCGCCCTTCTGCCAATACTCCTGACGGCTGCGGCTGTAGAACCACGAGCGTCCGGTGGTCAGTGTGCGTTGCAGGGCCTCGGCATCCATGTACGCCAACGTCAACACCGTGCCGTCAGTGGCGTCCTGGACAATGGCCGGGACCAGACCGTGTTCGTCTTTCATGAAGTCGACGGCCTTGACCAGGTCGTCGTCGACCACCAGCGGGATCCCTTCGGGGATGGTCATAGGTACAACCCTGTTCCGCTGTCATTGCGCTTCGAGGCAATGGCGTGGATGTCGCGTTCACGCAGGATGACGTACTCCTCCCCGTGGACTTCAACCTCGAAGCGATCTTCCGGGTTGAACAGCACGGTGTCCCCCACCTTGATGGTCCGCACGTGAGGCCCCACGGCCACCGTATTGGCCCAGGTCAGGCGGCGAGAAATCTGCGCCGTGGCGGGTATCAAGATCCCGGCGCGGGATCGACGCTCGCCATCACTCTGTGAAATCTGGACCAGGACGCGATCGAACAGGACCGTGATTGGTTGCTTCTCGTCGATTCCGTTTGTTTCGACAGCCTTCTTTGTTGACGTCGTCGGCACCACTGCACGGTACCGCACCAACGCCCCGGTCCAGGTCAGACCCCCAATGCTGCTGTCCGATCATGCCGGTCGAACAGTCACCCCGTGGTTGGCCATGTACTCCTTGGCCTGGCCGATGGTGAATTCGCGCCGGTGGAAGATGGACGCGGCCAGGACCGCATCCGCTCCGCCCTCAGTCGCCCCGTCGACCAGATGTTGCAGCGTGCCCACGCCACCCGAGGCCACCACCGGGATGCCCACCGCATCGACCACGGCTCTGACCAGAGCCAAATCGAAACCATCCTTGGTGCCATCCCGATCCATGGAGGTCAAGAGAATCTCCCCGGCGCCGTTCTCGGCGCAGGTCAACGGCCCATTCGATGACGTCCATGCCGGTTGGTCGACGCCCGCCGTGGGTGTAGACCTCCCAGCCCGAGCCGTTGGCCCGGGCGTCAATGGCCACGACCGCGCATTGACTCCCGAACTCGGCGGCAATGTCGTTGACCAAGGTGGGTCGTTCGACTGCAGCCGAATTCACTGAGACCTTGTCCGCACCGGCCCTGAGGAGCCGACGGGCATCTTCGGTTTCCCGCACGCCGCCGCCGACGGTCAGCGGTATGAACACCTGCTCGGCCGTTCGAGCCACCACTGACACCATGGTGTCCCGGGCGTCCGACGAGGCCGTGATGTCGAGGAACGTCAGCTCGTCGGCCCCTTCGGCGTCATAGCGCGCCGCAAGTTCGACCGGATCTCCCTCATCGGTCAGATCGACGAACTGAACGCCCTTCACCACTCGCCCATCGGTCACATCGAGGCACGGGATCAGGCGGATGTTGCGCATGCGCTCACCGCCTCTTCCACCGTGAAGCGACCCTCGACCAGCGCTTTGCCCACGATCGCTCCCAACAATGGACCATGTACGCCGGAGAGTCGACCCAGGGCGCGTAGGTCATCCAAGGTACCCACACCCCCCGAAGCGATCACCGGAATGTGGGTGGCGTTGAGGAGCTCGGTCAGTCCGGCCAGGTCGGGCCCGGCCAGCATGCCATCGCGCGCGATTGAGGTGGCGATGACCGCGGCAATCGGGTCGTCCTCCCACAGGGCGAGCAGTTCCACCGGAGATCGGCCCCCGCCTTCCAGCCAACCGTGACCCCGTGCTTCGGCTCGACCATCAGCGCCGATTACGTAGTCGAGTCCGACCGCCACCCGATGGGGCCATCGTTGCGCACACTTGCTGGCGAACGACGGGATCTTCAATGGCAGCGGTACCCAGAATGGCCCGGGACACGCCGGCGGCGAAGACGGCTTCGAGATCAGCCTCGGTCCGCAGGCCGCCGCCGGTTTCCACCGGTACACCCACCGCCACGATGTCGCGCAGGGCAGTTCGCTCGTGCACTTCACCGGTGCGTGCCGCATCGAGATCGACCACGTGGATCCATGCTGCGCCGCCGTCCCTGAATCGCTGAGCCAACACCACCGGGTCTCCGTACTGCGTCTCCCGGTCGTAGTCGCCCTGGGTGAGTCGGACGGCCGTACCTCGCCGTAGATCTATGGCTGGATAGAGATCCATGAGCGCGCTCAGGCTGCGGCGGCGAGCGCCACAAAGTTGGCCAAGAGGGCCAGCCCGCTCTGCCCTGACTTTTCGGGGTGGAACTGAGCGCCCCATACGTTGCCGTCTGCCACCAACGCAGCCACTGGCCCGCCGTAGTCACAGACGGCGACGGTCTCGTGACCGACCGGTGGGGCGAACGAATGCACGAAATACATCCATGGCCGATCACCCAAACCGTGCAGCGGGGCCGGGATCTCATCCGAGTCCCCTGCCGTCACGAGTTGGTTCCATTGCATCTGCGGGTGTTTGACGTCGCTGGCTAGCGCCGACACGATGCCCTTGAAGGTACCTAGGCCAACCGCTGCCGGGACTCTCCTCGGACCCTTCGTAGAGCAGTTGGAAACCGATGCACACGCCGAAGAAAGGGACGTTGGCGGCGATGGCGGCTTTGGCCACTTCGTCCAATCCGCTCTCACGCAATGCCTTGGCGCACGCCCCAAATGCGCCCACGCCCGGCAGGACCACGGCATCGGCCGCTTCCACGGTGGCGGCATCAGTGACGAGCTCAGCGGCGGCACCCACGTGCTGGAGCGCCTTCTCGGCCGAGCGAAGGTTGCCGATCCCGTAATCCAGGACGGCGATCCGTGGGCCGTCCAACGATCGGGTCACAAACTGCCCTTGGTGGACGGTATGCCGACCCCCTCGACCCGGACGGCATCGCGGAAACACCGGGCCACACCCTTGAAGCTGGCCTCCAGGATGTGATGGGTGTTTTTGCCCTCAATTCGTCGCACGTGCAAGGTCAGATTGCCGGCGGTGGCGAAGGCGCGCCAGAACTCCTCCGCCAATTGGGGGTCAAACGGCGGTGTGCCGAGGCCAACCGTGTCGGGCGCGAACTCGAGTCCGTAGGCAATAAAAGGCCGACCGGAAAGGTCGAGCGCCACTTCAATGAGCGCCTCGTCCAATGGCAACAACATGGAGGCGAACCGTCGGATCCCCGACTTGTCGCCCAGTGCTTCAGCCAAGCACGCGCCCAGCACAATGCCCACGTCTTCGACGGTGTGGTGGGCGTCCACGTGGAGATCGCCTTCGGCCTTCACGCTCAGATCAAACGAGGCATGTCGACCGAGCTGTTCGACCATGTGGTCGAAGAACGGCAATCCAGTCGAGACATCGACTTTGCCGGTGCCATCGATCTGGAGCGAGGCCTCAATTGTCGTCTCTTTGGTGGCGCGGGACTTCGCGGCACTCCGTCCACTTTCGCTCACAGACACTCCTTCAGCGCGTTGAGGAATCGATCATTCTCGTCGGGGCGCCCGATGGTGACCCGCAGGCAATCGGGTAGTCCATCCCACCCGGCGGTATTGCGCACCAGTACGGAACGCTCCAGCAGACCCTTCCAGACCTGTTCCGCCTCCTGGTGCAGCGGCCGGAACAGTATGAAGTTGGCATCCGAAGGCCAGCTCTCGACGGCCATGTCACTCAGGGCGGCCGCCATGCGTCCCCGTTCTTCGGAGATGAGCGCCACCCGGGCTTCCATCTCGTCTTGATGCCGGAGCGCCAGGAGCCCAGCCAATTGGGTCTGCGTCGACAGGTGGTACGGCAGCACGACGGCCTCGCAAGCGGCCACCACTTCCGGGTTGGCCACCAGGTAACCAAGGCGGGCGCCGGCCATGGCCCACGTCTTGGAAAACGTGCGCGTCACCACCAAACCGGGATGTGCGGGCCCGCGGAGGCTGAGGGCACTCCAGGGAGCGAATTGCCCGTAGGCCTCGTCGACCACCACCAGGCCTGGTGCCGCTTCCACGATGGCCTCGACGGTGTCGCGTGGCTCTACCCGACCAGTCGGATTGTTGGGTGAGCAGAGAAAGGTCACATCGGGTGACGTCTCGGCCAACAGGGCCAACGCATCGGGCACCGAAATGAGGAAATCTTCGTCGCGAGCGCCCCGGATCACTTCAGTGCCCACAATGCGGCTGATGTGCGAGTGCAGGGCATAGGTCGGTTCGAACATGCAGGCGCGGCGTCCCGGGCCTCCGTAGGCCAGCATGAGACTCTGCAGCACTTCGTTGGAGCCGTTGGCGCAGAACACCTCAGCCGGCGTCACGTCATGCAACGCGGCGATAGCGGCCCGGAGTTCGGTGGCCGGGCGGTCCGGGTAGCGGTGGAACGACACTTCGGACAGCGCAGCCAACAATTCTTCGCTCCACGCCGGCGGTGGCGGGAAGGGCGACTCGTTGGTGTTGAGCCGAACGTCGGCCTCCACCTGAGGCGAGTGGTAGCCCTCATCCAATTGCAGGTCGGGGCGAATGGGCGGGAGCGCACTCATGCGGTCGAACCATCAGACAGCACATCCAACCGGCGGCGGATGGATTCGGCGTGGGCCGGGAGACCTTCGGTTTCGGCCAAGGTGATGACGTGTGGCCCCAGCGCCTCGAGTGCCTCCGGCGTGACCGACACCACGTGAATGTGCTTACGGAAATCATCGGCCCGCAGGGCGGACGAGAAACGAGCAGTGCGATTGGTGGGCAACACGTGATTGGGTCCGGCGATGTAGTCACCCAAGCTGGCCGGCGCCCAGGGTCCGACAAAGACCGCTCCGGCGTTTTGCACCTGCGCCACCAGGGCATCGGCGGAACCATTCACCATGATCTCGAGGTGCTCAGGGGCAACGGTGTTGGAGACGGCCATGGCATCTTCAGGCGTGGCGACCAGACAGGCGATCCCGGAGGTGGCGAGAGTGGCTTCGAGGTCAGCCCGGCGGGGTGATGCGGCCACAATCCGGTCGACGGCATCGGACACCGCCGACAGCACGTCTTCGTCCCAGGTGACCAACCAAGCCAAGCCGTCAGGACCATGCTCGGCCTGCACGGCCAGGTCAATGGCGGCGAATTCCGGGGGTATGCCCGGTCCGGCCACCACCACAATCTCTGATGGGCCGGCAAACGCCGAGGCCACACCGACGACGCCGTTTACTTGTCGCTTGGCCTCGGCCACGTAGGCGTTCCCAGGTCCGGCGATGACATCGACCTTCGCCACGCTGGCGGTCCCGTAGGCCAGGGCTGCGATGGCTTGGGCGCCGCCGATCCGGTACACCTCGTCGATACCGGCGATGGCCGCCGCGGCGAGCGTGGCGTCATCGACTCGGCCGTTGGACGCCGGCGGCACGCACAGCGCGATATCGGGTACGCCAGCCACCCGAGCCGGGCCGGCACACATGAGAACAGTCGACGGGTATCGAGCACGGCCGCCCGGCGCATACAGGCCCGCTCGACCCACGGGTCGAGGGACATGGGCCACCGTGATACCGGTGGACTCGAAATCACCGGGGGGCGTGCCTTCGTGGGCGTGATAGGCCACAATCCGGACAAAGGCAGTCTCGAGGGCCACCCGCAATTCGTCAGGGATGCGACCCAGGGCCGCCTTGATCTCCTCGGGCGGGACCCGTAGGCCGGTGGGCCCATAGGCATCATCAGTGAGATCGACGGCGTCGAAGCGCTGGGTGCAGTCGATAATGGCCTGGTCACCCGACTGGCGAACCTGCTCCAACACCTCGGCCACGGCCTGATGGACATCGATGCCCGGGTCCCGGGGGCGCGGCAGGACCTGGTCGAAAGGCGCCGAAGTGGCGCGAAGGTCCAGCACACGGAGGGACATAGGGATATAAGGCTACCGGGCAGCCTGGAAGGTTCGGGAACGACCGCTGCCGCAGATGGGCCATCATTCCCTCATGACTTCACCGGCCGAGATCTCTTCGCTCTCATCCACCTTGAAGGAACTCAATGACCGGGTGACTTCAATGGCCGAAGCGGCCCAGTCCCTGGGCGACAACGACATGGCCCATGAGCTTTTCGCCGTGGAGCGGGCGCTCGGGGGCGCCCTGCGCCGGTTGCGACGCTTTGCGCAGACGGCCTGAGTCAGACGGCGTACAGCACGAGTTCGTGCCCGAGCAATGCCGCTGCATTGCGGAGCACGGCCTGACGCTGGGCCACTACGGCGCAATTGCGGCGATCGGCCACCTCTATGAGGGCAATGGCGGCCATTTCGGTGGTGTCGCACCGGGCGGCCAGTTCACCCGAACGACGTGCGGCTTCGCCGCTGAACGGCTCGATCTCAGTGCCATCGAGCAATTCGGCGATGCGGTCACTCCGGGCTTCGGACCGGTAGCCCTCAGCCACCGCCACGGCCGGAATCACCGGCACAATGCCATTGGAAAGAGCCGCCCGGTGCAGCGCCCACATCATGCGGTCGCCCCTCGCTGCGGCGTGGAGCGCACCCACCCCATAGACCAGGCCCTCCCGCCGGACACTCATCGCCGACGGACTCGAGACGCCACCCCGGACACACCGGAACGCAAGCGGGCCAGCAAGGCTTCGCCGGCGGCCAGTTCCTCTGGACTGAGCGAGCCCGTTTCACCTTCCCAGGCCGCCACGCCACGCAGGCCTTGGCGCACCCGCAGCTGCTTCTCGGCGGCGGTGGAGAGCCACGCACTGAAGGACACGCCGTCCTGCTTGGCTGCCTCTTCCACGGACGTCGCCACGTCGTCGGCCAACGACACCGAACGCTTGGTCACCATGGAAAAAATGGTAGCACCCTAGGTGGCACTTACCAGCTGAAGACCGGAAACACCGAAGCCGGGCCCAATGGGCCCGGCTTCGGAAGAGTCGACCGGGAGGCGGATCCCATATGTCGACTCCAGTGGAACCAGGTGGCGGGAACCGGTTCCAAGAACCATGGTAACGCCGGGCCTTCTGAAATACACCGCGCGAAGCGAATTCTTAATCGAATTCTCATACTTCAGACGAAGGGCAGAAATCGGCCAAAACGCACCTGGCGCAGGCCGGCCGGCGGGCCGTACAGGTGGCGCGACCATGCAGAATGACCCGGAGGCTGAACATCCCCCGCTCCGGCCCGGGAATCATGTCGTTGAGGGCATGCTCAACCTTCACCGGATCGGTCGCCTCGGTCAGCTGTAACCGATGGCTGATGCGCAGGACGTGGGTGTCGACCGGCAGCCCGGGCAAATCGAAGTCGACGCTGCGCAGCACATTGCCCGTCTTGCGTCCCACGCCGGGGACGGTAACCAGGTCGGACAGTTCTGTCGGGACCTCACCACCGAATCGATCCTGCACCGCCTGAGCCATGCCGATCAGGCTGCGCGTCTTGGCCCGGAAGAAGCCGGTGGTGCGGACTAATGCCTCAACGTCCTCCGGGTTGGCCCGGGCCAATGAAGCCGCGTCGGGATAGGCGGCGAAGAGCGCCGGGGTTACCAGATTCACCCGCACGTCGGTGCATTGCGCCGAAAGGATGGTGGCGGCCAAAAGCTGAAAGGGCGAATCGTGGGTCAGGGCGCACAGGTCCTTGGCCGTACCCGGAAACTCCTCAGCCAGCCGGCTGGCCGTCAACCGCGCTCGCCCCTTCGGCGATCTCGGGCGTCCCACCCCCTGAAGGTAGCCGGTTAGGTTGCCCACATGGACCTGCGGCGACTCAGCACCATTGATGCTGCGCAGCAGGGTGCCTTAGCCGAGCTACTGCAGGCGGCGGAAGCCACCGATCGCCATCCGGCGCTGTCTGAACCGCAACGAGCGGCCCTCACCCATGCCGACCTCGGTGGTGCGAGCACCGAGGTGGTCCTCGCCTCACTCGGTGACCACATTGTCGGGTGCATCGTGGTTTCCACCCAGTCGGATGGATCGCACGAGTTGCAGTTGGTCATTGCGCCCGCGCATCGCTCTGATGCCGGTCTGCGTGATGAGCTTTTACACACCGCGTTGCAAACGTTGCACGGCCTGGTGCGCCTGTGGGTCTTTCAAGCCGCGCCCGACAGTGACGCGGCAGTAGCTCCCTTGGGCTTCGTACCCGAACGTGATCTCATACAGATGCGGGTACCGCTGCCACTGGCCGACACGGTCACCTCGTCGCTGGTACCACTCACGACACGAGCGTTTGTGCCCGGGACCGACGACGAAGAGTGGTTGGCCCTCAACAATCGAGCCTTTGCCGGTCATCCCGAACAAGGGGGCTGGACCTTGTCGACGTTGCACGAACGCCTGGCGCTGGACTGGTTTGACCCCGCCGGTTTCCGAGTGGCCAACGACGACGCCGGCCGGATGATCGGTTCCTGCTGGACCAAGGTGCACCATCGGAGTGAGCCGGTATTGGGCGAGATCTACGTCATCTCCGTCGATCCCGAACTGCACGGTCAGCATTTGGGCAAACGTCTCGCCGTGGCCGGCTTGGTGTGGCTGGCCGAACAGGGTGTCACCCACGGCATGCTCTACGTGGAGGCCGACAATGAAGCGGCCGTCCACCTCTACCGTTGGCTCGGTTTCTCCGACGACCACGTCGACCGTTGCTACATCCTTGAGAGGGCCTGACACTCGCACAGGGGTTTCACAGAATTTCCGGATCTCGTTGCGTTGGCATGGAAGACTGTTGGCACATGCCACGGGGCGGGAGAACCTGGTGGCGGCTGCTCCTGGTGGTGGTGTGCTTCGCCCCCAGTGCGATCGCCTTAGTGCCGGCGACGCCGGCCGCGGCCGCCAGCTGGACACCGGTCTACAACGTGGACTTTGCCGACCCGTCGATCTCTGACTTGGGCGGCGTCTACTGGGCCTATTCCACTCAATCGGGTTTCGCCAATGTGCCGGCGGCCACGTCGACCGACGGCATCAACTGGACGCCGGCGGCCGGCGCCATCTTCCCGACTTTGCCGCTATGGGCCACCTTCGGATTCACCTGGGCCCCCACCGTGGCCCGGGACGGGGCGGGCGCCTACGTGATGTTCTATGTGGCCCGAGATGTGGCCAACGGGCTGCAGTGCATTGGTCGGGCCACGGCCCTGGCGCCCAACGGCCCCTTCCTCGATACCGATTTGGGGCCGGTCATTTGTCAATCCAGCGTCGGTGGATCGATCGATCCCGACATATTCACCGCCGGTAACGGTCAGAGCTATCTGACCTGGAAGAGCGACGGGAACTCAAGTAGTGACCTGGCCGGCTTATGGGCTCAGCCCCTGGATTCGAATTTCAACCTCATTGACAGCCCGAAACTGTTGCTGACCGATGGCGGACAGGCCTGGCAGGGCGCGATCGTCGAAGGTCCGGCCATGACCGAAATCAACGGCAGCTACTACCTCTTCTACAGCGGCAACGACTACAACACGGCCCAGTACGCCATCGGCTACACCACGTGCACCACCCCTATGGGACCTTGCGCCAACACCTCCTTCAATCCCGTGCTCGGCACGGCCGAACACATGTCAGGCCCCGGGGGTGAAACGTTCTTCACTGGACCCAACGGACAGTTGTTGATGGGCTTCGCCGCCTGGCCGGGAGCGGTCGGCTACCAGAACGGAGGCCACCGCGCCCTGTTCATCGCCACGGTCGGCGTGTCCAGTGGCGTGCCCTACTTCGATCCTTACAACGGCGCGCTGCCGGATCGAGGGTACTGGCAGACCGGAAGTGACGGCGGGATCTTCACCTTCGGCAATGCCGGCTATTACGGCTCCACTGGCAATATCCATCTCAACAAACCGATTGTCGGGATGGCGGCGACGCCGGACGGCAAGGGTTACTGGTTAGTGGCGTCCGACGGCGGCATGTTCACCTTCGGCGATGCCCGGTATTTACGGCTCCACCGGCGCCATCCGCCTGAACAAACCGATCGTCGGCATGGCGTCGACGCCGGACGGCAAGGGCTACTGGTTGGTGGCGTCTGACGGCGGCATCTTCGCGTTCGGTGACGCGCCGTTCCATGGATCCACCGGCGCCATCCATCTGAACAAACCCATTGTCGGCATGGCGGTCGACGGCGGCAACGGGGGCGGGTACTGGTTGGTGGCGTCTGACGGCGGCATCTTCGCCTTCAATGCCCCCTTCTACGGTTCGACCGGCAACATCACGCTGCAGCAACCGATTGTCGGCATGGCGGCCACACCCGATGGCAGCGGCTATTGGCTCTCGGCCGCGGACGGCGGCGTCTTCGCCTTCAACGCCTTGTTCTATGGCGCCGCCGCCGGCTCCAGCTTGACCCCGGTGACCTCCATCACCTCCTCATCCGACGGGGGCGGGTATTGGCTCAGCAACGCAGGCGGACAGGTATTCGCCTATGGCGATGCCCCCCAATTTGGCGAGGCGGCGCCGGCCAACCCGACCTACCCGGTGGTCGGCATGGGAGCCGAGTAGTCGCTAGTGCACCCCGGTGCCGATGGCCCGGCCAATGCCATAGGTCACGATGGCGGCGATGGCGGTGATCATGAGTTGACGTAACGCCGATCGGGCCAGCGGGCGTTCCGTGAAGGCAGCCAGGATCCCGCCGACGGCGAGCGAGGCCAACGCCCCGAGCACGATGGACCAGATGATGGCCACCGTGCCCTTGGTGATCAGCCAGGGCAGCAGCGGGATGAAGGCGCCTACCGCGAACGTCACGAATGATGACAGGGCGGACTGCACCGGGGAACCCAGGTGGGCCGGGCTGAACCCGAGCTCCTCGCGGGCGTGGGTTTCCAGGGCCAGTTGGGGGTCTTGCATGACTTGATCGACCATGTCCCGAGCCACTCCGGGGTCGATCCCCCGCCGCTCGTACATACCTTGGAGTTCTCTGGCCTCGGCCTTGGGGCTGTCCGCCAAGGCTTCGCGTTCAATGCTGAGCTCGCGCTCCATCAGTTCCCGCTGGGCCGTCATGGAGATGAATTCCCCGGCGGCCATGGAGAATGCACCGGCGACCAACCCGGCCACTCCGGCCAGGCGCACGATGGAACCCCCCGGGCTGGCCCCGGCGATGCCGAGCACCAGGGACACGTTGGTGACCAGACCGTCGCTGACCCCGAAAATGGCCGCTCGGGCCCCGCCGCCGCGGATATCCCGGTGATGATGCGGCGGTGGCTGCTCCATGGACTGCAGCGTAGTGAGGATGCCGCCTCCGGTAGGGTGCCAGGGCTATTCCCCGTCATCAGAGGAGTTCAGCATGACCACCAACATCAGCGTCGATGCCCTGCACGAGTACACCGGGAAGCAACTCGGGTACTCCGAATGGCAAACCATCACCCAGGAACGGGTGAACCTGTTTGCCGATGCCACCGACGATCACCAGTGGATCCACGTCGACCCGGAACGGGCCAAAGAAGGACCCTTCGGCGTGGCCATCGCCCACGGCTACCTGACCCTGTCGCTGGCCCCCGTGCTCCTCAACCAGGTCATCCGGGTCGAGAACACGACGTTCGGCGTCAACTACGGCTGCGGCAAGGTCCGCTTTCCCTCTCCGGTGCCGGTCGGGGCTGACCTGCGAATGGGTGTCACGGTGGCCGAGGTCGAAGAAGTGACCGGCGGCGTGCAGGCGACCTACGACCTGGTGTTCGAGGTTAAGGACGCCGCCAAGCCCTCCTGCGTGGCCCAGGTCATTTACCGCTACTTCCGCTAGTCATGTCCCTGGCGCCGCTGCCCGTCGGCGAGGAGAAGACGAAACACGTCCGCTCCATGTTCGATGCCATTGCGCCGCGCTACGACCTGGTCAACCGCCTGATGACCTTCGGCCTGGATCAGGCCTGGCGCCGGGACACCATTACCGCCTTGGCCCTGCCGGCCGGCTCTCACCTGTTGGATCTGGCCTGTGGCACCGGTGATCTGACGATCCTGGCCCAACGCAAGGGCTACCGGGTAGTGGGCGCCGACCTGAGTGCCGGCATGCTGGCCGCCAACCGGTCCGGTGCCCCGCTGGTCCACGCCGACTGCAGCCAGCTGCCGTTCCCGGACGGGTCCTTCGATGGGCTCGTGTGCGGCTACGCGCTGCGCAACTTCACCGACCTGGCCCAGGCCTTCGGCGAAACGGCGCGGGTCCTGCGCCCCGGTGGTCGTCTGGCCATTCTCGAAGTAGATGCGCCGGCCTCTCCGGTGTTGAAGGCCGGCTACCACCTGTGGTTCGACAAGGTCGTCCCCAAGTTGGGAGGCCTGCTGTCGGACAAGGACGCCTACCAGTACCTGCCTCGTTCGGTGGCCTATCTGCCGGCGGCACCCATATTGCGACGCATGCTGACCGACGCCGGGTACTCGGGGGTGGGGATACGGCCGTTGGCCGGGGGGTTGAGCCAACTCCTCATGGCCACCCGCATCGGCACGCCCTGACCATGAGCACGGGCCTGCACGCTCGTTCGGTGCCGCTCGACTACGGCCCCGACGCGCTGCAGTTCGATGGCAACCCCACGGTGCTCTTCGACCGCCCCGGGTTCACCCTGGTGGGATGGGGCACCGCGGTCATGCTCGGTGCCACCGAGGTCACCGACGTACTGGCCTCTATTCCGTGTGACGACCAGGTGCGACGTCCGGGATCGGGTGTGCTCGCCCTCGGCGCACTGCCCTTTATCGATGCGCTGTACGGGACAGGTGATCGTGCCCCGGTTCACCATGGGCATCGCCCAGGAACCCGAGCGGCCAGACGCATCGGTGGGCCACCGTGGTGGGCCCCGAAGACGATCCGCTACCCCGACACCGCGGAAGCCTTGGACTCGGTGATCTGGCAGTACGACACCACGGCGGAGGGAGCCCGAGCCGGCCGAGGTGACCGTGGGGGGCTTGACCACTCCCTTGTCGAGTGAGGGCTACCGCGATCTGGTGGCTCGGGTGGTGTCTGCCATGCAGGCGCCGGAGGCGGCGCTCCGCAAGGCCGTGCTGTCGCGCCTCATCTCCATCAATTCGACGGCCAGTTGCCGCTGGCGGTGGTGCTTGCGCCGGCTCCGCGCCAACGAGCCCAACTGCACCATCTTCTGCATGCCCATGCCCGACGGCACCTTCTTCGGTGCCTCGCCGGAACTCCTCATCGCCCGCGACGGGCCCCGGGTGTGGTGCCATCCGTTGGCCGGCACGGTCGCTCGAGGCACGACGGCCCGCTCAGATGCCGATGCGCAAGGTCGTCTGGCCGGATCGAGCAAAGACACAGTCGGAGCACCGCTACGTGGTGGACGACATCGCGTCCGTGCTAGCAACCACTGTGCGAGACCTGACCGTGCCCGACGCACCCTCCTTGGTGGCCTTCCGTTCGGTGGCCCATTTGGGCACCCGCATAGAGGGAACGTTGGCCGAACCCCATTCGATCGTGGAGTTGGTCGGGCGGCTGCATCCGACGGCCGCCGTCGGCGGGACGCCGAGAGCCTTGGCCCTGGCCACCATTCACGAAGGCGAACCGGCGCCTCGGGGCTATTGGGCCGGGCCGGTCGGCTGGACCGACGCTCGCGGGCAACGGTGAATGGATGATCGGGCTGCGCAGTGCCCGCCTGCACACCGACGGCGCCTCCGTATCGCTGCACGCCGGCGCCGGCATCGTGGCCGGATCGAACCCGGAGGCCGAAGCGGCCGAGGTGAATGTGAAACTGACCACGGTGCTCGATGCTTTGATCCCAGGCGGCTCAGCGCACCTGCGTTGATCGAAACGGCACAGAGCCCGTTGCCAGAGCAACTGGATGGTGTTGATCTCGATCAGTCCCGCGACGGCTGAAGAAGGAAGGTAATTTGCGCCGCCCGCGTGGTTGACCTTCCGGATACCGTTTGCCTGAAGTCATTGTGACCGTTGCGGGGAGGAAGTCACATGCTGAGGCAGCGCATTTCGACCGACAAGGCTCCGGCAGCGCTTGGTCCCTACAGCCAAGCCATTGTCGCCGGCGGCTTCGTCTTCTGCTCGGGCACGGTTGGCATTGATCCCAAGACCGGCGTGCTCGCCGAAGGGGTCGCTGAACAGACCGATCAAGCGTTGTTGAACCTGACGCGCGATTCTGGAAGCCTCGGGTTCCTCAATGGAGCAGCTAGTGAAGACGACGATCTTCTATTCGAACGTCGAGGACTTCGCCACGGTCAACGAGGTCTACGAGCGCCACATGCCCGATCCTCCGCCGGCCCGATCGGCTCCGGCCAACGTGGTGTTACCGCGAGGTATCTTGATTTCTATTGAGGCGATTGCCACTCTCGAGAGTGGTGGCTGACTCCTTCAGCGCACCTGTGGTGACGGTGCCGGGCTCCGATCGGCCGAGTTCGGGTTGGAGAGGATGCCGATGGAGGGGACCTGCGTCGCGTTGAAGCTGCTTCGTCCGGCCAGGGGCACCGCCACCAGCACCGACGTGCCGCCACCAGGCGGCGTCGAGAGGTGGGCCGATCCTCCGAGCGCTTCGGCGATGGCTCGCACAATGGCCAGCCCCAGACCGGATCCGCCACCTGACCGCGACGGGTCGCCCTGGTAGAAGCGGTCGAAGGCTCGGGTGGAGTCATGCGGTTGGATCCCGGGCCCATCGTCGACCACCTCGAAGACACCCATGCCCCGCGACACCCGGGACGACACCGAAATGGTGGTGCCATCGGGGGTATGCGCCAGCGCATTGCGCACCAAATTATGGGCCACCTGCGTCAGTCGTTCCGAGTCGCCCAGCACCATGACCGAACTCCCGGGCTGTAACGAAAGGTGGTGTCCGTGCTCCACGGCATTGGCGTCGGCCACGACGTTGTTGCAAATGAGGCGCAGGTCGACCGGCTCCACCCGCAAGGGGCGGCCCCGGTCCAATTCGGCCAACAGCAAAAGGTCCTCGACCAGACCTCCCATACGTGCGGCCTCATCTTCGACCCGTTGCAGCGCCCGGGCCACGCCCGTCTCATCAGAAATGCCGCCCCGCCGCAGAAGTTCGGCATAACCCCGGATCGACGTCAGTGGCGTCCGCAACTCATGGGACGCGTCGGCCACGAACTGGCGCAGCCTGTCCTCGGAGGCCGACTTCTCGGCGAAGGCGATTTCGATCTGCGTCAGCATCTGGTTGAGGGCCACACCGAGGCGACCCACCTCGGTGGAGATCGGTGCCTCGGGCACACGACGGGCCAGGTCACCCGAGGCAATGGCATCGGCCGTGGACGCCATTTCACGCAAGGGTCGCAGACCCCGACGCACCACCAGGAGCGCCAGGAGACCCATCACCAACACCACGGCCAGACTCACCAACAGTTCATTGCGCCGCAACGACGACAGGGTGTCGTTGGTCGGGTTCAAGGAGATGGCGGTAATCAGGGTGCCCTGGGGCACCTGCACGGCGATCACTCGATATTGCCCGTCGGGGTCCTTGTGACTCCCGACCACCACCGCGTCGGGGTCAGGTGAGAACGTGCCGGCGTAGCGCCCAAAGTGATGGTGATACTCGACGGGGACCTGTTGGACCGGGATGGAGCTGGACAGGACGGGCTGGGGGTCGGGGTGGGTGGGCGAACCCGAAGGCCGGCTGAGGATGACCTTCCCGTCGACGTTGGTGATCACCACGTAGACATCCGGTGAGACGCGCCGTGAGAGTTCTGCAGGGGTGACGGTGACCTTTTGCGAGGCTGAGAAGGACAGATAGTTGAAGGCCAGGTCTTCCGAGGAAGCCAGCGCATCATCGGCCCGGCCGTAGAGGAATGATCGGACGGAGGCATACGTGGCGATGTCGGCCACGACGAGCCCAATCACCAACACCACGGCGACGACGGCGATGAGCCGTCGATGCAGGCTCACCCTTCTCGGGGCATCCTGAGCGTGTAGCCCACCCGACGAATCGTGTGGATGAGAGAGGGATCGACGATGTCGACCTTCTTGCGGAGGTAGCTGATGTAGGTCTCGACGATGTTGGGGTCGCCCCGGAACTCAAAGCCCCACACGTTGTCCAGCAGTTCTGACTTCGAAATGACCCGGCGGGCGTTCTCCATCAGATGACGCAGCAGGTTGAATTCGGTGGCGGTCAACTCAATAAGTTGCTCACCGCGGGTGACCTCATGGGTATCAATGTGCATGGTGAGGTCGGCAAACCGGAGAATCGACGGATCGGCCGCCTCGACTTCGCCGGCCCGGCGCAGGATGGCGGCCACCCGGGCCATCAGTTCTTCGACGCTGAACGGCTTGGTGACGTAATCGTCGCCCATCGAAAGGCCCTCGACCTTGTCCTGGGTGGTGTCGCGGGCGGTCAGAAAGACGATCGGCACCTGATCGCCCTGCTGGCGCAGTCGGCGACACACTTCGTTGCCGTCGAAGTCCGGCAGCATGACGTCGAGCATGACCAAGTTGGGTCGGTAGGTACGGACCATGTCGATGGCTTCCGACCCGGTGGCAGCCAGACCGACCTCGTACCCCTCGAATCGCAACGCCGCCGAGAGGAGCTCGGCGATGTTGGGTTCATCATCCACCACCAGAATGCGGGCTGGCGGGAGTTCGGTGACGACCATGGTGATGTCCTCTCAGACGGTTTCTGGCACGGAGACCTTGCGGTTACTGCGTCGAAGGCCGCGAACGGCCCGACCCAACCCCCACCATGTCACGAGGCCCAGTGCCTCGAACACGATGGTCGATGACATCTTGGATTCGCCGGCGGCCCGGTCGACGAAGGTGATCGGCACCTCGATGATGCGACCTCCGTGCTGCTTGACCCGATAGGTCATCTCAATTTGGAAGCCGTACCCCTCGGCTCGGATCCGGTCCAAATTCAGCTCGCGCAGGATGTCGGCCGAATAGGCCCGGAAGCCTGCCGTGGCATCGAGCACGTTAAGGCCGAGCACAGCCGAGGCGTATTGATTGCCACCCCGCGAGAGGAGGTGGCGATGCCAGGCCCAGTTCGGGATGGTCCCACCCGGGACGTAGCGCGAGCCGATGGACAGATCGAAACCGTTGGCCAGCGGCGCCACAATCGACGGCAGGGCATTCGGGTCATGCGAGAAATCGGCGTCCATTTCGATCATGACGTCGTAGCCACGCTCAAGACCCCAGGCGAAACCGGCCCGGTACGCGCTCCCCAATCCGGACTTTTCCGACCGCGCCAGCAGGTGCACGTCGGGAAGATCGCCCGCCACTGCCTTCACCAGATCGCCGGTGCCGTCGGGACTGCCGTCGTCGACGACCAGGACGCCCGCCTCGGGGAGGGATTCACGAATGCGGTGCAGCATCCGCTCGATGTTCTCCGACTCGTTGTACGTCGGAATTACGACGAGTGGGCGCACGCTGGACATTCTAGGAGACAGGCCCCCTCAGGCCACATCGGTGGGGAGCTCGTCCGGGCCACGCCGGACCTCACGGATGACCACCTGGATGGCGCCCCCGACCGGGATACCGATCAACGCACCCACGAACGTGCCTAGGTCGGCCCCGATCTTCCCACCCAAGGTGGCACCAACCAGCACGGCAATGAGCACCCAGAACGGGTTGAGCCGCACCGTCCTGCTCATGATGATGGGGTTCAAGATGTGGTTCTCCACCTGCTGATAGGCCAAGAAGACGATCAGCATCACGATGCCGGCCGGCACCGAGTGGATGGCGGCGATCACAATGACCGGCACCCCGGCCAGCAGGCCGCCCACCAGGGGCAACAGGTCGACCATGGCCACGAAGACACCCATGAGCAGGGCGAACGGCACCCCCAGAATGGCCAACGTGATCCCGACCACGATGCCGGCAATGACCGAGGTCAAGAAGTTGCCCAGCATGTAACCGGTCACCGACCGCATTGATTCGTTGATGACCCGGTTGAGGCGGATGGACGTGCCCGGACTGAAGAGATTCAGGATGCCGTGCCACAGCCGTGGCGCCTCCAGCATGGCGAAGAAGGTCAGCACGGCGATGG
Source organism: uncultured Acidimicrobiaceae bacterium (assembly GCA_963730785.1). GTDB lineage: Bacteria > Actinomycetota > Acidimicrobiia > Acidimicrobiales > RAAP-2 > Bog-473. The sequence goes on from CAVSTF010000010.1 coordinate 649,606, forward strand.
TGACGAAGGTGATGAGCGACGACAGGGCGGCGGCGCCAACGGAGAAGGCGGTGGCCGGCTTGAGGACCTTGGTCAGCTGTTTGGTGAACTTGGCCGACCCTTCCGAGAGATATTTCTGAAGATGAAGTCGGAAAACGAGCCGGCCCAGTGGCCCCTTACCCTTGCGGGTGTTCTTGATCAGGTCGGGAATTTCGTGCCCGAAGTGGACCGCACTACTGACCAACGGCGACGTGAAGAGGTACACCAACCCGGCCGCCGCAATCACTCCCGAGAGGAAGACCACGGTGGCGGCGACACCGTGCGAGAGCCCGTGACGTTTGAGGAACCGGGTGGCCGGGGTCAACAGCAGGGCAATGAAGAAGGCGACCACGGCGTAGAGGACAATTTTTCGGAGGACCCACAGGCCCACGATGATCCCTACATTGAGGTCCAACAGGCCGATCGCCACGGCGACCGCCACCACAATCGTGCCTAGCGGGATGCCCCGCCGACCGGCACTGCCGCTGAGGCGAGAGCGCCAAGTGTCCGGGTGCTCTTCGGCCATCTGACCAGCATGGCAGCTTCACCCCTCCCGAGACGTGCAAGCATGAGGGCAATGGAGTCCCTTGGCCAGGAAGCGGGGCAAGGCGAAGACGCCGCCCCGCCGGTCAAGCGTCGCTGGATCCCGCGCAACGTGAGGATCACCTTGTTCGTCCTGGTGCTCTTCTTCGTGGGCTTCTACGTCCTGCCCACCGAACTCGGCGAAGCCCATCGGGATCTGCACAAGCTGGGTCACCTGAACTTCCTCTGGTTACTCCTGGGTGCGGGCTTCGAGGTGGCCGCCCTGGCGGCCTACGCCGAGCTGACGCGGACCGTCCTCTCCCCCAACCCGCCCCACCGTTTCCGGATCCTTCGCATCAACATGTGGGCCCTGGCCATCAGCCATGTCGTGCCGGGGGGCACGGTACCGGGCACGGCCGCCAGCTACCGGCTCTTGGTCGACGCCGACGTGCCGGGCAGCACCGCCGCCTTCGGGCTGGCCACCCAGGGCATCGGATCGGCGGTGGTCCTCAACGGCATCTTCTGGTTGTCGCTGCTGGTGTCGATCCCGCTCCATGGCTACAACCCGCTCTACGGGTTCGCCGCCATCCTCGGGGTGCTGCTGCTGGGGATCTTCGCCGGACTGATCTTCCTACTGACTCGGGGAGAACGGCAGGCCAACTCCTTCCTGAACAAGATGGCCGCCAAGTTGCCCTTCGTAAAACCCGAGACCATCACCGCGCTGGTACACAAGGTGGTCGATCGGATGCACGTGCTGTTCAAGAGTCCGGTGCTGCTCTACCGGGCCGGCGTGTGGGCCGCCGCCAACTGGCTGCTCGATGCGACGTCGCTGTTCGTCTTCCTCTTCGCCTTCGGCGTCCACGTCGACCCGATCGACGTGCTGGTCGCCTACGGCCTGGCCAACATCCTGGCCGTCATCCCCATCACACCAGGTGGCCTCGGCGTAGTCGAGGTCACCGTCGTCTCCATCCTCACCGGCTTCGGCGTCCCGGTCGCCGCCGCGTCCGCCGGCGTCCTGGCCTGGCGACTGGTCAACTTCTGGTTGCCCATCCCGTTTGGCGGCGCGGCCTACTTATCGCTCCGGCTCCACCGGCCGCCGGCCCCTGATCCCGCCGTCACGCAGGCGCCGGTCAACTAGGCGGGCTCGTGGCCACGCATTTAGAGGAAGTGCTTGAGCACATCCACCGCCGGCCCGGCCAAGACCACTTGACCGTCTGAGTTCGTCGATGTCGGCACCGACACCGGAGCCCGGGCTGGCACCTTCATGAGCGAGAGCAACGACGACACCGAGGTGCGTGGTCCCAGGTAGACGTGGGACGCCACCGCTTCAATGAGCGAAGTGGTGCCGGCGGGGTGCCCGATCAACGAGGCCATCGAAATTTTGCCCAGGGCCAGCTTGCCCAGACTCGAACTGGGCGCCGCCGAGTGCAGGTCGACCCCGACGTAGTGCCCGACCGGAATGCCGAGCTTGCTCAGTCCGGCGATGATCGCTTCCGGCTGGTGGATGTTGAGCGACGACAAGGGCACCGAGTGTGCGGACTTCCCGGGTGTCACGCCCAACGACGACGGCACCACCAGCACCTTGGTGTGGCCACCCGTCGTATTGAAGACGTAGACCTCCTCATGGTGGTCGGGACCCTTCACCACGGCCAAGAGATCGCCCTCGCCCTTGGCCAGCAGGGCCGCGGGCACGCCGACGTGATGGACCGCGTGATCGATCTTGTAGAGCGTGATGCCAAGGTAGGCGCCGACCATGGCCACCAGGGCCAGGGCGGTACCGCCGACGATGAGTGCCGCTCGCTTCCAACGGAAGCGGCGCTTGGCGACCGCAGGGACCGGGTCCGCCACCAGCGAGAGCTGGAAGGCGGGCTCCAGGGCGGGCAGCCGGGACGGATGATCGGCACAACCTGGACAACCGGCACAGCGATGCACCTCGACCTCGGCGATAACCACCATCGATCCCCCTCCCGAGCGGCCAGTGCGGCCGAGCAGGAATCACGGTACGAATCAGGTGTTGCCGCCCCGTTGCATCCCGGGTTCGATTTGGTTGTCGTGCGCCGGTTAGACGTCCACTCCCACGCCGGCATGATCCCCGACCAATTGGACCCAACGGTCCCAATAGGCGGGCGGATAGTCGTGCCCCATGCCTTCGAGCACCACAAAATTGGCGCCTGGAATGCACTCCGCGGTGCGTCGGCCACCGCTGATATCGATCAGCGTGTCGGCATCGCCGTGGAGCACCAGGGTCGGGACAGCCACCGACCGGAGCGCCTCTGACCGGCTGCCCGAAGAGGCCACGGCCAGAATCTGTCGCACCGTCCCTTCCGGATAGAAACTCCGTTCGAAGGCCTCGGCGGCCGAGGCCGTCAAACGCTCGGCATCAAAATGGGCGGGGCTGCCGAAGACGCGATTGCCCGCCAGGTGACGAGCAATGGCTGACTCTCGATCGGTCGCCGGAGGCCCGAACAAGATGGCCTGAGCCTCGGGTGTCGACTGTCCAACGTCAGGATCGCCCGTCGTTGACATCACCGATGTCATGGACAGCAATCGTTCGGGGAAGTCGATGGCCAACTGCTGCACGATCATCCCGCCCATGGAGAGACCCATGACGTGCGCCTGCTCAATACCCAACTGGTCCAGCACCGCGATGGCATCCTGGGCCATGTCAGCCAGTTGATAGGCCACTTCGGGTTCCTCGCCTCGGCGCCGAGCCTCGGTGAAGCCCTTGAAGTCCGGGGGAAACTCTCCGAACTTGGCCGACAGTCCCACATCGCGATTATCGAATCGGATAACGAAGAAGCCGCGATCCACGAACCGTTCGCACCATTCCGTGTAGTAGTTGATGCATTGGGAACCGAGCCCATTCACCAAGAGGAGGGCGGGATCCAGCGGCTCTCCGAACGTTTCGTAGTAGATGTCAACGTCGCCGTTATGGGCGTACGCCATGCTTCCCCCTCCCCCGAGGCTGACTCAGTCTTCGCCCAGTACCCGGAATTCCGGATCCCGCCGCCGCCGAGCCCGCTCAATGGCCAATTCCTTCAGTTTTGCCTGTGCGCTGATGCCGTGGAGATTCTCCACCCGGCGCCAACGTCGGTCCGAACCCAAGGCCCAGGCGTTGGTCTCGTCGGCAAAGATCAGATCGAGCACCTCGAAGAGGCGATCCTGCAGATCCGGGTCCCGCACCGGAACGAGCACCTCGACCCGTCGATCCAAGTTGCGTCCCATCAGATCGGCCGAGCCGATGTACAGCTTGAGGGGCAGGCCCGGACCGGCTTCGGGATCCAACGGCGACCCGCCAAACTGATAAATCCGTGAGTGCTCCAGGAAGCTGCCCACGATTGAGCGCACCCGGATGTTCTCCGAGAGCTCAGGGATGCCAGGACGCAGGCGGCACAAGCCACGGATGGCCAGATCGATCGGCACCCCGGCACCGGAGGCTCGGTACAGCGCATCGATCATGGTGGCGTCAGTTAGGCCGTTGAGTTTCAGGACGATCCGGCCCTGTGGGCCGGCTTCGGCCTGCTCCTCAATCATCGACATCATGCGCTTACGCGTCGTGACCGGTGAGACGAGGATCTGCCGGTAGTCAGCGTGACGAGAGAATCCGGTGAGGTAGTTGAACAACTCCCCCACGTCACTACCGATGTCCGGCGCTGCGGTCAGCAGCCCGATGTCCTCGTACATGCGCGCCGTCTTGGAGTTGTAGTTACCCGTGCCGACGTGGCAATAGTGCCGAACGCCGTCGTCTTCACGGCGCAGCACCAACGCGGTCTTCGAGTGCGTCTTCAGTCCGACGATGCCGTAGACCACGTGTACGCCCGCTTCTTCCAGGGCGCGGGCCCATCCGATGTTGGCTTCCTCATCGAAGCGGGCCTTGAGCTCGACGATGGCGGCCACCTGCTTGCCGTTCTCGGAGGCCCGGATCAACGACTTCACGATGGGGCTGTCGCCTGAAGTCCGGTAGAGGGTCTGCTTGATGCCGAGCACATCCGGGTCCTCCGCCGCCTGGGCGATGAAGGCTTCCACCGAGGTGGCGAACGAGTCGTAGGGGTGATGCACCAGCACGTCGCGCTCGCGCAACATGGCGAAGAATTCGGTGGGCTCATTGGATGCGGTGGCCAGCCGGGGCGGCGTCATCGGCGTCCAGGTGTCCTCGTGGAGATCGGGACGATCGAGTGCGAAGACGCCCCACAATCCACCGAGATCAAGCGGTGCTTCCAATCGGTAGACACCATCGGGTGCCACCTCGAGTTCGGAGGCCAACAACTCGACCAACTCATCGTTCATGTCGGCTCCGACTTCGAGCCGCAGGGCTCGGCCGAAGCGGCGGCGCCGCAATTCCATCTCGATGGCGACCAACAGGTCGTCGGCCTCATCCTCTTCGAGGGCCAGGTCGGCGTTGCGGGTAACCCGGAAGGCGTAGTGCTCTCCCACCTTCATGCCTGGGAACAGGGTGTCGATCTGGGCCGCGATGACCTGCTCCAGGGGCACGAAACGCTCGCCGTCGGGCATGACCACGAAACGGGGCAGCACCGGCGGCACCTTGACCCGGGCAATGCGCCGCTCACCGGTCGAAGGATCCTGCACCTCGACCACCAGGTTCAGCGAGAGGTTGGAGATGTATGGGAACGGGTGACCAGGGTCAACGGCCAGCGGGGTCAGCACGGGGAAGATCTGCCGCTGGAAGACGTCAACCATGTAGACGCGGTCGTCATCATCGAGCGTGGACCAGTCCGAGAGGCGCACGCCGGCTTCCGCCAAGGCCGGCACAATCTGGTCCAGGAAGATGCTGCCCTGGCGCTTCACCAGCTCCTCAACCCTGGTTCGGATGAGCTTCAGTTGCTCCCCCGGACGAAGGCCGTCCACCGACCGGGTGCGCACCCCGGCCGCCACCTGATCCTCCAGTGCGGCCACTCTGACCTGGAAGAACTCGTCCAGTAACTCCGAAAAAATGGCCAGAAACTTGGTCCGCTCCAGCAGCTTGACGCCGTCGTCTTCGGCCAATTCCAGCAATCGGGCGCCAAAGTCGAGACGGGACTGCTCCCGATTGGTGAACCGCTGGAACCCGAACGCCTCAATCTGTTGGTACGTGGGAGGCGTGGGTACCTCGGCGGCCCCCGGCGTGATCATGAGGTCGGGATCGGCAGTCATGGCGTCCCCGGCATGCTACCTGGCACCGCTACGATCCGAGAAGTGGATTCGCGGACCCGTCACACTCGAATTCCGAGATATGCCATGGGGCCCAAGCCCAAGCGACGCACGGAATTGGGCCTGCTGATCTTTGGCGCCATCCTGATCTCCGGGCTCTACGTCATCGCCGAACTCGGACAGCACTCGCGCATTCCGCCCCACATCGGCTATTTCCTCGGCCTGTTGCTCGGTCTTTCTCTGGTAGCCCACATGGCCAACCGCTGGCTGATTCCCGACGCCAATGCCGTCATCCTCCCTCTGGCCGTGTTGCTGAACGGCATCGGGTACGTCGTGATCGCCCGCCTCGGTCCGGGACAGGCCAAGGGCCAGGCCAGCTGGGCCGTCCTCGGCGTCATCCTCTATGTGGTGACGCTGCTGTTCGTGCGCTACTCCCGCGACCTGGAGCGCTACCGCTACCTGCTCCTGCTGGTAGGCGGCATCCTGCTGGTGGCGCCGCTGTTCTTCTCGCCCATCGGGGGGGCGCGGCTGTGGATCCACTACGGCAGCCTGTCGTTCCAGCCCATCGAGTTCTCGAAGATCCTCTTCTGCATCTACTTCGCCTCCTACTTCGCAGCCAACAAGGAGATCCTCTCCATCCCTACCGCTCGCGTCGGCAATCGGCTCTTCCTCGATCCCCGACCGCTCGTCCCCATCATCGTGGCCTGGGGCGTGGCCATGGCCGTGATCGGCCTCGAAGACGACATCGGCTTCGCCGCCCTTCTCTTCACCTTGTTCATCGGGCTGCTCTGGATCTCGACCGGGCGGGTGGGCTATCTCGCCCTCGGCTTCGTCCTCTTCGCCGGCGGCGCGGTGTTCGCCGCCCATTACTTCGGCCAGGTGCACGTACGGGTGGACGAATGGCTGGGCACCTGGCAGCCTTCGGCCAGTAACCCCGATCCCGGTGGCTACCAGCTCGGACTGGGTTCGTACGGCATGGCCTCAGGCGGCATCGGCGGCACCGGACTGGGTCTCGACCAGTTCGTGAAGAACATCCCCGAGGCATCCAGCGACCTGATCTTCGCCTCCATTGGCACCGAAATGGGGCTCATCGGCACTTCGGCCGTGGTGTTCGCCTTCATCCTCCTGGTGGGGGCGGGCTTCCGGGTGGCCCAGACGGCCCGCTCCGACTTCTCACGCCTGATGACGACCGGGCTCACCCTCATCATCGGCTTCCAGGCCTTCTTCATCATGGCCGGCGTCGTGCGGCTCCTGCCCCTGACCGGCGTGACCCTGCCCTTCGTGGCCTACGGTGGATCGTCATTACTGGCCAACTACGTCCTCATTGCGCTGCTCATGCGCATGTCAGATGAGGGCGCGCAGTCCATCGCCGAACAGATCGCCTCCGGCGTCGTGCAGCCGGGCGAGCGACCGATGATCCCGGCTCGCTAACCCCGGGGTCAGTCCGTTTCGACGTACGGCACCACGTCGGCGGCAGTTTCGAGCAGCCGCTGGTCCACCAGAATCGGCGCCGACACCGGCATGCGGAGCGCCACCACCAAACCGTCGGAGGCTCGACAGCTGATGCGTTCCCTGCCTTCGGGCAGCATCAGATCGAGCTCAGCCAGGTAGTTCCCGTTCTCGCGACCGACCAGCCGCAGGGCGATCACGTCAATGCGTGCCCGCTTCATCATGTCAACCAGCAATTCATGCGTCAGGGGCCGGGGCGACGACATGCGGCGCAGGGCCAATGCCAACGCCGTTCCCTCCGGCAAACCAACCGGGAAGACCAGTTGTCGCAGCGGAGGCTCTGACTCGCTCAGCGTCACCGAGGGGTGCTGGGCCGGCAGGTCCAGCCGGACGTCTTCGACGTCCATGACCCGAAATGTCGGGGGGGCCGGCACCACCGCCGCGTCGGTCATCGAGTCCGCCTTCGCACGCCCACACTGAGGGCGAGCCCCACAGCGGTAAAGAAGCAAAGCACGGCCGTCCCGCCATAACTGACGAACGGCAGGGGAATTCCGGTGATGGGCATGATGCCCATCGTCATGCCGGCATTCTGGAACACGCTGAAGGCCAAGAAGGCGAACAGGCCGGTGCAGACCAGTCGACCGAAGATGTCCCGGGAGGCGCCGGCCGCCCGCTGAATCCGCCAGGCCACCAACCCGAGCATGGCCAAGAGCAGCGAACCGCCCACAAACCCCAACTGCTCTCCTACGGCAGTGAAGATGAAGTCAGTCTGCTGCTCGGGTACATAGCCGAGGTTGGTCTGGGCTCCATGCCCGATACCGGTGCCCAACAGCCCACCGGAACCGATGGCGTTCTTGGCCTCCTGCAAGTTGTATTCGGCCGATTGCACGAATTGGTTCTTGCTGGCTTTGTTGGGATCCAAAAAGGTGGTTAACCGAGCGATTTGGTAGTGGTGCAGGAGACCCGTCTCAAACGCCACCAACACGGCCAGGATCACGCCGATGAAGAGCATGATCAGGATGCGAATCGGTAGGCCAGCCACGGCCAGCATCACCAGCAGGACGATCAGCAAAATGAGGGCCGTCCCGAGGTCGGGCTGAGCCATCACCAACAAGATGGGAATGCCGGCCAGGATGAGCAGGCGGAAGACGTCCTTCCAGGCCAATCCCTCCTCAGTGCGTTTATCGCAATACGACGCCACGGCCAAGATGACGGCCAGGACGGCGAACTCGGAAGGTTGGAGCTGGATCGGGCCGACATTGAACCAGCGGGCTGCCCCCTGGGCTGAACTCCCCACCACGAACACGCCGAGCAGGGCCAACACCAGGACCCAGTAGATGAGCATGGCCAGTGGTTCGAGGCGGCGATAGTCGAACAGCGCCACCGCCAGCATGATGATGAAGCCGAGGAACACGAACAGGGCCTGCTTCTTGAGGTAAGCCTTGGGGTCCTCGCCCTGGGCCAGCAACGACCCTCTGGTGGCGGTATAGACCATGATCACGCCCACCGTCGCCACCAGCACCGTCGCCACGCCAAGCACCAGGTCGAATGAGGGGCCACTTCGGCGAGAAGTGGCTGGACTGGCGAACATGGTCATAACGCGGGTGCAGCGGACAGAATACCCATCATGACCATTCCCCTCGTAGCGGGCCTTCGTCCCCTGGTAGGCGCCGTCGACAGTGGCGGGGGGTGGCTCTACGAGGTCCTCACCAAGTTGGGGATGGCCCACAACACCGCCCGAACCGTGGTCGATCTGATTGTGCGCCCGCTCTCCATCATCGTCGTCATAGTGGTTGCCCTCGTGGTGGCCCGCTTGGGCGACAAGGCCATTCGACGCATTCTCGACCGGGTGGCCCACCAGGCCACTTCAAGAGGAACGTCGGCCTCCAGGGCGGGCGCCCGGGTCAACACCATGAGCGGTGTCATCGCCAACTGCTGGCGCTTCTTTGTCTTCGTGGTGACGATCGCCGTCATTCTGGGCCAGCTCGGCATCGACCTGGCCCCGCTCCTGGCCAGCGCCACCATCATCGGCGCCACCCTCGGCTTCGGCGCTCAGCTCATCGTGCGGGATTATTTCTCCGGCTTTCTGCTCACCATGGAAGATCAATACAACGTGGGCGAGACGGTGACCATTGACGGAGTGACCGGGGTCGTCGAAGACGTCACCATGCGCATCACCCGGGTTCGAGGTATCGACGGCACCGTGTACTTCATCCCTAACGGCGACATTCGCGTGCTGGGCAACACCTCGCGGGGGTGGGCCCAAGCCGTGGTTGATCTGTCGTTGCCGGGCGCGACGGCGACCGATCTACCGGGCGTGCGGGGCATTGTGGAGGAGGCCGCCCATCGGGTCTCGCATCAAGAGCCATTCGCGAAACACTGCACCGAACCACCGGTGTTGGTTGGCTTTATGGATGCCGATGCCGTCAACTACACACTGCGAGTCACCCTGCACACGGTGCCCTCCCAACGCGATGCCCTGAAACGAGCCCTGCGCGAAGCCGCTATCGCCGATTTGGCTCAGGCCGGCAAGTGGCCGGGCGAGCTGCCATCCAACTCATTCCCCACCTGACCACTATTGGGCGACGGCACTCCACATCGCTTCGACGGGCGCTGGTTGTCCCGTCCAGAGTGCAATCTGGACGGCCGCTTGGTGCACCAGCATCCCCAATCCCCCAACCGTGCGCACCCCGGCGGAAGCTGCCGCGGTGAGCCACGGCGTCATTCGGGGCACATAGACCAAATCCGCCGCCAATTGTCCGGGCCGCAGGAGAGCTGGATCGACCAACCAAGTGTCAGTCCCGCTCTGCCCCACCATCCCCAGTGGCGTGGCGTTGACCACCAGGTCGGCCGCCGCCAGGGCCTCGTTGACGCTCGATGCATCTGACGGCACCACCGCTCGGCCGACCGCGCCAGCCAGCGCAGCGGCCACCGCGGCATTCGCTTCGGTGCGGTTGACCACCACCACTTCGGCCGCTCCCGCCAAGGCCAAGGCCAAGACCACGGCACGGGCCGCTCCACCGGCACCCAACACCACGCAGTGGGTCCCCTTGGGCTCGAACCCCTCGCTCCGCTGCAACGAGGCCAGGAATCCGGCACCGTCGGTCGATTCGCCACGGAGCATGCCGTCCTGACGGGCCACACAGTTCACGGCACCCAACTGTTTCGCCGTTGGACTGAGTTCGTCCATCAGAGCGGCCACGTCGGCCTTATGCGGCATGGTGATCGACATACCGGCCAGTCCAAGGGCCCGGATGCCCTCCACCGCCGACGCGGCCTGACCGGCCGGCACCTCGAAGGCCAGTGAGGTCCAGTTCAGTCCCAACGCATCGAAGGCCGAGTTGTGCAGCAGCGGCGACAAGGAGTGGCGCACCGGGTCCCCCATCACTCCGACCAGGGTCGTATGGGCGTCAACCATCGCTCAACCCACCCCTCGTTTCTGGGCCAGTTTCTCGTTGGCCAGCTGCTCGGCAAACGTGTCGGCAAAGGCCTCCGTGCCGTCCTTGTTGACCAACACGAAGTAGAGCCAGTTCCCGGCCGGCGGATGAGCGGCCGAGGACATGGCGTAGACGCTGGGTGAGCAGATCGGCGTGGGGGTCAGGCCCTTATTCAGGTACGAGTTGTAGGGCGTCTGCAGTTGCAGATCATGCGGAGTGACGGCGCCGCCGTCTTGACCCAACGAATACAGCACGGTCGCATTCATCTGGAGCGGCATGTTGGCGGCCAGGCGGTTGTAAATGACACGGGCCACGTCCGGCATGTTCTTCTGGATGTAGCCCTCCTTTTCCACAATGGAAGCGGCGGTCACCAGTTGGTAGGTCGTCAAGCCGAGGGCACTGGCGGCAGCGGGAGTCAGCCCGGCCGTGGCGGCCTGCTGCTCGAAGACGGTCACCATGTCCTGCAGGATCGTGGTGTCAGACTCACCGGGCAGCACCAGGTACTCCTTGGTGCCCAGCAGTCCCTCCAGATTGTTCGATCCGGCGGGAGAGAACGTGGAGCGGATGGCACCGCTGGCGGCCAGCCTGGTGAAGTTGGCCGAACTGTGGCCGGGTAGTTCGCCCACCTTGTCAGCCACTTCGGCCAGCGTCAGTCCGGGCACCACATCAACGGCGTAGATGTTGGGCGGGGCGCTGAAGATGGCGCGCACCTGGGCGAAGGTGAGGTTCTCGTGCACCTCGTAGTGGCCGGGTTGCAGCGTTGGCGTGCCGTGGATCAGGTCCGAGATCTTCATGGCGAAGGTGCTGCCAATCACCTTTTCGGCCGACAAATGCGACGTCAATTGGCTGAAGCTTTCTCCGGGACTGACCTCCACAATGACCCGCTTGCCGGCCGGGCCGAGGGCATGGGATTGCAGCTCGTACCAGCCGACGAAGAGCAGCACCAGCACCACGACGACGGCGCTGACGGTGGTCAAGAGACGTGCACGGCGGCCGCGCCGCACGTGACGCCCGGTGCCGCGGCTGACCGGCATTTCTGACGATTCCGGCCCGTCAGGGGGCGGCAGATCACTCACGATGCGCCATCGATCCAGGCCTGTAGCAACACCATCGCCGCCGCACTGTCGATGACCGCTCGGCTCGACTTCACCGATCGTCCCGAGGCCGCGAGGGAGCGTTGAGCCTCAATGGTGCTGAAGCGTTCGTCCACCGTTTCGACCTCCACCCCTTCGGGTTCAAGCAGTGCTCGCAGCTCGGCCACTTCAGCCAGGGCGGCCTCGGCGGCCGGTCCAGATTTCCCCGACAGACTCAACGGCAGGCCCACCAGCACCGTGGTGGCCTCGACTTCATGGATGGCGGCCATCAGGGCCTGACGATCACGCGCCAGATCGCCACTGCGCTGGACCGTCCCCCAGGGGGAGGCCAACGTGCGCCGAGTGTCGCAATAGGCCACACCAATGCGTCGTGACCCTAAATCAAGGGCCACGACCCGCCCGGTGGTCACTCCGACAGAAGCCGGAGGGCCTCGGCCAACGCCTCGTCGATGCGTGACGGGTCTTTACCGCCCGCCAATGCCAGTTCCGCTGAACCGCCCCCTCCGCCACCGACGATCGCCCCCAGCGCCCGCACCAACTCGGTGGCGTTGGGTCCAGCCGGTCCGGTGGCACCGGCAATGGCCACCTTGGCCCCATCCGGCGAACCGATCAGGACAACGGCGGTCGGGCCGTCTTCACGAAGCACCGCTTGAGCCAGCGTCTGGAGAGCCTTGGGGTCAACCCCGTCACGACGGGCGACCACCACACCATTGGTCAGGCTCTTGGCCAACTCAGCGGCATCGGCGGCACTCGACTGCTGGCGAAGTTTGCCCAGCTCCTTGTCCAACTCGCGCTGGCGCATCATCAGGCGCTCAGCGGCCGACAGCACTTCGTCCGGTTCCGTGCGCAGCAGTTGCGCCGTCGATTGCAACAGTCGCTCCTGTCCTTGGAATCGATCCAAGGCCACCCGCCCAGTGACGGCAAACAGGCGTCGGGTATTCGAACCGATGGATCCTTCGGAGACCAGGGCGATGGGGCCGATCTGCCCGAGGGCGCCCACATGGGTGCCGCCACAGAACTCGAGCGAGGTCCCACCGGCCTGCACGACGCGCACCGTGGATCCGTACTTGTCCCCAAAGAAGGCGATGGCGCCCAACTGCTCCGCTTCTTCCCGTGAGGTCTCGGTCGTGTCGACCGAATCGTCGGTGAGGACGGCATCATTGGCCAATCGCAACACCTCGGCCAACTGATCCTGGGTGGGCTGCTCGTGATGGGAGAAGTCGAACCGCAGGTAGTCCGGCGACACCAGCGACCCCTGTTGCCGCACGTGATCGCCCAGCACCGACCGCAGGGCGGAGTGCAACAGGTGCGTGGCGGTGTGATTGCGCCGGATGGCCTGGCGGCGCTCAACGTCAATGGTGGCCCGGGCATCTTGGCCGAGCACGATCTCGCCATCGAGTTTGGCTTTGTGGGCGGTCAGGCCGGGCAGCACCTCGACGGTGTCGTAGACCTCGGCAATGCCGGTCTCGGTCACGATGGTGCCGGTATCGCCCACCTGACCACCACTCTCGGCGTAGAAGGGGGTCTGGTCCAAGAAGACCTCAACCTCGCCTGATTCGCCGCCGGCCAGAATTCCGACCACTCGGGCCGGCACTTCGTACTGCGACGGCGATCGGCCAACGAAATTCGTGGTGCCTTCGGCCTCGACGATGGCCCGGTAGGACGACTCGTCACCGACAGTCGCCGCTTTGGCCGCCGCCCGCGCCCGCTCGCGCTGCTCAGCCATGGCGGCATTGAAGCCCGCCCGGTCCACTTCCACGCCGGCATCTCGAGCCAGTTCCTCAGTGAGCTCGACCGGAAAGCCATGGGTGTCGTGCAGGGTGAACGCCACTGCACCCGGCAGCACCTTCTCGCCCGAGGCGAAAGCCTCTTCCAGGCGGCCGAGCCCGGACCGCAGGGTGCGGTCGAAGCCGGCTTCTTCGCGGGAGACCACATTGAGGACGACGTCTTTGTGTTCGACCAGGGCCGGCCATGCCGTCCCTAGGACCCCGATGGCCGCTTCAACCAGCACCGGGGTGATGGGCTTCTCCACGCCGAGACGACGAGCCGCCAGGACCGCCCGCCGGACAACCCGCCGCAGCACGTAACCCCGGCCCTCATTGGCCGGCAGCACGCCGTCGGCCACCAGCATGGCCATAGCTCGTCCGTGATCGGCCATGACCCGCAACGCCACATCGGTGCGGTCGTCGGTGCCGTAGCCCTTACCGATGGTGGATGCCGCTGCCTCAATGATGGGTGAGAACAGGTCGGTATCGAAGACGGAATCATGGCCCTGCAGAATGGGCAGGATCCGTTCGAAGCCCGCTCCGGTGTCGATGTTCTTGTGGGGCAGTTCGGTGCGCTGGCCGCTGGCGTCGCGGTTGAACTGCATAAAGACAAGGTTCCAGAGCTCGACGAAACGCTGCTCGCTGCCGTGCTTGGGTCCGCCGTCCCCGCCATAGGCGGCACCCTTGTCGATAAAGATCTCCGAGTCGGGACCACACGGGCCGGTATCCCCCATGGCCCAGAAGTTGTCCTCGTCACCCATACGCTGAATGCGCTCGATCGGGAATCCGACCTTGTCCACCCAGATCTGTTCGGCTTCGTCATCGTCATTGTGGACCGTGACCCAGAGCCGGTCGCCATCAAGCCCGAAGACCTCGGTCAGGAGTTCCCAGGCCAGTGGGATCGCCTCTTCTTTGAAGTAGTCCCCGAAGCTGAAGTTGCCCAACATTTCAAAAAAGGTGCAGTGGTAGGTGTCCGTACCGATGATGTCGATATCCGGGGTGCGGAAACACTTCTGGATGCTGGTCGCCCGTGGCCAGGGCGCCTTCTCGTCACCCAGGAAGTAGGGCTTGAACGGGATCATGCCCGCGATGGTGAAGAGCACCGACGGGTCATGCGGTATCAGGCTGGCAGAGGGAACCGCCGTGTGGCCACGCTCGGTGAAGAAGCGCGTGAACGCCGCCCGCAGTTCATTGGCGTCCATGGTCCTAGCTTACCGGGGGTGCTCCGACCCCCTTTGCGGCACTGGCCTCAATCTGATCCCAGACCAACGATGGGACGGTTGAGCTTTATGGCACCGGTGCTCCCAAAGAACATGGCGTTGCCGAAGCTGAAGACGCCGCCATCGGAAGCGACCAGCCAGTAGCCGTTGCCGTCCGGAGTGGCCGCCATCCCGACGATCGGCTTGTTCAGGTTCAGATTGCCGGTCGAGCCGTGGTACACGGCATCGCCGAAGGTGAAGATGCCACCGTCGGACGCAACTTCCCAGTAGCCGTTACCGGTGGGGGTGGGCGCCATGCCCACGATGGGCCGAGCCAGGGCAATTTCGCCGGCTGAGCCATGGAAAACCGCGTCGCCGTAGGTGAAGATGCCGCCGTCAGAGGCCACCAACCAGTAGCCGTTGCCGTCCGGAGTGGCCGCCATCCCGACGATCGGTTTGGCCAGGTTGAGCGCGCCGGCGCTGCCCAGGAATCGGGCCCCGCCAAAATTAAAGATCCCACCGTCGGAGGCGACCAACCAGTACCCATTGCCGCTGGGCGTGGCCGCCATGCCGACAATGGGGGCATTGAGATGCAGGTTGCCGGTGGAACCGAAGTACTTGGCGTCGCCATAGTTGAAGATGCCGCCGTCAGAGGCCACCAACCAGTAGCCGTTGCCGTCCGGCGTGGTGGCCATCCCGACGATTGGGGCCGAAAGATGCAGATTGCCGGCGCTGCCGTAGAAGGCTCCCGAGCCGAAGTTGAAGACGCCGCCGTCGGAGGCGACGAAGCGGTACCCGCTGCAACCGGTGGACGTACCGAACTCGTAGACGTCGCCGAAGGTCACGGCGGAGGTGCCCCTGGGATTGACCACCGTCACGTTGACGCAGGTGATGGCGCCTGGTGACGGTGGCACCACGGTGAGGGAGTTCTCCGATTCCGACACGATCCGACCGGCGCCGGCCGGACCGAAGATCACGGCCGAGGCGTCGGCCAGTCCCCCACCGGTGATGGTGATGGCGTTGCCGTTCCTGGTCGGGCCGGTGAAGGTGCTGAGCGCTGCTACCGACGGGCAGCCGTCACCACCCTGGAGGGCAATGGCCAGGTTCTGAGCAATGGGTGAACCCAGGCCGGAGGCTGGGTCGTAGCCACTACTGGCCGCCCACTGGCCACCATTGGTCCCGGTGAAGTCGTTCTCTCCCGAGGCGACGTCGGTGAAGTTGGATCCGTTGTCGTTGGCATAGAGGGACGGATTGACCAGGCCCAACGATGAGGAGCAGCCCTGATCGGTGTCGGCGAAGAGCCCGGCCATCATGGGGGCCACCGCGCTGGTGCCTCCAAAACCGGTCCAGCCACCGGCAGGGCCGAAGAACGCCACGACCCCGCTTTCCGGGTCGGCGCTGGCCGCGACGTCAGGCACACTCCGGCAACCAGCCGCTTTATTGCATGGGTTGGTGTTGGCCCCGCCGGCCGAGGCCGGCTGCCATGAAGGCTTGCCGTAGGTGTCCGAATACCCACCGCCGCCGGAGCCGCTCGAAGGGTCGGCCTGGCAGGATCCATTGTCGGCGACGCCACAGTTGTTCCAGACCGATTGCTCATCGACCGCCCCGCCGACCAGCGTGGTGCCGCCCGCACTGACGACGTCAGGCTGGCTGCCGGGATCATCCACGGCCAGGCCGGAACTGCCGTCGGAGATGTAGCAATCTTCCGAACCCGTGTCGCCCGAGGCAGCCACGATGGTCTGGCCCTGGACGGCCATGCGGGAGAAGATGCCGTTCTCAGTGGCTCCTTCGCCGGGGGTGAGGTCCTGCTCGCAAATGCCCCAGCTGGTGCTCACCACCTGAGCCGTGTCGTCCGAGGCGATCCGGTTGAAAACGTCCAGCGACGAGGCGCCATTGGTGTCGTTCGGGGCTTGGTACACCAGGATGGTGGCGGACGGGGCGTCGGCGGCGGCGATCTCAATATCGAGCGCGGACTCGCCCGTACCGTGGGCCGGGCCACCCGGTGACCCATCGACCGTGATGGTGCGAATGGCGTTGTTGAGGCCGAAGCAGGACTCGAAGGTGTTGATGTCGCTCAACGAGAACTGTTCGAATTCCACCACGGCAATCGTCTCGCCGATACCCGTACGACCCTGGGCGAAGAGCTGGTTCAGCCCGTAATCGGCACCCAGCTGGGTGGTGGTGGAGCTCCCTTCGCTCGTGACGTCGAGGGCCCCGGCACACTGGGCGCCAGACACCGACGCCAGATCGTTGGGATGGGCATCGCTCGTCGGCGTGGAGGTCGACGCCGAGTTCTTGTGCATCCGGACCATGGACTGGGCCGGCGAAAGACCGCTCAGGCCCACGATGCCGTCGATGTCACCGGCGATGGAGGCCGGAACCCGCGGCGCCTCGGTATTGGCGAATGAGTTGACGTGGCTCGGCAGCAGCACCGACTCCAGCGGCGTGTCGAAGGCGGACGACATGGCGGCGGCCGTGCCGCTGACGGGCAGCAGCGAGCTGCCGTCGGTGGGCGTCCCTACCGTCAGGCCCTCGGATTGCAGGGCCTGGGTGACCTGTGACACCTCGGTGGCCGAGGGCCCATAGGCCGCGGCGTATTGGGCTGAGGTCAGGTACTGGTGATAGGTGGGTGAACCCGGCGTGGAGACGGCTGCCACTTCCTGAGCCAGACCGGTCGGGTCCTGCCCCACCAGACTGACCACTGCATGGACGGAGGTGCCGGTGGCCAATGGACCCAGACGGGTGGTGCCGGCCGGCAACGTCGGCACGTCGCCGCTCAGGGCGACCTTGGTTCCGGTTGCCCCACCGGATGTCGAGGCCAGCGGTAGCAAGACGCTGACCCCTAACACGACGGCCCCCAGCATCAGCCCCAGACCTCGACCGCTGCATGACTGTGTACCCGCCTGTGTTCATGTGCGAGTCCCCTCCCCTTCGTCCCCGTGCCCTGATGGTTCGTAATACACATGCCCCTCCAGGGCCTCCGGACGATACTGCTGTGGGACCCAGCCGGAGGGGTCATTGTGCGGATATTGGTAACCCTCGCCGTGGCCGATGGAGCCGGCCGACTTGTAGTGGGCATCCCGTAGGTGCATCGGTACCTCCTGGGGAAGCCCGCCATTCACGTCAGCTCGGGCTCGGCCCAACGCCATCACCACGGAGTTCGATTTAGGGGCGCGTGCCAGGTAGATCACGGCCTGGGCCAAGTTGAGTGCCGCTTCAGGAAGCCCAACGTATTCCACGGCTCGGGCGGCCGCTTCGGCCACCAACAGGGCCTGCGGATCAGCCAGGCCGATGTCCTCGCTGGCCAGGATGACCATCCGACGGGCCAGGAAACGAGGGTCCTCGCCTCCTTCGATCATCCGGGCCATCCAGTAGAGGCCGGCGTCGACGTCCGATCCACGCACGCTCTTGATCAGGGCGCTGATCTGGTCGTAGTGCTCCTCGGCGCCCTGATGGAAGAGGCGGCCGTCACGAGCCTTGGCCATGTCGTCAATGGTCAGGATCAGGACCCCATCGGCCTGCCCCGCCGATGCTCGAGCCAGGGCGACGGCAACCTCAACGGTGGTCAGGGCAGCCCGGGCATCGCCTTCACAGGCGGCCACCACGGCATCGATGGCCTCCTCGTCGGCCTCGGCCTCCTCGGCCACCAGGCCGCGCTTGACCAAAATGCTCAGTTCTTCATGGCTGAGCGGGTGCAGCCGCCACAGGGAGGCCCGGCTCAACAGGGGCGGATTCACCTCGAAGAACGGGTTCTCGGTGGTGGCGCCGATCAGGACCACCAGACCGTCTTCGACGGCGGGCAGTAGGACGTCCTGCTGGGACTTGCTGAACCGATGCACCTCGTCGACGAAGAGCATGGTGCCCTGGCCATGTTCGCCCAGGCGGGCTTTGGCGTCGCTCAGCGCATCTCGCACGTCCTTGACCCCGGCGGCGGTCGCACTCAGCGTGATCAGGTGCTTGGCCGTGGTGGCGGCCAATAGGCGAGCCAACGTGGTTTTGCCTGTCCCGGCGGGGCCCCACAAGATGGCTGACCCCACCCGGTCCGCCTCGGCCAGCTTGCGGAGTGGCGCGCCCGGACCGATCAGGTGCGTCTGGCCGATGACCTCATCGAGCGTGCGCGGCCGGAGCCGGGAGGCCAGCGGTGCCTGACGCGCCAGGTTGCGTTGGGCAGCATCGGCGAACAGGCTCACGTGGGGTCGGTGCCCTTAACTGTTCGGCGGGGGTTCGGTCGGCGGCACCACGACCCGGACCCCGAGCTCGGTCAATACGTGGGCCGGCAATGCCGTAGGGGCGCCCGTCAGCAGATCGGCCCCGGATTGGGTCTTCGGGTAGGCGATGACCTCTCGGATGTTCTCCTCGCCGGCCAATATGGCGACCAGGCGGTCGACACCGAAGGCGAATCCGGCGTGGGGCGGAGCGCCGTAGCGGAAGGCGTTGAGCAGGAAGCCAAAACGCGATTCGGCTTCCTCGGCGGAGATGCCCAGGGCGTCGAAGATCTTCGACTGGATATCCCGCCGGTGAATACGGACACTGCCCGATCCCAGCTCCCAACCGTTCAGGACCAGGTCGTAGGCCTGGGACCGCACGGCGAAGGGGTCGGTGGTCAACAGCTCCATGTCGTCGGGGTACGGCATGGTGAAGGGATGGTGGGCCGCTTGGGGGTTGCCGGCGGCATCGATGCCGTCGAACATCGGGAAGTCGGTGACCCACACGTAGAAGTGCGGTCCCTCGCTCACGGGCGGCGAACCGAGCGTGGAGCGCATGAGGCCCAGCACGTTGCAGGCCAATCGATACTGGTCGGCCACGGCCAGAATGAGATCGCCCGCACTGGCCCCGGTCTTGGTCAAGATGGCGGCGCGCTCGGGGTCGGACAGGAAGCGGTCCAGCGGCGAATCGAGCGCGAGCGTGCCGTCTTCGGAGGCGGTGACCCGGAACCAGGCCAATCCTCCAGCGCCGGCCTTCTTGGCCTGGTCGGTCAGGGTGTCGAGGCGTGAACGAGTGAAGGCGGCGCCGCCGGGGACGCAGATGGCCTTGACGTAGTCGGCCGAGAAGGCCTTGACCTCGGTCGCGGCGAACTCGGCCGATAGGTCCACCAGTTCCATGCCGAAGCGAAGGTCCGGCTTGTCGGTCCCGAACCGGTCCAGGGCATCGGCCCATGTCATCCGGGTGATGGGCGGCGGACGGTGTCCGGTGGCGGCCTCGGCCGCATCGAGCACGGCCTCGGATACAAAGCCCATGACGTCATCCTGGCTACCGAAGGAGAGCTCCATGTCGAGCTGGGTGAACTCGAACTGACGATCGGCCCGCAGGTCTTCGTCGCGCAAGCACCGGGCAATTTGGTAGTAGCGGTCAAACCCACCGACCATCAGCAGCTGTTTGGCCAACTGCGGACTCTGGGGCAGCGAATAGAACGAGCCGTGGTGGAGCCGGCTGGGCACCACGAACTCACGCGAGCCCTCCGGCGTCGGGGCCCACAGCAGCGGGGTCTCTACCTCGACGAAGCCCTGCCGGTCCATGGCGCTGCGGATAGCGGCGTTGACCCGCGACCGGAGCCGGAGGTTGCGCTGCATACGGGGACGGCGCAGGTCGACGTACCGATGCTTGAGCCGGACCGGCTCGTCGGAGTCCGATCGGTCGTCCACCGGGAACGGTGGCGGTTCGGCGTCGTTGAGGACTTCGACCAGGCAATCGCCGATCTCAATGTCGCCGGTGGCTAGTCCCGGGTTGCGGGTCCCGTCGGGGCGAAGGCGGACCTTGCCGGTGATCGAGACCACCCACTCGCTGCGGATGTCGACCTTGTTGTCGATGACGCACTGGATGATCCCGGTGTGGTCGCGCAGATCGATGAAGGCCAGGTGTTCTCCGTGTTCACGGCGTCGGGCCACCCAGCCACAGACACGGACCTCGTCCCCCTCATTGGACGCCCGCAAAATGCCGCAGAGGTGGGTGCGCAGCGCGGTCGGGACGCGGGTCGAGCTCGTCGTGGGATGAAGTGGTTTCGGGGGCGCTCATGAAGATGCGTCGGATCCTTTTGCATTGAGGTTGGCCAACAGGGAGTGCAACTCTGCCACCACCTCGGACCGGGGCACGGCACGTTGGTCACCGTCGGTCCGCAGGGGCCGGAAGCCGACGGAGTTGGATTCGAGTTCTTGTTGGCCGATGACCAGGGCCACCAGGGCACCCGAACGGTCGGCCGACTTGATCTGCGACTTCATGGAACGGCCGTCGAACGCCCGGTCGGCCCGCAAGCCGGCCCGCCGCAGCTCGGCCGTCAGGGTGACCGCCTCGGCTCCCCCGGTCAGGTCGATCACGTAGGCCGCCAAGGGGGTGGGAGCTGTCGGGTAGACGCCTTCGGCATCACAGGCGATGAGCAGCCGCTCCATGCCCAGGCCGAACCCGATGCCCGGCGTGGCCGGGCCGCCCAACATCTCGACCAGACCGTTGTAGCGGCCGCCCCCACCCAGGGCGTTCTGGGCCGCATCGATGGCGCCGGAGGCGAACTCGAAGGTGGTGCGGGTGTAGTAATCGAAACCCCGTACCAGCCGGTGATCAATGACGAAGGGCACGTCGAGCGCGGTGAGGCCGGCCTGCACGCGGTCGAAGTGGGCGCCACACTCGTCGCAGAGGTGGTCGGTGAAATGCGGCGCGTGCTCGGTGGCCGCCCGGCATTCCGCGGTCTTGCAGTCGAGGACCCGCAACGGGTTCTCCTGGTAGCGCTGCCGGTGCGAATCGCACAGTTCGTCCTCGTGCTGAGCCAGGTAGTCGCGCAGGAGGTCGATGTAGGCCGGTCGACAGTTGCCATCGCCCATGGAGTGGAGCTTGAGGGTGACCTCACGCAGACCGAGGCCGGCGATGAAGTCGTGGGCCAGGGAGACCACTTCGACATCGAGGTCGGCGTCGTCGGGCCCGAGCGCCTCGATGCCCATCTGGAAGTGCTGCCGGTACCGACCCTTTTGCGGGTTCTCGTGCCGGAAGGAGGGTGCGAAGTACCAGGCCTTCCAGGGCGGGATCGGGTGATGTTCGACGAATGCCCGCACGATCGACGCGGTGCCCTCCGGACGCAGGGCCACCTCCAGGCCGTCGCGGTCGGCAAACGTGTACATCTCCTTGCCCACGATGTCGCTGCCCTCGCCGATGCCCCGGTGGAAGATGCCCACGTTCTCGAGGATGGGCGTGATGGCCAAGCCGTACCCGGCGGCCTCGACCAATTGGGCGAAGCGGACCACCGTCTCTTCCCAGCGGGCCGACTCGGGCATGGTCACGTCCCGCATGCCCTTCAGCGTTTGATATTGGACGGGGCTTTCCGTATCGGCGCGCGCGTCTGAACCTTTGGTCACCAGCTCATCCCCATGCTCAGGTCTTCTTGCCGGGCAGCTGGCGGTAGGCGTCGAACACACCGTCGAGGTGCTTCAGCGCACTGATCAGCGAATGCAGATGGGTCGGGTCGGCCAGTTCAACGTCGAAGGCCATCCGGCTCACCCGATCGGGCGTGGTGGCGGTGCGGGCCGCCACGATATTCAGGTGATGCTCGGACACGACCCGGCTCACGTCGGCCAACAGGCGGGAACGGTCGAACGCCTGCACCTCAATGGTGGCCACGAAGACGCCGTCATTGCCCCGGTCCCACTCAACCTCAATGAGCCGCTCATTCGAGCGGTCGGCCAGCGCGGTGGCATTGGCGCAATCGGCCCGGTGGACCGACACGCCCCGGCCCTGGGTCACGAAGCCAATGATCTGGTCGCCCGGCACCGGGGTGCAGCAGCGAGCCAGGTGAATCATCACGTCGTCCAGACCCTCGACGTAGACGCCGGCCCCGGTACGCCGACCTTGGCGCGGGCCACGGCCGCCCCGGAGGGCCGTCGTCGGCAGTTGCTCTTCTTCGCCGCCGCGGAGTGCCTTGGCCAGCCGTTGCACAATCGACTGAGCCGACACCTGGTTCTCGCCAACGGCGGCGTACAGCGCGTCGAGATCGGCCAGGTTCATTGACTCGGCCACCTCGAGCATGGACGCCGAACCGAGCAGCTTGTGCAGCGGGAGCCCATCGCGCCGCAGGGCCCGGGCCAGTTCTTCCCGACCGTTCTCGATGGCGTCCTCGCGACGCTCCCGGCTGAACCACTGACGGATCTTGTGGCGGGCCCGGGTCGACGCGACGATCTGCAGCCAGTCCCGTGACGGACCGGCAGTCGGTGACTTGGAGGTGAAGATCTCGACGGTGTCGGCCGAGGACAGCTGGGTCTCCAACGGGACCAGCCTGCCGTTGACCCGAGCACCGATACAGCGGTGGCCCACTTCGGTGTGGATCACATAGGCGAAGTCGACCGGCGTTGAATTGGCCGGGAGGGCGATGACCTTGCCCTTGGGCGTGAAGACGTAGACCTCGTCCTGTTCCAGGTCGAGCTTGAGCGCCTCGAGAAACTCAATGGGATCATCGGTCTGACGGTCGACGTCGGCAATGCGCTGGAGCCACGCCATTTCAGACGAGGAATCTTCCTTCTCCTTGTAGCCCCAGTGCGCCGCGATCCCGTATTCGGCCCGGTGATGCATCTCCGTGGTGCGGATCTGCACCTCAATGGGCTTGCCCTCCAGACCGATCACCGTGGTGTGCAGCGACTGGTACATGTTGAACTTGGGCGTGTTGATGTAGTCCTTGAATCGACCCTGGACCGGCGCCCAAATGGCATGGATCGCTCCCAGGGCGGCCCAGCAATCCTTCTCGCTGGTGACCACGACCCGGATGGCCACCAGGTCATTGATGTCGTCGAACTCCTTGCCCCGCACCACCATTTTCTCGTAAATGCTCCACAGGTGCTTCGGCCGGCCGGTCACATCGGCCTCGACGCCCATGTCCTTGACCCGCTGACGCACGTGGGTCAGCACCCGCTCGAGGTACTCCTCACGCTGGGGCGCCCGGGCCGCCACCATCTGCTCAATTTCGGCGTAGCGCTTGGGGTGCAGGGTGGCAAAGGCCAGGTCTTCCAGCTGCCACCGCACCTGCTGCACGCCGAGCCGGTGGGCCAACGGTGCATAGACGTCGAAGGTCTCCTGCGCCGTGCGCCGTTGCTTCCATTCGGGCATGACGGCCAAGGTCCGCATGTTGTGCAGGCGGTCGGCCAGCTTGATCAGCAGCACCCGCCAGTCGTCAGCCATGGCCACGAGCATTTTGCGGATGGTGGCGGCCTGTTGGGCTTCCTTCGAATCGAACTGGAGGCGGTCCAGCTTTGTGACCCCATCGACCACCTTGGCCACGGTCGGGCCGAACGACTGCTCAATCGACTCGAGGGTCAGTCCAGTGTCCTCCACCGCATCGTGCAGGAGGGCGGCGGCAACCGTCTGGGCGTCCAGTCCCAGCTCGGCCACGATGGTGGCCACCGCAATCGGGTGCGTGATGTACGGCTCACCGGAACGGCGGAACTGCCCGTCGTGTGCCGCCAGTGCGGTCCGTCCGGCTTCGACAATGACGCTGGCATCGTCGTCAGGCCGGTGCTTGCTGAACTCCTTGAGCAGCGGCGCCAACATATCCCCGAACGCGCGCTCCCCATCGTTGCTACTAGCGGGAGTCACCCGAGTCAGGGTCACCATCCATTCAGGCTACCCGACCAGGCACGAACTCCTGGTCACCGCCTTAGCGCTTGCGCTTCCCCTTGCCCTTGCGGGGCCGCGGCGCCGCTGGACTGGCCGCGCGCCGCATTGGGGCGATTCCGCACTGCGGTAGCCGTGCCACCCCCCGAACCCTGTCGCTGACCACCGGCCGCAATGGACATTTGGGTGGCCGCCGTCGCCGCATCAGTGGCTGACATGGAACCGAAACGGTCGCCCCGGGTGGCCACTCGCCGCTCAATGTCGATCCACCGTTGCTCGCGGCTCTTGAACATCGAGAGCAGTGGGGCGGCGATAAAGATGGACGAATAGGCACCACTGAGAAGTCCGACGAACAGGGCCAGACCGTACTCCTGCAACGTGGATGCACCCAGCAGTTCCGCACCAACCAGCAGCACGGCCAGTACGGGCAAAATGGCGACCAACGACGTGTTGATGGAACGAGCCATGGTCTGGTTCATCGACAGGTTGATCAGTTGCGGATAGCTCAATCGACCGGTGGAGCCAATGTTCTTGGTGTTGTCTCGCACCCGGTCAAACACCACCACGGTGTCGTAGAGCGAATAGCCGAGGATGGTCAGGATGGCGACCACGGTGTCCGGCGTGACCTGGAAGTTGAAGAGTGAGTAGACACCCACCGCCACGACCACGTCGTGCAACATGGCGATGAAGGCGGCCATGGCCATCTTGGGCTCGAAGCGGATGCTGATGTAGATACCGACGACGATGAAGAAGATGATCAGGGCCTCAATGGCCTTGTTGGTGATCTGACCGCCCCAGGTCGGACCCACGGTTTCCCGGTTGTTCTCGACGTTGGCTTTGGTCGAGTGCGTCAGGGTGGCGATGGCCGCTTCGACCTTGTCCTCTTCGGTCGTCAGCGCCTTCCCGGACAATTTGTTGAGGTCGGCCTGCACGTTCAGCTGCTGGTTGGCACCCTGGCCGAGCAGTTCGACCACCGGTTGGGACAAGCCGGCCTTGGTCATGGCATTGGTGGCCTGGACCTGGGTCACACCGGCGGCCTTGACCGTCCACTCGGTGCCGCCCTTGAACTCAATGCCCAGGTTCAATCCGCCACGCAGGATGATGGAAATGACCCCGGCCACGATGATGAGCGTCGAGAGGGTGAACCAGGCCCGACGACGACCGACAAAATCGAATCGAGTCTCACCCCGGTAGAGGCGCACCAACGCACCGTGAGGTTTCGGTTGCCCGTCGGCGCCCAACTTGACCGGGCGAGGCGGACGGGGCGGACGGATCAGGTTGCGAGCGGCGTCATCGACCGCGGCGCCGGCAGTGGCGCGGGCCGGCTCGGGTGCGACGTCATCGTCGAAGTCCTCATCGTCGTCGAATTCCTCGTCGTCGAAGTCCTCCCGCCAGGTCGATGTCCTCGACATCAATCTCCTCCACCTCGGGCAGCTGGGCTTCCGGCTCTTCTTCGGGCGGCTGTGCACCGGCCGAGCCGGGCCGAATGATGTTGCCGCCGGGCGGTGTACTCACTTGCCTGCCCCCATTGGTGCCACGTCCGGCCCGGCCTTGCGCTGAACTGCCAGCCCCCGCGCCATGCCGAAACGACCCGATTGATTGTCATTGAGCCGGTCACTGCGGCCCAGAATGATGACCAGGGGCCTGGTGTAGAACCAGGTGATGGCCATGTCCATGATGGTCGACAGACCCAGGAAGAAGGCGAAGCCCTTCACGTCACCGACGGCCACCAGGTAGAGCACCACGGCGGCCAGCAGGGACACGAAGTCAGCGGCCCATACGGTGCGCCAGGCGCTCTTGAACCCGCGGTCGACCGACGTTCGAATCGATCGACCGGATCTGGTTTCGTCTTTTAATCGTTCGAAATAGACGATGTAGGAGTCCACGGTGATACCGATCGACACGATCAAACCCGTAATTCCAGCTAGGTCGAAACTCGGACTGAAGGACGTATGGCCCAAGCTCGAGATAATCGCCCAGAGCAGCGCAGCGGTCAGGGCCAGACCGGAGATCACCACCAGGCCGAGTGCTCGGTAGTAGAGCAGGACGTACAGCAACACCAGGCCCAAACCGACCAGACCGGCACCGAGGCCGGCCTTCAGGGCGGACTTCCCAAGGGTCGGTGAGACCGTCTGCGTGGTGAGCTGGTGCAAGGTCACGGGGAGTGAACCGAACTGCAGGGCGATGGCCAGTGATTGAGCGCTGGTCTGGGTGAAGTTGCCCGAAATCTGGACACTGCCGTCAAAGGAAGTCCAAGCGTCCTGGTTGGGCTGGGTGATGGGGGCCGACTGCACCACTCCGTCGAGCTCAATGCCGATGATCTCGTGGAAGTAGGTCTTGGTCAACGTGTCCCAGCCCGTCGAGCCGGCGCCGGTCAGGGCGATGTTGACCACCCATTGCCCGGTCTGGGACAACTGAGCCGTGGCTGTCTTGACGGCGGTGCCGGTGAGTTGCGCCGGACCCATCAGGTAGCGGTCGGGGAAGCCGTCCCCGGGAATCCCCGCTTCCAGCACCGTCTTGGTGGGGTCGTCCACCTTGGTGGTTGGGTACAGCTCCAGCTCGGGGTCGGGATTGACGTTGTACTGCACGCCGTTGGTGTCACTGGGTGACCCGATCAGATTGGTGGTCACCAACTGGTTGGCCGCCGGACAAGAGGTCGGCAACGGACCGAGACTGTTGGCCGAGCTGGATGGCGTGGTGGTGCTGGTCGTGGTGGCCGGCGCCGTGGTGCTGGTCGTCGCCGGCACGGTGGTCGACGTGGTCGAGGCATGGAACGCCGTCAGCTGAAGTGGACCCAGCGAGGTCGGTGCGCCCAGGCCCTGCTTGGCCGTGGTCGTCGTCGTGGCCGCCGTGGTGGACGTCGTGGTTGATTTCTTGGTCGACTTCTTCGGCTTCGTCGTGGTGGTGGTCGACTCTTCCTTCTTCAGCTGCGCTTCCGACACGTATTGCGGCGAGTAACAGAGGACCGGACGGAAATACAGCCGGGCCGTCTGACCGATGGTGTTGAGCACCTGGGCGGCGTTTTTTACGCCTGGGATCGACACCGAAATCTGGTCGTTGCCCGAGGTGCTGACCTGGGCCCCGGACACACCGAGTCCATTGACCCGGTTGTTCAGGATGTTGACCGTCTCGGCCAACTCGGCGGCCGGCACCTTGTGGCTGGTCTTGTAGACGACGGCCAGACCGCCATCGAGGTCAAGGCCCAGTCGAGGCGACCACTTGGCGCCCAACACGGCGCCGAAGGAGCCCAGTGCGATGGCGACGACGATGAGAACGCTGACCAGCAGGTTTCGCCGCTGCCGCTTGGTGGCGCGGGCTGACGGCGGGCTCACGCCTCTTCAGCCTCCGGGTCATGGTCTTCCACGGCCGGGTCATTGACCGAGCTCGTGCCGAGGTCGTCGGCGACGACCACCCGGTCAATCTTGCGGGCGATGGCCTGACGGATGAAGACGATGCGGGTGGGCTGGGCACCATCGAGGTTGCCGTCGCTGCCCGAACGCGCCGGTCAGGAGGGTGTAACGGTCGCCATGGATCTCCAGCACGGTACCGATCACCCCGCCGATGGTCTGCACCTCGTCGCCGACCTCGATGTCACTGCCCTGATTGGCTCGAGCCGCCTTGGCCTTGGCCTGCTGGGGGCGAAAGAAGAAGAAATAGAAGGCGATCCCGACGACCAGGAGGATCGGCAGGATGTACGGGCTCCCTGACTTGGACTTGCTCGCGGCAGCGATGAGCACATTGAGCAGAGCGAGTGATTGCGTCATAAGAGATCCTTCAAGGGGCTGGCAGGTGCGAAGCGACACCCTAGTGCGTGCGTACCCGCGATCCCGGACGCTCCCCGGCCAGCGTGGAGGCAGCACGAATGGGTGGCCGTGCGGTCGCCTCCCGGCGGGAATAACGAGGCTGGGGGGCAGAACTGGCGAAATAAGTGATCAGGAGTGCAAAGAAAATTCCAGGTGCAACCAAACGGCAACCACGGTGCGCCGATCCTGCACCATCGGCCAACCACTATGTCCCTACCAGCAACACAGCACCCACAACGTGCCAGGTCGCCCGGAGGGGGGTGACCAAGACCCGGGTCCCAACTGAGGGGACGGGATCCGGGTTGGCACTGTGGGTCGAGGTAGTTGGAGGCACGTCGGTTGGGAACGAATCATCAGCGGTGGGAGCAATCCTGGGGGAACCGCTGGTGATTAGCCGGCGTGACTCCACTCCTCCAGACCCAGAACCATCTGAGCCGCCACCATCACGGTTGCCGGACGTTGTCCCAGTACAGTGGACACTTGTGCGAGACGGACACATCTCAGTCCTGGTCATTGAGGACGAAGCAGACATCCGTCAGCTCCTGCGTACCCTGCTCGAGCGGGAGGGTTTTGACGTCACCGAGGCCTCCGAAGGCCGGGACGGCGTACGCCTCTTCCACCAGAAGCATCCCGACATCGTCATTCTCGACGTAGGGCTGCCCGACCTGGACGGATGGGCCGTGCTGGAGCGCATACGGGACATGAGCGACGTCCCGGTCCTGATGCTCACCGCCATGTCGGCCGAGCGGGACAAGGTCCGCGGGCTCAATGCGGGAGCCGACGACTATCTGACCAAACCATTTAGCCGGGTAGAGCTCCTGGCCCGGCTCCAGGCCATCAGCCGACGTCAGGTACGGAACACCGAGCCGGTCACCACCTTCGAGGACGGCCAGGTCCATGTGGACTTCGCCCATCAAGAGGTCAGCATCGACGGGGCACCCGTCGTCCTGACCCCCACCGAATATCGCTTGCTGGCCACGTTGGTCCGCCATCAGGGCCAGGTGCTCTCGTCCGACCAGCTCATTGAGCTGGCCTGGGATGACCCGAGTGGCCTGGCTCCTTCCCGGGTGAAGTACGCCGTCCTGCGCCTGCGCCGCAAGCTGGGCTGGGGCGAGCAGGACGAAGGCCCCATTGAGACGGTCCGTGGGTTCGGGTACCGCTACAAAGCTCGGGGCAAATGAGGCCGACGGCCGGATGAGCAGCGCCCCGACCTCGCTCGGCCAGTTGGCGCGGTCGAAAAAGTCCGCTCAACTGACCGGAGCCGACTAGGGCGATGCCCGGAGATCCATCCGACTTTTACGGCACCGCCCAGGTCCGACTCCCCCAGTTCGCCCTCGTGGCGGTGGGCACGGTGTTGATCGGCCTGATCCCTTTCCCTCACGCCGACCGTCACGAGACGGTGGTGGCCGGCATCCTGTTCTTCACCCTCATATCGGCCGCGTTCTTGCTGCCCTGGGAGCGACTCCCCGACTGGGCCTGGCTGATCGTCCCGATCGGTTACATGGCCGTGATCGCCATCATCCGCGACGCCCAGGGCGGCAGCGATTCCGGCCTGGTCATCGTCTATCTGCTGCCGATCGTCTGGCTGGCCCTCTATGGCCGGCGCAGCCATCTCCTGGTTGGGCTGTTTTTCATGGACCTGGCCCTCTTGGCCCCGGTCATAGTGGTCGGCCGTCCCAAGTACCCGACATCGGATTGGCGCCAGGTGGTCGTCATGGCCGTCGTCACCACGCTCGTGTCGTACACGGTGTCGACCATGGTGTCGCGTGACCGGGCCTTCGTGGGCGACCTGGCCCAGCAATCCCGTCTGGCCCGGCGCAGTGCGGCGGACGCAGAGAGCGCCAAGAACCGGCTCGAGACACTGCTGCGGGCCGCCACCGGCAGCGCCATCATGGGGGTTGACCCGGCCGGCACGGTGACCTTCTTCTCGGCCGGGGCCGAGCTCATGCTGGGTTACAGCGCCGCCGAGGTGGTGGGGACACGATCGATCGCCGATTTCATCGACCCGGCCCAGATTGACGAACGCCGCCAAGCCATCGACTCCATCCGCAGCGCCACGTCGTCGGCCGACCCGGAGAAGGTGGCCGAAGTCCCCTGGACGGCGACCCGACAGGATGGGCAGCAGCGTCGTTGCGTGGTGCGGGTACGTGCCCTCCCCGGAGGAGGCGGCGCCGGCGCCGGGTATGTCGTGGTCGCCATTGACGTGACCGAACGCGAAGACCTGGCCTCGGAGCGCGAGCGCCTCTACGCCATCCAGAAAGAAGTCACGCAATCGTTGGTGGAGCAGAACAACCGGCTGCGTGAACTGACCCAAATGAAGGACGACGTCGTGGCCACGGTGTCGCATGAGCTGCGCACCCCCATCACTTCCATCCGTGGCTTCGTCGAGCTCCTCCTCGACGGGGTGGACACTTTCACCCCCGACCAAATCCGCATGCTCCGCACCATCGACCGGAACTCCGGCCAGCTGCAACGGGTGGCCGAGGACCTGCTCTCCGACCCGGGAGCAGGCCACGGGCTGCGCGTGACGTTCACCGAGTTGGACCTGCGCCAGTTGGCCGACGAAGCCGTCGAAGGGGTCCAGACCACCGCCACCACCGCCGGTGTCACCGTGACCCTCGCCCCGGGCTCGACCGTTCCGGTTTTCGGGGACGCCAACCGGCTGCATCAATTACTGGGCAACCTGCTGTCCAACGCCATCAAGTTCTCGCCCCGCGACGGCAAGGTGGAGGTCAAGGTCGATCTCATTGACACCTTCGCCTGCCTGCAGGTGCTCGACCAAGGCCCCGGCATTCCGCCACCCGATCGCGAGCAGCTCTTCGAGCGCTTCTACCGGCTGGCGGCGGCCACCGAAATGGGGGTTCCGGGCACCGGCCTCGGTCTGGCCATCGCCAAATCGGTGGCGGAAGCCCACGACGGCTTCATCGATATTGTCGACACGCCGGAGTGGTCCACCACGTTTCGGGTCTTCCTGCCTGTCCGCATGCCGGCCATCGCCGACTAACCCGAAAGCCGCCTAGGTCTCGGGCGTGCCGGGTTCGGTGTCGAACAACGTGTTACCCAGCCCAATAGGCGGTGTCTGACCCAGGTGGGCCCAGGCTCGTGCCGTCGGCACCCGACCCCGCTGCGTGCGCTGAATCAATCCGCTCTGCAGCAGGAACGGCTCGTACGCATCCTCAATGGTGTCGGTCTCTTCTCCCACGCACTGCGAGAGCGTGGTCAACCCGACCGGCTGGCCCCCGAAGCGGGTGCACAAGGTGATCAAAATGGCCCGGTCGACCTTGTCCAATCCGAGCTCGTCGACCCCGAACAGATCGAGACCTTCGCTGGCTGACGCCCCACTGACGAAGCCATCGCCCCGCACCTCGGCGAAGTCGCGCACCCGGCGCAACAGGCGGTTGGCCACTCGCGGCGTGCCGCGGGAGCGTTCGGCAATCCGGGTCGCGCCTTCCTCGTCAATGCGGACCTGCAGGATCCGGGCTGAGCGCAGCACGATGGCCCGCAGATCGGCCGGGTCGTACAGATCGAGGCGACCGACAAATCCGAATCGATCCCGCAGCGGCCCCGAAACCAGGCCTGTCCGCGTGGTGGCTCCGACCAGCGTGAACTGTGGCAACTCCAACCGGATCGATCGGGCCGTCGGACCCTTGCCGATCAGGATGTCGAGCTTGCCGTCCTCCATGGCCGAATAGAGCATCTCTTCGACCGACCGGTGCAGGCGGTGGATCTCATCAATGAAGAGGACGTCACCGTCCTGGAGATCGGTGAGGAGGGCGGCCAGGTCACCGGCCCGGGTGAGCACCGGTCCCGAAGTGATGCGAAAACCGGCTCCCATTTCGGCGGCCACAATCCCGGCCAGGGAAGTCTTGCCCAAGCCGGGCGGACCGGCGAAGAGAATGTGGTCCACCGGCTGCTCGCGCTGGCGCGCCGCCTGCAGGACGATGCTCAGATGCTCGACCAGTTGGGATTGACCGACGAACTCGGCCAACATCCGAGGTCGCAGGCCGGCTTCTTCAACTTCTTCCACCTTGTCCGCTTTCACGGGAGCCATAAGGCGCCTGCCGGCCTCAGCGGTGTCATCCGGATCAACGTCGCTGCCGTCAGCGCCAGCCAACACCTCGCGGCGAGCCTCCGGGCTCACCGACTCGCCAGTTCGCGCAGGGCCAGGCGCAGCATCTCCTCCACCCCCACATCGTCGCGCAGGCCGTCGAGCGCGCCACGGATCTCCTCGGGCGCATACCCCAACTCGCTCAGGGCGGCCCGCGCCTCTGACCGCGAGGTCCGAGTGGTCCGGCCCTCGCCGCTGCCTGATCCCGGCAAGTCCATCGACAGGTCCGGGAGATCCAAACGACTCTTCAACTCAATCAGCAAACGGGCGGCCGTCTTGCGACCGACCCCGGGGACGGTGCACAAGGTGTCGAGATCGTCCTCAAGCACGGCCGTCGACAGGGAGGCCGGGGACAGGACCGCCATGATGGCCAGCGCCAGGGCGGGTCCGACGCCGTGTGATCCCAGCAGGACCTCGAAGCAGCGCCGCTCATCGTCGTGCACGAAGCCATAGAGCACGATGGCGTCCTCGCGTACGTGCGTGTGAATGAAAAGCGTCTGTTCGGCGGCGTGGCCGTTGGCCGCACCGGTGCCGCTCATCATCAGGGTGGCCGCCGTGGTGGGGGTCACGGTGACCCGGTAGCCAACTCCGGCCACGTCCATGATCACTTCGCCTTCGGCTGAGCGCAGCACGACCCTTCCCCGCAGCATCCCAATCACGACGCACTCCTCTCCAATGGTTTTTCTCGAGCACTTTTGGCCACCGCCGCGTCGAGGGCTCGGCGCAGCGGCACCGTGGTCAGATGACAGATGGCGAGCGCCAGGGCGTCGGCCACGTCGGGTGGGCCGTCAATGGCCGGCAGTCCAAGGACCCGGGCCACCATCTGCTGGACCTGGTCCTTGGTGGCGGCGCCGTACCCGACCAGCGCCTGCTTGACCTCGTTGGAGGTGTACTGGGTCACTTCACAGCCGGCCTCGGCGGCCGCCACCAGCGCCAACCCGCTGGCCTGGCCCACCGACATGGCCGTCTTGACGTTGACCTGGAAGAACACCCGCTCAACCGCCACCACGGCCGGCTTCAGATCCGCCACCAGGGCCCGGAGCTCTGTGTGCAAAATGAACAGACGTTCGGGCAACGGTGCCGTGGGATCGGTCTCGATCACGCCGGCGGCCGCGGCCTGCAGCCGGCTAGATCCCTCGTCACGCCCCACCAGGCCGTAGCCACAGCGGGACAGGCCCGGATCGATCCCTAATACGAACATGCGTTCGTAGAGTAGTCGCCCTCCGAGGTGGAGGGGTGGACTTACCCTTCGAAGGCGGCGAGTACCTCGTCGGGGATGTCGGCGTTGGCGTGGACGGCCTGCACATCATCGTGGTCGTCGATGGCTTCGAGGAGGCGGAGGACCCGCTTCGCCTCACCCTCATCGGTGACCGGGATGGTCGAGGTGGGTTCCAAAGAAAGGTCGACGGAGCTGGGGGTCACGCCCGCCTCATCAAGGGCCAGGCGGACCGATTCGAGGTCTCCCGGAGCACAGGTCACGATCCAGGACTCGCCGTTGTCGGTCAAGTTCTCGGCGCCACCCTCCATGGCGATCTCCAACACCTTGTCTTCATCGAAGGACTTGGGGACGCTCACAATGCCCTTGCGCTCGAACTGCCAGCTCACCGCCCCCGGCTCGGCCATGTTGCCGCCGTTCTTGTTGAAAAGGTTGCGGATCTCGGCCCCGGTGCGATTGCGATTGTCCGAGAGGGTCTCGACCATGATGGCCACGCCGCCGGGGGCATAGCCCTCGTAGTTGATGGCCTCGTAGCGCACGCCCTCGAGCTCGCCAGTGCCCCGCTTGATGGCCTTCTCGATAGTGTCCAGCGGCACCGACACGCTCCGGGCCTTTTGATACATCGTGCGCAGGGTGGCGTTGGAGTCCATATCGCTGCCGCCCTCCCGGGCCGCCACCTCGACCTGGCGGATGCACTTGGCGAAGACCTTGGCCCGCGCGGCGTCCTGGGCGCCCTTGCGATATTTAGTTGTCGCCCACTTCGAGTGACCCGACATATTCCTCCCTCAGTAACGGGGGCCGATTGTAGCGATGACTTTTCCCATTGGCTGTCGTCTACCTCTTTGTGACCACCCAATCAGCTCCCACATCCATCGGTGAGGAGGCGGCCATCCGCTCCCTCCTCAATGACCGCCTGGCCGCCCTGTACGACAAGGACGCCGCCCGGCTCGTCGGGTTCTACTCCCCCGACATCGTCAGTTTCGACCTGGCGCCACCGTTGGCCGAGCGCGGGCCGGAGATCGTCCAGCCGGCCAGCTGGCAACCATGGTTGGACTCGTGGGACGGGCCCATTGTGGTGGCGCTGGCCCATGTGGGCATGCGGGTCAGCGGGAACCTGGCCTGGTGCCACTCGCTCAACCACATGACCGGCCTGAAAGTTGACGGCGAGGAAGTGGACCTGTGGTTCCGGGCCACGTGTTGTTTCGAGCGGACGGACCGGTGGCGCATCGTCCACGAACACCAGTCGGTTCCCTTTGCCATGGACGGCTCGCGCCTCGCGCAGTTGGATCTGGTGCCATGATCGTCGACATGCCGACGTTGACGGCCGAAAGGGACATCGAGCTCTACCGGGGCGAGATCACCGGGTACTGCTACCGGATGCTGGGATCGGTCTTCGAGGCCGATGATGCCGCCCAGGAGACCATGGTGCGGGCCTGGAAATCCATGGACCGCTTCGAGGGACGTTCCTCGCTGCGGACCTGGGTCTACCGCATCGCCACCAACGTGTGCCTCGATTCGCTGCGCGGCCGGCAGCGCCGTGACCGGCCGATGGACATGGGGCCTTCGTCGCCCCCGGAGGTGTCGCACCTCGGTCCGCCGCTGACCGAACACCCCTGGCTGCTGCCCATGCCCGATGCGCTGATCGATCCGGCCACCATCGCCGTGGGACGCGAGTCAGTCCGGCTGGCCTTTGTGGCCGCCCTGCAACACCTGCCGGCTCGCCAACGCGCCGTGTTGATCCTGTGCCAGGTGCTGGCCTGGTCAGCGCAAGATGTCGCCGATCTGCTGGACACCTCCATCGCCTCAGTCAACAGCGCGCTCCAACGTGCCCGTTCCACCATGGCGTCACTTGACCTCGGCTCCTCGCCACTCGACGCGGCAACGCCCGAGCTGGCGTCGGCCCAGCAGGAACTGCTGGACTCGTTCGTCGAGGCCTTCGAGCACTACGACATGGACCGTTTAGCCACGCTGCTGCGCCAGGACGTGGTGCAGAACATGCCGCCGTTCGCCATGTGGCTTGAGGGCCCGGACTCGGTGGTGCAGTGGATGCTG
Source organism: uncultured Acidimicrobiaceae bacterium (assembly GCA_963730785.1). Lineage (GTDB taxonomy): Bacteria > Actinomycetota > Acidimicrobiia > Acidimicrobiales > RAAP-2 > Bog-473. Next base: position 684,997 of record CAVSTF010000010.1, read on the forward strand.
GGCGCTGGCATCGGTTGCCTGGGATCCCGCCTGCTGCCCACGCGGGCCAATGGGTGCGCCGCCTTCGGGCAGTACCGGCGGGCCGAGACCTTCGAGGATCCGGCCGACCGGGCGCGAGGTGGGCATCTCCCCTGGGCCTTGCAGGTGATTGAGGTGCAGGACGGTCTGATCTCCGGCATCACCAGCTTCCTGGACCACGAACTCTTCGCTGTCTTTGGATTGCCCCCACACTTACCGGCCGCCGCAGCCGAGACTGGAGCGCACGCATGAGCCTGCCCGACATCGCCACCCGAGAGGAATGGCTGGTGGCCCGCAAGGCCATCCTGGCGCGCGAGAAGGAAATGACGCGCGCCAAGGACCTCCTCAACGCCGACCGGCGGCGCATGCCCATGGTGCGAGTGGAGAAGGACTATCAGTTCACCGGACCCGACGGTCCGGTCAGCCTGCTCGACCTCTTCGACGGCAAACGACAGCTGGTGGTGCAGCACTTCATGTTCGACCCTTCTTGGGACGACGGCTGCTCAAGTTGCACCGCTGATTGCGATGAGAACTCGCCCGGGCGCCTGGAGCACCTGCGGGCCCGGGACACCAACTTCGTTGTGATCGCCCGCGCGCCCTACGAAAAGATCGCCGACTACAAGGCGCGCCGTGGGTGGACATTCCCCTACGTCTCCTCGTTCGGCACCGACTTCAACTACGACTTTCACGCCACGGTCGATGAGGCGGTGGCCCCGCTGGAACTCCATCTCAAAAACCGCGAAGAGATCGCCCAACCGGAGAACCACAAGCTGCACTGGATCCTCACCGAGGAGCAGCCATTCGAGATTCCGGGCTACAGCTTCTTCCTACGAGACGGTGACGACATCTATTTCACCAACTACGTCACCGCACGGGGCACCGAATCAATGGGTGACTCATATGCCATCCTCGATCACACGGCGCTTGGCCGCCAGGAGGATTGGGAAGAGCCCAAGGGTCGAGCCGAGAATCCCCGTGGACCCAATCCAGATTTCGCGACGTAAGGCGCGTTACCGCTTCGGCGTTTGGAACTCGGGCTGATCGAGAAGACGGAGCCACCTTCCGTCGGGCTGCCGACGTACGACCTGGGCTCGCGCGCCTGACCCGTCCTTGGGTGGCGTTGACGTCAGCGCTATGTCTCCACTGATCAGTGTCGGGAGCGGCTCTTCCGGCTGGAACTTTGGAACGTTTTTCAAGTTTTCTTCCCAGAAGGTACGTATGGCATCGCGGCCGCGGGTCACCTGGCCCGGCGGATACGCCATCACGGCGTTCTCTTCGTACAGCGCCGCAATGCCTGCTGCGTCCTTGGCATTGGCCCTTTCGACAAACAAACGAGTCAGGTCTTCTGGCTTTTGTGCTGATGTCTTCATGGCTACCTCCATCCGGAGATATACCCATTGACCCGCGAGCCTGAACGCAATCGCGGTGTTACGAAGGCCTGGTGGCCGCGTTCAGGACAGCCTCGACGTCATCGGCCACGAGTTCGAAGCCGGCGCCACCGGTCTGCACCGTTGACATCAAAAGGGAGATGACGATGACCACAATGCCGTTGGCCATCTGGTTTGGATTGACTTCAGGACGAACCTCACCAGAGATCTGACCGTCCCGCATCAACTCCGCCACGCTCTTGCGCAACTCGGCCAATGCCGGAATGTCAAGCAATCGAATGGTGAACTCAGGCTCCAGCCCGGAAACAATCCTCCGGGCGAGCGGATGGTCGGCCATCCGGTCAACCAAGCCCTGCATCATGAGGCGGCCCCAATGCTCGGGGGAGGTGTCAACCAACACCAGCGACACCGCATGTTCGATCAGACCCGCCACGTCCTCGTCAACGGCAGCCACGAACATGGCCTCTTTGTTGGCGAAGTACGGATACGAAGCCGTGGTCGACATCCCGGCATCACGACAGACATCGGCCACGGAGGTACCTCTGAAGCCGTCACGAGCAAAGCGTTGAATGGCCGCTTCAAGGAGAGCCTGGCGGGTGCGGTCGCCCTTGGTCGGGGCGGCGAGGGTCATGCCGCCGCAGCCGGGCCCAGGTCTCGACCGTGCCGATCGACCCCGGCGGCGCGACGCCAACCCCGTGGAACCCGGCCGCCGTGGAATGCCTTGGCGTCGAGGAGTGGGTTGAGCAGCGGGCGCAGGGCCTTGTGGCGCAGCGCGGTCCGCCCAGCCGTTGCGTTGACCGCCTTCCAGGTTTTCCAGGCTGGAAGACCCACGGTGGCGTAGACACCGGGGTGCACGATCGTGTCGAACATGCCCATGGCGATGCGGGAACCGAGGTAGCGGACGAGAAAGCGCTGGATCGGACCGGCCGCCGCCCACTGTTCGGGGAAGAGGAGGCGGGCGAAGGCGAGATGACGGGCCTCCTCCTGTCGGTGGTACTTACTGACCGCCTTAATCATCGGGTCGGTGTCCTCATGTTCCGAGGCCATTTTCTGCAGGAGGTCCGGCACTTCTTCGCCGCTCAAAACGAGCAGGCAAAAGAGGGCCGGCATGTCCATCAAGAACGGCAGGACGATCTTTTCCAGCACATGGATCAGCGGTCGATCGAGCGGATTCTTGGCCGTCGGACGGATCTGGGTGAGCAGGCGGACAAAGAGACGCGAGTGCCGGGTCTCCTCCCCCATCTCATGCAGCAGGTAGGTCACCCGAGGGTCGGTCAGATCCCGGCGCCCGACGATCTCCATGGAGAACCCGGCCATGAGTACCGACTCGAATCGGATCCCGGTCTCGACGATGGAAGCGAACTCCTCACGCGAGAGTCGGCGGCGCTGCTCGGGCGTCAGCACGTTCAGCACCTCAGGCAGGTCGGCGATGGAGAGCAGTGCGTCCGGAAGCACCTGGCCATCGCCAACCGAACCGGCGACGTCGACATCAGGCTCAACGATCCGCTTCAGGGATGCGGTCGACAGCCGCTCAATTCTCTGTTCGGTCGACTTGGTGGGCGTGGTTTCCATTGTTGTTGCCATGCATCCATCTTAACGAAATAAGGGATTGTGTCAATCACTAATTTCCTTTAGAGTGATCCCATGACCTTTCCGGCCTCGACCCAGGCTGCCCTCCCTACCCTGCCCTCCCATGTGCGGATCGCCATTGTGGGCACCGGGTTCTCCGGTCTCGGTGCGGCCATCGCCCTGGCCAAAGCCGGGTACGCCGATGCAGATGTGCTGTTGCTCGAGCGTCGGGACGGCGTAGGAGGGACGTGGCACGACAATTCGTACCCGGGTTGCCGATGCGACGTGCCGTCGAACCTGTACTCCTTCTCGTTCGCTCCGAACCCGAACTGGAGCGAGACCTTCTCGGCTCAGCCCGAGATTGAGCGATACCTACAGAAGACGGCTCGTGACTTCGGCGTCATGGACCGCATTGCCTTCTCGACCGATTTGGAACGGGCCGAGTGGGATGAAAGTTCCTTCCGGTGGCAACTCACCACCTCGCGGGGTTCGCTCACCGCTGATTTCCTGATCAGTGGCGCCGGTCCATTGTCCCAACCCGCCCTGCCCGACATCACCGGCATTTCAACGTTCGCCGGCACAATGTTCCACTCGGCGCAGTGGGACCATGCGCACGATCTCACCGGTGAGCGGGTGGCCGTGATCGGCACCGGAGCCTCGACCATTCAGTTCCTGCCCATCATTCAGAAATCGGTCGGGCACCTGACGCTGTTCCAGCGCACCGCTCCTTGGGTCTTTCCCCATCGCAATCGACCCACTCTGGGCGTCGAGCGGGCGGCCTATCGGTTGCTACCAGCACTCCAGCGTTTCTCCCGCGTCCGCCAATACTGGCTGGGCGAGGGCTTGTTGGCCACCATGCTGATTCGCAATAGTTCAATGCTGAAGCGGATGGAATCGATCGGTCGTCGCCTCCTGGCCCGACAGGTAAAGGACCTGGCGCTCCGAGCCAAGGTCACGCCGGATTACACGCCGGGCTGCAAGCGTCTCTTGCAGTCGAACGACTACTACCCCGCCTTGCAGCGACCCAATGTCTCGGTGGAGACCGAGAAGATCATTGAATTCGTACCCGAGGGTGTGGTCACCGCCGACGGGGTTGTGCACGCCGTCGACACGGTTATTTTCGGCACGGGTTTCCACGTCACCGACAATCCGGTGGCCGGTCTCATTGTCGGCAAGGGTGGTGTTTCGCTGCAGCAACATTGGGCGGCGACCGGCATGCAGGCGTATTGCGGGACCACCATCCCCGGTTTTCCGAACTACTTCATGCTGGCTGGTCCGAATACCGGGATTGGGCACACCTCTCTCGTCGTCATGATTGAGGCCCAGATCTCGCATGTGGTTGGTGCGTTGAAAGCCGTCACCGAAGGGGGCCACTCCAGCCTCGATGTCCGTCCCGAGGTCCTTGACCGCTGGGAGTCTCACGTACAGACCAAGGCGGCACCCACCGTGTGGAATTCCGGTGGCTGCTCGAGCTGGTACCTCGACGAGGCAGGTCGCAACACCACGTTGTGGCCCGACTACACCTTCCGTTTTACCCGCCAGACCCGCAACTTCAATGCGGCCGATTACCAGTTTTCGGGCACGCCCACCTCATAGGGCGTATTCCTCGGTAGCGTTTCCCTATGGCTTCCTTCCGACCTTCACTCAACAAGCGCCGTCTCCTCCTGCTGGGATCGCTGGGCGCGGCCGCTGGAGCGGCGGCGGCGTACCGCAAAATGAGCTCGGGTCGTAATTCGATTGAAGCCATCCAAGATGAAGCCGACGAGCTGGCGTCGCTCGGTTGGGGCGCCATCGAAGCGAACGATGCCATCACCGTCACCACCAAGGACGGGGCGCAGCTGGCGGTCTGGGATATCGGGGGCCATCAAGCGGCCCATACCAATGGAAACCGCAACGGAGTGCGGGATGCCCGTGACAATGCCCCCACGGTCGTTCTCCCCCACTGTTGGGGCTGCTCCCATGCCGTATGGGTTCCGGTCGCTCGCCGGCTCGTCGAGCAGGGATGTCGTGTCGTGTTGTACGACCAGCGGGGTCATGGGGACAGCACGAGGGGCACGGCTCCCTTCAGCATTCCCGTCCTGGCCGATGACCTCGCCGCCGTCCTGGAGGCCCGTGACGTGCACGACGCCGTGCTGGCCGGACACTCCATGGGCGGCATGACCATCATGAGCCTGGCCACCCATCGTCCTGACGTGTTGTTGGGTCGGGCCCGGTCGATCCTCCTGGTCGCGACGGCGGCGGCCGACATGGGTGTCGGGTTTGCGCAGGCCACCAGCGCCGCCGCCCTTCTCATTGGCTCCGGCGTCACATCCCGAGCCCTGCGCTCGCCCAACGGGCGCCGCTTCGTGCGGGGCGTTTTTGGCGATTCGCCGGTCGGAGCTCAGATGGACTTGACCCGGAATCTCTTCGCCGACTGCCCTCCGGCGACCCGAGCCGGTTTCCTCACCGCCATGGCATCAATGAACCTGTTGGAGGGGATCGCCACGATCACCCTGCCGACCACCGTCATTGTCGGCTCACGGGACCGGCTCACCGCACCCATTCGGGCCAACCAAATGATCAGCACCATCCCCGGCGCTCGCCTCGTCACGCTCGAAGGACGCGGCCACATGCTGCCGCTGGAAGATCCCGATGCGGTGACCGACGAGATCATCCGGGCGGTCAAGGGCTAGGACTCCGTACTGCCCCACCTGGAGTGATGATTTTCGCGAGCGAACAGATGTTTGCTTTCGGGTCCCCAGTTCGCTATCTTGGTCAATCACGAACGGGTGTTCGCCCAGGCGGAGCCGGGGTCGACCGATAGGAGCAACCAATGGCCGAAGTCCTCAGCGGGAAGCGGCAGCAGATTCTCACCTTCATCGCCGACAGCCAGCGTGACCGCGGTTATCCCCCATCGGTACGTGAGATCGGCGAGGCGGTGGGTCTCGCCTCCTCGGCCACGGTGCACACTCACCTGGCCGTGCTGCAGCGTGAGGGCTACCTGATCCGTGACCCCAGCAAGCCCCGCGCCATCCAAGTGCGTTACGACCCCGAATCAACTCAGAGCATGGCCACCTCGGCCGTCCGCAACGTGCCGCTCATCGGCGATGTCGCTGCCGGCACCGGCGTGCTGGCCCAGGAAAACGTGGAGGAACTCCTCCCCATGCCCGAGCAGTTCACGGGTAGTGGGCCCACCTTCATGCTGCGGGTACGCGGTGACTCCATGATTGATGCCGGAATCTTCAGCGGCGACTTCGTAGTGGTCCGCCAGCAGCAAGAGGCCCAGAACGGCGACGTGGTGGTGGCGGGCATTCCCGACGACGAAGCCACGGTCAAGACATTCAGCCGCAAGGACGGTCGAGTGGTACTGACGCCGGCCAATGAGGCCTATGCCCCAATGATCTTCGATGGCAATGACGTCACGATCTTTGGCAAGGTCGTCACCATCGTGCGCCAGATCTAAGTCAGACTCGTTACTTCAGGAGTCGAGACATTCGGCGGTCGGCCAGGAGTTTGCCGCCGGTCTGACAACGCGGGCAGTACGTCATTTCGTAGGACTCGAATGAAACTCGTTCGAGTTGATGCCCGCATGGGGTTGGACATGGCGATCCGAACTTCCCGTGCACCGCAAAGCGATCGCCCAACTTGGCTTCGGAAAGTCCACCGGTGCGGGTGCGTTCCAACGTCAACGCCTGTGCCAGCACCGAACGGGTGGCCGCCAGTAGGGCTTCCCGTTCATCAGCATTCAGCGACTTGAGGGTGGCGAAGGGCGACAACTTGGCCGCATGCAGGATGTCATCGCCCCAACCGCGACCGATGCCGGCCACCACATGTTGATCACGCAGATCGGTATGGAGCCGGCGATTGCTCTGGCTGGTGCGAATGAACTCGGCGAAGGCATCTGAATCGGGTTCAGGGCCGAGGTTGACCAATGGGCCTTCATCGCCGTCACCCAAAATCCACCACGATGCCTTGCGTTGCGTGCCGTATTCACGCACCAGCATTCCCAGGTTGGTCGAGGGATCCGCGTCGGGTGCGGGATCTCGGAAGACGAGGCGCACGACTGAGCCCTTACCTTTGGTTTTCTTGGCCGGAAGCTCAACGTCGACCCTGCCCGCTTGGGAAAGGTGCAGGACCAGACGCAATCCATCATCGAAATCGAAGAGCAGGTACTTCGCCCTCCGAGTGACTGACATCAGGGATCGGCCGAGTAGGTCGTCGGCGGGCGGGGCGTAGGTCTTGAGCGAGGAGAAGCTCAGCATCTCGATCTTCGAAAGTTCACGACCGGCCAGGAGCACGTTGAGGCGCTCGGCCAGCGCCTGCATTTCGGGGAGCTCGGGCACTGTCACAATGTTGGCATGACCTACACGCATGGGCACCATGAGTCGGTGCTGCGCAGTCACACCTGGCGAACGGCGGAGAATTCCGCGGCCTACCTGCTGCCCTACCTCAGCCCCGGGCAGTCGCTGTTGGACATCGGGTGCGGACCCGGCACCATTACCGTGGACCTGGCTCGGCGGGTCAATCCCGGATCAGTGGTCGGCTTTGATGCCTCAGCAGACGTCGTGGCCCAGGCAGCGGAACATGCGGCGTCAGTAGGCGTCACCAACGTGCGTTTCCAAGTGGGTGACCTGTTTGCGCTCCCGTATGACGAGGGCTCCTTTGACGTCGTCCATGCCCATCAGGTGCTCCAACACCTCACCGATCCCGTGAGCGCGCTGTTTGAACTCCGCCGCGTGTTGCGGGTGGGCGGCCTCCTGGCCGTTCGGGACGGCGACTACGGAGCCTTCACCTGGGCACCGGCCGATCCCCTATTGGACCGCTGGTTGGAACTGTATTTGGCGGTCACCGCGCGCAACGGACACAACGCCCTGGTCGCACCTTCATTACTTGGCTTGGCTCAACAGGCTGGGTTCTCGGATGTGACCGTATCGAGCAGCAATTGGACCTATGCCGATCCTGAGGCCCGCGCCTGGTGGGGCGGGCTGTGGGCCGATCGGGTCCGCTACTCCCGCTTTGCTGAACAGGCCATTGAGTACGGGATGAGTGATCCCGACGAATTGGAATCGATTGGGCAGGCGTTTCTGCGGTGGGCCGAGGCGCCCGATGGCGTCTTCATCATCCCCAATGTGGAGATTTTGGCTCGGCGTTGAAGCCGTCAGTCATCCCGGCGAAGCGTCGTACGTGCCGTTCGGCGTGACGAGGCGCAGCATCGGGGCGATCTCCGTACTGAATCCAAAAGGGGAATTCATGGCTGGATCTTCGTCGCGCAGCTTCTCCGCCTCGGCCAGGTTCTCGGCCAGGATGATCCCGATGCCGTATGGCCCATGGGGGTCGGCCACCGGACCGAACGCCAGGGCCTTTCCTTGTTCGGCGAGCGAGGCCCAATAGCCAACGTGTTCCATCATGGTGATCCGCTCTTCAGGCGACATGTCGAATGGGAAACTCGGGCGTGGTGGCAGCAGTCGATAGACGAAACCCATCATGAGGCACACGATATCGATCGTGTCCGGTCAACCGATGCAGAACTCATTTCCCTCAGGATCGAGCATCACGGTCCAACTGGCACCGTTGCCTTCCCGATATTCCACTTTTTGACCACCTAGGGCCTCAATCCGCGCCATCTCATCTTGGGGATCCTTGGCCGCCAGATCGACGTGCATCCGGCTTTTGGCCGTTTTCGGCTCTGGCACCTTCCAGAACAGAATCCCGCGGACTCCCCGGCTATCGGGAGCCGAAAGGGCCGCGAAGTCATCGTCGGCGGTCACGGTTTCGTAGCCGGTGACCTCTGACCAAAAGGCCGCCATTCTTCGTGGATCGGCGCAATCAAACGTGACGTATTTGATGAACGCGGTCATGTGGTGTTAGTCGACCCAGAGTTGATCGGTGTAGGTATCCGTGCCGACGATGGTCGGGATGAACGGCAACGCGGCAACGACCTTGCCCTTGCCTGATGCCTCGAGTTGACGAGTGTGTTCGGCAATCGTGGGTTCCCATGCTGATTCAGGCGGCGTGTTCAAGAACCACAACAACACGGTGCGCCGGTCGCTGGCGGCTTCTCGGGGCACGTCCCCGGGGGCGTCGACCTCTAGGGCAATCGGGGTAAATGCCGCCACGAGGTCGGCATCGGTACCGGGGAGCAACGAAGGAAGGTGCTCGGTACGCAGCCAGTTCCAGAACTCTTCGTTGCTGATGTCTTCGCTGCGATCGATGAAGACGGGCACGAAGCCGCGGTAGGGGTGATCCAGGGCGAGTTCCACCGGCACGCCATCGGGATCGCGGCGAGCCTCCCATTGATAGTTGTAGAGGAGGGTGTGCACGTGGTCGCGCTCTTCGAACATGCGGCCGGCCGCGTGCAGGGCTTTGACCTGGCGCAGGGCCCAGCGGTTCCACACATTGTGATACCCGTCCAACACCCAGTACACCGAGACGTAGGAACCACGCGCCGGGGTGCCGGTGATGACCGATGGGTCCGGGTCGCGCAACTTCTTGAGGTCGGCCGTGGCAACGTAACGCTTGCCGGCAAAGTTGTACGGCCCCACCATGCAGCCCGAGTAGAAGTGATCCCGCTCGTACCAGCGGTTGTAGGCCACTTCATGGCCGCGATGGGGCTCCACCACGGTGAGGAGCATGGAGCCCAACTTGATCGGTTCGGCCTCAGCTCCGACTTCAATCGGTCGGCGTTTTTTCTCGCCACCATGGGCGGACGTGGTGTCAGCTGCTGCATCCTTGGACATGGAATGCGAACCTAACAGAAGGTCCTGCGAGCGAGGATTTAGACGACCCCGGACGCCACCATGGGTGCACTCGGGATGACCGATCCTCCGGCCGGCTCAATCGTGATGCCCAGTTGCGAAGGCAGCTGGCTACCCGAGGCCGTGAAGGTGGACTGGCTGGGCGACTGGCCCAACAGACCGAGCGAAATGGAGCGGCCGTCGTTGATGGCCCACAGTTGGTAGGTCTCGTTCGATGGCAGACCCTTCAGGTGATCTGAGACCAGGTAGCCCTGACCGGCCGGCGTGATGACGAACCGGGCCAAGCGATGACCCGTCGCGTTGTCCATGTTGACCACCTTGTGGCCTGAGGTCAGCAGCGCGGCAACCTCGGCCGACGGGGTCGACTGTCCGATGGCGTTCTGATACCCCGCCACCCGGTTATCGGCCCGGTTCAAGTTGATACCCAGTACCGCCGCAATGGCGGCCGCACCGACGGCAATGGAACCGACCACGGCCAGGATGTTGCGTGAACCCCGCAGGCGGGACCTGACCTCGGCCCGGGAGAGCACGTCGGGCTCGGCGGCGGCCACATCTTCACCGGACTTGGTGAAAATCAGACGAGGCATGGATGGCGGCTCTTCGTCGTGGCGCTCGGGCAGACGGTTGGAGATGTTGGCCCACAGACCTTCGGGCAACGGTTCCACCGAGTTACCCATGGCGGCGGCGACGTCTCGATACGCATCGAGCTCGGCCCGGCACTTCGGGCACTCGATCAGGTGGGCCTCGATCACCTCGACTTCTTCGCCGATCACGGCATCGAGCGCATACGAAGCCAAAAGCTCGTTCACATCCTCGTGCGTCATCATGCGTCGACTCCCTGAACTCCTGCTTCTACCAACGTCGCCCTCATCCGTCGCATTCCGTTCCGTATCCGGCTCTTGACCGTGCCCTCCGGCTGGTCAAGAAGCTCCGCCACTTCTACATAAGTGTGACCCTCGAAATAGGCCAGCTCAATGACCCGACGTTCTTCTTCGGGGAGCTCGCCCAGTGCGGTGGCCACCTGGTCTGCCAAGGCCATGTCCCATACCTCGTGATGCATGTCGTAGTCGGCATGCGCCGTTCGACGAGCATCACGGGCCTCCCGCAGCCGGCGCGAGTTCAGCGAACGCACCGAGTCGACCGCCCTGGCGTGTGACTGCGCCAAGAGGAACGACCGCAGGGAGCCCCGAGTGGCGTCGAACCGGTCCGGCTGGTTCCACAATCGCAGGAAGACCTCCTGGGTCACATCCTCGGCTTCGGACGTGTTTTGGAGCACTCGACGGGCCAGCCCGAAGACCGCACCGCCGTGACGTCGATAGACCTCGGCCAGGGCCACCTCGCTATAACGAGCGATTGAGGTGACCAGCTGGGCGTCGCTGACCTCTTGGATATCTTGCATCTTGCATCCTGTTCGAGGCAGAGAGCCCGCTCGGATGTTCGAATTTTCGCTCATCCGGGCGTAGCGTGTGTTACGGATAGTAGAGGCGATGCGAACGACAATTGATTCTTATAAGTCCAGGGCAGGTCGGCTGGACCTTGAGGGCATCAATTTCGATGACTTCAGGGACCAACCACTCGATCCTGCCGCCCTGCGGACCCTCCGCTACATGCACGACGTGGAGCACCACACTGTGTGTTACCTGAGGGACCTTCTCCTCACGCCGGCCCACCAGGACCCAGAAATCACCTCCTTCCTCTCCTGCTGGGTTTTCGAAGAAATGTGGCATGGCGAGGCCATCGGCCAGGTGCTCGAAGCCCACGATGAACAGGCTGGGGCACCCCGCATTGCCGCCCTCCGTGAGGGCCGCCGGCGCAAGCAAGCCATGTCCGCCCTGAGCACCATCGGGTCCGCCGCTTTCGCCGGCAAGGCCTTTATCGCCGTGCACATGACGTGGGGGGCCATTAACGAGTGGACCACTCAGGCCGGTTACGCCCGCCTGTCAGAAGTGGCCGGACACTCGACCCTCAAGGAACTGCTGAAGCGCATCATGAAGCAAGAGGGTGGGCATATCGACTTCTACGCCTCCGAGGCCGGCCGCCGTCTGGCCGAGAGCCCGAGAGCCCAGAAACTCACCCACTACGCACTGAAGCACTTCTGGCGTCCCGTGGGTTCCGGCGTCATGCCGAAAGAAGAGGTCGGGTTTTTGGTGCGCTATCTCTTCGAAGGTGAGCAGGGCGATGCCATGGCCTCGCGGATCGATCGTCGGGTCGACCGTCTGCCCGGACAATCTGATCTGCACCTTTTGCAGCGAGCGGTCTCGGCCCTGTCGGCTCGCTCCGTCGTCGCCTGAGCACGCCTACGAAATAAGCGCCCGCAGGACGGCTCGGGTCTGTTCCAACTGCTCCCGGGTCACCCGCTCATCCGGGTGGTGGGCCAACAGTGGATCACCCGGCCCGAAGTTGGCGCCGGGAACCCCGTGCTCCCAGAACGAGGCGACGTCGGTCCATCCCACCTTGGCCCGGGGCGCCGCGCCGGATTGCGCCACCAGTGCAGCGAGCAGGGGATGTCCCAGCGAAGGCGGCGCACCCTCGGCCACATCGACCACTTCGTAGGTGTCGCCCGTCTCCTCGTCGATGGCATCACCCAGGATTTCTCGCACGTAGGCAATCGCATTGGCGGCGTCCCGATCAGGAGCAAAGCGGAAATTGATGGTCAATGACGCCGCGTCGGGCACCACATTGGCCGCCACTCCCCCACCCACACTCACCACCTGGAGCTGCTCGGCAAAGAGGCAACCGTCCAGGGCCACTTCCCGGCTGGGCCACTGTGCCACCGCATGGAGCACCGGCTCCAACCGATGGATGGCATTGCGACCCATGAACGGTCGAGAGGTGTGCGCCCGGACCCCGGTCAACGAGACCGCCACCCGGAGCGTGCCCTGGCAGCCTGCTTCGACCAGCGCGCCAGTGGGCTCCCCCAAGATGGCGGCATCAGCCGTCAGTAGATCCGGACGCTCGTTCCACAGCTGGACCAGGCCGCTTTCAGCCCGGCTGATCTCCTCGCAGGCGTAAAAGCACCAGGTGAGGTCGACCGCTGGGGTGGGTGTGGTGATGGCCAGGTCCAGCATGACGGCCAGGCCACCCTTCATGTCGGATGAACCGAGACCCCACAGGGTGTCGCCCTCAATGCGCGACTGTGTGTTGTTATTCGCCGGCACGGTGTCCAGATGTCCGGCCAACATCAAACGCTGCGTCCGACCCAGGTTGGTCCGGCCCACCACGTTGTGGCCGATGCGATCGACCTCCAACCAATCACAGGTCCGCAGCGTGTTCTCCACCAAATCCGCCATGGCGCCTTCGTCGTGACTCAACGAAGGAATGTCGACCATTGCAGCCGTGGATGCCAACAAGTCAGTCATGGAACGAGCGCGACCGTCAGGCGCTGACGCCGTGTTGGCGCAGGATCTCGTTCAGCTGTGCCTTGTCGTGCCGCTCGCCCTCGGTGAGCCGCTTGATGACCAACACGCAGGGCAGGAAGAACTCGCCGCCGGGATACTCACGTCGCCGGCTGGCCGATACGGCGACCGACCATGGCGGGACGTGTCCTCGGCTGATCTCATCGCCGGTCTCGGCATCGATGACGGGAATGGTCGGGTTGAGAATGGTGCCTTCGCCGAGGACCGAACCGCGTCCCACTCGGGCTCCCTGCGTCACCATGCAGCGACTGCCGATCATCACTTCGTCCTCGACCATCACCGGGACGGCATTGGGGGGCTCGAGCACGCCCCCGATACCGACACCGCCGGACAGGTGCACCTTGGCGCCGATCTGTGCACACGAGCCGACAGTGGCCCACGTGTCGACCATGGTGCCGCTGCCCACCCGAGCGCCGATATTCACGTAGCTGGGCATGAGGATGACGCCGGGCTCGAGGTGCGAACCCCAACGGGCCGAGGCACCGGGCACGACCCGCACCCCGGCAGCCTGGAAGTCACGCTTCAGCGGCAATTTGTCGGCGTACTCGAACGGCCCGTTTTCAATGGTGGCCATCCCACGCACGGTGAACAGCAACAAGATCGCCTTCTTGAGCCATTCATGCACGACGACCTGATCGGTCGCGGTGTCAATCTCGGCCACCCGGGCCTCCCCGGTGTCGAGGAGGTTGATGGCCTCTTCAATGAGGGCCACGGCGTCGCCGTCGCTCGGGCCCAAATCGGCCCGGCGTTCCCACAATTCTTCGATGCTTGCCTGCAGATCAGCCATGGCCAACCCTACCGAGCGGCCAGCAACCTCTCCGCCACCAGCTCCAGCCGTTCCATGGGCTGTACCACCGCCACCCGCACAAACCCCGCTCCCCCATCGCCGTAGAGATCGCCGGGGCTGACCAGGAGCCCGCCTTGACGGGCCAAGTCTTCAGCCATGGCCCAGGCATCGGACCAACGGTCGGTGGGCACGGGCACCCATAGGTAAAAACCACCTTCGGGCACTTCGACCGGGCAGCCGACTTGTCCCAGCACCGACGCCATGAAGGTCAGCCGCTCCCAATAGCGCTCTCGCTGCACGGCCACATGGTCGTCGTCGGCCAGGGCCACGGCCCCGGCCGCTTGAGCCGGACCGGGGACCATCAGACCAGCGTGTTGCCGGATGACGCGCAGGAATTCAACGAGTTCGGGGTCGCCGGCGAAAAAGCCCACGCGGACCCCGGCCAGGTTGGACCGCTTCGACAGCGAATGCACGGCCACCACGCCATCGAACCCGCTCTGCAGTATCGACTCAGGTGAGCGGGACCAGGTGAACTCGGTGTAACACTCATCGGAAAACACGGGCACCCCGTGCGCGCGGCCCCATTCGCCTTCCGCCGCCAGATCTCCCAATCCCCCGGTCGGGTTGGAGGGCGAGTTGGACCACAAGACCAGGGCGCGAGCGGCGTCCTCGTCAGCAACGGCGGAGAGATTGAGTCCACCCACGCTGCCTTCGGCCGGCGGCACGGCGACGGCACGACAACCGGCCAACTGAGCGCCCATGGCATAGGACGGGTAGGAAATCGCCGGGTAGAGCACCGTGTCCTTGTCGGGCGAGCGCAGGCGGAGAAAGTGCGGCACCGAGGCCACCATCTCCTTGGTGCCCACACAGGCCACCACTGACTCTGGCGATGCATTGGCGACGCCGAGGCGACGGGACAGCCAGTCCGCCGCCGCAGCTCGCAAGCCCGGGCTCCCGGCCGAGGCTGGGTAGCCCCGTTCGGCCCCCGAGGTGGCCAAGGCTTCAATCACTGCCGGCAGGGGCGGATCGCACGGCGTGCCGATGGAGCAGTCAACCAAACCGCCGGGCAACGATTCGGCCAGCTTCCCCAGGGCGGAGACCCGGTCGTAGGGATAGGGCGGCAGTTGAAAGCTCATGAGGTGGCCACGAATTCGGCAAAGCGAGCCTTACCCACCTCGTCCAACACGACCTGGAGAGTGGCCGACTCTTCACCGTCGATCTGCCCGACCACTTCGCCTTCCCTATGGATGGCGGCCAAGATGTCGCCCCGAGCCCACGGCACCACGAGTTCCACCACTCGGTCCGCTCCGCGGATGCGGTCGCCCAGCACCCGCAGGAACTCGTCGACCCCTTCGCCGGTCTTGGCCGAAAGCAAGACCGAACCATCCATCCGATGGGCCAATTCCTTGGCCGCGTCGGGAGCCCGGTCGGCCTTGTTGACCACGACCAGCTCGGGCACGTCACCGGCACCGATCTCCTTGAGCACCGTGTGCACGGCCAGCATTTGGGTGTCGGCATGTTCGGCCGTGCCGTCGACCACGTGGATCAATAGATCGGCCAACCGAACCGAAGCCAGTGTGGTCCGGAAAGCCTGCACCAATTGGTGCGGCAGTTTGCGGACGAACCCGACCGTGTCGGTCACCAGCACGGTCTCACCACCCGGCAGGGCGAACTGCCGGGTGCGGGGGTCCAGGGTCACAAATAATCGATTGGCGGCCGGCACCCCAGCATCGGTCAGCGTATTCAGCAGGGTCGACTTACCGGCATTCGTGTAGCCGACCAGGGCCACTTCACGGTGACGGCCGCGGGCTCGGCTACGGCGTTGCAGCGAACGCGTCCGATCAACCTCGCGCAGGTCAGCCTCCAGCCGGTGCATGCGTTGGACCAAGCGACGACGGTCGACCTCGAGCTGGGTTTCACCAGGACCACGGGTGCCGATCTGACCGGCCTGCTGACTCAACCCGATGCCCCGACCGCGCAGGCGTGGCAGCCGGTACTGCAAGAGCGCCAGCTCCACCTGTGCCTTGCCCTCGGGGCTGCGGGCGTTCTGGGCGAAGATGTCCAGGATCACCGCGGTCCGGTCAATAGCCGTGCGGCCGAAGATCTTCTCCAGGTTGCGTTGCTGAGCCGGACTCAGCTCCTCGTCGAAGACGACCGTGTCGGCATCGAGCGTGCGGCTGAGCGCGCCGATCTCTTCCGCCTTGCCCTTACCGATGAAGGTGGCAGGGTCGGGCGTATCGCGTCGCTGGACCACTCGACCCACCACATCGGCCCCGGCGCTGTCGACCAATTGGGCCAACTCGTCGAGCGCTTCTTCAACGCCCTCGGTGGTCGCACCCGGAAAGTGCACACCGACCAGGATGATGCGTTCTCGGAATGACCGGTCAATAAGCGTCCCGGGCAAGACGTTGGTCAAGAGAGCATTCCCGGATGGATGTCGATGTCGGCCACCTTGCGCACCGGTCCGGCCAGGTAGGCGGGGGCGCCTTCCCCTTCTCCGAGCGTGACCTCCAGCATGCCGCCGGGGTTCAGGACACGCACCGCACCCGTGGCAGCCACCACGCCCCAACTGCGAGCAGCGGCCGCGGCGGCCACGCTGCCGGTGCCGCAGGCCAATGTCTCTCCGGCGCCGCGTTCAAAGACCCTGAACTCCAAGAACTCACCAACGCTGTCCGAGCGGGGCGCAATCCATTCCACGTTGATCCCGTCAGCAAAGGCCGATTGCAGCTTCGGTCCCACCTCGGCGACATTGACCGAGGCGACATCGGGACCCAGCAGCACCAGATGCGGATTCCCCACGTCGGCGGTGCGGACGCGACGATCATCAAAATCCTGAGGCTGATCCGGACCAAGGGTCACGGGACCCATGTCGACACTGGCCTGGGCCCAGCCGGGTGACGAACCCAGTTCGTAGGAGATCGTCCGTACGCCACCCGCGGTCGAGACGGTGAAGGTGGGCGGCGTAACCAGCCCGCCATCGACGGCAGCTTGGGCCAGACACCGAATGCCGTTGCCGCTCATTTCGGCCAGGCTGCCGTCGGCGTTGTGCAGTTCCATGGACAGGTCGCAGCCATCTCGACCCGGGCCGACCCGGATGATGCCGTCGGCTCCGATCCCCCGGCGCCGGTCGGTGAGCAGGCGGACTTGGGCCACCGAGAGCCGGAGGCTGTCCTCGGGATCCAGCACGACCAGGAAGTCGTTGCCTGCCCCTTCATGTTTGCTGCACCGCATCCCACCATTCTCGCAGTTCACGGCCGCGAACCGTGCGCCCCCAGGGCCTGGTCGAGCAGATCGACGGGGCCGGCCCCCGGAGGCGACCAGGTAATCCGGGGGTCGCGCCGAAACCACGAGGCCTGCCGGCGGGCCAATGTCCTGGTCCGCCGGATGGCTTCCTCGACACAGGCATCGAGTTCGGCGCCGTCTTCGACATGGGTCAGCAGTTCGCGGTACCCCAACGCCTGGCGGGCCGTGCGGGAAATGCCAGCCGGGCGGGCGGCCAGCGCCTGCACCTCATGCAGCAGTCCGTCCGCCATCCACGCGGTGAATCGATCGCCAATGCGCTGGTCGACCTCCTCGTTGGCGATCTCGATCCCGAAGAGAGGGAACTTCGACGGCGGGTACGCCTCGAGTCCCGGACCGAAGTGCGAGAACGGTTGGCCGGATCCAATGGTGACCTCAAGCGCCCGCACAATCCGCCGCCGGTTGGTGGGTTCCATCCGCTGAGCGGCCACCGGGTCGAGCGTGGCCAACCGGGCGTGCAGGTCGGGCACGTCGACCTCGCCAGCATCGAGCGCCGACTCCAGCTCCAAGACGACTTCAGGGAAGCGGCCGGGGATGGACAGATCATCTATGACCGAGCGCAAGTAGAGCCCCGTGCCACCCACCAACACGGCGTGATGACCCCGCTGTTCGATGTCGTTGAGGGCATCTCGGGCCTCGCGCTGGAACTCGGCCACGGTGAACTCATCGGCCGGGTCGACCAGGTCGATCATGTGGTGCGGCACCTCGTCCCGCACGGCCCGAGTGGGCTTGGACGTACCGAGGTCCATCTCTCGGTACACGCACATGGAATCGACCGAGACGATCTCCACATCACTGCGCCGACGAGCCAGCGCCAATGCAGCCTCCGACTTGCCCGACGCCGTGACGCCAACCAGGGCGACTGCGGTCAAGCGCTGGCCACCGGGATCCGTACTCGGTGACGGGGCCGGGCGATGACGCGCTCGAGTCGCCCCGTGAGGTGATGAGGATGTCCGACCGTGATGGTTGATTCGACCAGCGCACCTTCGGTCGGCGTGCCGTTCATGCCCGGACCGGTGGGCGCAAAATGGACCAACTTGCCCTGCCGGGTCCGCCCACTGAGCATGTGCTCGTCGCGACGACTCACGCCTTCGACCAGCAGCTCTTCGGTTCGACCAACCCGGGCCTGGTGCTTGGCCAGCGCTGAGCGATCAACCACTGTCTTGAGGCGATCGAAACGCTCGCCAATGACTTCGGCGGCGATGAAGTCATCTTCCATCAGCGCGGCCCGGGTGCCGGGACGGGGCGAGAAGATGAAAGTGAAGGCACTGTCGTAGTGCGCTTCGGCGACCACGGCGAGCGTGTCTTCGAAGTCCGCTTCGGTCTCGCCCGGAAAGCCCACGATGATGTCCGTGGTGACGGCCAGATCCGGAATGTCCTTCCGAGCCAGCGCCAACTTCTCCAGATAGCGCTCGGCCGTGTAGCCCCGACGCATGGCGGTCAGCACCCGGTTGCTGCCCGACTGCAGCGGCAGATGAAGCTGCTCGCACACCTCGGGCGTCGACGCCATGGCGGCGATCACTTCGGGTCGCAGATCCTTGGGGTGCGGGCTCGTGAAGCGGATGCGGCCGATCCCGTCGACCGCACCGGTGGCCTGTAGGAGATCGGCGAACATCGGTCGGCGACCGGTGATGTCCCGGCCGTAGGAGTTCACGTTCTGACCCAGCAAGGTGATCTCGGTGACCCCGGCGCGGGCCAGTTCTCCAACTTCGCGCACAATGTCGTCCAGTGGACGGCTGACTTCCGGACCGCGTACAGCCGGCACGATGCAGAAGGCGCACGAGTTGTCGCAGCCCATTTGGATGTTGACCCAGGCTGCGTAGGGCAGTTCTCGGAGCGCATCGGGAGCCATCAGATGATTAGAAATGGATTCCGGTGTGGGCGCGTCGAGGATCTCCATCACTTGACCCTCGGTTTCGGCCCGGCGAAGCAGGTCGGGCGCGCTGGTCAGGTTGTGGGTACCGAACACCACATTGACCCAACCCACCTTTTCTTGGATCAGTTCCCGGTCTTTTTGAGCCAGGCACCCGCCCACGGCAATCTGCACGTCAGGCTTGGCATCCACCAAGGTCTTGAGACTGCCCAAGGTGCCATAGAGCTTCTGATCGGCATTTTCACGAATGCAGCAGGTATTGAGGACCACCACATCGGCCTGCGAGAGGTCGTCGGTAGGTTCCATGCCGTCAGCCACCAGCAGTCCGGCCAGACGTTCGGAGTCGTGCTCGTTCATTTGGCACCCGAACGTCCGGATGATGAAGTGCTTCGGCATCCAGGAGAGTCTACGGCTGATGACATCCCAGGCGAACCAGAATCCCTGCGTATGGGGCTACAAACGCCATAATGTGCCCGGATGACGACCCTCCCGCCGGTACTGCAACCTCCCGATCCGTATCCGGTACTGGTCTCCTTCGCCGATCGAGCCAAGCAACGCCGATGGACGGTCCTGCTCCGCATCTTCTTGGTTGTCCCGTTAGCGGTCGTCGTGATCATCTTCTCGATCGCCACTTTGATCCTGGTCATCATCGGTTGGTTCGGTGCGCTCTTCACAGGTCGCACGCCCAAATTCGTGCGCGACATGGCCACGATTACCCTGCGGCTCAGCCTCCGACTCTCCACCTACCTGTATCTGTTGACGGACCATTTCCCGTCATTCGCCCTGGACGCGCTACCCGACGACACCGTGCGAGTGGCCGTGCCGGCAGCAACCCGAATGAATCGATGGGCCACCTTTTTTCGGCTCATTCTGATGATCCCGGTCGGAGTGTTATCGAGCATCCTCGGAATCGGGGCTCTTCCCATTCATGTCTTCGGCTGGTTCGCTGCACTCATTACGGGCTGGCTACCGACGCCCATCTATGACATGGATCGCGCGCTCATTCGTTTTCAAACCCGAGTCGGGGCGTATGCGTACCTCCTGGTTCCCGCCTACCCGAGCAAGCTGTTCGGAGACCTCGAGCCATTACCGGAAGAGGACCTGACTCTCGCTCCTCCTTCTCCGGTAAACGACGATCCGGCCACTGATGTCGGAGCACCACCTGCTCCGGTCGACAGTCCGATCCCCCAATCGAAAATGCACCTCAGCTGGTTGCTCCTTCTCGGCACGGGAGGAAAGCGTTTACTGGTGGTTGCCATCGTCATCGGCGTGCCCGCCTACATCGCCCGGATTGTCGATCAAGTCCACCATGGCGTGGCTTCGGTCGACGATCAACAGTTAGTGCAGGCCAATAACGTGCTGCTGAGTCAGATCACCCAATTCGATTCTCGTGGAAAGTCTTGCCAAACCGCGGCCGCCCGGATCAGGTGTCTTGAGTCGAACGACGCACGGTTGTCTGGCGAACTCACCGCATTCGCCAACACGCTCTCCGCCCATGCCTCCAACTCCGATATGTCGCACCATGTGATCTCAAATGCGGTGACAGCAGCAAGGCACTTGGCCAGCGTGTTTCACACCGTCTCACAAGCTGGCCCGAGCGACTCGGCTTACCAGAACGCCGCCAACATTGACTTCATCGATACGGCAGCTAATAACGTCCAGATCACACTCAGCGAACTGCAGACCGCACTGAATAATCGCTAGGACCGTTCTACTAATGGCGCTTCGGGAGATCTGCCGCTTCGCCGAGCACGAGGCCGTCATGATCGGCCTGCAATACCAAGACTCGTCCAGCCACACCAGCGTCGCGCATCGCCACTTCGGCCCCT
Source organism: uncultured Acidimicrobiaceae bacterium (assembly GCA_963730785.1). Classification (GTDB taxonomy): domain Bacteria; phylum Actinomycetota; class Acidimicrobiia; order Acidimicrobiales; family RAAP-2; genus Bog-473. The sequence goes on from CAVSTF010000010.1 coordinate 705,911, forward strand.
TCACGAACACGCTCCGCCGAAGCGACGGTGGCGATTCCAAGCAGGGACGGACCGGCGCCGGACCAACACGAGGCCAACGCCCCCGCCTCTTCGAACGCAGCCAGGAGTTGCGCTGATTCCGGGAACAAAGCGGTGCGGGCGGTTTGATGCACCCGGTCCTCCGTGGCGGCCGATGTCAGGTGCGCCGGATCGGCGAGGCCGGCCAGGAGCAAGCCCATCCGGCCCAGATTGAAGGTGGCGTCAGCTCGTGACAGGGAGGCAGGTAGCACCTGGCGCGCCTCCGCGGTTGAGAGCGTCCGGTCAGGCACCATGACCACGAAAGCCAACTCATCACTCAGCGGGAGCGGCACTGACACTGCAGTGCCGTTGACCATGGTGGCCGCCACCAATCCACCGAAGGCACTGGCCGCCGCATTCTCTGGATGGCCATCGACTTCGGTGGCCACGGCAAATGGATCATCAGCGCCGGCTGCCGCCGCGGCGGCCACCGCCAAGGAGGCCGAAGAACCGAGACCACGCGACAGCGGGATTTCCGAACGGACCGTGATGGCCAAGCGATCGTGCCCGATTACCTGGCGAGCAATCTCAACGGCCAAATGGGTGGAGGGATCAAACAGACCTGCTCCCTCGCCTTCGGTGATCAGATGCAGTGCCTCCGCCGGTTCGACTTCGACCTGCACGTAGAGATTCAGGGCGACAGCGAGGGCGTCAAAGCCGGGCCCGAGATTGGCCGACGAGGCTGGAACCCGGGCACGCATGGGCTCAGAGTATGCGACTGAAGAGGGACTCCTTGGCCACGTCATGCTGTAGGCGCACCGGGATCACCTGACGCTGACTGCCCAACTGCACCACCATCGTTCCCACCACGGTGCCGCGCTTGGCACCCTGGTGGAGCACCTTTCCTCGCACGAAGTGCCGATGGGCCACCACACCGGGCCAACTCAGCATGCTGGTTCCCGATGACGCTTGGGCATTCTCGGTGCTGCCTGCCGCACTCACGTGAGCCACTGTTTCGCCGGCCGAGACCACTGTGGTTTCGCCGACATCCTTGGCGGTCGCATTGGCCAGGTTCAGGGCCTGCAGTCCGGCCTCATCAATCACGTTGGGCCCCGTTTGGCCGGTCACTGCGGTGATTACCAACACCGTCTTGCCGTGCGTCACACGCTTGACGGCCAGGACATCACATCCGCCGGCAGCCGTGGTGAATCCTGATTTCACTCCGAGGACTCCCTGGAGGCCCAACAGCGGCGTGTAGGTCGAGAGGGTGCCGGCGATCGGAAGGGTGATGGAGGACATCTTCACGAAGTAGGCGAAGACCGGATTGGCCATGTCGGGCGCCGCCACCTTGAGCAGATCCTCGGCGGTCGATTGAGAGCTCTGGTCGTAACCGCTGGCATCGGCGTAGTGGGTGTGGATCATGCCGAGACTGGCGGCGGTCTTATTCATTTTGGCCACGAAAGCTGGAATGCTCCCGGCGTCCCAACGGGCCAGCGCGCCGGCAAAGTCGTTGGCCGAGTGCACCAGCATGCCGCCCAACAGATTCTTCTCAGTAATCCGTTCACCCAAGTTCACCTGAGCGTTGGCTTGATCGGTCACCGTGTCGTTGTTGTAATCGTCCAGGTCGGCCTGAGTGATGGTGATGGTGGAGCCGTCTTGACCTAGCCCCAACGGGTGATCGTGCAGGATGATGTAGGCCGTCATCATTTTGGTCAGGCTGGCAATCGGCACCGGCGTCTCCGGAGCCGATGGCATGTCGAAACCAATGGACGGCACCGACACCGCCGCCTCGCCCTCGGGTGGCCATGGCAGGGTGACATCAGGCGAGTGGACGGTCAGATTGGGTGTCAGATCAGCCGTGACCACCGCATTGGGCACAGGTGAATGCAAGCGGAACACCACGAGTCCGGCCAGGACCACGATGACCACCAATACCAAAATGGCAGGGCGTCCTCGGGACCGACTGCGGCGGGCACGGGGTCGATTGGCCCGGGCCATGTGGACGACGGCCGGTGATGGGTCGTCGGGCACCCGAATGACGGCCGGTGCGGCGGCCAGCGTCACGGTGCTTGAGACTCGAATGGGTGTGGGTTCCCATGTCGATTCGGACGCTTCTGTTTCGGGTCCTGGTTCCGGTTCTGGTTCTTCATCAACGTCTGAGTCGTCGATTGGACCTTCAAAGAGAGGGACTGCCCCCCATTCCGTCACCAACTCACGCGGTGCGTTCTTGTTCCCGTTGCCAGCGGCATGACGACCGCGAGGGAGCGGTTCCAGCTCTTCGTCGGCCGGCTCCGTTTCGGCCGGCTCAGTGGGCTGGAGTGCGTAGCGGGCTTCGTCGGCCTGCAGCAACGTGTCGAGGCGGAACGGTGCCACCATGACAGGCACCTCGTAGAGGGTGTCCTGTCCTGGGTCGTCCGAATCAGGCTGCTTAGGCTCGCTCAACGTTGCGAGAGGGCGTCGAACTCTTCAGGCGTCATCAGCACCTGTCGAGCCTTCGAGCCCTCGCTCGGGCCGACCACCCCGCGCCGCTCGAGCAGGTCCATCAATCGACCGGCTCGGGCGAAACCCACCCGGAGCTTGCGTTGCAGCATTGAAGTGGAGCCCAGTTGCGAGCGCACCACGAGGTCCATGGCGGCTTGCAGCAGGTCGTCGTCATCGTCGTCGACGCCTTCGATTCCGCCCTTGGTTTCAATGATGTTCTCAATCCCCACCACTGGTTCGGTCCGTCCGCCCTGAGCCTTCCAATGGGCGACCACACTACGAACGTCTTCTTCGGACACCCATGGGGCCTGCAGTCGGCGCGGAATGTTGGAGGAGGCCGTTAAGAGCAGCAAGTCACCCTTCCCGATCAATCGCTCCGCGCCCGGCTGGTCCAAGATGACCCGGCTATCGGCCAATGACGACACGGAGAAGGCGAGGCGGCTCGGGATGTTGGCCTTGATCACACCAGTGATGACGTCCACCGACGGGCGCTGCGTGGCCAGCACCAAGTGGATGCCGACCGCACGTGCCATCTGGGCGATCCGAACAACCGAGTCCTCGACGTCACGGGCCGCCACCATCATCAGGTCGTTGAGCTCGTCGACCACAATCAAAATGAAGGGCAACTCTTCGGGTCGAGGTGGCTCGTCATCGATCTCTTCGTCGTCGTAGACAGCCGAGTGGTTGACGCCCAGCGCTTCGGCCGCGATCTCCTGCACCTTGCGCTTGATGGACGGAGGGCCAGCGGGCTTGATGGTGCCGGCGGCCAGCGCCTCGTTGTAGCCGGTGATGTCGCGCAGACCTTGTTCGGCCAACAGGTCGTAGCGCCGCTCCATTTCCTTGACGGCCCACTGCAACGCATTGGCTGCCTTCTTGGGGTCGACCACCACCGGAGTGATGAGATGCGGCAGTTCGTTGTATTGACCGAGCTCGACCCGCTTGGGGTCAATCAACATCAGCAGCACCTGCTCCGGCGTGCTTCGCATGAGGATCGAGGTGATGATCGAGTTGATACAGGAGGACTTGCCGGCCCCGGTGGCACCAGAAATCAGGATGTGCGGCATTTCGGCCATGTTGGCCATGACCGCCCGACCGGCGATGTCACGTCCCATGGCCACTTCGAGGGGATGAGTGGCGGCTTCGGCCTCTGGCGAATCCAGAATGTCGCCCAGTGCCACCAACTGGCGGATCCGGTTCGGCACTTCCACCCCGATGGCGGACTTACCTGGAATGGGGGCCAGGATCCGCACGTCCGGCGAGGCCATGGCATAGGCGATGTCGCGGTTGAGGCTGGTCACCCGAGCCACCTTCACGCCCGGACCAAGCTCGAGTTCAAAGCGGGTCACCGTCGGGCCCACGGTCCGGCCCACGAGTCGAGTCACCACCCCGTGCGAAGCCAATGCGGTGACGAGGTCCTCTCCGGCCTGGTCGAGCTGTTTCTTGTCCTGGCTCAGTTGCTTGGTGGTGGGCAGCAGTGAGAGCGGTGGCAGTTGCCAGGTGCCGGCTGCCTTGGGCGTGGCCGCCACCCGCTTTGGCTTGACGGGCACGACGGGCTCGGCCACCTCTTCGGGTTCCTCGTACGGCTCGGGTTCAAGCTCAGCGCCGAGTATCAGTTCAGGCTGTTCGTAGGAGTTGGGGATGACCTCCTTCACCGGGGCCACTCGGACCGGCGAGGCGGGCGCCTCCTCGGCGTCGTCTTCTACGAAGGGGGCACCCTTCCACCACGAACCCAACGTGTGACCAACGGCCAGCGTGGCCACCCGGATGGCCCGACCGAATGAAGCCAGGGAGACACCGGTGGCGATCAGCACGGCCACTATGAAGATGGCCACGAAGACCACTCCGGCGCCGACCGATCCGATGCCCAGGTGAAGGGGGCGGCCAACCAGCGCACCGATCCAACCGCCGGCTCGTTGGACCTTGTGGGAGCTGATCTGAGGCGAGCCCTTGACCAGCTCGGCGAAGCCGCAGACGGCGATGAGACCCAGCGCCGAGCCGATGCCGGTGCGCAGCGGGTCTGGCCGGCCTCGCTCAATCAGCAGGATGGCGCCGGCGCCGGCACAGACCAACGGGAGAATGATGCGGGCCCAGCCCAGCACGGTGGCCAGGCCCCGCTCGACACCGTGCCCGACCGGACCGAGCGAATGGCCCCAGAGGGCCAGCGCCAACAGCACGGCCAGGGTGATGAGGCCGACGGCCCACAGGTCAATGGCATGGCGGCGCAGGATGGACGGGGGCGGAGGTGGTGCCGCTCGCTTGGCCCGGGTCGCCGTCGGCCGGCTTTTTGCGAACCGGGGCGCGCGGCGCAGCGGGCTTGCGCTTGGTAGTCACCACAGTGCCGTCGAGGATACTGCCGGGCCTGCCTCATTAGGGGGACGCTCAGGCGGTTGTAAAGCGAACATATGTTCGCTATCGTAGCCAAATGTCGCTTCGTTGGACGCTGGCCAGCAGCGAGGAGTCAGGCACGCTGTTCCCCGACGAGCGGGTGGAGACCCGACACGTCGGCGTGGGGGCCTACGCCGGCCTGGAATTCCTCCATGTGAACGCCCGGAGCATCATCAACCGGGTGCCGGAGGAAAGCTTGATGCCGTTCCGGTACACCATCAATCCGTATCGAGGCTGCAGCCATGCCTGCACGTACTGCTTCGCCCGTCCGACGCATGAGTACCTCGGACTGGGGATCGGCGAGGACTTCGAGCGGCAGATTGTGGTCAAGGTCAACGCCGTGGAACGCCTGCGGGCCGAGCTGCGGGCCTCCCGCTGGCGGGGTGACCCGATCGCCATGGGCACCAACACCGACCCGTACCAACATGCTGAGGGCAAGTACCACCTAACGCAGGGGATCGTCTCGACGCTGGCCGAGCATCGCAATCCCTTCAGCATTTTGACCAAGTCCACCCTGATTCTGCGCGACACCGACTTGTTGGCGCAGGCGGCGGCTCGGACGGAGGTCTCGGTGAGCTTCTCGGTGGGGACCCTGGACCGCGAGGTCTGGAAGCTGACGGAGCCGGGCACTCCCCCGCCCGACAAGCGGATTGCCGCGTTGCGCCGCCTCAGTGAGGCTGGGATCTCGTGCGGCGTTCTGGTCGCGCCCGTTTTGCCTGGGCTCTCCGACGGTGACGAACAGCTTCGGGCCGTGGTGGAAGCCTGCGCCGAGGCGGGAGCGGTGGCCATCCGCGGCCTGGCCCTCCATCTGAGGGGCAGCGTGCGCGACCACTATCTGCAGTGGCTGCGCAATAAACGGCCGGATCTCGAGGCACTGCATCAGGAGCGATTCCGGGCTGGCGCGTATCAAGCGCCGGCTGAACGCGAGCGGGTGGCGGAGGTGGTCCGAGCGGCTGCCGTGCGGTGTGGCGTGACCGGAATTGATGCCTATGTTCGGGCTGAACCAGTGCACATCACGCCCAGTGCGCAGCTGTCCTTGCTCTAGGGGAATTCCTTTCTATGATTCAGCCCTCAAGGCCGGCGAGGGATGGGGTGCTCGAGTGGGAAACGCGAAGACAGTCGCTCTGGCTACTTTGCTGTGTGCCGCAACATTGATCATGGGAATCGGGGTCAGCTCGGCCTCGGCCGCCGGTACCAGCCAACCCCAAGCAACCACCTCGCCGTCGGCCGAGACGGACTCGCGCGTACGCCCTTATTGACTCAGCCGGTGGCGTGGCCACCTACGGCGGCGCCGGGTATCACGGCGACACCATTGGGGTGGCGCTGGCCCGGCCCATCGTGGGCGCCGCGCCCGATCCCGACCGCTGGCTACTGGATGGTCGCCTCCGATGGCGGCATCTTCTCCTTCGGCGGGGCTGGATTCTGGGGCTCTACCGGTGGCATTGCCCTGAATAAGCCGATCGTGGGCATGGCAGCCACTCCCAACGGGCAGGGGTACTGGGAGGTGGCGTCGGACGGCGGCATCTTCGCCTACGGCAACGCGCAGTTCTACGGCTCTACTGGTGCCATCACCCTCAACAAGCCCATCGTCGGCATGGCCTCCACCCCATCCGGAAAGGGCTACTGGCTGGTTGCTTCGGACGGCGGCATCTTCTCCTTCGGTGACGCGCAGTTCTGGGGCTCCACCGGTGCCATCACCCTCAACAAGCCCATCGTCGGCATGGCGGCCACCCAGAACGGTGGGGGCTACTGGCTGGTGGCCTCGGACGGCGGCATCTTCTCCTTCGGTAATGCCAACTTCTTCGGTTCGGCCGGCGGGTTGAGCCTCAACGCACCCATCGTGAGCATGTCGGCCACGCCCGATGGTGGCGGCTACTGGATGGTCGGCTCGGACGCCGGGGTCTACAGCTTTGGCGACGCTGCCTTTGCCGGTGCGGCCCAATCGCCCTTACATCCTCCGCTCTTCCCGGCTCCCTTCTCGGCTCCCATTCCGCCGGTGGTTGCCCTCATTCCTGACGTCCCCGGTCCACAAGCGACCCATGGCGGTGCACTTCGGGTGGCCTTCGTCGGCGACTCGCTCGGCTTCTACGAAGGTGAGTACACCCTCAATACGAATCCCAGTTATGTGGTCGACGATGGTGCCTCGCCCGGTTGTGGCTTCACCAACGGCGCCAACTTCCATCCCTACAGCAACCCGGGCGCCGTCTTCACCGATCCGGGGGCCTGTGCCCTGTGGGCCTCACAGCTGCAGTGGGTCGATGCCCGGTTCCATCCCGACGTGTCCGTCGTGCAGTCTGGTTACTGGGAATGTCAGGACCGGTTCTACCAAGGTCAGTACGAGACGTTGGCCAACCCGGCCTTCGCGGCGTACATAGAGGCGAACCTGAACCAAGCGGTCAACACCATGCATGCCGACGGGAGCGCCGTCATTCTTGAGACGTCGCCCTACTTCGCCGACGGCACGCCCAATAGCTTGGTGGATATCTATAACGGCATCGTCGCCGCCGTGGCCCAAGCCAACTCATCCTTCGTGACCCTGCTGGATATGCACGCCATTCTCGACCCGAACGGTGCCTACGCCTCCATCGTCAACGGCGTGCAGGTCCGCACCGACGATGGCGTGCACATCACCCAGGGCGGCACCGAGCAAGTGATCACGCCCCAGATCAATGCGGCGATCGCCAGCGTGAGCGCACCGGTCTTTAACGGCGACGCCTAAAACGGACTAGACGGACAAGACGACGGGCACGATCATCGGGCGGCGCCTGGTGCGGTCGCCCACAAACTTGCCCAGGGCCTTACGGGCATGTCGACAGAGCACTTCGGTATCGCGGGCGCCGTCGCGTAGCGCTGGCCGTGACAGCGGCCCCCACCAACTGGCTCGCTTCGCCCAGGAGCTCTTCCGCCTCGGAGGCGTGCACCCACCCTCGGGTCTCGATCACAGGGTCGCCGCTGATCACGCCTTGTCGCGTGTCGACGGTCACCACCACCAAGACGACGCCCTCTTCGGAGAGCTTCTGCCGGTCCCGGAGCACACCGTGCCCGATGTCCCCGACGGTGCCGTCCACATAGACATAGCCCGCCGGGACCTTGCCGTCCCGCTTGATGCCCATTGGCGTTGAGCTGCACGGTGTCGCCGTCTTCGCACAGCAGGACGTTGGCCGCCGGAATCCCCATCGACAGTCCAATGCGGGCGTGATGCACCAGGTGGCGGTATTCACCGTGCACGGGCACGAAGCACTCGGGCTTGGTCACCTGCATGAGGGTCTGCAGCTCGCCGGCCTTGGCGTGGCCGCTGACGTGCACCGCTTCGCGTCCGGAGTGGACCACTTCGGCGCCCCGGCGGTGGAGCTCGTCGATGACCCGGCCGACCGACCATTCGTTGCCGGGGATGGGATGGGCACTGATGACGACCACGTCGCCCTCCCCCACCCGGAGCCACTTGTTGTCGCCGGTGGCCATAAGCGAAAGGGCCGACATGGGCTCGCCCTGCGAACCGGTCGAGATGACGCACATCTCGCCCGGCGGCACGGTGTCGACGTGTTCGATATCGACCTGATACCCGCTGGGGATATTGATCATGCCCAGTCGGGTGCCGAGCTCGACGTTCTTGCCCATGGAGCGCCCGAGCGTGCAGACCTTCCGACCGTTGGCCGTGGCGGCATCAATGATCTGTTGCACCCGATGCAGGTGGCTGGCGAAGCAGGCCACGATGATGCGCTTGCCCGGATGTTCGGCAAAGACCCGGCGGAGCGTCACCCCGACCGAGGACTCCGAGGCGGTGAAGCCGGGCTCTTCCGCGTTGGTGGAGTCCGAAAGAAGCAGGCGGATCTTGTCGGTCTGGGCAATCTCGCCCATGCGAGCCAAGTCGGTGCGGCGACCGTCGACCGGTTGCAGGTCGATCTTGAAGTCGCCCGAATGCAGAATCACGCCCTGCGGGGTGTGGAAGGCAATGGCGCAGGCATCGGGGACCGAGTGGGTGGTCGGGATGAACTCGACGTCGCACGGACCGACGCGCAGACGTTCGCCGTCCTTGACGATCACGAACTTGGTGCGATCGGCCAGTCCGGCTTCCTCGACCCGATGGCGAGCCAACCCAATGGTCAGCTCGGTGCCGTAAATGGGGGCCTTGAGGTCACGCAGCAGGTAGGCCAGCCCGCCGGTGTGGTCTTCGTGGCCGTGGGTGAGGACGACGCCGTCCACCTGATCGGCCCGCTCACGCAGGTAGGTGAAGTCGGGCAGCACCAGGTCGACCCCGGGCATGTCCTGGTCCGGGAACATGATGCCGCAGTCCAAGACGATGATGCGGCCGTCGATCTCAATACAGGCGCAGTTGCGTCCGATCTCACCCAGGCCGCCGAGGAAGATGACCCGGACCGGTGCTGGTGAGTTCGAGGGCGCCTTGCGAGATTGGCCCTTCCGATTGTCAGGCAACCGGTTGATCCGAAGTGGCGGGAAGGCCGACGGCGGCGAGGACCTTGGCTGCCTGCGCATCGAGCTCGGGGGTCGACGGTCCCATCGGGAGTCGACATTGACCGACCTTGAGGCCCATGGCGCGACACATGGCCTTGGCCGGCAGCGGGTTGGGGTACTCCTCGGTGGCGGAGAAATCGAAGGAGTCGAGCAGTTCGGCGTTGATGGCGATGGCCTTCGGTCAGGTCGCCGGCGACGAACGCGTCGATCATGGCTCGCAGCTGCGGCGCCGCCCAGTGGGCCGAAATGCTGATGACGCCGAGGGCACCCACGGCCATGAGGGGCAGCGTCATCACGTCGTCACCGCTGTAGATCTCAAAGCCCGCTGGCACCTGCGCCGCCAAGTGGGCCGTGCCCGCCGGATCGGCGGCGGCGTCCTTGAGCGCCACGATGTTGGGCACTTCGCGAGCCAACTCCAGAATGGTTGAGTGGGCGATGCGGCGCCCGGCCCGCACCGGGATGTCGTACAAGATGGCCGGCAAGTGACCGGCGGCACCGGCCACCGCTCGGAAATGCTCCGTGATGCCGACCTGAGACGGACGGTTGTAATACGGGGTGACCAGGAGCACGCCGTCCACGCCACATTCGCCGGCCAGCGCGGTCATCTTCACCGAGTGCTCGGTGTCATTCGATCCGCTGCCGGCGATGACCGGAATGGTGACGGCTTCGGCCACGGCGCGCCACAGGTCGGTCTTCTCGTCGTCGGTCAGCACCGAACTCTCGCCGGTCGAGCCAGTGAGCACGAGCCCGTCGCTGCCGTGGGCGGCCAGCCACTGGGCCAATTCCACGGCCGCATCGAGGTCAAGTGCACCGGCGAAGTCGAACGGGGTCACCATGGCGGTGATCACCCGTCCGAATCGCGGCGCAGCGTTATACAAGGTCATTACCTGCTCACGCTACCAGTCGAGCCCCGGCCTCCCGGGGCTCTAGGGAGTCGCAGTTAGGCGACCTGGCGGTCGACGGGCGAGCCGTCGGCGAAGGCGTCTTCATCCTCGGTCGAGTCCGACAGGTGCTCGAAGGCGATGGCGCCCATTTCGGTGAACTTGGTGCGCAACCAGCCGTCGGCGGCGTCGAGCAGGCCCAGCTTGCGCAGGTTGGGCACGATCTTCGAGAAGAGCAGGATCTGGAAGTCGTCGCGCTCAGGCGCCGCGTTCATGATCTTGATCACGTCGGGGATCGGCACTTCCATGCGCTCCCACACTTCCTGCATGACCAAGCGGTCCTTCATGCGGATGGCGGCCTCGAAGGCGAACTCCTGGCGCTCACGCAGCTCGGCCGCGTTCAGCTCCTTGTAGTACTCCTGCAGGCTGAGCACACCGAAGGCCACGTGACGAGCCTCGTCGGCCATGACGTAGCGCAGCAGCTTCTTCAGCAGCGGCTCCTGCGTCATCATGTGGATGAAGCCGAAGGCGGCCAGCGCCAGGCCTTCCACCATGATCTGCATGCCGAGGTAGGTCATGTCCCAACGCGAGTCGCTGACGATGTCGTCCAGCAGCATGCCCAGGTGGCCGTTCATCGGGTAGTGGCCCGAGAGCTTGGTGTCGAGGTACTTGGAGAACACCTCGACGTGGCGGGCCTCGTCCATCACCTGGGTGGCGGCGTAGTACTTGGCGTCGATCCACGGCACGGTCTCGACGATTTTGGCGGTGCACAGCAGCGCGCCCTGCTCGCCGTGCATGAACTGCGAGAGCATCCAGTTCTGGTTCTCAATGCCGAACTGGATGAACTGCTTCTCGTCCCACTTCTCCATCACGGTGCCGGCGAAGGCGTCGGGCGAGAACTGCGACATTTGCGGGTTGGACTCGGCGTTGGCCATGACGACCTTCTCCTGGTCGACCTCAATGGACCAGTCCAGGTCGGTCTGCCCGTTCCACTGGGCCTTCTTGGCCTTCTCGTAGAGCTTGTCGAGCTGCGGCTTGGCACCCTTCTCGTAGTCCCAGGTGAACTCGGCGGGGCAGTTGTCAGGAACCCGGTGGTAGCCCTCGACGTCGTACTCTCCGACGAAGTTCAATACGGCCTCGAGGTCGTTGATCTTCTCCCGACCAATGAGTTCGAGGTTGGTCCTCAACATGGCCTGGTCGTCGACGGTGGTCATTGCACTGCCCCCTTGATGGTTGTGGTTACGTGAGTGGTTTCTGATTGCGACAGGTGGTCATTGCCTGATTCGCGCAGGGCGAGAATCCCCGGCAACACGAAGGTGCGAACGAGCGAACGGGTGTCGTCTGGATTGGTGAGATCGGTGTCAGGTGCCGGGTCGGCCATGTAGGCCAACACAATCCGCACGGCCCATTCGGCGGCCCGGGAAGCCTGGTCGGGGTTGAGCCAGCGTCCGAAGAACGGGGCGGCGAAGTCGCCAGCCACCAGCAGCACGCGGTCCATGTCGGCGAAGGTCAAGCGGGGCAGGATCACCCCGGGCTCATGCAGCAGGAGGTAGGCGATGGCGCTGTGGGTGCTGAGCCGCTGGGCCGCCTCGGTCATGCCGGCCACCAGGACCTCTTCCAGGTCGGCCGCCTCGCCCATGACCACGGCCAGCGAAGAGAAGAGCCGGGCTACTTCGGTCTCGACGACGGCCTCAAGAATGGCGTCCTTGCCGCCGGGGAAGGTGCGGTACAGGGTGGCTCGGGAGAACTTGGCCTCGCGGGCGATGTCGTCCACCGTGGTCTTGGCCACGCCTTGGCGGGCCAGGCAGCGCAGGGAGGCATCGACAATGCGGACCCGGGTCGAGGATCGATCGTCGGCACCCAAATGGATGATGTTGCTCCCGAGAACCGGGGCGTCACACACCTTCTGCTCGGACTGCGATCGGGCCATACCCACTAATGAAACATTATGGCGATATTTGTCTCACTGTCAACCACTCAGGTTGAGATGCCCCGGCGCAATGGCTACGACCAGCACGGCTAAGACGGCGAGGACGGCCACGCTGGAGGCGATGGTGACCGCCCAGACCCTGGGCCTCGGGCGCAGACGGTCGGCCTGGTCGTACACGAGGGCCAGGAAGGCCACCGACCAGCAGTCCCCCGACATGGGCCTGCCAGCCGATGTTGGGGTCGGCGAACCCGATGACCAGGTTGAGCACGATCAGGATGACCACCTGCTGGGCCGGCAGGTGCCGGCGCCGGGCCAGGACCACGTAGGCGCCCATGATGCCGAAGATGGCTCCGGACGCCCCGGCGGCGGGCACCGTCGGCGGGCGCGATCAGGTAGTAGCAGGCGGCGCCACCCAGCCCACCGATCAGGTACAGGGCCACGAAACGAGCTCCGACCCAGCTGCACCTCGACCGCCGGACCGACGATGAGGAGGGCCAGCATGTTGCCGCCGATGTGGAGAAGTTCAGGTGCAGGAACATCGAGTCGAAGAGCCGGTAGTACTGGTGGTAATCGTGGATCCCGTTGGGCCACTCACCGAAGCGGTTGATGACGCTCGCCTTACCGAACCCGCTGGCCACGAAGACCAGCACGTTGATGACGATCAGGGTGATCACGGCCGGAGTCGGGTTGGTCGAGCCCACCACCCCGGTCCGACTGCGGTTGAAGGTCATCCGCTGGGTCGGTGCGCACTTCATTCCCTGCTTGCACGCACTCGGGGCATTGCCAGCCGACCGGGGCATGCACCATGCAGTCGGTGCAGATGGGACGGTCACAGCGGGCGCAGACCACCGGAGCCGACCCGATCCGGATGGCGGTAACAGGTTGGTGCGGGGACCGGTGGGGGTGCGGGTGCGGGGTTGCTCATCGGACGCCGGCCAGGAGTTCGGCCCGCACCAGACGAGCCACCTGAGCCGGATCGTTCAGGTCCCAGCGGCCCGGTGAGGCGATGTACGACAGGACCATGCGGGACAAGAAGTCGGCCGCTCGCTCCAACTTTGCCCCATCGGTCATGCCATGTCGGGCCAAGTAGGGAGTCAGGAAGGCGGCCACCAGTCGGTGGGTCTCGTTGGCGTTGACCGTCATGCGGGGCAGCAGGATCTCAGGTTCGGTCTGGAGAATCCGCTGCAGCACTTCGTGCTCCAAGATGGCGTTGTGGGCGAAGGTCAGGCCGCGCTCCATGACCTCCTCCAGCGTGTCGGCATCTTGCACCTCCTCCAGGAGGCGCAGGAAGAACCGAGCGAATTCCCAGCCCACCACGGCCCCGATGAGCTCGTCGCGCCCACCCGGAAAGTACCGGTACACGGTGGCTCGGGATACCCCGGCCTCACGGGCGGCGTCCTCGACCGTCGTCTTGGCCAGGCCCCAGCGAGCCACGCAGGCATAGGTGGACTGCAACAGACGCTCCCGGACGTCGGTCACAGGCCGAGCAGGGCCTCAATGCCGATCGTCAATCCGGGCCGGTCAGCCACGGCGCGAACGGCGAGCAGCACCCCGGGCATGTAGGACGTCCGATCGTAGGAATCCTGGCGGATGGTCAGGCTCTGCCCGGGTGAGCCGAAGATCACTTCTTCGTGGGCCAACAGGCCGGGCAGGCGCACCGAATGGATGCGAATCCCATCGGCCCCCAGTCCGCCGCGAGCACCCTCCAACACGGTCTCGGTGGTGGGGTCGGCCGACCAGGGTTCGCTCCCGGCCCGCTGCCGAGCAGCGGCGATGCCGGCCGCGGTGTGCATGGCCGTGCCCGACGGGGCATCGCGCTTGGCGTTGTGGTGCAGCTCGATGACCTCCACCCCGTCCATGAAGGGAGCCACCATTTCGCACAGCTTCATGAGCAGTACGGCGCTGATGGTGAAGTTGGCGGCGATGATGGCATTGGCGACGAGGCGGCGAAGGCGTCGGCGGCAACGCTGAGTTCGGATTCGCTCAGTCCGGTGGTTCCCACCACGGCGTGAATCCCGTGTTCGGCGTAGAGCGGGAGGTTGATCCGGAGGGCATCGGCCACGGTGAAATCGACCACCACGTCGGCACCCTTGGCCCAAATGGCACTGACATCGTTCTCAATGTCGACGCCAGCGGCGCTGCCCCACACCCGACCCGTATCCACTGCGGCCACCAGCTCGAGGTCGGTCGCTGCGGCCACGGCACCGACAGACTTCTTGGCCCATACGACCGCCGGCGCCGACCACACCGACCTTCTGCATGCGAAAACCCTACTGGGCTGCCGTCACGCTGAGGTGGTGGTCGAAGGCATCCTCATCGAAGGGGCCGACGGCACTCAACGATCGGGGGGCGGTGACCAGCTCCTGCGCCTGGGCCAGTACCTCCTCGGGACCGACCTTCTCCAGCCGGGCCAGCACCTCGTCGACCGACCGCACTTCGCCGTGCAGCAACATGGACGACCCGATTCGGCTCATGCGGGCCCCCGAGTCTTCGCCCTGCAGCAGCATTTCGGCTCGCAGGTTGCCCTTGGCAATGGCCAGCTCCCGGTCGGTGATCCCGTGCTCGGCCAGTTGCTCCAACTCGCCGGTCACGATCTTGAGCACCTCGTCGACGTGCTCGGGTGCGGTGCCGACCACGACGGCCAACGTGCCGGCATCTTGGTAGGCCGCTCGCTCGGACCAGACCGAATAGGCCAGGCCGCGTTCTTCACGAACCTTCTGGAAGAGCCGACTGGAGAGGCCGCCGCCCAGGACATGGTTCAGCACGGCCAAGGCCCAGCGTCGATCGTCATGTCGTGAGACCGAGCGCATGCCGTAAATGACGTGAGCTTGTTCGGTTGGTCGCCGCACCACATGGAGCGGACGGATCTCGTCGCCAGGGGCTACCCGGACCGGTGCCTCGCCACCCCGTTGCCCGGTGAAGCGGCGCTCCAGATCGGCCGCCACCCCGTCGTGGGTGCAATCGCCCGCCACCGAAATGACCATGTTGCCGGGCCGATAGTGCTGATCGAAAAAGCCACGGATGTCCGAGGCATTCAGGTTGGCCACGGTCGAAGCCGTGCCCAGTGTGTCGCGTCCGAGTTCATGACTCGGGAACATCGACTCCTGCCACTCTTCCGAGGCCAGGTCCAACGGTTCGTCGGCGTGCATGAGAATCTCGTCCAGGATGACGGTGCGTTCGGCATCGACGTCCACCGGCCGCAAAGCCGGCTCCCACATGATCTCGCTCAGAATGTCGAGACCGAGCGGCGAGATGCTCGGCCAGCAACCTCACATAGAAGGTGGTGTATTCCTTGGTCGTGAAGGCATTGGAGTCCCCACCGACCTCGTCCAGTGACTCGGCGATGGATACCGCTGAGCGCGACTCGGTGCCCTTGAAGAGCAGGTGCTCCAGGAAGTGCGAGGCACCGGCCAACTCGTCGGGTTCATCACGCGAGCCGGCACCTACCCAGTAGGCCACGGCCACCGAGCGGACATCCGCCATGGTCTCGGTGACCAGGCGGATGCCACTCGGCAATACCGAAGACTGAATCAACGGCGACGGCTACGGCCACCGCGGGGCGGACGACGATCGCCGCCACCGCTGCGTCCTTCGCCTTCAACGGCGCCGGGGCCGAGGTCGCCGAGGTCGGCCACCAGTTCAGCCTCGAAGACGTCTTCAAAGGAAGGAGCGCTTGAGCCACCGTTGCTGCTGCCACTGCCGCTCTGAGGTGCGGGCGAGGCCGAGTGAGCCGGCGCATCGTCGTGGTCCGAGGAACCGGCAGCCGGAGCGCCAGCGCCTTCGGGCACCGAAGCCAGCGACAAGGACACCTTGCCCTGCGGGTCGATGTCGTCCACGCGCACTTCAATGGGCTGGCCCAGCGAAAGGACGTCCTCCACGTTGTTGATGCGCTTGCCACCGGCCAGCGGCGACAGCTTCGAGATGTGGAGCAGGCCGTCGCGGCCAGGCAGCACGTTGACGAAGGCACCGAACTTGGTGATGTTGACCACCTTGCCGGGGTACACCGCACCGACGTCGGCGGTGGGCGGGTCCAGGATCAACGAAATGCGGCGACGAGCTTCCTCGACCGCGTTGCCGTCCTTGGCCCCGATGGTGACCGTACCGACCATGCCGTCGTCGTCGACCGCGATGTCGGCGCCGGTCTCCTGCTGCAGGGTGTTGATGACCTTGCCCTTAGGACCGATGACCTCACCGATCTTGTCGATCGGAATCTCAATCGAGATGATCTTCGGGGCGCTGTTGGCCACGTGGTCACGGGGCTCGGCGATGGCGCCGGCCATGACCTCGAGGATGGCCAGACGGGCCTCCTTGGCCTGCAGCAGCGCCTTGGCCAGGACGTCGGCGGGAAGGCCGGCGATCTTGGTGTCGAGCTGCAGGGCGGTCACGGCGTCGGCCGTACCGGCCACCTTGAAGTCCATGTCACCGAAGGCGTCCTCGGAACCGAGGATGTCGGTCAGGGTGACGTAGTTGCCACCTTCGTAGACCAGGCCCATGGCGATACCGGCCACGGCCGCCTTCAGCGGCACACCGGCCGCCATCAGCGACAGGGTCGAGCCACAGACCGAGGCCATGGAGGTCGAGCCGTTGGAGGTCAGCACGTCGGAGACGACACGCAGGGTGTAGGGGAACTCCTCGGCGCTGGGCACCACGGGCAGCAGGGCCCGCTCGGCCAGCAGGCCGTGGCCGATCTCACGACGCTTGGGACCGCGCATGAAGCCGGTCTCACCGGTGGAGAAGGGCGGGAAGTTGTAGTGGTGCATGTAGCGCTTGGAGTCGACCGGGGTGATGGTGTCGAGCAGCTGGTTCATGCGGGGCATGCCAAGGGTGGTCACGTTGAGCACCTGGGTCTCGCCCCGCTGGAACAGCGCCGAGCCGTGGGCGGTCGGGAACAAGTCGATCTCGGCCGACAACGGGCGGATGTCCGCCGTGCCACGACCGTCGACCCGCACGCCTTCTTCGACAATGCGCTTGCGCACCAGCTTCTTGGTCAGCGAGCGGATGGCTCCCTTGACCTCGCCGGCCCGGCCTTCGAACTCCTCGGCCAGGGCGGCCTTGATGTCGTTGCCAGCGGCGTCGAGGGCAGCGTTGCGCTCGGCCTTGGCGGTGACCAAGTTGGCCTTGGCGATGAGGTCGGTACCGACCGCTTCGACGCGGTCCCAGACATCGGGCTGGTAGTCGACGAAGGTCGAGAACTCGATGGTCTCGATCGGACCGTGAGCGGCCACCACGGCGGCAACCAGGTCACGCTGCAGCAGGATGGATTCGCGGATCCACTTCTTCGAGGCCTCAAGACCCTCGGCCAGTACTTCTTCGGTGACCTTGGGGGCACCGTTCTCGTAGTACGACCACGACTTCTCGGTACCACCGGCTTCCACCATCATGATGGCGATGTCGGTGTCAGCGGTCTCGGAGACGGCCCGGCCGGCCACGACCAGTTCGAAGGTGGCTTCGTCGCCCTCTTCGAAGGTGGGGTGCGGGATCCAGGTGCCTTCGGTGGTGTAGGCCACGCGGACGGCGCCAATGGGGCCGTCGAACGGGATGCCCGACAGCATGAGGGCGGCCGAGGCGGCGTTGATGGCCAGCACGTCGTGCGGGTTGATCTGGTCGGCGCCGAAGATGGTGCCCACCACGTGGACCTCGTTGCGGAAGCCGTCCGGGAAGGACGGGCGCAGCGGGCGGTCGATGAGGCGGCAGGTCAAGATGGCCTGGTCCGAGCTCTTGCCTTCACGACGGAAGAACGAGCCGGGGATTTTCCCGGCGGCGTAGGTCCGCTCTTCAATGTCAACGGTGAGGGGGAAGAAATCCGTACCCTCTCGGACTGACCGGGCGGCGGTGGCCGTGGCCAGTAGGACGGTGTCGCCGATACGGGCGAGCACGGCGCCGTCGGCCAGACTGGGCCAACTTTCCGGTCTCGAACGTCAGCGTTCGGTCGGTGCCACTGATTGGGCCCGACACGGAAATGGCGTCTGCCATAGATGCTCCTTGTTGTTAGAGGGGCATCAATATGGTCAGTTCCCAGTGGTCGACCACCTCTCAGATGAAGTGACCGGCCACTGGCAGCCGACGTCCCGAGATGCCCCGGGTTTGTTATCGCCGAATGCCGAGGCGGGCGATGATGGTGCGGTAGCGCTCGACGTCGTTCTTACGGACGTAGTCAAGCAACCGCCGGCGCTGGCCGATGAGCTTCATCAGGCCGCGACGGGTGTGGTGGTCCCCCTTGTGGTCCTTCAAGTGCTCAGTCAGATGGTTGATCCGGCCCGACAGCAGCGCAATCTGCACCTCGGGTGAACCGGTGTCACTCTCGTGAAGCCGGTACTCGGCAATGGTGGCCTGCGTGTCGGGCATGAAAAGAAGAACCTCGAAGAGCTTGTAGGAAGTCGGTGGGGACCAGTCCCAACCGGCAAATATGGTAGCAGGTAGGCTGCCGATTCAGCTGGGATCGGCCCCGAGCAGGGCTTCGGCGTCGGCCACATCCTGGCCCATTTGGGCGATCAGGGCGTCCACCGAGTCGAACTTCAGTTCGTCCCGCAGGCGGCCCACGAAGGCCACCCGGCCCAGTTCCCCGTACAGGTCACCCTCGAAATGGAGCAGGTAGGCCTCCACCAGGACTGACGTCTCGCCCGGGGCGTAGAAGGTGGGTCGGCGGCCGACCGAAATGGCGGCCAGGTGACTTGGTCCCGTCCGGCCGGGTGAAACAGCCGGCGTAGATGCCGTCGGCCGGCAGGGCGATCTCGTCGGAGATCTGCAGGTTGGCGGTGGGAAAGCCCAGCTCAGGACCGCCGCGTCCATCGCCGTGGACCACCTCGCCCCGGACCTCGTGCGGCCGCCCCAGCAGCTGGGCCGCCGCTTCGACGTCGCCGGCGGCCACCAGGGTGCGGATCCGGGTACTGGACACGGCATCGTGCGCTGCTCGTCGCCGGTCAGCCCCACGCCGACCACCTCGAAGCCGTAGCCCTGTCCCAGCTCGGTCAGCAGGGCGACGTTGCCCTTGCGGCCGTGGCCGAAGTGGAAGTCCTCCCCCACCACCACCAGACGGGCCTCGAGGGTGTCGACCAGTACCTCCTTGACGAAATCCTCGGCCGTCTCGTCGGCCCGGTCCCGGTCGAAGGGCACGACCAGGGTCCGGTCGATGCCGCAGGCCGCCAGGAGGTCGAGTTTCTGGTCCAGGTCGGTCAGCTGCCGGGGGGCCGAATCGGGTCGCACCACGCTGGCCGGGTGACGGTCGAAGGTGACCACCACGGTGGAGAGCCCGTCCGCTCGGGCCCGCTCGCACAGGTCACGCAGCAGGGCCCGGTGACCCAGGTGCACGCCGTCATAGGCGCCAATCGTGACTGCGGTTCCCGGCATCGCTGTGAGGATAGGCGTCAGTCAGCTGCCAGCACGACGACCGGCTTGATGCGGTCGGTGCCGGTGGCCTCGTAGACGGCCAGCAGATTGCCCCGTTCATCGAGCATGGCCCAGGGGCCATCGCCCACCGCGCCGATGGGGACCCGGTCCAGCGGCAGGCCACGGCTGATCACGACGGCCATCTCGGCACCGACGGTGACGAAGCTCATGTCCCGCATGGCCTGGGCCGGCGTCAGGACGGCGTCGGGGTCGAGGAGCTCGAGGGGTCGCATTTCGGACTGCGCCGAACGAGCCGATGCGGGTGCGTCGCAGCGTCGCGATGTGGGCCCCGCCACCCAGCGCCATGCCCGAGGTCCTGGGCCAGCACCCGGATGTAGGTGCCCGACGAGCACTCGATCTCGGCCCGGTAGACGTTCGGGCGTTCGGGATCGGCCTGCACGTCGAAGCGGTACACGCTGACCGGGCGGGCCGGGCGGTCGACCTCAATGCCCTGGCGGGCCAACTCGTGCAGGCGCTTGCCGCCGATTTTGATGGCCGAGACCATGGGTGGCACCTGCTCGATGTCGCCCGTCAGCCCTTCGGCCGCCGACTGGACTTGGGCCGGGGTGACCTCGGACATGTCGTAGGTGCCGGTGACGTCGCCGGAGGCATCGAGGGTGGACGTGGCCACGCCGAGCACGATGTCGGCCACATACGTCTTGGGCAGCGCCTGGAGGAACCGCAACAATCTGGTGGCCCGGCCGAGGCCGACCAGCAGCACGCCGGTGGCGTCGGGGTCGAGCGTGCCGGCATGCCCGACCCGGCGCTGCCCGTAGATGCGGCGGCAGCGAGCCACCACGTCGTGCGAGGTCCAGCCGGCCTCCTTGTCGATAACGACCAGGCCGTTGACGCTCACTCGTCGTCTGGGTCGGGTTCTTGGTCCCAGCCGTCGCGATCCATGCCGCGCAGCAGTTCTTCCACCCGGGAGCCGGCCACGATGGCGGGGTCGGCCTTGAAGGTCAGCCGGGGCGTGCGCTTCATGGTGACCTGGGACCCGATCAACTTCTGCAGTTGGGGTCGGCGTTCTTCCAAGGCGGCGGCGGCCTCGTCATCCATGGAGGCCAGGTACACCGTGGCGTTGCGCATGTCGGCCGCCGTGTCCACCGAGGTGACGGTGACCATGCGGAATCGCTCGTCGGCATCGGCCAGCCGCTCAAGTTCCTCGGCCACCACCTGTCGCAACACTTGATTGACCCGCAAGGAGCGGGGATACGTCGCCGTACGCCGTTTCACTATGGCGTCACGTCCGCGCGATCTCGCGCTCCTCAAAGGTTTCGATGATGTCGCCGTCCTTGAGGTCCTGGAAGTCCGAAAGACCGATACCGCATTCGAAGCCGGCCGCTACCTCACGGGCGTCGTCCTTGAAGCGACGAAGCGAGTTGATGGTGCCCTTCCAGATGATGGTGCCCTCGCGCAGGAACCGGACCTTGGAGCCACGGGTGATCTTGCCTTCCCGCACGAAACAACCGGCGATGGCACCGATGCGGGGCACCCGGAAGATCTCTCGCACTTCGGCTTCGCCGGTGACCACTTCTTCGTAGAGCGGCGAGAGCAGGCCGAGCATGGCTGCCTCAATGTCTTCGAGGAGCTTGTAGATGATTTCGTACGTGCGTACTTCAACGTCTTCGGACTCGGCCAACTCCCGGGAGCGTCGGTCAGGTCGGACGTTGAACCCGATGATGGTGGCGCTGGAGGCGGCCGCCAACTGCACGTCGTTCTCGGTGATGCCACCGATGCCGCGCAGAATGAAGTTGAGCTTCACGTCTTCGCGCTCGAGCCGCTTCAGGCTCTCGGTGACCGCTTCGAGCGATCCCTGCATGTCGGTCTTGAGCACGATGTTGAGCGTGGCCGTTTCGCCGCGCTGAATCTGCTCGAACAGGTCTTCCAACTTGGCGCCGGTCGCTGCCGAGGCGACGGGCTTGTGACCGGACAGGCGGAACCGTTGGGCCCGGGCTTCGCCCAGAGTGCGGGCTCGAGCCAGGTCCTTGGCGCCACGCATTTCGTCACCGGCATGCGGCGGCTCGGAGAACCCGAGTACCTGCACCGGCGTCGACGGCAGCGCTTCTTTGACATGGTCGCCCAGGTCGTCAATGAGGGCCTTGACCTTGCCCCATCCGGCACCGGCCACCACCGGGTCGCCGACCCGGAGCGTGCCCTGCTGGACAATGACCGTGGCCACCGGCCCACGACCGGCTTCAAGGTTGGCTTCGAGGACGACGCCCCGAGCTTCACCTTCGACTCGGGCCGTCAGTTCTTCGAGTTCGGCCACCACGAGGATCTGCTCAAGCAGGTCATCGATGCCGAGATTCTGCAGCGCGGAGACCTCGACCACGATGGTGTCGCCACCCCAGGCTTCGGGCACCAGCCCGCGCTCGGAGAGCTGCTGGAGCACTCGGGCCGGGTCGGCGTTGTCGCGGTCGATCTTGTTGACGGCCACGATGATCGGCACGTCGGCCGCCTGCGCGTGGTCGATGGCCTCAATGGTCTGCGGCATCACCCCGTCATCGGCCGCCACCACGAGGATGACGATGTCGGTGACTTGGGCACCGCGGGCTCGCATGGCCGTGAAGGCGGCGTGACCGGGCGTGTCGATGAACGTGATGCGCTTGTCGTTCCAGACCACCTGGTAGGCACCGATGTGCTGGGTGATGCCACCGGCTTCGCCGGAGACCACGTCGGTGGTCCGGATGCGGTCCAGCAACAGGGTCTTGCCGTGGTCGACGTGACCCATGACGGTGACGACCGGCGGGCGGGGACGCTGATCGGCGGCGTCGACGTCTTCGTCCTCTTCCTCGAAGTAGCGGGAAAGGAGTTGGGCTTCTTGCTCTTCGCCCGGGTCAACCAGGCGCACGTCGGCCCCGAGTTCAGCGGCGAACAGCTCGATCATGTCGTCGGTCAACGACTGCGTGGCCATGACCATCTCGCCCTGCAGCAGCAGGAAGCGGACGATGTCGCCGGCGCTTCGGTTCAGCTTCGGACCGAGGTCGCGGGCGGTTGAACCGCGCTCGACAATGACTTCACCATCGGGCACCGGTGCCGTGGACGGCTGGTAGCTGGTGAGTTGCGTTGGCTCCAGCTCTTCGAGGTTGCGACGACGCCGACGGGCCCGTCGCTGTGGCGGGCGTCGACCGGGCACTCCCCCACGGCCAGCGAGCCGGCGGACCGCCAGCGGGACCGCCACCGGCGCCACCACCGGGACGTCCACCGAAACCGGAGGAGGGACGACTTCCGAAACTGCTGCCACCCGGCCCACCAGGACCACCGGTCGGGCGACCAGCGCCGGGCGCGGGACGTCCACCCGTACGAGCGGGATAGGCCCCACCGGCGGGACGGCCGGTCGGTGCGGAGGGACGGCGACCACCCAGGCCCGGGGGCGGTGGGATCGGTCGGCCACTCGGTCCAATCGGAGGACGGGGCGGCGGGGGTGGTGGGACTGGCTTGCCGCTCGGGCTCAATGGAGGCGCGGTGCGCTTGGCCGGTGCCTCGGGAGCACCAGGTGCGGCGGCGACACCTTCGACTGGTGCGGCTGCTGGGGCCTCGGCCGCCGGTGTGGCTGGCGCGGCAGGCGCGGCGGCCGGAGCTGCTGCGGGGGCCGCTGGTGCGGCGGCTGGTGCCTGGGCGGCGATCTTTGGCGCTGGCGCTGGTGCGGCTGGGGCGGCCGTAGGGGCCGGGGCGGCGGCGGGAGCTGGTGCGGCTGGTGCGGCGGCGGGCGCTGGTGCGGCTGCTGCGGGAGCGGCAGCGCGGGGCAGCTGGGCGGGCCGGGGCGACGCAGTGGGGCGACTGCTGATCAGCCGGGGGTCACGGGGCGAATCCAGGGGTGGCGCGGATGGGGCAGACGCGGCAGGGCGGGTGGCCGCGGGGGCAGCACCAGACGATGCGGCGGCCCGCGATGAACTGACAACTCTTTTGGCGACTGGCGCTTCGGCCTTGGCTGGTGCGGCGGGCTCGTCAGGCTGGACCGGGCGGCGGAGACCTTCGGCGTCGGCCTTACGGCGGACGCGGTCGGCCTGGGCGTCCTCAATGGAGGACGAGTGGCTCTTGACCCCAATTCCTAGGGAAAGGGCCAGCTCAAGCCCTTCCTTGTTACTGAGGCCTAGCTCCTTGGCCAGCTCATAGACGCGGATCTTCTTTGGCAAGTGGTTCTCTGTGTCCTTCGTAGTGACGGGCCCCGGGGGTGACCCGCAGCCCTCTATCCTCGCACATCAGGTAGCGGCTTCTCCGACGCTTGGAGAAAGCCCGCTTGCAGCCCTTCGATGGCTGCGTCGCTCACCGGGGACCGAAACGCCTTATGAAAGGCCTTCCGGCGCACAGCGGCCGTGATGCAATCGGGAGAGTCGAGGCATAACCAAGCCCCCCGACCGGAGCCACGGCGGTCAATCCGCAACTCCCCGTCCTGCCGAACGACCCGGAGCAGTTCATCGGCCGGCCGAGGCGTCCGGCAGCCGATACAGGTCCGAGTCGGTGACGGCGTTATGCCTCAGCCTCCGTGGTTGATGTCTCGACGGCCGGTGTGTCGGCCTCGGACTCGAGCAGGGCGGGGTCGGCGCTGGCGGCGGGGGCGTCCTCGGAACCCTCGGGCGCGTCCTCGGCCTGGTGGCTCCATTCTTCAGCCGACATGGCCTCGCCGCCCTCGGCGGGCTTCCAGACCATTTCGCCGGACTCGTCCTCAATCCATTCGCCCTCGGCCCATTCCTGGCCCTCGAACCCGGCCTCTTCTTCGGCCAGCTGGGTCTCGCTCTTGATATCGATGCGCCAGCCGGTCAGCCGGGCGGCCAGGCGGGCGTTCTGACCCTCCTTGCCGATGGCCAGGGAGAGCTGGAAGTCGCTGACCACCACGGTGGCCGTGCCGGTCTCCTCGTCCAGGCGGACCTCTCGGACCCGGGCCGGGAGCCAGGGCGTTCATGATCAGGTCGACCGGGTCGTCGGAGAACGGCACCACATCGACCCGCTCGCCGCGGAGCTCGTTGGTGACCATGCGGACGCGCGAGCCACGGGCGCCCACGCAGGCGCCGACGGGGTCGACGTTGGGGTCGTTCGACCACACGGCGATCTTGGTGCGGTGACCGGGTTCGCGGGCGGCCGCCTTGATCTCGACCACACCGGAGGAGATCTCGGGCACCTCGAGCTCGAAGAGACGCTTGATCAGGCCGGGGTGGGTACGGCTCACCACGATCTGCGGGCCCTTGGTGGTCTTGCGGACCTCCACGATGTAGGCCTTCAGGCGGGTGCCGTGCTCGTAACGCTCGTAGGAGACCTGCTCGGCCTGCGGCAACAGGGCCTCGACCTTGCCCAGGTCCAGCAGCGTGTAGCGGTTGTCGGTCTGCTGCACGATGCCGGTGACGATGTCACCCTCACGGCCGGCGTACTCCTCGTACTTCATGTCGCGCTCGACTTCGCGGATGCGCTGGAGGATGACCTGCTTGGCCGTCTGGGCGGCAATGCGGCCGAAGTCGTCCGGGGTGTCGTCCCATTCGCGGATGACCTCGCCGTCCTCGTCGAGCTCCTGGCCGTAGACGCGGATCTCACCGGAGTCGGGGTCGATGGTGACCACGGCCTCTTCGGCCGCGTCGGGACGCCGCTTGTAGGCCGCCACCAGGGCGTTGGCCAGGGCGTCGAGCAACGTTTCCACCGAAATTCCCTTGTCACGGGCGATCTGTCCCAGTGCGTCCAAGAATTCGAAATTGGTCTTGCTCATGTCCGGCTCACCTTCTCATTTTTCTTCGGCTGGCCGCCCCACGCGAATACCGTGCGGGCCCGCTCAATCTCTTCGTAGGCAATGCGCAGCGATCCTTCGGGAACTTCCGGACCCACCACGGTGCATCCCTGCTCATCGGCTGATTCCAGCTTCCCCGACACGCGGCGCACGGCCTCGGTGCCTCCGTTGATGCGGATGGTCACCGCCTCACCAATGGCCCGGGCGAAATGGGCCGGCGTCCGGAGGCGGCGCTCGACCCCGGGGGACGACACGGACAGGGTGTAGCGGCCGGGAATGGGGTCGATTTCGTCCAGGGCGGCGGAAACGGCCCGGGTGGCGTCGCTCAGTGCTTCGAGATTGACGCCGCCCTCGCAGTCAACGAACACGGTCAGCTCGTTGCCGCGGAGCTCCACATCAATCAGGTCGAGGCCCTTCGCCTCCAGGAGGGGCGACAGCTGGGACGCAAGGGTGTCAGTGCTCCTTGCCATACCGTCACCTCCTCTCGACCGATTTCACCATCCTCAAAGCAGAAGCGTGGGCCGCAGCCCACGCTTCAACGAGGTACTGATTCTAAAACTGGACAGCCCAGGGATTATAGCAATTACAACGTCACTTGATGGTCACCAGCTCGGCCATCAGTAGGAGCGGCCCACCACGGCCACCAGGTCGGCTTCATTGTCGCCTGGTTCGGCCAGGCTGCCGTCGGCTCGCTGCAGGCAACGCACGCTCAGCGCCGTCTTGGCCAGCTGGTCCTCCCCATCGTCGCCCAGGTCCCCCACCCGAAGGCGGGCAAAGCCGGTCGCACCGGCCTCAATGGCCTCTTCCAGCGTGGCGGCATCGACGGTCCGGCTCTCCCGGGCCGCCGTGGCTTCAGCCAGGAGCTCGGGCCCGACCCGGGCCAGGATGTCCTCGATCTCCTTGGCCACGCCGATCACCGGCAGCGTCTCTTTGGAGCGGGTGTGGCGGGTGACGACAGTGACATTGCCTTCGACCAGGTCGCGGGGGCCGATCTCGACCCGAACCGGGACGCCCTTGAGTTCCCAGTCCACACTGCGCCGCCCGAAGCTGGTCTCGGTGCGGTCGTCCAGCCGGACCCGGATCCCGGCGGCCTTCAACTCACCCACCAGGGCCGTGGCCGCCGACCGGACGTCAGGATCTTCCTTGATCACGAGCACCACCACCTGGGCCGGGGCCAATGCTGGTGGTAGGCGCAGGCCGAAGTCGTCGCCATGTCCCATGACCAGGGCGCCGATCAGGCGGGTGGACACGCCCCACGATGTCTGCCAGGCGTGCTCGACCACGCCCTCCGTGCTGGTGTAGGTGATGCCGAAGGCCTTGGCGAAGTTCTGGCCCAACTCGTGGCTGGTGCCCATCTGCAGCGCCTTGCCGTCCCCCATCATCCCTTCGCAGGTCCAGGTCCGGATGGCCCCGGCGAAGCGCTCGCGCGCCGTCTTGTGACCGGTCAGCACCGGGAGGGCACCCACGTTGACCATGGTGTCGACGTAGACATCGCGCAGGATCTGCAGCGCGTAGTCCCGGGCCTCATCCTCGCTGGCATGGGCTGTGTGGCCCTCCTGCCAGAGGAACTCGCTGGTCCGCAGGAACAGGCGGGGGCGCAGCTCCCAACGCACCACGTTGGCCCACTGGTTGATGAGCAGGGGCAGGTCGCGGTAGCTCTGGATCCACTTGGCGAAGAAGCTGTTGATGACCGTCTCGCTGGTCGGGCGCACCACCACTGGCTCCTCCAACTGCTTGCCGCCGCCGTGGGTGACCACAGCCAGTTCGGGGGCGAAGCCCTCGACGTGTTCGGCTTCCAGCTTCAGGTACGACTCGGGGATAAAGAGGGGGAAGTAAGCGTTTTCGGCCCCGGCCTCCTTGATGCGCCGGTCCAGCTCAGCCTGGAGCAGCTCCCAAATCCCGTAGCCCCATGGCCGGATGACCATCGTGCCCCGCACGGGGCCGTTCTCGGCCAGCTCGGCGCCGGCGATTACCTCCTGGTACCACTTCGGGAAGTCCTCTTCCCTGGTGACAATCGCTCCCTTGGCCATTGGGCAAGGGTAGTGGGGACCGTGTGGGCGGCTCGACGGGCCAGCAGCCGTCGCCCTACTCGTGATGGCGCTTGATGATTTCGATCTTTTGAGCGGTGTGGTTGGGGTCGACGCCGGTCGAGACCAAAAGTTCCTGGCGGTCCGCCTCAGCTTCGGCCTCGGCACTTTCATCGGCGGCGGCCAGCCGGGCTTCGATGCCTTCGGCGACCAAGCGCTCGGCTTCTTCGACCAAGGCCGCGACCATGCCTTCCTCGGGCACCACGCGGACGATCTTGCCCCGAATGAAGAGATGACCCTTCTTCTTCCCGGCCGCGATCCCGATGTCGGCTTCCCGGGCCTCGCCCGGACCATTGACCACGCAGCCCATCACGGCCACTTGGATCGGGAGGTTTAGCTTCTCCAGCGCTTCCTGAGCTTCCTTGGCCACGGCAATGACGTCGACCTGGGCCCGTCCACACGACGGGCAGGCGATCAGATCCAAACCCTTGCGCTCACGCAGACCCAGCGCTTCGAGCAGTTGGCGTCCGGCCCGAGCCTCTTCGACCGGATCGGCGGTCAGTGAGAAACGGATGGTGTCGCCGATGCCCTCGGCCAACAGCGTGGCGATGCCGGCGGTGCCCTTGACCAGTCCGGCCGGCGGGGGGCCCGCTTCGGTGACCCCAAGGTGGAGCGGGTGGTCGAACGTTTCCGAGGCCAGGCGATAGGCGGCGATCATGAGCGCCACCGAGGAGGCCTTGACCGAAATTTTCACGTCGGTGAAGTCGACTTCCTCGAAATAGTGCAGTTCATTCTTGGCCGACTCGACCAGTGCTTCGGGAGTGGCGCCGCCGTACTTGGCGTAGAGATCAGGGTGCAGCGAACCCACGTTGACGCCAATGCGGATCGGCACGCCACGGTCGCGGGCCTCGGCCGCCACCTGCTTGATTTCGGCTTCCTTGCGCAGGTTGCCCGGGTTGAGTCGGAGTCCCTGCACGCCGGCTTCCAGTGCGGCCAGCGCCATCTCGTGATGGAAGTGGATATCGGCCACGATCGGCACCGGCGAACGGGGCACAATTTGAGCCAGGCCGATGGCGGCGGCTTCCTCGTTGCAGGTGCAGCGCACGATGTCGGCCCCGGCCGCGGCGAGGGCGTAAATCTGAGCCAGGGTCCCGTCGACGTCGGCTGTCTTGGTGGTGGTCATCGACTGGACGGTGACCGGGGCGTTGTCCCCGATGGGCACCCCGCCCAGCGTGATGCGGCGGGTCGGTCGGCGGGGGCTGATCAAGGCGGAGGAATGTTCCATGGCGGGTGCGTTCCGATCGATTCGGTCAGGGGGAGAAGGGATTCTGCAGCGGATGGGTGAAGTCCAAGAAGACGCCGGCAAAGACGAACACGGCCAGGAAGGCCAAGAAGACCACGACCACCGGGAAGAGCTTGGTGATGTCGGCTCGGTAGTACGCCTGGCCCTTGCGAGTCCGGATCCATTCGTAGGCCGCCACGGCGACGTGGCCGCCATCGAGCGGGAGCATGGGCAGCATGTTCAGGAGTCCGAACACAATGTTGACCAGGATCAGCAACTCCAAGACCGACTGCAGGCCAGCCTCCTGCGCCTGCACACCCAGGTTGGCGATGCCCACCAGCGAGACTGGCCGGGCCTGCGTGCCGGGGTCCTTGGCTACCTTGGCCGCGTCCTTGGCGTTGGTCACCTGATGGAAGACGGATGACAACCCACTGGGCGAGAAGGTCTTGACGATGCCCGAGACTTCGCCGCTGGTGGCCTCGCCGACCGTGTCGGCTGCGTGCTTCAAGCCACTGAAGAACCCGAGCGACTCCTGGGCTTGTTCGAGTTTGACGCCGACATAGCCCTTGGCCGTCAGTTTTTGTCCGCCACCGGCACCACCGATGACAATCCCCTTGCCGTCAGCCGGTGTGATGTGGACCGTGCGCTCCACGCCGTTTCGCTCGATGCCGAGCGTGACCGGCTTGCCAATGGAACGGCCGATGACGTTGGTCAACTGGGTCGGGCTCTTGAGGGCGTGCCCGTTCACGGCATTGATCACGTCGCCCGTTTTGATGCCGGCCAGTTGGGCCGGGGTGTGCGCCACGCCGATCCACTGGTCGAGCCCGGCCACCTGTGCGTTGTTCGTGTAGGTGCCGTAGGAGAAGACGAGGATGGCCGCCAACACCAGGGCGATGATGAAGTGCATGGTCGAGCCGGCTGAGGCCACGATGAGGCGCTTCCAGAACGGTTGCTGGCGATAGGCCCGAGGTTCGTCCTCGTCGGACACCTCGTCCAGCACGGTGAAACCGGTGATGCGTACATAGCCACCGAGCGGGAGGGCTTTGACGCCGTATTCGGTCTCGCCCCGACGCATCGACCACAAGCGGGGGCCGAAGCCCACGAAGTACTCGGTCACCTTCATGCCCGACCACTTGGCGGTGGCGAAGTGGCCCAGCTCATGCAGCATCACAATGACGATGAGAACGAGGATGAAGATCAGCAGATCGCCCAGGCCGGCGACCAGGAAGACAGCGGCAATCAGGGCGACGGCCACCAACAGTTGGAAGACCTGCTTGGGGTTGCTCCCGGCCGCCGGGTCAACCGGAGGTCCCGGCGGTTCCTCGGCCGGCGGGAACGCCGCTCGGGGTTCCTTCTCGGTGACGGTCATGGCAGCATTCACGCTACCTGTCGGCTCCTGATCAGGTGCGGCGGGTGATGGCGGTTGCCGCCAACCGGCGAGCTTCGGCGTCGGCCTCCAAAATGTGGTCGACCTCGTCAATGGGCTCGTCACGCCACTGTTCCAGCGTCTCGGCCACCACATCGGCGATGCTCGACCAGGCCAGGCGCTGGCCCAGAAAGGCCTCCACCGCCACCTCGTTGGCCGCGCTCAACCAGGCCGGGGCCGAGCCGCCCTGTCGTCCAGCTTGATAGGCCAGGTCGATGCAGCGGAACACGTCACGGGCCGGTGGCTCAAAGGTCAGGGTGGCCGCGCGGGACCAGTCGAGGGCCCCAAAGGGCACGGTGGAACGGTCGGGCCAACCCAGGGCGTAGCTGATGGGCAGTCGCATGTCGGGATTGGAGAGCTGGGCCAGCGTGCTGCCGTCCCGCAGCTCCACCATCGAATGCACGATCGACTGGGGGTGCACGACGATGTCGATGTGGTCGTAGCCGACCCCGAAGAGTTCGTGGGCCTCAATGACTTCGAGGCCCTTGTTCATCAACGTCGATGAGTCGATGGTGATTTTCGGACCCATGGACCAGGTCGGATGGGCCAGGGCGTCGGCGATGGTGACTGCTTCCAAGGCCTCCGCCGTCCAGCCCCGGAACGGGCCGCCCGAAGCGGTCAGCAGCAGCCGGGCTACCGAGGTCGGTCCGTCCGTCGCCGCCAGACATTGGTGCACGGCACAGTGCTCCGAATCCACCGGCACAATTTCGGCCCCGGGCGTTCGGCGGGCCTTCTGCACCACCGGGGCACCGGCGATGAGCGATTCCTTGTTGGCCAGGGCCAAGCGCTTGCCGCCCTCAAGTGCGGCCATGGTGACCGGCAAACCGGCAAAACCGACGACCGCATTGAGCACGACATCGGCAGCGCTGGCCGCGGCCAACAGGCCCTCGGCCCCGGTCATCACTTCGGTGCCGGCCGGGACGCCTTGGCGCACCGCCTCCAGCTTGGCCGGGTCGCCAATGACGACGAGCTCGGGCTGCAGCAGGGCGGCCTGGGCCAGCAGGGTCTCGACCGAGGAGTGGGCGGCCAGAGCCACCACCCGGAATCGCTCGCGCTCGGTCGGGCCGGACAATACGTCCACGGCCTGGGTACCGATCGAGCCCGTGGATCCCAACAGGCTGACGGTGCGCATCAACTCAACCGAGGTGGAGGGCTTTGACGACGAAGTAGGTGGCGGGCAATACGAAGAGCAGACCGTCGAATCGGTCCAGGATGCCGCCGTGTCCCGGCATGAGCGTGCCCATGTCCTTCAATCCCAAATGGCGCTTGACCATGGACTGGCTCAGGTCGCCCAACGGGGCCACCACGGCCACCACCAGACCGAGAATCAGCGCCTTGCTGATGGTCCACGGGTGCACGAAGTGGACGACGATGACCGCCATCAGGACCGAGGCCAGGGCGCCGCCGATGAAGCCTTCCCAGCTCTTATTGGGACTGATGGACGGTGACATGGGATGGCGGCCCATGGCCGAGCCGACCAACAGTCCCCCGACATCGGCCGCCGCCGTGGTCAGCACGGCCGCCAATAGATAGGCCACGCCGTGCCGGCTCGGGAAGAGCGTGGGGTTGAGGAGGAGGGCCGAGAACGAGCCCAGCCCGCCGATCCAGACGAAGACGAACATGGTGGAGGTCAGGCCCGTGACCGGGTCGGCCGACGGTTCGACGCCGACCATGAACCAAATGAACGAGGCCACCAGGAGAATCACGATGACCAACGGGAAGGCGGCCACACCCTTGTTGTACGTGGCCACCATCAAGGACAACGTGGCCACCAAGCCCAACAGGGTGGCCGGGTGGGAGTGCGCCTTGCGGAAGGCGGCGAAGGCCTCGGCGGCGGCCAGCAAGACCACAATCGTCACCAGCACCATGGAGGAGACGGGGCCCTCCTTGAAGCAGAGCAGGGCCACAATGCCGAGTAGGAGGCCGGAACCGATGGCGACCTGCATGTTGCGGCCCGAGGTCCCGGAGGACTTGCTGTTGCGGGCGTCGTCACGGACGCGGCTGGTACGGGCCTGGCGAACCCGCTGTTTTGGTGGTGCGGGTGGATTCAGTCGGGACGCGTCGCCACTGGCCACTGGGGCGGGTTCGGGTCGGCGGTCGCCGATGGCGGCGGCGGGCGGCGTCACTGTCCGGGCCGGCGGCGGTGGTGGCGGCGGAATGGGATCGAACTCGAGGCCCAACACCAAAGTGGCGTCATCGCTCAAAAGGTCGTCGTCGTCGAAGTGCCAGGGCTGGCGGTCGACGTCGATCTGCTCGTTGTTGTCGTTGACCAATGAGCCCACGGCCGGCAGATCATCGGAGAGCATGGACGGCTCGAACAATTCCTCGTGGGCGGCCCAGTCGGTGTCCTCCTCGCGCCAGGTCGGCGGGGCCAGCGAGGGTTCCTCGCCATCGCTGCGGTCGAGGATGGCCGGCACCTGCCCGGTCGGGGCGTCGTTCCAGTGCGGCATGTCGGGGATGTCCGGCTCCTCAGGCGTGTCGAACAGCCCGGCCATGTCGGCCACCGGAGTGGGCTCTTCCGTCGGGTAGACGGCGGCGGGACTGGCCGGCTCGGCACCAATGATGCGCACCCGGCCGGAGCGGTAGATCGGTGGGTCCTCGTCGACCCCGTCGCCCTGCTGTCCCCCGATGTCGTCGCTCATACCTGTAAGAGATCTCGCTCTTTTTGGGCCAGGAGCTGGTCGATAAGGGCGACCTGGTCCTGGGTGATCTTGTCGAGTTCTTTTTCCACCCGGTCGAGCTCGTCGGTGGAGAGGTCGCCGTCCTTCTGCAGCGCATCGAGCTCGTGGCGGCCGGCCCGGCGCAGGTTACGGATGGCGATCTTGCCCTCTTCGGCCTTGTGTCGCACGACCTTGACGAACTCCTTGCGGCGCTCTTCGGTGAGAGGAGGGAAGGCCAGACGGATCACGGTGCCGTCGTTGGTGGGGTTGATGCCCAGGTCCGACGTCTGAATGGCCTTTTCAATCGCCCCCAGCGATCCCTTGTCGTAGGGGGAGACCACCAGCAGCATGGCGTCGGGCACGCTGAACTGGGCCAGCTGGCGCAGCGCCGTGGGCGTGCCGTAGTAGTCGACGATCAGCGGCTCCAGGAGCGCCGAGGATGGGCGTCCGGTGCGCACGTTGCTCATTTCGGAGCGGACGTGCTCAATGGCCTTGGCCATTTTGTCCCGGGTGTCCTCTCGGACCAGCGCTGCCATGTCGTCATCATCCATCGGTGATCAGCGTACCGATCTGCTCACCGCTGAGCGCTCTGGGGATATTGCCCGGGATCATGAGGTTGAACACCCTGATGGGAAGGCTGTTATCGGCACAGAAGGTGATGGCGGTCAGGTCCATGACGCGCAGGTCACGGGTGATCACCTCCTTGAACGAGATGCGTTCGTAGCGAGTCGCCTCGGGGTCCAGCTTGGGATCGGCGGTGTAGACGCCGTCCACTCCGGAGTGCGTCCCCTTGCACAGCAACTCGGCCCCGATTTCGGCGGCCCGCAGGGCAGCCGGGGTGTCCGTGGTGAAGAACGGGTTCCCCATGCCGGCGGCGAAAATGACGATGCGGCCCTTTTCCAGGTGCCGGATGGCCCGGCGCCGGATGTACGGCTCGGCCACCTCGGCCATGGAGAGCGCGCTCAACACCCGGGTGGGCATGTTCTGCTGCTCGAGTGCGTCCTGCAGCGCCAAGGCATTGATCACCGTGCCGAGCATGCCCATGGTGTCGGACGTGGCTCGATCCATGCCACCGCTCTCACCGGTGGTGCCGCGCCAGATGTTGCCGCCACCGACGACGACGGCCAGTTCGAGCCCGCCACCTTCCATGGCCTTGGTCATCTCGACGGCCATGCGCTCCACGGTGGCGGCGTCAATGGTCTCGTCGGACGCGGCAGAGGCCAAGGCCTCTCCCGACATCTTGAGCACTATGCGGCGCGGTTGTCCCACTAGGCAGAGCGCCTCAGGCGCCGATGACGACCTGGGCGAAACCCACGATGGTGGCTGAGCCCAGCATGCCGGCGACGGTCTGCTTCTCGTCCTTGACGTAGGCCTGGTCCAGCAGCACGCGGTCCTTGTACCAACCGGTCATGCGGCCTTCGACCACCTTGGGCATGGCCGCTTCGGGCTTGCCCTCGGCCCGGCTGATCTCCTCGACGGTGGCCCGCTCGGCGGCCACGTCGGCCTCGGGTACCTCGTCGCGGCTCAGGTAGGAGGGCTTGGTGAAGGCAATGTGCACGGCCAGGTCGTGGGCCAGCTCTTCGGTGCCGCCGTCCAGCACGATGGCCACGGCGTTGACGCCGCGACCGGCCTGCTGGTGCACGTAGGTGTCGACGGCCTGACCGGGAGCAACCGCGATGCGCTTGACCCGACCGACCGAGATGTTCTCCTTGAGCGTCGTGCGCAGCCGGTCGATCTCACCATCGAGCTCGCTCACGGCGTCCGCACCCTTGGCGGCCACCAGGGCACCCAACTCTTCGGTCAGCGCCACGAACTCTTCGGCCTTGGCCACGAAGTCGGTCTCGCAGCGGAGCTCGACCACGGCCACGGCGTCGCTGCCGCGCACCGCCGTGACGGCACCTTCGGTCGCCTCGCGGTCAGCCCGCTTGGCCGCACCGGCCAAACCATTGACCCTCAAGTACTGCACCGCGGCGTCAAAGTCGCCCCCGCTCTCTTCCAGTGCCTTCTTGCAGTCCAGCATGCCGGCACCGGTGGCGGCCCGCAGGGCCGCAATGTCCTTGGCGGTGTAGTTGGCCACGATCAGGCCTCCACGGCCGCCGCGACAGGCTCTGCCACGGGCTCGGGAGCGGACTCAACGACAGCCACAGCCTCGGCCACGGATGCGGCTTCAGCAGCCGGCTTCGGCGCGGCGGCACGACGTCGGGGCGACGGGCCGCTGGCGTCCTCAGCCGGGGCGGCGGGAGCGTTCTTGCGGCGGTGCTCGGCGATGAACCGGCCCTCCACCACGGCGTCGGCGATGACGCGGCACATGAGCGAGCCCGAACGGATGGCGTCGTCGTTGCCCGGGATCACGTAGTCGATGATGTCGGGGTCACAGTTGGTGTCGACGACCGCGACCACCGGCAGGCCGAGCTTGCGGGCCTCGGTGACGGCGATGTGCTCTTTCTTGGTGTCGATGACGAAGACGGCATCCGGCAGCCGCTCGAGGTTGGCGATACCGCTCAGGTTGCGGCTCAGCTTCTCCAACTCACGCGTGTGCGAGAGGGCCTCACGCTTGGGCATGCCGGCGAAGTCGCCCGCCGCTTCCATGGCGCGCAGCTCACCCATGCGCTTCACCCGGCCGGACACGGTCGAGAAGTTGGTGAGCATGCCACCCAGCCAACGCTGGTTGACGAAGGGCATGTTGCAGGCCTCGGCGTACTCGGCCACGGGGCCTTGGGTTTGCTTCTTGGTACCCACGAAGAGAATGGTGCCGCCGCCGGCGACGAGGTCACGCACGTAGCCGTACGAGGACTCGATACCGGTCAGGGTCTTGCGCAGGTCGATGAGATAGATCCCGTTGCGCTCGCCCAGAATGAATCGCTTCATCTTGGGGTTCCAACGGCGAGTCTGGTGGCCGAAGTGGACTCCGGCTTCCAGAAGCTGTCGCATGGAGACGACGGCCATAGTGATATTCCTCCAGTTTGGTTTTACCCCCGGATGCCGCGCCCCTCAGGAAGAGAAGCGACCACGGATTGCGCCCGGGCGGGTGTTGGTCGGTACTGCCACCCATCGCTCGATGGGCCTGTCCATAGTAGCGGGTCGAGCCGCCCGGCTCCGGCGCCCCTCAGGCTCGGGGGTGCGTGCCCTCGTAGACGGTGCGCAGACGCTCCTTGCTGACATGGGTGTAGATCTGCGTCGTGGCCAGGCTGGAGTGACCCAGCAGTTCCTGCACCACCCGTAGATCGGCCCCACCATCGAGCAGGTGGGTGGCGAAGGTGTGCCGCAGGGCATGGGGGTGGGTGGGAGAGGCCGCCCGGGCATCGAGGATGCGGCGGACATCGCGTGGCCCCAATCGATTGCCCCGCTGGTTGACGAAGATGGCCTCGGGCGGGCCGGCCATGGCCTCCCTCCCCTGCTCAAGCCAGGTGCTCACGACGTCGACCGCCTCGTCGTGCATGGGTACCCGGCGTTCCTTGCCGCCCTTCCCGAGCACGGTCAGCGTGCGGCCGACCAGGTCCACGTCGCGCCGGTCCAGCCCGCACAGTTCCGAGACCCGCAACCCGGCCGCATAGAGCAGTTCGAGGACGGCCAGGTCCCGCTGGTCCAGGGCCGAGGTGGCCGGCGCATCGAGCAGGGCCCCGATCTCGGACTTGGAGAGCACCCGGGGCAACCGCCCGTTGCCTTGGGGTGCTCGCAGGGACTTCGACGGATCGCTCTCAAGGCTCCCGACTCGGGTCATCCAGCCGAAATAGCACCGCAGTGCCGCCGCTTTACGGGCCACCGTGGCCCGGGCCAGCCGTCGCGTGCCCAACGAGGCCAGGTACCGCCGTAGGTGCAACCGGTCCACGCCACCCGGTGCGGTGACGTCGCCACGACCCATCCATTCGACGAAGGCATGCAGATCGCTGGCGTACGCCAATCGGGTGGCATCACTACGACCGGTGAGCCAATTGTCGAATCCGCCCAGGTCCCAGGCATCTTCGGGTGTACTCACCGAAACCAGCGTACCGACTAACGTCGCCCAACACTGGGAAGGGGTAACTCATGGCATCGACATTTGACCGCCGCGCACTGCTCGTCGGAGGGGCCGCGACTGCAGCCGGCATTGCCGGAATGGGCGCATTGGACTGGGACGGTTTAGCCGGCGCGGCCACCAGCAACTCGGCGCACAACGGTGTGAGCACCGCCAAGCCCAAGCGGGGCGGTTCGCTGGTCTTCGGCGTTGACGCCGAGGAATCGGGGTTCGACCCCACTCAGGCCCGCTACGACGAGGTGGGCGTCATTTATGCCCGCACCGTCTTCGATCCCCTGACCATCATCACCAACAGCGGCAACTGGGCGCCCTACCTCGCGCAGTCGGTGGTGCCCAACGCCACCTACACCTCGTGGACGATCACCTTGCGGCCCAACGTGGTGTTCCACGATGGCACCCCCTGCAACGGGGCCGCCCTGCTCACCAACCTCAAGGCCCAGGCCAAGTCGTTGCTGACCGGCCTCATCATCAACCCGATCCTGGCCGACACCAATCCGATCGTGCAGAGCGGCCCGCTGGCCTGCACGCTCAACTTCAAGACACCGTGGGCGCCGTTCCCCTTCTACCTGGCCGGTGGTATCGGCGGGCAGATTGCCTATGTGGTGGCTCCCTCCATGCTGGCCGACAAGAACGGGACCTCCCACCCGGTGGGCACCGGACCATTCGTGTTCAAGGAGTGGGTACCCAACAGCCACTTCACCGCCACCGCCAATCCCCACTACTGGCGACCCGGGCTGCCCTACCTGAGCCAAATCACCTACAAGCCCATCCCCAATGAGCAGACGAGGGCCGAGGCACTGCGGGCCGGGACGATCGACATCATGATCACCGATACGCCGCAGGTCGCCGCGCAGTTCAAGAACAACAAGAGCTACGGCTACACCGACGACAGCGTCCACTTGGCCGGCGAGCCCGACATCGACTGTCAGCTGCTGAACTGCGACAAGGCTCCCTTCAACGACCCCTCACTGCGTCGGGCGGCCGCCATGGCCATCAACAACAAGCAGTACCGGGCGTCGATCAACCAGAACCTGATCCCGATCGCCACCGGCCTGTTCGCCCCCGGATCGCCGTACTACTCCAAGACCTCCTACCCGGCCTTCAACCCGACCGAGGCCAAGAAGCTGGTCAAGGCGGCCGAGGCCAAGGGTGGCGCCAAGGCGATCAGCCTGACCTACGGATCGACCAACGGACCGGCCTCCCAGCGCTCGCAGCAGTTCATTCAGCAGCAGCTGCAGGAGGTGGGCTTCAAGGTCACCAACAACTCGGTGGAGCAGAACGACCTCATCAACATCGCCCTGGCCGGCACGTACCAGATGTTGAACTGGCGCCAGTTCGGCGCCGTCGACCCCGACCTCAACTACATCTTCTGGAGCACCACCACGGCGAGCTCGGGCTCGCTCTCCATCAACATGGCCCGCAACTCGGACCCCAAGCTCGAATTCGACCTGCAGCTGGGCCGCAGCACGCTGGACCCGGCCACTCGGGCCAAGGCCTACAAGGCGGTCAATCAACGACTTTCGGTCGACTTGCCCTACCTGTGGCAGGACCGGTCGGTGTGGTCAGTCGTCAGCACGCTCAAGGCCCAGAACTGGAACAACCCGACCACGCCGACCGGCGCCAAGGCCTTCGGGCTCATCGGCGGTTCCGTGTGGCCCACTCAAATCTGGATCAGCTGATCGTCGGTGAGCGGCCGCATACTGGTCGTCGAGGACGACGAACGGATCCGCTCATCTATGCGCCTCGCTCTCGAGAGCGAGGGCTACGAAGTGAAGGATGCCGCCAGCGCCGAGGAAGGTCTCGACCTCTTCGCTGACGCTCCCACCGATGTGGCCCTGATCGATCTCATGCTCCCGGGCATGGACGGATTCGAGTGCTGCCGGGCGCTACGCCGCCAGAGCGCGGTGCCCATCATCATCGTCACCGCCCGCTCCGACACCCACGACGTGGTGGCCGGACTGGAAGCGGGGGCCGACGACTACGTCACCAAGCCGTTTGTGGCCAAGGAGCTGGCGGCCCGCATCCGCGCCCTCCTGCGCCGGGCCCGCCCGCCGGAAGAGGATCCCGAGGCCATGACCTTCGGCGAACTGCAACTGCTGCCCGAGCAGGGCGTGTTGCGGCACCTCGACGGCACCGAGGTCCATTGCACCCGCACCGAGTTCCGCCTCCTGTGCGAACTGGCCGCCAGCCCCAACAAGGTGCTCAGCCGTGAGCAACTGCTGGACCGGGTCTGGGGCTACGACTACTTCGGCGACGGCCGCCTGGTCGACGTTCATATCCGCCGACTGCGCACCAAGGTCGAACCCGATCCGGCGCTCCCCCGGCACATTCTCACCGTGAGGGGCATGGGCTACAAGCTGGTGCCCTGAACTTGGCCCGGCTTGGCATCAGGGCCCGCATCACCGCCATCTTCGGGCTCGGCGCACTGTTGCTGTCGTTCAGCATGGGCGGGCTGTCCTACTTCACCACCCGGCACTTCCTGCTGGCCGAACGCGAGTCGGCCGCCCAGCATCAAGCATTCGCCAACGCCGCCCTCGTTCGCAGTTCCCTCGAATCCGGCACCACCCAGTACGCCGACCTCCTGTCCTCCCTCGATGCCGGCTCCGATTCCCACTCCGTCCTGATCTACCGCTCCTCCTCTTATGCCTCGTCGCTCACCGTCAGCGCCGCCTCGCTGCCAAAACAGCTCCGCCGCGTGGTGCTCGGCGGCCAAGCCGCCACCCAGACCTTCCGCCCCAACCTGAATGCCCAACCCGAAATCATCGTCG
Source organism: uncultured Acidimicrobiaceae bacterium (assembly GCA_963730785.1). Taxonomy (GTDB): domain Bacteria; phylum Actinomycetota; class Acidimicrobiia; order Acidimicrobiales; family RAAP-2; genus Bog-473. Next base: position 745,335 of record CAVSTF010000010.1, read on the forward strand.
GCGTGCCCATCCCCGCCGTGCACGGGGCCTACTTCGAGGTCTTCGAGCTGTCCGACCTCGATCACACCCTGCGGGTGCTCGGCCTCACCCTGCTCGGCGCCGGCGTCGTCACCACCATCCTCGGCACCGCCCTCGGCCGCTTCGCCAGCGACCGTTCGCTCCGCCCACTGGCCGGCGTCTCCCGAGCCGCCGTCTCCATCGCCGGCGGCCAACTCGACACCCGACTCGAATCGGACCCGGCCGACTTCGACCTGGCCGGCCTCACCGTCTCCTTCAACGCCATGGTCGATCAACTCCAGGTCCGGATCGAGCGGGAGGAGCGCTTCAACTCCGACGTCAGCCACGAGCTCCGTTCGCCGCTCACCACCCTCTCGGCCTCGCTTGAGGTGCTCGAAGCCGACCGGGCCGAACTGCCCGAGCGAGCCCAGCGGGCCCTGGCCCTCCTGGGCGCTGATCTCCGCCGTTTCCAGCGCATGGTGGGCGACCTGCTCGAGATGTCCCGGGTCGACGCCGGCTCCGTCGATGTCGTCCTGGAAGAAGTGCACGTGAGCGAGCTGGTCCAGCGAGCGGTCGACAACGGCGTGCGCAGCCTGGGCGAAGGCGTCACCGCTCCCCCCGTGGTGATGGCCGAGGACGTCCGGCCCATCCACGTCAAGGTCGACAAGCGCCGCTTCGAGCGGGTCATGGCCAACCTGCTGGAAAACGGCACCAACTACGGCGGCGGCGTGACCGTCATCACCGTCCGCACCGCCGGCCCCAACGTGGAGATCGTGGTCGACGACGCCGGCCCGGGCATCACGCCCCAGGAGCGCGAGAAGGTGTTCGAGCGCTTCTACCGCGGCTCGGCCGCCGGCCGTCGGGGTACCGGTACCGGGACGGGCCTCGGCCTCGCCCTGGTCTCCGAACACGTCCGCCTCATGAACGGCCAGGTCTGGGTCGACAGCTCGCCCACCGGCGGCGCCCGCTTCGTGCTCTCCCTCCCGACCCTCGATACCGAAGGAGAGGAATGGTGACTCGCCGCACCCGCACCCGCACCCGCCGCCTCGCGCCCCTCGCCGCCACCGCCCTGGTCGCCCTCATCGCTGCCGGCTGCGCCATTCCCACCCAGCGCGGCCCGAGCACCATTGCCGCCAACAAGGTCCCCTTCGGCCTCCTCAGCCCCGAACCACCGGCCGCCACCACGACCACCCAGCCCAAGCCCTCCTCCTACGTGCCGGTGAAAGTCTTCCTGCTCAATTCGGCCCAGGACCTCGAGTCTGTCGATCGGGTCGTGGTCTCGCCGGCCCCACTGACGTCCATCCTCAACGCGCTGCTGGCCGGACCCAGCAGCTCAGAGGTCCACCAGGGCACCTTCACCGCCATCCCGGCCGACGTGAACGTGCTGTCGGCCGTGCAGGTCGGCAGCCTGGTCACGGTCAACTTCAATACCGCGTTCGCCGAAATCTCGGGCAGCAACAGTGAGCTGGCCGTGGCGCAGGTGGTGGCCACCGTCACCGCCGAGGCCGGCAACAACACCGGCGTGATCTTCGAAATCAGCGGTCAGCGCACCAGCGTCCCGATCGCCAGCGGTGCGCTGGTGCCGGGACCGGTCTACCTGTTGGAGTTCGTACCGAAGAGTTAGCCGGCGTTTTCGACGGCGTCGCGCCACGGCAACCGCGGCGCGCCCGACCAGAGGTGCTCGAGGTCGTAGTACTCGCGCGTCTCCTGCAAGAAGACATGCACAATGAAGTCGCCGTAGTCCATCAAGACCCACGTCGCATCCGTCATGCCTTCAATCCGCACCGGCGGCACCGAGTGCGTCTCCTTCACTTCCTTCTCGATCTCCTCCACCAACGTCCGCACGTGGCGGGAGTTCGAGGCACTCGTGATGACAAAGGCGTCCACCACACCGAACAGCTCGGTCATGCCGAGAATGACGGTTTCGTGGCCCAGCTTGTCGTCGGCCGCATGCGCCGCCGTCATGGCGGCTGGAGGGATGTGGAGTTGCACATCCAGTCCTGGACTCAATGGAGCACGTCCAGTATCCCCACGGTCAACACAAAGGCACCTCCAAGTAGTGAACAACTCAAAATGGACCACCGCCGACGTTCCCGCCGAGCCAGCTTCAATTCGGCCCGCCGATCGGCCCGCCGCGGCACCCGAGCGGCCGACTGCATCGGCACTTCTGCGTACTCGGTGGCCCTGGCCGGCATGGCGCTCATCTAGCCGACAGCGTACAGATTCCTCAGCCCGATACAACGGATTACGGCTTCCGGGACCAGATTTTCAATCGAATCCCCAGCCGCCAGCGCCGCCCGGACCCCTGAGCTGGACACATCCACCTGTGGGCCGTCCACCCAGGTCACCTTCCAACCCTCGGGCGCCGGGGGCCGGACCGCCGTGGGCCTCGACACCACCGCCAACGTGACCAATTCCCGCAGCTCGTCGACCCGCTTCCAGGTCCCCAATTCGGGTACCAAATCGGCGCCGATCACCAGCACAATTTCAGTCTCGTCGGACCCCAGCGCCTCCACCGTTTCAATGGTGTAGCTCGGCCCGCCCCGGTCGATCTCCATCCGGCTGGCCGACACTCGCTCCAGCGATTCGGCCAACGCCTCGGTCATGGCGAAGCGATCGTCGGCCGGCGTGATGGGCCGGGTCGGCGACTTCTGCCATGGATCATTGGCCACCACCAACAACAGCTGGTCCAACTCGAGCGCCTCCACCACGGCCGCCGCCGCCGCCGCATGACCCAGGTGGGGCGGGTCGAAGGTCCCACCGAGAATGCCGAGGCGACTAGGTCCCGGCAAGTTCGGCAATCACGGGTCCGAGCGCCTCCATCTCAGCCTCGTGCACCACGATGTAGCTGAAGCCCAATTCTTCCCGTCGCTTCTGCAGCGTCTCGCTGATCTCTTCGACCGTGCCGACCAACGCAACCGGTGCCGCCGCCAGCTGTTGGGGCGACAAGCCGAACGCCGGCGCCAACATCTCAATGACTTCCGCCCCGTTCGGCACCACCGACACCGCCGCCGTCCAGCACTGGAACTCCAATTGGTCGGCCCGATCCCCCGCGGCATCTCGGGCCCAGGCCACCCGGTCGCTGTACTTCTCCACCACCGACTCGGCCGCCACTTCCGCTCCGATAAATCCGGCAGCCAGACTGGGCACGATGCTGACCACGTCCGCACACTGACCAGCCAGCGTCAAGATGCGCTTGCTCCCCCCACCGATCACCAGCGGCGGGCCTCCCGGTGTCACCGGCTGCGGCGTCCCCACCGCGTTGTCAACCTCATAAAACTCACCCTTCAAGGTGGCCCGTCCATCGCGCCACATGGCCCGCATGATCTCGAGACTCTCGGCCAACCGGGCGATGCGCACCGGTGCCGGGTCCATCGGAATACCGGACTGCTGATAGTCCGTCGACATCCACCCGGCGCCCATCCCGAACTCGAAACGTCCGCCGGTCACCACATCCATCGTCGCTGCTTCCTTGGCCAAGATCACCGGATGCCGGAAATCGTTGTCCAGCACCAGCGTGCCCACCCGCAACGTGGTGGTTGCCTCGGCGGCCACGGTGAGCGCAATCATCGGCGCCCACTGATCATCCAGATGGTCGGGAATGTAGAGCGTCGAGTAGCCAAGATCTTCGGTCTTGTGAGCCAACTCACGCCACGCAGCGGGGGATGCGGCCTGAGAAACCTGCACCGCAAATCGAAAAGGGGCCATATCGACCGAGCTTACGGCGTTAACCTGTCCGGATGCCGAGCTCGCCGAGCACTTCCGAGTGGAGCGCCGCGTCCTGGAGGACGCCGCCCCGCCGCTCAGCAGCCGGAGTGGCCCGACGCCGATGCGCTGAAGCACGCCGAGGCCCTCCTGGCCACGCTTCCCCCACTCGTCTTCGCCGGTGAGGCCCGCCGTCTCACCACCCAACTGGCCGACGTCGCCGACGGTCACGCCTTCCTCCTCCAAGCCGGCGACTGCGCCGAGTCGTTCGCCGAGTTCACGGCCGACAACATCCGGGACAAGCTCAAAATCGTTCTCCAGATGGCGGTCGCTCTCACCTACGCCGCCGGCGTCCCCGTGGTGAAGGTCGGCCGTATCGCCGGACAGTTCGCCAAACCCCGCAGCAATCCCACCGAAACGATCGGCGACGTCGAGCTGCCGGTCTTCCGTGGCCACATGGTCAACGACGAAGCGTTCGAAGCCGACGCCCGCCGGCCCGACCCCACCCGCCTGGTCGCCGCCTACCAACAATCGGCCTCCACGCTCAACCTCCTGCGGGCCTTCACCAAGGGTGGCTTCGCCGACCTCTCCCGCGTTCACCAGTGGAACCAGGAGTTCGTCGCCTCCTCGGCCGAAGGCCAGCGCTACGAGCAAGTCGCCTCGGAAATCGACCGGGCCCTGCGCTTCATGGCCGCCTGCGGCATCAACCTCGGCGACGAAGTCGGCCTGCAGCAAACGGACTTCTGGACCAGCCACGAGGCGCTCATCCTTCCCTACGAGGAATGCCTCACCCGCCAGGACTCGCTCACCGGCGACTGGTTCGACTGCTCGGCTCACATGCTCTGGATCGGCGACCGCACCCGCCAGCTCGATGGCGCCCACGTCGAGTTCCTCTCCGGCGTCGGCAATCCACTCGGCTGCAAAATCGGACCCTCCAGCACACCGGCCGATGTCCGCACCCTGTGCGAACGCCTCAACCCCGACCACATTGCCGGTCGACTCACCCTCATCACGCGCTTCGGCGCCGGCAAAGTGGAGGAACACCTCCCTGCCCTCATTGACGCCGTTCAAGAAGCCGGACATCCGGTCGTATGGGCCTGTGACCCCATGCACGGCAACACCTTCACCAGCGAGGGCGGTCGCAAGACCCGTCGCTTCGACGACATCCTCTCCGAGCTGCGTTCATTTTTCGCCGTCCACCGCGAAGCGGGCACGTGGCCCGGCGGCGTCCACGTCGAGTTGACCGGTGACGACGTCACCGAATGCCTCGGCGGAGCCGAAGAGATCTTCGAGGGTGACCTCAGCGCTCGATACACCACGACCTGCGACCCTCGCCTCAACGCCCGTCAATCCCTAGACCTTGCCTTCCGAGTAGCGGAGTTCTTACGCGCCTAATGCGAATCACCACACCAATGAGACTCGTCGGCCTGTTCGCCATCGCGTGTCTGTCCACCGCGGCCTTCGTGTTCGCCAGTCCAGCGATCACCACCGCTCCCCCAGCGGCAGCCGCCGTCAACCAGACGACTTCCCCCGTGCCGGCCTATTGGCTGGTGGCCTCCGACGGCGGCATCTTCACCTTCGGTGGCGCGCCCTTCCTCGGCTCGACGGGCAGCGCTCAAACTGAACAAACCGATCGTGAACATGGCGTCCACCCCCGACGGCGGCGGCTATTGGCTGGTGGCCTCCGACGGCGGCATCTTCACCTTTGGGGACGCCAAGTTCTTCGGCTCGACCGGCGCCATCCACCTGAACCAACCCATCGTCGGCATGGCTTCGACCCCCGACGGCGGCGGCTATTGGCTGGTGGCCTCCGACGGCGGCATCTTCTCCTTCGGTGATGCCAAGTTCTTCGGCTCGACCGGCGCCATCCACCTCAACAAGCCGATCGTCGGCATGGCGGCCACGACCGACGGCGCCGGCTACTGGCTGGTCGCCTCCGACGGTGGCATCTTCGCCTACGGCGATGCCGCCTTCCACGGCTCTACCGGTGCCATCGTCCTCAACAAGCCGATCGTGAGCATGCTCGCCGCGCCGAACGGCTCCGGCTACATCCTCGTGGCCTCGGATGGCGGCACCTTCAGCTTCGGCGGCACTTTCTATGGCTCACTGGGTGGCATCCCGCTCAAGAACCCGATTGTCGCCGCCACTATCACTCCCGGCGAAACCGGGTACTGGTTCAGCGACGACGTCGGTGACGTGTCCGCCTTCGGCCAGGCCAGCTACTACGGCTCCGCGCCCACCGGCCTCACCCATCCGATCGTCGGCATGGCCGAAGCGCCCGGCAACGGCACGTTCGTCGGGACAGCCTTCCCATCCGGCTCGTACGGCTTCGACGTCAGCAAATTCACCATGAACTCGCCCACCTGCACCACGGGCCTGCCCACGTCCCTCCATGACATCGGCATCGTCGAAGTCGATGGTGCCTACGACCCCGGCTCCTCCACCACTCCCGGCTACACCAATCCGTGCCTGGCCGCCGAGGCGAAATGGGCCGGTGGCGGTCTCAACCTCTACACCTTCCTCGACAACGTCGGTCCCGCCACGGGGGCCCTGTGCTCGTCGACCACCACCTGTTATCAGACCGGCTACAACGCCGGGATCAACGCCTACCAAGACGCCGTCGCCGCCGGCGCCAACACCAACGTCAGCTGGTGGCTCGATGTGGAGGATCTCGCCACCTATTGGACATCCAATACGGCCGACAATGCCGCCACGGTCATGGGCGCCATCGCTGCACTCCACAACACCGAGGGCATCGCCGATGTCGGCGTCTACGCCAGTCCCGCGACGTGGAACCAGATCGTCGGCAACTTCCAGCCTTCGGTGCCGTACTGGATGGCGTATTACATCCTCCCGACCGGCAGCGGCCCGGGCGACTGCGCGGCAGTAGCGGGCTTCCAATCCCAATACCTACTCCCGACCGGCCCGGTCGAGATTGTGCAGTACAGCGCGCCCAATAACGGCACCCCGTACGACGAGGACTACGCCTGCTAGCTACGAGTTACGGGCCGTCCCGATCCCGTGCTTTCGCCTTGACCGCCGCCAGCCTCCGAGCCCGAGCGACGTAGCCCGCCGATTTCGGTTGTACCGGAGGAATCCACTTCCAGTCCGGCGCCCCACCTTCCAGTCGAAATCCGCCATACGTCTTCAGGTCGTGATGTGACCGACAGAGGCGAACCAGATTCCCAATCTCGGTAGGACCGCCGTCGCTGAAGTCGGTGTCCCGATGGTCGATCTGCAGACCAAAGCGTGCCCCGCAACCGGGCACTGCACACACTCGATCTCGGGCGACTAACGCCAGCTCGACCCGCCGAGGGATAGCCCGAGTCACCGAGGTAACCGTCCGAATGTCGACCCCATCTTTCACAATGAAGTGAACGTTGCCTTCACCAAGCAGCTCGGTGGCTGCCTCGACGGAGATCACACCGATGCCATCGATTTCACAAGTTCCGCCGGGCACCATCGAACCCTGGCGCAGCGACTCGGCATCAATCAGCACCAGGACACTCGGCGCCGATCCAACCCCGCCCTCGCTCAACAAATCGAGCAGGGCATCCATCCGGAACGCCTCGAGGGGCTCATCTGCACCCGCACGGTGCGCCACTTTCTGTAGCGACAATGCCCGGGCTTCCACGCCCGGCATCACCTTGGCCCATGCAACCTCGTCGCAGTGCCCTTCGATCCGAATCCCGCCATGAGGATCCTGTCGCCAGCGCAGGTGACGCCCGCGATGTACCCGGGATCGGCGCTCATGAGCGGCCTCTTTGCTCCGAGCTTCCGCCCGCATGCTCGATACTTCGTCCCGCATCTCCGCTTGACTCGCTGTCCCGACCATTGACAGCAGTCGTTCCTCGCCCCCGGGCGCGACAGCAGCGGCATCCGCCACCATTTCAAGTTGGGCCTGCGAGAGCGCGCCATCGGCCAAGGCGGCCTGCAAGACGGGCGAATCCTGGGCCACCGACGCCGCTTTCAGGAGTCGTCGAGCCGCCGTCGGCGAAGTACCCGTGACGGATCCGAGCCACTCCGCTCCGGTTCCGTAGCCCTCCTTGGCGAACGAACCATCGGCCACCACCTGTGACGACACGAGTGCGACTCCAGAGGACCCGATCCGCTCGAATTCGGAAAACAGCTCCACCACTCGACGGGCATCGTCCGGCGACAGGCGCTCCCCTTGGCTCGCCAGCAAAAACGATCGGCCCCGACCGACCAGCTCCTCGAGTTCGTCCACGAACATGGATCGATCATCTCAGGAGGGTGTGACAACCACCTCGACCCTCAACAATTACGCCGTCGGCACCCCGCAGGCGTCGGCGACTCGGACGAGGATCCAGCGGGACCGCTTCGGTTCCCACTCCCATTCAGTGAGGGAGGCGTGCCCGATGCGTACCCAACCACGACGACCCGCTGCCGGTGGAATCTGCAAGAACCCGATCAACGACGCCTCAATGACTCCCGCATGGACCGCTGCCACCACCACTTCACCGGCATGGCGTTCAGCCAGCGCCTGCAGGGTTCGCGACACCCGAGCCACGAATCCCGTCCAACTCTCACCGCCCGGCGCAATCAACAGATCGGGATCGTTGTCCCAATCCGGCACGCCGAAGGCATCAATGACTTCCTGCCAACGCAGCCCGTCCGCCTCACCCGGGTGGAGCTCACACAAGTCACAGTCCTGCGTGATCTGACCCGAATCGACACCCAAAGCCGGCGCCAATATCTCGGCCGTCTCAATCGCTCGGGGCAACACCGACGCATACAGCGCGTCGACCACACCCAGCTCCCCGGTCCGCTCCAACCGTTCAGCAAGCGCCTGCACCTGACGCCGCCCCAAATCCGTCAACCCGGTACAACCAGTCAAACCACCCACCACACCTGACACATTGCACTCGGCCTCACCGTGCCGCACCAAGACCAGACGAGCAGTGCCCTCCGAACGAGCCGCCACCCGCCGCACCCCTTCGGGCACGCCGAACGACGCGCCCAGCCCGGACTCCGGCTCCCCCGCCCCTTTCGACCCCGTGGCCGTCACGCCAAATTGCCGACGAAGTGCTCCAGCTGTCGCAGCGTCCGGCACTCGACCACGTCATCGCAATGCGCGGCGTACTCGCCCACAATGGAATCACCCGAACCCCAATAATCACGAGGCTCCGGGTTCAGCCAGTAGACCCGTCGAGCGCGAGCCTGCAGATCCTCCACCACCCAGGACTGCGAGGCGTGGTAGTTGTTCCGAGCGTCACCGAGGAACAGCACCGACGACCGGCTGTTGACCTCGTCACCCCAGCGACGGTGGAACTCGCTGAAGGCGTGGCCGTAGTCGGAGTGGCCATCCACCCAGATCACGTCAGCTTCCAAATTGATCCGCGCCACGGCCTCGGCCGGATCGACCACGCCTTCAAAGAATCGGGTGACCTCATCGATGCCATCAATAAAGACAAACGCCCGTACCTTGGAGAACTGCGAGCTGATGGCATAGACCAAATGCAACGTGAAGCGAGCGAACGAGGCCACCGACCCCGAAATGTCAGCAATGACAAATATCTCCGGCTTGGCCGGCCGCGGGTGACGGTAGCGAGGCTCAATCGGCACGCCGCCCGTCGACAGTGAGCGCCGCATGGTGGCCCGGAAATCCAACGGCCCCTTGCGACCGTGACGACGCTTGCGAGCCAACCGCACCGCCATCTTGCGCGACAACGGCTGCAAAACTCGATGCAGCACCGCCAACTCCTCCCGGGTGGCGTGCATCACGTCAATATCTTCGGGCAGCGGCTTGCGCACCGAGCGGGCCAGCGCTTCGGCCCCCCGATCCTCGACCAAACGGCGACGAATCTCGGTCTCGACCGCCCGGCGGAACTTCTCAATCCGCGCCTTGTACTCGTCGGCCGCCAAACGCTCTTCCAGATCGGTCAAGCCCTCGCCACCCGACGCCGAGCCCCGGGCCTGACCCATCAACTTCTGCAGCACCGCGTCCAAGTCCAAGTTCCGCAGCGTGCGATACAAGTAGTAGGTCCCGCCGACCGGCCGCCCCGGCTCCATGCCGGCGTACCGATCAACCGCGTTGCGAGCCACCGCATTCATCAGCGCAGGATCGGCCGACATGAGCGACTTGAACAGCATCTCGGCCAGTTCCTCGGGCGTCATCCCCTCGCCACCACCGGCGCCGTTCCACGAACGACCCTTGCCCCGCTGACCACCGCTGCCCGATCCGGCCGCGCCTTCCTGGTCGCTGTCACCCTCTTCGGATTCGTCGCCGTCCTCACCCAGGTCTCCGGCAGCGCCGTGACCACTGCGGACGGCAAAGAACACCTCAAAGGCGGTTTCGAAGGCCCGCCAGTGCGACGACGACTTCACCAACGTGCCGGCCAACGCGTACTTCAGGCCCTCGCGGTCCTCCAGCGGGACGTGATGCATCGCCTCGGCTGCATCGAGATGCTCGGTCAACGACACCGGCAACCCGGCCTTGCGCAGCTCCGTCACAAAGTCCGACAGCAGATCCAGCACGTCGAGCCTCTAGCTAACCGACAACAATTCCTTGGCGGCCCGCTCGATGTCGGCTTGATACTTCAACAGGATGTGCAAGGTGTCCCTCGCCCCCGCGGCGTCGATGGTGTCGACCCCCAGGATCACGAGCGTGCGGGCCCAGTCCAGCGTCTCGGACACCGACGGTGCCTTCCGCAATTCCAATGTCCGCAGCGACCGCACGATCCGAGCCACCTGATCGGCCAGCTCCTCGGAAATCCCGGGCACGCGCGACCGCACGATCTCTCGCTCCCGGTCCAACTCGGGGTAGTCCACGTGCAGGTACAAACAGCGCCGCTTCAGTGCTTCCGACAGCTCACGGGTGTTGTTGGACGTCAGGAACACCATGGGCAACTGCGTCGCCTTCACGGTGCCCAACTCGGGAATCGAGACCTGGTACTCACTCAGGATCTCGAGCAGCAGCGCCTCGGTCTCCAGCTCGACCCGGTCCACCTCGTCGACCAGCAGCACCACCGGGTCCTTGGCCCGGATGGCCTCCAAGAGCGGGCGAGCCAGCAGGAAGTCCTCGGAGAAGATGTCCTCTTCCAGTTCCTTCCACGACGGCCCTTCCGCTTCTTGCTTACCGTGCTCGCCGGCCTGAATGCGCAGCAGTTGCTTGCGGTAGTTCCACTCGTAGAGCGCCTTCGACTCGTCCAGACCCTCGTAACACTGCAGCCGGATCAGACGGGCGCCGGTGAGATCAGCCACTGACTTGGCCAGCTGCGTCTTGCCTGTACCGGCCGGGCCCTCCACCAGGACGGGCTTCGACAAACGGTCAGCCAAATACACGACACCACTGATGGAATCGTCGGCCAGGTACCCCACATCGGCCAGCCCGGCCCGCACGGCGTCCAACGACTCGAATCGCGGTGGTCCCGCGTCAGGCAATCCCAGGTTAGTCAGGCTCATCGTCGGACCTGCCCATCGCCACGGACAACCCATTTCACGCTGGTCAACTCTCTGACTCCCATCGGTCCGCGGGCGTGCAGTTTCTGCGTCGAGATGCCGACTTCGGCACCCAGCCCGAGCTCTTCCCCATCAATAAATCTGGTCGAGGTATTGACCAGCACCGCGGCCGCATCGACTTCGGCCACCCAACGATCGGCCGCTCGCACATCACCGGTCACGATCGCTTCGGAGTGACCGGAGCTGTAACGAGTCACATGATCGATGGCGGCGCTCAGATCGTCCACCACTCCCACGGCCACAATCGGCCCCAGGAACTCATCGGCAAAGTCACTCTCCACCGCCGCCACGGCACCGGGCACCAACGACCGCACCCGGTCATCGCCCCGGATCTCCACGCCGGCCGCGACCAGCGCCTCAGCCATGCGCGGCACAAACTCAACGGCCACATCGGCGTGCACCAAAATCGTCTCGGCCGCGTTGCACACGCCGAAGCGGTGCGTCTTGGCATTGATCACAATGTCGTGCGCCATCGACAGATCCGCCGCCGCATCTACGTAGACGTGACAGTTGCCGTCACCGTCCAGCACGTAGGGCACGGTGGCGTTCTCCAACATCGATGCGATCAGGGCCGGTCCACCCCGCGGTATCAAACAGTCGATCAAGCCCCGCAGGCGCATGAACTCCACCGCCGTCTCGTGCGAGGTGTCCTCCACCAGGGCCACCGAGTCCTCGGGCAGCCCGGCCTTCACGGCCGCCCGGCGCAGCAGCGATACCACGGCTCGATTCGACTCCAACGCCGACGCGGAGCCCCGCAGGAACGCCGCATTGCCAGCCTTGAGGCACAGTCCCGCCGCGTCACTGGTCACATTGGGTCGGTTCTCGTAAATGACGCCGACCACGCCCAGCGGCACCCGCACCCTGGAGACCCGCAGCCCGTTGGGCCGCACCCAACCATCGACCAGTTCGCCCACCGGGTCGGCCAGCCCGGCTACCTTGCGCAGCCCGGCCGCCATGCTCCGGATCCGATCTTCGGTCAGCCGGAGGCGATCGAGAGCCGACGCCGCCATGCCGCCGGACTCGGCGGTGGCGAGGTCCCTCCGATTGGCCTCCAACAAGGAGGCCGACTCCTGCTCCAAGAGGTCAGCGGCCCCACGCAACGCGTCGTCGCGGACCGACGAGGATGCTCGAGCCACGGCCCGAGATGCGGCTCGGACGCGGCTCGCCAGCTGCTCAAGTGCCGTGGTGGTCACGAAATCAGCGTACAAGCACCAGGTCGTCGCAGTGGACGGCGATGGGCGACATCTCCCGGGGCAACTGGTCCGTGCGGCGCCCCAGCCAGTCCGACGAGAGCTCCGAGCGCAGCCGTACCAGGCCCTTGGCGAAGATCTTCCCGTCCGGCCCGGCGATCTCCACCGCATCGTCGGGGTTGAAGACGCCCTCGGCGCTCACCACCCCCGCCGTCAACAGCGAGCGCCCGCCCTTGGCCAGCGCATGCTGAGCCCCCTCGTCCACCACCAGGCGCCCAGAGGCCCCCAGGGCAAAGGCAATCCAGAGCTTGCGAGCGGGCAGACGGTGCGGGCGAGCCCGGAAGACCGTCCCGACCCCGGCCTCGCCGGCCACCGCAGCAGCCACCACCCCGGATCGACCGGCATCGGCAATGACCGTCTGCACCCCCGACCAGGTGGCGATCTTGGCGGCGGCCAGCTTCGACGCCATGCCCCCACTCCCCACGTCAGACCCGGGACCACCGGCCAACGCCTCAACGTGGTGGTCGATCTCGAGCACTTCCTCAATCAAAGAGGCCTCGGCGAACTGCCGAGGGTCGGCCGTCAGCAATCCCGGCGCATCCGTCAACAGGAGCAACAAGTCAGCGCTGATCAGATGGGCCACCAGGGCGGCCAGCCGGTCGTTGTCACCGAAACGGATTTCTTCATCGGCCACGGCATCGTTCTCGTTGATGACCGGCACCACCCCGAGATCGATCAGATGATCGAGCGTGCCCCGGGCGTGCAGGTACTGGGTGCGGTGCACGAAATCCAGCGGAGCCAGCAACACCTGACCGGCCAGCAACCCATGCGCCTCCAACCCGTCCTGCCACAGTCGCATCAAGCGGTACTGACCCACGGCCGACACGGCCTGCAAGACCGCGGCGTCGTTGGGACGGGGCTTGCCCTCACCCAGTGCGGCCCACCCGGCGGCGATCGCGCCCGATGACACCACGACCACCGTGTGCCCATCCGCCCTTGCCGAAGCGATCTCGTCGCACAAACGCTTCACCGTCTCCGGCGAGACCGAGGATGATCCGACCTTGACGACGACCTTCACTACTGCTCCCAGGTGAAGGTGAGGTTCCCGACCGTCACCTCGTCGCCCTCACGAACGCCGGCTCGGTTCAGGGCACGGTCAACACCCATGCGCCGCAACCGCTTCACGGCTTCCGAGAGGGCACCGGGATCATTCAGATCAGAGAACGCGACGGCCCGCTCGGCGGCCCGACCTACGACCAACCAGTTGCCGGCGCTGATCTTCTGCACGTCGACACCTTCGGGCACGGGACGATGGGTCACCACGGTCGGCGGCCGCCACGACTTCGGCGGTGGACCTGGCCTCAATCACCATGACGGCCAACTTCTCCACCAACGGACGGATGCCTTGGCCGTTCATCGACGACAGGACAAGATCGCAGACACCGGAGTCATCGGCCAGGTCGGCCTTGCTGCCCACGACCAGCCGAGGGCGCACGGCCAACTCGGGCTGATAGTCGCCGAGCTCACCCAGCAGAATACGAAGTTGGTCGGCCGGTGCATGCAGCGCGTTGGGGTCGAGATCGATCAACACCACCAATACCCGGGCCCGCTCGATGTGGCGGAGGAACTGATGGCCCAGGCCTTTGCCTTCGGCGGCGCCCTCGACCAAGCCGGGGATGTCGGCCATCACGAACTCGGTCTGGTCCCGCGTGCCCCCAATGCGCACCACGCCCAGGTGGGGCTCCAAGGTGGTGAAGGGATAGTCAGCGATTTTGGGCTTGGCGGCCGACACGGTCGAGATCAAGGTCGACTTACCGGCGTTGGGGAAACCGACCAGGGCCACGTCGGCCATGAGCTTGAGCTCCATATCGAGCCAGCGTTCCTGGCCCTTCTCGCCCTGCTCGGCGAAGGCGGGAGCACGCCGGCTGTTGGACAAGAACCGCGAGTTGCCCCGACCACCCTGACCGCCTTCAGCGATCATGAAGCGAACGCCCTCTTCCGAGAGGTCGCAAACCACATTGCCTTCGTTGTCGCGCACGACGGTCCCGACGGGCACCGGTACTTCAATGTCCTTACCCCGGGCCCCATGCCGCTTGCCGCCCGATCCGTGCACCCCGTCGGTGGCCCGACGGTGCGGGTGGTCCCGGAAGCCCAATAGGGACGATTGATTGGTCGACGTCACCAGCCAGACGTCGCCGCCGTGACCGCCATCGCCGCCATCGGGGCCGCCTCGGTCCACGTGCGCCTCACGACGCCACGACACGGCCCCGGCCCCGCCGTCGCCGGCGCGCGCGTGCAGCTGGGCCTGATCGACGAATCCGGACATGAAGGTCCAGCTTACGGGCCCAAGTGGCCCGGCTCGACCACCGGCTCGACCACCCCAACTCATCAGTACCCGGCCAGCCTCCGAGCCCGCCGCCCCACTTCGGCCTGACACTGCTCCCGATCGACGGTCAGCGAGGCCCGGCCGGCAATGACCGGCACCCCGTCCACCCACACATCGGTTACCAGGTATCCGGCCCCGGCCCAGACCAAATGCCCCAGGAGTTCGACGACATCCACCGAGGGCACGAACCGGGCATCGTCGGTACGCAGCCGGATGAAATCGGCCGGTCGACCCGCTTCCAACGCCCCCACCGCCAATCCGAGCGCCTGCGCCCCACCCCGTGTCGCCAATCGCAGTGCCGCCGACGTGCTCAACGCTCCCGGATCCCCCGCCGTGGCCCGGGCCAGCATGGCGGCCAACCGCATTTCCTCCCACAGGTCCAAGTCGTCGTTCGAAGCCGGGCCATCGGTGCCCAATCCAACGCGAACCCGGCGTCCATCAGGGCCCGCAACCGGGCAATGCCCGACCCGAGCTTCCCGTTACTGGCCGGGCAGTGGGCGATGGCCACATCCCGCTCGGCCAACAACGCAATCTCTTCATCGTCCAACCAGACGCCATGGGCCCCGATCACTCGCCCATCGAGCGCGCCGACCGAATCCAACAGCGCCACCGCACCCATGCCGTGACGTTCCAACACCTCGGCCGCCTCCGCCTGGGTCTCCGCCAGGTGGATCTGCAGCAAGGTGTCTCGATGCTGCGCCTCCTCGGCCACCGCAGCCAACCCGTCGGCCGGCATCGTGTACACCGCATGCGGCCCGAAACCGACGGTCAAGCGCCCGCCGCGGCCGTCCATCTCATCGAAGAACCGGCACGCATCATCGAGCAGGGCTTCCCACGACTTGGCGCCCGGTAACTCGAAGATCCCCGGCGTGTACACGCACCGCATACCCGAAGCCACCACGGCGTCGGCCACCGCTTCGGGGTGCTCGTAGTGCTCACACGTGGTGGTGATGCCATTGGCCAACATCTCGTCGGCCCCCAAGGTCATGCCCCAGAACACGTCCTCATCGGTCGTCAACGCTTCCCGGGGCCAGATCGATTCATTGAGCCAGCGATCCAAGGGCAGGCCATCGCCGGCACTGCGCATCAAGGTCATGGGCGAGTGGGCGTGGCAGTTGACCATGCCCGGCATCACGATCCCACCCAACACCCGCACGTCGGTGTCGAACGCAGGAGCCACCGACGACGGATCGCCCACCCAGGTGATCACTCCGTCTTCGTACTCCACTGCACCCGGCGAGAAAACAGCGTCCGTCTCATCTACCGTGAAGACGGCGTCAGCGATGATCCGAGTCGTCACCAACCGGCCACCTCAGGCCACGCCGACGAAGAGGCGATCGGAGAGATCAGCCGACAAGGTGAGCCCACCTCCCTTGCCCTCTACGTGCACCTCCGTGTTGCCATCGGCATCGCGCCCATCAACCACGGCCACCACGCCGGGGATGAAGCCGCCCTCGCCCAGCAAGGTCAGCGACCCCATGTTCAGCTCGACCTCTTCGCTGATGCGCAACAACCGCACTCGCTCACCCGCCTCCACCGACGCCAAGGGCCGCGTGTCGACCGTCAGCCCGGGCGAATGGGAACCGGGAATCGGATTGCCGTGCGGGCAGGTCGCCGGATCACCCAGCAATTCGATCAGCCGGGCCTCGACATCGTCGGAGATCACGTGCTCCCAGCGACCGGCTTCGCGATGGACCTTGTGCCATTCCAGGCCGATCACGTCGACCAGCAGCCGCTCGGCCAAGCGGTGCTTGCGCACCACCTTTTCGGCCAACTCCCGACCGGATTCGGTCAGGGACAACAGCCGCCCGTCGCGGGTGACATAGCCGTCCTCGACCAGACGCTCCAGCATCTCCGACACCGACGGCGCCGAACGGCCCAATCGCTCAGCGATACGGGCCTGAATGACCGGGACTCCCTCCTCGGCCAGGCCGAGCATCGTCTCCAGGTATTCCTCGACGGGGGGATGGTATTCAGCCAACGTGACAGTGTCCTTCCCCAGCCTCGGTAGGCGGTACGTCCAACGCCGGATTGCGATCGAAGAAGCCGACCGGGATGAGGCTGAAGCCGGTGTATTCGACCGGCATGACCGGCCAGTCTTCGGGCCGGGGTAAATGGGTCACCCCGAAGGAGTGCCACAGCACAATGTCGGTATCGACCACCGCCCGATCCTGCGCCGTCCACTCCGGCAAGCCCGCGCCGCCGACGTGCTGGTTGGGGTAGTCCCCCGCCGCTCGCCGCTCGTCTTCGGCATAGGGGGTGACCCACAGGTTGTGCGCCGCAAACGCGGCTCGCTTACCCACGCTCGAAGAAGGATCAGCCAGCAGGGTGGGCGTCGACGCCGGCAGCAACTTGTAGGCCGTGGGCAACCCCAACCCGTTCACCGCCGAACCGCTCACGATCTTCCACGACCGGCTCCGTCCAGCGTCAACCCGGCGGCGGGCACCCAACTCGGTCTCCAACAAGGTCGACGTCGGGGCAAACGCGTTGTTCCACGGATTGTCGTCCCCCGCCGGCGACGGCACGGTGTCGACCTCGTAGACCGAGTTCGCCTGACCGTCGACCTCCACATCGAGCCGGACATTGAACAGGTGCTGGTGATACGGAGCCGCTAACCCGGGGGCGATCATGTTGGCGTGCGGTCCGGGCCCGTCATCGCCCACGGCCATGGTGGACATGATGCCGGTGAGCTTGACCTCCAACTGCATGGAGCCATCAAGATAGAAGTACCAATAGAACCCGTACTCGTAGTTCCCCACGGTGGCGATCGAACTCACCACCAACCGGCGGGATCGACGCACCTCGACCCGACCCGACGTCATGTCCGTGTGCTTCCACAGAATGCCGTAGTCCTCTTCATGAATGCAGATGGCGTTCGAACGAGTGCGGGCATTCCCCCGCTCATCGGCAAACACATCATCCAGGTAGACGATCTCACCCAGGCAGTCGCACCCGAGGGTCAAGGTATTGGCCATGCGGCCCAGTCCCCATTCGCCGGCATCGAAGGCGCTCTTCCACGAGTGCATCGGTCCGGGATGGCCATAGGGAACGACCATCTCGGACACCGAGGCCTTGTACAACACCGGCCGCACCCGCCCGCCGTCCTCGTAGCCGACCGTGTAGATCACGAGACCCTCAAGCGGATCAAAGCCGGTGCGCAATGACCACCGCTGCCACGTAATCAGGTTGCCATCGACGGTGAAGCTCGTCCCCTCCGGCTGGGTGATCGACAGCGGCTTCAAATCGGACCGCATCGGACCGTTGTCCTCGGGGTAGTAGCTCCCCGATGTCGGCGGGATCGGCACCACACCGGTGTCCACCACCTCCAAGCACTTCACCGCGCCCCATGTCGACGTAGGCCAGCAGACCTTCCAAGGGTCGGGCGTAGCCGTTGTCATCCGGCGAGGTCCGCAGATAGGCCAAGCAGCGAGAAATACGCCGGTCGGACTCATGCTCCGAGGCGAACGCACCGGCCGGCCACGGATCGATCTGCACCAACGACCGATCGGTCACCCCGCGACGCTCCAACGCGGCCACCCAGTCCGGGTGGTCGTACAGCGCGGCCAAAATGTGGATCGCTTCCTCCATCTGCAACGCCGGACGTACGTCTCGCACCTCAACCCAGCTGTCGACGACGCCGCGGCTCACCGACACCACCACCTCGTAGACATTGGCCTCGGGGCCCTGCAGCAGCACCATGCGCACCCGCCGGTCCACCGTGACCGACTCGCCCCGGTCAAACGCCCGCACCAGGTCCTTGGGCGGATCGAACAGCCCCACGTAGGCGAAGCGCAGGTCCTTGACCGGAATGACGGCCAACCCGCTATCGAAGACGATCTTGCGAGCGCTGGTGATCTCGTCGGTCTGCAGCGGGGCCAGCGGATGGAGCGTGGTGGCGACCATGAAGAGTGATGTTACGCGGCCCTGGCCTCCGTCCCTCTACCATCGGTACATGGTCGTGAACTCGGACAGGGCGTTGCTGACCGCCCGAGAGCTGGCTCGACGCACCGGCAACGAGCATCACGACGTGCTGGTCATCCTCGGCAGCGGCCTGCTCGATACGGCCCGGCACCTCCGCACCGGCAACGAGGTCGACATCGACCTGGCCACGCTGCCCTTCTTCCCGCACTACACGGCCACCGGGCATCATGCCGTAGGCTGGTCCGTCACCATCGGCGAGTCCCGCCTCCTGCTCATCGGCGGTCGGGCCCACCTCTACGAGGGCATCGATCTGGAAGAGGTCGTCCACCCCCTCCGCACCGGCATCGCCGCCGGCTGCCATACCGTCATATTGACGGCGGCCGTGGGGGGCATCCGAGAGGATCTCTCCACTGGATCCATACTGGCGGTGTCCGATCATCTCAACTTGACCGCGAGAACACCCCTGGCCGGTCCGATCTTCGTGAACATGGTGGATGCCTACTCACCAACGCTGAGAGCGCTGGCCCTGGCCGCCCCTACCTCCACCCCCATCAAAGAAGGCATCTACGCCCAGGTGACCGGACCCCAGTTCGAGACGCCGGCCGAAGTGGCCATGCTGCGCACCATGGGGGCCGACGTGGTCGGCATGTCGATGGCGCTTGAGACCATCGCCGCCCGTCAGGCCGGGGCCAGTGTCCTCGGTCTTTCGGTGGTGACCAACAAGGCGGCCGGAAGCGCACCGGATGAGTTCACCCAGATCGCCGAAGTTGGCGCCAAGGCGGCGCCTGACGTCGCCGCCGTTGATCCGACACGTCGTAGTGTCGCTGCCATGAGCATTAAGCCCTTTGCGCTCGACCATGTGGCCCTGAACGTGCCTGACGTACCGGCCGCCGTCACCTTCTACACCGAGGTGATGGGGCTCACGCAGAACGACAGCCGGCCCGACTTCGGCTTCCCAGGCGCCTGGCTCGATACCGGAGGTGGCCAAATGGTCCACCTCATCGAGGCCCCAGTCCCGCCCAACATGGGCCAGCATTTCGCCCTGCTCTACGAAAGCGTGGAGGAGGCGGTGGCCTACCTACGTGGCGAGGGTCTGCAGGTGACCGATCCCGTCGTCAACGGCGCGGGAAGGCATCAAGCCTTCGTGAGTGACCCGTGGGGCAACGGGATCGAGATCCACGGCCTGCCCGACTAACTCGCCACCTGGCCGCCGACCCAAAAGAGGTCCCGGCGAGGAGGATTTAGCGACCCGGCTGCTCGGCCAGGATGTCGATGTGCTTGCGGCCGCGGCGAGCGCCGAACTTCACGTAGCCATCAGCCTTGGCGAACAAGGTGTCGTCGCCACCGCGACCCACGTTGATGCCTGGGTAGAACTTGGTGCCCCGCTGACGGATCAGGATGGA
Organism: uncultured Acidimicrobiaceae bacterium; assembly: GCA_963730785.1. Classification (GTDB taxonomy): domain Bacteria; phylum Actinomycetota; class Acidimicrobiia; order Acidimicrobiales; family RAAP-2; genus Bog-473. The sequence goes on from CAVSTF010000010.1 coordinate 765,419, forward strand.
GCCGGCCTTGACTGCCGTGCCATCGAACTCCTTGACGCCCAGTCGCTGGGCGTTTGAGTCGCGGCCGTTACGTGTAGAACCGCCACCTTTGGTCTTTGACATTTCGAACTCCTAAAGCCTGATCGGGCTAATTCAGCCGGCGGCCGTGATGGCCAAGATTTCCAGCGTGGTGTAGTGCTGGCGATGACCCCAACGGCGCTTCTGGTTGGACTTGTTCTTGTAGGTCATGGCGTTGATCTTCGGGCCCTTCTCCTCGCCGACCACCTTGGCGGTCACCGAAGCACCCTTCAACTCGGCCGGGGTGGCCAGCACCGTCGTCCCATCCACCACCAGGACCGGCTGCAGCGACACTTCCGTGCCGACAGGCTGACCCAGCAACTCCACGCGCAGGCGCTGGCCCTCGGCCACACGGTCCTGCTTTCCACCACTCTTAATGACTGCGTACATGAGGGGGATACTCTAGCGCAGCGCGGAGTCGTCGAGGGTCACGCCTCGACCGCCGCACACCGCGCACTCGGTCGACAGCGTCTCTAGCAGGCCTTCTGAGATGCGCTTCCGGGTCATTTCGACCAGTCCGAGCTCCGAAATATCGAAGACCTGGGTCCGGGTCTTGTCCCGGGCCAGGGCGTTCCGCAGCGAGGCGGCCACCTTGTCCCGGTTCTCCCGGATCTCCATGTCGATGAAGTCGATGACGATGATCCCGCCGATATCCCGTAACCGCAGCTGGCGGGCCACTTCTTCGGCCGCTTCCAGGTTGTTCCGGTAGACGGTTTCTTCCAGGTTGGTCTTGCCCACGTTCTTGCCGGTGTTGACGTCAATCACCGTCAAGGCCTCGGTCCGCTCAATGATGAGCGACCCACCCGAGGGCAACCAGACCTTGCGGTCCAGCGCCTTATGCAGCTGCTCGTGCACGTGGTAGCGCTCGAAGATGGGCAGGCCCTCAACGGCGGCGTCGTAGTACTCGACCCGGTCTGACAATTCGGGGCTGACGGCCCGGACGTAGTCCCGCACCTGCTCGAACAGGGCCAGGTCATCAATGACGACGCCCCGGTACTCGGAGTTGAGCTCTTCACGCAGGATCCGCACCGAGAGCTCAGGCTCCCGATACAAAAGCCCAGGCGCATCAGACTTGCTGGCCTTCGCCTCAATCTCTTTCCACTGCTCCAGCAGGCTCTCAATGTCCCGCTGCAGCTCGTCGGCTGAGACGCCTTCAGCGGCCGTCCGGACGATCATGCCGTGCCCTGGTGGCTTCACTTCATCGATGATCCGGCGCAACCGGCGGCGCTCGTTGTCACCCAAACGCTTCGAGATGCCAAAGGCGCTCGAGTTGGGCACCAGCACGGCGAAACGACCGGGCAGCGACACTTCCTGGGTCAGCCGGGCACCCTTGGCCCCGATGGGGTTCTTGGTGACCTGACACAGGATGGTCTGACCGGCCTTGAGCACGTCTTCAATTCGGGGCTGAGCTCCCCCGCCGCCGCCGGCACCGCCCTCAATATCTTCACGGTCGTAGCGAACATCACCCCGGTACAGCACGGCGTTCTTGGGGATCCCGATGTCGACGAAGGCCGCCTCCATGCCGGGCAGCACGTTCTGGACCCGACCCCGGTAGACGTTGCCGTCGATCTGGTTGGTGTCGTCGGCCGCCCGGGAGACGTAGTGCTCGACCAGTGAGCGACCCTCCAACATGGCGATCTGGGTCATGCCGGGCTGCACGTGGACGCAGACCATGTAGCGGCCCACCTGCTTGCCCTTGTTGCGCTCCCGGCCAGACCGGCGCCGCGAACGGGACTTCTTGCCCGCCCCCGAGCCGCCCTCATCGCCGTCAGTCCCTTCATCATCCGACCCACCGGCGACCTCGTCGGCCACCTCGGCCTTCGAACCGGCACCCGAATCCGCTCGGCCCCCCGAACCACCACGGCCACCTTCGCCACGACCGCCGCCGTCGCCCCGCCCGCCACCTTGACCACGGCCACCGCGTCCTGAGCCGGAGCCTTCGCCCTGCCCATTTCGCTCACGGACCGGCGAACCGTTTCCGTTACCCACTGCAGTCACCGCAGCGACCGCCGCCGGCTCGGCTTCCACCGGCACGGCCGGAGCCGGGCGGGTGTCGCCAATCCGGGGTCGAGGACGGGCCGCTTGGGCCACCTTGCCCGCCGCAGCGACTGGTTCGCCTGAGGCCACCTCTGGTTCTGGCTCTGGCGCCGCGACCGGCTCAACAACTGGCTCGGCAACGGCCACGAAGGACTCAGCTGGCACCGGAACAGGCGCAACCTCAGGCTCAATCGCAGCCTCCGGCACAGCCGCCACAATGGGCTCCGCCGCTATCGTTTCGACTACTTCAACCTCTTCAGGTGTTTCGCTCGGGCTAGATGCAACTGCGGGATTATCTCCCCCAGCCACCTCCGGCGTGGGACCCTCGTGGGTCTGGCTGATCTCCGGCTCTGACATGAGTGAGAGCCCTCCTTGCAGAGTTCATGAGGCACGCCCTTGAGCGTGTTCCACGATGGGGTCGGTCGCGAGTCCACTTACCGAAAGTGGCTCGAACCGGGCGCCATCGCGCTCGATCCATTGATGCGTTCTACAAGCCTTCGCCAGCACCACATCGGTGCCGAGCGCTGAAAGCACGTCGCTGGGGCGGGCACCACGCGGGTGCGTAGCCAATGAGGCCCGCATGCGACCAATCGGGTGTTCTCCCTGTTCAGAGTCATTTACACGAATCGGAACAAGCGTTAAAACGGCTGGGCGAATGTCGTCTTCGGTCTGACGACCTTTTCGCTCCCGAGCGACCGTGAGGGTGGGGGCAGCGAGCAGCCGCTCGATGCGCTCAACCAATTCCTCACCAACCACTTCGAGCACCTCCAGCTCCCAGTCACACGATGCTACCTCTTGCTGTAGCGATCCCTCGGCCATACTCACCAGCGCCGCCACCTGGACATCTATTCCTTCGGGCAGCAGACCCGCACATCAGCTCGGGCAGCTCCGGGATCACCGAGGGGTCGAACGAGGACTCTTCGAGGCGGACATCGAGGTACTCCCCCAGGGATTCGCACCCCGTGGGGAGGGCCAATCCGAAGCTGAGCAGCGGGTGAGGCGAGAATCCCTGCGACAACGCCACCGGCAACAGGCTGCGGCGCAAAGCCCGTTCCCACATGCGGGCCACGTCCCGGTGGGAGGTAAAACGGATTTTGCCCAGCTTGGTGAACCGGAATCGCACCTTGACCGGCGCGGCGTCAACCACCTAGGCCGTCGACTCGGCCTTGGCCCGATCGGCCGTGCCCACGAGGCGCACCGGCACCCGACCCAACTCCAGGCCCTGTCCAGTCCCCTGGCTCCCGCCAGCCGGCGGGACGGGTGAGGCCACCACATGCTCCAGCCCCAGGCCGGTGCAGGCGCCACAGTCGTAGCAGGGGGTCCACCGGCAATCCTCCACCCCGGCCTCGGCCAGGGCATCAACCCAGTCGCCCCACAAGAAGTCGCGGTGCAGCCCGGCCGAGATGTGATCCCAGGGCAGCGGCTCGTGCTCCCCCCGGTCCCGGTAGGCCACTTCTTCCAGGCTCAGGCCCTCCGCCTCCAGTGCGGCCTCCCACAGCCGGAGATCGAAGCGCTCGGACCATTCCTGGAACGTGCCCCCGGCCCGCCACACCCGTTCGATGACGGCGCCCATGCGCCGGTCACCCCGGCTGGCCAGACCTTCGGCCGCCGAAGCGGCCGGGTCGTGCCAACGGATGGTCAGGCCCTTGGTCTTATTGGCCGCCTCACGCAGCAGCACGACCTTGCGCTCCAGCTCGGCCACCGTGTCCTGGCCGAACCACTGGAAGGGCGTATGGGGCTTGGGCACGAAGCCGCCGACCGAGGCGGTGACGGTGATCGACTTGGTGTACTGGCGGCCGATCTCCACGCAGCGGCGCCCCAGCTCGGCGATGCCCAGCACGTCCTCGTCGCGCTCGGTCGGCAATCCGATCAGGAAGTACAGCTTGACCCGGCGCCAGCCCTGGCTGAAGGCCGAGTCGACCGCCCCATACAGATCGTCTTCGGTGATCAGCTTGTTGATGACCTGACGCATGCGCCAGGTGCCCCCCTCGGGCGCAAAGGTCAGACCGGTCCGGCGCACCTTCTGGATCTGCGCCGCCGTGGCCACGGTGAAGGCATCCACCCGCAGACTGGGCAGGCTGACCGAGACCCGACCGCCGTTGACCGGGTCATCAATGATCTCGCGCACCGTCGTCTCAATGCCCGAGAAGTCGGCCGTCGACAGCGAGGTCAGCGTGACCTCGTCGTGGCCGCTCCACTCCAGCCCCTTGCGAACCATTTCCTTGACCTGCTCGGCCGGCCGTTCCCGCACCGGGCGGGTGATCATGCCGGCCTGGCAGAAGCGGCAACCTCGGGTACAGCCCCGGAACACCTCGACGTTGAGCCGGTCGTGGACCACTTCGGTCAGCGGCACCAGCGGGTGTGAGGGGTAGGGCCAGTCGGCCAGGTCGAGCACCGTGCGCTTGGCCACCTCGGACGGCACCTGCGGCGCCACCGGGTAGGTCCCCACCAGGCGACCGGACTCGTCGTAGGTCGACTCGTAGAGCGCCGGGACGTAGACGCCCTCAATCTCGGCCAACGACAGCCGAAGGGCCTGGCGATCGCGGGCCTCCACCGGCTGGGCCAGCCACGACGGCCAGCACGGCGTTGATTTCGCTCACCACTTCCTCACCGTCGCCCAGCACGAAGGCATCGACGAAGTCGGCCAGCGGTTCGGGGTTGAAGGCACAGTGGCCGCCGGCCATCACCAGCGGGTCGGCCGGGCCCCGGTCGGCCGCGTGCAGCGGCACCTCGGCCAGGTCAATCAGGTTGACCACGTTGGTGTAGACCAGCTCGGCCGACAGGTTGAAGGCGAGGACGTCAAAGGCGCGGGCCGGCAGGTGCTGCTCCACGCTGAAGAGCGGGATCCCGGCCTTGCGCATGGCCGCTTCCATGTCCACCCAGGGGGCGTACGACCGCTCGGCCACGGCGTCGGGCCGCTCGTTCAGAATTTCGTAGAGGATCTGCAGGCCCTGATTGGGCAGCCCGATCTCATAGGTGTCCGGGTAGACCAGCAACCAGGCCACCTTGCCCGGGCCGTGCTCGGGCGTCTGGGCCCCCTGCTCGCCCCCGATGTAGCGGGCGGGCTTGGTCACCTCCAGCAGCAATCGCTCAATCCTGGGCCACAGCGTCTCCATTGCCCAACAACCCTACGGGACGGTCAGCCACCCGACTGGCGTCGTGGTCGAAGTGGTGGATGTGGTGGTGGTCGGACTGGTCGTGGCCGTCGAACCCGGCGTGGTGGAAGAGGTGGTCGTGGTGGTCGGCGTCCCGAACGGCGGAATGGTGGTGGGCGCCACCGAACTGGGCAGCACGGTCTTGGTCGGCAGCTTCACGGCGCCGATCGGATTGGCATAGAGGTAGTTGAAGATGTTCCGCACCAACGGCGCGGCCGCCTGGGCGCCATACCCACCCTGGTCGATGACGGCCAGGACGAGGTACTGGGGATTGGGGTTGGGTCCGAAGGCGACGAACCAACTGTTCGGCTCCTCGCTGGCCTCGTTCGACGCCGTTCCGGTCTTGCCGGCCAGGTGCCAGTCGGCTGGGAAGCCCTGGAAGTCGGAGTAGGCGGTTCCCTTGGGGTTGGAAATGACGCCCTCGAGCCCCTGCAGAATGGGACCGAATATGGAGGCCGGCAACGAGACGTGGCCGGTCACCTTGGGGGCGAACTGCTGCACCACCTTGCCGGTGGTGGGGTCGACCACGGCCGAAGCCACTTCGGGGGCATAGCGGGTGCCGCCGTTGGCAAAGGTGGCGTAGGCCGTGGCCTGCTCAATGGGCGTGACCGCCGTCGCACCCTGACCGAAGGCCATTTCGACGTTGTCACCGGTGTACCAAGTCGTGTTGGGGAAGGCAGCCGGCGCCTCCTTGTGCAACTTCATCCGCTCGGCCTGGCTGTCGATCCGGCCCTGGGACTCCCCCGGCAGGTCGATGCCGGTGATCACGCCCTCGCCGTACTCAGCCCCCACGTTCTGAATGGCGTCGTCGCCGAACTTCTCCCGGGCCGACGGCGACCAGAACATGGCACCCAGGTTGTAGAAGTAGGAGTCACTCGACACCGTCAGGGCCCCCGAAAGATTCAACTCTCCACCACCGTCGCCGGGGTCGTCGTGGAAGGTACAGGTCCCACCGGTGCAGTTGGGCACCTTGAAGGTCAGCGTGTCGTCGTAATACTCGTCGGCCGGATAGATCCCGTCCTGCAGGTCAGCCGTGGCGGTGACCAGTTTGAAGGTCGATCCCGGCGTGTATTGGCCTTGGATGGCGTAGTCGTTCTCCGCCCCGGTGGCGGCAATGGAGTTGTAGTTGGCTTGCGAAATACCACCCACAAAGTCGTTGAGGTCGTACGTCGGGAAGGACGACATGGCGTAGATCGCTCCGTTGGACGGGTTCATGACGATGACGGCCCCGTTCGGTGCCGGCGGAATCTTGCCCGATTCGGTGTCCGGGGTATGCCGGTCGAGCAGGATCTGCGCTTGCAAATCCTTTTGCACCTCTTCCTGCAATCCGGTGTCGACGTTGAGCACCACCGTGTCGCCCAGCTGGGACGCCTTCCTCGACAACGTGCCCACGACGGTCCCTGACGCATTGACCGACAGCGCCTGACGGCCGTTGATGCCCCGCAGGTACTGCTCGTACTGCGCTTCCACGCCCGAGACACCGACTTGGCTCCCCTGGGTGTAGCCGGCCTTGGGATTGGCCTTCAGGTACTGCGTCGAGATGTCACCGAGGTAGCCAAGGATGTGGGTCGCCGTGGTACCGCCCTGGGGGTAGACCCTCTGCGTGACCGACTGCACGGTCACCCCGGGGAACTCGCTGCCGTGCAGTTGGATGTATTCCACAACGGAAGGCGACACGTTCTGGGCCACTGGCACCGGCTCATACGGGCTGTAGCGATCGTTGTTGACCGAGGCGTTCACCTCGGCCGGTGTTTGACCGACCAGCGCAGCCACGTCACCGATGATGGCCTTGTCCTGCAACGCGGTCTGCCGAGACAACAGCACCTCTTCCTGGGGCACGTTGCCGACCAATACGGTGTCGTTGCGGTCGACGATCTCACCCCGGGGTGCCTGCACGCTGACGATACGCACCTGGTTGGCATTGACGGCCGCCGCGTAGGACTTGCCGTCAATCACCTGCAGCGTCCACAAGCGCAGCACCAACACGCCGAAGAGAACCAGGACAGTGATCCCCACCACCTTCAGGCGAAGACTGGGCCGAGACGGCTCGTCCTCGGGGGAACCAACCAGCGAAGCCACATTGACGCTCTTGCGCGGTCGGATACGCGGCTGATGGGCCCCCCGGTGTCGCGCCGAGCCACCCGATCGTGGCGAACGCGATGACGGCTTCGGCAGCAACCGATCGCCCCGAATGGGGTGGCGAAGTGACCGGCGTCTCACCACAGGCCACTCTCCGGGGCCTGGGCCGACACCAATGAACGGCGTGGATTGTCTATGGCAGTGGCCCAACGCATCAGCCGACCGATCGGCAGCACGAAGATCACGCTCGAGATGGCGACGACGAGGAAGAGGGTGAGGAAGTTCACCCGCACCATCTGGCTCTGCCCGAACACGGCACCGGTCACGGCAAACAGCATGTCCGCTGCGACGCTCCCAATCACCGCGGCCAACGGCCGTAGCCAGACGGCCCGCTTGTCCATGGCCGCCGTGGCTGCTCCCATGGCGTAACCCAGGATGCAGCCGATGAGGGCGGACAGGCCGAACGGCGTGGGCAGGACCAGGTCAAAGGCCAACCCAGACCAGAATCCAACCAGGGCGCCGAAGTCGGGGCCCCCGATCAGGGCGGCCGTAATCGGCAAGAGCCACAACAGGTCGGGGTGCACGCTGTCGAAGCGAATCGACAAGACGAAACTCGACTGGGCGATGAGCACAATCAACATCACCAGCAGGACTCGAGCCGCCAGCTGCACCCTCACGTGGCCGGCTCCCACAACAACACGTCGACGTAGGCCAAATCATTGAGATTGGCTTCCGGCTGGACCGTCACCGACTCCTGGCTGGCCCCGGCAATGTTGCGGTACGACGAAATACGCGCCACCGGTATCCCCGGGGGGAACGACGCACCGTCGAGACTGCTGGTGTAGAGAATCTCTTTCTTGTGCAGCGCCGAATGCAATGGCACCAGGTCGACTGACAGCGGGTCGTTGGGACCTTCACCATCGAGGGTGCCGGTGATGCCCGCCCCCATCGTCACGCCGACTTTGGATTGGCCGTCGGTCACCAGCAGGATCACGGATGAGTGGTGAAAGGACTGCTCAACTTGTCCGACCAACCCACCGGCTCCCACCACGGGCATGCCCACATCGACGCCATCGGATCGACCCTTGTCGATGGTGATGGTCACGCTGAAGTTGGAAGTGTTTTGCTGCACCGTCTCGGCCGTGACGATGTTGAGCGATCCGACAAAAGGCAGGTGTTGCAACTGGGTCAAGGCCTTGAGTTGCCGGGCGTCATAGCCTTTGGATGCCTCCTGCTGATGGAGCCGCCCAAGGGTGGCCTGCAGTTTTTGGTTCTCCACCTGGACCGAGTGATAGTGCAGCGCGCCGGCAAAGAACTGCCCAATGGGACTCAGGAGATCCACCACCGAGTTGCGGATCGGCGAGAACACACTGTTGGCCGCCGACTTAATGCCGGACGTGAGGCTGTGGGTGTGGTTATTGAGGTCGACCGAAATGATGGTCAATGAGGCGACCACCAAGGCGATAATTGTCAACGATCGGCGCGACCGCCTGGATTTTGCCACTCAAAGGAGACCCGAAGGCCCGTCAGCGGGAAGATGAAGTGATCAGCACTCGCTTGAGCGCATCAAACTCTTCCAAGCATTGCCCACTACCAATGGCGACGCAGTTCAACGGATCGCGGGCAACCACAATGGGCATACCGGTCTCATGCTGAAGCCTGGCCTCAAGACCGTGCAGCAGAGCGCCACCACCGGTGACGACAATCCCCTGCTCCATGATGTCGGCCGCCAGTTCAGGCGGCGTGCGATCAAGGGTGACCTTCACCGCATCGATGATGGCCGATACCGGCTCTTCAATGGCCCGACGAATTTCTTCGGTCGACACCACGATCGTCTTCGGCAACCCACTCACCAGGTCGCGACCACGAATTTCGGCGTGCAGCTCATGCTCGAGCGGGTAGGCCGAACCGAGGGTGATCTTGATCTCTTCTGCGGTCCGCTCACCGAGGGCGAGGCTGAACTCTTTCTTCACGAAGGCCACAATGGCTTCATCGAGTTCATCGCCACCGATGCGCACCGACTGGCTGGTCACAATGCCGCCCAACGAAATGACGGCGACTTCGGTCGTACCGCCACCGATGTCGACCACCATGTTGCCGGTGGGCTCATGCACCGGGAGGCCGGCGCCAATGGCGGCGGCCATCGGCTCTTCGATGATGTAGGCCCGACGGGCGCCCGGCGTACTCGGCCGCTTCCATCACGGCGCGACGCTCCACGCCGGTAATGCCCGACGGCACGCAAATCACCATGCGCGGCTTGGCGAAGCGGCGCTGGTGCACGCGATGAATGAAGTAGCGCAGCATTTTTTCGCAGATCTCGAAGTCGGCGATGACGCCGTCCTTCAACGGCCGGATGGCCTGGATGTTCGACGGCGTACGGCCGATCATCCGCTTGGCTTCGGCACCGACGGCCAGGGGACGGCCATCCTTTACATCCACCGCCACCACGGAGGGCTCATTGAGCACAATTCCACGGCCCCGCACGTACACCAACGTGTTGGCGGTTCCGAGGTCGACGGCCATGTCTCGGCCGAGTAGTGAAAGGCGATTGTCGGCCATAAAAGGGCTCTCTCCCGATGCGGACGGGCGAGCCACGGAGGGGATCCCGGGCTCGATGTGAACTCCCAGGCTACGGGACATGGCGGGTGACCACAAGGCGCTCTTGCCCCAGGACCCTCCTGAACTGGGATTACAGGGCTGGCAGACCCGGGAAGAAGAGGGCGATCTCACGGGCGGCCGACTCGTGGGAATCGGATCCGTGCACCAGGTTTTCGGTCGTCTGGATGCCCAGGTCGCCCCGAATGGTGCCTGGAGCTGCTTCGGCCGGGTTGGTGACGCCCATCATGAGCCGAACCACTGCGTAGGTGTCAGAAGGACCCTCGACCACCATCAGGAGGGCGGGTGACCGGGTGAAAAAAGCCACCAGGTCGCCGAAGAACGGACGCTCGGAATGCTCGGCGTAGTGCGCTTCGGCCAATTCCTTGCTGATTGAGCGCAGCTCCACTGCGGCCAGCCGCAGGTTCTTCCGCTCAATACGGCTGATGATTTCTCCGGCCAGTCCGCGTTCAACGCCGTCCGGCTTCACAATGACAAGGGTGCGATCCACGAGTCGAGGACAGTAGCAGCAGCACGACTACCTGCGGGCCGTCGCCACGGTCCTCGACTTAGCGCCCGGCGTCTTCCCAATCAACCACGCCAGACAGAATCTCGGCCCGGGCCGAACCCACCACATACAGCGACCCGGCGACGACGACCAAACCATCGCCATCGACCAAACCACGTGCCGTCGACAACGCCGCAATCACGTCGGGCTCTTCCAACACCGTCATACCCAACGCACGACCGGCCTCGGCCACATCACGCGCCGGAATCGCTCGCGGTGAATCCGGTTGACAGGCCACGACACGAGCAATACCGGCCGGCAACAATCCCGACAACATGGCCAATGGATCGCGTCCCGACAGCATGCCGATCACGGCGACTGACGTGCCGTCGACGGTGAACTCTTCGGCCAATGCCAACCCCAGCGCGGTCATGCCAGCCACGTTGTGGGCACCGTCAACCAACAGCAACGGCCGACGTCCCAACACTTCCAAGCGACCCGGGACGCGCACCGACGCAAACGCCTCCATCACCACATCCGGATCCAACGGCCGCCCAAAGAACGCCTCAGCCGCCGCCAACGCGGTGGACGCGTTCAACCCTTGGTGGGCGCCGTGCAACGGCACGCCGATGTCGTCGAACTCGCCCCCAGGCGTACGCAGCGTCACCAGCCGACCGCCAACCGCCACCTGATTCGAGACACATTCAAAATCACGACCGACCACCCACACCGGACCGGCACCAACCACCGCCGCCGCGTCTTCGACAATGCGGACCAGCTCGGGATGGGTGTCCCCCACCACCACCGAATTACCGGACTCAAGGATTCCGGCCTTGTCTGCCGCGATCCCCTCCAACGTCGGCCCCAGGACATCGGTGTGATCGAAACTGAAGTTGGTGAGCACCGCCACGTCGCCGTGGATCACGTTGGTGCAGTCCCAGGTCCCGCCCAGCCCGACCTCAATCACCATGGCGTCAACCGCCTCGGTCCCGAACCAGGCCAGGGCCGCCGCCGTCAGCAGCTCGAACCGGGTCAGCCGCTCCGACAGCAAGGGCTCAATCAGCGCCAGTTCCGACAAGACCTCAACGAATTCGTCGTCGCTGATCGGCAGCGCGTTGCGGGCGATCCGCTCCGACACTCGGTGCAGATTCGGACTGGTGAACGTCCCCACCGTCAACCCATGAGCCATCATCAGCGCCGTCACCATGGCCGAGGTCGAGCCTTTGCCGTTGGTGCCGGTGATGTGGACTGAGGGAATCGACAGGTGTGGATCACCCAAGGCCTTCATGACCTCGTGCATGCGATCCAACGTGGGGATGGCCCGCCGGGTCGGCATGTTCGATTCGAAATCGATGTGCGAGTCCAACCACTCCAACGCCGCGTCAAGCGACACAAACGGCAAGACGGGAGCCACGGTCAGGACGTCGTCCAACTCCCCCGCACCACTACCGCCCTGGGCCATCAGAAAGTCGGCGAGCGAGCTAGGAAGCAGCGCGACGGGTGCGCGGGGCCTTGGCCGGCGCACCGCCGACGGGCACCAATGTCGGTGCCACCCGGTCGAGCACCACCGAACGGTCGACCACGCACTTGCCCACGTCGGTCCGGCTGGGCAGGTCGTACATGACCTCCAACAGCACCTCTTCGAGAATGGCCCGCAGCCCACGAGCGCCGGTGCCACGCAGCATGGCCTGCTCGGCCACCGCTTCCAGCGCATCGGGCGTGAACTCGAGCTCGACGTTGTCCAGCGCGAAGACCCGCTCATACTGGCGGATCAGCGCGTTCTTGGGCTCGATCAGAATCTGCACCAAGGCTTCCTTGAACAACGGCGACACGGCGCTGACCACGGGCAGACGGCCGATGAACTCGGGAATGAGACCGAACTTGATCAAGTCCTCCGGCAGGACGTGACGCAGAATTTCTCCATCGTCACGGTCACGGCGGTGGACCTCGGCCCGGAAGCCGATGCCCCGCTTGCCGATGCGGCCTTCGATCAACTTGTCGAGACCGGCAAACGCCCCACCGCAGATGAACAGGATGTTGGTGGTGTCGATCTGGATGAACTCTTGGTGCGGGTGCTTACGACCACCCTGGGGCGGCACCGAGGCCGTCGTTCCCTCCAGAATCTTCAGCAAAGCCTGCTGCACACCTTCACCCGAGACGTCTCGAGTGATCGACGGGTTCTCACTCTTGCGAGCGATCTTGTCGATCTCGTCAATATAGATAATCCCCGTCTCGGCCCGCTTCACGTCATAGTCAGCGGCCTGAATCAGCTTCAGCAGGATGTTCTCGACGTCCTCACCGACGTAGCCCGCTTCGGTCAGCGCCGTGGCATCGGCAATGGCGAAGGGCACGTTCAGCATGCGAGCCAAGGTCTGGGCCAGCAACGTCTTGCCGCACCCGGTCGGCCCCAACAACAAGATGTTGGACTTGGCCAATTCGACGCCGTCCTCGGGCGACGGACCGGCCTGCACGCGCTTGTAATGGTTGTAGACGGCGACCGACAGGATCTTCTTGGCGTACTCCTGCCCGACGACGTAGTCGTTCAGGAATTCGAAGATCTCACGCGGCTTGGGCAGATCCTCAAAGGTGAGTTCCGTGGCGTCTTCACGCTCTTCCGCGATGATGTCGTTACACAGGTCGATGCATTCATCACAGATGTAGACACCTGGACCGGCGATCAGCTTCTTCACCTGCTTCTGCGTCTTGCCGCAGAAGCTGCACTTCACGAGGTCGCCGCCTTCGCCGAACTTCGCCACTGAATCCCCTCTCGCAGCCCGAACTCGCCGTAACCCGTTACCAGCGCCAGCGGCCTATGCGGCGCCGATGGCTTCCAAGGGTGCAATCGTACGGGCCGTGATCACTTCATCGATCACGCCGTACGTCACCGCCTCTTCTGCCGTCATGATGAAGTCACGATCGGTGTCCTTGGCCACCTTCTCGTGGGTCTGGCCCGTGTCCTCGGCCAGCATGCCGGTCAACAGATCGCGCATGCGCAAAATTTCCTTGGCCTGCAGCTCGATATCGCTGGCCTGACCTTCCACGCCGCCCCAAGGTTGATGCAACAAGATCCGCGCGTGCGGCAGGGCGAAGCGCTTGCCCGTGGTGCCGGCGGCCAACAGCACGGCGGCGGCCGACGCGGCCTGGCCGAAGCAGAAGGTCGACACGTCGGGCTTGATGAACTTCATGGTGTCGTAAATGGCGAACAGGGCGGTGATGTCGCCGCCGGGTGAGTTGATGTAGAGGTGGATGTCCTTGTCGGGCTCCTCAGACTCCAAGAAGAGCATCTGGGCGCAGACCAGGTTGGCCACCGTGTCGTCGACCGGCGTGCCGAGAAAGATGATCCGTTCCCGCAACAGCCGTGAGTAGAGGTCGTAGGCGCGCTCGCCCCGGTTGGTCGACTCGACGACCGTGGGCACTAAGTAGTTGTTGGCCCGGTACCTCTCTCCAACGTTCTGCATCATCACTCGCTCTCCTCGTTCTCCTTCGCCGCATCGGCTTTGAGGTCGTCCCGAGACATCGGGTTCCCCTCTTCGTCGAAGAGCTCAACGTTGTCCAAGAGCCACTGCAATGCCTTGGCTTTTCGTAGTTCCGAGCGTACCGCGCCGGTCCGCCCGGCCGTGTCGAGCTGGCGTCGCAGTTCCTTCGCCGTGGTCTCCATCCGGGCGGCCATGGACACCATTTCCTCGTCCAGCTCCTCATCGGAGATGACCAGCGACTCGGCCTCGGCCAACGCCCGTAGCGCCAGGTCGGCCTTGACGGCCTTGTGCGACTCGCCCCGCACCGCTCCCAGCAGGTCATCCGGCGTGCGGCCGGTCGCTTGCAGGTATTCGGACAGGCCCAGCTTCTGGGCCTCCAGCCGGTGTTGCAGATCATGCAGGCGCTCGTTGACTTCCGAGTCGACCAGCACCTCGGGCACATCATCGTCCTGCACCAACTCGGCCACAGCCTCGATGGTCTTTTCCCGCAGTGCCATCTGGCTCTGCACCAGCTTCACTCGCGAGATGCGGTCGGTGATGTCCGCTCGGAGCTCGGCCACTGTGTCGAATTCCGAACTCTCGGCCGCCCACTCGTCGGTGGTCTCGGGCAGCTTCTTGATCTTGACGTCCTTGACCAACACCTTGAACGACACGATGGCTTCTTCGTTGCCCGGCGTCGGGGCATCGAAGGCGAGGATGTCGCCGGCCTTGGCGCCGCGCAGCTCCACATCGAGCTCCGGCAGGACGGTGCCGCTGCCCACCTCATAGAGATAGTCATCGATGCCGACGACTTCGGCACCCTCGGCGTCGTTGCCGTGCAGATCAACGGTGACCAGGTCGCCGTCACCAGCCGCCCGGGACACTTCTTCGAGTTCGGCGTCGTTCTCCCGCAACCGGTCGACCTGGCGCTCGATCTCTTCGTCGGTGACCTTCAAGCCCGGCAGCGTGACCTGTAGGCCCTCGTAGCCCGGGATGGAGATGAGCGGACGGACCTGCACGACGGCATCGAAGGCCAACGGCCCGGTCTCTTCGCCGGCCGTGATGTCGATCTCCGGCGAGGCGATGGGGTCGAGCTCGGTGTCGACGACCGCCTGGGCATAGAAGTCAGGCAGCGCCTCCCGGATGGCTTCGGCCCGCAGTGCGCCGGCGCCACCCATGCGGGCTTCGAGCACCTTGCGCGGCACTTTCCCGGGCCGGAAACCCGGTACACGTATCTGCTTGGCGAGCTCCTTGGCGACGTCACCCAGAGCCTTGTCGAACTCGGGTTCGTCGATCTCGACGCTCAGTCGGATGAGGTTTCCCTCTAATGGTTGAGTGGTGGCACGCATCACGAGTGACACACACTACTGGTCGCCTCCGGCCCCCCAGCACCGACCCCGTACCGCCGACCTGGACCCCTCAAAACATGAAGTTCATGGCGGCCAGGACCTGGTGACCGAGGGCCGAGTCGCCGACCACTTGCAGCCCACCGGCGGCCTCCATCTTCTCCGCCGTGGCCCGCCCACAGCCAAGGCGGTTGAAGTCGACTCCCGACATGGCCAAGGTGACGTCCGGGTCGGCCGCCCACTTGACCTCCTTGGCCCTCCCGCCCTCCACCACGATGCTGAACTGGCGCCCGTCTTCGTTCGGCCCCTCCACCTCGAAGCGCACCACAGACCCTTCCGGCGCCTTGGCCTTCTTGCCCACCACCATGGGCATGGCCCCCTGTCCCGTGTTCAGGGCAATGGCCGACGCTCTTCCGCCGATCCCACCCGGCCGATCCAAGGCAAAGCGAACGTCCTGCTCGTGGACCCAGCTGTCGAAGACCCGCACTTCGATGCCGGTGACCATGGGTGCTTCGCCCCTGGGCGTCCAACCCACCGCCGCCCACTCCTCGGCCGTCAACTCCCGCAGGGCGGCCAAGTCGTTGCTGCGTGATGTCACGGAACTCACTCAGCACCACATCGCCCGGCCAGTCCCGCCGCAGGGCAATCCACTTCTCGTTGCCGGCCGCGAAATCGTTCTTCACGTGGTCGCCCAGCGGCCCGTCCCAGGCCGGATCGGCCTGTCCCCGGATGACACTTTCGATCCCGATGATGTGGGACAACTGGTCCTGGACGGTCCATCCGGGGCACTCCGTAGGCAGCTGCCACTCATTGGTCACCAAGGCGTGGCACACCTCCGCCAGGCCCTCCCAGGTCTCCGCCAGGGCCTCAATTGCCGAATTTTCCCTGCTCCGCCCAATCCTGGTCCTGACCTGCTGCGTTGTCGCTCACAAGCGTGAGAGTAGCCCTCTCAGGCACAAACCATCCCCCCGCACCCCAGGGGTCACCGCTACC
This sequence comes from uncultured Acidimicrobiaceae bacterium, assembly GCA_963730785.1. GTDB lineage: Bacteria > Actinomycetota > Acidimicrobiia > Acidimicrobiales > RAAP-2 > Bog-473. The sequence continues at coordinate 781,644 of CAVSTF010000010.1, forward strand.
TTTTGGCCATCTGGGGGCTCAACTACATGAGGAGTTTGTATGCCTAACTTTGAGGGTTATTGCGTGAAGTGCCGCGAGAAGCGGGAATTTGATGGGCAAGAGGTGGAGCTGGCCAATGGCCGTCGGGCCGCACAAGGTCTGTGCCCCACCTGTGGCACCAAGATGAACCGCATCCTCGGCAAGAAGAAGGACTGACTGGTCACGCTTGTCACTTCGGCGCGTCATCACGAGCGCTGAGGTGGCAAGCGTGTCAGCATCTGCAATATGCACGACCTGATCGTCCACGGCGGCACCCTCGTCGATGGGACTGGATCACCGCCCCGGACCGCCGACATCGCCATCGACAACGGGATCATCACCGACGTCGGGCACTTTCCGGACTCAGCCGCCACTCGCACCATTGATGCCGACGGCCTCCTGGTCACTCCCGGATGGGTGGACATTCACACCCACTACGACGGGCAGGCCACCTGGGATCCCGAACTGGCCCCTTCTTCGTGGCACGGCGTGACATCGCTCGTCATGGGCAACTGCGGCGTGGGCTTCGCACCGGCCAAGCCCGATCGCCACGACTGGCTCATCGGCCTCATGGAGGGCGTTGAAGACATCCCCGGTGCCGCCCTCAGCGAGGGCATCAACTGGGAGTGGGAAACCTTCCCCGAATACCTGGACGCCTTGGAACGCCGGCAGTGGACGGTCGACATCGGCACCCAAGTTCCCCACGGCGCCGTCCGGGCCTATGTCATGGGCGAGCGCGGCGCCCGCAACGAGCCGGCCAACCCCGAAGAGATCGACGCCATGCGGGCCATCGTCCTCGAAGCCCTACAGGCCGGGCGCGCTCGGATTCTCCACCTCTCGAACCATTGGGCATCGGGCCATCGACGGTGAACCGGTCCCGGGCACCTACGCCGCCGAGGACGAGCTCTTCGGGATTGGGGCCGCGCTGGCCGAAGCCGGTACCGGCGTCTTCGAACTGGCTCCCGGTCGGCTCGGCCGGCGAGCTCCTGTTGGATGCGGTGAAGGAAGTCGACTGGATGCGCCGCCTCTCCGCCAAGATCGACCGCCCCGTCAGCTACGTGCTCCTCCAAGTGGACGACGAGCCCGACCTGTGGCGCAAGCAGCTCGACGCCTCGCTCGAAGCCTGCGCAGAAGGCGCCCGCCTCCACCCGCAAGTGGCCGGGCGACCGACCGGCATCTTGTCCGGACACCACACCACGCTGTGCTTCCTGGTCGACATCCCGGCCTACCAAGAACTCAAGGCCAAGGACCTGAATCCGAAGGAATTCGCAGCAGGCCTGGCTGACCCCGAGGTACGCCGGCGCATTACCGAATGGCAGCCCGGATCACCGGCGCAAGCCAAGGCGATGGAGAAGGCCTACCGGACCACCTTCTTCCTGGGCGACCCACCCAACTACGAACCAGGACCGGAACACTCGCTTCAGGGACTCGCCGAGGCCTCGGGCCTGACGCCGCTCGAAGTGGCCTACGACATCATGGCGGCCGGCGGCGGGCAGGGACTGCTCTATATCCCGATCCTGAACTACGCCACCGGTGATCTCGACCACGTCCGCGAAATGTTGCTGCACCCTCGCGGCGCACTGGGCCTGTCGGACGGCGGAGCCCACACCGGCACCATCTGCGACGCCTCCATGCCAACTTTCATGCTGACCCACTGGACCCGGGACCGCAGCCGCGGCGACACCCTCCCCCTTCCTTTCATCGTCAAGAAGCAGACCCACGACACGGCCCGCCTCTATGGCTTGAGCGACCGGGGCACCGTCGAAGCCGGGATGCTGGGCGACCTCAATCTCATTGACTACGACGGTCTCACCTTGGGCAGTCCCTACATCGCTTCCGACCTACCGGCCGGCGGCAATCGCCTGCTGCAGAAGGCCTCCGGCTACGTGGCCACCATCAAGAAGGGCACGGTCACCTTTGAAAATGGAGTGGCCACCGGGGACTACCCGGGCCGGCTTGTACGAGGAAGTCGCTGAGCACGGCAAACTAAGGCGGTGGATGCACCCCAGACTCGATACGCCCTGCGGGACGGGCTGCACATCGGGTACCAAATCTGGGGTGACGGACCCATCGATGTCCTGGAGTTCAACAACGGCCTCATGATCTCGGTCGACGAGACGTCGGACGAACCCAACTGGAATCGTTACGAAGAGAGCCTGGCCAGCTTCTGCCGGCTCATCCGCTTCGACGCCATGGGCTTGGGTCTATCCGATCCGTTCCCGGCCGACATCAATCCCAGCGTGCACGGCTGGGCCAATGACGCCATCGCCGTGCTCGACCACGCCGGCAGCACAAAGGCGGTGGCTCTCAGTTCGAGCGGGGGCTCCCTGCCGGCCATTTGCATGGCGGCGCGTTACCCGGAACGCGTGTCGTCGCTGGTGATGATTAATCCTTCGTCGCGCATCATGGAGGACGTTGACTACTCGGTGGGCATCACCCAAGAACTCTTCGATTCCATCCCGAACAACATCGAGAACCCGATCCACTCGGACGAAGTGCCGATGGACATCGCCATCTATGTACCGAGCCTCTCCCACCGGGTCGGTTTTCGGGAGTGGTGGGGTCGGGCCGCCCGCCGGGGCGCCAGTCCAGGTACGGCGATGGCATGGAACCTCGCCCTCTTTGGATCCGACGTGCGGGAACACCTCTCCGAAATCACCTGCCCCACGTTGATCATCTCGCATGAGCAGGGCTTCGCCGACCTGGTTGAACATGGCCGCTATATCAGTGAGCGGATCGTCGGATCCCGGTTCGTCACCTTGCCTGGACGCGACATCGTGCCCTGGGCCGGAGAGTTCGACAACATCATTGACGAGATCGAGGAGTTCATCACCGGTCAACGGCGAGGTCACCAGGCCGAGCGCACGTTGGCCACCGTGCTCTTCACCGACATCGTCGACTCGACCGTCCGCGCCGCCGCCGCGGGGGATCGCCAATGGCGGAGCGTGCTGGACGAATACGACGTCAACGTCGAACGCCTGCTAGCCCGCTTCGACGGCACACTGGTCAAGAACACCGGCGATGGCACGCTGGCCCGCTTCGCCAGCCCGGCTCAAGGCATCCGCTGCGCCAAGGCCATGGTCGAGACGGCCCAGAACTTCGAAATGGAGATCCGAGCGGGACTGCACGCCGGTGAAATAGAACTCCGGGGCGACGACATCGGTGGTCTGGCCGTCCACATCGCCTCCCGGGTCAGCGCCCTGGCCGGCCACAGTGAGGTCCTGACGACCGGCACCGTGCGGGACCTGGTGGTTGGCTCCGGCATCGTGTTCGACGATCGGGGCCGGCACAATCTCAAGGGCATACCCGACGAATGGCAACTGCTCTCCGTTGTGCAGGCCTGAGTCGATGTCACGACCCTGCGCCAAAGTGACGGGGTGAGCCGATCTTTCTCCCCGGTGCTCGCTGACCTGGACGAGGAACAGCGGGCTGCCGTCTTGGCCCCGCCAGGTCCGCTCGCCATCATCGCCGGTGCCGGCACCGGCAAGACCAGGACCATCACCCACCGACTGGCATACCGGTGCCTCGAAGAGGGGCTCGACCCCAGCTCCGTATTGGCCGTCACCCATTCGACCAAAGCGGCCGGCGAACTGCGTGACCGCACGCGTCAACTCGGGGTGGGCGACGTGTCCGCTCGCACCTTTCACTCGGCCGCCCTTCGTCTACTCACCCGCCACTGGGAGGCCACCGGCCGTGGTGGCTCACTCACCCTGCTCGACTCCAAGTACGGGCTCATCCGATCCGTGCTCGAGCGGCGTTTCGGCCAGGCCGGCACCGACGCCGTCTTCGACCTGGCCTCGGAAATCGGTTGGGCCAAGTCACGACTCATTTCTCCCGCCAACTACGCGGCCGCCGTCACCGAAGTTGACCGAGTCGTTCCCCGCGACGCCGCGGAAATCGCCCAGGTGTTTGCCGACTTCGAGGAAGAGAAAGAGCGGATCGGCCGAGTCGATTTTGAGGATCTCCTCACCCTGACCGCCGACCTCTTGCAACGTGACGAAGCGGTGGCCAGTGAGACCCGGCAGACCTATCGGTGTTTTGTGGTCGACGAATATCAAGACACCGACCCGGCCCAGCAACAGTTCCTGGACGCGCTGCTGGGCGATGGCCACGACATCTGTGTCGTGGGCGACCCCAACCAGTCGATCTACCAGTTCAAGGGGGCCGAGGCAACCATTCTCGGACAGTTCGCTTCCCGGCATCCGAACACGACCGTGGTGCGCCTCGTCCGCGACTATCGCTCCACTCCCGAAGTCGTCACCTGGGCCAACCGACTCATCACGCCTCGTCCTTCTGAAGCGCTGGTCGGTCAACGACCATCAGGACCGGCTCCCCGGATCGTGTCGGTTGAAAATGAAGCGGCCGAAGAGGCTCACGTGATCCGACAGATCACACGACTCATAGACGAGGGCACACCAGCTCGCGAGATCGCCATCCTCTATCGCTTCAACGCCCAGTCGGCCCGGTTCGAAGCGGCACTGACCGGAGCCGGCATCCCCTACAACGTGGCCGACAACGAACGCTTCTTCGAACGACCTGAGATTCGTGAGCCACTGATCATCTTTGGTCGGGCGGCAAGAACAGATCCCGACGCCAAAGGTCTAGAACTCCTCCAGCACATCTTGTCCGCCTCCGGGTTCGATCCCGCCACTCCCCCGCCCGGATCAGGGGCCGCCCGCAGTCGCTGGGAAGCGGTGGCTGCGTTGGTGGACCTCCTGGGCCAATTGCCGGAGGCCGAAGAGATCGATGCGGCGTCCCTCCTTATCGAAATCAATCGCCGGGCCACCGAAGCACACGCACCGACCCAGGGTGGCGTGACCTTGGCCACCCTCCATAAGTCCAAGGGACTCGAATTCGATGCCGTCTTCTGCGTGGCGCTCCTCGACGGATCACTACCGTCCGCCTACGCAAAGACGCCGGAGCAACTCGAAGAAGAGCGACGCCTCTTCTATGTCGGCATCACCCGAGCTCGGATGCATCTCTTCGTCTCATGGGCCAAGGAACGACCGGGACCCAATGGCCAGACGTGGAAGGGACGACCCAGCCAATTCCTGGACGACCTGCAACCACCTCCGAGCCCGAAGAGTGATTGGGTCGCCCAGCGCCGGGCAAACGCCGGACGCAACGCTGCGCCCTCGGGACCGTCTCTCTCCACCTGCGCCCACTGCGGCACTGAACTAAGGGGCATGCCGGCCCGACGACTTGGTCGATGCAGCCTGGAGTGCCTCAGCGACGACGACGCCCGGCTGGCCCGAGTTCTCTCCAAGTGGCGGAACGAAGTCGCCCCCACCATGGGCCTCGAGCCGCAGGACCTGGCCAGCGATCGGGCACTCTTCGCCCTGATATCGGCTCCCCCTGGCTCGCACTTTGAACTGCAATCAGTGGCCGGTCTCTACCAACCTGGCGTGACGACGTTCGGCCGGGACCTGGTGACACGGATTCGAGACGTCACGGCATCATTCGCTCATCGGTAGCCGAACCTCGACGCACTAGCAGTCCAGTAGCATTGGACGGCTTCACTGATCCGCCCAGCGCCAACAGAACGTCGGAAGCACAGAAAAGTGCCTGGTCAAGTGATGTGTACACGCAGCAGAAGTTTGACAACGGGATGTGGCGCAGCTTGGCAGCGCGCCTGCTTTGGGAGCAGGAGGTCCGGGGTTCAAATCCCCGCATCCCGACCACATGGGCTTGACCCTTTCGGGTGGGAGTGACTTGTAGTCCCCTTTAGGTTCTTGATGGCCAAAACGGGTCTGCCTGCGGTGGCCAAAGTAAAGTCACGCTGGTGGCGGAAGGCCCTCCCGTGTCCAGCCAGGTCGCAACCATCATGTTCACCGACATCGTTGGGTCGACCGAGCTTTCACAGCGCCTGTCGTCAGACGCCGCGGACGAAGTTCGTCGAAGTCACTTTTCGATTCTGCGCCAGGCCGCTGCCGAAGCAGGTGGCACCGAGGTCAAGAACCTCGGTGACGGGATCATGGTTGTTTTTCCCACCAGTTCAACCGCTTTGTCGTGCGCGGTGGCCATGCAACAGAGAGTTGATCGCGACAACCGTGATCATGAACATTCCGTAGGCCTGCGGGTCGGACTGAGCGGTGGAGAAGTCGTCGGCGAAGACAACGACTACTGGGGCGACCCGGTCATCGAGGCGGCCAGACTCTGCGCCCTCTGCGACGGGGGGCAAATTCTGGCAGCCGACATCGTGCGAGGAATGGCCGGTCGGCGAAGCCCTCATGCCTGTCAGTCCGTCGGACCACTGTCCTTGAAAGGGCTGCCCGAACCAGTCCCGGTCGTCGAGGTGCTCTGGGAACCGCTTCCCTATGTTGATCCCAACAGCCTCGTGCCCCTTCCACGACCCCTGACCGTCCAACCCCCTCTCCTGATGGTTGGTCGAGATGTCGAGCTGCTACAGATTGCCCACACAACCAAACGTGTGGCCGCTGGTGACGGACGTGAAGTACTTCTCGTATCGGGCGAGGCGGGATTGGGCAAGACCACCCTGGTGGCCAATGCAGCGCGCTCGGCCTTCGAAAACGGGGCCTGCGTCCTCTTCGGCCACTGCGAAGAGGACCTCGCCACCCCCTACCAGCTGTTTGCCGAGGCTCTCGGTCACTATGTCTCCCACGCAGCCGAGGAGCGTCTCCTCGCCCATGTGGAGGTCCATGGGTCGGAACTGGTCCGATTGGTCCCGGCACTCGCCCAACGAATCCCTGACCTGCCGCCATCGAAAGCAACCGACTCCGACACGGAGCGGTACTTGCTCTTTGCTGCGGTCGTCGGACTGTTGCGCCTGGCATCGGAATACCAGCCCATCATCCTCGTGCTCGATGACCTCCAGTGGGCGGATAGAGCGAGCTTGCTTCTGCTGCGCCACCTGGCGGCGGCCGAGCAGACCATGCAGGTGTTCACCGTTGGGACCTATAGAGACACCGAATTGTCTATGTCGCACCCGCTCCTCGACACCTTGGCTGCCCTCCACCGTATGAGTGGCGTCTCAAGGGTGGATCTGACGGGACTCAATGACACCGATGTGGTCGCATTGCTGGAGTCCGCCGCAGGTTCAACGCTCGACGACACCGGAGTCGGGCTGGCCCACGCCGTGCGTCGTGAGACCGATGGAAATCCATTCTTCGTCACCGAAATACTGCGCCATCTCTCGGAAACCGGGATGCTCTACCAAGACGCCGCGAACCAGTGGACGACGTCGGACTCCTTTGAACAGATTGCTCTGCCCGAAAGCGTGCGCGTCGTGATCGGCGCCAGGGTCGGTCGGTTGGGTGAAAGCGCACAGCGGGTACTTTCCGTCGCGTCGGTCATCGGTCGCGACTTCGATCTCGATCTTCTGAGCAAAGCGACGAATGCCTCTGAAGACGAACTACTCGACATCCTTGACGCCGCTTCCGCCGTGGCACTACTGCGCGAGGGGACGGACACCCCTGGGCACTACAACTTCGCCCACGCCCTGGTTCAGCACACCTTGTACGAGGACCTCGGCCCCAGCCGTCGGGCGAGGACCCACCGAGTGGTGGCTCTAGCCCTGGAAGAATTGTGTGGGGACCGACCCGGAGGCAGGGTCGGAGAACTGGCCCGACACTGGTCCTTTGCCGCCCAACAGGAAGACCTGTTCAAAGCCATCGACTACTCCCGTCAGGCTGGTGAGTCTGCGCTCGTTGCCCTGGCCCCAGCGGACGCGCTGACGTACTTCGCCCAAGCACTGGACCTCTATTCCAGAGTCGAACATGTCGATCCTGTTTTGGGTATTGATCTGGCTATTGGCCTGGGGACAGCTCAGCGCCAGGCCGGGGACGCTGCCTTCCGCGACACGCTCCTCGAGGCGTCACATCGGGCTGCGGACCTCAACGACACTGATCGACTCGTCGCTGCCGCCCTGGCCAACAACCGTGGTACTTACAGTGCGGCCGGTTCGATAGACGCCGAGAGAGTCCAGATCCTCGAGATGGTTCAGGAACGGCTCGCACCCGACGATCACAACCGGGCGCTCGTCCTCGCCACCTTGTGCTCGGAAGTCAGCTACGGAACACCACTGGAACGCCGCATGGCCCTGGCCGACGAGGCCGTCGCCATTGCCCGGTCTTCGGGTGACGATGCCGTAATAGTGAGGGTGCTCAACCTCATCGCGCTTTCGCTCATGGTGCCCTCCATGCTCGAACAGTCCTTGGCCTGGACGTCAGACGCCATTCATCGGGCCGATCGAGTTGGCGACCCCGTCATGTTGTTCACGGCTGCTGGCACACATTGCATCGCCTCTGCCCACACGGGGGATGTTGACGAATATGACCGCTGCCTCGAGATCATGACGTCGCTGGACAACCAAATCGATCAGTCACTCTTGAGCTGGCGGCTCAATATGCGCCGCTCCGTGCGGGCCATGATCGCCGGGGATCATGTGCAAGCCGAACAGTTCGCCAACGAAGCTTTCCAGTTCGGCACGGACAGCGGTCAACCCGATGCATTCATTCTCTTCGGCGCCAATCTCGTCACCATCAACCTCCAACGCGGGACGCTGCACGGCATGGTGCCGATGTTTGAGCAATACGTAGCCGACAATCCTGGGCTACCCGTTTTCGCCGCGGTCCTGGCCGCGGCTCATGCAGATGGTGACCGCCTGGAGGACGCGCGACAGAGTGTTGGCGGAATTTGCCGCTGGTGATTACTACCTTCCGCTCGACCAAGGTTGGCTTACCGGCATCGTTGGCTTTTCACTGGCTGCCATCGAATGTCGCGAGCCGGAGTACGCACTGCGGCTATTCGACATGCTCGTTCCGTGGGCTGAACATTGGGCCCTGCTGTCTGCGGGCACGGTTGAAGGTCCGGTCAGCCAATATCTCGGCGCCCTGGCCACAGTTCTCGGGCGCTTTGACGAAGCTGAGGCCTACTTTGCCCAAGCAGCCGAGTCATGTGCCAAAGCTTCCGCCAAATATTTCGCCGCCCTCACGAACCTCTGGTGGGGAATGATGCTTGCTGAGCGCAACGTTCCAGGTGATCCCGAGCGGGCCAGGGACCTCCTGGCCAAGGCGCACGCTTCCGCAGTTACCAATACGTACAGCACGCTGGAGCGCCGCGCCCGCGCAGCATTGCTGAAGCTGCCCTGAACAGCTCGTAAGCGCCTGGGCCGGTTAGGCGGCGGAGTGGCGCATGCTCACGCTGCACCACGACCGCTTGCGACACGATGGACATGTCATCCGGTGATCGAATTTGCCTCGAGGTAGCCAGGTGCCGATCGGAAACTGGAAGATCAGGAGATCGAGCAGGGCAACGTGGGAGAGCTGACGGCAACGTTCGCACTCCACCGTGAAGACCCCTCGGTCAGCCAGTGGGTTGTCCGAGGTCGAACGCAAGCTATTCGACTCCGGTCGGGCACCAGAAAACAATGCCCGTTTGCCGACCGGCAACGCGACCATCGGCGATCCGGCTGAGTGATCCTCCTTCTCGCCGGGATTGCTCGCCGATGGCACCCAGAACAACGCCCGCTTACCCAGTGGATCCGGCGCCTTATCGCCGCGAGCCACGTTCAGCCGTCCTTGAGGGCAGTCAGCACCTGTTGCGCCACTGCTCGGTACGCCATGGCTCCCGGGGACGACGAGGCATGCTGAAGAACCGAGCGACCTAGTTCCGGCGCTTCAGCGAATCGAACCGACTTTGGAATTGGTGGATCAAACACTGGAAGCCCATACCGCTCTTCGACTTCAGCCAACACCTTTCGAGCGTGCGTGGTTCGGCCGTCATACATGGTGGGGATCACACCCAACACCCGCAACTTGTCGTTGGCGAACTGGCGGACGTCCTCCACCGTCTCGAGGAGTTGTCCCACGCCTCGATGGCTGAGGGCTTCGCACTGCAAGGGCACCAACACGACTTCAGCCGCGGTCAACCCGTTGATGGTCAGAACACCCAGCGAGGGCGGGCAATCGATCAGCACAACGTCGTGCTCATTCAGAATCGGCTGCAATGACCGAGCCAGCACGTGCTCCCTGCCGGTCCGACTCAAGAGATGCACTTCGGCCCCGGCCAGGTCGATGGTGGCTGGTATCAGCGAAAGCCCGGGTACGCCAGACACCTCACATCGAACTTCGGCCATTCGAGCACGACGAACCAAGACATCATGCAACGAGGTCTGCAAGTCATCTGGGTTGAAGCCCAAGGAGAAGGTCAGGCAGGCCTGAGGGTCCAGATCAACCACCAGCACTCGTTGGCCTTGTTCGGCCATGGCCACGCCAAGCGACTGCACCGTCGTCGTTTTCGCCACCCCGCCCTTTTGATTGGCGATAGCAACGACCTTGATCACGGAAGCAGTCTACGACCGTGCCCTCCCCGCGTCGTGTTTGACGCACCTATTGAAATACCTGACACTGGAGTCATGCCCGTCACTCACGTACAGCTCTTCTCGATTTCGGTGTCCGATCAGGACCGAGCCATCGAGTTTTACGTGGGTACCCTTGGATTTGAGCTGGTTGCGGACATGCCGATGGGACCGGACATGCGCTGGGTTCAGGTGCGCCCGGTTGGCGGCACAACCTCAATCACCCTGGTGACATGGTTTCCGACCATGCCCGCCGGCACCACCAAGGGCACTGTGTTCGAAACATCCTCGCTGGAAAGCGACATCGAACTCTTTCGAAGCAAAGGGATCGACATTGGCGAAATCGATTCGGCCCCATGGGGCCGCTTTGTCACCTTCGATGATCCCGACGGAAACGGCATTGTGCTCCAGGAGACAACGCTGAATCAGTGAAACGCGTTTTCTTCGATAGCGACGTCGAAGACAAGATTTCCCAGCGCCAGGCTCACGTCATCAAGGTGGTAGCCCCAATTCGGCCCAAGCACCGCGGTGACCTTGGGTCTCGGATCTCCGGCCACGGCGGCCGCGTTGATCTGGAGCCAGGTTGCCCCCCCACTGCTCTTGCAAGTGGCCGAATAGAGGCCCGGGTACGTAACCCACGGCGTAGTGACTTTTACCCCTGCCACTTGCGAAGTCACTGACAAGAAATATGGAGTGAGCGCGCCAGTCGAGTTGGAGAAATCGGTGGGATTCACACATGCCACCTGCTGGCCGGTACTCACTGTTTGGCCGGACATCAAGCTCACGCCCTGGCCAGGTCGCGAGAAAAGTGCGGTCGTCGGCGGTTGGGATCCGAAGGTCGAATAGGCAATGACGCATCCGGTCTGCCTCGCCGATTGGCAAGTCGGAATGTTCTTGAAGCTTCCGCCGACCGTTCCACCAGTGGGAACCTGCACATTGCCGCCCAAAATAATGGCGGACACCATCTTGGCCCGGAGCCGGGGATTGTTATCGATCTGGCTTCGCAAAAGCTGGATGAGAATCGCAGCACCTTGTGAGTGACCGATAAACACGATTGGCCGTCCGTGATTGTCGTGCGCCAGGTAGTCCTTCCAACCCGCCAACAGACTGGTGTAGGCAATCGACCCGGCTTTCGGGTTGTTGCCGAGACCCTTGGTCAAGGCCAGTTCCGTTATTTGTCGATACATCGGGGCCCAGACGTTGCAGACTTGAGAGAAGCGCTCCGCTTCGTCTTCGGCAACTCCGACTTCCGCCGACTGAATCCGCAAATCGGAATTATCGGTCAACTCTCCCGAGACAGTGGGATAGACAAAGAAGCAATCGAACTTTTGCTTCGTCTTCATTTGGGGTGCCACCGCTGATGCCGTCCCATTCGAGGACACCGCCGTGGCACTGAGGCTTGTGGCACAGGGATCGTGGGGCAAACCGGGCCGACATAGCCACACGGTCTTTGGCGAGGCCCCGCGATGCGTCGACTTCAACAAGGATGCCGAAGCCGGCATCGAGCCGAACGCAAGGGCGAAGATACCGAGCCCGGCGCAGGCCACAGGGCCCAAACACCGTCCCGCTCTCTTCGTTCGCCCTTGATTCATGAGTGACCTCGGTCGTTGGTGCCGTCTGGCCTAACTGCTCTGCGCCGGGTGGAATCCCGGACTTAGGGTACCGGCCGTCCACGGCCTCGTAGGAGATGGTTCGAGGGGGACCAAAATCTACAAAAACCGATTAACGTTGCCTTTTGGCGAGGCGCTGTCTCGTTCTTTGTTCAAGTTGGGATTGTCGTTTCGTGCCTGCCGTTCACATCAGCCAAAAGGTTGCCGTCAGCGTCGTCTTCGTGAGCGCCATGTTCATGAACATCATGGACATCACCATCGTCAACGTGGCGCTGCCCACCATTGGCCGAAGTTTTCACATCCTGCCTACTTCCGTCGACGGCATTGTGATCGCCTACCTGGTCAGCCTGGCTGTGTTTATCCCGGCCTCCGGTTGGCTGGGCGATCGATTCGGTGGCAAACGTGTGCTGATGGCGGCTATCTGTGTCTTCACGGTCGGTTCTGCACTTTGCGGCCTGTCCCAGAACATCACCGAGCTCGTGTTGGCCCGTGTCCTTCAGGGTGCGGGCGGCGGCATGATGGCGCCAGTCGGGATGGCCATGCTCTTCCGGGTGTTTCCACCGGCAGAACGCATCAGAGCATCGAGCATCTTGACGGTGCCGACCACCTTCGCTCCGGCCATCGGGCCGGTGCTGGGTGGATTCTTGGTGACCGACCTGAGCTGGCGCTGGGTCTTCTTTGTAAATGTCCCTCTTGGGATACTGGCCGTGACGTTCGGAGCTCTCTGCCTTGAGCGCACCCAGCAACTGGAAGTCGGGCGATTCGATATTCCGGGTTTCATTCTCGGAGGTGCCGGACTGGGCTTGCTGATGTATGGCGTTTCGGAAGGACCGCTCGACCACTGGTCATCACCGACTGTCATCTCGACCTGCGTGGCCGGTTTCTTGCTGCTTGTGGCCATGGTCGTCACCGAACTCCGGGTCAAAGCACCCTTGGTCGACCTACGTCTTCTATCGGGCCGCCTGTTCCGATCATCCAACGGCGTCATGTTTCTGGCTTCGGCTGCGTTCCTGGGCACCCTCTACCTCATTCCCCTCTATTTCCAGGACGCTCGAGGGTTGAGCGCCCTGCAATCGGGTCTATCGACATTCCCCGAAGCCTTTGGCGTCATGGCCGGAGCTCAGCTCGCTTCGCGATTGATTTACCCGCGCCTTGGCCCTCGGAGGCATATCAGCCTGGGCCTGGTCGGACTGACCATCACCATGCTGGGACTCACGCAGCTGAGCCTGACGACGAACCTGTGGCTGATCAGGGGTGTGATGTTCATCCTTGGGCTAGTGATGGGACAGGTCTTCGTGCCCAATCAGGCCGCGTCGTTCGCCATGATCTCTCCCGCCGAAACGGGCCGGGCATCCACCTTCTTCAACACCATGCGACAAGTGGGTAGTGCCGTCGGTGTGGCCATTCTCTCTACCGTCCTGATTGGCATCGGATCCACCAAGGTCATCGCCGGGATCGTCCACCCCAACCTGCGGGCGTATCACCTGGCCTTCGGTGTCGCTTCGCTGTTTGCCCTCGCCGCCATTGGCTTCTCACTGACCATCCACGACAGCGACGCTTCGGAAACCATCGTGCGGCGACAGAAGTCCTCCGGCTCCGGTCGAAGCTCCCACCATCACCGAAGCAGTCGTCTAACAAACCGGCATCCGGTTGGCGCTGTCCGCCGGACAATGCAGACTGCCCACGTGCGAACTGATGCCAACATCTGTGTGTTCTGCGGATCGAGTCCTGGAAACTCACCCGCATTTTCGGAAGCGGCCCGCGCCCTTGGTGCCGCCCTCGCCGAGCGGAACATAGGTCTGGTCTACGGCGGTGCCTCAGTGGGTCTCATGGGCGTCGTGGCTGATGCAGCGCTGGCTGCTGGCGGGCGCGTCTATGGCGTCATCACTGAGTCACTGGCGGACCATGAAATCGCTCATGCCGGCCTGAGCAGGCTCGATGTGGTCCAGACCATGCACGCCCGCAAGGCTCGAATGGCCGAACTTTCCGACGCCTTCATCATGATCCCGGGCGGGTTCGGCACCCTTGAGGAGTTCATGGAGGCCATTACATGGCTCCATCTCGGCATTCACGACAAACCCTGCGCCATCGTCAACACCGATGGATTCTTCGACGGGCTCCTCGAGTTTGTCGACCACGCAGTCGAACAGGGATTTATCGGCTCCCGGCTCGTCGAGCCGGATTCGGGTGGCGGACGATCCCCTCACGCTGCTCGATACCCTCATTGACCAGGCCTAATAGGCAAAGCACATCAAGTGCTTACTAACAGCACGAAGGCGCTCAACTTCATGTAGTTGACAAACCTGATCATTTTGGTCAAGTATTGGTCACTTCAGATTCATCTGGACGTGGCGGCGTCAGTCGGAATCCCGGCGGCGCCATTTTTCCTGTCCAGACCACATACGGAATGAGGACAGATCACCTTGAAGAGTTCGGCCCACACATCGCAGCGCGCCCATGGCCGCGCCCTCAACACGGTCAAGGTTGGTGCGGTCATCGTCACCGCCGGACTCATCGCCGCGGCCTGCGGCAGCTCCAGCCCCAGCGCAACCAAGAAGAGCTCGACCAAGTCGACGTCGGCCAAATCGGCCGCTTCGACCACCACCAGCACCACTACCGCGCCAACCACTAGTACGACGGCGGCCGGCGCCGCTGGCACAAAGACGACGACCACGGTGGCCGGCACAAAGCCGATAGTCACCACCACGACGGTCAAGTCGTCAGGTTCGAGCGCACCTGGAGGCTCCCTGTCGGCCAATCCGACCTCATCACCGGCGGCAACGCTGACGGGCGTTGGCGCAAGTTCGATTCAGCCCTTTTACGGCCGCGTGCTGTACCAATACAACAAGGACAACTCCGGCGTGTCCGTCAACTTCTCCGGCTCGGGCAGTGGACCTGGCGTGACCGCAATTGAGCAGAACACCGCCAACTTCGGCCAGAGTGAAATCCCGATGACGGCGGCCCAGCAGGCCGCCTCCAAGGGACCAGTGCTCCAGGTACCGACAGATCTCGGTGGCGTGGCCGTCTCGTACCACGTGTCCGGCGTTTCCAGTCTCAAGCTCAACGGACCCGTCCTGGCTCAGATCTACCTGCGCCAGATCACCAACTGGAATGACCCGGCAATCGCCGCCCTCAACCCCGGCGCGAGTCTTCCCAATGAGAACATTGTTCCGGTGTTCCGTTCCGACACCTCGGGTCCCGGCTACGACCTTGATCAATACCTCATTGACACCAGCCCGACCTGGACTGGGGCCATTGGCGCGACATCACCTTCGACAACCTGGCCCAACGCTGGTCGGGCCTCCGGT
Source organism: uncultured Acidimicrobiaceae bacterium (assembly GCA_963730785.1). Lineage (GTDB taxonomy): Bacteria > Actinomycetota > Acidimicrobiia > Acidimicrobiales > RAAP-2 > Bog-473. The sequence continues at coordinate 796,898 of CAVSTF010000010.1, forward strand.
GACTCCGGACAACAGCTCAATGCTGGTGTTGCCACCTACATCCAGGAGACCGAAGGTGCCATTGGGTACGTCGAGTACGCCTACGCCTTGGAGGCAAACTTCAGCAACGCGTCGCTCCTGAACAAGAGCGGCACCTACGTTGCACCCTCGGTCAGTACGATCGCTGCGGCCGGATCAGCGGTATCGGGAATCAGCTCTACCAACTACAACATCGTGTACGCCGCGGGCGCCTCGGCGTATCCGTTGGCCAACTTCAGCTGGGCCCTCCTCTACCAAAAGCAGTCGACCACCAACACCGGCATTGTCCTGGGTAAGCTTTTCCAGTGGGTGACGACTTCAGGACAGTCGTATTCCACCGCCTTGGGCTACGCCCCATTGCCAGCCGCTGTCGCTGCCTACGCCCACTCGACTCTGCTGCAGCTGGAAACCTCCACCGGTCAGGCCATCTTCACCAATTGACGGACGGCCCCATAGTGGGCCGCGGAGCGTCAGGTCGATGACCGCTGGGATGACGGCATCGCCGCCTGCAGACATGACTGATAGCGAGAACCACCGGCCCCACATTGGTCCGCTGATTGCTCAGCACCATCGTCGGGTCGGTGGTCGGGCCTACGCCACCATCCGCTGGGGTGGTGCCCTGGTCTTTGTGGCCGTCGTGGTGTCCTTGGTCGTCAGCCTGGTTTGGCAGTCAGCACCGGCGTTCCGCCACTCTGGCTTCAGCTTCATCTTCAGCGGCAACTGGGACCCCACGGCCGAGAAGTTCGGGTCGGGCATATTCATCATCGACACGATGATCACCACCGTGGTCGCACTCGTCATTGTGGTCCCAGTGGGACTTGGCACGGCTATCGCACTGTCAGAGTTACTCCCCCGCCGAATCGGCGCCACACTCTCCACTTGCATCGATCTCCTGGCCGCCGTGCCCAGCATTGTGGTTGGCCTATGGGGCCTCTTGGTACTGGTGCCCATCTTCGAGCGACACGTCGAGCCCACTCTGCAAAAGATTCCACTGATCAAACACATTTTCGGCGGGGGCGATCTCGGATCGGGGATTCTCCTGGCCTCGGTCGTGCTGGCCGTTATGGCCCTTCCCACCATGATTTCGCTGACGAGGACGGCACTACGAGGCGTATCGGTGGCCGACCGAGAGGCCGCCATGGCCCTGGGCGGTACTAAATGGCAAGTGGTTCGCATTGCCGTCATTCCCGGAGCACGTTCAGGCATTGAAGCCGCTGTCACCTTGGCCACCGGGAGAGCACTGGGAGAGGCCATCGCTGTTGCGCTGGTGATCGGGGGAGGCGTAACGCTGCCCCACTCGTTGTTGAGCACTGGGACAACCTTGGGATCCGCCATCGTGAATTACTTCTCGGAAGCTGTCGGCATCCAGCGAAGTGCCGTCATTGGTTTGGTCGTGGTACTCCTGACGTTCACCGCCGTGTTCAATATCGGTGGCCAACTCCTGATTCGCCATCGACCCGGACGGAAGATGGAAACCTTCAGTAGCGACGCGCCGCTCGAAGTTGAGGGGGCTTCGGCATGACCGCCCTCTCCTCATCAGCGAGCGATCTGTTATCTCCGGAGGCCATAGCCCGGAGGCGGGCTGTGGTCAGAGAGTCCTCCCGCAACACCCTGAATCGTCGCCGGGCATTTGGGGGTGCCGCTCAGACCGCCTGTTATGTGGTGTTGGTGATTGTCCTCATCCCCCTAGTGGCCCTCATTGCCTATACGACCAGCCGGGGCTCAAAGGGAGTGTCGGTAGCCTTTTTCTCACAGAACCCCGTACCACAAGGGGTTCCGGGTGGAGGCATCTACAACGCCATCATCGGCACGCTGATCATCGTGGGCATCGCCACTGCACTGGCCATCCCAACTGGTCTGGCCGTCTCACTCTTCCTCATCGAACGCAGAGGCCGGCTGGCTGCCACCATCAGATTCATAGCTGACGTGATGTCGGGCATTCCATCGATCGCTATCGGAGTGTTTGCGTACGCGCTGATCGTGGTCCCCTCACACAGCTACTCGGGTCTGTCGGCCAGCTTCGCCTTGGCGGTCCTCATGCTGCCGATCATTGTGCGCGCCGACGAATCCGCCATGAAAGCGGTACCGGAGGACCTGTGGGATGCGGCGCTGGCCCTCGGTGCCAAACCGTCACGGGTCGCTCGATCGATCGTCATTCGTGGGGCACTCCCTGGCGTCGTGACGGGCAACCTGCTTGCCGTGGCCAGAGCCATCGGGGAAACGGCACCATTACTGTTCACGGCACTCGGCAGTTCCCTCTTGGCCACCAACCCGTTCCATCCGATGGCGGCCATGCCTCTCGATATCTTCACTGACGGTACTCAGCCGTATCCCCAACTACAAACCACGGCTTGGGCTACGGCACTTGTACTCCTCGCCGGAGTACTCCTCTTAAGCATCGTCGCCCGTATTTTCGCTGCCTTCATGACACGCCATGCTCGATAGTTCACTCACCACCGATCGAGCGATCGCCGTGTCACTCGAACACGTGACCGTTCGCTACGGGAAAGTGGAGAACGCCAAGCAGGTCGCTGTCCAAGACGTAAATCTCGAATTGGCCACCAACACTGTCACGGCACTGCTCGGCCCATCCGGGTGCGGGAAGACAACAATCCTTCGTTCCATCAACCGTATGCATGACCACACAACGGGCCATGTCACCGGCACCATTCGAATCGGCGATCTCGATGTCTACGCCAAAGACACCCAACCCGAACTCGTACGGAACCGTGCCGGCATGGTGTTCCAGCGCCCAAATCTCTTCCCCACCAAAAGCATCTTCGACAACGTGGTTTCTGGCCTGCGCATCAATGGGGTCAAGAAACGCTCATTTCTTCAGGAAGCCGCCGAAGCCTCACTTCGACAAGCCGCACTCTGGGACAGCGTCAAGGACCGCTTGCAGGCGCCTGCCATTCGACTCTCGGGGGGACAGCAACAACGTCTCTGCATTGCTCGAGCGCTGGCCGTCGAGCCTGAAGTCCTCCTGCTGGACGAACCATGCTCAGCGCTGGATCCACAATCTTCAGCCCAAATTGAAGAACTGATCGTCCAGCTGTCCTCACACATCACCATCGCTCTCGTGACCCACAACCTCTTCCAAGCCACACGGATTTCCGATCAGACCGCAGTCTTCCTCCTGGGCGACAGTGGTTCGGGAGAGCTTGTTGAATCGGGCCCCACTCGGCAGATCTTTGACTCCCCCAAGGATCCCCGCACCGAGGCCTACGTCACCGGCCATATTGGCTAAAGGGCTTCAGAGGCACGATAAACGGGTGGATAGCGACTAACGCCCCGCGTGACCTTTGGCCGACATCTGAAGCATCGAGAGCTTGCTCAAGGCCACGAGCGATCGCGTCCAGATCGACCTTTGAAAGCGAGGTAAGACCCGCTGGTGGCCGACCCATGATTTCCTCGCCCTGCTTGGCCATGGTGGCGCCAAGAGGTGTGGCCGTCACCAGTTTGGCGCGACGATCGGTGGGGTGGGGGCCTCGTTCGACCAGTTGCTGCTTTTCCAGGTCGTCCACCACGAGCGTGGCATAAGGCGCATCAATCCCAAGATTGGCGGCCAGCTCCCCCATCGTCATGGGATGACGGGCAATACGCCTCAAAGCACGCAACCGTCCAAAACTGATGCCGACGGCCTCGCTCACCTCGCGGCGTCGCTCGTTGTCGAGCACGAGGTCGCACATGGCCGCCCACGCCCTGCGGGCTACGTCGTCCTCAGGGACGATTCGGCGACTGGCCGGAAGTGGTCATCAGCCCTGCACCTCCAGGAATTCGGGATTCAGTTCCTGAGCAACCCGGCCTGCAGTTTCTTTGGCCCGCGCGCTCGTAACGACTCGACCGAGAATCAGTACCACGAATCCACACCCAGCTAGCACCATCCACCCGGCCCGGATCGAAGAGACGTCGACGTGGATGGAACCCTTTATCGGACGACGCCAGAAGTGAGCCGACGACAGCGACACCGAGAGTGGCGCCGACTTGCCGTGAGGTCGACGCGATCGCTGCGGCCACCCCGGCCTGGGCTCGAGGCATCCCGGAAACGGCAGCGTTCGTGATTGGCGCGTTCACAAACCCAAACCCGATGCCGTAGACGACGTAGGCAGCGAAGAGCCACGCGAACGATGACTTCGGACCAATCTGGCTCAACATGGCGCAACTGACAGTGAGGGCTAAACCGGCGATCAAGAGGGGTATGCGAGCGCCCCTTGAGCCCACTAGCCGTCCGGAAACGGGTGGTAACAGCATGGTCATCGCCGCCATGGGCAGAGTGCAGAGACCGGCGCGGAGGGGCGATAGCCCTCGCACCTCTTGTAAGTACAACGTATTGAGGAACAGGAATCCTCCCAGCGTCGCGAATGCCGCCACGGCAATGACCGCAGCCCCGGAGAATGGAATCGACTTGAAGAAGCGAAGGTCGATAAGCGGTTCGTCTCGACGTCTCTCCCAACGGAGTAGGCCAATCAACGAAAGGACGGCGAGCGCGAGTGCGGTCACGATCACCGGGGATCCCCAACCCCGATCAGGAGCTTCGATAATGCCGTAGGTGAGCGAGGCCAATAAGACCACCACTAACGCTTGGCCGACACCATCAATTCGGCGGGCTCTTGGCGCCCGAGATTCCGGTATGAACCGGAGGGTGAGGAGGATGGCAGCCACGCCGACCGGGAGATTGATCCAGAAAATGGCACGCCAGCCGACCGAATCCACCAGCAGACCGCCGACGACTGGTCCGAGCGCCATGCTGATGCCAACTACCGCCGCCCATACGCCCACGGCCTGAGCGCGCTCTCTCTGGTCGGTGAAGGTGTTCGTGATGATGGACATAGCGACCGGATTCAGCATCGAACCGCCGATGGCCTGCATCATCCGGAAAATCACCAACAGAGAAAGATTGGGAGCGACACTGCACAGCAGAGATCCCAGGGAGAACAGGGTGAGTCCCACTATGAAAGTTCGTTTGCGACCGAGCCGATCTGCCGTCGACCCGGACAACATGAGCAAGCTGGCCAACACCAAGGTGTAGGCATCGATAGTCCACTGCAGACCCGACACCGATGCGTGGAAATCCCGACCGATCGCGGGCAGCGCAACATTCACGATGGTCACATCGAGTCCAACGATGAGCAGACTCATTGAACAAATGAGGAGGACCCCGACTCGACGACGCCGGCTCAACTCGGGTGGGGCAGTTTGTTGTAGAACCATAATAGTGATGAATATATAACCATATGATCGATCTCTGATCACCCTGCCGAATCGGCTGGCAACTGGCATCATTGGCACGCGAGCCATGTCCCAGACCGTTGATGACCTGATTTTGGACCTACTGGATTGGATCGGCCCCGGCCAACGCAGTTATTTGGATGTGTTGGACGTCTGGCGAACGTCGTGCCCCCGACTACCGGTGTGGGAAGAGGCCGTCGCCCGTGGGTTTATTGAGCGCGGCTACGCCGAGGGCTTGGGTCAGCTCATTTGTGTGTCGGCCGTGGGCAAACAGCATCTCGAGCACTATCGAGCGCGGTCAATTAACTCACCGGCCTGATAAGAGTTTTCCGCCTGGGCCAGTCACAACTCGGTCATGGGCGAACCGTCACGCTGCAAGAAAAATCAAAATTTGGCGCCCCCGGCAGGAATTGAACCTGCGACCATTGGATTAGAAGTCCACTGCTCTATCCGCTGAGCTACGGGGGCGGGCGGGTCATATATAGCCTGGCATACGGCATTGAGCGGGTGATTCATGCCTGAGGGCCAGTTCCGGAAGCGACTCGGACCCCCCTCCCTATGTGCCAAACTTGTCGGTCTTGGTGGGCGTAGCTCAGTCGGTTAGAGCGCCAGGTTGTGGTCCTGGAGGCCGGGGGTTCGAGACCCCTCGCTCACCCCAAGAAGTATCGCCAGCAGGATCGGGCGATACCTACATCTCGTTTGGGGAGTGACGCCAAAGTGATGGCTTCAGCGCGAGGCAGGACGGTCATGGTCACGGGCGCTTCGTCCGGGATCGGTGAAGCGGTTGCCAAAGAGCTGGCGCAACGAGGCGACACGGTGGCCTTGGTGGCACGTCGACAAGATCGCCTCGATGCCGTGCTCGCTGAGTGTCGGAAATCTTCTCCCGCCTCGGAGCGATGGGCCGCCGACCTTTCTGACCCAAACGACGCGGCGGAGTTGGCGCTCGCCATTTGGGACCACTACGACGGAATCGACGTCATCATCAACAACGCTGCCGTACCCATGCGGCGCCATGCCACCCGCCTCACGCTGGCCGAAGTTGAGCGCACGATGACGATCAACTACTTCTCACCTGTGGCCATCACGCTGGCGCTACTCCCCAGGATGCTGGAACGTAGGTCGGGCACCATCGTGAACGTGTCAAGTCTTGGTGGCCGCCTAGGCATCACCACCGAGGCTGCCTATTCGGGGTCAAAATTTGCACTGGCCGGATGGAGTGAGTCGTTGGCCATCGACCTCGATGGATCCGGGGTAGTCGTCCGACTCATTCTCCCGGGCGCCATCGATACCGAGATTTGGGATCAGCCCGATAACGACGCTCCGCTGTATGACGGTCCGAAAGCTCCGCCATCCGATATTGCCGGCGGCATCATCGACGCCATCGACAGTGATCAATTCGAGCACTACCTGCCGGACATGAAGGCCGTCATCGAGATGAAGACTTCGGATTTCGACAGTTTCATGGTCGGCATGCGGGCCATGACCCAGCAGCACAACGAAGGAGCGTCCTCATGAAGGCCCTACTGTTCGGCTCTGCCCCCGACAAGGCCGAGGCTCGCCCAGCTCCGACCGATGAGTTGGAAACCATGTTGGCTGGCCTCCCCTTCGGTCTGCATGACATGGACGATGCCCGCCTCGTGCGGCCTGACTGGGTCATCACCAAGCCCATCCTCTCTGGCATCTGTGGATCAGACGCCAAGCTGGTGTTGGGCGACTTCAGTAGCGGCGACATGGACAATCCCATGGCCGCCTTCTCCTCTCTGCCACACGTCCCGGGTCACGAAGTGGTGGCCGAAGTCGTCGCCATGGGTCCGGCCGCCAAGGGACTGGACGTTGGCCAGCGAGTTGTCTTAAATCCCTGGCTCACTTGTGGGCCCCGTGGGATCGAGCCCAAGTGCCCTCCCTGCCAAAGCGGGGATCTCAGTTTGTGTTGGAGCTTCACTAAGGGCGACCTCGGTCCAGGAGTGCACGTCGGTGTGATCACGGGCGCTCCAGGCGCGTGGGCTGAACTGTTGTCAGCCCACGATTCCATGCTGATACCAGTGCCGGATCACATCTCGAATGAGGCAGCGGTCCTGGCTGATCCTTTCGCCGTCTCATTTCACGCCATCGTCCGGCATCCACCACCCAAGGGTTCCCGAGTGCTCGTCTACGGCTCTGGCGCACTGGGGCTCACCAGTGTCGCCATCCTGCGCGCCCTTTACCCAGACGTGGAAGTTGGCGTCGTCGCCCGTTTCGAGTCGCAAGCCGAAATGGCCCGGCAATTCGGAGCACACAAGGTGTTCCAGCACGAACCCCGCCTGGCCTTGGTTGAAGAACTGGCCGAATGGTCAGGCGCGGTCCTCCACCAACCGTTCGACGGACTACCGGTGACGCATCCGGGCCACATTGACGTCATTTACGACACCATCGCCAAAGCGGAAACGCTCGAAGTAGGTGTGCGCGTCCTCGCCGAACGAGGCAAGTTGGTCTATACCGGGGTATCGACACCGGAGCGCTGGGAGTGGACTCCCATTTACTTCAAGGAGATCACCATCGCGGGCTCAAACGCCTTTGGCATGGAGGATTTCGATGGTGAGCGCAAGCACGCCTTGGAGCATTACCTGCAGTTTGTCTCCGATGGCCGTCTTGATATCACGCCCATGCTGACCCACCGATTCCCCCTGACTGATTGGTGGCATGCCCTGAAGGCAATCGCCCGCCAAGATGAGAGTGGTGCCTTGAAAGTGGCCTTTACCCCGAACGGCTAGGCGCCCGTGCCGAGAGCGCAGAAACGCTGATAACGCTCTTCCGTGAACTTGGCCCACGTACGGTCGGGTTCAATGATGCGTCCGGTGGAAGCCCATCGGGCGGAATCATTCAGTGAGGATTCAAGCCCAGCCGCCATGCGGGCGAAGAAGGCGGCACCACGGGCGGCACCATCGGGTACCGCCACGGCCTCCACTGGAAGTCCTGTGGCGTCGGCCACGGCCGACATCCAGGCCGTGACCCGGGATCCCCCTCCGCTGGCCACAATCCGCCTGACCGGCGCCCCGGACTGGTCGATGATTCGCTTGACCACGAAACCGCTCGCTTCAAACGCGGCGCGTTCAATGGCTGCTCCGCCCGATGCGATGTGGAGATCCTGAAGGCTGCCTCGAAGGGTGTGATCGTTAAACGGCGTCCGCTCGCCCCGGATGTAGGGCAACCAGAGCGGGATGCGATCGGGATGACCGAGCCGCGGATCTTGTTTCTCTCGATCGGGGCCAGGCTTGGGCACGTCCCGCAGCAACGACCGGGCCCAGTCGACGAACAGGGCGCCGGCATTGCTCGGCCCGCCAATCAAGAATCGATGCGGCGTCGTATGGGGATAGCTGATCAGGCCCGGCACCTCAAGCCAGTCTTCCGTCACGACCCACACAATGAGGGTGGCCCCAAAGATGACCAGGACATCGCCGGCCTCGACGGCACCAGCCACAACCTGATCGCAAAGAGCATCGATGGAGCCACCGGTGAAGACCGTGTCGGTACCGGGCAACGTGCCACCCGATTCGCACATGCCGATCACTCTGGGAAGCTGAGACTCCTTGACCCCAATCGAATCCAACAGGGGTTGATTCCACTTTCCCCAGGCGTGCAGGGAACCCAGTGAACCGGTGACTGCCGAGTCGATGGCGCCCACTCCCGACAGGGCATGAGTGGCCACGGCCTGGCAGGGCCAGTAGCCCTTCGCCTCCGGTGCCTCGGCCACTGCCCAGGCCAGGAAGCCTTCCGCGTCGAACATCATCCCCGACGGGAGTTCCTCTGCTGGCACATCGGGCGCACCTGCTGGTCGACCCTCGATGTCGCCATAGAGCAGGCCGGGCAGTACGGGCACTCCCGATCGATTGACGGCGGTCAACGAGGGCACCATGGCGGTCACCGTGACCCCGGCTGGTGCGGGGCGGCTCTCGCCTTCCAACTGGGCCAGGAGGTCGGCGTAGGCCTTCCTTGGCCCTGCCCGCCAGGCACGCTTTGCGTCATGACGGAGCTGATCGGGCTCCGGTGCCACCACCTGATGGGGTACTCGGCTCCGGGCGACGACCTTTCCGTCCTGATCGACAGCCAGGGCCTTCACCGAGGTGGTGCCGATATCCACCCCAACCGTGACGGCATCGTGACGCTGGTTCACAAATCTGACATCCGTGTCATGCTTCCGCCATTATGGACGAGGATTTCACCGACCGAGAGGGGTTTGAGTAGATGAGCGACACCCGGCCGAAGGCCCTGGTGACTGCGGCAGTGAGCGGTTCCGGGCTCGACCTCTTGCATGAGCTGGCTGATCTGACCCTCGATTCGTGGCTTGACCAGCCCAGTCTTCGCATCTACAACTCGACCCAGCTCGCCGCCCGGGTCGCCGAAGAAGGCGCCAACATCGTGGTGGTCGAGAGTGACGTGTGCGGGGCCGACCTCTACGAGCAGCCCATGATCGCCGTCGCAAGCTGCCGTGGTGACCCCAACAACGTGGATGTGGCGGCCGCCACCGCGGCCGGCGTACCCGTTCTTTTCGCACCCGGCCGCAATGCCGACGCCGTGGCCGAACTGGCTGTTGGTCTGCTTTTCGCCGCCACCCGCGGCATCGTCCCCGCCGACAAGGACGTTCGAGAAGGCGAGATTTATCGGGACGGCAAAATTCCCTACCAGCGCTACCGGGCCTGGGAGTTGAACGGACGAACCGTCGGCCTGGTGGGTCTGGGTGCCGTGGGTCGGGCCCTCCGGTGGCGTCTGCGTGGACTGGGCATGGATGTGCTGGCCTACGACCCCTACGCTCCCGACGCCACCTCATCGTTGGATGAGCTATTTGCGCGATCCGACGTCATTTCGGTCCATGCGCCGGTGACGGACGAGACCACCGGCATGATCGGTACCGACGCCTTCTCAAAGATGAAGGACGGCGTGGTGTACCTCAACACCGCCCGGGCCAAGATCCATGACACTGATGCATTGGTGGCCGCTCTCCAGTCAGGCAAGGTCAGCGCGGCCGGCCTCGATCACTTTGAGGGTGAACACCTGGCGACCGATCACCCCCTCACCACCTTCCCGTCCGTGGTGCTCACCCCTCACATCGGTGGCGCCACCTACGACACGGAGTCGAATCACACCCGCACCATCGCAGAAGACTTGTGCCGGCTCCTGGCGGGAGCCCGACCGCTGCACTGCAAAAACCCAGAGGTACTTGGCCGCTGACGTGACGGCTCACCAACCGACCATCATCGCCACCAGCATCGGGTTCCAAGCTGAAGGACCTGATCCAACCAACCTCCGGCCGGGACCGTCCTATGAGTTCGCGGCTGAGCTGGCCAACGCCGGAACGCATCCCCGGATCTGCATCATTAATACGGCCGGTGGCGATGACGACACGCGTTTGGCCGCCTTCCACAATGCGTTCTCAAAGCTCGGATTCATCAGTTCCGACCTCAGGTTGTTTCCCATGCCCAACTGGCCCGATGTCCGAGAGCATCTTCTGTCACAGGACATCATTTGGGTGGGCGGTGGCAGCACGGCCAACCTGTTGGCACTGTGGCGGGTTCACGGTCTCGACGTGATCCTTCGGGAATGCTGGGAAGCCGGCGTCGTGCTGAAGGGCGTGTCGGCTGGTTCACTCTGCTGGCACATCGGCGGTACCACGGATTCTTTCGGGGAAGTGCTCCAACCGGTGACCAACGGATTGGCCTTTCTGCCCTACAGCAACAGTCCACACCATGATGCTGAAGTACTTCGTCGCCCCACTGTCCACCGCCTGATAGCCGACGGCACTCTTCCCGACGGCTACGCCACCGAGAACGGAACGGGACTGGTTTTCTTCGGAACCGAACTGGTCGAAGCCATCACCGAGGACGCCACGAAAAAGACGTACTCGTTGGTACGCGACGGCGACACCTGTATTGAAACGCCGCTGACCACTCGTCTCCTGTAGGCATCCCTCACATGGGCATTCCGTTAGGCCGTCCGACGACACTTCTTCCCGATCCGGAACCACGGGCCATTCATGTCCCCATCATTTCGGTGGACGACCACTTGATTGAACCGCCTGATCTTTTCCTCGGGCGAATTCCGGCCAATCTGCAACCCGAAGCTCCCACGATCGTGGAGGACGAACTCGGGAATCAGTGCTGGATATTCGAAGGCAATCGATATCCAAATATCGGGCTGAACGCCGTTGTTGGTCGGCCAAAGAGCGAGTGGAGCATGGAACCGGCCCGCTTCGATCAGATGCGGCCGGGCTGTTTCGACATCGAGGCCCGGGTTGATGACATGGACCGGGCCGGTATTTGGGCCTCACTCTGTTTTCCGTCTTTGGTCTCAGGCTTTTGCGGTGCCGTCTACTCGAGAGCGAAGAACAGAGACCTCGGGCTGGCCTGCTTGCATGCCTTCAACGATTGGCATCACGACACGTGGGCCGCCCCGTATCCCGAGCGGATCATCCCGCTACAACTGCCGTACCTGGCCGACATTGCACAGGCCGTTATCGAGCTCGAACACAACGCCGCACGCGGCTTCAAGGCGGTCAGCTTTCCGGAGTTTCCGGCCCAGCTCGGTCTGCCCTCCATCTTCACCGGAGAGTGGGATCCCTTCTTCGCCGCCTGCGAGCGCACGGGCACGGTGGTGTGCCTCCACACCGGAGCGTCGTCATGGGCCCCACTCCCCTCACCCGATCCACCCTTCGAGCTGCTGCCCACCCTGTTCCCCGTCAACGCGCTTGTCGCAGCCGGTGAGTGGCTCTGGTCCGGGGTGCCAATTCGATTTCCGGGGCTGCGCATCGCCATGTCGGAAGGTGGCATCGGGTGGGTACCCATGCTGATGGACCGAGCCGATTACGTGGTCCACCATTCGGCCTCCGGATCGGAGAGTAACGCCTGGCCGTCCGCCCTCCTGCCGAGCGAAGTCCTTCGTCGGAATTTCTGGTTCTGCTCCATCGACGACCCGTCCAGCGTCATCATGCGAGACATCATCGGGATCGACCACATCATGGTCGAGAGCGATTACCCCCACGCCGACTCGTCATGGCCCGACACTCAGCGAGTGGTGACTCAGACGTGGGGCAGCCTGGATGACAAGGACTTGCGATCCATCGCAGCCGGCAACGCCGCCTACCTGTTCCAGCATCCCCTGCCGCCGCAAGACGACTGGCGAAGCAAATAGTCGGCGGTACTACAGGCTGGGCGCTGGTTGCGGGCCACGCAGGAGTCGACCCGGCAGTTCACCCGTCGACTCGTCGTGCTCACGAACAACGACACCCGACTTCACGGTGGCCACGTACCCGCGCGCCCGCTGAATGAGGCGTTTGCCCTGTGCCGGCAGGTCGTAGACCATTTCAGGCGGCTCAAGAGCCAGCGCATCGTGGTCGATCACATTGACGTCGGCCAGGTACCCCGGGGCCAAAAGTCCACGATCCCGGAAGCCATACAGCTCAGCTGTACGACGGGTCTGCATGTGCACGACTTGCTCAACCGGCAGCTGCTCGCCCCTGGTGCGGTCCCGAGCCCAGTGGGCCAGCATGAAGGTGGGGAGACTGGCGTCACAGAGCACGCCGCAGTGGGCGCCACCGTCGCCCAGACCGAGCACGGTGGCCGGGTGGGTCAGCATTTCGCGAACTGCGTCCAAGTTGCCTGCGGCGTAATCAAGGAGCGGTAGGTACAGCAGCTCGTGGCCATCTCGCTGCAGCATGAGGTCGTAGAGCACCTCAATGGAGGGCTTGCCTTCTCGGGCGGCGATGGCGGCCACACTGGCTTCTGGTGCCGGCTCGTAGTTCGGGGGATTCCCCAGCGGAAATAGCTTGTGGAGACTGGCCAACAGCATGGAGACGAATCTCCCGGGCGAGGCCTCTTCACTCAAGATGGCTTGACGTACCTCGTCGGTACGCAAATGAGCCACTCGTTCGGCCAAAGGAAGGTCCTTGAGCGCTTGGTAAGCCTGGTGATGCGAGAACGGATGAGTGGCCGATTCGAAGCCAAACATCAACGACGTCGGCTTGCCCGCCACCTGCGGCACCAGCCAAGCACCCTGACGGTTGGCCGCCACGCCTCGATTAATCCATTCGCGCCACAGATCGGGAGCGAAGTCCGGCTGCAACACCTGATAGGTAACGGGCACGCCGGCCCGAATCGAGATCTCCGACATCCAAGCGAACTCGTGATCGAGATCCACCATGTCGCTGGCCAGCGAGAAGACGCGGTGCCCGGCTTTGCCCAGCGCCTCGCCAATGGCAATCAGTTCATCGGCTGAGGCAGTGGTGCCGGCTGCCAGCTCGCCGTCTTTGGCTCGGTGCAGCACGGTGCGCGTGGTCGAAGCTCCAATGGCTCCAGCGTGAACGGCCTCTCGGACCAACGCCGCCATTTCGGCGATCTCGTCGGAATTGGCTTCGCCATTGGCCCGGCCTTCGCCCACCACGAATGCACGAAGTGCTCCATGGGGAACCAGGGCTGCCACATCGAGAATCCGGTCGGTGCGCTCCACCTCATCGAGGTATTCGGGAAACGATTCCCAGTTCCAGTTCATGCCCTCGGACAGGGCGGCACCGGGAATGTCCTCCACCCCTTCCATGAGCTGGATCAGCCATTCGCGATCAGTCGCCCGCGCTGGAGCGAAGCCCACGCCGCAGTTGCCCATGACCACCGTGGTCACACCGTGCCAACCGGAGGGCGATACTTCGGGATCCCAAGTGACCTGACCGTCGTAGTGCGTGTGCACGTCGACCCACCCTGGGGTGACCAGCTTCCCCTCGGCATCGATCTCACGTCGGCCTTGGCCGGTGACTTCCCCCACGGCTGTAATCCGGCCGCCCTCAATGGCGACGTCGCCCGTACGGGTGGCCTTGCCAGCTGCCGTCGGCGATGGTGCCGCCTCGAATGACCAGATCGTGCATGGTGATGTCCCCTCTTCGTTTCCTGCTTAGGCGGCCACTGCAGTGAGCAGTGAACCACGGCTGACACGCAGCGCTTCAACATCTGAATAGTCCCCATCCGGAGCAGCGAAATAGGACGCTATCCGGGTCAGGAATTCGGCGTCGGCCATCAGTTCGTCCGGCCTCACCAAGGTATTGATCATTCGAAGCAAGCCTCGGGCGATGATCGGATCCGTGGGCCGGCCCAGCATGACGTCGGCGACCAGCAGACCGAACTTCCGCATGAAGCCATCCGGCTCCTGCCCGCCACCATTGCCCCCGCCAAACGAATCCATCATCACCGCGGAGTGGTACCAGGGCTCCACCTGTTGCTTCGAGAGCTCCTCGTAGGTGGCGGCCCGAGACAACGGCATATTCGAGTGGAGCGAGTAGGCATCGGCCAGCAGCGTGGCCTGGACAAAGGCCAACGAGCATCCCCGGCCGTACATCGGGTTCGTGCAGGTATGCGCATCGCCGACGGCGTGGAATCCGGTCACCAATGGCTGGCCTTCCACATCGGTGAAGTGACGCAGACGATTGATGAGGCCACCCATGGGTCGCACTGGGCCGATCGGCTCAATGGCGTCAGACACGAAGAAGCGATCCGGACCGGGCAGGGTGTGGCAGGCCCGATCGAATGCGTCGGGGTCCAGCAGAGCCTTGCGGAGTTCATGGTCACTCGAGCGCACGGCCAGCGTGACCGAGAAGGTGGAGCCGTCACACGGAATGGCCAGGTACTTCAGGTATCCGAAGTCACCGCCCAATCGAGGATCAACCGTCACGTCCAGATCAGCGGGTCGTCGATACCAGCGAGTGAGGTAGACGATCTCGGAGTTCACGACTTCTTCGGCTATCTCGACGCCAGCTTCAGACAGCCAGGGCAACACATCACCCCGGCGACCCGTGCAGGCAACCACATCGCCCTGCAGTTCGCTGCCGTCTGACAACCGGGCGCCGGTGACATGCGGGAGTTCGCCATTGAGGTCGAACAGGAGTCCGTCGACACCTACCCCCGAACGAAACTTCACGTGGGGTTCCCGCCGGACGGCATCGCGCAGCGCCCACTCGAAGGTGGTCCGCCTCACAATCAGGGTATTGAGGTCCTCATCACCCGGTTCATAGGCCCCGAGACTTCCAGTCAGTGTCAGAGATTCGGCTCCGGCGGCCCGCAACACCTCCAGCACATCTGGGAAACGCTCGCGCAGCACCACGGTTAAGCGGGCCAGAAAGCCATGCGTCTGATGGGCCTGTGGTGCACCCAGCCGCTCGTCCGCGAAGGCCGCTTCGGCGTCGCCGTATTCATTGAGCGGATCACGCTCGAGCACAGTGACCCGATGACCGAGGCGGCCGAGTGCCAAAGCAGTGGCCAACCCGCCGATGCTGCCTCCGGCCACAATCACGTGACCCCGTTCGGTCGACATCAGATCCAACTACGAACCTTCTCAATCATGGCCACGGGGTCGCCGCCGACCGGGGTGACGTTGACATGCGTCACACCAGCTTCGGCACAGCGCGGCCAACCGCTCCTTGATGTAGCCCTCAGGCCCACACAGCGACGTGGCCTCCAGGAGTTCCTTGGGCACCAGGGCGGCCGCTTCATCCTTCTTGCCCGACAGATACAGGTCCTGGATTTCGGCCGCTTCCTTTTCGTAGCCGTAGCGACAGGCCAGCGCGTTGTAGAAGTTCTTGCCCTTGGCTCCCATGCCGCCGATGTACAGCGCGGCCATGGAGCGGCCCAAGTCACGGATGCCGGCCACTTCGGCCTCTTCACCGATGGCCAGAATGCCGCCGGCCGCAATCTGCAGTGTCTCCAGGCCGGCGTCACGCTTGGCGGCTCCAGCCGCCAGGGCGGGGCCGAAAACGTCTTTGGCCTTCTCGGGCACGAAGAAGAGAGGCAGCCAACCGTCGGCCACTTCGGCCGTCATGGCCACATTCTTCTCACCGAGCGCCGCGACCCAAATCGGAATCCGCGAGCGCTCGGGCCGACCGATGATCTTGAGCGCCTTGCCCAGGCCAGTTCCCTGACCTTCGGGCAGCGGGATGTTGTAGGCCGCCCCTTCGTGGGTCAGCGGCGCCTCACGAGCCCACACCGTCCGACAGATGTCGATGATTTCCCGAGTACGGGTCAATGGACGGTCGTAGGGAACACCGTGGAATCCCTCGATGACTTGAGGTCCCGATGCACCAAGTCCGAGGACACATCGCCCACCCGACATGGCGTCCACGCCGGCTGCCGTCATGGCAATGAGCGTCGGGGTACGGGTGTAGATCGGCAGGATGGCCGCCCCAATCTCGACTCGCTCCGTCTTGGCGGCCAGATAGCCCATGAAGCTCGGGGCGTCGTAGCCGTAGGCCTCGGCGACCCACACCGTGTCCAGGCCCACCTTCTCCAGTTCGGCAGCCTGACGAGCTGACTCGGCAAACCCTCCCGCATAGCTCAGCGGCATCGAAAGCTTCACCAAAGACTCCCTTCACGAACTGCGTCGACTAGTGGAAACGACTGTAGCCAACATTAGGGTATGGTAACGAACGTTGCCAAATGAGGACGCCATGACATCCACCGACTCGCAACTGCGCTCTTGGCGAGGCGTGCCGCTCGATGTTCGGCGGTCCGAGCGCCGGGAGCAGCTCATCGATGCCGCCTTTGACCTCCTGGGCGCCTACGGATGGCAAGGGACCACGGTCAGGGGCGTTTGCCAGGCTGCCCGCCTCAATCCGAGGTACTTCTACGAGAGCTTCGACACGCTCGAGGACCTCCTCATCGCCGTCTTCGATCGGCTGGTGGTCGAGTCGACCCAGGTGGCGCTGACCGCCATTGAACGAGCGGGACCCGATCCGAGGGAGCGGGCCACGGCCGTCATTGACGGCATCGTCCGCTTCGTGACCGACGACCCCAAGCGGGCCCGCATCTTGTTCGTCGAAGCCAGAGGCAATGTGCGGCTAGGCCGCCGTCGACTCAGCACCATGCATGCCACCGCTGAATGGCTCGAGCGCTACCTCTGGCGGCAGACCGATATGGCCAGTGACCGCGTTGGGCTGGTGGCCTCCCATCTCCTGGTCGGTGGACTCACCGAACTCGTGATCACGTGGCTTGACGGCAATCTCGATGTCTCGCTGGACCAGCTGGTCGAAGATGCGTCAGCCCTCACCGTGGCCGTTGGTCTGGGAGCCGTGGGCGTGGCCCAAGCCAGAGCATCCAAGGGCTGAAGCCGACCACTACTTCACATCGTCGTCCTACGATGCCCAAGTGGACACGCCACCCATAGACCTGGTGCTCTTCGACCTGGGTGGGGTCCTGATCGAGTTCGGCGGCGTCGAACCGATGAAGGCGCTCTCCGGCATTGAGACCGACGACGAGCTCTGGGAACGCTGGCTGACCAGCCCTTGGGTTCGTCTCTTCGAGCGAGGACACTGCTCCCCCGACGATTTCGCCACCGGTATGGTCGCCGAATGGCAGCTGGACATGTCACCCAGCCAATATCTCGGTGCTTTCACGAACTGGCCGGGCGGCGTGTTGGACGGAGCCTTGGAACTGGTCACTGAAGTGCGTGACCTGGTTCCGACTGGCTGCCTGAGCAACACGAACACCATCCATTGGAACACCCACTTCGCCCAGTGGGCCCTGATGAGTGGCTTTGACCATCGCTTCCTCTCCTTTGAGATCGGCGCCGTAAAGCCCGACAAGGAACTCTTCCAATTCGTGGCCAGCGCAATCGACGCCTCACCCGAACGAACACTCTTCCTGGACGACAACATCCTCAACATTGACGCCGCCCTCTCCGTTCGGCTTCCAGGCCCGGCCGAGTAAAAGGCGTCCCTGAAGCCCGACAGGCGCTGACTGAAGTCGGAGTGCTCGCCCTCTAGTCCCACCGAGTCACCTGACGCCGGTGTCAGGGATGCGTATCATGCGGCCATGGTTGCCAATGGCCCTTCGTTTCGCCTTCTGCCGCGCCTCGATGTCTACAATCGCTTCTATTGGACATCCGGTGAAGATGGCGTGCTTCGCTTTCTTCGCTGCAATGCCTGCCACTTCTTCATGCACCCGCCCGGGCCAGTCTGTCGACGCTGCCTCTCCAGGGATCTTTCACCTGAACCAGTGAGCGGGCGGGGCACAGTCGAGACGTATTCGGTCAATGTGCAGCAGTGGATTCCTGGAAGCGACTCCTACATCCTCGCCTGGGTATCGATCGACGAGCAGCCCGACATTCGACTGACCACCAATCTGATCGACATCGATCCGGATGATGTGTTCATCGGCATGCCGGTTGAAGTGACATTCGAACAGAACGAAGACGTCTACATCCCGCTCTTTCGGGCCGTGAGCAAGGAGTCGGCACAATGAGCCCCGCCCTGAGCGAAGAACCGATGGAACGACGCGCCATCATCTCGGGCATTGGACAATCGGCCGTTGGCCGTCGTCTGGGCCGCGACGAGCTCGATCTGACGGTGGAAGCCAGCGTGGCGGCCATCGCCGACGCCGGCCTCACCCGAGACGACATAGATGGCATCTCCACCTATCCGGGAATGGGGGCCGGTACTCCCGGCTTCGGTGGTCCGCCCACCCCGGATGTGCAGGACGCCATGGGCCTCAAGCTCAACTGGCACGACGGCGGCGGCGAAGGTGCCGGCCAAATGAGAGCCGTCATTTCGGCCAGCCTGGCCGTGGCGGCTGGCCTGGCCAAGAACGTGCTCGTCTATCGCACGGTCACCGAAAGCACTGCCCAGGGCGAAGGCGGTCGTCAAGGCATCGGGGGCTCAGGGGGCGGAGGTGGCATCCCTCGGTTCGGCAGCTTCATGCAGTGGTCACTCCCCTTCGGTGCTGTCTCGGCCGCCAACTGGATCGCCATGGTCGGCCAGAGGCGCATGCACGAATTCGGTCTGACCCGCGAACAACTCGGCCAAATCGCCGTCAACGGGCGCCGCAATGCCGCCCTCAATCCCAAAGCGATCTACACCGATCCTCTGAGTCTCGACGACTACTTGGCGGCTCGGATGATCTCCACGCCACTCTGCCTGTACGACTGTGACGCACCGTGTGACGGCTCAACGGCCGTCATCGTGTCGCATCGAGACTTGGCTGACGACTTGGACCACCCGGCCGTCCACATCAACGCGGTTGGTACGGCACTACGCGGCCGTCCAAGTTGGGATCAATACGACGACATGACGTCCATGGCTGCCCTAGATGCTGGGACCTCCATGTGGGAACGGACCGATCTCAAGCCGACCGATGTCGATACAGCCCAGCTCTACGACGGGTTCTCTGTGCTGGCGATCGTGTGGCTGGAGGCACTGCAATTCTGCGGGAGAGGCGAGAGTGGTTCCTTCATTGAAGGTGGCCAGAACATCGCCCTCGACGGAGTCCTGCCCCTCAATACGGCTGGTGGGCAACTCTCCGGGGGTCGATTGCACGGTTTCGGCCTGATTCATGAAGCCTGCGTGCAACTAAGAGGCGAAGGCGACGCTCGCCAAGTCATTCGTCGCGGTGGCCGCACGCCTGAAGTAGCCGCAGTGGCCAATGGCGGCGGACCGATCGCTGGATCCATGCTGCTCACCCGAGGCATCCGCTAAGCCTCCACAAAGTTCAGCGGGACCGCTACCATCGCCGCAGTGAAGCGGCTGGGGGCGGGGAAGATTCTGTTTTGTGTTGCGGGCGCGACCGCCTTAGCGGGCGGCCCGTGGCTCACTTCGGACGTTGGTGGCGTTCAGTCCGCACCAAAGACAGTGACGCTTATTGGTGCTCCTTTGGGGAGCGGTTCAGCCTGCACCCAAAGCAAGCCGTGCGCATTGCAGGAAGCTCAGACCAAAGCGCGTCAGCTGAGTGCGAACATGACCTCCAATATTGACGTGTCACTGCAAGGCGGCACCTACGACCTCACTCGACCCCTCACTTTTGCTCCTCAGGACTCGGGCACTAACGGCTACACCGTGACCTACTCGGCATCTCCAGGCGCGCACCCCCATCCTGAGCGGTGGCGTCAGCGTTACTGGATGGCACCTGGTCGATGCCGCTCAGAACATTTGGGCGGCCCCGATTGCCGCCGGCTTCGATACTCGCCAGCTCTACGTGAACGGAGTGCGCGTTCCCCGTTCATCCGGTTTGCCTTCCGCCTACTACCTCCAGACCAGTACCGGCTATATCTCTTCGTCTCCCGTCTTGGCTGGTTGGAAGGACATCACCAACGTGGCGGCCGTTTTCACGGGTGGTAACGGCGCCTGGACCCAACCGTCGTGCAACATCGCCTCAGTCTCCGGCGACGTCATCACCATGAGCGAGCCCTGTTGGAACAACCTCCATCTGCCCGGTGATGGTCTCCAGGAGGTGTCCTGGATCTACGGACCCCAGGGGGGTTTTGGCGGGCTTTCTGGCGCCGCCCAGCCCTCGTACTTTGAGAATGCATACGAACTGCTGTCACCAGGACACTGGACCCTCGATACCACGGCCCATGAGATGTACTACGTGCCTACCGCCGGCCAGAGCATGTCCACCTCATCCTTCCTGACTCCCGTGCTCCAAACCTTGGTCAACGTGCAGGGAACGCTGAGTGATCCCGTGCACAACTTGGTCCTGTCGGGATTGCAGTTCTCCTATTCCACGTGGACTCAACCTGACACCGTCCAAGGCTTCGCCGAAATGCAGGCCGATTGGACCCTGACCGGGGACGATGCCAACAACCTGCAGGGCACTTGCCAGTACTCGACTCCCCCAGGGACGTGCGCCTACGCCTCCTGGACTCGCACACCCGGCGCAGTCGTTCTCTCAGCCACCCACGATGTCACCGTGGAGAATGACGTCTTCACCCACCTTGGCGGAGCCGGTCTCGACGTGGAATACGGCAGTCAGCATGACCTCGTCCAGGGCAACGACTTCACCGACATTTCCGCCTCGGCGATTCAGCTCGGCAGCACCAACGATCCGCTCCCCGCTGATGTGGGAGCCGACGACCGCGAGATCAACTCCTACGACACCATTTCAGACAATTACATCCACAATGTGGCCATTGAGTATCTCGGTGGAGTCGGAATTTGGGAGGGTTACGCTCAGCACTCTTTGATTTCGCACAATCAAATCGATGACGTTCCGTACACCGCAATCAGCATCGGTTGGGCCGGCTGGCATGCCAACATCCTGAGTCCCGACTCGGATCCAAACGTCAACTCATACAACGTCATCTCCGACAACCTCATGTACAACTACATGCAGACGCTGGGCGACGGTGGCGCTATCTACACGAATGGAGGGCAAGCCTCAGGCTGGGCCGACGAACTCGTCATCAGTGGCAACGTTGCTTACGGCGGAACGAACACTGACTTCAGCCTCTACACCGATACTGGTTCGCAGTACATCAAGCTGGCCGACAACCTGGTCTACGACCAACCCGTCGATTCATTTGCCTCCGGCGGTTGCCACACCGTCGGCCATATCCGGCTTCTTGACAACTTCTTCTCTCAACTCGGTCCGCTCTATCCCTGCGATGCCGTCATTGACGTCGATGCGACCAATGATCAGTTGGTCTGTACTGACCTTGCAGCTGACCAAGCACCCGCCTCTATTCTCGCTAACGCCGGTATCGAGCCATCACAACGAAACTTCATCAGCGCCGAGACGCCCACGGTGACGTTGGTCGGCCCCACCGAATTGCCGCTATCGGGCGGCCCAGTGCTCATCAGCGGGAGCGGCTTTCAGCCGTCTACCCGTGTTTACTTCGGCTCGCAATCGGCACAATCCGTGACGGTGATTTCAGGCAATTATCTTGTCGCTGTCGCTCCAGCCGGGAGCGGAACCGTGCCCCTTATCGTGACCACTCCTTCAGGGCCGAGTACACAGGCTCCAGGTAATCAACTGACGTACGCCTCGTCACCAACACCCTGCCTACCGATATTGGGAGGCGGCTTCAGCAGCTCGCTGCTTCCGTAGATAGTTCGGACTCTCGGCAAGCGAAATGGACGGACGTGGACCTGAGTCAGATGTGTGAAGGCTTGGTATTGGCCAAATGATGAGCCGCCCGAGCCGCCAGCGCGACCAAGGTGAGGGTCGGCCCATACCCAGATGACGTAACGAAAACTGACGAGTCTGCGACCACCACGTTGTCCAACGAGTGCACTCTTCCCCATCGGTCTACGACGGACGTCGCCGGGTCGTCGCCCATTCGGGCAGTGCCAATCACGTGACGACTTTCGGGAATAGGAGTCGCTTCGATACCGTGGTACGAGACACCCGGACGACGACGTATGGATCGTCCAATCCGAACCCATCTCCTCCAGGACACCCTGCAGGATTTTTCCGTGATGCTTTGATGCCGCTAACTCGTGGTGTCCCGGTTTATACGTAATTCGGGCCACCGGTAATCCGCGGGCGTCTCGAATCGATGGACTCAGATCGACAGTATTGGTGGAATAGGCCAGGTCCTCACCCTGCATGATGAAGGCCCACATGTGTTGTCCCAGATTTGATGCCTTCATGGCCTGGGCATGAAGTGGACCCCACGGAGTGTGGAGTGCCTCCATCGTCAGATGGCCGCCTCCGGAGTGTTCGACCAGTCCACCCCGGATCCAGGGCAATCCATCTTCCGCCGCGGCGGCTCTGGAGGCGTCGTCCTGCACCATGGCGTCATCATGTACGTGCGTTACGGAACGACCGATGTGAGGATGCAAGCTGAGGTGTTCGAAGTGCCCGACCACAATCGTCTGGAAGTGCACCATCAGGTGACGACCCAGAGCCGGATGATCAAGACCTGACATAAGCAGAAGGCGTGGGGTTTCGATGGCGCCGCCGGCCACAATGATGAGCTTGGCGTCCATAGAGCGTTCCACTCCATCCGGTCCGATGTAGTCAATGCCGGTGGCGCGTCGGCCCTCAATGCGAATCCGCGTCACGCAGGTCTCGGCCATGCAGCTCTGCTCGCCCGGTGGCAAACGTCTTGGTCAGGAGGGCAACCGGATCACCCTTGGCATGGATCGGGCAACCAAAGAAAGCGCAGAAGCCGCAGTTGTTGCAGCCGGGACGCCCGTCGTACGGCACGCTGTTGGCCGCCGTCGGAGCCTCATAGGGATGGAGTCCCCGCTTCTCGGCCGCAGCCGAAGACAACACCGCTCCGTACATCGGCGCACCCGGAGGCATCGGATAGGGGCCTGACCGCCGGAGCGGCAAACGGATTGGCGCCGGCTCGTCCGGCGACACCGATGGCTCGTTCCACCTCGGCGTAATAGGGCTCAAGTTCGTCGTAATCGAGCGGCCAATCGTCAACATGGGCATTCTCTTGCGGCCCGTAGTCGAGAGCAGTCGAAAGTCCTCTTCGCGAAAGCGAGGCACCTTTCCGTCAGCGTGCACTCCCCCGCCACCGACGGTCGTGGGAATGGAATTCACCTCACCCACATGCGTGTGCTCGCCCTCCTCTTCGGATCGCCGGAAGGCCCGCGGTTCGGTGAGCGGGTCGGGTCCAAGGAAGTGGCGAGACATGAACTTGATCTCGTCGTTGGAGTAGTCGGCCGACGGCTTGGTCAGGTCGTTGGGATCCAGGAGGTGGTTGCGACCCTTCTCAATGATCAGCACCGACCAGCCGGCTCGGGTGAGCACCTCGGCCGCGGTGGATCCACCGGGCCCCGAGCCGATGATGATGGCGTCGGGCGTCATGGTTGGGATACCTGGGCGTCGGTGAAGCCCCGCGGTTGCACGTCGCCTTCTCTTCCGATGTAGTCCCAGCCGACGCCGTTGCGATTTCCGCCGTATTCGGGGGCGCCGTACATGCCCTCGCAGCAGTGCTCCCAGAGCAGTTCCCGGAACTCGTTCGCTCGGCTCGCAGCCGGCGTCGCTGCTCGGAACCGTCGACCTCGGCAGAAATCGTCGCCCAAGGGCGGCCAGTCCGGTCCGGTAGCGCTCCTGGAGCCCGACCACCGGTCCGTTGAACTCACGTTCGGGGACGCCCTGGGAACCCTCGATCCGCATGCGCCAGGCCAGTTCGTCCAGTCGGCTCAGGCGGTGGAAGGTGGCGAACCTGGCGTCGCCCCCCATGCGTCCTGAGGTCGGCCCTCCGGCCCAGATCCGGGGCGGATCGAAGGAGAAGGCTCCCAGCAGGATGTCGATGTAGTCGGCCACCCCGGCTTCTTCGGCGCCGGGAGCGCCCTGGTCAGAGGGCATCATCTGGGCACAGGCCGCCTCGAGGATGGCATATTCCTGATCGCTCAACCACACCGGCACTGGGCAGAACGTACCCAATTGCTGACGCTCATGTCAGGTTAGGATTCGGCCTCGTCGTCGCCCCAGGTCGGGCAGCTGGCCGGAAGGAAGAGCATGTCGCAGGGTGGGTACCGGGTTGGGGTGGACGTGGGCGGCACCTTCACCGACCTCATCTGCATCACCCCCGAGGGCGAGGTGGTGCTGGACAAGACGCCCGACCACCCCGCCCGACCAGTCCGAGGGCGTGCTGACCGGCATGAGCCAGCTGGCCACCGCATTTCGGGCATCGACACTGAGGCCTTCTGCTCAGCTCTGGAGGCCTTCGTCCACGGCACCACGACGGCCGACAACACCATGATCGAGATGAGCGGTGCCGCCACCGGCATGCTGGCCACCGAGGGCCACCGGGACGAGATCGAGCTCCGCCGGGACCACAAAGAGAACATCTGGGACCCGGCCGCTCCCCCGCCCGAGCCCATCGCCCGCCGGCGGAGCCCGCATCGCCATTCCCGAGCGGTGTGACTTCGAGGGCAACGTCGTCCTGCCGCTCGATGAGGACGGCCGTTCGGCGGGGCGTGCAGCGTCTGCGGAAGCTGGGCGTCGAATCGATCGCCGTCTGCTTCCTCTTCAGCTTCGTGAATCCCGGACCACGAGCGCCGTGCCCGCGAACTGATCCTCGAAGAGTTCCCCGAAGTGCGCGCACATCTCGCTCTCCCATGAGGTGCTGCCCCGGGCTCCGGAGTTCGAGCGGGCATCGACCACACTGGTCAACGCCTACGTCGCCCCAAAGATCTCGGCCTACGTCGAACGTCTGGTGGAGCAACTGCGCCAGTCTGGCTTCGACGGGCAGGTCGTGCTCATGCAGTCCAGCGGTGGCGTGATGCCCCCGCAGTCGGTCAACAAGCGGGCCGTCTCCTTGCTCGGCTCGGGCCCGACCGGCGGCGTCATGGCGGCGGCCATCGCGGCCGGTCGCAGCGGGGTGCACGACTTCGTGGCCGCCGACATGGGCGGCACCTCCTACGACGTCTGCCTGGTGCAGAACGGCCAGCCAGCCGTGGCGACCGACTGGAACTGGCGCCACCGCTACTACATCAACCTGCCCATGGTCGACATCCACAGCGTGGGTGCCGGCGGCGGCTCGATCGCCCGCGTGCGTCAGGGTGCGCTGCTGGTCGGGCCCGATTCGGCCGGCTCGTATCCCGGGCCGGTCTGTTACAGCCGGGGTGGCGAGCTGGCCACGGTGACCGACAGCGACGCCGTGCTCGGGTACCTGCCCACCAAGGGCTTCGCCGGTGGGCGCATGGAGCTCGACGTGGATGCCGGCCCGGGCGGCCATCGCCCGCGATGTGGCAGAGCCTCTTGGGCTCAGCGTCGACGAAGCCGCCTGGGCCATCCAACGCATCGTCAACGCCAACATGGCCAACGCCGTGCGCAAGGTGCTCTCCCAACACGGGGCCGACCCCCGCACGACTCTCGCTCATCGCCTATGGCGGTGGGGGCGCGGTGCACGCGTGGGCCCAGGCTCGCGAACTCGGCATGGACCGGGTGCTGGTGCCGAAGGCCTCGCCGGCCTTCTCGGCTCTGGGCCTGCTGGTCTCGGACTACGTGGTCGACCTCATGCGGGCCTATGTGGTCAAGCTGTCCGACATCGACCTGAGCCGGGTGCGCGAACTGGCCGCCGAACTGCGCACGGAGGCCGAGGCCGAGTTGGCCCCGGCCCGATCTGGGTGAGGGCACGGTCGAAGCCGACCTGTTCGCGCAGATGTGTTACCACGGGCAGAACTTCGACATGTCGGTGCCGCTGCCCGAGGGCGAGTCGCTCTCCGAGGATCACCTTTTGGACCTGGCCGACCGCTTCCACCGCCAACACGAGGCCACCCGAGGCTTCGCCTTCCCGAACCAGCAGCCATTGGTGCGGGGCATCCGGCTGCGTGACATCGGGGCGCCACGCCCAAGCCGCCGGTGCTGGCCAAGATGGGCACGATCACCGACGCCAGCGAGGCCCGAACCGGTTCACGTCCGGTCCATTTCGGCGAGGGCTTCTCCGACGTCACCACCTACAACGGCGCGTCGCTAGGTGCCGGTGCCGTAGTGGAAGGGCCCGGCACTGATCGAGGAACCCTTCACCGTGGTGGTGCTGGCTCCCGGTGACGTGGCCCGGTTGGACGAGCACGGCAACTACGACATCACCATCGCTTCCTGAAGCCAGGGCTACCGAGGCATCTGCAAGATGCGGCCGGCGATGATGTCCCGCTGAATCTCTGACGTGCCGCCGGCGATGCTGGCGGCTTGGCTCCAGAGCCACTGGCGGGCCCATCGACCTGAGAGTGCCGACGACGGATCGCGCCCGGTTACCAGCATTCCAGTTTCGGAGAGATGCTGCGTCATGGTGGTCCACATGAGCTTGACCCAGCTCGATTCGGGTCCAGGCTCCTCACCCCGCCCCAGGCGGGTCAAGGTGCGCAGGTTGTGCAGTCGGAGCACGCCGAGGTCGATGTAGGACTGCGCCAGCGCGTCGGCGACGATGGGGTCGTCGAGGGCGCCGTTGTGTGCGGCTTCTTCGTAAAGGCGGGCCAGGTACGTCTCATGCACGACCTGCTCTTTGAATGGGAAGTTGGTGCCGCGCTCATGAGCCAATGTTGAGCCGGCGACGGTCCAGCCCTTGACCCTCGATGCCGACCAGGTGTTCCGACGGCACAAAGACGTCGGTCAGGAAGACCTCGTTGAACTCGGCGTCGCCGGTCATCTGCACCAGCGGGCGAATGTCGACGCCCGGATCGGACATGTCGACGATGAGCGCGGTGATGCCCTGCTGGCGCACCTTGGTATCGCCGTCGGTACGGGCCAGGCACAGTCCCCAAGTGGCGAACTGGGCATAGGAAGTCCAGACCTTGCGGCCAGTCACTCGATAGCCGCCCTCGACAGGAACGGCCTTGGTCGAGAGTGAGGCCAAGTCGCTCCCGGCGTCAGGTTCGCTGAACAGCTGGCACCAAATCTCCTCGGCCGAGAGGATTTTCGGCAGGAACCGGTTGCGCTGTTCGTCGGTCCCGTGGGCCAGCAACGTCGGGCCGACCAGGTTGATGCCCACCCGGTTGACCGGCTGGGGAGATTGCGAGCGGGCGTATTCAGTTTGATAGAGCGCCACCTGGACTGGCGTGGCGCTGCGGCCCCCGTACTGGCTGGGCCAGTGCACACCGACCCAACGATCGGCGGCCAAGGTGGCCTGCCATTGGCGTCCCCAGGCCACCTCATCGGCCAGGTCGGCGAAGGCCGGCGGCTCATGCGGGTGCTCGGCCAGCCACTCCCGGAACGAGGTGGCGAAGCCCTCGTCCTCGGGCTTGAGCGCTAGATCCACGTCGAAATGTTCCCTGACATCGCTGTCACGTTACTTGGGCGTCGAAGTATGGTGCCCCTCTGTGACGGCCCGACTCCGTGCCACGTGGGTACCTAGTGCGGCCCGTTCGTATCGCCGAGCGGGCGGTCCCTGGCAGGTGCCGACACTGGACGCACTGATCACGGCTCATGCCGGTGAGGTGGTCGACGGCGACACGAGCTGGGTCCGGCCGCCGTCGAAGACCTGGTGGCGAAGGTGGCCGGTGGGCTCCGCCAAAGGGGCGTGCGCCGCGGTGAATCGGTGGCCTGGCAGGTGCCCAACAGCCTGGCGGCGTCTGTGCTGTCCCGGGCCTGCTGGCGCATCGGAGCCGTGGCGGCGCCGCTGCTCCATTCGTTCGGTCCGGCCGACATCAAGGGTGCCCTGGACCAGATCGACCCGGCGCTCGTCCTCGAGCTGCCCCTCGACGCGATCTCAGATCCTGATGCGCTGCTCGGTGCACTGGGTGGCCCGCCGGTTCAGAGCGCCGACTGTCCCGCCCAGCCGTCCGATGTGGCCGTGGTGTTGTTTACGTCCGGCTCAACCGGCACGCCCAAGGCGGTGCTGCACACGCACCGGGGCCTGAGCTGGAAGGCCACCCTGATGGCCCAGGTCCACGGGCTTGGGCCTAGTGACGCGGTCCTTATGCCGGCGCCGATGGCCCATATTTCTGGGCTCCTCAACGGAGTCCTCGTGCCCGGGGCGGCCGGCTTGCGGGCCGTCCTGGTCCGGAAGTTCGATGCCGAGCAGGCCCTGCACCTGGTGGCCCAGAACCGGATCAGCTTCCTGGCCGGTCCCCCGACCTTCTTCGTGGCCATGGGGACGGCGTTGGCGGACATGGGCGGGAGTGACGTGTCGTCGATCCGTCTCGTATCGAGCGGGGGCGCCTCGGTGACGCCGGCCTTCGTGGAGGAAACCGCTCGCATCTTCGATTGCCGGGTCAAGCGAACCTATGGGTCGACCGAGGCGCCCACGGTGACGACGTCCACCAACGACGATCCGTTTGAAAAGGCCCGGGACACCGATGGTCGGGCCGTGGGTTTGATTGAGCTGCAGGTGGTCGATCCAGAGTCGGGTGCGGTACTGGGGGTCGGCCAGAAGGGTGAGTTGTGGGTCCGGGGGCCCGAGATGTTCGCCGGCTATGCCAACGTCGAGCAGACAGCCTCGGTGATTGCCCCGGGCGGCTGGTTCAAGACGGGCGACCTGGCCACGGTCGACGACGAGGGCTGGCTGCGCATTGTGGGCCGGCTCAAGGACGTCATCATCCGGGGCGGAGAGAACATCTCGGCGTCCGAGGTGGAGGCAGCGCTGGAAGCGCACTCGACGATCCGTCAAGCCGTGGTGGTGGGTTACCCCGATCCCCTGATGGGCGAGCGGGTGGCCGCCTTTGTGGTGACCACGGCGCCGTTTGATGTGGAGGAGTGTCGCCGCTGGTTCGCCGAGCGGGGCATGGCCAAGTTCAAGACGCCCGAGCGAGTCATTCAACTCGATGAGCTGCCGCTGTTGGGCTCGGGCAAGCCAGACAGGGCAGGGCTGCAGCGAAGGGCGGCATCGGCGTGAGACTCTCCGGAGGGCCCTCCTGGGTCCGATTAGCGTGACGCCGGTGAAACTCCGCAAGCGGATCCCCGAACTCCTTTTGACCGTGATGACCGTGCTGGCGGCCGGCTTCGCCGTGCTGGCTGTGACGGAGAATCCGAACAGCGCCGACGTCACCGTGCACAACGCCACGCAGCAGTCGTACACGTCCAACTCGTTCACCCTGGACCTGATCTTCACCGTGTCGTCCGGCAGTGGCAGCGGGGTGCTCAAGCAGGTGCGGCAGGTCAAGTACCGCTCCCCTGGCTACATGCTCGTCTCCCAGCTTTCGCCAACGGCCAAGGTCTACGGACGGATTGAACTGGGCACAATCGGCACCGAACTCAAGAACTACGAGAGCGTGACCGGGGGCAAGATCGACTGGGTGCAACACGGTGCCGTGTTCACCCGCACGGAGCCGCTGACCGGGTACATCGATCGCACCGAACCTCAGCAAGTGGCCAAGGGCGTCAAAGCCGTATCTGGCGTGGCCCACGAGACCGCCATCATCCGCAATGGCTACCTGATCTCAGTCGACGTCAAAGCCATCGTGCCCAACCAGACCGTCGCCGGGGGCCAGCAGGCGGCCGGCGCCAAGATCGGTGAGATCTACCAGCTGGTCCAGGTGAACGGCAGCCCAATCTCGAAGCTGGGCTAGTCCCCTCTTGATGATTCCGAGCGACGACGTCGACCTCTTCGCCGATGAGGCGCTGGCCGAGCCCTACGGGCACTACCGGCGGCTTCGCGACCTGGGTCCAGTGGTCCGGCTCAGCGCGCACGACGTGTACGCCGTGACTCGATACACCGATGTGCGGGCAGTCCTCGACAACCCCGAGGTGTTCTGTTCGGGTCAAGGCGTCGGCTTCAACGACTTCATCAACACCATTGGGCAGGGCACCACGCTCATGAGTGACGGTGAGCAGCATCGCCGGCTCCGCAGCGTCATTTTGCCTCCCTTGACCCCGAAGGCCTTGGCGAAACTCAGGCCGGACGCACAGGCGCTGGCTGAACAGCTGGCGGACCAGCTGGTGGAACGAGGATCGTTCGATGCGGTGTCGGACTTGGCCGAGATCCTGCCGGCCACGTGGGTGCCCGAACTCCTCGGCTGGCCCGACGAAGCCCGGGGCCGACTGATCGAATGGGGCAGCGCAAATTTTGACGCCCTCGGGCCACCGAACGCCCGGTCCGATGCTGCGGGCCCCGGATTGCTTGAGATGGCGCGGTTTGCGACGCAGCTGGCACAGTCCGAGTTGCCTCCTCACTCGATGGCGGCCGGCATCCTCGATGCCGCTGCTCGTGGCGAGATCGAGCCGGCCCAGTGCCCATTGGCGATCATCGACTACCTGGCCCCGTCCCTCGACACGACCATCAGCGCTTTGGGGAATGCCATCTGGCTCTTCGCCACGCACCCCGAACAGTGGCGATTGCTTCGCCAAGATCCCCAGCGGGTCAAGCACGCCTTCAACGAGGTCCTGCGCATGGAGACACCCATTAGCTCCTTCACCCGAGTCGTCACCCAGGGAGCCGACATCGACGGTACCGAGATCCCAGCCGGCTCGCGCCTGTTGATCAGCTACGCGTCGGCAAACCGGGACGAGCGGCAGTGGGTTGACGCGGACGTCTTCGACATCACCCGTAACAGTGCCGGCCATGTCGCCTTTGGGTTCGGCGACCACGCGTGCGCCGGTATGGGTCTGGCCCGGCTGGAGGGAGCGGCCGTGCTCGAAGCCCTAGTCGAGCGGGTGGAGCGTTTCGACCTCACCGCACCGCCGGTTCGCAAACTGAACAATCTCATTCGATCCTTCGCGTCGCTCCCAACCGCGTTACGCCCGGCGGCGACATAACTCAGACCCAGGTCAGACCCCAGCGTTGGCTTGCCGGTCTAGCTGCGTCAAGAACTCGGGTATCCGACCGGTGCTGAAGTCGTAGACCCGGGCCCAGTGTGGCGTAATGGCGACACGAACCATCTCCTTGTGGACCCGGCGAACTTCGGCTTCGAACTGGGCCAGGGTGGCCTCGTCCATGGTTTTGGCCGAGGCCTGGAGGTACTCGTCAGGCACGCCATGGACCAGTTCAGTGGTCACCGTGCCGCGGACCGACAGCATTTGGGGTGCCGGATCTAACCGGTCCACCGTGAACGACACCTGGCGATTGACCTCAAGGGCACTGGCTTTCGGCGACCTGGGCGACGTGCAGACGACAATCGCCGTTCCATTCCAGATGAAGCCGATCGGGACCCCGCGCGGATGGCCGTCCAACCCGTTGTAGCCCAGGTGTCCGATGGGGCCACTGAGGAGGTCCTGGGCCAGTGGATCGTTGAATGCCGCGGCGATGTCCTTGGATTCCATATGTCCCCCTCTACCCAATTCCCATAGGGGTATGGGTCACGCCGGTTGCTAGCTGATCGAGTGGTCGGTGGTCAGGCGGTCGCGCAGAATGGCGGCGATCCGATCCCGATGGAAGCCGGCATCGCCGAAACTCACCTGATCAAGTTGGGCCCGCTTCACGTAGAGGTGCATGTCGTGCTCCCAGGTGAAACCGATGCCGCCGTGGGCCTGCAGCCCGGCGCCCATGACCCGGCGAGAGGCGTCCGAACACCAGGACTTCGCCATGCTGGCGGCCAGGGACCGCTCGCTGTCGTCGTTGGCGGCACACCAGGCTGAGTAATAGGCGGTGGAGCGCATGCCTTCCACGTCCACCAAGGCGTCGGCCAACTTGTGCTTGACGGCCTGGAAGGAGCCGATGGGCTTACCGAACTGGACCCGGTCCTTGGTATAGGCCACGGTCATGGCGAGGACCTCGTCGGCTGCACCCAGCATCTCGGCGCTGGCTGCGGTGGCGCAACGATCCAGGAGCAGCGCGGCTGCCTCGGCACCCCCGATTCGGATGGCCGGGGTGGCACCGAACTTGAGGAGGCCGATCTCGCGGGTGCGGTCCATGGCTGAAAGCGGCTCCGGCCGACCGGTCTCCGCCAGGTCGACGGCAAAGACATCGGTTGGGGTGAGCACGATGGCCACGTCGGCCGAGGGGGCGTACACGGTCGGGCCGGCCGAACCAGTCAGGGTGACGCCGTCGCCGGCTGTGGTCACCGTGAGGGCTTGGGCATCTGGGCACAAAGGCCACACAGCCGACCGCGTCACCGGCCGACAGGATCTCCCGCCACTTCTCGGTGGTGCTGTGCTGGCGGGCGTCGGGGTGACTGAGGGCGCCGATGGTCAGGATGCTTGAGAGGAAGGGAGCAGCCACCAGTCGGCGACCGATCTGTTCGCACAGGACGGCCACTTCGACCATGCCCATGCCGAGACCACCCTCGTCTTCGGGCAGTTCAAGAGCCAGCCATCCCTGCTCGGCCATGCCCGACCAGACGGCACGGTCGAAGCCACTGGGAGCGTCGCCTGCTCCTGGCGTTTCGGCTTCAGCGCCGGCTCCGGCCAGGGTGCCCACAATGACGCCTTCGCCCACTCGGGCCCGCCGGGCGTCATGGTCGGCATAACGATCGAGAAAGGTGGCCGCCGCATCACGCAGGGCTTCCTGGTCGCCAGAAAGGTCGAAGTCCACGGCGGCGAAGTCTACGAGGTTCGCTGACACGGGCGTCACCCATTCGGGCGGCTGTGCCATGCTGGTCGACCCATGGATCTGCGCACCACGGCGGAACAGGAAGCCCTGCGGACGGAGTTCCGTCACTGGCTGATGGAGCACCTGCCCTGGCCCTATGGCGAGGGTCTCCCGCCTCGATTCGACGACCTGGCCGAGACGGTGTCCTTCGGCCGGAAATGGCAGGCCTCGCTGGCCGCCGACCATTGGGTGGGTGTGACCTGGCCCACCGAACTGGGCGGACGCGGTGCGGGACCGCTGGAGAATTACGTCGTCATTGAGGAGCTGGCTCGAGCCCGAGCTCCCGAGCTGGTGGGTCGGATCGGGATCAACCTGGTTGGGCCGACGCTGCTCACTCACGGCACCGAGGAGCAGCGCCTCACCTACCTGCCCCACATCCTGTCGGCGGAAAATCTCTGGTGTCAGCTTTTCAGTGAGCCCGACGCCGGCAGCGACCTGGCCTCGCTCACCACCAAGGCGGTGCCGGTCGAAGGCGGCTACCTCGTCACCGGCCGCAAGGTCTGGACCTCCTACGCCCAGTTCGCTGACTGGGGCCTGTGCTTGGCCCGCTCCGATCCCAACGCGCCCAAGCGCCAGATGGGTATCACAGCCTTGATCATCGACATGCACGCCGAGGGCGTGGCCGTGCACCCGCTGGTCCAATCGACTGGTGAGGCCGAGTTCAATGAGGTCGAGCTCAACGAGGTCTTCGTACC
The DNA here is from genome assembly GCA_963730785.1 of uncultured Acidimicrobiaceae bacterium. Classification (GTDB taxonomy): domain Bacteria; phylum Actinomycetota; class Acidimicrobiia; order Acidimicrobiales; family RAAP-2; genus Bog-473. Next base: position 830,479 of record CAVSTF010000010.1, read on the forward strand.
AGACGACCGGCGGGTGGGCGCCGAAGGGAACGGATGGACCGTGGCCAACTCCACACTGACCCACGAGCGCGGCATCAATCCCCGCCAGCTGGTCATCCACACCCAGCTGATTGAAGAACTACTCAAGCTGGCTGAGGCGAATGGGAGCTTCGACAACTGGCGCCTCCGTCAACAACTGGCCCAGGCCGCCACCGAGGTCCGGCTCTTTCAAATCCACAACTGGCGCTCACTGACCCGCCTCTCGAAGGGCGAAGCGCCCGGGCCCGAGGGCAGTGCACTGAAGCTCTACTGGAGCGAGATGTCCAAGCGACTCCACCAGACGGCGATGGACGTGCTGGGCACCGCCTCCCCGCTCTGGCAGAACGCCGAGGGGAACCCGGCTGATGGGGCCTGGCAGCGCTCATGGCTGTACTACCAAGCGTCTTCTATCTTCGCCGGCACCAACGAGATCCAACGCACTCTGGTCGGCGAGCGGGTCCTTGGGCTCCCCCGAGACTGAGAGCGTCCAACCACACCATGACCGCAGGCGAGAGGATGGACGGCATGTCCGCCGAATTCACAACAATTCTGTACGAGGTCAAGGGTCCGGTCGCCACGGTGACCATGAACCGACCCGACATGGCCAACGCGCAGGACAGCACACTCATTGACGAGTTGGATGCTGCCTTCGACCTGGCCGATGCCGATGATGACATTCGCGTCGTCATATTGGCCGGGGCCGGCAAGCACTTCTCGTCGGGACACGATCTCAAGGCCATCGTCGGTGACGGCGAGAAGGACCACTGGATGCAGATGCGTGAGACGCCCGAAGGCAAGTTCCACCACGAGAAGACGATGTACTACGAGCGCTGCATGCGGATTCATGACTTCCGTAAGCCCACCATTGCCGCCGTCCAGGGCAGTTGCGTCGCTGCCGGCCTGATGCTGGCGGCCATGTGCGACCTCATTGTGGCGGCCGACGATGCCGTCTTCTCCAACCCGGTATTGCGCCTTTCGGGCGCCGGGGTCGAGCTGCTGGTCGAGCCCTGGGAGATCGGCATCCGCAAGGCCAAGGAGTTCTTGCTGATGGGCGACAAGATCGACGCCCAAGAAGCGTGGCGATTGGGTCTGGTCAACCGAGTGGTGCCCAGGGATGAATTGATGGAACGCACGCACGAGATGGCTGATCGCATCTCCCTGGTGCCCCCGGTGACGGCACAGACGGTCAAGGACTCCATCAACCACACGGCCGACTTGATGGGCAAGCGGGATGCGTTGAAATACCACTTCATGGCGCATCACTGGGTCCACAACACCTCGACCGCACTGAACGCCTTATCGGCTCGTAAGGCCAAGGGTTCCATGAAGGAAGTCTTCGCCGAACGCGATCAGGGACAACCCGCCACATGAGCGGACCACTCTCCGGCGTCCGGGTCATCGACGTCGGCACCAGAATTTCCGCTCCGTTCTGTGCCGGCCTCCTGGGCGAACTGGGTGCCGACGTCATCAAGGTGGAGCTGCCCGGTGAAGGCGACTTCATGCGCACCATGGGGCCCTTCGTCCCGGTCGAAGACGGCCCGGACTACTCACTCTCCTGGTCCGTGGAGGGTCGCGGTCGGCGGGGAGTGACCTGCGACCTCCGTCACCCCGAAGGCAAGGAACTCTTCAAACGACTGACCGCCAAGGCCGACGTGATCTGCGAGAACTTCCGCCCCGGCACCATGGAGAAGTGGGGACTGGGTCCCGCTGATTTAGCCGCCGAACTCGTCTACGTCCGTATCAGCGTCTTTGGTCAGTCAGGTCCGTATTCACCCCGACCCGGTCTGGACCGCTTGGGCATCGCCTTCGGTGGTCTTCTCCACCTGACCGGTGACTCCGATCGTCCGCCGGTCCGACCCGGCGTCACCGTGTCGGACTACCTGACCGGCGTCTTCGCCGCCTTCGCCGCCGTCTCGGCGCTATACGGGCGAGACAGGGCCGACTCCGAAGAGGATGGCACCGGCGAGGTCATCGACGCTCCGCTGTACGGCTCCATCCTTCGCATACTGGAATGGACTCTGGCCGGCTACGACCGACTGGGGATTGTGCGCCAACGAGAGGGGAACCGTCTCGGCCACTCGGCTCCACTCGACAACTACCCCACCGCCGATGGCTTCTTCATCTGCATTGTGGCCGGTTCCGATGCCAACTTCTCCCGGCTGTGCTCGGCCATGGACCAGCCGGAACTGGCTAAGGATCCTCGTTTCGCCACTCTGGCCGAGCGAGCATCCCGGGGCGACGAAATCAACGGCATGGTCGCCGACTGGACCCGCACCCTCACGGCGGACGAGATCACCGAACGCTGCGTGGCCGAGGATGTACCCGTCGGCACCGCCTATTCAGCGGCCGACATCTTCAACGACCCGCACATGATCGCCCGAGGCGATCTGGTCTCCATTGACGACCCGGTCATTGGGCCCGTTCGCCAGCAGGCGCCATTCCCCCGGCTTGCACGTCAACCCACGCCCGTCCCGGTGGGTGCTCCCCGCTTGGGCGAGCACAACCGGGAGGTCTGGTGCGACCTCGTCGGACTCAGTGAGGATGAGCTGGCTGATCTGGTCGAGCGAGGCGTGATTTAGTTCTCACCTAGCTCTCGCTGCCGGTAGATCCGGTCACGACTGGGTGCACTTGGAGTGGGCTGCACCCCGGAAGCGATGTGTTGAGCGTCACCGTATGTGACTCACCGGGCGGGGTGACCTCCAATGGGGATTCGGTCGGGCAACTGGTGGCGTTGCCAACTGGCGCATCGGTCCCTTCGACGAGGGACGACGCCGTCGATCTCGGCGGCAGATTCACCGACGGGACGTTGGTCCCAAGGATGCCTCCGAGGTACCCATTGGGCGTATCGCCCACCGTCGAGGTCACGCCATTCGCATTGACGGTGACCGAGGGATATCCGTACAGAGCGCAGGTCGTAGGCCCTGCATTTTCAAAAAGGATCGCAACGCCAACATGACCGAGACCAGCATTCCCCTGACCTGCCGTCACGGTGAGCATGTTGCAGGTCGAATACGGGCCAGGCCCGGCATTCGAAGAATCGGGAGCGGCGACGGGAGCCACAAAGGAATCTTCGAAGTTGGCCGTACTGGCCGAACTGCACACGTAGACGCCCGTAATGGGAATCAGATCCGACGAAAACGATCCCGGAGGATAGATCCGCGCATACGTCGCGTTGGCGCTGCCGCCGCAGGGCGAGATACCGGAATCGGTGACCGCCACCGGAGCGACGGCAGTCCCCTGTGGCTTGAGGGTCACTGCCGTTGGGGTTTCGTTGCCCTCACGTGACGTAACCGAACCAATGATTGTCTTGTTGGCGTCGAGAAACGACACACCGGGATAGCCGTAGAGGGTGCATGACGTGGATCCGGTATTGAAAAAATTCAGGGCGAAGTACGTGTGCCCTGCCGCACCGTCAGGTGATCCGAAGGTAACCGTCAGATTATTGAAAGCACATTGGTTTCCAGCAGTCTTGGTGGTGCCTGTCGTTGAGGTGGCACTGGACGACGTCGTCGTGGTCGAACTCGTGCTTCCTTGACTCGTGGTCGTGGAGGCGCTCGATTGGCTCGGAGTACTCGAGCACGCGGCGAGGGCAAGTCCAGCCATGACCAGGCCAATGGTAAGAATGCTTCGAACCTTCGCCGTGCGGTCGTTCCTCTTCTTGGATCCATCCATGTACCCATCATGGACCACCCGGTGTCGTGGTCTCAGGACCAAGTGGCGATCGACCTGGCCGCAACATCGCTCGTTGCCAATCGCCATGGATGCTCGGGCGAATCGGTGAGTTCGAGCATCCAGTGCAAAGGAACTGGCTGGGCCATCGTCGGATTGCCATCCAGTGGCCGGCCGACATCGTTCACGACATAGCGGACCGCTTCTGTCGAGACGTCCAATTCGATGGTGGGAGGAACTTGAGCCAGATTGAGTTTCGTGGGTTGCCACGATTTCAACACGACGTCACGCACAATCAAGCGTTGCCCTTGGCGCGGGCGTAACAACGCCTCCCTCGCCCTGTCGTCCGCCAACGCTTCCAACGGCGCCTCCGACCCGACGGCCGCTCCTTCCCACGCGGCCAGGAGGTGGGTGAGTTCGGCTTGGATCAAAGCCGGGAGGAAGCGGCCGTCAACGACCGAGAGATCGAGCAGCGCAACAGCTGGACTTTCCTCGGGAGTGACCAGATCGGCTATCGGCACGTCGGCTCCAAGTTTCTGGGTATCAGCCAGCTCGGCCAGGCTCTCTTCGGTGAGCCGCTCCGTGTCTGAAGACGCAGAGGGGATGAGGGCAGCCATTAGAAGCGGACCAGCCAGAGGATCCCCACCCATGGACAGAAGGAACCAGTCGCCGCCGGTGCGTCCAAAGGTCCACCGTTGATCGACGTGCGCGTGGTGGGGGCCGAGCATTCCCACTTTGGGGTGTTTGCAATGGATCCGCAGACGCACGCGGGCCACGATGCGATCCTCATTTTCATCGTTGCGATTGACCACACTGAGGAGATCGATCGACGGCGGCCCGACCACCTCGAGGTCACGGCCGAGCGAGGTTTGCCACGATCGCGCCCAGGCCCTCACCAAACCGGCATCCGGACGGTCGTAGAGCGATCCAAAGGCCCCCGTCCGCCACAAGTTGTCGGCCAGGGCCACGATGTCCGTGACGGATTGATCGATCACATCGGGTGAGAAACTGGGCGCATCCTCCGAGGCCTCGACGGCGGCGTAGTGAGCGCGGATGGCGCGAGAATGTTCCTTGAGTACTGCCCTCTCGTGTCGCGCCGCACCTCTGAGGGCGCCATACCAGTAGGCGCCGACGGCTCCAAAGAGGATGATGCCTCCCGGAATTTCCACCGCCAGATCGAGCGCCGACACTTTGGGATGGTCCTTTCCTTAGAGCTGCAGTCCCCCGAGGTAGGGGGCACCACCGAAGGTGAAGACGCCACCGTTTGAAGCCACCAACCAGTAGCCACCGGTCAAGAGGTCCGAGGCCATGCCCACGATCGGAGCCAGTAGCGCACTGCCACCCATGGAGCCGTCGAAGGAAGCCTGTCCAAAGTCGAACACGCCTCCGTCGGCGGCCTCGAAGCGGTAGCCCCCGCCATTGGCCAACGCTTCCATGCCCACAATGGGCTTCTTCAGGGCGATGTTGCCGGTGCTCCCGTAGAACGGAGACAGGAAGCTGAAGATGCCGCCATCGGAGGCCACCATCCAGTAGCCACCCGTTGCCAGGTCGGACGCCATGCCGACGATGGGTTTGTTGAGACGATGACCACCCATGCTCCCGTTGAACTTCGCATCACCGTAGGAGAAGATCCCTCCATCAGATGCGACTAGCCAATAGCCCTTCCCATCGGGCGTGGCTGCCATGCCGACGATGGGCTTGACGAGCGGTAACGCCCCCGCACTGCCGAGGAAGGCGGCATTGCCGAAGTTGAAGATCCCTCCATCGGCCGCCACCAACCAGTAACCCAAACCGTTTGCCGTGGCCGCGATGCCCACGATGGGCGAGGACAGCGAATGGCCCGACATGGATCCAAAGTTCTGGGCTTGCCCGAAGGCCGTCACGTCTCCATCGCCCTGTGCTTCCCAGTAACCCTCGCCATTGGGTGTCGTGGCGATCCCGACCACCCTGGCGGCGTTGACCACCTGCGGAAGGACTTGGGCCCACGACATGGTCACGTCAGAGGGCACTGCGCCACAAGAACTGATCAATTCGGCGGCTATGGAACCACCAGACCAACCGGTCGCCGAGTATGCCGCACCCATGGTGAGGACCTGCGGAGCGCTCCCACAACTAGGAAACGAGTTCAAGATGATGTCGCGATGGCCCCAACACTCGTCAAGGCTGAGGAGGTTGCAGGCAGCATTCGAGGTCTGCCCCAGCAGACCGCCCCATCCGTCGTCATACATCCAGTAGTAGTCGGCCTCCACCACGCTGGTGAGTCCACCGGCCCAGATGCCACCGCCCCACGTGATGTTGCCTGCATTGGTGAGAGCAGTTGGAAAGCCCGGGTCGCTGCCCGTGTTGGCGCCAGCCTGCGCATAGGCGTCGAGCTGCGACGTCATGTATTCGATAACTGGAAGCCCGCGATCGATGCGCTCCAGGTTGACCAGCACAAACACCTGCTCCGGAATCGGCAAGCTCGCCACTTCACTTTCGGAGATGGTCAGCGGTCCCACACCTTCGGCCGCTCGAGCGGTATCGATCGACGTCAAATAGTCAGAGCTGCTCGGTGCGATGTTGCCGCCCGGATTGTTCGGCGGCAAAATGCCCGCCGCGCCAGCCGAGGTAGCAAGCCACCCGGTGCTCACAAGGGCCCCGCATAGCGCGGCCACGCCAATCATGAATTTCACGGCTCCGCCGCCGTTTCGGTTCTGCATCAGTTCCCCCTGAAGCTCGTTCCTTCAATGAGAATACGGATGCAACCGCAACCTTTCGATAGTAATTACGCAATTGGTGAAGCGACAACCGGTTTGCAACCAAGCGGCAAGCGATCTGCGACGCTACGGCCAGCGGCCTCACAGAAACGGCCTGAATTCGAGGTTTTCGGCCGGGTTCAGGAGGGAGCGACGAGCCGCTCAAGGGCCCGCCGATCGATCTTTTCCCCTGCTGTCAGCGGGAGCGAGGTCAGCACCACCAGGTCGTCGGGCAGCTTGTAGCGGGCCAAACGATCACCGGCGAAAGCTCGCAGCTCTGAAAGCTCGGGGGTCTTCCCGTCCTCCCTGGGCACAATCACGGCCACCCCAACCTCACCCATCACCGGATCGAGTCGACTGACGATGGCCACGGCAGCAATGTCTGGGTGATCGGCCAAGACACCCTCGACCTCCATCGGATGCACATTGAAGCCACCACGCACGTACAGCTCTCGGTTTCGTCCGGCCAGACGCAATCGGCCCTGATCATCAATCCAACCAAGGTCGCCGGTGCGCACGCTTCCGTCTTCCGTGAAGACGTCCGCATTGGCGCTGCTATTGCGCCAGTAGCCCTCCATCACAGCGGCCGAGCCCAGACACACCTCACCGATGTCACCCTGCACCACCGGACTCCCGTCCTCGGCCACGATCGAAAGTCGGACGCCAGGTTGCGGTCGCCCAACACTGACCTCTGCATCCTCGTCGGGATCGGTGAATCCGGTGCCGCAGCCGATGCCGGCTTCCGTGCACGAATACCGCACGGACAATGGTGCGGGTATGCGTGCCCGTGCTTCTCGAATCAGCGCCGGCGTGGCCGGGCCACCGCCCATGACGACGGCGCGTATCGACGAGAGGTCAGTGGTGTCAAAGGCCGGATCACGCAGCATGAGTGCGATCTGCGTCGGCACGCCACCAAGGGCAGCAATCTTTAGTTCGGCCACCGTGCGCAGTGCCTCTGACGCCTTCCATGGCTTTCGTGAGAGATGTTGGGTGCTCCCTCGCTTGAGGTTGCCCGCCAACTTGGTCGTTGGTCCCAAATGGGCCAACGCCGAACCGGCCATGGAGTGACCACCACCGCCCCATTGATCGCCGACGTCGCACTGGGTGATGAAGGCGATCTGCTTACCGCAAAAGACTGCTCCCTTGGGTGTCCCGGTGGTGCCCGACGTGAACACGATGGCAATCGGACGATCCGGGTCGCCCGTCAGTGGCGGCGGCGCCTGACCTTCACGACGGAGATCCCTCAGCACCTCTTCGGGCGTGCGTGACGGGGTCATGACGACAAGGTCAACGTCCTCACCTGCATCGGACGGCAGGAGATCGTCCGTGCCGACGATCAGTCGCGGGTTGGCCGCTCGGAGCACGGCCGATCGCTCGGCTTGCACCAGCTTGGGATTCACGGCCGCCGTGATGGCTCCCAACTTGGCGGCGGCCACATAGGTGATGAAGTGCTCGGGTACGCCCGGCATCACCAGCGCAACGACGTCGCCCTCCCCCACCCCACGTTCGGCCAATCCAACCGCAACCTCGTCGGCCAGACGATCAAACTGAGCGTAGGAGAGCGTCAGACCCTCATCGGTGATGAGTGCGGCGAGGTCGCCAAAACGCCGTGCCGCCTCCGCCGAAGTTTCAGCCAGCATGTCGCCCTGATCTGATCAGTCGGCCAACCCGAGGATGACCGACTTGGTCTCGGTGAAGGCCTCAATGCTGCCCCAACCCCCCTCGCGTCCCAGACCGGACTGCTTGTAGCCGCCAAACGGTGCGTTGGGCGAAATGGTGTATTCGTTGATCCCAACCGTGCCGGCGCGGATTGCTCCAGCCACTCGGAAGGCCCGAGCCACATTGGTGGTGTACACACCGGCACCGAGTCCGTACACGGTGTCGTTGGCCAGCTGTATGGCGTGCGCTTCATCGTCGAAGGGCATGGCGACCAACACCGGACCGAAGACTTCGTCACGAGTGATGGTCATTGAGTTGTCAACGTCGGCAAACAACGTCGGATTCACGAAATTCCCCTGGTCGAGGTCTCCGGTCGGCCGGTCGCCGCCGGCCACCAGCCGGGCACCCTCCGTTGGGGCTTGGTCGATGAAGCCCATGATCTTGTCGAGCTGTCGCTTGTTGATGATGGCGCTCGATGTGGTTCCTAAGTCGAACGGATCGCCGAAGGTCACCATGCCGGTGAGTGACGCGGCCGCGTTGATGAAATCGTCGTACACGCTGCGGTGCACCAACGAGCGGGTCTGACACACGCAACCTTGCCCGGAAAGACCCATGGAGACCATGCCCATGGCCATCATGGCGGCGCCCTCGACGCTTGCCGCATCGTCAAAGACGATGCTGGGTGACTTGCCACCCAGTTCGAGGGTCACCCGCTTCACCGTGTCACCACTGGCGGCCAGAATCCGTTTCCCGACGGCACGACTTCCGGTGAAGGTGACCTTGTCGACGCCGGGGTGTGTGATGAGCGCTTCGCCGGTTGGATCGCCCGGTCCCGGAACCAGGTTGAACACACCGGCTGGGAATCCGGCCTCCTCAATGAGGGCAGTCAACTTCAATGAGGTGAGTGCCGCGAACTCTGAGGGCTTGACGATCACCGTGCATCCGGAGGCCAGCGCAGGCGCCACCTTCTGGGCGAACAACATCATCGGGGCGTTCCACGGAATGATGGCCGCCACCACGCCAACTGGCTCGCGGAAACTCATGATCTGCACGTCGCCGCCGGTGGGACCGGTTTCATACTGCGGGTAGGTCGTGCCGCAGATCTTGTCGATCCAGCCACCGTGATGATCGAATACGCCGGCAGCCATCTCGCTCGACACCAGCGACATGGAGGAGAACGCAATCGGCATGCCCATCTCGAGCGTCTGCAGCTGGTTCAGTTCATCACCGTGCTTGGTAATGAGTTCCACCAGGCGGTTGAAGTACTTCTTCCGGTCCTTGGCTTTCATGCGAGGCCACGGACCTTCATCGAAAGCCCGGCGAGCGGCCGCCACGGCCCGGTCGACATCGGCCACACTGCCCACGGCGAAGGTGGAGACCACTTCGTTGGTGGCCGGGTTGAGCTGCTCCCAGGTGCCGCCGTTCTCTGAGTCGCACCAGGTGCCGTCAATGAAGAGCTGGCCGGGCTTGACGCCCAACTTGTCGCGATGTTCGAGAACCGACAGCGTCATTCCGACGTCACCCCCTGGGTAGACCGAGCACACGCTCGGCAATGATGTTGCGTTGAATCTCCGACGTGCCACCGGCGATGGTCTGCGAGAACGACCGCAGGTACTGCGTGGCCCAGGCACCGTCGTAGAACGATCCGATGGCCCCAGATTCTTTGGCGTCGGGTTCGTAGGTAGTCAGGTCGAATTCAGTGAAGCGATTGGGACCAGGGCCACTCAGGTCCAGTCCTTCCGAACCCAAGGCTTGGAGGCCGACAAAGTCAGCCCGGCGTTCGGCCTCGCTGGTGAACATCTTCAAGAGCATGTGTTCGGGCGGCATTTCGCCCCGGGTCGACTTGGCGAAGCCTCGGTACCCCAGGCATCGCATGGCCATGGTGTCGATTTGCAGCTGTGCGATGGCCTCGGACAGGCGCGGATCATCGCCCAACCGTCCGCCTTTTCCGTCGTCGTATTGAGCCAAGCGCACCAGACCTCTGATGGTGCGTTCCATCTTGTTGACGTTCATGATCCAGAGCATGCCGCGCTCGTGGCGGAGCGATCCCTGACTGACGGCCCATCCCTTGTTGAGCTCGCCCACCAGGTTGGTAGCGGGTACCTCCACGTCGGAAAAGAACACTTCGTTGAAGTCCACATGATGCTTGTCGGTCAGTTCAGGCAAGGGACGACACACGATGCCCGGTGTCTTCATGTCGACGATCACGACACTGATGCCCCGGTGCTTCGGCGCCTCGGGGTCAGTCCGCACGTAACACATGCAGTAATCGGCCTCGTGGGCGCCGGACGTCCACACCTTCTGTCCATTGATCACAAAGTGGTCTTCTCGGAGCTCCGCCCTGGTGGTCAACGACGCCAGGTCGCTGCCGGCATTGGGCTCGCTCATGCCAACGCACCAGGTGACCTCCGCCCGCAGTGTGGGGAGCACGAACTTTTCAATCTGCTCGGGTGTCCCGAACTCGACGATGGAGGCAGCGCAAATGGAGAGACCCTGGGGGTTGAGTGACCGCACCACCATCCGCTCCGTCAAGACTTCGAAATAGACCATCTGCTCTTGCGGCGTCGCATTACGTCCACCCAGTTCGGGCGGCCAGCCGGGGACCAGGTAGCCGTCTTCGAACATGGCTCGCTGGAAATCGCGAGCCCATTGTGGAATGTGAGCGGACGACTGCCGAACCTCTTCAGCCAGGTGGGAAGGGTCAGGCTCGTGCTCGTCCATCCATGCTTCAAATTCGCGTCGGAAGGCGAGCAATCCGACGTCAGGAGCCAGGCGCATGCCCAACTATGACACGGGTGTCAGTCTGGGAGCGAGTCCCCATCGTCTTCTTCGGCGTACGCCTCGGAGCCCTGCTTGAAGCCCCGTCGGGCCGCCGGAAGGGCCTGTATGGCCAGCACAATTCCGAAGGCCGGCTCGGTCAGGAGAATGGAGCCGGCGATCTCGTCCCAGGTGGCCCCGACCTCGGCGGCCAGGCGGGCATGGCGCTGTACGCCGCCGAGTTGGCGGGCGATCACGGTGCAGACCATGCGGATCAACTCATGGGTCTTCCGATCGGGTGCCCGCAGCGAGTCGATGGAGGCCATCCAGGCGTTTTGCGCCTGCAACACGCCTGGGGCCCACTCGTGCAGGAACTTCTCCGACGGAAAGGGCCAGACGTCCTCCGTCACACTGATGTCATCACCATCGCCCGGCATGCTCATGAGCGTGACCTTATCCGGACCGCCATCGTTCAATGGCCGGGTTCAGGGTCCTTGGGCTGGCCCAGAATCCGCTCGGCAATCACGTTGCGCTGGACCTGGCTGGTGCCTCCGGCAATGGTGAGGCACCGGGTTGAAAGGAACCCCTCTTCCCATCGTTGCGCCTTGCCGTCCAAGACGGCCCCGTCAGCCCCGTAGAGGGCCACACCGAATTCCTGCACCCGTTGCTCATGCTCGACCCCTAGGAGCTTGCGGACGCTCGAACTCGCACCCGGATCTACTCCGGACAAGGTGCGCAGCGTGGCTCGGTGTCCGAGTAAGGCAATGGATTGGGCTTCAACCAGGAGGTGGCCGAGGTGGAGGGTCTCGGCCGGGAGTGACGCTTTCCTTGCGGGCCACGATGCGGATAATGGATTCGACACCGTTGCCGAAGGACGCACCGTTGGACATGGACACCCGCTCATTGGCCAACGTCGTCCGGCCGATCCGCCATCCATCGCCGGGCTGCCCGACCACGCAGTCGTCCGGCACAAAGACGTCGGTGAAGAAGACCTCATTGAACATGGCGGCGCCGGTGAGTTCGCGCAAGGGTCGAATCTCGAGACCGGGTGTCTTCATGTCGATGATGAAGTAGGTGATGCCGGCGTGCTTCACCGCATCGGGATCGGTCCGCGCCAGGCAGATGCCGAAGTCGGCATTCTGAGCCAGCGAGGTCCATACCTTCTGTCCGTTGAGGAGGTACCCACCCTCGACCTTCTCGGCTTTCGTGCTCAGCGCGGCCAGATCGGAGCCGGCGCCCGGTTCGCTGAACAGCTGACACCAGTCCAGTTGCCCCAGCAGGGTGGGCCGAACCCAGCGATCTTGCTGTTCCTGGGTGCCGTGCGCAATGAGTGTGGGCAAGGCCCACGCCCCGATGGCGATGTGCGGACGAAGGACGCCGGCGGCCGCCATCTCTTCGTCAATGACCAACTGATCCAACGCACTGGCCCCCAGGCCCCACGGCTTCGGCCAATGGGGCGACAGCAAACCGGCGTCGACCAAGGCGGTGCGTTGTTCGAGTCCTTCGACCGCCGCCACCTGTTGCACCAGTTCGTGCAGTTCGTGTGCGTCGAGCTTCCGCCTCGGCGGGCAACTCGGCGGTCAACGTGCGGCGAGTTCCTTCGATGGCCAGTTCCGCTACCTCGTTGGCCAGCGTGTCTGGGTCAGCCAACAACTGTCGGGTGGCCATGGCCCGCTTCAGATAGAAGTGCGCATCGTGCTCCCAGGTGAAACCGATGCCACCCAAGAGCTGAATGCACTGCTTGGCGCAATGGGCCGCGGCATCGAGCGTCAGTGACCCGGCGACCCGGGCGGTCAACGCACGCTCACCGTCATTCGGCTCATCGGCCGGCAGGCTCCACGCATTGGCGGCATCCCACGCCACGGCGGCGCACTGCTCAACCTCGACCAACATGTCGGCGAGCGCATGCTTGACGGCCTGGAACTGCCCGATGGGCCGGCCGAACTGGACCCGCACCTTGGCGTAATCAGAAGCCGTATCGAGGCACCAGCGAGCCAGGCCAGCGCTCTCGGCGGCCGCCAGGACCAGCGCGAGGTCACGTACGTCATTGGTCGACAGGCCAGTCAGCCGCTGGTCGTCGCTGATGGTGGTGTGCTCGATCTGCAGCTCGCCCAGCGGACGGGTGGCGTCCAACGCCGGCAGCACGGTCGACGCACCCTCAGCCGGGTCCAGCAGGACCCAGGTGCCGTCGGAGAGCGGGGCCAGCACGACCGACGCGGTCGGTAGGCCGAGTACGGGGCGAAGGGTGCCGCGTACAACGGAACCGTTGACCGAGAGAGCGCCGCTCACGGCGAGGGCGGCCGGCATCGTTCCGTCCACCAAGCCGGGCAGATACTTGGCTCGCTGTGCTGCACTGCCGTAACGGGCAAGCAGGCCCGCCACCACCACCGTGGGCAACACCGGACCGGGGAAATTGGCGTACCCGAGTTCCTCCAGCACGACCGTCAATTCGCTGATGCCATACCCCTGACCGCCATCCTCTTCGGCGACATGGAGACCCAGCCAACCTTGGGCCGCCATCTTTTCCCACGCAGTTGGCAGCTCGGCCCCGGCCGACTCGGCCGCGCTCCGAGGCTCGGTTGGAGGGCAGTGCGTCTGTAGCCAACGCAATGCGGTCAGCCGTAGTGCTTCATGATCCTCGGTCACCGTGATCGGCATTACCCCTCCACCTCTTCCTTTCGAGCCAACGTTCCGTCTCGCCACAACGAAATGGCACCGACGGGACACCCCTCGGCCGCGATGTGTAGACGCTCTTCGGTCGATGCGGCGGGATCAAGGACCACCGCGTGCCCATCGTCGCCCAAGTCGAATGATTCAGGCGCCCAGAACATGCAATTGCCCGATCCCATGCACCTATCCCAGTCGATCCGTATTTCCAATGGTTCGCTCATTGACCTTGCTCCTAAGCCGACCGCAGCAATATGGCACTGGTCGGCACGCCCTCACCAGATGTCACCAAACACGTCTCCGCACCCTCGACTTGGGAGGTCGAGGTCCCACGAATCTGGCGCACGCCCTCGGTGATGAGATTAAAGCCGTGCACGTAGGCCTCAGAGAGTCCACCACCTGAGGTGTTGGTCGGCAAAGAGCCCGAACCCCATCGCAGGTTGCCGTCCATGACGAAGTCGCCGGCCTCGCCTCGCTTGCAGAAGCCGTATCCCTCCAAGGACAGAAGGATCAGTGGCGTGAAGGCGTCGTATATCTGGGCCACGTCGACATCGTCCGGCGTCAACTCCGATTGATCCCAAAGTTTTCGGGCGCAAGCCCACGCGGGTCCGGTCAGCGGATCGTCGCAGAAGTAGTTGACCATCGACTCGTGCTGACGATGCAGTCCCTGCCCGAAGGCATGGACCAACGCTGGGGGATGTGGAAGATCCTTGGCCCGCTCGGCCGAAACCAGCACGGCGGCCAATGCGCCGTCGGTCTCCAAGCAGTTGTCGAACAGACACAACGGCTCCGATATGAACCGAGCCGACATGTAGTCGTCCAACGACATGGGCTTCTCGTACATCGTGGCTGACGGATTGCGATTGGCATGGGCCCGGATGGCCATCGCCACTTCGGCCAACTGTTCTCGGCTCCCGCCGTAGTCATGGAAGTAGCGCCGAGCCAACATGGACACTTCGTCGACCGGCCGAAGGAGTCCGAAGGGACGGGTCCATTGGGCCTGAATCGGGAGCCGGCTCGGTGCCGTGGCCCACGGTCGGGATGCCTTGTCGCCCCGCTTGCGGGACCGCCAGACCACGACGACGTTGGCTTGGCCGGTGGCGATAGCCATCGCCGCATGTCCGATGGTGGCGCAGCCGGCTCCCCCGCCGTACCCAACCTGGGAGAAGTAGGTGATGTCGCCGGCGCCGATGGTCTTGGCCATGGTCACTTCATCGGTGGTCTCGATGGTGAACGACGACAACCCGTCGACCTCGCTGGGCGAAATCCCCGCATCAGCCAGTGCGGCCACTACCGCTTCGGCCGCCAGCTGTGCTTCAGGCCGATCGATGGACTTGGCGAACTCCGTCTGCCCGATGCCCACGATGGCCGCGGCATCTTGCAAGAGCGGTCGTCGAGTGCTGGACATGACGAGTGACGCTACCCCTCCGACTGCGAAGGCAGGGTCAGGGAGTGTCGAAGACGATGGGCAGCGAAAGGGGCGAACGGAAGGCCATTCCCTCGATGTGTGGCACTTCGACCGATGGGTCGAACTTGAACGGACCCAGCCGATCGAACAACGTGTTGATGGCGACTCGAGATTCCATGCGGGCCAGGTGCATGCCCAGGCAGACGTGCACGCCGAACCCGAAGCCGACGTGCTGGCGCACCTCGACGGAACATGTCGTACTTGTCGGGGTTGGCGTACTTGCGGGAATCCCGGTTGGCCGAACCCAGGAGGAGGGCCACATCGGCCCCGGCCTCAATAGGTACGCCGGCCAACTCCGTGTCGCGGAGGGCCCGACGAAGAATCACGGTCACTGGGGGCTCCCAGCGCAACGCCTCTTCGAAGGCCTGGGGAAAGAGCGAGCGGTCGTTGTAGAGCGCATCAAACTGTTGGCGGTCGGACAGGAGTCCCAGCAGCATGTTCCCGGTGGCCCGGTAGGTGGTCTCGACGCCAGCCGGGAGGATCAGGCGGAGGAATGAATAGATCTCCTCGTCGGTCAGGTGCACTCCATCGACTTCGACCCGCACCAAATCGCTGATCAGGTCATCGCCGCGGTGAGCCCGTCGCTCTTCCATGACGCCGGCGAAGTAGTCCCGTAGCGCCTCGGACGCGGCCACGCCCCGCTCCCAGTTGGCCGCCACGCTGGTCAACGCAATGGTCCAACGCTGGAACATCGGGTAGTCCTCCCGGGGCAAGCCCAGAATGCGGGCGATCACCTGGACCGGGAAGTTGAAGGTCACCTCGCGCACAAGGTCGGCCTGACCGCGGTCGATGAAGTTATCGACCAGATCGTTGACCACGGCGGCGACCAGTTCGCCTTCCCAACGCTCGAGCACCTTGGAGCGGAAGCTCGACTGAGACCAGGGCGCGTGACATGCGGTGTTCGGGTTCGTCCATCTGCAAGATGGTCTTGCCCATGACGAGGCCCATGATTCCCTCGTACACGCTGGATGAATAGGTCTCGTTGTCCTTCAAGACCTGGACCACCTCATCGAAGCCGAAAACGGTGATCGGTATGGGTCCTACGTGGGCGCCGTATTCATCGAGTTCGGCCCCCTCGCCCAGGTCGATCGGGCCACTGTGTACCGGCGGACTGTTCCCGCAGCTCATGCATGCGCGGGTAGGGATCTCGGATGCTGCCCGAGACGGTGTCCTTCAGCTCGAAGGGATCAAAGGGCACCGCATTGGCATTCGCCGTCTCAATGCCTGCCATCAAATTGCCTCCTGATCGTCCCTTTGCACAAATGTGCGAACTGACACGAGTGTCATGTATAGCAAACGTGCGTTGGGGCGTCGAGGCACCGACCATGTTCGACTTGAGCGGTGAAAAGACCGAGAATGTCGCCCATGGTGCAAGAGATCGCTAACGAGGGAACGTCAACCCGTCACCGAATTCTTCAGATTGCCCTGACGCTCATGTCGGAGCGGGGGGTCGACGCCACCAGCATGCGGGACCTGGCGTCGGCGGCTGGACTGAACGTGGCATCGCTCTATCACTACTTCCCTTCCAAGCGAGAGCTCTTGGAAGCCGTGCTCATCGAGCGTGGCTTCCTTCCGGTCCGGGCCGCTCTCCCCAAGTCCGAGGGCGACCTGACCGACGAGACAGCACTGGCCGACATGCTCACCGTCATTCTCGTGTCGGTCTTCGAAGTACGGGAATTCGTCCGGCTCATGTTGGGCGAGGCGATCCGATATGAGGAGACCGCACGGACAGTCGGTATCGATCTGTTTCGACCGTTCCAGGTTTCCATTGAAGATTGGATCGTGAAGCACCGACCAGATTTGGCCGAACGCTCGGGGGCTGAACCAGTGGCCCGGCTGCTGAGCGCCATGGTGGTCGGCATTTTTGTCGAGCATGAGGCCGGCGTCCTGGCCGACGAAGGCGACGACCTCGACGTGATTTTGGCCAACCGGGCCCGCGAGGCGGCCCAGATTGTCGGCTCGACCTTTTAGCTGTCGTCGTGCCCACGCCTGACACTGACCCGACCGCGAGTGAGAGCCAGACCTTCGAGGTCGGGGCCGAGGCGGTGTGGGCCTTCCGAGCTGACTTCGCCAACCTGCCCGACTACAACCCGGACGTCACCGATGTCGAGCGCATTGAGGATGGCGTCGGCGAAGCGTGGGGCGCCGGTGCGCGATACCGGTTTCAGCTGGCCGACGCTCGGCGCCCTGACATCACTCACCCCGTTGAACTGTGGACCGTCGACGTCGTGAAACCGACGTTGGTAATCGCAGGCATGAAGGGCGGCAACGAGGCCTACGAGGAATTCGTGGTCGAACCCATCGCCGAGCAGAGCTGTCGCGCCACCCTTTCCCTGTGGGTATCCCTACCCGATGGTTTGCCACCCGAAGTCATCGAACGAGCGACCACGGCCAGCCGGCAACAGCTTCGCAAGGAACTCGACCTTATGAAGGAAGTCCTCGAAGCGAGGTAGGACTCGTTCTCAGTTGGAAGCGCGGGCGTCGGCTTCCTCAAGCCGCTCGGCCAGCAGAGCCAACATTTTGACCCCGATGGTAGGAGTGGTCATGAGGACCGACCGGAACTCCCGAGCGTCGAGCACCAACAACTCCATGTCCGTCGCCGCTGTGACCGAGGCGTTGCGAATGCCGCCATGGAGTATGGCCAACTCCCCGAAGAAGTCACCGGCCTTCAACTGGTCGATCTCGCGCTTGCCCTTTTTCACTGACGCCGTGCCACTGAGCACCAGGAAAAACTCGCTGCCGGGTTTGCCCTGTTGGGTCAGGACGTGACCCGCCTCGGTGGCGACGTGCGTGCCCAATTGGGCCAATGCCCGAAGTTGCGGCTGTGAGCAACCCGAGAAAAGCGGCACCTGGCCCAGCATCTCGATGTGCTGCCGTGGAATTCGACTGCGCATTCCCACCCCCATGTTCGTCCCCGCCCATTCGGAGCGTACATGGTGGTTGCGGAAAAGTCTTGGCCTCTTTGGGTGTCAATCGTGTTGGTTGTCAGGCACGTGCCGCGAGCACGCAAAACTCGTTACCAGACGGGTCGGTGAAGTGACGCCATGGCAGATCGCCCCAATCCGGGTAGACCTCACGACCTCCGCGCTCGGCGATGCCGGCCGCCACGACGTCAGGATCGTCGCGAAGCTCAAGTCGGATGTCGAGATGAAGCCGATTCTTCGCTGTTCCCTTTCGGGCTGGTTCGGAGCACAACTCAAGCAGGGGGCCTCGCCGCGAAGGATGGCGCAGCGAACGTGGGGTGACCCCGGGCACATCGATCCAGCCGGTCAGCCAAGACCAGAACGCTGCATCCCTATCCGGATCGGCGGAGTCAAGCGGAAGCGCCGCAATTGGCCCGGAGTCGGCGTACACCGCTCGATCCTCTATGACGCAGAAGGGATTTCCCTCCAGGTCGGCGAGCACCACCCAAGGCACGTCGCCCTGACCGATGTCGAGGTGTTGTGCCCCAAGCTTCAGCAGACGACTGACTTCCTCGGACTGGCGGTTCCGACCCGAGAGATCCAGGTGGAGTCTCGGCCGCGCGGACGGTGACTCAGGGACACGTTGAAAGCACACATCGAGCACCGGTCCGTCCTCGATTCTGAGCCGCATCTCAAATCCAGCAGGCTCGTCGGTCAGCCGCTCACCTCCGAGCACTGCCTCCCAGAACCGGCCCAGCCTTCCAGGGTCGACGGCATCGATGACGACGTTCTCCAGATACATGCACCCACGGTAGGTCTCAGAGAATGGACGAGGTTAAGTTGCGGCTAGCCGCCGGCGCGCAGCTGCTCTCGCAAAACGACCTTCTTTACTTTGCCGGACGGAGTCCGTGGCAGCTCATCGACCGAGCGCAGTTCCTCGGGCCACTTCTGACGAGCCAGGCCGGCGGCCTGAAGGTGCGCCTTGACCTGTTCGAGGTCCGGTGCATCGAAGCCGGGCTGCATGCGGAAGAAGGCGCACCCGTGCTCACCGAGACGTTCATCGGGCGCAGCCACGACGGCGACTTCGGCCACACCCTCCATGTGGGCCAGCAGTTGTTCCACTTCGGCCGCGCTGACGTTCTCGCCGCCCCGGATGATGATGTCCTTCACCCGATCGGTGATGGTCAGATATCCCTCGGCGTCCAAGACGCCGACATCGCCCGTCCGGAACCATCCATCAGCGTCGATGGCTTCGTCGGAGAGGGAGGAGTCGGTATAGCCACCAAAACGGTCAGGTCCTCGGGTCAGAATTTCACCCGGCTGGCCGACGCGCAACGTCGTTGTTGTCTTCGTCGACCGTGCGCACCTCGGTCCACTCCATGGCGCAGCCGTCAGTGTGGATCCGCTTTTCTTTGGGAGCCGAATGCTTCGACCCGGTCACGGAAGGATGCTCGGTGCTGCCGTAGGCGCGGACTAGCGAAATCCCTAGGGCATCAGCCCGCTCGGCCACGGCATTGGGAATGGGCGAGCCGCCCAGACCGACGTAGCGCATCAGCTCGACGTGTTCGGGACCAAAACCGGGACAGTCCAGCAAGCTGGTGAAGAAATAGGTCGAGCCACTACCGGCCGCAATCCCCTCCTCCACCATGGCCCTGAGGACGGTGGGTGGATCCCAGCCGTCGATCAGGAAGATCGGCTTGCCGCTGTACAACGGGCACAGCAAACCGCCCAACATGCCGATGGCGTGACCGAGCGGCGCGCCGACCAGATTGGCCAGGTTGCGCTCGGCCTGATGGTTGGAAAGCTGGCGGACTTCGCACCCGAGCGTGCGGTGGGTGTGCACCACACCCTTAGGGTCGGCCGTCGTGCCTGAGGTGTAGCCAATGACTGCCGCTCCGTCGGGGTCGACCGCAAATGGTCCCTCAATAGGTTCGGCTGCGCTCAGGGATGTCGAACGAGATGTCACCGCCGGTCGGTTCGCCACCAACCAACACGACCAATTCGAGCGCATCGAGACCCTCGCGGATACTGGCCAGCTCGGCGTAGTAGTCCCGAGCGCCGATGTCGGACACGATGATGAGCGCACGGGCCTTGCTTTGCTTCAGAATGAATCCGACTTCCTTAGGCCCGTAGAAGTGGACGATAGGCACCAGCGTCACGCCGAGCATGGCGCAGGCGTAGAAGGTAACGGCGGCTTCGACCCAGTTGGGCAATTGGAAGGCCACGATGTCGCCCGGGCCAAACCCTTGGGCCTGGAGACCACCGGCCACCCGTCGGGCCTGCTCGTACACGTCGCCGACGGTCCCCTCATAGGGATGACTCGACGACCAGATGCGGAATTTCCGATCTGGATTGATCAGTAGGCAGTCGGTCAGGAATTGCCCGAGGGTCCGGTCATCCCAGGCTCCTTCGGCCTTGTACTTGGCGACCAGATCCGGTGGCATCGGACGAAGATCGAACTTGGTTGTCGCTCCCCCCGCCATGACGTCAGGCCGACTCTATAAAGAGCGACGACAGCCGCTGGCGCGCTTGGCTAACCCCACCGATCAACACCTCGTTCTGCTTGGCTCGCTTGAACAAGAAGTGGGCGTCGTTGGCCCAGGTGAAGCCGACACCGCCGTGCATTTGAATGTCTTCAGCGGTCACCTTGACGCCCATCTCTCCGGCGTAACTGCTGACCATGGCGGCTGACTGCGCCCGTTCCGTCGCCTCGGTATCGGAGGCCCACGCAGCGAACTGCATGCCGGCTCGGGCCATCTCTACCTGATGGAACATGTCGACGAGCCGGTGGCGGATGGTTTGGTACGTGGCCACCGGTCGATCGAAGACGACCCGAGTCGAGGTGTAGGCGATGGCCTCGTCGAGGGCTCGGTGCGAGGCCCCGATGGTCTCCGCGGCCAGGGCGATGGAGATGTCATCTTGCACGTCGGCTCCACAGCGCTGCTTGGTTGCCGCCCGGCCCGAGAGGGATCACGGGGGTCTCGTCCAGCACCAGACGAGCCAGCTTGCGAGTTGGATCGAGAGACGGCACCAGCTCGCCCTTCGGCGAATCAAGAAGGTAGGAGCGGACGCCCTCTTCACTGCGGGCGACCACAATGGCCCAATCAGCGCTGTGGCCGTCGACCACCACCGGTTTCTCGCCGCTGACGACCCAGCCCGCGGTCTTGCGACGTGCTCGAGTACGCACCGTGCTTAAGGGGTCGCCATGTCCTTGCTCCAACAAAGCGACGGTTCCCCGCTTGGTACCGGCAGCCAGGTCGTCCAACAACTCGGTGGCGCCGAGGGCGCGGGCGGCCAGCGTGGCCGCGATGGCGGAGGAGAAGAAGGGGCCAGGGAGACGGGATGCGGCCCATCTGCTCGGCCACGATGCACATCTCGAGCAGACCGACGCCCGAGCCACCGTTCGCTTCAGGGATCAAGAGGCCGGTCCATCCCAGATCGACGATGGTCGACCAGAGGCCGGCGTCCATGCCGGTGGGATCGTCCACCAATTGCGCGCAGTTTCTGCGGATCACACTCGCGCTCGAGCGCGGACCGTGCCACGTCCTGGAGCGCCAGTTGTTCGGCGTCATATGTGAAGTCCACGGCTTCCCCAGTTCCAATCCCAGACGGTCGATGACGCCGTCACCAACCCTGACGCCAGCGTCAGAGTACACGTTTGGTCGGCTACCCTTCCGACGTGGATTTCGCTTTAGCGCCCGAGGATGAAGCCTTCCGAGATGAGTTGCGTGCCTGGTTGGACGAGCATTTGCCGCCCTTCTTGGAAGCCGAAGCCCTGGCCGACGACGCCAGCCTGTCGGGCGACTCTTCCAACAAGCGTCGCCAGGCCTGGCAGCGCAAGCTGAACGAGGGCGGATGGGCCGCGGTCCACTGGGGCCCCGAATATGGCGGTCGCCCCATCAGCGTGATGATGCGGGTCATCTACTCCGAGGTCATGGCCGAATACCGCACGCCGGGCATGTTCAACACCAATGGCATTTGGCAGATCGGGCCCATGATCATCGCCTGGGGTACCGACGAGCAGAAGGCGGAGTGGCTGCCCTCCATCCTCGAAGCCGAGGAGCATTGGTGTCAGGGCTTCAGCGAGCCCGAGGCCGGCAACGATCTGGCCAACCTGCGTACGACCGCAATCCGGGACGGCGACGACTACATCATCAACGGTTCGAAAATCTGGATCTCCTCGGCCCACTTGGCCACCTGGGGGTTGTTCCTCCTACGGACCGACCCCACCGCCATTGAGCGGGGAGCCAAGCACGAAGGCATCACCGCCTTCATCATCAATCTGAAGACACCCGGCATCGAGGTGCGGCCGATCAAGGACATGGCCGGGGAAGAGCTGTTCAACGAGATCTTCTTCACCGACGTGCGCATCCCGGCCAAATGGCGGCTGGGTGAAGACGGTGGCGGCTGGATGGTGGCCATGGGCACCCTCGGCTTCGAGCGAGTCGGCACAGCCAGCCAACTGTCGATTCTGGCGGCGGACTTGCGGGCCATGATTGAGGCCGGCGCGCTCGGTCAACCCCGGCGCATTGGAAGACCCGTCCATCCGGGATCGCATTGCCAAGACGTGGACCGAGATCGAGTTCGCCCGCCTGCTGTCGTTGCGGGCCATCTCCAAGATCATGAAGGGCGAGAAGAACTGGCCCGAGGTGCCGTTCTCCAAGCTGTCGTGGTCGGGACTGGCCCAGACCTGCGCCGAGTTGGCGGTCGACCTGTTGGGTCCGGCCGGCATTCTGGCCCGAGGCGGCGCCGGACTCGGTCGACCGGGGCAAGTGGACTCGGCTCTATGCCTTCCAGCGCTACAGCACCATCGGTGCCGGCTCGACGGAGATCCAGAAGAACATCATCGCTGATCGGGCCATCAAAATGCCCGGCCAGTCCCGCACCTCGTAACTGGAGGCCGTTTCGTGAGCGCTCCCGATCCCCGCGCGCTGTGCATCATCGGCGTTGCCCGCAAGACCTGGCACGCCGCCGATGTGCCGAATGGCGCACCTGAGCCACTCGACATGTGGGAAGAGATGGCACGTGCTGCCGCTGACGACGCCGGCGCGCCGGATGCGTTGCGCGAGCTGCAGAGCCTCGACATCGTGTACTCGCAGTCGTGGCAATACGACGACGCGCGGGCTCGGTTGGTCGAGCGCGCTGGGAGCATCCCCGGCACGCGGGATCTATTCGGGCATCGGTGGATCGGTGCCGCAACAACTGGCGGCTGGGCTGTCGGCTGCCATGTTGGAAGACGGGGTTGACCTCGGATTGATTGTCGGGGCAGAGGCGCTGGCCACGGTTCGTCGCCTGAAGAAGGCGGGCGAGAAGCCACAGTGGTCGTACAAGCCAGAGGAGCGTCGGCCATTCCCCATGGACGTCTCGTTCTTGCCCACCGAAATCAGCCACTCCGTGTTCGAGGCCTACCTCACCTTTGCCCTCTTCGACAACGCCCGACGGGCGCATTTGGGCCGCGAGCTTGGATGAGCACCGAGATGGCGCTGGGTCAAGTGCTGTCGCCCATGACCGAGGTGGCGGCGGCATCTCCGCACGCCTGGTTTCCGGTGGCACGCAGCGCAACGGAGATCTCAACGGCCACACCGGACAATCGAATGGTGGCCTACCCGTACACGAAGCTCATGACCTCAATCATGGATGTCGACATGGCGGCCGGCACTGTTGATGGCCAGTGCGGAGAAGGCTGACGCCCTCGGCATTCCCGAAGACAGGCGGGTCTACCTCCGGGGCTATGGCTACGAACAAGATCCCGATCACGTGGCCGACCACCCGGAGTTGTGGCGCTCCCCTGGCATGGCAGGCCGCGTCAGCGGCTGCGTTGAGTGGTGCCGGCATCGGTGTGGACGACGTGGCCCATCTGGACCTGTACTCCTGCTTCGCCAGCTCGGTCTGCTTCGCCTTGGATGCCTTGGGCATGGCCGAAGACGATGCACGGGCAGTGACGCAGACCGGAGGACTGCCGTACCACGGTGGTCCCGGTTCGAACTACATGACCCACTCGTTGGCCGCCATGGCCGAGACGCTGCGCAATGACGCTGGATCGTACGGACTGACCAGTGGCGTGGGCATGCACATGATGAAGCACGCCTACGGTCTGTGGTCGACCACCCCAGGTGCCGCGGTCGGTTCAGCTAAGTCCGGATCGACCGCTCATGCCAGCAACGTGGTCGAGTCGCCCGAGGGTTCGGCCACGGTTGCCACCTACTCGGTGCTGCACGGACGTGACGGGTGGCCCTGAGTCGGCGTTGCTTATCTGCGACCTGCCTGGCGGTAGTCGGTGCTACGCCAAGCTCGACGGTCCCGAGGCCTGGGCGGAGGCCGAGGATCAGGAGCTCATCGGCCGCACGGTCACGCTTGACGCCTACTAACGGCATCAATCTGGCTCGTCTGACCTGAGCTCCACAGCACCCTCGACATCACTCCGCGTCCGGCAGCAGTTCTTCCAGCGCACTGAATCGCACCCGCCGCTGATCGTCGGCGCCGATCAGGTGCTCAAGCCAGTAGTGGATTTCGACTCGATTGAGCGCGGGCACGGCAACCAGCATCTGTTCAATGTCGATCCAATCCTTCGCTCGATTGAAGACAACCTTGGCTACCAGGAGGTGCTCCGGGCTGAGGATGGGAATGGTGATCGTGGCGAAGGGCACCATGCGGGTGCCATCGCGCATGGCGTCATGCAGCGGGTCGTAGGAGAAAAAGAGGTCAACGGGCGTCCTCTGCCACCACAATCGGGTCTGACCATCACGCTGCACCGCCGCTGGGTCCTTGGCCCTTGCCACCCCAAGAGGTTCGAGCACGTTCATCACCTCTTCGTAGTCACTGGTCTCCACGAAGAGGTTCAGATCAATGTCGACAGTCGCCCTGGGCTCCCCGTAGTAGGCGAACGCCAATGCTCCACCGAAGGCGTGCGGCACCCGGCGCCCGGTCAACACCTGCTCAAGTTGCACCACTTTCTGGGCCAGCGGCAGTTCCGTCATATGGCCGGTGTCGAGGAGAGTCGAGGGAACGACAACGTCGTGCTGCGGCGACTGACTGGGATGGCATCAGTCAGTGTGAGTAGATCCTCCAGCGCCCTGGCGCGCTCTTCATCAGTGGCGCCAACCCAGAGCGAGAGGTCGCCCAAGTTATCTACCGCCGGCAGGCCGGATTCGACCAGTGCGTCAACTAACAGGCGACGCAGACCCGGAGAGGGCAGCCGCCCATGGGAGACAAGGTTGAGCAGTTCGCGAACCAGCTGATCCACTCGTTCGTCCTCCAGGGCGGCACCGAGCTTGCGCGCCCCGTTGCGAACCTTGTGCTCGTCAAATGCACCACGGGCCCGTGACCGTGCTCGAGCCAGCACCTCATCGTTGAGGACTCGAAATGTGGCCAGGGTCCTGGACCGTGGACCGGAAGGCGTGTGCTCGGTCTCTCGTATTTCGAAGCGCCCACCCGGTTTCGCCGTCACGAATGCCATAGTGGGCATATTACCCACTATGCCGATCTTTGATCGCACTTCGATTCGGAGGAGTCGTCGTAATGGTTCGATGAACGAACCATCTCGCTAGGGTGGGGTCAGCATGCGCGGAATGGAACCAGTTTGAACCCGGCCGGCATCGAGCCTCAGCCTCAGCAGATTGAGGCCGTACGAGCACTGGCTCGGGTCTCGCGCTTCCTCGAACGGGCCTCGGACGAGCTGAGCCTGGCCCACTATCGAGTGCTGTCCGCCGTCGCATCGGGCGACGAGCGCGCGTCTCGGGTGGCCCATCGCTTGTCTCTGGGCAAACCCGCCGTCAGTGCGGCCGTCGATGCGTTGACCTCCCGAGGCCTTCTGTCCCGCAGCGACGTCAAGGACGATCAACGGGCCACCACCCTTGCCTTGACGGCGGAAGGCCACGCGCTGCTGTCCCGGGTGGAGGCCGATATGACTGAGCGACTGAACCAAGTGAGTGCGCGAACCCCTGACGCCAAGCAACTGCTGGAGTCTCTGGTGTGGATGGGCACTGCCATTGACGAACTGCGGGCCGAGAAGTCGGAGCAATCAGCTTGACGATGACAATCGAGCCCGAAGTCGCGCCGGAAGAACCGTCCCATTGGGTCAGGCGCCTCTGGGCCTACATGCTCAAGCATCGCCGGGACATGATCCTGGCGCTGTCCGCGGCGGTCATCGGCAGCGTCTGCCAAACACTCGTGCCCCTGATTGAACGCCAAATCGTCGATCAGGTGATCATCCACCACACCACGCCCTTGTGGCCCTGGCTCGTGGCGTTGTTGGCCCTGGCGGCGGCCATCTTCGGCTTGGCCTACATCCGCCGCTACCGGGGCGGCAGGGTTGCCCTGTACGTGCAGTTCGATCTGCGCAACGCCATGCACGACCACCTGCAGCACATGGACTTCGACAACCTCGACCGAATGCCCACTGGACAGTTGGTGGCCCGGGCCAACTCGGATTCCACGCTGGTACAGGGTCTTCTGAGCTTCTTCCCCATCATGAGCGGCAACGTCCTGTTGATGCTCTTTTCGTTGGGCGTCATGATCTACCTGTCGCCGCTGTTGGCCATCGTGAGTGTGGTCATCGCTCCCACGTTGCTCATCGTCTCGTACCGGATGCGGCGGCGAATTTTCCCTTCCACGTGGGACGGACAGCAACGCGAAGGCGATGTGGCCCAAATCGTCGATGAAGACGTCAACGGCGTCCGGGTGGTCAAGGCCTTCGGCCAGGAACACCACGAACTCGAGCGGGTGGCTGATGCCAGTCAGACCCTCTACGGCTCGCACATGCGGACGGTTCGTCTGCAGTCTCGATACCAACCGCTGATGGAGGCCATTCCGACCATCGCCCAGGTGGCCATCCTGGCCTTCGGTGGTCTGCTCGCCCTGCATCACCACATCACGCTGGGTACCTTCCTCGCCTTCTCCACCTACGTGGTGCAGTTGGTCTCCCCCGCTCGGCAGTTGGCCGGGGTGCTTACCATTGGCCAGCAAGCGCGAGCCGGCATTGAGCGCATCTTCCAGTTGCTGGACTTGGCTCCCGCCATCGCCGATGCCCCCGATGCCGAACCGCTGCCGCCGGTTGAGGGCGACATCGTGTTCTCCGATATCCACTTTGCCTACAACGATGCGCCGCCGCTGCTCACTGGCCTTGACCTTCACCTCCGAGCCGGCGAACGGGTGGCGATCGTCGGACCCAGCGGCAGCGGCAAGTCAACTGTCGCCATGCTGCTGGCGCGCTTCTACGATCCTTCGCAGGGATCGATCACCATTGACGGACATGATGTCCGCGAGGTCACGCTCCATTCACTGCGGCGACAGATCGGCTTCGTCTTCGAAGACAGTTTCCTTTTCTCGGATTCGGTGCGATCCAATATCGCCTACGGGCGTCCCGACGCCACGGAAGCCGAGATAGAAGCCGCCGC
This sequence comes from uncultured Acidimicrobiaceae bacterium, assembly GCA_963730785.1. GTDB lineage: Bacteria > Actinomycetota > Acidimicrobiia > Acidimicrobiales > RAAP-2 > Bog-473. The sequence goes on from CAVSTF010000010.1 coordinate 857,750, forward strand.
CCAGGTGGCCCAGGCCCATCAATTCATCTCCGAGCTCCCCCGTGGCTACGACACGGTGGTCGGCGAACGCGGGCTCACCCTCTCGGGTGGTCAACGGCAGCGGATCGCGTTGGCCCGGGCCATCGTGGCCGACCCGCGCATATTGGTCCTGGACGATGCGACCAGCGCCATCGACGCCCGAATTGAAGAAGAGATACATCACGGACTGCGCACTGTCCTTGAGGGTCGAACCACGCTGCTGGTAGCCCATCGACGTTCGACCCTGCACCTGGCCGATCGCATCGTGGTCATGTTCGAGGGGAAGGTGGCCGAGCAGGGTACCCACGATCAGCTCATGGTGAGTAGCTCCCTCTATCGGTCGCTCTTGTCTGGCTTGGAAGATGAGCAGGCCCAAAAAGTGGGTGACCGCATTGAGCTGCTGGCCTCGGGCGAACCGGTTGTTGGTGGCACCACCGCGTCGGCCTGGCGCCAACCGGCGGGTGACGACGGTGGAGCAAAGGTCAACCGGTCTATCGGGGCACCAAGCCTGGGTCCGGGTCTAGGTGGCGGCGGTGGTGGTGGAGGGGCAGGCGGCGGTTGGCGCCTCAACCTGGCACCCACACCGGAACTGTTGGCCCGAGTGGCAGCACTGCCGGCCATCAAAGACACGGCCGACGTCAACCTGCAAAAAGAGTCGCGCCACGATCCGGGATTCACCTTGCGTCGACTGTTGAGCGAGTTCCGTCGACCATTGCTGTTGGGACTGGTTCTGGTTGTGCTCGATGCGGTCGCCAGCCTGGCCGGACCGATCTTGATCAAGACTGGTATCGACAGCGGGGTGGCTCACGGGTCAGCGGCCATCCTCTTTGCGGCGTCCGGCATCTTCCTCGCCATCACCATGTTGGACTTGGTCGACCAGATCGGCGAGACGTTCGTAACTGGCAAAGCCGCCGAGCGAATCATGCTTTCGCTGCGGATACGCATTTGGGCGCAGCTGCAACGACTCTCGCTCGACTACTACGAGCGTGAAATGGCGGGTCGGATCATGACCCGCATGACGACCGATGTTGATCAGTTCGAGTCCCTCATCGAAAACGGCGTGTTGGCCGCTCTGGTCTCTCTCGTTACCTTCCTGGGTGTCGGCATCGCCTTGGTGGTGATCAACGTGCGCCTCGGCCTCTGCACCCTGTCGGTCGTTGTCCCACTGGCTATCGCCACCACGTTCTTTCGACGTCGGGCCGCCCGTCTCTATGACCTCTCCCGGGAACGAATCGCCATCGTCAATGCCGACTTCCAGGAGAGCATCTCCGGGGTTCGGGTGTCCCAAGCCTTCGTCCATGAGGACGACACAGTGGCCCACTTCCACCAGCTCGGAGCGAATTACTCTCGAATCGCGCGTGGCGGCCCAGCGACTGGTCGGATCGTATTTTCCGTTCGTCCAGTTCCTCTCCAATGTGGCCGACGCCATCGTCCTGGGCGTGGGAGCCGGACTCATCGCTTCCGGCCACCTGACGTCGGGCGCGTTGATCGCGTTCATCCTCTACATAGACATGTTCTTCTCACCCATTCAGCAGCTGTCACAGGTCTTCGATGCCTGGCAACAGACTCGGGTGTCGGTGAACCGGATTTCCGACCTCATGCAGCTCAACACGCTGACGCCCGAAGCGACTGATCCGGTCGTGCCCGGACCGCTGGCCGGCGACCTGGTACTCGACCATGTCCGTTTCTCCTATCCGGTGGCGGTGAGTCGGCCCGGGCTCGATGGAGCGGCACCAGCCGAGCGGCGGGGCCCGAAGGATCCTCGATTCCTCGAAAGCGAGGATGCCGGATTCACCAAGCCCCCCGAAGCGCTGCGCGGCATCGACTTACACATTGCCGCCGGCGAGACGGTCGCGCTGGTTGGCGAAACCGGGGCCGGGAAGTCCACCGTCATGAAGCTGCTGGCTCGTTTCTACGATCCCGACCAAGGCGGCGTCTACATCGACGGCCTCGATGTACGGACTCTTGATCTGCTCGATTTCCGCCGCCGCTTGGGCTACGTACCTCAGGAAGCCTTCCTCTTCAGCGGGAGCATTCGCGACAACATCGCCTATGGACGTCCCGACGCATCGCAAGCCACCGTTGAGGCGGCAGCGCGAGCGGTCGGCGCCCACGACTTCATTGCCGAGCTCCCTGGTGGCTACCACCATGAACTCTCGGAACGAGGTCGATCGATGTCGTCGGGTCAGCGACAACTGATCGCGCTGGCTCGAGCTGAACTGGTTGACCCATCGATCCTGCTCTTGGATGAGGCGACGTCGAACCTTGACCTGGTCACCGAAGGTCGGGTGGCGGCAGCCATGCAGCGCGTGTCTCACAATCGCACCACCATCGTGATCGCCCACCGTCTTCAGACAGCCCGCACGGCCGATCGGATCATCGTGCTGCACCAGGGCACGGTGGCAGAAGTAGGCACCCATGACGAGCTACGGGCTATGGGCGGTCGATACGCCTCCATGTGGCAATCCTTCGAAACGGCTGGCCAGGGGACGACTGAATCCGAGGCTCTCACGGCCTGAGGCCTGTTCACATACGGGATTCGACTTCGCCACCCGGGCTGTGGTGATCTTCCCCTATCTTCGCTGGTGAGTACCGAGCGTCAGCGACAATGACTGGGGGGCCACGCGCATGAGGAAGCTGATCGAATCAACCCACGTTTCTCTGGGCGGAGAGATTGGGTCCCCCGAGTGGGCGCATCCGTACCTCAACGAAGAACACAACGAATACGCCAACCAATTGTTGTCCACTGCGGACGCGCTGCTGCTTGGGCGGTTGACCTACGAAGGACTCTCGGCGGCCTACACGGCCATGGCCGGAAACGATGCAGGGGTTCCAGCCGAGTTCGTGGACCGCATGAACACCATTCCCAAGTACGTGGCCTCGACGACGCTGCAAGAAACCGTATGGAACGCCTCAGTCATCGACGGTGACGTGGCCTCGTTCGTAGCCGACCTGAAGCAACAGCCGGGGGGCAACATCATCAAATACGGGAACGGGCAACTCGACATCACTTTGATGGAACACGGTCTGATTGATGAGTTCCACCTTTTGTTGACACCGGTGGCGGTCGGACGAGGCCAGCACATGTTTGAGGCCATCGAAAAAGGTCCTGCCCTCAATCTCGTCGATGTCACGCAGTTCACGAATGGAGTGGTGATCCTTATCTACGCCCCACGGTGACCGGCAACCGATTAGAGACTGGCCACTCCCGGGCCCTCAAGACGGGACACCACCTGCTGGCGATTAGCCAACAGCTGCACCAGATCCACCGTGGTGCCTCGCACTTCGGGTCCTGATCCGGCCGACCAGTCCGAGTCGGTGGCCACCAGTCGCACCTTCGAGGTGGACTTGCTGTGGAAGGCCAGTCTCCCCACTCGTCGATAGGCATCGAGAACCGGGCTGGCATCGGCCGGTTTCACGTTGAGGGACCTGCTCACCGGCTCGAGTGCGTCGGCCCCGTGCACAATGAGTTCACCCAATACGACCGTCCGAGGACTGCCGGGAAGATGGAATCGCCCGCCGCTGGCCGCCCGGAGACGCTGCACCAATGTGGGCCCGGAAGAAGCCTGGCCATGCCTGATGGCCAGGGCAGAAAGTGCTTTGTCGGGCAGGATCCCATTGCGGAGGATGTCGTTGGCCATCGACACCTGGCTGGCCTCAGCCAGGTGCACCAAGTGCCCGATGACGTCCCGGACCCGCCATCCGTCACACCGCGTTGGCGTATCCCATTCCTCGACCCGAAGGGTGTCGAGCTGATCGGCCAGTTGTTGCCGGTAGGACTGGATCCGGGTCCAAAAATCGGTAGCCGCTGTCTCGCTCACGAACGGAACTACAGCACAGGGCGATCAGACCATCCACTGCCTGGCATCGATGAGTTCTCGAGCGGCATCGAGATGGCCGGCGTGACATGCCGTTTCGGCAATGACATGCAACACGATTTCTCGAAACTCCGTCATGTGAAAGTCGGGCCATTGGTCCTCAGGCCAGTAGCCGGGAGGAGCATCGAGCGGAGTGGTCTCAAGGATCGCGTCGGCTTCGGCGATGGCTTGGCGGTAGGCACTGAAAATGTCCTCGGAGGAGACATCGGCCGGCACCTGCCATTCGGTTTCGTACATTTCATTGGTGACCAGGTCAGAAGTGTCCTCGCCCTTGACGATGCGGCGGAACCAGAACATTTCGACCGAACGGGTCAGATGTTGCACCAGGCCCAAGCAGGTCCAGCCTGATGGAAGGAGCGGTCGACGAAGGTCGTCCTCGGCGAGGCCTTCCAAAATACCCAGCACATGCTCGCGTTGAACGAACAGTGACTCGTGCAGGAATTTACGCTCAGAATCCATAGGTGCATCATCGCGCTGAAAGTTCTGATTAGGTAGATGTCCCATCCCCGTGGCACGATCGCAGGGTGCGAGTACATCGCAGTTTTGCCTTTGTGGATGTCTCCGGGTTCACGGCGCTGACCGAACATGACGGAGACGAGCGGGCCGTCGACATATTGACCGCCTTCCGTGCCCTCTTGCGAGACATCTGCGGCCGCCGCGGTGTGCGTATCGCCAAATGGCTGGGCGATGGCGTCATGCTGGTGTGCGTCGAAACCGCACCACTACTGGAAACGATCATTGAGCTCCATCACGTCGTCCGCGAGATTTCGAGCCCGATTCAGGCCGTCTCCATACGCTCAGGTGTCAGCTCCGGTGACGTCATCCTCATGGAGGGGGACGACTACATCGGCCACTGCGTCAATGTGGCCGCCCGGCTCTGCGATATCGCCCACGCCGGAGAGGCGCTCGCCACCCCATCTGTCCTTGAAGACCTCCCGCCCTGGGGAACCGTGGTCACCTCGCGTGACGTGGAATTGCGGGGGGTGGAGCGACCGGTTCCGGCAGCGGGTCTCGGCATGGTCATCGAAGGTACCGGCCATCATCGTGATCCCATTTGTGGCTTGCCCTTGTCGGAGATCACCGCCGTCGAAAAGGCCAATAGTTCACGCGGTGTCTCTGTGCTCTTCTGCTCGTCCGGCTGCCTCGATACGTGGCAGCAACGCCCCGTTCGGCCATCCTTTCTCCTCTGACGTCCTCCCCACCTGGCCCAACGGAGGGGAGAAGTCGGCTTATCCTTCCAGCGTGCGTAAGCGGAACCGGCCGACCAATCGATACGAGCTTCTGACCTGTGCCCTGCGGGGCCACTCGCTGGTTGGCACTGACGCCGCGCACGTCACGGCGGATCATGCGCTGGTGGTGCGGGAGATCGGCGGCATCCGTTGGCACCGGTGCCTGCGGTGTGATGACTGGGTCATGCGCGAGCTTCCGAGCTCACCAACCCGGGACACCGTCGAGACCCGGGACGAGATTGAGGTCCCAGTGCGGGGGCCGGTGCTTCGTGACCGCTACGTACTACGACTCATTGCCTTCGACCGTGCCATCCACGTGCTCGTACTGAGCGTCCTGGCGCTCGTGCTCTTCACCTTCGCCGGCCACATTGGCGCCCTGCATCATGACTACAACGACATCATGAACGACCTCTCGGGCGGTGACCCTGGCGCATCGCAGGTCCGCGGCATCTTGGGCGTTTTCGGGCGGGCCTTCAAGTACACGCCGTCCCATCTCTACACATTGGGGCTCGTCATCACCGCCTATGCCGCGTTGGAAGCGACCGAAATGGTGGGGCTCTGGTACGCCAAACGATGGGCGGAGTACCTGACCTTCATCGCCACCACCTTGCTGGTGCCCTATGAGATTTACGAGTTGAGCAAGAGCGTGAGCGCATTCAAGCTCATCGCCTTCATCATCAATCTGGCCGTGGTGATCTACCTGCTGCTGGCCAAGCGACTCTTCGGATTGCGAGGCGGTCATGCCGCCGAAATGGCGCGACGAGAGTCGCTCGGCGGGTGGACCGCCATTGAGCGGGCCACCGTCCCGCCACCTGACTAGTCAGACCAGAACGATGCGATATCGGCCGCCTCGGCAGTGCCGATCCTCCGGCCTTCTCGGGCGGCCGGGCCACGGGTCGATGGCGATAGTGGATTGGTGCCGAAGGCGGCCGTCGACGCCTCGTCCCCGTACACAACCTTGGCCACCCCAGGCGAGAGGCTTTCGATCTCGTCATGGAGGCTGCCCCACGGTTGGGGTGCGGACTCCTGGGTCGGCGTGATGATGAGGATGCGGTCGCAGCCCTCAGCCAAGTCGGCATTGGTGACGGAGCGAACGCCCCCGTCGATGTAGCGACGGTCCCCGATGGTGACGGGGGGCCACACGCCCGGCACGGCACAGCTGGCGGCGACCGCATCGATGAGATCGACCTTGGAGTCCGCGGTGAAGATGATGAGGTCGCCGGTCTCGGCATCAATGGCGGTGAGTTTGAGCATGCTGGCCGGCCAACTCGTCTCCGTGAGTCGTGAGGCCACGGCCACTCGACGTACTGCTTCAGTTACCGTGGACGTTTCGAGGGCCAGGGTACCGATCCGCCGTCGCATGTCATCAGGTCCGGAGGCACCGGTCATGGCGGAGGCGAAACGGGTCATCAGTTCTTCAATATTGAGCTCCACCTCAAGTTCGCTGCTGTGCTCACTGAGCTGGCGGTCGTAGAGATCATCCATGGTGGCGCTGCTGGTGATTTGTGCCGCCACCGCCGCGCCGGCCGATGTCCCGACCACGAGGTCCGCCTGCCGCAGGCTGGTCAACAGTTCAGGGTTGACGTCGCCGATGCCACGGAGCACCCCGAGTTCCCAGGCGATGCCGGCCACGCCTCCGCCGGCCAACACCAAGGCTCGCTTCATACGAGCGTGAGCCCTCCATCGACGGCCAGCACCTGGCCCGTGACATAGCTGGCCTCCTCCGAAAGCAGGAACACGGTGGCGGCTGCCACCTCCCACGCTGTCCCCTCTCGACCCAGTGGAATGGGTGAGCGGGTTCGCGAGGGACGCCCGGCCGAGGCGGCCCGGCCCAAAGGCGTATCGATGAGGCCGGGGCAGATCACGTTGGACCGGATGCCGCGGCGGGCGCCCTCCATGGCCACGTGTCGGTTGAGCCCGATGAGGCCGGCTTTGGAGGCGTCATAGGCGGGGATCCGGCTGCCGGGACGCAGACCAGCCACCGAACCGATGAAGACGATGGACCCGCCGTCGGGCAAGGTGACCAGTCCCCGCTTGACCAACAAGAAGTGCGCCCGCAGGTTCACGTCGAACGTGCGGTCCCAGTCCTCGAGCGACGTGCCGGCCACACCCATACCGAAGCCGGTCCCGACATTGAGGACCAAGCCGTCGGGCGAAAGACCGCCGTTGTCCGACATGGCGGCGCGGCACCCTTCCTCCGTGGTGACATCAGCCACCACCACGGCACCCTTGCCACCTTCCTCGACGATGTGGCGCCAGGTGGTCTGGGCCGCCTCTTCGTTGCGATCGACGCAGATCACCGATGCCCCTTCCCGGGCGGCTCGGATGGCAATGGCCCGACCGTTGCCCAACGGCGCATCGGGGTCGCGTGAGGCCTGGGTGCCGGCACCCGACAACGGTGATGCAGCGACCTTCCAACATGCCGCTCATGCCGGCGGACCTCCGGGCACGCCTTCGGCCAAGTGCCAGGGCGGAGGGCTCAAGCTGGACTCGTAACGATCGCAACACGGTCGAGAGCATCAGGTAGTGGGCCAGCAGCATGAGGAGCTCGACCAGATCGCCTTCGCTGAGCTGGGCGGACAAGGTGGTCCAGGTGTGCGTCGCTGACCTCGCCATCGTCGGCCGTTTCATCGACGGCGGCCAGCACCGCTCGCTCAAAGGGGTCCCACTCGACGTCCGAAAGGTCGCCCCCGAGTGCGGCCGTCTCGGCGGCGCTGATGCCCTGCCGCTCCCCCAGCTCAATGTGGTGGGCCCATTCGTAGCGGCCGTTGAAGCGGTAGGCCGTGCGCAGGATCACCAGCTCGCGAATACGCCCGGACAGTTTGCCCCCGAGCAAGGCGCCACCGAAGCCGAGCCAGCGCCGGAAGAGCTCGGGTTGATGAGCCAAGGTGGTGAAGATGTGCATCGGCTCTTCCGGCCCGCCGGGGAAGCACTCAGGAGGCCGGTGAGTCGTTCATCCCACTGATCTCGAGGGAGCGGCTGGATGCGAGGTTCCGTGGCGGACATTCCCGCATCGTAGGCATTACAACGTCAGCGAGGTCGGAAGCCCATGGGTGGTCCGGGTAGCTGATGGATCTCGGCTTCGGGGCGGCAGATCTCGTCCAGCAGGCCATAGGTCACCGCCTCTTCGGCATTGAAGAACGTCCCTCGGTGCAGGTCCTCGGCGACCACGTCGGCCGACTGGCCGATAGCGGTGGCGATCCGTTCGCAGAAGCGCTGACGCTCGTCGGATCGCAGTTCGGCCCACTGGGCCACGTTGCGGGCATGTGATTCCAGGTGGGTACGTGGCTCTGAGAGCTGGAACCGGGTACTCGGCATGGCGGAGCGCTGGCTGCAGACACTCAGCACCCCGAAGGCGGGACCGCCGATCTGACCCATGCCAAGCCCACGAACCGGCACACCCAACAGCTCAATCACGTCCATGAGGGTGAGGGCGGCGCCCAGGCTCCCATCGGCACTGTCGATGCGCAGGGTCACTGCGGTGTCACCCTCGGCATCGAGCGTCATCAGCTCGGCGGCGGCCCGGCCGGCCGTCAGGTCGTCGATCGGTCCACGGAGCTGCACCACCCGCTGTTCGAACAGGCGGCGGGCCAACATCTCCGAAAGATTCTCCTCAGGCACGCTCAATCCTCCATTCCAGTTGGACGCCGATGGCATTGGTGTAGCGCTCAATGGTCGACAGTCGGACATCCAGGTCGCCGGCTTCGAACCGGGCCACGGCCGATTGCGAGGTACCCATGAGCTGGGCCACCTCGGTCTGCGACAGCCCGACCTGGTGCCGCAGGGCGGTCAGCTGCCCACTGAGGGACTGCCGGCGCTCGGCCATTTGGCGGAAGCCCGGGAAAAGGGGTTGGTGACGGCGCTCGCTCACGATGATCCATTATCTCATATATGAGATAATCTGGGCGACGTCATGGACGATTCATGGAGAGAAGGAGTGCGTGAGACCCATGCCCAGCCCCACCCAAATTCTGGTGCCGACCGTCATTGAGGAAGGCAGTCGGGGCGATCGCGCCTTCGACATCTACTCGCAGTTGCTCCGAGAACGCATCGTCTTTCTGGGCCAGGAGGTCGACGACCAGGTGGCCAACCTGATCATTTCGCAGATGTTGTTCCTGGAAGCCTCACGATCCGGAGAAGGACATCTACCTGTACATCAACTCACCAGGTGGCATGGCCTACGCCGGCATGGCCATCTACGACGTGATGCAGCACGTGGCGCCGGACGTATCGACGGTCTGTGTGGGCATGGGGATGTCAGCCGCCGCCATGATCCTGTGTGGAGGAGCACCCGGCAAGCGCTTCGCGCTGCCCAACTCCCGGATCATGATCCACCAAGGCTCAGCCGGCACCCGGGGGGCCCCCTCGGACATGGAGATCCAGCTCAGGGAGGTGCTGGCGCTCACCCGCCGGATGTCCGAGATCATCGCCCACCACAGCGGCAAGCCGGTGGAGCAGGTCATGGTCGATGTCGACCGGGACCACTACCTGACGGCCGAGGAGGCCATGGCGTACGGGATCATCGATGAGGTCTTCCTCCCCCGGCGGGGTGTCTCTGCACCTAAACTTCTGGCGGCGAGCGCGTGACGGGGGCATGAACCGACCATTTCGACGGTAGGCGCGCCGCTACGCTCACCTCCGGCTGGGGCCGTGGGGTAGTTCGGGAAGGGATCGCACCGTGACATCGCAGAGCCAGGGAGGCAGAGTCTCCCGGCGCAACCTGCTCAAGGGAGGCCTCGCCATTGGCGCGGCAGGAGCCGCCATCGGCACCGGACTCTCCAGCTCAGCCGGCGCCTCCATTGAACGGGCCATGACGCTCGATGCCAACACGAACGCATCGCTGAGCGACATCCGCCACGTGGTCTTTCTCATGCAGGAGAACCGGTCGTTCGACCACTACTTCGGCACCATGTCGGGCGTCCGGGGCTACTCGGACCCCGAGGTGTTGGTGCACAACATCTTCGGCACCTACTTCTCGGTATTCGAGCAGCTGGGCTACCGACCCGGTTACGGCGTCAAAAGCAGCGGCTACATGGTGCCCTTCCACCTGGAGCAGGTCTTTCCGACCGAGCAGGGTGAGTGCACCAACGACATCACCCACAACTGGGGACCCCAACACCAGAGCTGGAACCGCGGGAAAGATGGACAGCTGGGTGCAGGCCCACCTGCAAGGTGACGGGCTGAATAACTTCGCCTCCACCATGGGGTACTTCGACCGCCAGGACCTTCCCTTCTATTACGCCCTGGCCGACAACTTCACCATCCTCGACCACTACTTCTGCTCGGTCCTCGGCCCGACCGACCCCAACCGGACGATGGCCCTATCGGGAACGATCAATCCCGAGGGTGACTTGGGTGGTCCGGTGCTCGAGACCCAGGTCGAGGGCCGAGTAGCGCAATACGGGAAGTTCAACTGGGAGACGATGCCCGAGCGTCTGACCGACGCCGGGGTGAGTTGGAAGGTCTACAACGACCCCACCGGGCTGGCGCTGTTCAGCCCGTTGCCCTATTTCAAGAACTACTTGGATGCGAGTACGCGGCGGGGCACGGAACTCATTGCCAGAGGCATCACGCCCAACTTCCCGGCTGGTCTCCTGGCCGATGTGCAGACCAACAACCTGCCCCAGGTGAGTTGGATCCACGGTCCGATCACGCAATGCGAGCATCCGGCCACCGCTCCGGCCTGGGGCGAGAACTTGGTCCAGACGGTGCTGGACATCCTCACCTCCAATCCCGAGGTGTGGGCCCACACGCTGTTCATCCTCAACTACGACGAGAACGGTGGCTTCTTCGACCACGTGCCGCCGCCCACTCCCCCGCCGGGCACCCCCGGTGAGTACCTGACCATGAACCCACTGCCGGCCGACGCCAGCGGCGTGGTCGGTCCGGTGGGGCTGGGCTTCCGGGTGCCGTGCTTGATGATTTCGCCCTTCACCCGGGGTGGCTACGTGGCCAGCGATGTGTTTGACCACACCTCGACGTTGAAGTTGCTGGAGACCTTGTTCGGGGCCGAGGCCCCCAACATCTCGGCCTGGCGACGGAAGACCGTGGGCGACATGACCAGTGCGCTGTCCCTGGGCAAGGCTCCCGATGCCAGCAAGCCGAACCTGCCCGACGCCTCACTGCTGGTGCCGCTTGGTCGACGAGCAGGTCATCGCCAATGCGCTGCTCGGCTTCTTCGACGACGGGTTCTCCTACCCGCCGCCCACCTCGAACACCATGCCAAAACAGGAGACCACTCCGAGCCGTCCCGGCCCGGTGCGTCTATAGATCAGCGGAGGCTCACATGTCCGACCAGGATCGTCGCTCCATCAGTCGTCGCAACGTGCTGCGGGCCGGCATCGGCGCGGCCGCCGCGGCCGCCGCGGCTCCTTCGCTCTTGGGCTGGCTCGGGCGCAGCGGCCGGGGCCGGCTGCTCCGAAGCTGCGCTGGCCCGACTCGGTGCCGTTTCCCTCGCTCCCCGTGGGCCAGCAGACCGATGCCTTCCCGTTCGACCACATCGTGATCGTCATGCAGGAGAACCACTCCTTCGACAACTACCTGGGCATGCTGCCGGTGTCGGGGCAACCCAAGGCCGACGGCTTCACCTTCAACGCCAAGGGCGAGCCGACCAACTGGAACCCGGTCGGGCAACGACCGCATGCCGGTGTACCACCAGTCGGGTTACGACGGCGCGTCAGCATTCGGGCAGCCAGTCCTGGGACGACTCGCACAAGCAGATCAACGGCGGCCTCATGAACGGCTTCGCCGAGACCGGGCCCGGGTCGATGGGCTACTACACCGAGGACGACATCCCCTTCTACTACTCACTGGCCAATACCTTCACCCTGGCCAACCGCTGGTTCTGCTCGGTGCCGGCTCAGACCTACCCGAACCGCCGCTTCCTCATGTCGGCCACGGCCAACGGGCATCATCTCCACCGACATCAACAACGTGACCACCGACTACCCGCCCAACGGCACCATTTGGGACCGGCTTGACCCAGTACAACATCAGCTGGAAGAACTACTTCAGCGATGCCCCGACCACGCTGATCATGTTCGACACCATTCTGCGGCACCCCTTGAACGTGGCCCCGATTGAGGAGTTCTACGTCGATGCCGCGCTGGGGACGCTGCCGGCGGTGAGCCTGGTCGACTGCAACATGGGCGCCGTGCAGGGTGAGGTCGGGCGGACCTGATCAGCTCCCTACCCGCTCTCCGACCTTCCAGACGGCCTGTCGACCGTCATCGGTGAGACGTGCGAGTCGGAGGAGAACCCGGAGAACATCTCAGCTGGGCGAGGCCTTTGTCTCCCGCATCGTCAACGCCGTGATGACCGGGGCCGGCCTGGCATCGCACGCTGCTGATCTGGATGTACGACGAGCACGGCGGCTACTACGACCACGTCGCCCCGCCGCGCGGCCCTGCTGCCCGACCTGACCAAGCCCCAGCTCTCGGCCACCAACCAGCCCGGCGCCTACAACCTGCTACGGCGTCCGCACCCCGGCCGTCGTGGTCAGCCCCTACGCCAGGCCGCACGGGGTGACCAACGTGGTGCACGACCACACCTCGGTGCTCAAGACCATTGAGGAGCAGTGGAACCTGCCCGCGCTGACCTTCCGTGATGCCAACGCGGCCTCGCTCGGCGGACTTCTTGGACACCTCGATGATGACGTTCGCCGAGCCGCCCGACCTGGCCAAGCCGGCCAATGCCGATCCCCGGCCTGCTCAAGGGCTACCAGGGACACCCGGCCCCGCCGGCACCTGTGGCTTCCCTGGGTAGGCGGCGCCGTCGGCGTGCCCGGCCTCGCCGAGTCGTCGGCGGGCGCATAAGGTATGTGACACGAGTGTCAGGAAAGTCTCGGCACAGGGGGAGGACGGCAATGCAGACCGACGACATGATCCTGGTCAGCGTGGACGACCACGTGATCGAGCCCCGGGGCATGTTCGACGGGCTGCTGCCGGCCAAGTACCAGGACAAGGCGCCCAAGCTCATCCGGCGTGAGGACGGCACCGACTTCTGGCACTACAACGGGAACGAGATCCCCAACGTCGGCCTGAACGCCGTGGTCGGCCGCCCACCCGAGGAATACGGCATTGAGCCCACCTCGCTCGACGACATGCGGCCCGGTTGCTACGACGTGCACGAGCGGGTCACGCGACATGTCGGTCAACGGCGTGCTCGGCTCCATGTGCTTCCCCTCCTTCCCCCAGTTCTGCGGGCAGCTCTTCGCCCGCACCGAGGACAAGGACGAGGCCCTGGCCATGATCCGGGCCTACAACGACTGGCACATCGACCAGTGGTGCGGCGCCGAGCCCGGCCGCTTCATCCCGCTCTCCATCCCCGCCATCTGGGACCCCGAACTGGCCGCGGCCGAGGTGCGCCGGGTGGCCGCGAAGGGTTGCCACGCCGTGACCTTCTCGGAGAACCCGGAGAAGCTGGGCTGGCCCTCGCTGCACAACGACCACTGGGACCCGTTCTGGACGGCCTGCTCGGACGAGGGCACCGTGGTCTGCATGCACCTGGGCTCGTCGTCCTCAGCTGCTCATCACCTCGGTGGAGGCCCCCATCGACGTCATGATCAGCCTGCAGCCCATCAACATGGTGCAGGCCGCGGCCGACCTGTTGTGGTCGCCCATCCTGCGCAAGTACAAGGACCTGCGCTTCGCCCTGTCCGAGGGTGGCATCGGCTGGATCCCCTACGCCCTCGAGCGCATCGACTACGTCTACGAGCACCACCGCAAGTGGACCGGCCAGGACTTCGGCGACATGCTGCCCAGCCAGCTCTTCAAGGAGCGCATCATCACCTGCTTCATCGACGACGCCTTCGGGATCGACAGCCGGCGCTACATGAACGTCGACAACATCACCTGGGAGTGCGACTACCCGCACTCGGACTCGACCTGGCCCACCTCGCCCGAGGCGGCCATGAAGTACCTGGCCGACGTGCCCGACGACGAGATCAACAAGATCACCCACCTCAACGCCATGCGGCATCTTCCAGTACGACCCGTTCAGCGTGCCGCCCCGCGAGAAGTGCACGGTGGCCGCGCTGCGGGCCGAGGCGACCGACGTCGACACCTCGACCATCTCGCGGGAGAAGTACGCCAAGCACGACGGCAAGATCGTCAACATGGGCACGATGGCCCAGATGCTGGACCGGGACTGAGGGCTCTGCACCGATGTCAATCGACTACATCACCGGTGACGACCACGTCGTCACCATCACCATCAACCGTCCCGAGGCGCGCAACTCGCTGGACATGGAGCACTTCTACCAACTCCGTCGCGCCTGGGAGCGCTTCGGCGACGATGACGACGCCTATGTGGCCATCATCACCGGCGTCGGTGAGGACTTCTGCGTCGGGGCCGACCTCAAGACCTACATCCCGCAGATCACCGAGCTGCAGCAGAAGATGAAGGCCGGGGGGGTCGACCGAGATCGACGGCTACCGGCTCGACGACGGGGTCAAGGCCGTGCTGCGGGGCACCAAGCTCTACAAGCCGATCATCGCCGCGGTCAACGGCAACTGCGTGGCCGGTGGCATGGAGATGCTGGGCGGCACCGACCTGCGGGTGGCCAGCGACACGGCCACCTTCGGCGTCATGGAGCCCAAGCGGGGCTTGTTCGCCGGTGGTGGCACCACGGTCCGGCTGCCCCGCCAGATCCCCTACCCGGCCGCCATGGAACTGTTGTTGTGCGCCGACCGGGTCCCGGCCACTCGGGCCTACGAAATGGGACTGCTCAATGAGGTGTGCCGCCCGGCCGATCTGATGGAGCGGGCCTACGACTACGCCCACCGCATCACGGCCAACGGACCATTCGCCATCCGCAAGACCAAGGAGTCGGTGCTGCGCGGCTTGGCCACCGACATGGGCGAGGCCTACAAGATCGAGTCTGAGATCTCGGGCGAGGTCTTCTCCAGCGAGGATGCCAAAGAAGGACCGATGGCCTTCGCCGAAAAGCGGACGCCGGTCTGGAAGAACCGCTGAGCTGAATCTCGGGGCTGCCGGTTCTCAGACCTTCGGGATCCGGCGCAACTTCAACAGCGACGGGAAGCCGACCACGAAGGACTGCAGGCGCCAGCCGCCCTTAGGCAGTCCACGTCGGCCGGCCATGCGGCCACCGATGAGCCCTTCACCCACGTGCGTCACGAGGGCCACGGCCAGAATCTGGCGCAGTCTCGATTGCGGGGGCAGCGGGACCGGTGAGGCTTCGCTGACCTGGGCATGGAGCGGCTCGCTGGCGGACAGGGCAGCCAGGGCCACCAGGCCGCCGTCCAACAGCAGGAACCAGCCGAGCGAAGGTCGGACAACTTTGGGACGAGGGTTGGTTCGTTTGGCCATGCCGAGGTTCTAGCGATCGAGGGCGAAAGTTGCCAATCGCCCAAAGACTGACCCGTCACGGCTGCTTGATGGCGTAGACCATCTTCACCTGATCGGTCTCGGTTTCGGTCCCGGCCGAGACGGGGACTGCTGGCGACGCTGGTGACGCCGCGCCAAGCGCCGCCGGATGTGGCAAACGCCTGTAGGCACAATCGGCTCAGTCGATCTGCGGTCTGGTCCGTCAGCGAGCAAAGAACGACCCAACTGGTGCCCGGATGCCTTGGCGATCGCCCGAGCGTGGCTCGTCGCCTGCTTGACGGCGTCGGTGCGGGCCTTGTCTTCTATGGCCGACGGGTTGTTGAAGGAGAAGGTCAAGGAACTGATCTGGGCCGAGTTGCCGGTGGCGGTCACCACGGCATCAATGGCGGCCCCCGCCGTCTTGGTGTGATGCAGGGCGGCCGTCACCGTGTTCGACACCTCATACCCGGAAATGGTCTGCACCCCCTTGGGGTAGACGTAGTTGGGCTGCAGGCTGAGGTTGGTCGTCTGCACATCGGCATGGGACACGCCGTTCTTGGTCAAGGCAAAGACTGCGGCTGCCACCTCGTCGTTGTTCTGGCTCAGGGCTTTGGCGGCCGTGCTGGCATTGCTGGTGATCTGCAGGACGGCGGTCAGAAGGTCGGGCGTCCCACTGGCCGTCCCGTTGCCCTGAACGGTCAGTCGGGGGGTCGAACTACTGCAGCCGGCTTGCGTGCTTGACACTGGGGCTCGAGCCTCCCGAATTGCTCACGGCCAATCCCAGAGCGGCGCCACCCACGAGCAACGCTCCGACCGCCAGTCCGGTCACCGCCAGGCGTCCAGTCGACCGACCCGCCCTGCCGCCGCCGTCATTCGTCCCACCCATAGCGTCCGTCATTATTTTCTCCCTCCCAGTGCCTGAACGATATGACGCCGGGAGATCCAAATCGGTTCGATTTGAGCCTCGATTCCTGGTCATAGGGTTGAGCCATGACTGTGACCCTCATCACCGGAGCCAACAAGGGCCTCGGGTACGAAACCGCTCGCCAACTGATCGATCTGGGACAGAAGGTGTACATCGGCGCTCGGAATGTCGAATTGGGTGAAGCGGCAGCTACTGCGCTTCGTTGTCAGTTCGTCCAACTGGATGTGACTGATGATGCATCGGTCGAGGCTGCCTTGGCGAGCCTTGGCGAGCGCGAGGGTCACCTCGATGTACTGATCAACAACGCCGGCATCAGCACGTTTGCCGACGTCTCCGGTCCCGAGGCATTGAAGGTGTTCGATACCAATGCCATCGGCCTGGTCCGCGTCACCCAAGCGGCACTTCCGCTCTTGGAGAAGTCCGAGAATCCCGTGGTGGTCAACGTCTCAAGCGCATTGGGCTCATTCTGGGCCGTCACCAATCCGGAGCGCCGCCAGTTTCATTTCCCATCCATCATTTACGGCTCGAGTAAGGCGGCCGTCTCCATGCTGACCGTGCAATATGCCAAGGCGATTCCGTCCATCAAATTCAATGCGGTGGAACCCGGATTCACGGCCACCGAACTCACTCCGATGAGCAGCGCTGGTCAGCCGGTCGAAAAGGGCGCGGAGGTCATTGTGCGCATGGCAACCATCGGTCCCGATGGCCCGACCGGCACCTTCTGGGAGGACACCAGCCAGCTGGCCTGGTGAAGGTATTCAGCCGGTGATGAGTGCCCCGGCCAATTCCCGGTATTCATTGATGGGCAGCGTGCCGTCGCGCCCGGTGGCCGAAATCACCTGCAGGCACACGTGATCGGCGCCGGCATCGAAGTGCTCACGGATTCGTTCCGCAATGGAAGTCGCATTGCCCCATGGGATGACCGCATCAATGAGACGGTCGCTTCCCCCGTCATTGATGTCGTCGTCGCTGAAGCCGAAGTCGCGCAAGTTCCCGGTGTAGTTGGGGAGGTTCAAATAGATGCTGGCGTAATCACGAGCCAGGGCCCGAGCGGCCGTCGGATCGGTCTCCACCACGACGGCCACTTCAGGAGCCAGGAGTGCGTCAGGGCCCAGGACGGAACGGGCGAACGCAGTGTGTTCCACCGGAATGAAATACGGATGCGCCCCGGCGGCTCGTTCGGCCGCCAGTTCCAGCATGCGACGTCGCAGTGCGGCCAGGACACGCCGGTCTTTCGGCACCGGGACGTCGAGTGCATCCAGGGCATCGAGGTAGGAAACCATGTACGAGTAGGGACGGGTGTAGTCACCCACGATGGCGGCGTGACTGGCGCCGATACCGAGCAGGAATCGTCCGGGGTACTTGGCCTCGAGTTCGGCCACGGCCGGACCCACCTGGGCCGGCGCTGCGGTCCACATGCTGATGATGCCGCTGGCGACCGGAATCCGGGTCGTTGAACCCAAGATGCGATCGAAGGACGGGGGGAAACCGGGGTCAAACCCGCCAGACGACCACAACGCTCCGTAACCGAGCGACTTCGAGTTCTGCCGCCGCATTGAGTTCGGGCTCCGCCGTCACTCGATAGGCACCGCTCCACCACACACCGATTTTTCCCAGATCCATAGGGCCACGGTAGTGGCGGGAGGCATCTGTGTGGCCAGGCGGTGGCGTCAACGAGCAGGTGGGGCATTGCGTTGGGCTGCTGATGGCTGTCACCATCAAAATGGCAGCCCGACGCCCAGGGTGGTCCATTTCAGTCGCTTGGTGCCCACCATTTCGGTCACCCTCGGAGGTTTCCATGCCTGATTCAGGGGAATGAATTCCCTACAGAGTGCGAGGAGATTCACGTGAAAACACATGTATCGGCAACATTCGAGATTGAAAACTGGGACGAGGGCGCTTTCGATCAACTCGATGACGTGTCCAAAGTGACTCGAGCGCTGGTCTCAAAGAAGTACTCCGGCGATATTGAAGGCAGTTCAACCACCCAATGGCTGATGGCGTACGCAGAAGATGGTTCAGCGGCTTTCGTCGGTCTGGAACGTATTTCGGGAACGGTCCTCGGACACGATGGCACCCTCGTGCTGCAGCACGTCGGAACCTTCGCAGACGGCGCGGCGAAGGGGTCCTTGGAGGTACTCAGCGGTGGTACGGACGCGCTGGCGTCGACCAGTGGAGCCGGAAGCTTCTTGGCCGACCCGAGCGGGTCAGTGTCGTTGGACCTGGTGTTCGATTGAGGATTCGAGTACTTACAATCGGTTCATGTTCATCATCGCTGGGAAGCTAATCCTCGACCCGAACGATCGGGAAGCCTTCCTGGTGGCCAATGCAGCCGTTGTGCGCCTGGCGAGAGAGGCACCCGGATGCCTGGACTTCGTGCAAGCTGCAGATCCTGTCGATCCCAGCCGAATCAACATTTACGAGCGGTGGCATTCCGAAGCACATTTGCTCGCCTTCAGGGGAGAGGGAGAACCGGACGCAGATTCACCGCCGATTCAATCGGCCGATGTCAAACGGTACGTCGTCGCAGCGATCGAGAAACCCTGAGTCCTCCATGCAGGCGCAAAGATAGGGACCGTGCGGGTAGGCATCGCTCATCACTACGGCTGGGCCGTGGCGGTCATCGCCTCGGAGGACTACCGCGTGGTGGAGCGTCGGCGCATTGAGTTAATTGAGCCCGGATTGCCGGCGGCTCCGGTCCATCATGAGGGTGGACCGCATCTCTTGCATCGGACGGGCGAACCACTGACCGATGATCAGCTGTTGAACTTGGTGACCGAGGTCCGCGCCGCGGTTGTGCGGGCGACGAGTGCTGCCCTGGACGAACTGGCGGCGGCAGCACCCCAACCGATCACGTCCATATCGGTCCGCGCCTGGCCCGCCGACTTTCCCACCGACATTGCGGTCGTGCGTTGCGCCCCCCACGAGAGCCGGGCCGATTCAGTGATGTACTGCCAGGTGATGGCCGAGTTGGCGGCGGCCCGGGGGTGGGCCGTCCATTCCTACAACGCCAAGAACGTCGAATCCGAGGCGGCCCAGTTACTGGGTTCGCGAGCCGAAGAGGTGCTCTACGGTCCACGGGCGACGTTGGGCGCGCCCTGGGCCAAGGACCATCGGATGGCGTTGGCCGCCACCATCTTGGCGGCGTGACGGGTCGGTCCTAACGGCGGCGCGAGGCGGCGTCGAGCGATCTGGTGCCGACCTCCCACATGTTGTCAATCATTGAGATGGTGACGCCTGGGGGGACGATCTGGTCAATGCGATCGAGTACATCATCTGACAGTTCGATTCCATCGGCGGCGAGATAGCCGTCCAAGTGCTCCATCGTGCGCGGACCGATGATGGTGGAGGTCACCGCGGGGTGCCGAACGGCGAAGGCCACGGCGAGCTGCACCAAGGTGAGTCCGGCTTCGTCAGCCAGTGCGCCCAGGGCATCAGCGGCGTCGAGCTTGGCCGCGTTGGCCGGGTTGGTGGCCTCAAAGCGTCCGGGGAACCGCTGCGATCTGGCCGCTGAGCCTGGCCCATCGACTACTTGACCCTTGCGGTATTTACCGGACAACCATCCGCTGGCCAGTGGGCTGTAAGCCAACACACCCATGCCGTAGCGCTGACAGGTCGGCAACAAGTCGTATTCGATGGCCCGGGTCAGAATCGAATAGGGCGGCTGTTCGGTTCGAAACCGCTCGTGACCCCGCCGATCGGCCATCCACTGGGCCTCGACGATCTGTGAGGCGGGCACCTTGGACGCACCGAAGGCGCGAATCTTGCCGGCCCGCACCAGGTCGGTCATCGCGCCGAGGGTTTCGTCAATGTCGGTGCTTGGGTCGGGCACGCCCACTTGGTAGACGTCGATCCAATCGGTTTGGAGGCGTCGCAACGAGTCCTCCACTGCTTCCATGATCCAGCGGCGCCCGGCGCCACGACGATTGGGGTCCTGATCCATCGGGAGGCCGAACTTCACAGCCAGCACGACGTTGTCCCGTCGGCCGCCGGCCAGCGCCTTGCCCAGGATCACTTCTGATTCGCCGGCCGAATAGCCATCAGCGGTGTCAATGACATTGATGCCGGCGTCCAGCGCCTTGTGGATGATGCGGACCGCATCTTCGTGATCGCTGTTGCCAAAGGCGCCGAACATCATGGCGCCGAGGCAGAGCTGACTGACGGACATGCCGGTGCGGCCAAGTGGTCGATACTCCATGGAGATTCCCTTCAAGATTCGCGTTCTCCGGGGTAAGTGGAGAGGTTGTCCACTTCAATATACCGAGTACCGGATACCCTGTCCACTTACAAGCCATGACACCGGAACTCTCCCCACCGACCACTCGCCGCGCCGACGCCGAGCGCAACCGCGCCAAGATCCTGAGCGCCGCCCGGAGTGCGTTCGCTGACTCGGGGAATGATGCCGAGGTCTCCATGGCCGAGGTCTCACGACGGGCCGGCGTCGGGATGGCGACGCTGTACCGGAACTTCTCTGATCGACGTGAACTGCTCGAAGCGCTCTACACCGATGAGGTGGACGCCGTCTGCGGGGCCACTGCGTCCGTCGAAGGGGCGACACCGGGGGCCAGGTTCATCACCTGGCTACATCGTTTTTTCGGCTTCTCCAATAGCAAGCGTCACATCGCGTCGCTGTTGCTGACCCACGTGGACAGTACCAACCCGGTGTTCGGCGAGAGCCGGGCCCGGGTGTTGGCGGCGGCCCAACCATTGCTGGCGGCGGCTCAGAGCGTCAGGCGAGATTCGGGGCGATCTGACCCTCGAACAGATCCTCGACATGCTCGTCGCCATGGCCCGCATCAACGGTGATCCGGCGTATCTGGAACCAATCCTGCAGGCCACGCTCGATGGCATTCGTGTACCAAACGGTGTGAAGCGCAAGTAATTCGTAGTTACGAGGTGCGGCGCCGTCCCAAGGTGACCGAAGCGGCCAGCTGACCGCAGGCGGCGTCGATCTCGGCGCCCCGGGTCTGGCGCACGGTGGCGTTGATCCCCAGGCCCTCGAGTTGGTCGCGGAAGCCTTCGCACCCGGTCCATGGTGCTGCCCACCACGGCGTAGCCCGGCGTCGGGTTGAGCGGGATGAGGTTGATGTGGGCTCCGAGCGGGCGGGCGAACTCGGCCAGTTCGGCGGCGTCGCGGCCTTGGTCGTTGACGTCGTGGATCATGGCCCACTCGATGGAGAGCCGGCGGCGGGTGGCCGCGACATACTCGGCGCAGGCCTCGGCCAACATGGCCAACGGGTAGCGCTTGTTGATGGGGACCAGCTCGTCGCGCTTCTCGTCGTTGGCCGCGTGCAGTGACACGGCCAGGTTGACCGGCAGGTTCTCGGTGGCCAGGCGGCGAATGCCGGGCACAATGCCGACGGTGGAAAGGGTGAGGTGCCGGGCCGAGAGCCCCATGTCGCCCTGGAAGCGGGTGACGGCCTCCCACATCCGGTCGTAGTTGGCCATGGGCTCACCCATGCCCATGAAGACCACATTGGACAGCCGCCGGGGTTGGGCCGCCCGCATGGCCACGGCCACCTGCTCGATGATCTCGCCCGCAGCTGAGCTGGCGCTGGAAGCCGGCCTGGCCGGTGGCGCAGAACTGGCAGGCCATGGCGCACCCGGCCTGGGTGGAGATGCAGACGGTGACCCGGTCCCGGTACTGCATGAGCACCGTCTCGACCTGGGCGCCATCATGAAGACCCCACAGCCACTTGGTGGTCTCGCCGTCGTCGGACAGTCGCCGGGAGACCTCGGTCAGGGCCGGTGGCAGACGCGTCGGACAGGCTGGCCCGCAGCGCGGCCGGCAGCTCGGTCATCTCTTCGGGCCGCTGGGCCCGGGCGTGCAGCGACTCCCAGACCTGCTTGGACCGGAAGGCCGGCTCGACCCTGGAGCAGCGCGTCCAGGTCGGCCCGCGTCAGGTCGTAGGGAGAAGGCACGCCAACGAGGCTACGACCTGGAGCCGAGAACTCGGTTCAGCAGCGCTCCCAGGGGGCGGGAGAGTTCTTGGTGCAGCTCTTGTAGAGGTTGTTGAACACATCCAAGCCGAAGGTACTGGTCACCTGGTCCGCCTCACCGAGCAACGGCAGGCCGAACATGGTCTCGATGGAGGCCAGGGTCGAGAAGTGGTTGTACGACACCTTGCTCACCGTGCCCGGCCTTGTATAGGGCGACAGCACAATGGCGCCGATCTTGCCTCCGCCCGGTGCCACTCAGCCCGGGCAAGGGCGAGGTCAGGTTCGGCCGTCTCGCCGCAGCACGACGGTGCCGTCGGAGTCCGCGCCCTCGTCGAAGGTGATGATCGAGCAGCCCGTTCTCCTTGAAGGCGGGCGAGTTCGAGGTGATCAGCGGCACCCAGGTGGCGAGGAAGCGGTCAATGTCATTGAGGGCCGAGGAGCCACTGGGCTCGTTCTTGCAGGGGTAGTCGTGGCCGTCCATGCAGAGGTTGGGCGTGATGAAGCTGTAGTTGGGTGTGGTGGCCACCGACTTGAGGTCAGTGGCGAGCCCCGTCTCGCCGGACAGGGCCGGCACTGGGCATCAGTCCATTGGGAGCGCCCAGGGCCACCACGTGCGCATTGCAATAGGCCCGGTTGTCGATCACCGCGTGGAAGTAGACGAACGGGTCATGGCGGGTGGCGTAGCCGTCGCCGTAGACCGCGTCTTGCGTCTGGTCGAAGCGAGTCGAGGTCGGGTGCCCGCAGGCGGCCGACTCGCGCGAGGCGCTGTTGCCCATGTCCTGCTCGTAGGCCTTCCAGGTATAGCCCTCCGACGTGAGCTGATTGCCGATGGTCTGGGTGGCCGCGGGGTAGACGCAGCCGACGCCCTCGTCGACCCCGCCCGGCAGGGCCGTGCCGACGAAGTCGAAGTAAGTCGATGCAGTCGGTTTGGTTCAGCAGGTTGGGCGGCTGTCCCGACACGATGGCGACGTAGTTGTCGTTGCTGGCGTGACCGATGGCGTAGTAGTTGGGCAGGTAGGCCCCCTCACTCGGCAAGTGTCTTGGCCAGATAGGGGTCGGCTGCCGGGTTGCCGAAGGTCGAGGTCGCGCTCTCGTTCTCCATCCATGATGATGAAGACGTGGCGGAGCTGGCCGCTGGCGCCGCACTGCTGGTGGCCGGGGCCAGCGCCGACGATCGCGCCGCGGTGGCGGCCGCCACCAGGGTCAGAGGGCGAACAGGACCCGCGGGCGCCGCATCGGGACCACGTTAGGCCGCCCGGCGCACTACTCCTTGCCCGAGAATCACCGTGCTGGCCGCGCTGAACCAGCCGCTGGTGCCGTTGACGCAGGCCAGCTTGGGGTCGTGGCACCTGGCGGGCGCCGCATTCACCCCGCAGCTGCTTGACCGCCTCGATCAGCAGGAACATGCCCCGCATCCCGGGTTGGCAGGCCGAAAGCCCGCCGCCGTCGGTGTTGGTCGGCAGGGCGCCACCCACCCGCATGCTTGCCGTCCTCGACGAAGGCGCCACCCTCGCCCTTCTTGCAGAAGCCGAGTCCTTCCAGCGTGAGGATCACCATGGGGGTGAAGGCGTCGTAGATCTGCGGCCATGTCCATGTCCTCTGGCTTGAGGCCGGCCCGCTCGAAGGCCAGCTGGCCCGAGCGCACGCAGGGCGACTCGGTGAAGTCCTCCCACTCGCTCATGGTGGTGTGCGACACGGCCTCACCGGTGCCCAGCACCCAGATCGGCGCGTTGGCGCAATCCTTGGCCCGCTCCTCGCTGGTCAGCACGATGGCCCCGCCACCGTCGGTGCGGATGCAGCAGTGCAGCTTGGTCAGCGGGTCCCAGACCATGGGGGCGTCGACCACGTCGGAGATCGTGATCGGATCTTGGTAGAAGGCGTCCGGGTTGAGGCTGGCGTTGTAGCGGGTCGAGACGGCCACCTCGGCCAGCTGCTCAATGGTGGTGCCGAACTCGTGCATGTGGCGCCGGGCCACCATGGCGTAGTGCGAGCCCACCGGGTGCCCGAACGGGGCGGCGAACTGGATGGGGCCCCGGGTGCCGAAGGACAGGTTGGCCATGCGGAGCTTCTTCTTCAGGTCGGCCCGCTGGGTCGAGCCGTAGGTGAGCACCACCGTCTCGACGATGCCCTGGGAGATGGCGGCGGCCGCGTGCTCGACCATGAACTCCCAGATGCTGCCGCCGTGGCCGGTCGAGTCGGCCCAGTTGGGCCGGATGCCGAGATACTCGGCCAGCTCAATGGGCGGCAGCGTCCCGTTCAACGAGCCGATGCCGTCGACCTCCGACTTGGCGATGCCGGCATCGGCCAGCGCCCGTGTCACGCCCTGGAAGTTCAGCTCGAAGGCGGTCTTGTCATCGACGCGACCACAGTCGGACGTCGAGGCGCCGACAATGGCCACCCGGCGGTTCGGCATGTTCTCCTGTTCTTGGTGTTGCTGAGGTGCTGCGAGTTCACTGAGGTAGGTGGGCGTGCCGCGGATCAGCCGCCCATTTTCAGGCCGGGATTACGGGAGTGGAAGATCTGGGCGTTGACCTCGGCGGCGATGTCGGCCGGGTCCCACTTGACCTCACCCTTGGGGTTGTCGACGGCTGGCGCCCGAGCTTCCAGGGCTCGTAGTGGGCGATGTTGGTGCCCGACGGCCCGGAAGACCTGACCCGTCACGTGCAGGGCCTGGTCCGAGGCCAACCAGGCCACCATGGGGGCCGAGTTGCGCGGGTTGAGCTTGCTGAACTCGTCGTCGGCGAACTCGTCGGGCTCCTTGAGCACCATGTCCTTGATGACGCCGCCGGTCATCCGGGTCATGCCGCCGGGTGCCATGGCGTTGGCCCGCACGCCGTAGCGGGAACCTTCGAGCGAGGTGATGATGGTCAGCGGCGGCGATGCCGGCCTTGGCCGAGCCGTAGTTGGCCTGGCCCGGGTTGCCCTGCAGGCCGGCCGACGACACCGTGTTGATGATGGAGGCCCGGACGTTCTCGCCGCTCCTTGAAGCGCTCCCGCCAGCGGATGCAGGCGAACTTGGTGGTGGCGAAGGTGCCCTTGAGGTGGACCCGGATGCACCGAGTCGAACTCATCCTCGGACATCGACACGATCATCTTGTCCCGCATGATGCCGGCGTTGTTGACCAGGATGTCGAGGCCCCCGAAGGCCTCGTAGGCGCGTGTTGATCAGGTTCTCGGCCCCGCCGAAACTGGACACGTCGTCGTAGTTGGCCACCGCCTCGCCGCCCCGGGCCTTGATGACCTCGACCACCTCGTCGGCCGCCTGCTTGTCGGCCCCCTCCCCGATGGTCGAGCTGCCCAGGTCGTTGATGACGACCTTGGCCCCCTGCGCCGCCAGTTCCAGCGCCTCGCCCCGACCGATGCCGTGACCGGACCCGGTCACGATCGCGATTTTGCCGTCAAGAATGCCCATGAAACCCCCTGTGGAGAGTGAAGCCTGACACGGCTGTCAGAGAATAAGCACGTTCAGCGTGCCCCGACAACTTCGCAATCCGTCCGGTGCATCGACCCTTGTCGGGGCCGGCTCGGATCAGTCGTCTTTGGCCGCCTTCTTGGTTCGGTCCAGGATCGAGGCAATCGACATGGGGGCGTTGGATTCACCGGTCAAAAGCTTGCCCAACTCTTTGAGCCCTTCGCCGGCGTGGGCCCGCATCGCCCCGATCAGATCGCCGAACTCTTCGGAGGCACCGACGGCCCGGGCTGCCTTCGCCACCTCCTGCATGCCGTCCCGGCCTCCCTGCCCGCCCACCAGGTAGCCGAACCCGAATGCGGTGAGTATCCCTACATATGTCTTAGCGGCCATGGTCCTCCTGTCCAATGTCGTTGGACGCCAACGAAGCTTCAAGGTGCATCTCGACCTCGACCTGCGGCTCGATCCTCAGCAACAAGGTCGACGGCAACTCAATCCCGAAGGTGCTGATGTCGAGCGAGTGCTCGCCCTTCACCACCAGGAGATCGGGGCTTAGCATTTCAACCTCAACTTCGCCGGTGATGGCCTGGACGATGTCATGCAGCACCAGCTTTCCACCCAGCAGGAACCGGTTGGTGTCCCCTATCTGCGACCGCGCTCGCCAGTTCCACCCCAATGGTGGGGAACCGACGACCGTCGATGCGCCGATGCATCTCGGCGTCATAGAGCGCGTTGCCCGAGGCCAGCGCAGCCACCTGCACCTCAATATGGGCGCTGGCATCCTGCAGGCCGGTGAGCGAACCGTCGAAGGAGTGGAAGCGCAACTCGCCGGAGAGCCGACTCGTCCCAAAGGCGATGGAGCCGACGTTGGAGCGGGCCTTGACGAGGACGGCCGAACGATCCGGCACCACGCGAAACCTGGTGAGACTTTCCGTTTGCCAGTCGGAGCTGTCCGGTCTGATGGCGTCGTCCGTCATGGTCCCTGCCTCCCCAAGAATGTCTTGGGCTACGTCGGACATGCGCTGACGACCTTTGAGTGCGACAGTTCCTCATTTGGGCGAAGGCATCCTCGAGAGCGATGCTCTCACCGACCGACACTGCCTCTTTGGCCCTATCGAGGAGGGAATCGCTCGCTGATGGCATTGGAGACCTGATGCGAGCAGCAGGCGCGGTTCGGTGAGATCGCGTTGCTGCAGCACGATGAGCGTCCCGAACTTCGAGAGCGCCTGGGCCGCCAGGAGATCGTCAACGCTCATTTTGCCCGCAGCCCTTCGATAGAAGCTGAGCGAGCCGATAGTGACACTTCGCACTCTCAGGGAGAACGAGTGCATGGACGAGTAACCGGCTCGTACCATCTCTGGCCCGAAACCGGGCCAGATCTCCCGCAGCGCGGTTGGGTCCTCGACGCCGATGTGATCGTTCTCGGCCAGGTCGGCGAGCGTGGGACCGTGACTGGCTTGGAGGTCAAGGAGATCGACGACCTCCTTCGCTTCGCTGGAGGAGGCGACACAACGAAGCTCGCCGCCGGGTTCGGCCAACATGACGGCGGCCGTGGCCACGTCAAGGATCTCGACGCAACGAATCGATAGGAACGTCAGGACTTCAATGACGTCGAAGTCATCGATGAGGTCGTCCGCCAATTCCAGGAGCGTCCTGAACACGGCTTCATTTGCCACTCGCCGCTCCCTTCGTATGAGCGCTGGATTCTCAACCTCAAGTGCCAACCTACAACCCAACTAGGCCATCGACCCGACGGTCTCGTAGGAGGCCGCCATTCGACCGCCGTTCCGATGACGCAGGGCTGGTCGCACGCCTCTTTTGGATCGACACTGACACGAATGTCATATACCTTGAGGGCGGCCGCACGGCACCCCACGAGGACTTTCTGGGGCGTGCGGCCCCGGTTCCGACGCCCGCTGGCGTGGCACCGGCACGACTGAGGGAGGGTCATGGCAGCACCCAAGGCACCGAAGAGCCGCGGCAACGGGCCCGTACTGGACATCACCGGCCGTCCCATTGCGCTCCGCGACATCGAGCTCGAGCACCTTCTTCCAACCCAAGACGGTGGCCGTCGTGGGGGCCTCCGACGCCGGCACCAAGCCCAACACCGCGCTGACCCAGAAGATCACCACCTGGGCCGAGGCCCGCGGGGCGACCGTCCACTACGTCAACCCCAACCGCGCCGACAGTCGGCCGGACGGCCCTGCGTCAAGGCGCTGACCGACATCACCGAGCCGCTCGACCTGGTGGCCATCCTGGTCGGCGACCCGCTGCCCATCCTGCGTGACGCCGTGGCGGCCAAGGCCAAGTTCGCCATCGTCTTCGCCGCCGGCTTCGCCGAGGTGGGCGCCGAGGGCGAGAAGATCCAGGACGAGATGGAGGAGATCATCGCCAGCGGCGGCGACATCCACGTGCTCGGCCCCAACACCAACCTCAACGCCTTCGAGGTCTTCCGCGACGACCTGCCCGGGCAACGCCATCGCCCTGATCACCCAGAGCGGCCACCAGGGCCGGCCCGATCTTCCAGGGCCAGGAGATCGGCATCCGCCTCTCGCACTGGGCCCCGGTCGGCAACGAGGCCGACCTGGAGTCGGCCGACTTCATCAGTACTTCTCCGACCTGCCGACCACCGGCGCCGTGGCCTGTTACATCGAGGGCTTCAAGAACGGGCGCACCCTGCAGCTGGCCGCCGACCACGCGGCCAAGCACAAGGTGCCCGATCGTGGCGGTCAAGGTGGGCCGGACCGACGAGGGCACGCTCCATGGCCAAGGCCCACACCGGCCACCTCACCGGTTCCGACGCCGTGGTCTCCTCGGTCTTCCGCCAGTACGGCGTCACCCGGGTCGACGGCCTGGACCAGTTGCTCGACGTCTCGGCCGCCCTGGCCCGGACCAAGCCCCCCAGCGAGGCCGCGCTGCGCCGGCTTGCGCCGGGGCACGGGGGCCGGGTCTGCGTCTATTCGATCTCCGGCGGCACCGGGGCCCACATGGCCGACATGGTGGTCGGCGGCCGGCCTCGAGCTGCCCCCGCTTGACCAAGCACTCCCAGACCGAGCTGCACACCTGGATCCCGCCCTACCTGCGGGTGTCGAACCCGGTCGACAACGGCGGCGCCCCGGTGCGCGACTGGCGTGGCCCGAAGATCATCGAGACCATGCTGGCCGATCCCAACGTCGACCTGTTGCTCTGCCCCATCACCGGCGCCCTGCCGTCCATGGGCAACAAGCTGTGCCAGGACCTGGTGGACGCCGCCGCCACGACCGACAAGCCGATCTTCGTGGTCTGGGGCTCGCCGGTCGGCGACGAGGAGGCCTACCGCAAGACCCTGCTGGCCCAGCGCGGTGCCCACCTTCCGCACCTTCACCAACGCGGTGATGGCGGCCAAGGCCTACTTCGACCACCACCGCTTCGTCGCCGGCTACACGTCGCCGTTCGCCCGCCCGGCTCGCCGGCGCCAGTCCCGGCCAAGGCCAAGGCGCCAAGCCATCCTCGCGCCCAAGGGCAAGCGACTGGCCAGCGGGCAGCGCGCTCTCCGAGCAGGACTCCAAGGCCCTGCTTGGCGGCCTACGGCATCCCGGTGCCCAAGGAACGGGTGGTCGACTCGGCCGGCGACGCGGCCAAGGCGGCCAAGCGCATCGGCTTCCCGGTGGTCATGAAGATCGTGTCGGCCGACATCCTGCACAAGTCCGACCTCGGCCTGGTGGCCGTCGGCGTGCGCGACGAGGACGACGCCAAGCGCATCTACAAGCGCATGATGGCCACGGCCAAGAAGGCCGCCCCCAAGGCCATCATCGACGGCGTGCTGGTCGCCGAGAGGTCCAGGGCATCGAGACGGTGGTCGGCGTGGCCCAGGACGACCTGTTCGGTCCGGTGGTCATGTTCGGTCTGGGTGGCGTCTTCGTCGAGGTGCTCAAGGACGTGACCTTCCGGGTGCCGCCCTTCGGCAAGCCGACGCCACCGCCATGCTCGACGAGTTGGCCGGTGCGGCCATGCTCGACGGGCGTGCGCGGGCAGTGCCGGCGTCGACCGGGCCGCCCTGGTCGACGTGCTCATGAAGGTGCAGCACCTGGCCGTCGACCTCTCGGCCGACGTGGCCGAGCTCGACATCAACCCGCTGCTGGCCGGACCCAAGGGCGTCGTGGCCGCCGACGCCCTCGTCGTCCTGGCCTGACACTGAACCCGCCTACTCAGCCTCCTCGACAAGGAGCACTGTGAGCGACACCACCGAAAGCCCGGCCGGCGACGACGTCACCCGGCTCATTGAGAACGGCATCTGCTGGATCACCCTGAACCGGCCCGACGCCGGCAACGCCATGACCGCCGCCATGCGCGACCAGATCACCGCCTGGGTGACCGACGCCTCCGACGATCTCTTCGTCCGGGTGGTCGTCATCACCGCCGCCGGCGAGAAGGCCTTCTGCACCGGCGCCGACCTGCGCGGTGGCCGGCCCGCTCCCCGCCCCCGGCCCGACGGCGCACCCGACCTGGTGGTCGGCGAAGGCGCCCGGGTCATCCGCAACGGCTGGCAGCGCCTGGTGGGCTCCATCATCGACTGCGAGAAGCCGGTCATCGCCGGCGTCAACGGCACCGCCGCCGGTGGCGGCATGCACCTGGCGCTGGCCTGCGACCTGGTGGTGGCGGCCGAGGAGTCCAAGTTCATTGAGGTCTTCATCCGCCGCGGCATCGCGCCCGACGCCGGTGGCGCCTGGCTGCTGACCCGTCTCGATCGGCATCCAAAAGACCAAGGAGCTGTTCTTCTTCGGCGACGATCTGCCGGCCGCCGAGGCCTACCGCATCGGACTGGTCAATCGTCTGGTGCCGCGGGCCGAGCTGGCACTCGACGCTGGAGGAGCTGGCCACCCGCCTGGCCAATGGTCCGACCAAGGCCATCGGCATCGCCAAGTGGCTGACCAACCGCGCCCTCGACGTCGACCGGGCCACCTCGTTCCAGGACGAGGCCATGGCCCAGGAGCTGGTCACCTACTCCCTCGACTCCAAGGAGGGCATCGCCAGCTTCGTGGAACGCCGCCCCACCGAATTCAAGGGCTGGTAACTGCTGGCGTCGTCCGCGCCCTCGACACTGGCTTAAGAGGCTGACGTCGTGGTGGTCGTGCTCGAGCCTCCCGGCGCCGTATCCGTGGTGGAGGTGGAGCTGGACGAACCCACATCGGTTGAACTGGTGGTGCCGCCAACGCCCGTCGTCGTGGTGGTCGACGATGACGTCGTCGTGGTGGAACTGGTCGATGAACTGGTGAGTGGTCGGCACGGTCACCGTGGTCGTGGTCGCACGGCGGGCTCTCGAAGATCTTCACGATGGACGGATTGGCCGCCCTTGACGTGGCCGCCGAACAAGTCGGCCAAGGGACGGCCGGCGACCAGCTCCACGGTGGTCACGAAAGCCAGCGAGAGCACGAAAATGATGGCGGCGGTTCCAGCGACGACTGGCCACCGAATGCCGCGACCACCCTCGTTGTCCTCGGCGTCGGCGTCGGCCACTGAGTCGGGTGGAAGCGGCGGCACGGGCGGGAATGCTGCCGTAGTCGGACCTTCCATGGTGACCGTTGGCTGCTGGACGGCCGTCGGCTGGTCCTCAATGACCGGCTGCTGCACCGTGGCGGCTTCGCCGGTCGGCGTTGCTTCTTGGGCCACGGCGGCATTGGTGGTTTCTTCGGCCAACGGTGAGGTCGGCTCGGCACTGTGGTCAGCTTCCCGGCCGCGCCGGTCCCGCCGAGGCGACGAAGGAGTGATGATTGGGCCGGCACTCGCACGACTACCTGCTGCACGGCTTTCTGACCGCGCTCAATTGACTTGGCCACCAGTGCGGTGCCCGACGTCGCCGCCATCGAGCCGATGGCGACGCCGATGACCGTGCCCTTTACGCCGAAGAACGACGCGATGATGGCGGCCAAGACGGCCCCGCCGGCGGAAGCCAGGATCTGGCGGAAGGAGAACTTCATTACTTCGTTGTCTCTCCGAGCGTGGGTGTGATGGCGCGGGCGATGAAGAGGCGGGCGCCCGAATCGAGCACGTAGTCGTGACCGAAGCGGGCCACCGGGGCGGCCAGGCGGGATACCAACCGCAGGGTGGCGTTGCCAGGAGCCAGGGAACTGGCCAATGTCGCCACGCACCCCTTCGGATCATCGGTGAGGTTGAGGGTGGCGTTGCCGATCACGTCGCCCTCCACTCGAGCTCGAATGAACGACGCTCGCTTGGTCTCTTCAATGACCACCCGGAATCGCACCGGGTAGGGCACGGGCGGCTGCACCTCGCAGCGCCACTCGGCCCCTTTCTTGAGACCGGGTGCCTCGAACTTTCGGAGCCAGGTCCACCACGACTGGTAGGCATCGGTATCGCTGATGAGGGCCCAGACGGCACTTCGCTTGATTGGCAGCTCATAGCGGTGTTCGGTGGTGATCGATCCTGGAATTGGGGCGGACGCGGCGGTCATGTCCGCCTCGCCGACATGCGCCCAGCAGACATAGTTCCAGGCTAGTGGCGAATTCTTCTCGGGCGCGGGGGCCGGTAACATCGTTTCCGTGCGTGCACGATGGCTGTCGGCTCGAGCCTTGTGGCTCACCCTGGCCGTGGTCGTCTTCGTGCCTGCCTGCGCCGTGGCGGCCAAATGGCAAATCAGTCGGGCGGCCGACGGCAACGATCTGAGCTACCTCTATTCCGTGATGTGGCCGATCTTCGGCCTGCTGGGCATCTACTTCTGGTGGATGCTCATCCACACCGACTTCGACACCGTGGGTCTGCGCGGCATGCAGAATCGGGCCAACCCGGGACGAGTCTGCCGCCACCAGTGGATCTCGAATGTGCAGGCCGCACCGGAACCTGCCGTGTCGAGCAACGAGGATCCGGAACTGGCCGCCTACAACGCCCGGCTGGCCGCCCTGAGCGAACGCGGGGCCAAAACCTGGCGCAACACCGAGACCGTCGTGGCCCGTCGACCACGGTGAGCCGCCTCACCTCCACGCGGGTTCGAAGGCAATCTCTACCGCTATCAATTGATGGCCAACATCGTCGGCGTGCTGATCATCCCGCTCTTCGTCTTCACCGGGCATCAAGATCTTCTGGGGTCACTGCAATACCGAAGTGGAGATCTTCGGCGTGACCCACGGCTACCTCTACATCGTCTACCTGGTGACGGTGGGACTGCTCTCATTCAAGGCCCGGCTCAATCCGCTGTGGATTTTGGCCATGTGCGCTGCCGGCCTCATTCCGGGCATGACCTTCGTCGTGGAGTGGTGGATCGTGACCAAGAAGATTCACCCGCTCATGGCGGCGGACCTGGCGGCCAGACGCCCAGACCGCGCCAGTCGCTCCGGGAAGCTAAGCCAGCCGCTCGATCACGGTGGCGTTGGCCTGTCCCCCACCCTCACACATGGTCTGGAAGCCGTAACGACCGCCGGTCGCTTCGAGGTGGTTCAGCAATGTGCCCATGAGGCGCACGCCACTGGCCCCGAGCGGGTGCCCAATGGCAATGGCACCACCACGTGGGTTGAGACGCTCGATGTCGTAGTCGAAGGCACGTTGCCACATCAGCGCGATGGCGGCGAAGGCTTCGTTGCACTCGACGGCGTCGAACTCGTCCACCTTCATACCCGAGCGATCGAGCAACTTCTGCGTCGCCGGCACGGGGGCCGACAGCACGATGGCGGCATCCTCAGCGGCCACGGCGAAGTGCGAGAAGCGAGCCCGGATGGGCAGCCCAAGGGCTTCGGCCACCGAACGGTCGGCGATCAGCATGGCCGAAGCCCCGTCGGTGGTCTGCGAGGAGTTGCCGGCCGTAATGCTCGGGGGCCGTGTCGGGTTCCCAGTTCTGGGCGGCCGGCAATCCGGCCAAGGCCTCAAGGGTCGATGACACGACGGATGCCCTCGTCGGTCTCGAGGGAGGCGCCGGTGAACGCGCCGTCCTCGCCTTTGATCGGCACCGGGATGGCTTCCTTGGCGAAGTGTCCATTGTCCCAACTCGCCGCGGCGCGCTGGTGGGACTCGAGGGCGTAGCGGTCCATGTCCTCGCGGGTAATGCCGTAGCGATCGGCCAAGACCTGGCTGACCCGGAACTGAGTCCACAAGCGATCGTCGACCGCCTTCAAGAATGAAGGTGGGAAGGGACCGGTGCCGCCGCGTGCATTGGAAGCCATGGGGACCCGGCTCATCACTTCAACCCCGCAGGCCACGACCAGGTCGTAGTGCCCGGCTGACACGCTGGCCGACGCAAAGTGCACGGCCTGCTGCGACGAACCGCACTGGCGGTCGATCGTGGTGGCCGGCACGGTCTGAGGAAGCCCGGCCGACACCCACCCGTTGCGCGTCACGTTGGTGCTCTGTTCACCGGCTTGGGTGACGCAACCGCCGACCACATCATCTATGCGTTCGGGGTCCACCCCGGTGCGCTCAATGAGCGATGTGAGCGCGAAGCCCAACAGGTCGGCCGGATGCCAGCCCGACAGCGCACCACCGCGCTTGCCGAACGTCGTCCGCACTACGTCCACAATGACCGGCTCTCGAATGCTCACGTCTCTCTCCTGCTCTCTGTGCGCGATGACTGACTGCGAAGCTGTTGGTCGACGCTGGCCACCGCGGTCGCGGCCGCCTGCTCCCGCCGGGCCATCAAGGCCTCGACGGCGGCGCCGGCTCCGTCGGGGTCGCCCTGGTAGGCGACCTGGCCACGATCGAGCACGACCGCCCAGTTGGCGATCTGGAGCACCCGTGACACCTGCTGTTCAACCACGACCAGGGCCGTGCCATTCCGGTTGATCTCCAGCAGACCGTCGTAGACCTGATCGATGATCACCGGGGCCAGTCCAAGTGACAGCTCATCGGCCACCAGCACGTGCGGCGGCACCACCAGCACCTTGGCCAACGACAAGCAGGCGCTGCTGCCCACCGGACAGGGTGCCGCCCATCTGCTTGCGGCGCTCGCCGAGGATGGGGAAGGCGGTGTAGGCCCGTTCGAGGTTCTCGGCCAGCTTGCGGCGGCCGGCCCGCTGGCGGAAGGCCAGCGTCAGATTCTCCTCGACGGTCAGGCTCGAGAAGACGCCCCGGCCCTCGACCACATGCGCCATGCCGAGGCGGGCGATCTTGTAGGCGGCCAAATGCGTGGTGTTCTGGCCGGCGAACGTGATGGTCCCGGCCGACGCCGTGACCAGTCCGGTGACGGTGCGGGCCACGGTCGACTTGCCAGCGCCGTTGGACCCGACCAGCGCCACAATGGATCCGGCCGGCACACGGAGGGAGACGTCGAAGAGGGCCCGGTACGGCCCGTAGCCGGCGCAGACATTGTCCATCACCAGGACGTCGCCCTCGGTGGGGATGGCCGCCACCGCCTCCGGGTCAGCTGTCACTCCGGAGTACTCTCGACCCAGGTAGGCGTGGCGCACCGCCGGGTTGGCCATCACCTCATCGAAGGTGCCCTGAGCCAACATGGCGCCCAGGTCCATGACCACGGTCCGGTCAACCACTTCGCCCACCATGCCCAGGTCGTGCTCCACCAGCAGCACCGCCGTGCCCCGCTCGCGCTGCACGGTGCGCAGGACCGTCGCCACCTCGGCCGATTCATGGTGGTCCAGGCCCGACGACGGTTCGTCGGCCAGCAGGATCTTCGGCTCGGCCGCCAAGGCCCGAGCCAACTCCACCAGCCGGCAGTGACCCAGGCCCAGCGCGTTGACGGAGGCAGTCGGCCAGGTGGGCGATGCCGACCAGATCGAGCGTCGGCGTCGATCCGAGCGCATTCGTCAGGCGTGGGCGCGCTCATGTTCAGCAGATCGCGCCACAGCCGTCCTTCACCGCGGCGGGCCCGCTCGGCCACCATGAGGTGGTCGCGCACCGTCATGCCCATGAAGACCTCGACCTTTTGGTAGGTCCGCCCGATGCCTAGTCGGGCCCGCTTGAAGGTGGGCAGACCCATCAGCGACTGGCCCGTCGAAGTCGATCTCTCCGTGTTCATTGCGCAGTTGGCCACAGACGCAGTTGAACAGCGTGGTCTTCCCGGCGCCGTTGGGACCGACCAGTCCGACACTCTCGCCGGCGTGCACATCGAAGCTGATGTCGTGCACGGCCCGCACGCCACCGAATGACTTGGCGACGCCCCGGATGGAGAGCAGCGCGTCGGTCAGCCATTGGTGACCGCCGGCGTTTCCAAGAGCAGGTCAGCGCTTCCGAGGGATTCAAGGCGTAGAACTCCTTGGGGAACAGCTTGCGTTCGAAGACCTGCGTCCCCTTGCGCTTCTGGAACTCGAGGATGCCCTCGGGATGCTTGGAGTACTGCAGGGTGCCAAAGGCGAACAGCACGATGACCAGGCTGGAACCACCGAAGCGGGAGGGCAGGTAGGTCAGAAGTTGCGTCGATGACGAAGAAGGCGATGCCGGCGTTGATGGCCCCCTCCACCGTGCTGACCCCGGTGGTCACGACCAGCACCACAAGACCAGCGAGTAGTTGTAGTTCCAGGCATTGGGGCTGGCCACTTGATTCAGAATCGTCACCAGCACGCCGCCCAGTCCGGCGATGGCACCGGCCAGGGCGAAAACCACGATGCGCTGCCAGGTCAGGTTGATGCCCAGTCCGGCCGAGGCCATCTCGCTGCCCCGCATGGCGGCCAGGTTCCGACCGACGGTGCCCCGACGCACCAGCAACACCACCCCGACGCAGACGACGAGTACGGCGAAGGCACAGCAGGAAAAAGGCGTGGCCGTTGAAGTTGAAGAAGGCCGAGCCGTGCCCAACCACTTGGACTGCAGGCTGAAGCCGGCGTGCCCCCCGGTCAGATACACCGAATTGAAAAACGTGTTGTCGAACAGCAAGGCGGCGGCCAGGGTCATGAGGGCCAACCCCAGACCGCGGAGCCGGAGCGATAAGAGGGCCAGGATCACCGCCACCACCGCCGCCAGTGCGGCGCCGACCAGGCCACCGACGAGCATGTTGAGCCCGAGGTGGATGGCCAGCAGGGCCGAGGTGAAGGCGCCGACGCCGGCCAGCATGCCCTGGCACAGCGACAGCTGACCGGCCATGCCGGTGATCAACGTGATGGAGAGCAATACCGTCGAGAGGGCCAGGCCGCCGTTGAAGACCGACTCCCACGTCTTGGGCATCCAGGTCAGCATCGAGATGAAGAAGATGACCACCGTGCCGTACCAGGCCGGTCGAATGATCCGGTTCATGCTCGGCACCCGGGTGCCGGAGGCCACGAGTGGCGGAGGTGGATCGATGGTGGCCAGGGGGTCCCGGCTCGAATCGAGCGAGCGCATCCCGGGCAGGATGAGCAGCGCCGCCACCAGGACGAAGAACGGCAATGCCGGCAGGGCGGCCGAGTAGAGCAGGCTTGACGTGGGCAGGTAACCCTGCAGCGTCGTGCTCACCACGCCGACCAGCACGGCCACACCGGCGGCGATCGGCATCGAGCGCATCAACCCCCAAGCGGCGGCGGCGATGGCCGCCACCTCCAAGGTGCCGTAGTTGGTGGACAGGAACTGCCCATAGACCGGCGCCAACAGGACGCCCGCCAGTCCGGCCATGAAGCTGGAGATGACCCAGGCCAGCATCACGACACCCTCGGCATTGACCCCGTCGAGCTGCACCAGTCGGCGGCTCTCCACCGCACCGCGCATCTGCAAGCCCAGGTTGGTGAAGCGGAGCAGCACGGTGAGCGCCACCAGCACCACCACGGTGACCGAAATGGTGGAGAGATAGATGCCGTTGATCGGCGTCCCGGCCAACGTGAAATAGACCACGTTGGGATTGAAGAACGGGACGATGGTGGCGGTGGCATCGAGATTCTGCGGGCCGAAGATCACCGTCATCAGATCCGGCAACCCGACCAGCAACCCGATACCGATGACCAGCTTGGCCGTCGTGTTGGAATTCGGTATGCGCCGGAACAGCAGGCGATCGAAGGCCAAACCCATCAAGGGCGATATCACGACCACCGAGACCAGGAAGGCCGCGAAGCCCGACCAGTGCTCGTTCTGGGTCAGGAGGGTGAAGATGAAGGCGGCGACGAAGGCCTGCGCCCCGAAGGCGAAGTTGAAGACCCCGGTGGCCTGGTAGGTCAGGACCAGGCACACCGCCACAATGGCGTAGCTACATCCATAGGGAATGCCAGGGAAGACGTACCCGAGAAATTGTTCCATTGTGGCGGTGGGCCCCGATCCGTTTCAGCGAGTGGTGGCGATCAGGAAGGAGCCGGAGTGCCCGCGGGTAGCGGGAATACCGGACCCTTCTTGGCGTTGATGGATTGGAAGCAGTTGAACACGTTCTTGCCCTTGTTCAGCACCGGGACGTAGGTCGTGCCCTTGGCCTGGATATAGGCCACGCAGTACGGGGGGCGCCGTGCCGCTGTGGCCGGTAGTGCCCCAAAACACCGGGGTGATCAGGCCGCTGGCCGTGAAGACGGGCAGCTTGTTGGTCTGCGCAATGACATTGGCCTGGGTCAGATTCTTCCCCGCCGCCTTCACCCCGGCGACGAACAGGGCGGCCGACTCCCAACCTTGGATGGCTACTTCGTCCTCGACGTACTTCGGCTCGTACTTCTTCATTTCCTTGAGGTACAGCGCCAGACCCGGGTACTGCGACGTCGAAGCCGAGAACGGCACATGCGCCGTACCGAAGTAGATGCCCTGCATGAGACTCTGGTTGGCCTGCAGGGTTGACTCGTCGTTGCCGTTGAGCCAGTACTGGGTCATGTGGAGGCCGTATTGCTTGATCGCCCGGGCCATGTTGATGTTGCCGGTCACGTCCATGCAACTAATGACGAAGTCGGAACCAGCCTGCTTCATCCGCTGCACATCAGTGGCCACGGTGGAGCCCGGATAGTTGACGTTGTAGTCGGTGTAACTGACCTTGTAGCCGGCGGCGACCAGACCGAAGCCGGCGGCCTTGCAGGCGTCATTCGAGGCGGCGATGCCGTAGGCCACGATGGCGATGGACTTGGCGTGAGTCGCTTTGGCGACGTACGCCACTTCCGGAGACTCCGCCGGGTAGTAGATCACCGAGCCACCGGCGGCGAAGAGGTTGGGCTGGTTGGCCCAGTTGCCGGTCACGTCGTAGCCGTAGGTCGGGATTTTGGCCTCGACGAAGTAGTTGGGCTCAAAGGAGGCGGTGGCGACGCCGGTGACGGCGAACACGTGGTCCTGATTGATCAGCGTGCTGGCCAGTTGGTTGAAGGTGGTGGTGTTGCCACCGTCATCGAGCGCGTACTTGTAGTTGATCTTCCGGCCGTTGATGCCGCCCAGTCCACCCTGGGACTTGGATGCGTTGACGTAGTCGAAGTAGGCCTTCTCGCCGTAGATCAGTGAAGAGAAGTTCGACGAGATCGGACCGGTTTGAGTGGAGATCGTTCCCACCGTGATCGAATTGCTGGTGACGCCCGGTGCCGACGATGCCGCATCAGCCGGTCCCACGCCAGAAAGGGCCCCCGTGACCAACGCTGCTGTGGCCAGCGCCCCCGTAGTCAATACACGCATACTCAGTCTCATTGTCCTGCCATCCCCATTCGTATTGAGTAGGACATTCCCCCAGGAATGTCGGTCACTGTACTTGTCTGCTTCGCTCCCCAACATTCGTTGAGTTCCCAGCGTCATGCTCCTTACCTTTGATTGGTCGAGAAATAGTCCAACTAGTTGAGAAATAGACGTTGACGATCGAATTCCCGCAGTGCCATCACCTCGGACGAGGACACCGGTGACAGCTCTTCGACCTGGCGCGCCACCTCGGGTTCGTAGCCGAAGGCAGCAACGAAGTCGCGAGTCCGATCGGCGATGGTGCCCTCACCGGACGGCACGGCGGCCACGCGCAACACGCCGTCGGTGCGGCGTAGCACTCCCTTGTCGGTGACCACACTGACCACCTGGTGGCCCGGTGACGTGACGTAGGCCACCGATTCAGGCAGGCGTTCAGGACGGGCCATGGTGACCACGACACATGCGTTGGCGCGACTGGCCACATCGTTGGCTCCGCCCGATCCGACCAGAAAGCGGCCACCGGCGAGTTCGGTGGAGTTGAGTCGTCCGTCCTTGTCGACTTCGGCCGCACCGAGACAGCCGACCGTGCGGGTACCGGGACCGCCGATGACCATGCCCAACACCGACGAGGCGTCGGAGAGATACGGCGTGCCCGGGAAGACGCGGTGATTGAAGATGTAGGGATCGGCCGGGGTGGGCTCATAGCCCCACAGACCGAGTTCGGCGGTCAGCGTGACCCGGCTGCCCTGGGCGCGGGCACGAGCCACGGCGACCCACGCGGCCAGGTTGGCCACGCCGGCGCCGGCCAATACGGCATCGGCCTGCACGTCGGCCACCACTCGCTCAACTTCTCGAGCCCCGAAGGTGGCGGCGTGCTCCCACTGGCTGAAGTTCGGATCGTCGG
Source organism: uncultured Acidimicrobiaceae bacterium (assembly GCA_963730785.1). Taxonomy (GTDB): domain Bacteria; phylum Actinomycetota; class Acidimicrobiia; order Acidimicrobiales; family RAAP-2; genus Bog-473. Next base: position 897,840 of record CAVSTF010000010.1, read on the forward strand.
AGATGGGCGTTTCCGCCGCATCGGTCTGCCACGAGGTCGGGATCGGATCGACCCTCGAGCCATTCAGGTGGTCGTCACCCAACTTGGCCAGGTAGTCGTCGTGGGTGGCGGGGCCGAGCACCCATTCCTGGGCGAAGTCGTCGAAGGTGCCCTTGGCCGCGGCCTCGGCGGCGGCGTTCCAGAACGGGATGTCTTCGCCGTAGCTGCGCATCGGGAGTTCGGGGGCATAGCAACCACCAGGGTGGGCGCCGTAGGGCGCTTCCACCACGGCGAGGACGCGGTGGGCCGGCACCTTGACTCGGTGACCAAGGCCGTCCAGGTTGTCGACCACCTTGTCGACGGTGGCAATGACGCCCCGGCGGGCGGCCCAGGCTCCCCACACGCCCTCCATCAGCGGTTCGGAGAAGGCCAGGTTGCCGTGACGATCGGCGACCGCGGCGTGGACGAGCGCGACATCGGGCGCCAGCGGGGCCAACATGCCGACTTCGCCGAAGGGGGTGTCGACCAGCGAGAAGGCGTCGTTGTCGGCCATGGAGGAACCGACCAGCGAACCCGTGATGGTGGCCGGCAGGCCACGAGCGGCGGCCTCCATGCGTTGGGTCAGCGTCAGGATCGACCAGTGCTCGACCTCGACCGTCCCCGACTCGTAGGCCTGGCGGAAGATCGGATTCGGCGTGAAGGTCGGGAAGCTGTTGCCCGAATAGGTGGTGATCACCTTCTTGACCAAGCCACCGCGGAAGAAGGCGGCGCCGAGAGCGCCCAGGCTGGTCATGACCAGCGTGAAGCCGGGGTCCTGGCCCCAGAACTGGCGGGCCAACTCCCGTGCCCCGGCGGTCCAGCGGCTGTGACCGAGCATCACCTGAATGCTGTCGCCGGCCCGGACGTTCTGGCCCACGGCCTCGGCCAGCGAGGTGAAGGTCGGACCTGACGCTGGAGTCATAGATGGGGTCATATTTTGGCGGGTGCGACCACGTGCAAAATGGAAAAGTCCAGTTCAAGTGTCATTTTGTACTCGCCGGAAACCTGACCACCGTGTCAGGTTAGCCATTTCGGCCCACCCTGGCACTACGATGCCGGAGGCATGACGCCGCCCCGAGTCCCCCGAGACATGGCGGCTGCACCCGAGGGGTCCAAGAAGCCGGTTCGCCCGACCGGCGACGGTTCCGGCTCCTTCACCGAGTCCATCGCCGATCGCACCGGATTGCCATTTGGCGAGGCCGACGCCGTGGGCGCCCCGGCCAGCCGCCGGGTGCTGCGCAGCCAGGGCCGGCGCACCATGCGCAAGCTCCTGGACGCCGCCATGATCGCCTTCGACCAGCGCGGCTACCACGCCACCCGGGTCAACGACGTGGTCGAGATCGCCAAGACGTCGCACGGGACCTTCTACCTGTACTTCTCCAACAAGGAAGACCTGTTGCGGGCTCTGGTGACCGAGGCGGCCACCGAGGCCCAGCATCTCTACGACACCCTCAACGCCTCACCCGAGAATGGTGAGACGCCGTCGTGGGACGACGTCCGAGGCTGGATCAGCGCCTACTCGACCATGTGGCTCCGCAATGCGCCCCTCTTCCGGTCCTGGACCGACCTGTCCACCATCGACCCCGAACTGATCGACATCATCCGCCAGACCTTCACGGTGATGGCCGAGGCCTTGGCCCAACAGATCGGCCCCGAAGCGTCCGGCCACATCATCGATCCGCAGGCCGCCGGCCTGGCCGTCTTAGCCATGCTCGACCGCTTCCACTACCTGCGGGAGTTTGCCGGGCAGCCGGTCGACGAAATCGCCATCGACACCATGACGACGATGGTCTACCGGGCGCTGTTCGACTAATCCGGCTGCCGGGGCGGTCAGCCTCCGCCGAAGACCAGGTTGAAGATCCCGTCGACGCCCGACCCGTGCAGCGTCAGTCCCCCGTCGACCACGATGTTCTGACCGGTGATGAAGCGAGCCAGGTCCGAACAGAGGAACACGACCACGTCGGCGATGTCCTCGGGCTCACCAATCCGTCCGGCCGGGGTGTCGCGGTCGAAGCGGTCGATCTGCTGGGGGAAGACATCGAGCAGGGGCTTGGTCATGGTGGTGCGGATCATCCCCGGTGAGACCGCGTTGACCCGGATGTGCGGGGCGTACTCCAGCGCGGCGGTGGCGGTCAGTCCGGCCACGGCCGCCTTGCTGGCCGAGTAGGGACCCTCCCCCGCTGCCGGTCGGGTGCCGCTGATAGAGGCCGTATTCACGACCGCGCCCTTGCCGTTGGCTTTCAAATGCGGGATGGCCGCTCGGAACCCGGCGTAGACGCCGGTGAGGTTGACTCGCAAGACGCGCTCCCACTCGGCTGGTTCGATCTCTTCCAGGCGACCGAAGCCTGATGTGCCGGCATTGTTGTAGAGGAGCGAGAGGCCGCCGAGTTCGGCCACGGCGGCGTCGACTACCTGGCGCAGCTCGTCGGGATCTCCGACATCGACCCCGAAGGCGAAGCCATCAATTTCCTTGGCCACTGCTTCGGCCGCGTCACCATCAAGGTCGAGCACGGCGACCCGGGCCCCTTCCTCGGTCATGCGGCGGGCGGTGGCCCGGCCGATACCCGAACCGCCACCGGTGACGATCGCCTTGGCTCCATTAAGCAGTCCCATTGGCCTCTCCCTTCACTGGTGGTGTCGCGATTGTGTGGCATTGGTGGCGTCCATTGCGGCGTCCCCTTCAACCAGGCGTCGTTGCTCACGTTCCATCCAGGGCGGGGTGTCGAAGTTGAGCGGTACTTCCAACCGCCGGATCAGCAACTCCTGCGCCATGCTCATATCCAGTTGACCGTCCGCCCCGTGCATGGTGGCCCGAATGGTGGAGCGCCCGCCGGAGTTCACCAAGCGCCTGCAGGTCGAAGAGGTGCCATTCGTCGGCCCGGGTCGGCCGATGGAACCACAGCGCGTGGTCCAGGCTGGTGTCGGTATGGGTACCCCAGGTGCCCAGACTGAGCGGCCGAAACGACGCGCCCGTCATGTCGGAGACGTAGGCCATGACGCAGGCATGCAGGGCGGGATCGTCGGGCATGCGCTCGCGGGTTCGCATCCAGCAGCGGCGGGTGGACAAGAAGGTGCCGTCTTCCCGCTTCTCGGTCGAGCCGAGCTCCCGTATGTCGAAGGGGAAGGGTGCTTCGAACCCCGGCACGTCGGCCGGAAAGGGCACGCCTTCCTGCATCGGTAGCTGGTACTCGTCACCGTCCTCCGGCGCGTGGAAGGAACAGTGCATGGTGAAGGCCGCCTTGCCTTCTACCTCGCTCACCACCTCCCGGATACTGAACGAACGCCCGTCCCGAATGCGTCGGACGGTGTGGGTGGACGGCACGCCTGGGTGGGACGGGCGCAGAAAATAGCCGTGCAGAGAGTGCACCCTCAGCCCGGCGGGCACGGTGCGGATGGCCGCGTGCAGCGCTTGAGCCACCACCATGCCGCCGAAGGTGCGATTGCCGGGCCACCAGTTCGGGCTGACCGACACGAAGCGCTCGTTGCCGTCGGGGTCGGGTTCGGTTGGTTCGCCGACAAAGGCAGCCAGCAGCTGCGGCAGGGTGCCGGACATGAACTCCAACTCGTCGATGTCCATGTGATCCGGAACCTGGGCGCCTGCTCCTCGGGAGCACTCATGCCAGCACCACGTCCACCGACAGTCCCTTGGCGGCCAGGTCGACGCAGGCGTTGTCGTCGGCGTACCGCAGGCCTTGCACATTGAAGAGTTTCACGGCATCGGCCTCCGTCGGGAACGGGCCCCAGTGCCATGTCCCCTGGTGCAACACGAACGGCTCCAGCGGCTCCAGACGGAAGACCCGGATGGTATCGACATCACCGGGCGAATCGAAGGTGACGGAGGCGGGGGCGACGGCGATGATGGCCGGCACATCGAGCGACATGATCGTCTGGGTGTGCGTGTCGTGGCGGAAGAGCATGTCGCAGCGCAATCCGTCCGGTGTGGCCGGCACTTCGGCCCGAGCGTGCCCGATGATGTTGACATGGGCGTCATCCATCGTGAAGGTCAGCCGCTGATCCCCGTCACGGGGATCGGTGTCCTCCACCGGAAGCCAGCCGAAGGGGGACCAGGCCGCCTCAGATAACGGCTCGGGGCCGACGGTACGTCGCACTTCGGACACGGAAATCCCTTCACTCGCTCGCTCGTGTGCCCGCCGGCACGCCGGCGATCTAACCTGACACTGCTGTCAGTCTACGGAGCGAGAGAGGACGTCAAAATGGACGTGCGCAGTATCGAGGCCAAGGCCCCCGTCGTCGAGCACAACGGCACTGTTCCCGTCTGGTGGATGATCGAGTCCCGCGAGTTCAAGGACATCACCGACGGTGGCTACCTGGAGCTGGTCAACGAGTTCGAAGTGCCTGGTGGCGGCCTGGTCGATCCCCACTCCCACCCGACGCACGAGTTCTATTACGTGATGAACGGCAAGGGCATCATGACCATCGACGGCGAGGACCGTGACATTTCCCAGGGCGACCTGGTCTACATCCCGCCAGACAAGATCCATTCCCTGCGCCCGATCAGTGACCACGCGCCGATCCACTGCTTCTGCTTCGCCATTGGCGTCAAGGGCGCCGGCGAAATCAACTACACCACTCACTGAGTGGCTCGAGTCCTCGTGACCCGTCGGCTCACGCCGGGCGGGACTGATCCGCTCGTTGCCGCGGGGCACGAGATCGTTTCCTTCGACGACGGCACCGACCCGGCGTTGTCGCCGGCTGATTTGGCTGCGCAGGCGGCCGAGTGCGACGGCATGGTGTGTCTGCTGACCGACCGTATCGACGCCACTGTGTTGGAGGCGGGCCGGGCCGGTCGTCTCCGGGTGGTCGGGACGGCCGCGGTTGGGTACGACAACATCGATGTGGCGACCGCTCGCTCGTTGGGCATCAGTGTGTGCAACACGCCGAGCGTGCTCGATGACACCACGGCCGACTTGGCCTTCTTTCTGATCCTGGCGGCTCGGCGGGATGCCTCTGCGGCCGAAGCTGATCTGCGGGAGGGTCGCTGGACCGGCTGGGGTTTCAACACCAATCTGGCCCACGACGTGCATGGGGCCGTCTTGGGTTTGGTCGGCTACGGGCGCATCGCCCAGGCGGTGGCTCGGCGGGCTGCCGGTTTCAACATGGAAGTGCTGCATACCTGTCGGACCGACACCGGGCTGCCCGGGTACGTGCCGGAACTCGGTGAGTTACTGGCCCGGTCGGACATCGTGAGCCTGCATGTGCCGCTGACTGAGCACACTCGTCATTTGATTGGTCGGGATGAGCTGGCACTGATGAAACCGACCGCGGTGCTGGTGAATACAGCTCGTGGTCCGGTGGTCGACGAGGACGCGCTGGCCGATGCCTTGGAAACGGGCACCATTGGTGGCGCCGGGCTCGATGTGTTCGACGGCGAGCCTTCGGTCAATCCCCGTCTGCTCACGGTGCCCCGGACCACGTTGTTGCCGCACATCGGGAGCGCCACCGTGGGGACTCGGACCCAAATGGCCCAGTTGGCCTGTCAGGGCGTGGTTGATGTGTTGGCCGGGCGGACGCCGCCGAATTTGGTCTGAGGGCTGAGGGTTGAGGGCTGAGGGTTGATGGCTGGGTTGGCGGGGACGCTGGTCACCGAAGTTCGGCCCGAGTACGACGGGGGTCGAGGGGTCACGGTGTACGTCCCGCCGGTGCCACCCGAGGCGATCGTGTACGCCGCCGATGGTCAGGGCTTCTCGAAGTGGGGTCGCTTTCTCGAAGGGGCCGACGTGCCGCCGACCATGGTCGTCGGTGTCCACGGGCTCACCGAGGAAATGCCCCGACTCCATGAGTACTCGCCGGTCTTCGACGAGGCTCGGTTCTCAGCTCATGAGCGGTTCTTCGTCGAGGACGTTCCCCGGTGGGTGCACTTACGCTTCGGCTTGGCACTACCGGCCGAGCAAACCGCCGTCTTCGGCTATTCCGGTGGCGGCGAACTGGCGCTGGCCTTGGGGCTGCGTCATCCGGATATCTACGGTGCGGTTTTCTCCGGCTCACCGGGTGGCGGCTACCAGCCGCCGAGCGACCTGCCCGACGGTCCGGGCCGAGCGCTGCCCCGGGCGTGCCTGTTCGCCGGCACCCAGGAACCGTTCTTTCTCAGCAACGCCATCCGCTGGGCGGACGCGCTTCGAAATGCCGGGGCTGACGTCGTCCTGCGAGAACGGAATGTCGAGCACGGTCCCAAGAACTGGACAGGTGAGTTTCCCCTTATGGTCGCGTGGGCCTTCGGGCCTGACGGGTCCGGTGCTTCTGGTGTTATCCGGACAGTCGCTCGGTGAGGCGAACGCTGACCATGTCGCCTTCACCTTTGCCTATCTTTTTCCGGAGTTCGGCCTTGATCGGCAGCTTGTGGGTCCCATCCCCCAGCGCCATGAACGAACTCCGAAATGGTTCGCCGTCCACCAAGCCAATCACCTTCACCAGACCCTTAGTACCGAAGTATTCCGCCGAATCCGGCATGACCACGTAGGTCCAGCCGCCTTTGCTGGGACTCTTCTGCAACACGGCTCGAAAGACTTTGTTCACGCTGTGAGCCACTCGCACCATTCGCTGAGTCCTTGACCGGTCCGGGCACTGGCCTGGATGACCTGAGCATCTGGATTGATGTCCTTCAGGTTGGACAGAAACAGGTCCAGATCGAAGTCGAGGTGCGGGAGCAAGTCGATCTTGTTGACCACCACCACCTCGGCGGCTCGGAACATCACCGGATACTTGTACGGCTTCTCCTCGCCTTCGGTGATGGCATAGACCATCGCCTTGGCGTGCTCGCCCACTCTGAACTCGGCGGGACAGACCAGATTGCCCACGTTCTCGATGATGAGCAGTTCCAGATCGTCCAGTGGCAATCGGCTCATGCCGGATTGGACCATCACCGCATCGAGATGGCACTCGCCGCCGAAACCGGCACTGGTGTTGACCAGTGAAATGGCGGTGGCTCCGGCCCCTTCGAGCTCATCGGCGTCAAGACTGGTGGCGATGTCGCCTTCCAGGATGCCGATGCGGATTTGGTCACCCAGCTTTTGCAGCGTGCGTTTGAGCAGTGTCGTCTTCCCGGCCCCCGGTGACGACATCAAGTTGACGGCCCGCACGCCCGCCGCCTGCAACGTGGCGTGATTGACGTCGGCTATCCGATCGTTTTCCGAGAGCAGGTTCTCGAGAATGCTGATCCGGACCGTGCCTGTCTCGACGTAGCCGGTGTGGTCACCGACCTCCCGGTGTTCATGGTCGTGGTCATGGCCGTGTTCATGGTCATGGCCGTGTTCGCCGTCGTGCAGGTGCTCGTGCAGATGCTCGCTACCGTCCTCGTGAAGGTGAAATCGCCCCATGTGCTCACCCCTTCATTGGATGCTCGTATCGCAGCCTACCGACGCCCTCTGGTCGATGCCCTGTTGTCGAAGCCGTGGTCAGGCGGCGGCGGCCACCTCAACTAGGTCCGGCGGAACCAACTTGGCTTCCCACCTGTCCTCGACCCGGGCGAACTTCCAATAGAGCAGCGCGGCCACCCAGGTGGCCACGAAGACGGCCACGATGATGAAACCGGCCGTGTTGATGTTGAAGTTGGCGAAGAACGTCCAGAACGGACCGCCGAGGTTCGCCTCGGTCCCGATGAGGCCGACGAGCTCAATGGTGCCAATAAAGAAGGCCACGAAGACTGACAACCCGGTGATGGTGAGGTTGTAGAAGACCTTACGAATCGGCTTGGAAAAAGCCCAGTCGTAGGCGAAATTCATGAAGCAGCCGTCGATGGTGTCAAAGAGGCTCATCCCGGCGGCGAACAAGAGGGGCATCGAGAGGACGGCGTAGAACGGGAGGCCCCCGGCGACGGCGGTACCGGCCAGCACCAGGAGGGCGACTTCGGTGGCGGTGTCGAAACCGAGGCCGAAGAGGATGCCGATCGGGTAGATCTTCCAGGGCGTGTCGATCTGACGGGCGTAGCGGCCGAAGAAGCGATTCATGAGGCCGCGGTTGTTGAGTTGCCGTTCCAACTCTTCGTTGTCGAAATGGCCGCTCTTCATCGCTCGGTAGACCTTGACGATGCCGACCAAGACAATGAGGTTGAGTACCGCAATGAGATAGAGGAACGTCCCCGATACCGAAGTGCCGATGATGGTGGTGGCCGAGTGCAGGCCCGAACCGGAGTGACCCACTTGCGAGTCCAGGCTGCGAATGCCGAAGTTGAGGGCGATGGCAAGCACGAAGACCACGGTCGAGTGGCCGAGCGAGAAAAAGAAGCCAACACTGAGCGGTCGCTGACCGTCACCTACCAGTTTGCGCGTCGTGTTATCGATGGCGGCGATGTGATCGGCGTCGAAGGCATGCCGCATGCCGAGTGTGTAGGCCAGCACGCCGGTGCCGAAACCGAAGAGTCCGGTCTTGGAGAGGTGGTAGTGATGACCAACGGCCGCGGCGAGCAATCCCCAGCCGAGCACGTTGAGTCCGAGAACGGCCAGCGCCATGCCGCCGAGACGAAGCCATTCCTTGCGGGTGAGACCCCGACGCAGTCGCACCAGCTTCGACGGGCGGTACGCCGCTGCCATGGCCATAGGGGAACCGTATTCTAATTACGAAGGGATCGCAATAAAGAACGACTGTTGTTTACGAGAGCCTCCCGATTGATTGACATGCATATATGCACACGTCAACATGTCTTCATGAGTACGACGAAGCATCAGGGCACCGCGGGTCCCCTGTCGCAGTCGTCGGCCCAAGAAGTTGCTCGGCTGATGGGTGCACTGTCGACGGCGAGCCGAGTGCGCATACTGGCTCGACTCCGCTCTCAACCATGCACTGTGGGCGAGTTGAGTCTGGCCGTTGAGATGGAACAGCCTGCTGTTTCGCACCAGCTGCGCGTGTTGCGTGACCTTGGCTTGGTGGTGGGCAATCGGACCGGTCGTCATGTGGTCTACGGACTCTTCGATTCGCACGTGGCTGCCTTGATTGACGAAGCGCTGCGTCACATTGAGCACGTGACCCACGACGGAATGCGGGAGCCGAGCGACTTGGACGTGGTGCTGGGGCTGGGGTTGGCTTCGGGTGAGTAAGCCAGTTGCCCCGCACTCGCACGGCGACACGACCACCATTGAGGACGCCCTCGAGCTGGTGCGTCAGAACGGAGGACGCATCACGTCGTCGCGACGTTTCCTCCTGCGTGCGCTCTTTGATACCGAAGGTCACCACACGGCGGAGGAACTGGCGGCCGCGGTGCAGGCGCAAGCGCCCGATGTCCACCTCTCCACCATCTACCGAAATCTCGATGAGCTGGAGAAGTTGGGCGTCATTGTGCATGCTCACTTGGGTCACGGCCCGGCGACGTATCACTTGGCCGCCTCGTCGCATGGCCATTTCGTGTGCGAGGAGTGCGGGACAATGATTGAGGCGCCCGATGCGTTGTTTGGCGGGCTGGCCAGGGAAGCGAAGAAGCAATTCGGATTCGAGATCGACCCCCACCATTTCGCCATGCTGGGTCGTTGCGTTGACTGCGCCGCTGCTGACTCTCGACCTTGACTAAGCCTCCTCTACATCCATCGACACAATAAGGAACTCTTCCCCCGACAGCAGCTTCGTCTCGAAACTTTCGCAGCTACCGCAACAGAGGATGGGCATGTCCAATGTCGTGTGGACCCCGCACTTCTGGCACTCGACCACCGCGGGAACCTGCTCAATGACCAACTGGCACCCTTTGAGCTCTGTGTCGTCAGTCAGGACTTCCCAGCCGAACTGGAGCGCATCGGGCACAGCCTGACGAAGATGACCGATGCGCACCGTCACTTGCGTCACTTGCTGACCCTCGGCGTACTTCCTTGTGGTGTCCACGATGGCTTCACATAGAGAGAGCTCATGCATCGGACGACCTCCGGCGCTCAGCATAACGGGCACGACTGATTCGGTCTCGGGCAATCACTTTTTCACCGCTTCGACCTGCTGGGCTGCTGCGCCGACTGCGCCGACTGCGCTGGCGGTACCTGGGGCCGTGGTTCCACGAGCACTTGGCCCGAGCGGGGCCTACTATGACGAACGGCGTGACTAAAAAGCAGCGCGCCGCCCTTCGGGGACGACATCACCAGGATCAGACATGGCAGCAACGGGTAATCCCCAGCGACATGTGACTCCAGGCACCGTGGCACCCGGAACCCTGCTCGATGCCGTGGTGGAGATGTCAGACGACGCCATCTTCACCTGCGATGCCGAGGGTTGCATCACCATGTGGAGCGCCACCGCGGAGCGACTGTTCGGCCGCTCAGCGAACGACGTCCTCGATGGGCCGCTCAACGTCCTGTTCGCCGAGCATCTCTGCCGTGAGGTGCGATCGGTGATCGCCACCGTGCTGGCCGGTGACCGCATACGTCATTTCGAGACCGAGATGCTCCGGCCGGACGGCATGCCATTATCGGTGTCGCTGTCGCTCTGCCCACTACTCGACGAGGACAAGCTGACGATCGGTTCGGTCGTGGTCGCCCGTGATGTGACCGAACAACGCTTGGCTCAGGCCACCCTGGCCGAAGTCGACGCCCGGCTCCAAGACGGCGAGGCGTTGGCCCACATCGGTAGCTGGCTCTGGGATCTGAGGACAGGCACGGTGCAATGGAGCACCGAGTTTCACCGGATTCACGGCGTGGATCCCCTCGAATTCGACGGAACGCTGGATTCCTTCCTCACCTGCATCCACCCGTCGGAGCGCGACGGCGTGCGGTCCGCCATGGTGGCATCGGTGGAATCGGGGCGACCGTTTGAGTACGAATACCACGTCAATCACCCGGACCGATCGGTGCACACGGTGCAAGTGCGCGCCCAGCCGGCATTCGGATCGGCCGGAACCGCCGCTTGGTCTACGCGGGATCGGGCAAGACGTCAGTCGTGTCCGACCGGCGCCCTGACCCCACTCAACTGAAATTTCCTCGCGGGGCCTCTTCCAACTCAGCTTCCGCGTGCAATCGGACCCGCACGTCGGGGTAGATGCGCAGCATGAGGACCGTTGGCGACGGGATGGCGAACTCGCGGATGTCGAATACCTGCTCTCCGGAAATGACCAGGCGACGGTCGGAGAGGGCCTCGACGTTCACGTTGCCCTGCGCTGGGCGGGTCACTCCGTGAATGGTCAGCTCCCCGGCCAGGCGGTACCGGGTCCCGGTTCCGCTGGCGGCACACTCCCGCAGCTCTACCGTGATGGTCCGGAATCGCCTGGCGTCAATGCGCCGCAGCAGCTCAGCGTCGTACAGCTTGTTGCCTGAGTTGAGTCCGGCCACATCGATGCTCAGGCGGCCCGTCGGTGACACGTCGGTGCGTAGAACGCCATCGATCACTTCCGCTTCGATTGAACCCGTGATACCGGCGGTTCCGAAACTGATCGGGCCAACGCTTGATCGCACCTCAATCAGGAGGGCTGAGCGTTCAGGCACCAGCCGGAATCGGGCCGGGCGCCGATCGGACTCGGCCGTGCCATCAATCGGTTGTACCTGGCGCGGTCGGCGCTGTCTCGCGGCTGTCTCCGCGTCGCTCGACGGCGTCGTCCGGAGCCGACTGGCATGAGCCGCCGTCGGCCACCCGAAGACGACGACACAGGCGACCAACCGACACCGAGGGCGGAAGTCCACGCCCCCTCGACCTCGGCCAGGACGGCGTCACTGGTGCCCGGTGGCCTGGTATCGCCGCAGCGCCTGGCCCAAATAGTCGTGTTCCTCTTTGATCACACCCATCCACACCCGTAGGACGCGCTCCCCCGTCGGCGTCACGGCGTAGACCCGGCGGGCCGTGCCGGCGGTCGGGTTCTCAGAGGAGGCCTCGACCAAGCCGTCCTGCTCGAGTTGCGACAGCGCTCGATACACGGCAGGGCGATCGACGTGGCCGAAGTGGAATTCCTTCAGCCGAGGGACCAAGCCGTAGCCATAGCCGGGATGCTCCGAAAGGAGGAGCAGTATGGCGGGCAGGATGAAACGCCGGGGCGGCGCCAGTTCGAACCGCGATGCCCCATCCTCCGCAGCCACATTCGGCGTGGTGTTATTCATGGGCGAATTTCATCCTTGCCCCGGCCATTAGGGGTGTCAATCGCGTATTGATAATCCGGAACTCGTGAGGCCCGGCAGGATGGTCCGGATGGCCGGCAGAGCCCGGTGAGCGATGAGCGGGGGTGCAAAAGACACTCATTTACGGGGACGGCCGAGGGGCGTATCACTAACATGCAGCCGCACAACTCTGCGCGGTCCCTGAAATGGGGGGTGGGTTCCTTGACCGTCACCGAAGCTCCAGCGGACGAAACTGTGGTCCACGTCCTTTGGATCAATGCGGGGTTGAGCTGCGACGGCGACTCGGTCGCCCTGACCGCAGCGACCCAGCCCAGTATCGAGGAGATCGCCCTGGGTGCGCTCCCGGGACTGCCCAAGATCGCCGTGCACTGGCCGTTGATCGACTTCGAATGCGGCCCGAACGGCGGCCAGGACGACTTCCTCGAGTGGTTTTTCAAGGCCGACCGGGGCGAGCTCGAGCCGTTCGTGCTGGTCGTCGAGGGGTCGATCCCCAACGAGGCCATCAAGAAGGAGGGCTACTGGTGCGGCTTCGGGAACAATCCCGACACCGATCAACCCATGACCACCAGCGAATGGTTGGACCGGCTGGCCCCCAAGGCGCTGGTCGTACTGTGCGCCGGCACCTGCGCCTGCTACGGCGGCATCCACGCCATGGCGGGCAACCCCACCGGAGCCATGGGCGTGCCCGACTACCTCGGATGGAACTGGAAATCCAAGGCCGGCATTCCGATCGTCTGCGTGCCCGGGCTGCCCCACCCACCCGGACAACCTCTCCGAGACCATCCTCTACCTGCTCTACCAGGCCACCGGTCAAGCGCCGATGATCCCGCTCGACGACGCGTTGCGCCCCCAGTGGCTCTTCGGCAGCACCGTCCATGAAGGATGCGACCGGGCCGGCTACTACGAGCAGGGCGACTTCGCCACCGAATACGGGTCACCCAAGTGCATCGTGAAGCTCGGCTGCTGGGGTCCGGTGGTCAAGTGCAACGTGCCCAAGCGCGGGTGGATCAACGGCGTCGGTGGTTGCCCCAATGTCGGTGGCATCTGCATCGGCTGCACCATGCCGGGCTTCCCGGACAAGTTCATGCCCTTCATGGACGAACCGCCCGGGGCTCGGGTATCCACCATGGCCAGCGGCCTGTACGGATCAGCCATCAGAGGACTCCGCAAGATCACGGCTCACACGCTCGACGACGAACCGAAGTGGCGCACCCCAGGCGGCGACCTGACCACCGGCTACAAGAAAATCTGGAGGTAGGACCATGCCCACCAAGAAGTTCACCGAGGACGCCAACGGTCTGGTCGAGATGGCCTGGGACCCGATCACCCGAATCGTCGGCAGTCTGGGTATCTACACCAAGATCAACTTCGGCACCGGCAAGGTCGAGGAGTGCCACAGCACGTCGTCGATCTTCCGCGGCTACAGCATCTTCATGAAGGGCAAGGACCCGCGGGACGCCCACTTCATCACCAGCCGCATCTGCGGTATCTGCGGCGACAACCACGCCACCTGTTCGTGTTACGCCCAGAACATGGCCTACGGCGTGAAGCCGCCGGCGCTGGGCGAGCAGATCGTCAACCTCGGCGAAGCGGCTGAGTACATGTTCGACCACAACATCTTCCAGGAGAACCTGGTCGGGGTGGACTTCTGCGAGAAGATGGTGGCGGAGACCAACCCGGGCGTGCTGGAGCAGGCCAACCGGACCGAGTCACCGCATGCGGCCGAACATGGCTACAAGACCATCGGCGACATCATGCGCGCGCTGAACCCGTTCTCGGGTGACTTCTACCGCGAGGCGCTGCAGGTCTCGCGGTACACCCGTGAGATGTTCTGCCTCATGGAGGGGCGCCACGTGCACCCGTCCACGTTGTACCCGGGCGGCGTCGGCACCACGGCCACCATCCAGCTCTTCACCGATTACTACACCCGGTTGATGCGGTACGTGGAGTTCATGAAGCGGGTCGTGCCGCTGCACGATGACCTCTTCGACTTCTGGTACGAGGCCCTGCCGGGCTACGAGGAAGTCGGACGCCGACGCATTTTGCTGAATTGCTGGGGCGCCTTCCAGGATCCCAACGTGTGCAACTTCGACTACAAGGACATGACCAAGTGGGGCCGGGCCATGGGCGTGACCCCGGGCATCGTGGTGGACGGCAAGCTCGTCACCAACGACCTGGTGGAGATCAACCTGGGCATCCGGATTCTGCTCGGCCACTCCTTCTACGACGACTGGGAAGACCAGGAGATGTTCGTCACCAAGGACCCGCTGGGCAACCCGGTTGACCGCCGTCACCCCTGGAACCAGCACACCAACCCCCAGCCCCAAAAGCGCGACTTCGACGGCAACTACAGCTGGGTCATGTCACCGCGTTGGTTCGACGGCAAGGACCACCTGGCCCTCGACACCGGTGGTGGGCCCATCGCCCGCCTGTGGTCGACGGCGCTGTCGGCCCTGGTCAACACCGATCACATCCAGGCCACCGGCAACAGCGTGAAGATCCATCTGCCCAAGACGGCGCTCAAGGGCCCGGTGGACTTCGAGTGGAAGGTGCCGCAGTGGTCCAACGCCATTGAGCGCGACCGGGCCCGGACCTACTTCCAGGCCTACGCCGCGGCGTCGGCTCTGGACTTCATTGAGCTGGCGTTGAAGGACGTGCGGGCGGGCAACACCAAGACGTGGGAGCCCTTCGAGGTGCCCGACGAGGGCATCGGCTGCGGCTTCACCGAAGCGGTGCGGGGTGTGCTGTCGCACCACATGGTCATCAAGGGCGGCAAGATCGCCAACTACCACCCCTACCCACCCACGCCATGGAACGCCAACCCTCGAGACTCCTTCGGCACGCCCGGACCCTACGAGGACGCGGTACAGAACACGCCGATCTTCGAGGAGAACTCCCGGGACAACTTCAAGGGCATCGACATCATGCGGGCGGTGCGCAGCTTCGACCCGTGCCTGCCGTGTGGGGTGCACATGTACTTGGGCAAGGGCAAGGTGCTGAAGAAGCTCCACTCCCCAACGCAGGTGGCCAATCCCGAAGAACTGGCCTTCTGAGCACCGGGGACGGATGCCTACTGAACCGCAGAACCTCCGGGCTACCGGCGATCGGATTGAGCAGGCACTGGACGAGCTGCACTCGACCGCCGATCCGCGCACCATCAACCTGGCCGAGGAACTCCTCCGCCTGGTCTCCGAGCTCTACGGCGCCGGGTTCGCCCGGGCGGTGGAGCTGGCCCAGGAACACGCGCCCGGTTTGATCGCCGCCTTCGTCGAAGACGAGCTGGTGGCCAGCCTGCTGCTGGTGCAAGGCCTCCATCCGGAGTCGCTGGACAACCGGGTGGAGGCGGCGCTGGTCTCGGTGCGACCGTTCCTGGCCCAACACGGCGGCGACGTCGAGTTGCTGGGCATCGACGAGGAGCTCGGCGCGGTCAAGCTCCGGCTGTTGGGGAGCTGCGACGGTTGCCCCTCCTCGGCCAGCACCCTGCAGGGCGCCGTCGAGGTGGCCATTGTCGAGGCGGCACCCGAGATCACCCGCATTGTGGTTGAGGAGCCCACGCCGGTATTGGTGAGCACGCCGATCGCGCTGGGCACCAAGCCGATGTACGAGGAGTGCCCGGCGGAGGTGTCCGGAGGATGACCGAACCACTCGCCGTGCTGCAGCGCATTCGCCAGACCCAACCCCGGGAGATCCCGCGGGCGGGCGAAGTGTGCGAGCTGTGCGCCGAGCCGATCAGCGACGAGCATGGTCACCTGGTTGACATTTCGGCCCGCAACCTCATGTGCGCCTGCCGGGGCTGCTACCTGTTGTTCACCTCGGACGGCGCCGGGGGCGGCCACTTCCGGGCCGTCCCGGACCGCTACCTGGCCTTCCCCGACTTCACGTTGTCACCCGGTCAGTGGGACAACCTGCAGATCCCGGTCAGCGTGGCCTTCTTCTTTCTGAACTCGGCGCTGGACCGGGTGGCTGCGTTCTACCCGGGGCCAGCCGGCGCCACCGAGTCAGAACTGCCGCTCGATACGTGGGCCGAAGTGGTCGAGGCCAACCCATCCCTGTCATCGCTGCAGCCCGATGTCGAGGCCTTCCTGGTCCGCTCCAAGCCCGACCGGGGCGGTACCGAGTGCTACATCGTGCCCATCGATGTCTGTTACGAGTTGGTCGGCTATTTGCGCCAGTTGTGGCGAGGCTTCGACGGGGGCAAGGAAGCCAACGCCAAGCTCGAATCCTTCTTTGTCGATGTGCGACGGCGGGCAGGCGGAGCCGGAGCGGCCGGAGCGGCCGGAGCGGCGGGGCCATGAGCAGCCTGTCCTTCCAGGTGCTGGGCGCAGCGGCCGAACCTCATGCGGCCGTCCCGACCATCATGTTGCGCGTCCGCGTCGAGGAGGCCGACGGCTTCAGCATCCATGCCCTGGCCCTGCGCTGCCAAATCCGCATCGAGCCCCAGCGGCGGCGCTACAACGCCCTGGAGGAAGAGCGCCTCTACGAACTGTTCGGTGACACGCCGCATTGGGGCGACTCGCTCCGACCTTTTCTGTGGACGCACGTGTCGACGACGCTGGGCCGGTTCGACGGCACGCTGGAGTTCGACCTGCCGATCGAGTGCACCTATGACTTCGATGTCGCCGGGGCCAAATACCTGCACGGGTTGGCCGAAGGCGACATCCCGCTCATTCTCCTGTTCTCGGGCACCGTCTACCGGCGGGGCGAATCGGGCTTCTCGGCCGAACCGCTCTCGTGGTCCTCCGAGGCGTCCTACAAGATGCCGGTATCGGTATGGCGGGGCATGATGGATCTCTACTTCCCCAACAGCGGCTGGATCCGGGTCCAACGCGACACGCTCGATGCGCTGCAGCGCTTCCGGGCCCACCGTGGCCTGCCCACCTGGGACCAGGCCTTCGAGCAGCTGCTCAAGGAAGCCGGTGAGGACGGGCCATGAGCGACCGGCCCGACCTGAGTGACGTGACTGAGGTGACTGGCGTGGTTGACGTGGGCGACCGCTTCGCCACCGCCCGCACGGTGGCCGACGCCGTGCTCTACGAGGGGTACGTGCTCTATCCCTATCGGGCCTCGTCCCGCAAGAACCAGGTCCGATTCCAATGGGGTGTCCTGACACCACGGCTATTCGCCGAGGCGGAGGGATCCGAGCGCTGGTCCATGAGGACCGAGTGCTTGGTCGAGCCCGGTGTTGGGACTGGAGCTGTTGTTGAGGACGAACCGGTCATACACGTCCGCATCCGCTGCCTCCAGGCCCAGCACCGGAGCATCGAAGGCACCGCAGACGGCGGCGACTTTGCGCCGGTGGACTACCTGGAGATCGACGGCACCTTGCACGTCGACTGGGACGAGGCGGTCGATCAGGTCGTCGACCTGGCCCCGCTGTCGTTGTCCGGGGACGCCGAGCTGGCCGAGACCTTCTCTTTTCCTGGCGGCACGAGAGACCGAGCTGATCACCTCGGCCGACGGCGCCGTGGTTGGTCGGTTCGTGCGACAGCGCGAGTCCATCGAAGGATCGGTGCGGTTGGCGGTCGGACGACCCGATGCCACGCTCCCCTACCGGACCGTGTCGGTCACGGTCGAGAACACCACGGCCTGGACGGGCGGTGGCCGGCACCGTGACGATGCCATGGGTCACAGCCTGATTGCCGTGCACACCATGCTGGCGGTGGACAACGGCCGCTTCATTTCGCTGCTCGATCCACCACCCGAAGCCGAGTCGGTCGTCGGCGCCTGCCGCAGCGACGGTGCCTATCCGGTGCTCATCGGAGCCGACGATGTCGTGCTGGCCTCGCCCATCATCCTCTACGACCATCCCGAGGTGGCCGAACAGAGCCCGGGCGATCTCTACGACTCCCTCGAGATCGACGAGATCCTGGCCCTGCGGGTCATGACGCTGACCGACCAGGAAAAGTCCGAGGCCCGCGGCACCGACCCCCGGGCCGCCGCCATCATCGATCGTTGTGACGAGATGTCGGCCGAGACACTGAGCCAGCTGCACGGCCAGATGAAGCCGGTCACGCCATTCTCCTCGCCATCGCCATCGCCATCGTCCTCGCCCTCCTTCGATCTCGACTTCGGCGAGATCCCGCAGTTCGGCGCGGTGCCGAGTGCCGAACCTCCCTGGTGGGACCCCGAAGTCGATGCCTCCTACGACCCGTGGACCGAGTCGGTGTGGGTGGCCGGCGTGGAGATCACCAAGGGCAGTGCGGTCCGGCTGCGGCCGTCGCATCGAGCCGACGCGCATGACATCTTCCTGGCCGGCATGGCGGCGACGGTGGCCGGCGTGTTCAGCGATGTCGACGGCGACCAGCACGTGGCGGTCACGGTCGACGACGACCCGGCCACCCAGGAACTGCTGTGGCAGGGCCGCTTCCTGTTCTTCCACCCCGACGAGGTGGAGCCCCTGGTCGATCAGGATCAGTCCCGATGAGCGGCGGCGTGCTGGTGGCCGGCATCGGCAACATCTTCCAAACTGACGACGCCTTCGGTGTCGAAGTGGCCAATCGGTTATCCACCCGGGCGCTGCCTGCTGGGGTCCGGGTGGAGGACTTCGGGATCCGGGGATTGCACCTGGCCTACGAATTGCTGAACGGGTACGACGGACTGGTGCTGATCGATGCCGTGCCCATGGGCGAGCCGGCCGGCACCCTGGCCATCATCGAGCCGGAAGTCGAGCCGAGCGGACGGCGCGACGCACCCGTGGTCGATGCCCACACCATGAGCCCCGATGCGGTGCTGGCCAGCCTGGCCGGCCTGGGCGGATCGGTCGAAAAGATCTTCATCGTCGGCTGCCAGCCGGCCAACCTGCAGGAGGGCATGGGGCTCACCGCTCCGGTCGCCGCCGCGGTCGATGCCGCAGTCGACATGTGCCTGGCACTCGTCTCCGACCTCGTCACACCCGTTGGCGTCACACCCACTGGAAAGGGGAGCCACTCATGATCCGCCGATTCTTCGCCTCACTCATCCTGGCCGCTGTCGTCGGTCTCGTCATCAAGTCGCTTCCCGACATCGCGCGGTACCTGAAAATGAGGGAGATGTAGAGAGATGAACATTCTGGGTTACGTGTTTCTGGCGGTCATCGCGGTCGGCGTCGTCATCGCGCTTGTGTTGTTCGTCGCCGCCCTACCCGATATCGCCCGTTATCGCCGGATCCGGCGGATGTAGGGCGGGTGGCCCGGTACGTGATTGCTCCTGAACGTTCGCAGTTGTGGATCGAAGCCCGGTCCAACATCCACCCGATCCACTCCAGTACCGACGGTCTGGAAGGTTTCGTCGAGATCGAATTCGAGGCCGCCGGTGAGGTGAAAGTGGATCCGAATCCGGCCGGCCGCATCTCATTGGCGGTCAGCAAAATCAGCTCGGGCAACCGCATGGAGGACCGGGAACTGCAACGACGGATCGACTCCCGCCGCTTCCCCACCATTGAGGGAGTGCTCGGCGCCGTGACCCGCTCCGACGAGGACGGCACCTATCACGTCAGCGGCGACATCACCTTCCGTGGCGTGTCGCAGCACCATGAGGATCTCATGCAGATCAAGCAGCATCGATGAGCAGACGATCGAGCTGGCCGGGAAGTCGCGCTTCGACATTCGGGACTTCGGCATGGAGCCGCCCAAATTGCTCATGGCCAAGGTCGAACCAGAAGTGGACATCCGCGTCGCCATCGTCGCCGTACGAGAAGCCGGAGGGTAACCAACATGTGCCTAGGGATACCGGGACAATTGACGGAGTTCTCCAACAAGAACGAGCACCTGGCCAAGGTGGACGTGTCGGGGGTCACTCGGATCATCAACATCGGCCTGCTCGAGGACGAGAACACTCAAAGTGGGTGACTGGGTGCTCATCCATGTCGGGTTCGCCATGTCGAAGATCGACGAGGAGGAAGCGGCGCTGGCCCTGGCTTCGCTGCAACTGATGGGCCAGGCCTACGACGATGAGCTGGAGGCGTTCTGGTCATCGAGGATTGCCAGCGAGAGCGCCAGCGCCAGCGTTGCCAGCGAGATCAGCACTAAGGAGGATGACATGGGAGTGATAATCGGCATGATGGTCGGCTACGCCCTCGGCAGCCGGGCCGGATCGGAGGCCTGGCCCGAGCTCGAAGAGGCCTGGAAGACCATCGTCGCCTCCGAAGAGGTCAGGGACCTGGTCTCGGGCGGCTTCTCCATCGCCCGCGACCTCCTGGGCCGACGGGGCGAACTCATCGCCGGCGTGCTCGGACTCTCCGATGCGGACAGGGCCGGCGCGGCGCCAAGCTGCCCTGGGCGGCCTAAGGAGCGATCATGCGATTCGTCGACGAGTACAGGGACCCGACGGCAGCCCGGGCACTGGTGGCGCAGATCACGACGCTGGCCGGTGACGACGCCTTCAAGTTCATGGAGGTGTGCGGCGGCCACACCCACACCATCTACCGGCACGGGATCGAGCACGTCCTGCCGGCCTCGGTGGAACTGGTGCACGGACCGGGCTGCCCGGTCTGCGTCATCCCCATGGGACGGGTGGACGACGCCATCGCGGTGGCCAAGGCGCCCGGGGTGATCTTCACCTCGTTCGGCGACATGATGCGGGTGCCCGGGAGCAACGGCAACCTGCTCAAGGCCAAGGCCGAGGGGGCCGACGTCCGCTTCGTCTACTCACCCCTCGACGCCCTCAAGATCGCGCATAGACAATCCCGACGCGTCAGGTCGTCTTCTTCGCCGTCGGCTTCGAAACCACCGCGCCGTCGACCGCGCTGACCCTGCTCCAGGCCAAGGCCAAGGGCGTGACGAACTTCAGCGTGTTCTCCAACCACGTGACCATCGTCCCGCCGCTCGAAGGCCATCCTCGAGTCGCCCGACCTGCGCCTGAACGGCTTCCTCGGACCGGGTCACGTCTCCACGGTGGTCGGGCAGCGCCCCTACCGCTTCGTCCCGGCCGAGTACGGCCTGCCTCTGGTCACCGCCGGCTTCGAGCCGCTCGACATCCTGCACGCCATCGCCATGCTGCTGGCCCAGATCCGAGAGGGGCGATGCGAGGTCGAGAACCAGTACTCCCGGGTCGTCCGGGAGGAGGGCAACCCACGGGCCCTGGCCGTCCTGGCCGAGGTCTTCGAGTTGCGGCCCCACTTCGAGTGGCGGGGTCTGGGCTTCATCTCCCAGAGCGGACTCAAGTTGCGGCCCGAGTTCGCCGACTTCGACGCCGAGTTGCTCTTCGAGGTCCCCGGGGTCCGGGTGGCCGACCCCAAGGCCTGCCAGTGCGGCGAGGTGCTCAAGGGCGTCATCAAGCCATGGGAGTGCAAGGTCTTCGGCACGGCCTGCACGCCCGAGACCCCCATCGGCACCTGCATGGTCTCCTCCGAAGGGGCCTGCGCGGCCTACTACAACTTCGGGCGGATGCATCGAGAAGCCGCCGTGACCCTGGGACGGCGCAGTAAGCAGCCGGCGTGACCACGCTGGCCCCGGGTGTCGCGCTCGGAGCGCCACCGGATCCGGGTGGTCGGCGTCGTGCAGGGGGTCGGCTTCCGGCCGTTCGTGCGTGCGGCTGGCGACCGAACTCGGGCTGGCCGGCCATGTGGGCAACGACCCCGAGGGCGTGTTCATTGAAGTGGAGGGCGGCGCCGGTGACCTTGCCGTCTTCGCCGCCCGCCTGACCTCGGACGCGCCGCCAATGGCCCAGATCTTCGGCGTCGAGTCGGTGCCGGGCGACGCTACGTCACGACCGCGACTTCCGGATCGTCGAGAGCCGAGGCGGTGACTCGGTCGGCACCTTCGTCTCCCCCGATATCGCCGTGTGCGACGGACTGCCTGGCCGAGCTGTTCGACCCGGGCGATCGGCGCTGGCGCTACCCGTTCATCAACTGCACCAACTGCGGTCCCCGGTTCACCATCACACTCCGCCTTCCTTACGACCGAGCCAACACGACCATGCGCGGGCTTCGCGCTGTGCCCGTCCTGCCGATCCGAGTACGACGACCCGGCCGACCGCCGCTTCCACGCCCAGCCGGTGGCCTGCGCCGATTGCGGTCCACGGATGTGGTTCGAAGGGCCGGCGGCCTTCCCGGGAGGAGGGACGGAAACGATCGAAGGCACCGATGCCGCGCTGGCGGCCACCCAGGTGGCACTGGCGGCGGGCGCGGTCGTCGCCATCAAGGGCCTGGGCGGCTACCACCTGGCCTGCGATGCCCGCTCGAGCGAGGCCGTGTCGACCCTGCGGCGTCGCAAGCAGCGCCCGGACAAGCCGCTGGCCGTCATGGTGCGCGACCTGTCCGTCGCTCGGCAGCTGGCCCACGTTGATGCAGCCGAGGCGGCACTGTTGACCGGGACGGTGCGCCCGATCGTGCTGCTCATGCGCCGAACAGATGGAACTGGCGGACCCCTGGCGGACGAAGTGGCGCCGGAGAATCCCTACATCGGCGTGCTGCTGCCCTACACCCCGCTCCACCATCTGCTGTTCGAGCGCGTGCCGGGATCGGCAGCCCCCGTGCCCGACATGCTGGTCATGACCAGCGGCAACCTGACCGACGAGCCGATCTGTTACGACGACGCCGATGCCCGGACCCGGCTGGGACGGATCGCCGATGCCTGGTTGCTGCACAATCGGCCGATCCACGTGCCCTGCGACGACTCGGTGGTGCGGGTCGACGACGGCGAAGAACTGCCGATCCGTCGTTCCCGGGGCTACGCCCCCCTCCCGGTCCGCCTGCCCTTCGAGGTCGCACCGACGCTGGCCATGGGAGGCGAGCTCAAGAACACCTTCTGCCTGGCCTCTGGGCACGATGCCTGGATGAGCCAGCACATCGGCGACATGGGCAGCCTGGAGACCCTGCGCCGCCTTCGAGCGTTCGACCGTCCAGTTCGAGCAGATGTACCAGGTCGATCCCGAGTGTGTGGCCGCCGACGCCCACCCGGGCTACCAGACCCGACGCTGGGCCGATGAGTGCAGCGACCGACCGCTGGCGTTGGTCCAACACCACCACGCCCACATCGCGGCAGTCATGGCGGAACACGGGGTCCCGCGGCACGAGCGGGTCATCGGCTTCGCCTTCGATGGCACCGGTTACGGCACCGATGGCGCCATCTGGGGCGGCGAGGTCCTGATCGCCGGCTACGACGGGACTTCGAGCGGGCAGCCCACCTGCGCTACGTCCCGCTTCCCGGCGGGGACGCCACCATCCGCAAGCCCTACCGCGCCGCATTGGCCCATCTGTGGGCCGCCGGGATCGCCTGGGACGACGATCTGCCACCGGTGCTGCATGCGGCGGCCGCGGAGCGGGCCGTGCTGCAGCGGCAGCTCGAACGCGGGGTGCAGTGCGTTCCGACATCGAGCATGGGTCGCCTCTTCGATGCGGTGAGCTCGCTGCTCGGCGTCCGCCATGAGGCCTCCTATGAAGCGCAGGCGGCCATCGAGCTGGAATGGTTGGCCGCCCCTCACGTCGAAGACGGCGCGGCACTACTCCTTCGATCTCGTGGGCGAAGAATTGGTGGTTGACGACGTATGGCAGGGCATGATCGATGATTGCCGCCGGGGCATCCCGGTGGGCCCCATCGCGGCCGGCTTCCACGTCGCCGTGGCCCGCATGATCGCCGATACGGCCGAGCGTCTGCACCAAGCAGACCGGTCTGCAGCAGGTCGCACTGAGCGGCGGCGTCTTCCAGAACGTGCTGCTGGTCCGCTTGGCCCGGGCCGAGCTGAGGGGCCGGGACCTGGGCGTGCTGACCCACCGAGTGGTGCCCACCAATGACGGCGGCTTGGCCCTCGGACAGGCCGTGGTGGCGGGCTGCCGCGCCACGCCGAGCGCCCGGGATCGGGCGGGTACATGATGGCCGTGATGGAAGCGCCCGGCTTGGACACCGACCGCGGGTCGGCCGAGGATCTGGCCTCGGCCGCGCTGTCACTGGCCCGGTGTTTCGGGGCCGGGGCGACCATGTGGTGCGTGGCCGGACAGTGGCCGGCCCACGGGCGCCACGTGGCGGTCGAGTTCGTGCACCCCGTCATCGTGGGGAAGCGGGCGTTGCCGGCGGTCACGTCGAGGGGCTCGACATCATCCGCCACGGTGCGCCTGCTGGCCCGCCCCGGCGATGTGCTGTTGGTCATCGGCTCCGCTGATGACGCCGCCACGGCCGAATTGCTGCGCCGAGCCGAGGCCTGGGGGCTGACCCGGATCTGGCTGGGCGCCGGGCCCCGACCCGGTGGCGGCCGGGCCGAGCATGTGGTCTGGCTGGAGGGCGAGGATCCCGCCCTGGCGTCGCACTCAGGCGACATGGTGCTGCTCTACCACCTGCTGTGGGAGTTGACCCACGTGGTCTTCGAGCATCCCGGTCTGCTCGAGGTCCCGCCGGCGGCCTGCACCGACGAGGTCTGCATCACCTGTTCGGACGAGGGGCGGGTGGCCGAGGTTCGCTCGCTGCGGGCCGATGGCCTGGTCGAGGTCGTCGTCGAAGGGGCATACGAGACCGTCGATGCCAGCCTGGTGGAGCCGGTGGCGCCGGGTGATCTGCTGCTGGTGCATGCCGGCGTGGCGCTCACCATTCTCGAGGACGCCCGGGCATGACCGCGGCTGAGCCGACCGGGTTCCTCTATCCCTTTATTGAATCCGAGGAGCGCGACAGCTCGGGCCTGCTCGTCGATCTGGCCACGTCGGCCCGGGAGAAGATCGCCCAGAGCCGATCCTTGCGCCACGACACCGTCGAAGACTGTCACGGACAGCTGGCGCGGGCGGCGGTCGCCATGGCCGCATCGCTTCGCCCGGGGCGGCCGGCTCTTTGCCTTCGGCAACGGCGGGAGCGCCACCGACGCCGAGGGCGCGGTCGACCTGCTTCGCCGTCCCCCTCACGGGCGGCCGCTGCCGGCCGTGTCGCTGGTGGACGACCGGGCTGTCCTGACTGCGCTGGCCAACGACGTCGGCTTCGATCTGGTCTTCTCCCGCCAACTCATCGCCCACGCCCGGTCGGGCGACATCGCCGTCGGCTTCTCGACCAGCGGCGACTCGGTCAACGTGCTGCGCGGGCTCGAAGAGGCGTCCCAGCGGGGACTGCTGACTATCGGTTTCTGCGGCTATAGCGGCGGCGCCATGGCGGCCAGTGCCGCCGTGGCCCACTGCCTGGTCGTCCGCTCCGAGAGCGTCCACCGCATTCAGGAGGCGCAGAACGCCTTGATGCTGGAGCTGTGGTCGATGGTGCAGCACGAACTCGATGGAGTGGATGGCATGACCGAGGCAGCACGAGTGGAGGCACCGTGACCGACACCGCACGAGCGACAGCGACAACCTCGGCCGGTCGGGAAGCAGTCGTCTTCGAGCGCATCGAGGCCTTTCGCCGTCGGCGACCCCGCCTGCTCGACGAGGTCGTGACCCTGGCCCACGGCGCCGGCGGCAAGGCCTCGGCCGCGCTGCTCGACGCCGTGTTCCTGCCTGCCTTCGCCGGCCGCGGCAGCCGGCGAGACGCAGCAGCAGCAGCTCAGACGGACGCCGCCGTGTTGGAGCTCCCCTCCGGCGAGCGGTTGGCCTTCAGCACCGACTCCTACGTGGTCAAGCCCCTGCGCTTCCCCGGCGGCTCGGTGGGCCACCTGGCCGTGCACGGCACCGTCAACGACCTGGCCATGATGGGGGCCCGACCGCTGGCGCTGTCGGCCGCCTTCGTGCTCGAGGAGGGGTTCTCCATCGACGAGCTGCGCCAGATCGTGGCCGACATGGCCGAGGCGGCCGCGGCGGCCGGCGTGTCGATCGTGACCGGCGACACCAAGGTGGTCGACCGGGGCGCGGCCGACGGGATGTACATCTCGACCGCCGGCGTGGGCCTCATCCCGACCGGGCGCGTGCTCTGCGGCCGACCGGGTGCAGGAGGGCGACGTCGTGCTCTCGTCGGGCACCATCGGCGACCACGGCACGGCCGTCATGCTGGCCCGGGGCGACCTGGCGCTCGAGGCCGACATCGAGTCGGATACCGCTCCGCTGAACGACCTCATGGAATGCCTGCTGGCGGCGGCACCGTCGACCCGGTGGCTGCGCGACGCCACCCGGGGTGGCGTGGGCACGGTCTGCAACGAGCTGGCCCGGGACGCCAACCTGACCGTGGTACTGGAGGAGGCCGCCTTGCCGGTGCGCCCGGCCGTGGCCGCGGCCTGCGAACTGCTCGGCATCGATCCGCTCTACGTGGCCAACGAGGGCAAGCTGGTCGCGGTGGTGGCGCCGGACGAGGCGGACGCGGCCTTGGCCGCCCTGCGAGCACATCCCCGCGGCGCCGAGGCCGTGCGCATCGGCGAGATCCGCTCGGAGCCACCCGGGATCGTGGTGCTGCTGCACCACGCTTGGTGGCACCCGGATCGTCGACATGCTGGTCGGCGACCCGTTGCCGCGCATCTGCTGACGATCGCCACCGCGGGGACCGCTGCCGCGGCTCGCAGTGCCGTCGGCTGGACCGTGATCATCGATGCGTCCAAGCTCAGCAGCTCCACCGTCGTCTTGCCCGCCTTCAGCGCGCTGAAGAAACCGGCCTCCTTGGCTTCTCGGTCCCTGCCGGCGGCGATCACGTCCAGCAACACGGCGGCCGGCACCACCGTCACGCCATCGACGTCGCCCACCACCCAGTCGCCCCACGACACCTCGATGCCACCGACCTTCACCGGCGCAC
This sequence comes from uncultured Acidimicrobiaceae bacterium, assembly GCA_963730785.1. Lineage (GTDB taxonomy): Bacteria > Actinomycetota > Acidimicrobiia > Acidimicrobiales > RAAP-2 > Bog-473. The sequence goes on from CAVSTF010000010.1 coordinate 924,484, forward strand.
CAACCGTCCCGCGCTGATTCTTGGAGGCACCGGTCAGCGCAATGGTGGACGAGAACACGGGGAAGCCGTGGGCTTCCAGGGCCGCCACGTCGCGCACGCCGCCATCGATGATCAGTCCCGCCAGCCCGGCCGCCTCGGCCGCCGTGGTCAACACCTCGCCCCAGTAGCCGCGGTCGGCCACTCGACCCACATCGACGACCAGGACGCTCCCCGCCGGCGCCGTCGTCACCGCGACGTGCACGGCCAGGTTGTCACCCGGGGTGCAACCCACCGGGTAGGCCGGGGCGGCCACCACCGCGCCTGACCACGCCGGCTTCAGCCGCCGGTCCGTGGCCAGCCCGCCCGACTCGCCCAGGGTGGCCGATCCCAACTGCTGCAATGTGGCTGCTATCTCGCTTCTCGAAATCTCGGGACTCACTGCGTCTCCTCGTTCACTCGTCGCATGTTGCTGCATTCGACCATCAGTCCCGCTCGCGCACCAGCCGTACACTCGGGGCATGACCACCCCGATGCTGATCGTGACGCAGGTGGCGCCTTACGCCGACGGCCCCGCCGGCGTCCACGGCGTCCTCGGCCAAGCCACCACAGCCCTGGTCCAGTTGGCCGAGAGCGCCGGCCACTCCCCCGTCGTGGTCCACGATGTGCGCGACCTGTCGCCCCATCAACTCGGCGCCGCCGGGGTGTTGGCGCTCTTCACCATCGGCGAGACGCCCGTTCTCGGCCGAGCAGAAATCCGCCCTGCTGGAGTCGTGGCGCGGCGGCCACACCGGCATCCTCGGCATCCACTCCGCCACCGACGCCTGCCACACCTGGCCCGACTACGGCGCCCTGATGGGCGCCCGCTTCGACGGCCATCCGTGGACGCAGGACTTCGCCATCGACGTGGCGGTGGCCGACCACCCGGCGACGGCGCATCTCGGTTCGCAGTGGCAGTGGCGCGACGAGATCTACCTCTTCTCCGACCTGCGTCCGGATGCCGAGGTCCTGCTGCGGCTGGCGGCCGAGCAAGTGGACTTGACCGTTCCCGGCGGCCGTACCCCGGCGTGTGGCTTTCCTCTCGCCTGGTGCTTCGAGGAGGCTCAGGGTCGCAGCTTCTATACGGCGCTGGGGCACTTCCCTGGTGCCTGGGAGACACCGGCCTACCTGAAGCATCTCGCCGGGGGGCTCGCCTGGCTGGGGGCAAGCGCCTAACGTTGACGCCAGTGTCAGATCACACGCAGGTACCGGGCACCATGGCCGCTGCCGTCTACCAGTCGCCCGGCGTCATCACGGTGGAAGAGCGGCCGGTACCCCGCCCCGGTCCGGACCAGATCCTGGTGCGGGTCGATCACTGTGGGATTTGCGGATCCGACATCCACCAGCTGAAGGATGGCTGGGGGCTGCCGCCCGGCTCCGTGGCGGGTCATGAATGGACGGGCACCATTGCTGCTCTGGGCGAGCGTGTCACTGATTGGTCGATCGGCGAGCGGGTCGTGGGCGGACCCTCCCCCAAATGTGGGACCTGTCGTCGATGCCTGGAAGGCCAGCCCTCCCAGTGCGAGAACCGCGCCAGCATGATCACCGATCATTTCGACGGCGCCTTTGCCGAGTTCATCCTGGTGCGGGCGACCAGCCTCTTGCGATTGCCGGAAGGGTTGTCCGCTCGGCATGCTGCCCTGGCCGAACCGCTGGCCGTGGCGCTGCACGGGATCACCCGGTCGGGCGTCAAGCCCGGCGACCGCACCATGGTCTTCGGCGCCGGGCCTATTGGTGCACTCACCATCGCAGCACTGCGCACCATGGGCATCGAACACATCTGCGTCGTCGAGCCGGCGGCGACACGACAGGAGTTGGCCCGTCAGTTGGGGGCGACCGAGGTCATCGACCCTTCCGAACTCGAACTGTTCCCCTCCTGGGAGCCGGAGAAGATCTCATCCCGGGCCGTCCATGCGGTGCTGGAATGTTCCGGTCACAAGTCGGCCATCGAGGCTGGCTTCAATCAGCTGCTGCGGGGCGGCATCTTGGTCTTCGTAGGCGCGGGGATTGAGCACCCGACGTTCGACCCCAACCGCATGATCCTCAACGAACTTACCGTGACCGGTTCCTTTGTCTATGACGCCGGCGGCTTCGAGCACGCCCTCGAAATGTTGTCGCAGCCGTCATTCCCGAACGACCTCTTGATCGATCCGGTCGACGTGCCTCTCAGCGGCATCGCCGACACCCTCGCGGCCCTTGCCTCTGGTCGCATCGCCGGCAAGGTCATGGTCGTGCCTCAGGTGCGCGAAGTTCATGAGGCGCGCGACTCGTGACGCATCCCTTCTACCCCTCGGGGCCGCCCCGCTTCAATCATGTGGCCATGTCGATGCCGGCGGATCTGCTCGGCGAGGAAAGCCGACGCCAAATCCTCGGCTTCTTCGACCAGGTGCTCGGCTTCGAGGAGATGCCGACCATGACTCAGGACCGTCATCGCTTGATTTTGAGCTGTGTGCACTGGGACCAGTTCATCTTCCTCATCGCCGAGCCCGACCCCATGAAGTGTCCTCGCATGGATCACTTCGGTTTGGCCGTCGGATCCCTCGAGGAGCTTCAAGGCATACAGGAGCGCGCCGAAGCGTTCCGAAAGGTCGATGACCGATTGGATCTCATCGACCTGCACGTGGACGATCAGCAAGTGGTGAAAATCCACTCGCTCTACATGAAGTACATCCTGCCGATGATGTGCGAGATCCAATACTGGGAATTCGCTTCCTGACTTTCGGGTCCTAGGCGCCGGGCGGGGGGCTACTCACTAGTCGTCAGGCGGTGGTCGCTGGTTCCGGAGGCGATTGTGAAAGCTGCAAAGCAGCTGACCGTTCTCTTGAGTGGTCTTGCCGTCCTTGGACCACTCTTGAATGTGGTCACCCTGGCAGCGTTCGACGGGTTCGTTGCAGAAGGGGTGGGTGCAGCGGCGATCCCGGATCTCAATCGCTCTTCTGGTGGCGCCGGTAAAGAATCGAGCGGTTTCGCTCACTTCGACCCGGCCATTGGGTTGGAAGACCACCCGTTCGAAGTAGGCACGGTCCAGCCATTCGTACACGGTGCCCGGGGTCACCACGATGCCGTTTTCCAGTTCGCAGATGTGGTCGTGCAACTTGTCATAGCCGATAAGAACGGAGAATCGCGGTTCAGGTCGGCGGCCGCCCGCAGGTGCGGTCCGGCTCCGCACCGCCATCTCCACCAACGCGTCGGCCCGGCGCTGGGCCGGGGTCCGACTGAGCTCATCGACCCGGGGATCACGGCCTAGGCGTGCTTTAGCCTCGGCCCAGTCGGCATCGAAGAGTTCGCTCTCCAGGCGATCAAGTTCATTGGCCACGATCGTCCCCGAAATCGGATCGAGACTGATCCGTCCCACGTGCATGCCGTCGGAAACGGGCGCCAGGTAGACGGCGCGCCGGTCGCGCTGCGCCGCCGCATTCGCTTCGGCGCCTTCCGGGTCAACCGACTGCTTGTAGTACTCGAGGTCCTGATGGAACTCGCCGAAGTTCTTGGTGGCGGCCTGGTCGACCAGGAGTTCCTGGTCCTTCGTCAATGCATCCTTGATGGGGGAATTGTGGACGGCCACGAACAGGTCGAGATGGGCCTCATTGATCTTCCCCTCCATCAACGCTTCGGCCACGATCGGCAGATTCCGAAGGGCCCGCGCATGCTTGATGCGGCGACGGGACTCTTTGACTGGCTCCTTGAACTCGGTGCTGATCCAGTCGGCCGAGTTCTTGGCGCCGTCCGCCGCACCGGCGTCCCATTGATCGAACTCGCCGATTGACCGAATCTGTACCCCAAGAAGGCGTGTCATCTGCTGGTTGAACTCACGCAGGTGCCCGCCGTCGGCCAAGTACGCCGGATCGGCAGCCACGATGTCGTCGACCACGCCGACGAACCTTTCCATGAGATCCATGGCTCCACTCTGACAGGGGGGTGTGACAACGAAAGGCCCAAATTCGCAGGTCAGACCCTAAAATTAAAAAATAAATCATGTACACAACACGCCCCAAGGCCGACCGTTCTTGCGCCCGGGCGGCGGCCCTACGATCGGCACCATGAGCCTTCAGCCGAGCCCGCAAGCCGACCAGCCGACCCCGCAGTCCGACAAAGCAGCCCAGTTCCTCGCCCTGCACACCCCGGGCAGCCCACTCCTGATGCCCAACGCATGGGACATCGGTTCGGCCAAGCTCTTCGAAGCCCTCAACATCAAAGCCATCGCCACCACCAGTGGCGGTTTTGCCGCCTCCCGCGGTCGGCTCGATGGCGCCATGTCCAAACACGAAGTCCTCGCCCACTCGCAAGAGCTCGCCACGGCCGTCGACCTTCCGGTCTCGGCCGATCTCGAGAACTGTTTCGCCCATGATCCCGAAGGTGTCGCCGCCACTATCGATGAAGCCATCGCCACCGGTCTGGCCGGCGGGTCGGTCGAGGACTTCACCGGCAAGACCAACGACGAGCGCGGCGACTACGCCGACCAACCCATTTACGAATTGGCGCAGGCCGCCGACCGGGTGAGAGCGGCAGCCGAGGCGGCTCACCGAGGTCCCGTGCACTTCGTGCTCACCGCCCGGGCCGAGAACTATCTCCACGGGCGGACGGACCTGGCCGACACCATCAAGCGGCTGCAGGCGTTTCAGGAGGCCGGGCGCCGATGTGCTCTTCGCGCCGGGCGTCGTCGACCCCAAGGAACTCGAGCAACTCATCAAGGCCGTCGACATCCCGGTCAGCGTGCTGATGCTGCCCAACGGCCCCGATGTCAATGGGCTGGCCGAGCTCGGCGTGGCTCGCATCTCCGTCGGCGGGGCGGTGGCCGTTGCCGCCTACGGTGCCGCCATCAAGGCGATCACCGAGCTTCAGGAGCAGGGCACCGCGAGTTATTGGGAGCTCACGAAGAGCGCCCGCTCAACTATCTCGGCGGCGTTCACCCGCTAGCGGCCGCGAGCGACGCTAGCGCCAGCCGAGCTCCGGTCCGATGACGTTCACGACGGAATCGAGCACGTGGGCGCAGTACGTCCACGCCCAACTGATTCGGGATCGTGAGCAACAGCGTGTCGGCGGCGGCGATGGCCTCGTCCTCGGCCAGCTGCGCAATCAATGCTGACGGTTCACCGGCATAGGTCTTGCCGAAACGAGCGATCCCCCCATCGATATAGCCGACCTGGTCCTCCGACCGCCCCTCGTGTCCGAAGTACTGATGGTCCTGGTCGTTGATGATCGGGAAGATGCTGCGGCTGACCGAGACACGGGGCTCCCGGGTGTGGCCCGCTTCGGCCCAGGCCTTGCGGAACCGCTCGATCTGCTCGGCCTGCAGTTGATGGAACGGCACGCCGGTGTCCTCGGTCAGCAGCGTCGAGCTCATGAGATTCATGCCTTGCTGCGCCCGTCCACTCAGCGGTCTGTCGGCTGCCGGCACCCCACCAGATCCGCTCGCGCAGACCTTCGGAGTGCGGCTCGACCCGCAGCAGTCCGGGCGGATTGGGGAACATCGGGCGCGGATTGGGCTCGGCGAATCCCCCACCCTTCAACACTTCAAGAAACACCCGAGTGTGCTCACGGGCCATCTCGGCCCCGGCCGGATCGGCACCCTCGGCCGGCTCATGGCCGAAGTAGCGGAAGCCGTCAATGACCTGCTCGGGTGAGCCACGACTGATGCCCAGTTGCAGGCGACCGCCCGAGATGAGATCGGCCGCACCGGCATCCTCGGCCATATAGAGCGGGTTCTCGTAGCGCATGTCGATGACGCCGGTCCCGATTTCGATCTTGCTGGTGCGGGCACCGATGGCGGCCAACAGCGGGAACGGCGACGAGAGCTGGTTGGCGAAGTGGTGGACCCGGAAGTACGCCCCGTCCGCCCCGAGCTCTTCGGCGGCCACGGCCAGATCGATCGACTGCAGCAGGACGTCGGAAGCCGACCGGGCCTGCGAGTGCGGCGACGGCGTCCAGTGGCCGAACGAGAGGAATCCGATGCGTTTCATGCCTGGTACAACACTTTTGGGGCCGAGTCTGTTCCTTACTCATCGGTGAGGCGGCCTACATCGGCGAAGCCGGCGGCAGCCCAGTCAGTCCCGCAGCGCGACCGTGACCTCAATCTCGACGGCACCATCTCGGGGCAGCGCCGCCACGCCAACGGCCGAACGGGTATGGCGACCGGCCTCACCGAAGACGTCGAACAAGCATCTTGCTGGCCCCATCGATCACGGCCGGCTGCTCGTGGAAGTCGGGCGCCGAGGACACGAAGCCGGTCACGGTCAACACCCGCTCAATGCGGTCGAGGGAACCAAGTTCGGCCTGCAGGACAGCCAACGCATTCAAGGCACACACGGCCGCGGCCTCGCGACCCTGTTCGACGGTGACGTCATCGCCCAATCGGCCGAGACAGGTCAGCACACCATCGATGCGGGGCAACTGACCCGAGGTGCGGGCGATGCCGGCGTGGACCACCACCGAGTCGAGCGGGTCGTGCGGCGGGTGCGGCCCGTGCAGCGTCAGCCCGAGCTCGGCCAGCCGGGCCGAAATCTTTCCTTCGGAAGCCATCGGTCGTCAGGCCCTAGCGCATGTACGGGTAGACGCCGGCGAAGTTCTTGTTGACCTTCTCCGGCAACGGGTAAATGCTGCCCAGTTGCTTGGCGCCCCAAATGATCTGGGCGCTGCGCTCGACCAGGGCCGTGTTGTGCATGGCCTTCTTCATGTCGGTGGCCACCGCCACCATGCCGTGGTTGGCGATGAGACAGGCGCCCCGGTCTTCCAAGGCCTTCACGGCCTGCTCGGCCAAATCGGGCGAACCACTGGAGGCGTACTCGGTGCAACGGATGTCGCCACCCAGGTAGACGGTGAACTCATCGATGCAGCTCGGGATGTCCTGATGGGCGACGGCGAACATGGTGGCGTAGACGGCATGGGAGTGGATGACGACGGCGATGTCGTCGTAGGCGGCCAGGCAGGCCAGGTGGAGGTATTTCTCCGACGTCGGACTCTGATGGCCCGAGACCGTCTCACCCTCAGGATTGACGACGACAATGTCCTCGAGCTCCATGATCCGGTAATCCAGCGACGACGGCGTGACGGCGATGTTGCCGTTCTCCATCCGGGCCGAGATGTTCCCGGACGTCCCTTCGACCAGTCCCCGCTCCAGCAGTTCCTTGGCGGCGGCCAAAACCTGCTCCGGCGCGTTCTCAATGAAATTGGCCATGTCGGGGTGCTCCTCACGACTTGTCGGGACGTTCGAATGGTACAGCGTCGGCCGCCGACACTGACACGGATGTCAGGTAACGCCCGCACCGAGATACTCTCTGCGCCATGGGACTTCTTGATGGCCGATCAGCGGTAGTGACGGGGGCGGGACGAGGGATCGGGCGCGACATTGCCCTGTGCCTGGCCGCCGAGGGGGCCAAGGTCGTCGTCAACGATGTCGGTGTCAGCTTGGGCGGTGACGGCACGGGTGAGGACCCGGCCGCCGAGGTCTGCAAGGAGATTGAGGCGGCCGGCGGGAACGCCATCCCCAATCACGACTCGGTCAGCGATTTCGAAGCGGCCGGCCGCATCATCAACAGTGCGGTGGAGGCATTCGGCTCCATCGATATTTTGGTCAACAACGCCGGCATCGTGCGGGACCGGTCACTGGTCAAGATGGACGAGGCCGACTACGACGCCGTGGTCGCCGTGCACCAGAAGGGCACCTTCAACACGGTCCGCCACGCCGCGCCGATCATGAAGGACGCCGGCTACGGCCGCATCATCAACATGAGCTCGTCGGCCGGCCTGCGGGGCAACTTCGGGCAGACCAACTACGGCGCCGCCAAGGCCGCCATCATGGGCATGACCTTCGTGTGGGCCCTCGAGTTGGGCAAGTACGGCATCACGGTCAATGCCATGGCGCCGGCCGGCTTCACCCGCATGACCGAGGGCCTCTACGCCGGGGCCGAGCCGCCGGCCGACCAGGACCCCGCCCTCAATGCGCCGCTGGTGGCCTTCCTGGCTTCCGAAGGCGCGTCCTACGTCAACGGCCAGGTCCTGGGCCGCACCGGCTTCGCCTACACCCTCTTCCAAACCCCCCGGCAGATCGCCACCATGTGGAGCGACGGCGGTTGGACGCCCGCCGAGGTGGCCGAGCACTTCCACGAGGTCTTGGGCCAGCATCTGCAGCCGGTGGGCATGGGCGCGCACCCGCTGCTGGGCAAGAAGGACTGACTTCCCGAGAGACGGGCCGACTCGGACCAGTTCACCTCGAATTCGGCCAAACTTCGGCCACACCTCCGGCCCGAACGGGCGATTCTCCGATGATGTCGGTAGGGTTGGCGGTAACAGTTGGCTCCAACACTTGGCCACATTCAGGGAGGGCATCACATGGACGTTCGGGACAAGATCTACATCAACGGCGCCTGGGTGCCTTCGACCGGCACCGGCGTGCTCGAAGTCATCAACTCGACCACCGAGGAAGTCATGGCCACCATCCCCGACGGGACGGCCGAAGACGTCGACAAGGCCGTGCAGGCTGCGGCCGCTGCCTTCCCGGGCTGGGCCGCCACCTCCCGTGAGGAGCGCGGCAAGCTGCTGGTGCGTATTGGCGAAGCCCTCAGTGCGCCGGACCGAAGAAATCGCCACCATCATTTCGCAAGAGGTCGGCATGCCGATGACGCTGTCGGGTGCCGTCCAGGTGGGGCTGCCCGCCGGGGCCTTCGCCGATGCCGCTTCGGCGGCGGAGCACTTCCCCTGGGAAGAGGAGATGGGCAACTCGCTCATCGTCCGTGAGCCCGTCGGTGTGGTCGGGGCCATCACGCCGTGGAACTACCCGCTGTACCAGGTGGTCCTGAAGGTCGCCCCTGCGCTGGCGGCCGGATGCACCGTGGTCCTCAAGCCCAGCGAGGTGGCCCCGCTGAACGCCTTCGCGCTGGCCGACATCATCCACGAGGTGGGCCTGCCCGCCGGTGTCTTCAACCTGGTGACCGGCGTCGGCCCCGTGGTCGGCGAAGCCATCGCCGCCCACCCCAAGGTCGACATGGTCTCGTTCACCGGATCGACCCGGGCCGGCAAGCGGGTCATGGAACTGGCGGCCGACACCATCAAGCGGGTGTCGTTGGAACTGGGCGGCAAGTCCGCCAACATCCTGCTCGACGACGCCGACTTCGCCGCCGCCGTCCCGGCCGGTGTGTTCGCCTGTTACATGAACTCGGGCCAGACCTGCTCGGCCCTCACCCGCATGCTGGTCCCCCGGGACAAGCTGGCCCAGGTGGAAGAACTGGCCGCTGGTGCCGCCGCCGGCTTCGCCCCCGGCGACCCCTTCGAGCCCGGCAAGCTGCTCGGCCCATTGGTCTCCGCCGTCCAGCGTGACCGGGTCCGCGGCTACATCAACAAGGGCATTGAAGAGGGCGCCAAGCTCATCGCCGGTGGCCCCGACGCCCCCGAAGGCCTGGAAAAGGGCTTCTTCGTGCAGCCGACCGTCTTCTCCGAGGTGACCCGGACGATGACCATCGCCAACGAGGAGATCTTCGGCCCCGTGCTCTCGATCATTCCCTACGACACCGAGGAAGAGGCCATCGAGATCGCCAACGACACCCCCTACGGGTTGGCCGGCGGCGTGAGCAGTGGCGACCCGGCCCGGGCCGAGCGGGTGGCCCGTCAGATGCGGACCGGTCAGGTCGACATCAACGGCGGCGCCTTCAACCCAAGCGCTCCCTTCGGCGGCTACAAGCAGTCGGGGATCGGGCGCGAGCGTGGCCGTTACGGTCTCGAAGAGTTCGTCGAGACCAAGGCGATGCAGCGCTAGATCGCTGCTGTTCAGGGGGCCAGTGGTCCCCACACCGATACCTGCCGCAATGCCGTAAAGAACCCACCCGTCGCGGTCTGCACCCGGACGGCCACGACGCGCTGTGCCGGAACCTGGTCGGCGAAGGTCCCTGCGGTGCCCGCCGCCTGAGGGGCCTGGCGCCAGGCCCCGAACGTGCTGCCGTCCGCACTCACGGCCACCTGGCAGGTGAAGCCACAGCCGCGCACCACAATCAGGTCGGCCACCATGGGATGGGCCAACACGACGGTGACGTCGCGCACCTGATCCTGGGCCGTGCCCGGACACGGGCCCTGCACGGCAGGCCGGGTCGTCGTGGAGGACCCAGTCGGTATCGAGCATGCCGTCGGTGAGGCCACACGGGTGCTGCGCAATGGCTTGACCCGCGCTCCCTTCGACCGAGCAAGCGGCGCCCCGGCTCGGAGGCACCAGATCTCCATCGAACACCAAGCTCGATGTGAACACCGCCTGATGGCCGGCCATGGTGCCGGTCCCCGTGCTGGCCAACAGCACCCGACCGTCCTCGACCAGCCGGGGGTCGAAGCCGGAGGTGACGTCCTGCACCGGGTCCTCGGTGACGAACTGATCACCGGAACCGGTGGCCACGGCCCTGGCCATGGTGATGTCGGGCCGGCCCGCTTGCCCAGGCACGACGGCCGCCACGTAGTGGCTCAGATTGCTGTGGGAGATGACGGTGCCGGCCGATCCGGCCAGGGCCTACGGAACCGATGTCGGCCCCCTTTCGATCAGAGGCCGGAAGGAGCACCGAGGTGGCCACTCGGCCGACGTTCCCCCGCTGGGCCAACACGGTCACGCTGAGCTCGTCGTCCCCGTGGCCGCCCTTGGGCACGGCCAGAATGAAGCGACCGTTCTGCGCCACTCGCCCCTCCGATGTCGGGCTCGAACAACCGACGTGGTCCAGGCATCCGATACCCAAGGTGGCGGTGGCTTTGAGGGCCCGTCCGGCCACTTCGTCCGACTGCAGGACGGTGGTGACGATGACGGTCGCTCCCGCGGCCGCTCGGCCCCCGACCACGGCGGCACCTCGAATGGTCGGTCCGGCCAGTGGCGTCGGCCGGGCCGGTATGGGACCGGTCAAGGTCGGGGTATCGCCCGCATTCACGGCCGCGCTGCAGCCGGAAAGGAGCGCGGCGGCCCCGACGGCGACGATGGCCCATCGGCGTGCACCAGGGCGATTCATCGACAGAGTCTGGCATCCCCGTATGCTCAGCCTCATGTGGCTGGGAGCAGTGGAAGCGCGCCTGCTGGGTGCGCTGGTTGAGAAGGAACTGACCACGCCCCAGCAGTACCCGCTCACCATCAATGCCTTGGTCATGGCCTGCCAATCAGGCCACCAACCGGGACCCGGTGGTGCAGTACGACGAGTCGACCGTCTTGGCCGGCATCGACCAACTCAAGCAAATGAAGCTGGCCCGTTCGGTGCTGCCCTCCCATGGACGCTCGGCCGTGCGCTACCGCCACATCCTCCAAGAAACGTGGGCCCTCAATCAGGGCCAGTGCGCCCTGGTCGCCGTCATGCTGCTGCGTGGTCCCCAAACCGTGTCCGAGTTGCGCATCCGCACCGAACGAATGGCCGAGATTGACGACGTCGGGCAGGAACTCGAATGGCTGACCTCGCGAGACGAGCCGCTGTTGGCCCGCAACCTCGGTCGCCGCCCGGGCCAAAAGGAAGAGCGCTGGGCCTGCCCGCTCGTGGCCATTGACGAGAGTGCTCCCGTCGCCCTCGAAACAAGCGGACCAGACACCTCTCGGCCTCACGAGTTGCCTCAAGCGAGCGTCACCGGACGCGCTGGCCGACCTCGAAGCCCATGTGGCCGCCCTCCAGGACGAAGTGAATGAGCTCCGCCAGCAGTTGATTGACCTGAAGGTCAGCCTCGGGGAGTGAGCGAACCGACGGACATCGTCAATCGGTTCCTCTGTGCCATGCAGGACGGCGACGTTGACGCCGCCAGCGAACTGGTCGCCCCCGACATCGTCTGCACCAACGTGTCGTTGGCCACCCTGCGCGGCAAAGAGCGGTTCACCAGGTTCGCTCGGGCCTACTACGGCCATCATCTCGGGTTCCGGGTCGTCGTGCACCACTCTGCCGGTGACGATTCCATGGTGTTGAACGAGCGGACCGACACCTTTGTCTGTGGCCCCTTCCGGCCCAAGTTCTGGGTCTGCGGTGTGTTCGAAGTGGAAAATGGTCAGATCACGCTGTGGCGCGACTATTTCGACTGGGTCGACTCGGCGTTTGCCATTCTCAAGGGTCTGGTAGGTATGGTGATGCCGTCTCGACCCGCGACAGCAGAAAGTTGACTGGATGCCCGCGTGCTCTCGCTGCCTCGTTGAAGTCTTCCCCGGAACGGCACTGTGCCCGAAGTGCGGCGCCGCCATCCGACCCACCGTCGTGCGTCGACCGGCGCCCAAGCGAACGCGAAAGTCACAGGAACGCTTCAATGCCCTGAACGCGAAGGATCGGATCACCGGTCCGGCCAACCTGGTGCTGCTCGTCTCCTTCTGGTTGCCCTGGTACCACTACGGCCCGTTCAACTTCGATGGACTCAGTGCACATGGTTGGCTGTTCATCTCGGTGCTCGATTCGATCGTCCTGGTTCTCTACACCGTGTTGATCGCCTTTGGCATCGGTGACCTCGCCGGGTCGTTCCGAATGTCCAAGGAGGATCTCCTCGTCCTCCTGCCCGGAATCGATCTGGTGCTCGTGGTGCTCGCCTTCCTGCTCAAGCCGACCGGCTTCAGTTGGTCCTGGGGCGCCTTTCTCGCCCTGGCTGCCGCGGTCGTGGCCTTTCTCCCCTATGGCCTGCCCTTCATACAAGAGCGGCGTCGGCGCTGATCAGGCCGGCCGCATGGCTTTCGCCGTGGCCGTCCCCACCGCCACAATGAGGGTGAGCAACGGGATCAGGCAGAGCGCCGTGCGCAAGGTGGTCGCCGAGGCAATGGCACCGATGACGACCGGTCCCACCACGTAGCCGGCCCAACCGCACCCGGCCACCAGGGCGACCGCTCTTCCGGTATTGGCCTGACCCACCGCTCCGGCCGCCCGCAGGGTCATCGGGACGACACTGGCCACCCCGGCCCCGAGCAGGGCGAAGCCGATCAGGACGCTGACCGGATTGGCGAAGATGAGCCCGCCGGCGAATCCGAGCGTGGCCACGACGGCCAGCAGGGGCAGCAGGTGTTGGACGGGGAACCGGGTGAAGAGCCGATTGCCCGAGAGGCGGACGACCAACATGGCCAGGGCATAGACCGCAAAACCCAGACCGGCCACCAGCGGCACCGTGTGCAGTGAATTGTGGAGATAGACGGCAGCCCAATCGGCGGCCGCCCCCTCACACAGCATGTCGGCGAAGGCGATAGCGCCCAGCACCACCAGCGCCCACTGGAGCTCACCGAGGCCCGACGCTGCCTTGACGGGAACTGCCGCCAGGTCGTCGCCCCACTCGCCGGTCGGAGATCATCCGGGTCGAGAGCCAGCCGACACCCAACAAACTCGGCACCGACAAGACGAGCAACTGCCCGCTCAGGGAGAAACCCAGCGCCACCGCCGCCGCGCCCGTGACCGCGCCGACCAGCGCACCGCTGCTCCACGAACCATGGAAACCCGGCATCAGCACCCGGCCGGAGAAGCGCTCGACCGCGATGGCTTGGGTATTCATCGACACGTCCAGCAACCCCTGGAAGAAGCCCCACAGCAGGAAGGCCATGAAGAACGTCCCGAAGGAACCGGTCAGACCGATGAACGGCCCCGAGACGCAATAGCCCACCAGGGCCAGGCGCACCATGGCCCGGCTGCCCAACCTCGGCAACAGGTGGGCGCCGACACCAATGGCCAGGACCGACCCGATGGGTGCCCCGAGCAAGGCGAAGCCGAGTCGCCCGTCGCTGAGGCCGAGGTGGTGTTGCAGTGCCGGTATGTGAGCCGTCCACGACGCGAATAAGAAGCCGTGCACGAAGAACACGGCGATCACGGCCAGACGGGGCCAGCCGTCGGCGGCTGGTGGGGTCTCCTGTCGGATTGGGCTCGGGATCACCATCAGACGCAGCGGATGTCGACGCCCACGGCCCGCAACTCCTCCACTCGTTCCGGATCGGCACCCGCATCGGTCAGCACGATGTCGATCTCGTCCAGATCACAGACATGGCCGAAGGCCACTCGACCCAACTTCGAAGAGTCGACCACGGCGATGACCCGTTGCGAAGCCCGGGCGGCGGCGCGCTTGACCGCCGTCTCGGCCAGCAGGTGGGTGGTGCTCCCCGCCGTGGCATCGATACCGCACGGACCCATCACATAGGTGTCGAATCGAAGCTGGGCAAAGGACGGTTCGGTCAGGCTTCCGATCAGCGACAGCTCCCCCGGGCGGACCTCGCCGCCGGGGAGAAGGAGCTTGATGCCCGGGCATTCGTGCAGTTCGAAGACGGGCCGCAGGGCCAGCGGCATGACGGTCAAGCGCCGACTACGGATGGCCCGGGCCACTTCCATGGCGGTGGTGCCACCATCGAGCAGGACCGTCTCCCCGTCGACCAGGAGCTCGGCCGCCGCCGCCCCAATCGATGCCTTGGCTTCCGTGTTCTCCAGAGCCCGCAGCCCGTACGGGGTCTCCTCTGCACTGAGGAAGACGCTGGCCGCACCGCCGTGCACCCGGCGCAGGCCGCCGGTGCGCTCCAGCGATTCCAGATCACGGCGCACGGTCATTTCCGAGCAGTCCAGTGCGGTGGCCAGCTCCCCGACCAGCACCGGGCTGCGCTGCCGGAGAGCTTGCAGGATCATCTGGTGGCGAATGTGCACATCCATCGTGTTCAATCTAACATTCTTTGTGTGCGTTCTCACACCTACGATGGGAACCAATCCATCAGGGCAGTCGTGTTCGACCTGGGCGGCGTCCTGCTGGACTGGAACCCCCGGCACCTCTACCGCAGCCTGTTCGACGACGAGGCGGAGATGGAGTGGTTCCTCACCGAGGTCTGCACGCCCGCCTGGCACGACCCCCACGATCGGGGCGTATCGACCGAGGCGTCGTGTGCCGAACTGGTCGCTGAGCATCCCGAATTGGCCGAGCTGATCTGGGCCTGGTCGAAGCGCAGCGAGGAGATGGTGGCTGGCGTCGACGAAGGATCGCTCGACATCCTCCGAACCGTGAAAGCGACCGGGCTGCCTTGCTATGCCCTCACCAACATGGAGGCGGAGACCTATCCACTCCGACTCGCCCGTTTTCCGTTTCTCAGTTGGTTCGATGGCACCGTCGTCTCCGGTCAGGAAGGCATGGCGAAACCAGATCCGGCCATCTTCCGATTGCTGCTCGACCGCTTCGAACTGACGGCGCCGACAACACTGCTGATTGACGACAACGGCGACAACATCGACGCGGCCAGCCACCTGGGAATCCAGACGATCCTGTTCCGCTCTTCCGATCAACTCCGGGAAGAACTTGAGGGCGCCGGAGTGCTGCCGATCATCGACGATGCGGACGCTGCAGCACCTCCGGGTTGACGACATTGGTTGGTGCACCGGCCGCGTACGCATTGATCTGATCGAAGACATCGGAGAACTGCAGCTCCCATTCGTCGGTCGAGACGTAGCCGATATGGGGCGTGCAAATGACGTTGTCCATCAGCAGCAGCGGATCGTTGGGATCGGCGAGTGGTTCCGTCTCGTAGACATCCACCGCCGCCAGGCCGGGCCGGCCCGCCGTCAATGCGCCCACCAGCGCACCGGGCTCAATCAAACCCGCTCGGCTGGTGTTGACCAACAGGGCCGTCGGCTTCATGCGGTCGAGATCGGCTCGGGTGACAATCCCCTTGGTGGCATCGACCAGGCGCATATGCAGCGACACCACGTCACACGTTTCGAAGAACTGCTCTCGGGATTCCGCCACCACGTGACCATCGGCTCTCGCCCGCTCCCGTGACTCGCGGCTGGCCCAGAACATCACGGGCATGCCGAAGGCACGGCCATACTCGGCCACCACCTTTCCGATGCGCCCGTAGCCATAGATGCCCAGCGTCTTGTGGCGGAGGGAATGGCCAACACTGTCCTGCCAGTGTCCGGCTTTCATGGAGGCCACCTGTTGGGGAATCCGTCGCATCCCGGCGATGACCAGACCCCAGGTCAACTCAGCGGTGGCATAGGAGGGCGAGTCTTGGTGGAGATTCGACGACACCACGATGCCCAGGTTCGTACACGTCTCGATATCGATGTGGGGGTAAACACTGCGCTGGCTGATCAATTGCAGCTTCGGCAGGCGCTCCAGCAATGGCGTCCGGATCTTCGTCCGTTCCCGGATCAGGACCAGGGCTTCCGTGTCGGCCAGCCGATTCGCCAGCACGTCGAGGTCCTCGACGTGGTCCGTCCACACGGTGACCTCGTGATCCCTCAGCCTGGCGAAGCACGCCAATGTCCGCAGCGTGTCGAAGTAGTCATCGAGCATCGCCACCTTCACCGTTCGCCACCCCCCACCGGGCCAGCGTAGATCCGGCCCGATTCGCTAGCGAGGCGTTACCTTCACCAACTCGCTGTACCCGAGGTAGCCATCGGCGTAGAACGGCGGCTCCAGCACATACAGCGAACCGTCGTGCCACACCATCTGGTCGGGGTGAGTTCCAACGTCGGTCTCCAGCGCCGGCAATGGGGGCAGCTTGGCCACCACGTGCTCCCCACCGGTCGCCGGGTTGATCTCCAGGATCTGCTCGTAGTTCGGAACCGCGTGCGGCCCATTGGAAGTGGGTCGATAGCTCGGTACTTCAGTCCACAGCCCATCGGCGAAGTTCCCGACCACCGCACCAAAGGGATCAAACCCACTAGGCACCTGGTACAGCACGATGCCGCTCGCCCCATCGAAGCGCCAGATCGATTCCTGCGTCAGATTGGTGCCAATGCCGGCCCACATGTGGTCACCACTGGCCGCTATCCACTGCACCGAGATCGCGCGACGGGGCTTCGCCCCGGAAGTCAACGATCGCACCAGGCCCGTGGCCGTCTTGGCCCCTGGGGCAACGTGGTAGATCGCATGCGACGTCGGACTGCCTTGTATGGAGTTGCCAATCCAGACGCCGTCATCGTCAGCGGCCATGAGCGGTCGATACAACCGGGGCAGCGCGACGGTGTCTTCCACGGCCCCAGTGGTGGCGGACAGCTGCACCACCATCGACCCGAAGGTAGTGGCCACGTCATAGACCCAAATGGAACCGCCGCCGTAGGCGATCACCGGCTGCGTGTCGCTAGCGTACTGGCACCGCATGAAGGGTGCGCTCATCAATGACTGCCCGGTGCTCGGATCAGTACGGGCAATCGACACCGCCAAGCTATTGCCGGACCCGACCGCAGTGACCACGGCCTCGAGTGACCGGCCGATGGTCGCAGGATCGTTGCAGTTTTCCGTCGTCGCCGGCCCGACGGCAAGCGACTTCAGGTTCAGCGGTGCCACCAGGCATGGGCTCGACTGCACCGCATTGACGGCCGAATTCGGCTGCCCCTCCAGCTCGAGTTGGCCGCCGGCCGCAAACAGCCGGTTGTACAGATCCGATGACGGCAGGTGCACCATTTGGACCGCCGTCCCGCCTGGCTGAGTCAGCGCGTGACCCCGTGAAGCACCGGCATGAGGAAACCTGATTCGGCCGACATTGTGGATGGCTACCAACGCCGCCGCCAACGCCAGGATTGTCATGAGCCCGACCAGGGCCAGGGGAATCAAGTTGCGTTTCATCTCGTCTCGCCAATCATCGGCGACAGTATGGCGATCACCCGCCGGAGACTCAAAACGTCATCACAACCCGGGCGACCTACTCAGCCGCAATGGCCCCCAACATGTCCACCTTGGCCGCCCGACGGGCCGGGATGGTCCCGGCGATGTAGCCCGTCACCGCACCGGCCACGGTGTAGAGCACCAACCGCAACCACGGGATGACCAGCTCGGTGATGCCCTGCGTGACCAGTGCCCGCTGGAAGACCCAACCGAGGAAGACGCCCAGCAACACTCCGGCCAAGCGAACCGACCATGCCAATCAGGGCGGACTCGGCCCGGATCATCGAACGCATTTGCGCCCGCGCCATGCCCACCGCCCGCAGCATGGCCAGTTCCCGGGTGCGTTCGACCACCGAGAGGGCCAACGTGTTCACAATGCCGAGGAGCGCCACCGCAATGGCCAGCACCAACAACAATGAGATCAGATTGAACTCATTTGAATCGCTGTGATCCAGCGTGGACTGCACCTGAGCCACGTCCTGCACTGCCACGTCCGCGTAGCCGACGGCCGCCCGCTGCACCACCTGTCGAGCGACCGCCATGGACACGCCTGGCCTGGCCTTGACCAGCACGGCGTTGAGCACCAGTGACGGATCGATCTTTTCGGCCGTGGCGGTGGAGATGAGGTAGCCGGACAATGCCGTGTCGCCCTGGCTGTAGATGGCGACCACTTTCAGGTCGGTGGACTGGCCGGTGAACTGTTGATTGTTGAAGACCACGGGCACCTCTTGCCCCACCCGGAGATCCGACACCTTGGCCTGCTGCACGGAGACCGCCATCCCGCCTTGGGCCAAGGCACCCAGGTCACCCCGGACGGTCCCGAACGAGTTCATGTCCCCAATGGTCGAGGGATCGACGGCGGCTCCGAAGTTGCCCCGACCGTGCAAGGTGAAGGTCACAAAGGCGAAGGGTGACACGGCCAACTTCGACGCCGACGCGGGCGCCTGCAAACGGTCGAGGATGGTCCGGCTGATCGGCAGTGAATCCTTGGGGCCGAACGTGAAGGGCAGCGCACCGTTGTGGACGACCTCGAAATCGGCCGTCAGAGCCTTGCTCACCACCTGGTTGGTCGAGGCCGACTGCGAGGTGTCGATGATGGCCAGCGTGCTGACCAGGGTGACCCCAATGATGAGGGCCGCCGCGGTCACCGCCGTTCGCCGGGCGTTGCGCATGGCATTTTGGCGCCCGAGCACCCCGGCCACCCCCGACAGATGCTGCAGGGGCCAGCCCATGACGGCGATCATCGGCGGAATGAGCAAGGGACTGAGCCGAGCCAATCCGGTCAGGCAGACCGCCATACCCACCCCGACCAGTCCGAGTTCCACCCGATCGCCCTGATTGATGAAGAGGCCGATCAAGACCAGGGCCAAACCGGACAGCGCCATCGACAATCCGGACGACTTCCAACCCCCGGGCGCCGCCGCCACATCATCGAGGGCATCACGGCGCATGGCGCTGATGGGAGTGATCCGGCTGGCCGCCATGGCCGGCAGTATCGAGGCCACGCAGGTCACCGTGGTGCCCACCACCAGGCTGATCACCACCGTCCAGACCCCAATGACCAGCGGAGCCGACGACGTCTGCGCGGCCGCTCCCCCACTCTCACCCCGCAGCAAGGCCGCCGCGGCGATGCCCAAGAGCAAGCCGACGCCCGAGGCCAGCACGCCCAGCGCCGCCGCCTCGCCCAGTACCGACCGGTAGATCTGGGCCCGGGAGGCGCCGAGGCAGCGCAACATGGCCAGTTCCTTGCGCCGCTGCGAGACCAACAGATTGATGATGTTGAAGATCACGAGGGCCCCGACGAACAGGGCGATCCCCAACACCACGTTCAAGACGGTCGAAAACTTGGGGGCCCCTTGGCTACTGCTCGACGACACGAAGGCCCGGAACTGCGCGCCGGTGGGCACCAGGTATCCCGGCGCCACGGCCCGAGTCACCGCCGCGGCCAGGAACGAATCCGAGACACCCGACCGAGCCGTGGCCAGGATGGCGCTGTACCCACCGGGCGTCCCCAACACCTTTTGCGCTTCGGACACGGTGAAGCCAATCAGGGTGTAGCCCAGGACGTCGGACGAATCACGCGACGAGATCACCCCAACCACGGTGAAGCGGGCCGTGGGTTGGTCCGTCACCACTCGGACCGACTGACCCAACCGCAGCCCCTGCCCGTCAAAGGTGTGCGCGTCCACCACAATTTGATCGGGCCGTCGAAGGCAGGTGACCCCGATCCAACACGAACGGTCGCAGCGCCGGCACGGGGCTGACCGAGACACCCTCGGTCGCCGATGACTGGCCACCGACCAGCTGGCCATCGCCGACCGATCAGCTGGGCGTACCCGTCGACCTCACCCGTCACGGCCTGCGCCACCGCGCACCGAACGCACCATCCCCACCACCGCCGAGGGCACGGGAGTGAATCCGGCCAGCCCGGCCTGGCCCGACGAGGATTGCTTCCCCTGCACGGCCACCGCGACGTGCGTGTACGCCCCATTGGCCGTCGACGAGATGGACGCTTGTTCGGTGTCAGTCAGGATGAAGGTGCCGGCCAGGAAGGCCACGCCGAGTGAGATGGCGACGCAGACCAACACCAACCGCAACGGATGGCGCTGGTGACTGCGCAGCACCACCCGCCACATGGCTCAGCTCTCCAATGCAGCCAGGCGGATGGGCCACTGAGTCCGTCGTGGGCGACGTCCAGGTCGTCGACCACATGGCCATCGAGCAGGAACACGACCCGGTGCCCGTGACTGGCCGCCGCCGGGTCATGCGTCACCATGACCACCGACTGCTTCTCTTCGTCCACGATCCGGGCCAACAGTTCCAGCAACACCGCGCCCGATTTCGTATCGAGGTTGCCCGGTGGGCTCATCGGCGAAGACGATGGTGGGCCGGGTGACC
Source organism: uncultured Acidimicrobiaceae bacterium (assembly GCA_963730785.1). GTDB lineage: Bacteria > Actinomycetota > Acidimicrobiia > Acidimicrobiales > RAAP-2 > Bog-473. The sequence continues at coordinate 944,926 of CAVSTF010000010.1, forward strand.
AAGGCCCGGGCCACGGCCACCCGCTGCTGCTGACCACCCGAGAGCTGTGACGGCCGGTGATCCATGCGACCGGCGATGCCCAACAGGTCGGCCAGGTGGGCCACCCATTCCGGGTCGGCCGCCCGCCCCGCCAGTGCCACCGGCAGCTCGATATTCTCCCGGGCCGACAACGTGGGCAACAGATTGAAACCCTGGAACACGAAGCCGATCTCGGTCCGGCGCAGTTCGGTCAGCTGCTTCTCGTTCAGCTTCGAGAGGTCGGTCCCCCCGATGTGCACGCTGCCCGAATCCAACGAATCCAACCCGGACAGGCAGTGCAGCAAGGTCGACTTCCCCGAACCCGACGGTCCCATGATGGTGCTGAACTTGCCCGACTCGAAGGCCACCGACACGCCGTCGAGGGCGCACACGGTGGCGTCGCGCATGCCGTAGTGCTTGCGGGCGTCCGTGGCCCGCACCGCAATGAGAGCGGCGCCTGACGACTGCCCCGAGGGATTCAGTCGTCAAGGGGATTGCGCCAGCCTGGAGATCCCGTGCGTCCCCCAGCCGATACCCGCAACCCGATGAAATTCCGCTGCGCCTCCACCGTGCCGGCCCCGAAGCACAAGCCCCGGATGTCGCGGTAGGCCCGCTCGAGCGGGTACTCGCTGCTGTAGCCGTAGCCGCCGTGGATCTGCATGGCTTCGTCGCACACGAACTTGGCGGCCAGGTTGGCCGCCGTCTTGGCCAGTGCCGTTTCCAACGGTGGCGGTGTCCCGCCATCCCCGGCCAAGCGCACCGCCCGGGCCAACAGCATGCGGGCACCTTCGAGCTGCACCGCCATGTCGGCCAACTTCCACTGCAGGCCCTGGAGGTCGGCCAATGGCTTGCCGCCAATGACCCGCTCCGACATGTACTTCACCGCGTGCTCCAACGCACCCTGCGCCGCGCCCACGCACATCGATGCGTTGCCGCAACGCTCGTGGTTCAAATGCGAGAGCAGCACCTTGAAGGCTTCGGTGTTGGAAGGATCGCCGGCGATCAGGATGTCATCCTCGGTGATCTCGACCCCGTCGAAGGCCAACTCGGCTTCGGTGGCGGCGTGGATCCCCATGCCCTTGTGACGGCCGGTGACCGAGACGCCCTCGCGGTCGGTCGGCACGATCACGGCCCCGATCCCCTTGGCCCCCTCGCCTCCGGGCCAACGGCACCAGACCAACACGCCCTGGGCCACGTCGCCCAGGGTCGAGTAGTTCTTGTAGGCGTTGAGTCGCCAGCGACCCGGACCGTCTTCCGTCAAGGCGGCTCGCATGTTCTGCACCGCCGAGCCGGCATCGGGTTCGGTGATGCCAATCGACAGCAGGGCGTCGCCGTCGGCCACCGCCGGCAGCCAGCGCTCCTTCATGGCTTCTGGGCCAAGGTGCTCAATCCCCCGTGGCGGCCCGTTGAAGGTCAGTTGGCAACAGATGGCCGAGGACACGTCGGCCCGGGCGATCTCCTCCAACACGATCGACGCCTCGACGTCGCCCAAACCCATGCCGCCCCACTGCTCACCGATGGTGATGCGCAACAAGTCGGCCGACGCCAGGGCCTTGCGCACCTCGGCCGGGACGGCGCCTTCCTCGTCACCCTGGTGGGCTCGCGGCGCCACCTCGCGCAGGGCCACCTCACGAGCCAGCTGCCGAAGCGCGGTCTGGTCTTCCGTTTCGGCCAGCAGGTCCGGCCCCGAGGCGCCGGCCATCAGGCGTCCAACTCAGTCCCGAAGACGCCGACGAAACTCACGCCTTCACCGGGTGCGCCACCCAAGTTGTGGGTCAGGCCCAGCTTGCGGCCCGGGCCGACGGTCGTGATCTGCCGATCCGCCGGAGCCTCGCCCCGCAGCTGCAGCCAGCACTCGAAGAGCATGCGCAACCCAGATGCGCCGATGGGGTGACCAAAACTCTTCAGCCCCCCATCGGGGTTCACCGGCAACTCGCCATCCCGGTCGAACGTGCCGGCCAGCACTTCCTTCCACGCCGTGCCCCGCTCGGCGAAACCAAGGTCCTCCATGAGCACCAGCTCGGTCGGGGTGAAGCAGTCGTGTACCTCGGCCATGGCCAACTGGGACCGCGGATCGGTGATGCCGGCCTGGGCATAGGCATCCTCGACCGAACGCACCACCTCTTCGAACGTGGTGTAGTCGTAGCCCGGGTCGATCGGACCGGCGGCCGGGCCGGCCACAAAGCTCAGGGCTTTTACGTAGAGAGGATTCGACGCAGTACTTGTGGGCGTCCTCGACCCGGCAGATGATGGCGGCGGCCGAACCGTCGCTCACCCCGCTGCAGTCGAAGACCCCGAGTTCGCCGGCCACCAACGGGGCCTTGGCGATGGTCTCCATCGAGACTTCCTTCTGGAACTGGGCCCGTGGGTTGCGGGCGCCGTTCTGGTGGTTCTTGAAGGCGATGCGACTCATGACCTCTTTCATCTGGGCCGCATCGACGCCGTACTTCTTGCCGTAGGAGGGCGCCAGGAACGAGAAGGCCGCCGGCGACGACAGACCCGGGTCGGTGCCGTCGCCGACCGGACGAATCCCGGTCAGCCCCGAGTAACCGGTGTCCTTCAGCTTCTCCACCCCGATGGCCATGGCGGTGTCGTAGGCCCCCGAGGCCACGGCGTAGCAGGCGTTGCGAAAGGCCTCGGAACCGGTGGCGCAGTAATTCTCCACCCGGGTCACCGGCTTGTAGTCGATCTTCAGCGGCCGCGACAGGGTGGTGCCGCACACACCCGAGGTCATGGTGCCGAGCCAGAAGGCATCGATGTCATGGATCGGTATCCCCGCTGACGCCGACGCCGAGGTGGCGGCGTCGACCAACAGGTCATCAACGCCCTGGTCCCACAGCTCGCCGAACTTGGTGCACCCCATGCCGACGATGGCGACTTGGTCGCGGATTCCCCTACTGGCCATTGTCGGCTCCTTCGCTCGGAGTGGAAGGCGATCCCACCAGGGGGCGGGCCTTCCAGAAGTAATTGTGCACGCCCAGCGCCGTGTAGATGCGTCGGAAGGTCATTTGCACCCGGTCGCCGATGGCCAGTTCGCTCACGTCGGCGTCGGTGAGCTCGCAGCGGTAGCGGCCCCCGCCGTCGAAGTCGACGATGACGCCGATCACCGGCGGCGACAGGCTGTAGGCCAAATGGTCGATGGTGAAGGTGGCCACGGTGCCGGGCACGTCGGCCAGTCGCTCCGGTTGCATCTGGTCGATGGCCTTGCATTCGAGGCAGACCCGGGTCGGCGGCATGTGCCGGAAGCCGCAGGCCTGGCAACGGCTGGCCACGAAGCCGTACTTCCAGCTGTCGGAGCGATGCACGATGGGTGCACCGGGTCGCTCCGGGTCGGGTCGGCGTGGCGGCTCCCGGTGCATCTGCCCGCGCCAGGTCAAGAACGAGGCATACGAGAGGTCGTCGCGACCCGCCGCGATCTGCTCGGCCACGGTCGACGCACCGGCAGCACGACGAGCCGCTTGGGCCGCCGGCAAGGCATCGGTGGTGCGCAGCACTAGCACGTCAGCCCCGTCGGCCAACGAGACCACCACAATCACCTGTCCCGGAGTCGGCCCGCTCCAGCACATCCGCCAGCGCCAGCCCGAACTGGGCGGCGCCCAAGTTGCCCACCGAACCGGCAACGTCAGGGACCAGTGCTTCCTTGCCCACCCCGAGCCCACCAGCTCACGGCCTTCACGGCCCGGGCGTGCAGCCCGGACACGATGGCGTAGTTGATGTCGCTCTCGGTAATGCCGGCCGCCTTCAACGCGTCGGCGAAGGCCTCGCGAGCCAACGGCACGTACTGCTCTTCACCGAAGCGCTCTTCCCAAACGTGGGAATCGAACTCGCCCGGCACCCGCCAGCGGTCGAGAAACTCATCGCTGCTCGAACCGCCACCAATGACCTCGGCCACCGCTCCTTCAGGTCCACACAAGAACGCCACGGCGCCATCGCCGGCATCGCGCTCCTCGGCTCCACCAGCCAGGCCGCTGCGCAGGTCCGACAGCACGGTCATGGACGGCGTGACACCCGCACCTTGCAGCGCCATCCGCAGTGCGCCCACCGCCGAGCGGGGCGAGCCATTGAAGTCGTAGGCGGCGCAGTCACGACGCAGGCCCAAGGCGGCATGCACGGTGGTGGCACTGGTCTTGTCCAGGTACCCGGGAGCCGGCGTCGAGAAGTACAGCGCGGCGGGCACACACCCACCCGCCGCCAGGGCTTGGCGACCGGCTTCGACCCCCAGCGTGGTGGTGTCCTCATCGTAGGAAGCCACCGACCGTGAGCCGCGCCCACCACCGGACCCCAGCACGCCGCCAATGGCGGATCGCTGCAACCGCCAATACGGCAGGTACGTGCCCCACCCGACAATGCCAGCACTCATGGGTGTACTCCGTTCAGAAATTCCGTAATCGGTTCCAGGACCAGAACTTAGATGTCGAAGTACCTAGGCGGCGAAACCGGCGGCAGCCCGCATTTCGACCCGGCGGGCCTCGGTCGCAGCCTCGTCGACTTCCAGCGTCAGTTCCTCCAGTGAACCGGTGAGCACGACGCCGTAATCACGGTCGGCCCCCTCGACGCTCACGTACTCGTCCAGCACGTCGTCCAGCACCGCCGAAGCCGGTCGGTCCCAGGCATGACCCCAGCCGCCGCCCCCGCCGTAGTCGAAGCAGATGCGATCCCCGGCCTTCATGGGGACCCAGTCGGCCGTGTGGGCCACCACCAATTCGTCGTCGGAGCCGTAGCGCAGGGTGAGCTTGTTGGGTGCCCCCTTGCCGCCGCCGGCGATGCCGGGCATGGGGTACTTCATCCCCACCACGTAGGTGTAGACGTTGGAGGGCACCCGCACTTCCTTGATGTAGTGGCTGCCGCAGCCACCGCGCCATTGCCCGGCGCCACCCGAGTCGGTGCGGTAGTCCCGACTCCACTGGATGTGCGGATACAGGCTCTCGTTGATTTCCGCCGTGGCCTTCCACAGGTTGCCGAAGGCGGCGCTGACGGCGCCCCAGGCGTCCATGCCCTTGGCCGCGTTGCACCAGCCGGCGTAGACCTCGGCCGAGCCGTCGACGAAGGTCTGGCCGCTGCGAGGGTCGATGCCCTTGATGTTGGTCGGGATGCCGGTCTTGTAGGTCTGCGGCACGGCCCGGTCGGGCAACACGCCGGCCAGGGCGACGGCGATGACCTCACCGATGTCGGCGCCGGGGTGGTGGGTGCCGGCACTGACCGGCCGGCCCGGGTGCGGGTTCAGCACGCAGCCCTGCGGCACGATCAGCTCGATCGAGTTGAAAAAGCCCTCGTTCTTGGGGATTTCGGGATCCATCATGCTGGCCACCTGGGCCACCGTGTAGCCCGCGGGTGTTGCCGTAGGTCGACCAGGCCTGGAGTTCCTGGCGCTCGTCGCGAGCCGGTGTAGTCGATGGTCAGCTTGGGACCGTCGACCGTGATGGCCACGTGCAGGTGGATGTCGGGATTGCCCAGCGGGTCGTGGTCCACGTAGGCGTCGCCCTCGTAGGTGCCATCGGGCCAGGCCGAAATCTCCTCGCCGAAGCGCTTCGCCGCGTAGTCGATCATGTGGTCGACGGCGCCCTCAATCATCTCGACGCCGTAGCGCGTGACCAGTTCGACCAGTCCTTCGGCTGCCTGCTTGGCCGCGCCGATCTGGGCCCGGAGGTCGCCCAGGTAGCCATCGAGCCGGTTGTTGACCTGGAGGGCGTAGAGCACGTCGCGACGCTCAACGCCTTGGTCGAGCACCTTGACGACGGGCCACCGCACGCCCTCGCCCCAGATGTCGGCGGCGGTGACGTTGTACCCGCCGGGCACGGCTCCGCCGGTGTCGCCGTGGTGACACTGGATGGAGGCGATCAGCACCAGGTGTCCGTCGACCACGACCGGCGCGAACACGTTGTAGTCGGGCAGGTGGCCGCCGCCGTGGTACGGATCGTTGGCCACGAAGACGTCACCCTGGCGGAACTCGTCGACGCCCAGGAAATCGAGGGCGAATCGCACCGGCAGCGTCGAGGTCAGCATGAACTGCGGGATGCCCACACTGAGGGCGGCCAGACGGCCCTTGCCGTCCAGGATGGTGGCGTTGCGCTCGTTGGACTGATTGAGGATGGGGGTGGTGGCCGTGCGTGAGACGTACATCGCCATCTCGAAGCAGACCGTCTCCATGGTCCCCCGGATCACCTCGGCCGTGACCGGGTCAACCAGCCCGCCGTCCATCAGCCGCTCGCGGGGTCCTGCCAATGCCTGCATGTCGACGTTCATAAGCCCTCCCCGGCCGCCACAGGTGATGGCTCACCAGGCGTTTCAGGTGTTCTGTTTGCTGACAACCGTGTCAGGTTCACTGTACACCCGGACCTGCCGGGATCAGGCCGTGGCCTGGACCACCATGACCCAACTGTCCAACGTCAGGGGCCCTCCCCCGCCGGCCAAGAACTGCACGTCTCGGAAGCCGGCCCCCTCCATCCATTGGACCCATTCCGGGGGCGTGGGCAGCCGGATGTAGTGCGCCGACCGGCGGGTCTTCCCATCTCGATACACCGTGCGCTCCGCCGTGATCCTCCCGGTCAGCGGTTCGAACCGGTAGTAGTCCACCTGAGCGTCGTCGTCCCGGGCCACCACCGAGGCCTCGGGCGCCGCCGTGAAATTCCGGACCACGCCGTCGTGGTGCATGGACTCGATCACCACCATGCCGCCGGGCCGCAGTACCCGGTGAAATTCGGAGAGCACCTTCCGGCAGTCATCGTCGTCGTAGTAGCCGTAGGAGGCGAACCAACACACGGCGGCATCGAACGGGCCGTCGACCGGCAGGGATCGCATATCCCCCAGCACGTAGTCGGGCGGGTGTCCGGCGCCCCCACTCGGTTCGGCCCGGGCCAGCGCGAGGAACTCCTCCGACACATCCACCCCGGTGACCACCATGCCGGCGGCCGCCAGGCGGCGGGCGATCCGACCGGGACCGCAGGGCGCATCGAGGATGCGGGAGCCCGGCGGCAGCTGGAGCAGCCCCAGAATCTCGGCCGCATCATCATCGGTGTGCCCCTCGTCGGTCGACTCCTCATAGAAGTAGAGATAGTCATCGTTGAAGGTGGCCGAAATATCGAACTCCATGCTGCATCTTCGCCGGTATCGTCGGACCGTGTCCGACACCTTCGCCTTCGATGCCGCCACCGCCGTCCACCCGCTGGGCGACGGCAACTTCGCCGTCGACATCCATCCCGATTGGACCGTGGGCGACAAGCCCAACGGCGGCTACCTGCTGTCATTGCTGGGCCGGGCCGCCCGAGAGGTAGCCCGTCACGATGACCCGGGCTCAGAGCTCGAGGTGGTGGCCGCGTCGGTGACCTACCTGGGCGCGCCCAAGTTGGAAGCCGCCAGCATCAGCACCACCGTGTTACGTCGAGGCCGATCAGCCACCCACGTCAGGGCCGTGCTCCTGCAGGACGAGGCCGCGCTGGTCGATGCCGTCTTCGTCACCAGCGCGCTCCACCCCTCCGCTGATCCCCGCTACAGCGATGTGGCGCCACTCACGATCCCCGAGCCCGACGCCTGCTTCCAGCTGCCGGGCATCATCCCCACCACGGGCACCCAAGTCGGCATCCTCGGCTGTGTCGAGCTCCGGCTGGACCCGTCTGTCGTCCTGTTCCCGGCTGACCCCACCCAGCCAACCGAAAAGGCCGAGCTACGGGCCTGGAGCCGTTTCGCCGATGGGCGGCAACCCGACGCGCTTTCGTTGCTCTGCTTCCTCGACGCCACGCCGCCGGCCACGTTCCCCATCGGCTCGTCGGGCTGGGTGCCGACCCTGCAGATGTCGACCTACGTGCGAGCCCTCCCGGCGCCAGGCTGGCTGGGCATCCGGATGGAGGCCCACCTGGTGGCCGATCAAATGGTCGATGAGACCTGCACCGTGTGGGACAGCACCGGCCAAGTCGTCGGGCAGGCGCATCAGCTGGCCCGGGTGCGCTTCCCGGACGAGGTCGGCTGAGCGAGCCAACGCCAGTCAGGAAGCAGTGCCGGCCAAGCGGGCCCGCAGTTCGGGCTTCACCACCTTGCCGGTGGCGTTGCGGGGCAACTCGTCAATGAAGTGGAACTGCCGCGGCACCTTGTAGTCGGCCAGCTGCTCCAACGCGTAGGCCCGCAACGCATCGCCGTCGACGTCGGCTCCGTGGTGCAGGACCACGAAGGCCACGACGTCCTCACCCAATACCGGATGGGGGGCGCCGACCACGGCCACCTCGGCCACCGCATCGTGTTGCACCAACACGTGTTCGACATCGGTGGCATGGATGTTGTTGCCGCCCCGGATGATGACGTCCTTGCTGCGCCCGACAATGTAGAGGTAGCCGTCGTCGTCGAGACGTCCGAGGTCACCGGTGACGAGCCACCCGTCACGCCAGGTCTCTGCCGTGGCCTCGGGATCGGCGAAATATTCGCGCTGGTGGCCCGGAAGCTGCATGCGGACCTCGCCCACCTCATTGGCTGGCGTGGGCTCACCGTCAGCGTCAACAATGCGCACCACCGCTGGTGGGGCAATCTTGCCTACCGAACCAGGGCGCTTGATCGCCTCGCCCTTGGGCATGATGCAGTAGGCCGAGCCGGCCTCGGTCATGCCGTAGTTATTGGACACCATGGCATCGGGCATCTTTTCCTGCAGTCGTTCCACCACGAAGGGCGCCAGCGGCGCGCTGCCCACCGAGCACATGGTCACCGAGGACAGATCGATGGTGTCGAAGCCCGGTTGGTCCAGCAGCAAGTGCGCCATGGCCGGCACGAGGAAGATGGCCACCGGCTTTTCGGCCGCCACGACCTCAAGCCAACGGGTGGCATCAAAGCGAGGTTGATAGATGCCCCGCAGCCCGAGCTTCATGGGCGTATAGACCAAGGCGATCCCGGCGAAGGTGAACATGGGGCTGGCGTGCATCCAGCCGCCCCCGGTCCACGATGGAGGCAGATCGCCCACCATGGATGCATTGGAGTGGCGGATGGCCACTCCCTTGGGTCGTCCAGTGGTGCCCGAGGTGTAGAGGATGTCGGCCAGGTCGTCACCATCACGAGGCACTTGGAAGTCGTCACGCGCATGACCAACCACATCCGCCCAGTCGATCAACCGCCGAGCGCCGGATCCTGAGGTCGCACCGCTGACGCCATCCGAGGTGGCATCAATGACGACCTTGAGGTCGGGTGATCCGGCGCCGAGGTCAGCCGCCACCAATTCGGCGTCGGCCACGATGGCCGTGGCTCCCGAGTGGTTGAGCATGTGCGCCACTTCGGCCGGGGCCAAGCGGGGATTCATGGGCACGGCCACCCCGCCGGCCCGATGGATGGCGGCATAGGAGATCAACCAACGTGGCGCCTCGGTCGGGTGGAGATGGATGCCCACCCGATCACCCGGAGCCACCCCAGCGTCGACGAGCCCGCGCGCCAGGGCATTGGCCGTACCGTGCCAGTCGGCGAAGGTCAGGTCGCCGACATCGACCACCGTGTACGCCGTCTGATCGGGAAAAGTCTCGGCCATCCGGCGCAGATGTTCATCGATCAGCACAGGTCTGGATCCCCCCAGAGTGTTCGTGGGCGCTCAGAAGTTGACGCCAGTGTCAGGTTCGTTGCAGCATGGCCGATGGTCGACCGGGGGTCAATCCCAGGCCAGGCCACCGATAGCTTCCCCGCCGCCAGGCGGAGACTCGTTCAAGGGACACGGCGCCGATGAGCATGGTTCGTTACGACCTCCCCACACCCGAGGGCGACACGCTTGAGTTCTGGGAAGCGGCCAAGGACGAGCGCCTCCTCATTAAGCACTGCAACGACTGCGGTGCGTACTCCTACTATCCACGCCCGTTCTGTCCCAGCTGCTGGAGCGAGAACGTCGAGTGGTTCCAGGCCAGTGGGGAAGGAACGCTCTACACGTGGTCGGTGATCTACAGCAACGACATGCCTCCCTTCAAGGACAAGGTGCCGTACGTGGCCGCCATCGTCGACCTGGCCGAGGGGCCGCGCATGATGACCAACGTGGTTGAGTGTCCCTTCGAGGAACTCGAAGTCGGTATGGCGTTGAAGGTGAAGTTTGAACCAATTTCCGACGAGTTCACCATCCCGGTGTTCGTCAAGGCCTAAGGGGGGAATTATGGGGGAAGCCGTTATCGTTGCCGCACTGCGGACGCCGATCGGACGATCCGGCCGCAGCTTGGCGCCGCTGAGTCTCCAGGACATCGGCACGCAGACCGTGGCGGCCGCCATCGCCAAGTCAGGTATCGCGCCAGACGACATTGATGACCTCGTCATCGGTGAAGTGCTGCAAGGCGGTGGCTGCACGGCGCGTTACATCGCCAACGCCCTCGGTCTCCCACCCGACACGCCCGGCGGTGCCGTCCAGCGGCAATGTGCCACCGGCATGATGGCCGTCCAGGACGCGGCGGCCAATATCCGGTCGGGCATGGCCAAGGTCGTGATCGCCGGCGGGATTGAGTCGATGACCCGGTCACCATTGCTCTTTGAGAAGTCGCCCTTCCCCTTCGGCGGCGTCAGCCAGTTCCTGCCCCCGAGCCACCCGAACACCCCCGAGGCGCCCAACATGAACATGCTGATCACCGTGGGCGAGAACACGGCCAACGAGTGCGGGATCACCCGTGAGGAGTCGGACTACTGGTCGTACCACTCCAACATCAGGGCGGTTGCCGCCACCGATGACGGCCGCTTCGCTGACGAGATCTTTCCCGTCACCGTGCCGGTCGGGCGGGGCGAGACCACCACGGTCACCGTTGACGAGCATCCCCGCCGCGACACCACACTGGAGAAGTTGGCGGCCCTGCCGTCACTCACCGGGCCCAACGGCACCATCACGGCCGGCAACTCGTCGGGTATTGCCGACGGTGGCGCCGCGCTCGTCGTGGTCGATCGCGATTACGCCGAGCAACACGGTCTCGAAATTTTGGCCACCGTTCGTTCGTGGACCTCGAGCGGCATTGAGCCGGCCCGCACCGGGCTGGCCCCCACCATTGCCGTGCCGCGAGCCATGGAGTTGGCCGGTCTGGATGTCTCCGACATCGACCTGCTCGAGATCAACGAAGCCTTCGCCAGCATGGCCGTGGCCTGCACCCGCAAGCTCGGCCTCTCCCACGACATCGTGAACGTCAACGGTGGGGCGGTCGGCATCGGTCACCCGGTCGCCGCCTCGGGCGCCCGCATCCTGGTCACCCTCATTCACGAACTGCGCCGTCGCGGCGGCGGCATCGGTGTCGGCACTCTGTGCGCCGGCGGCGGCATGGGTTCGGCCACCGTGCTTGAGGTGCACGCTCCCTAGGCAGACGGCATCGGTTGCCTCTAGCATTTCAGCCAATCGACACGTGGGAGGCGGATCTCCATGGCACGACGGAACCTGATCAGCGGTCTCGCTCTCGGCGCGGCGGCACTCGGAATGGTGATCCTTGGTGGATCGACGGCAGGCGCGGCGACGCCGGCAGTGAGCGTCAGCCTCGTCGGAGTTGGTCTCACCTCTCCCCCCACTTCGGGCACGCTCAACTTTGCCGACTGGAGCGTCACCGGAGTGGCCGTTGGAACATCACCTTTAGTTGGCACGGCGTCGATTGAATATTCCTACGAAAAGCCGAACTTTGATCAAATGAGCTTCACCCTTTCGGGCCCAGGAGGCACGATCACCGGTGGGGGTGCGAACGTGGCGTCCAGCGATGCCCAGGGGGCCAACACACTGGTCGGATCGATCAGCTCGGCCACTGGCGCCTACGCCGGGTTGGTCGGCCACACCGTCACCATCACCATCGACATATCGCCCAAGCTTGTCCTGGGCATTGAGCAGTCGTTGGGAACGACGGGAGCCATCCTCAATGGCCTTCTTAGCGAGTCCGTGAATCCTTCGGTACTCCTGGGCTCGCTCACCATTTCGTAGGGGGCCACAGCCGGGAGGCCTACTCCTTGTCTTCGGCCCCGCCCGCCATGCCTTCCTTGATGGCATTGACCACGGTCGGATCCATCAACGTGGTGACGTCGCCCAGGTCTCGGTGCTCGGCCACGTCGCGCAACAGCCGGCGCATGATTTTGCCGCTGCGGGTCTTGGGCAACTCGGGCGTCAGCATGATCTGACGGGGCTTGGCGATCGGCCCGATTTCATGGGCCACGTGATTCCGCAATTCGGCCACGAACTTCTCCCCCTCGGCCGGATCCTCGAAACCGGTGCCCTTCACGGTGACGAAAGCCACAATCGCCTGACCGGTGGTGTCATCGTTGGCGCCCACCACGGCCGCCTCGGCCACCATCGGGTGGCTGACCAGCGCGTGCTCCACCTCGGTGGTGGAGATGCGGTGGCCCGAGATATTCATCACGTCGTCCACCCGACCCAGCAACCAGATGTCGCCGTCCTGGTCGCGCTTGGCACCGTCACCGGCAAAATAACGACCCGGGAAGCGCGACCAGTACGTCTCCTGGTACCGCTCATCGTCGCCGTAAATGCCCCGGAGCATCCCGGGCCACGGCTCGGTAATGACCAGGTAGCCGCCCTCGTCGTTACCCACCGACTTCCCGTCGTTGTCGATGATGTCGACCGATATGCCCGGGAAGGGCGTCATGGCTGCTCCCGGCTTGGTCGCCGTCACACCAGGCAGCGGCGAAATCAACACGCCGCCGGTCTCGGTCTGCCACCAGGTGTCGACGATGGGACAGTTTTCACGACCGATATGGGTGCGATACCAAATCCATGCTTCGGGATTGATGGGCTCGCCGACCGAACCGAGGAGACGCAAGCTGGAAAGGTCGTGCGCGGCGGGCAAGTCCTCGCCCCACTTCATGAAGGTCCGGATGGTGGTGGGGGCGGTGTAGAGGATGTTGACCTTGTACTTCTCAATGATCTGCCACCAGCGGTCCCGGGTTGGAGTGTCGGGCGTGCCTTCGTACATGACCGATGTGGTGGCATTGGCCAGCGGTCCGTAGACGATGTAGCTGTGTCCGGTGACCCATCCAATGTCGGCCGCCGTCCAGTAGACGTCCTCTTCTGGCTTGATATCGAAGATCAGGCGCTGGGTCGCCGACACGTGGGTGAGGTAGCCACCCGACGTGTGCAATATCCCCTTGGGCTTGGCCGTGGTTCCGCTGGTGTACATGATGTAGAGCGGATGCTCGGCATCGAACGCTTCGGCCTGGTGGGTGGTCGGCTGACGATCCATGAGGTCGTGCCACCACACATCTCGCGTGACATCCCACGCCACCTCTTGACCCGTGCGCTGGACCACCACGACCTGTCGCACGTCGACACCTTCGGCTACGGCCTCGTCGACTGCCGCCTTGAGCGGGCTGGCGGCACCCCGTCGGTAACCGCCATCGGCCGTGATGACGTAGTGGGCATCACAGTCCAGGATTCGACTGCGCAGCGCGTCGGACGAGAAGCCGCCGAAGACGACGGTGTGGGGCGCGCCTAGACGAGCACAGGCCAACATGGCCACCACGGTCTCGGGAATCATCGGCATGTAGATGGCGACTTTGTCGCCCGCCTTCACGCCGATTTCGGTCAGGCCATTGGCCGCCTGGCTCACCGACGTCAACAGGTCGGCATAGGTGATGGTCCGGGTATCCCCCGGCTCCCCCTCCCAGTGGAAGGCCACCCGATCGCCCAACCCGGCTTCCACGTGTCGGTCGACACAGTTGACCGACACGTTGAGCTTGCCCCCCACGAACCACTTGGCGAACGGCGGTTGCCAATCAAGGATCTCGGTCCACGGCGTCTCCCACTGCAACCGCTCGGCCTGGGCCGCCCAGAAGGCCTTCGGGTCGGCCGCCGCTTCCTCGTAAATGCTCGGTTGCGCATTCGCCCGCTCGGCCAACGCCTGCGGCGGCGGGAAAGTGCGGGTTTCATGCAAGAGGGCCGACAGGCCTTCTTCTCGATCTTCACTCACGGGACACCCCTCCTGGAACTGCCAGCAGCACGGACGGCGCCAGCGTACGTTCAGCCACCCGCCTCGTGGGACCGAAGTTCGAAACCTTCAAAACGAAAGGCGGGCGAGACAGTGGCACCGACGAGGCTGTACCGACCCAGCGGCTGGGCCGATTGCCACACCCCGGCCGGGACGACCACCTGGGGAACCTGACCTTCGTCGACCAGTGGGCCCATGACCTGGACGTCGGATTGACCATCCGGCCATTCGAGGTGCAACTCGAGGGGATCGCCGGCATAGAAGTGCCAGATCTCCGTGGCATCGATCCGATGGGGTTCCGATACCTCGCCCTCCAGCAACAGGTAGTAGATGGCACTTCCGGTCGGACGTAGATCATCCGGGCTCTCGGCCACCCACGTGCGTCGATACCAACCACCTTCGGGGTGCGGCTCCAGCTGGAGGGTGGCGATGAGCGACTCACCCGGGCGCATAGTGATCAGACGGCGGAGGTCACGCCAAGGCCTTGAGCCAAGGTTGCCGTGTGGGTGGTCGAGCCACCGAAGAGCAGGGCCGTGGTCTGGGCCCGCTTGATGAAGAGGTGATTGTCGTGTTCCCAGGTGAAGCCGATGCCACCAAAGGTCTGGAAGGCCTCGCGGCACACCAATTTCTGGCAATCGTCCGATGCCGCCTTGGCCATGGCCACGGCCGTGGACCGCTGATCAGAATCTTCCTCAACGGCTGCCACCGCGAAGTAACACAGCGCCCGAGCCCGCTCGAGGGCCATGTACATATCTGCCATCTTGTGTTTGATGGCTTGGAACGAGCCGATCGGCACACCGAATTGGTGGCGATCCTTGACATAGGCCAGCGACAGCTGGAACAGCGCATCGGTCGTACCCAAGGTTTCGAGTGCCATGGCGACGGTTGCTTCTTCCACGGCGCGGATAACTGCAGCCGTCGTGGCCTCGCTCCCCGGCTCGCCGAGTGACCGATCACCGCTGACGAAGACATCGTCGAGGGTGGCGTCATAGAGAGGACGTGACGCATCGAGCGAGAGCACTGCGGTCAATCCGGCCTCCGTTGCCGGCACCACAAAGGCGCCAAGTCCATTGCCGACCCGGGCCACCACTGCGACCTCGTCAGTTTCGGGCGAGGCCAATATGGCCCGCTTGGTGCCTCGCAGCGTCCATCCGCCGTCGGCCGGTTCGGCCACCATGGTCACCTCATGGACGCTCCAGCGTCGGGGATGATCGGCCAGAGCGACCGTGCCGGTGATGTGGCCCGTGGCCACCTGGCTCAGGAAATGTTGACGTTGCTCGGGAGTGCCGACCTCGCGAATCATCGGCACGAACTGCGTCACCGTCGCCAATAGGGGTCCGGGGGCGACGACCCGACCCAGCTCCTCAGCCAGAACCGAGGCCTCGACCGAGGACAGACCAATTCCGCCGTTGTCCTCGGGAATTGTCAGCGCTGGCCAATCCAAAGCCACCATGGATTCCCAGAGCTTCGTGGCCGGCTCACCGGTTTCCACCACCGATCGGGCTACCGAAAGGGGGCATTCCTTCTCCAGGAACGTACGGATCGAGTCCCGCAGACTCTCCTGATCCTCGGTGAACTCGAGGTCCACGAACCCTCCCTTTTTCAAAAAACTATTGGCTCTGGCCGGCGGTGAGTGTACCCTGACACTCACGTCAGCATTCGTGCTGGCGCGTGTGTTCTCCTAGGAGACGCCCTCGGGGGGGCCGCCGGCCTGCGGCATGTTCCGCGGGCCGGCGGATTCGGGGGTGTGCCTATTCGTGCCGGGCCGCTCGGATCGCCGAGGTAAGCGGCGGCACCACTGCCCGCCAGTCCCCCACGATCCCCACGTCGCATTGGTCGAATACGAGTGCCGCCGGATCGTTGTTGATGGCCAGAATGGTCTGGGCTGATCGCACCCCGACCATGTGATTGAACTTTCCACTGGTCCCTAAAGCGACGTAGAGACGAGGAGCAATGCTCCGTCCGGTAATCCCAACCTGGCGAGCCCGAGGGGCCCATCCCTTGTCGGTCACTTTCCGTGTGGCGGCCATTTGAGCTCCCAACGACTCGGCCAACGGCGAGAGTTCGTGGTACTCGCTTGGATCTACGGCCGCACCCACTCCAATCACCACTTGTGCTCGAGCCAAGACCTCGACGTCGTCGTTACGCGACGACGAGAGCGAGCGAATCCGACCCAGAGGACGTCACTCGATGACGAATAACCGTGGGCACCACGGCTCGTCGTGGCGGCACCGGCAATACACCCGGTCGCACCGTCACCATTCGTATGGCCGATGAACACGTGATGTCCGCCACCAAGGCACCCGAGAACGCCGGTTTGGCCACCACCAACTCCCCGTCCGCTATCTCGAGACCGATGCCATCGCCGATGAGACCAGCGCCCAAAGAGGCGGCAGCACGTCCGAGGACTTCACGCCCAAAATCAGTGCTCGGCCCTAGTACCGCCCACAGGTCGTGGTCGCGTGACCACCGAACCAACGCCGCGGCAGCATCTTCCGCCAATTCGGAGCCAATAAATTCGGCAACCACGTCAGCACCCTGCTCTCCCAGGGCACCCGTGTCCTCGCGACCACAGGTGAGCGCATGCACGCTGGCTCCAATCGCATCGGCTAACACTCCAGCGGCACCCAGCAGTTCAGCCACCACTTGAGGTCGACCTGGCTCAACCAGCACCGCAATGGAACGGCGAGCCGCCCGGCGTTCAACTTCGCCCCGAGGCGCAGTGACATTCGAAACCGTCCCCCGCCGACAATGCACCCATATCGGCCAGGAGAGCTACGGCTTCGGCTGCTTGCGATTCGACGGAACCAGTTAGGACCTTTTTCATGCGGTCGTGGGCGAACGTGCGCGTCGCACCGACATGAGTCGGACTACCAAGCTGCCCCCAGGGACCACCGGCGAGCTCGGCGGCGGCCACGATCCGAATCAACTCCGCGGGTACGCTCGCTCGCTCGGCCGGTGGCACCTTGCATGGGTCGCACAGCCGCTCCGCCACCGAAAGGACGGCGGGAAGTTCGAGCTCTATCTCTTCGGAGCCGTCGTCGTGCTGAAGGGACAGCCGCAGGGTTCTTCCGTCGACCTGCAATCCGTGCACCCCCGTCGCGAAGGCAACATTGAGCAACTCGGCAACTTCGGGACCGACTTGCCCCGTATCACCGTCCAAGGAGTTGCGACCCACCAACACGAGATCGAATGGTCCCTCTGCCGTCAGCGCTACCGACAACGCCCGCGCCGTGGCCAACGTGTCGGAGCCGACGAACTCGGGGTCACAGAGATGCACGCCGTTGTGCGCCCCCCAGGCGATGGCCTCTCGGAGGACGTCCTCGGCCGACGCCGGGCCCATGGTGAACACCGTGCAGGTGCCGCCGCTCTGGCGAGCGAGCTCCACCCCCTTGGCGACGGCTCTTCGGCAGTAGGCGTTCATTTCCAACTCAAGGTGTTCCCGCACCAGCCGCCCGTTCGTGCCCAACACCATGGACTCTCCGACCGGTATCTGCTTCACCAGGGCGGCAACTCGAAGTGGACCACTGAAGCCATCCACAGAGCTCACCTCAGGTTCCGACATGGGCGTGAGATTACCCGGGCACCGTTTTCACCCTTTGGGCACGGAAGACCCGCTTCCTTCGCCTACACTCGTCCCGCGCCTCTAGCTCAACGGCAGAGCAACGGACTCTTAATCCGCAGGTTTCGGGTTCAAATCCCGAGGGGCGCACGAACTCGCTGGTCAGAGCGTTTTATTTCTCAGATTCGCACCCGACAGCGTCGCGTCAGCACCGCGTGCAGAACAGCTAACCAAATACATGGTGGCCGGCAGTCCAGCCGGAGCCCGGCTGACCCGTGCGGGCGAAGGCCGCCCAGCGAGCACTGAGATCGTCCGCTAGTGATTGCGGCGCATCATCTCCGGTGAAATGCCTCACTCCGGGCGCATCAAGGTTGTCGAAGGTGAAGGGAAGGTCAATGGTGTGGGCGGCGCCCAGCACGCCACCATGTGTCGGCGACGCCCAAGTGAATTCGTAGCTCCAGCATGGTGCGAAGCGACTCTGCGCGGCGATGAGACGCTTGGTGGGGTCGACGAAGTGAAACTGAGTGGTGAGTGCCGCACCGATCTCCCATGGATCGTCACCAGCAGCGCGCCGGTCGGCGACCACATCCTGCTGCCCTGCCAATTCGGCTAAGCCGTCAATGAATTCGGCTTGGGCGAAAGGAACGTCGAGGCCCCCAATGCGCCATATACAGGCCTCGTCCGTTGTCCATCCGGCCAGTATCGAGATGTCAAGCGCTTCGCCTGCCTCGATGGCGGACAGACCAGACCTGGGAAGGCTTGGCGTTTCGATGACGGGAGCGAACAGCAGGCCGAGCGTGTCCCCCTGTTCCCTCAGGCGAGCGCCGGCCCGGTCGATCCCGTCGATGAGATCCATGGCCGTGACCTCGGCGAGATGTTCGACTTCGACACAAAGCGTCTTGGAAAGCAAACGCGTCATTTCGGTGGCCTCATCGGGAGTTTTAACGAAGTCGCCGTTGCCGCTCTGACTGATCACCTTGTGAAACAAGCCTCGTGCGGACGGCACTGCGAGAAGGGTGGCGACGCTGAGAGCTCCGGCGGACTGGCCAAAAATGGTGACGTTGTCCGGGTCACCGCCGAAGGCCGTGATTGAGTCTCGAACCCAGCCCAGCGCTGCGACCTGATCAAGGATGCCCAAGTTGCCGCTATCGGCGTACTCCGCACCCAGGACGTCCTCGAGGTGCAGGAAGCCGAGCGGGCCGAGGCGATAGTTGATGGTGACGACCACGACGTCCTGTCGCAGCGCTAAGTGGCTGCCGTCAAAGAGAGTGTCGCGACCTGTTCCTGTGGTGAACCCGCCGCCATGGATCCACACCATGACAGGCCGACGGCCCGAAAGGGCGGAAGTCCATACATTAAGCGTGAGGCACCCTTGTTCTGACATCGGCGGCCGAGGCTGATGAAACATCTCGAGGAGCGTCGGGTCGGCCGGGTGAGGTGCTGCCGGCCCGTATTCGATCGCGTCGCGCACACCTAACCAGGGCGCTACCGGTCCCGGTGGACGAAAACGAGTGGGGTTCGCGTACGGGATGCCCTTGAAAGAGAACACTTGCCCTTGGACCCCGCGGAGCTGGCCGCAAGGTGTCTCGACAATGCTCATGAGGCGGGGACGGCCACGCGGGGCCGAAGGTAACTCCCGATGGCCCGGGCGGCCAGACGCTTTGGCAGACCATTGCCCGGCAGAGCAATCTGATGCCCAAGCCGCGCCGCGCAGCGGTAGACCTCAGTCGCCAACAGCGGCTGCAGGACATCGATAACAGCGCACTCGCTTCGAATGTAACCAACCGAGATGCGATTGATCGGATCACACCAACTCTGCTGCCCTCCAGCGCCCTCGGCACCGTAGGCGTCCGGATGTGGTCCGAACCGGTTGCCGATGCCAGGGATACCGGTGTTTCCGAGAAAACCCAGCGTCCGCGGCACCGGGGATCTCGTAAAGCTTGACACCGCTTTCGGGGCCTTGACGTCCGCCAATGTGCAGTCGGCTTCACGGGTCAAGACGGTGCTCCAGGCATGCACGATCTCGCTCGACAGCAGCCTCACACCGCCCAGGCTGCCGCCCTCCCCCATCAACGCCCACAGCCGCGCCAACGAGCGTGCCGTGGCCGTGCCATTGGAGGAAGGTTCTTCCACTGCGAGGAACTCAGAGTTGTTCGAAATCTCGGCCACATGGTGGTACAGGTGGTCCCCCTTTCCGTCGGCGACCATGGAACGCCCAATCATGGACGTGGCATCCGACATGCGGTCCATCACTGCGCCATGAAGGTGCCGCATCGGGGCGGGGAGAAAGTCGGTGCGCAAGGGGTACACGCGGGCGACGCGGTTCAACTCACCGGGCGGAGTTCCTATCCATGCCTCAAGCCCAAGAGATCCGGCGACTTCCTGGTCAAACGTCTGACCGATCGTGCGGGCGGTGGCCCGCCTGACGATTTCTCCGACCAAGGCTCCGAATGACAGGGCGTGGTAACCGTGCCGGGTGCCCGGCGGCCACGAAGGCGCAGAAGCAGCGAGGCCTTCTGCAATCTGATCGTAGGAGTCCCAGCCTGTGCCGTCGTAGTGCCAGACCTCGCTCTGCCCTGGAAAGCCGAGTACTCCGGCACGGTGCTGCAACACGTCACGCAAGCGGATCTGCGCTTTTCCGTTCTGGCCGAATTCCGGCCAGACATCGGTGATGAGCATGTCGGGATGGAGTTCACCTCGGTCCACGAGCAGCTGGACACAGATCGCCACCAGCCCTTTCGTTGCGGACATGATCACCATCGTCGTGTCACGGGTCCACGGCTGTTCAGTGTCTGCCAGGCCTCCCCAGATGTCGAGCACCGGCTGACCATGCACATAGGCCGCAAACGCACCGCCGCCGCGTCCGAGGCTGCCCCTTTGGCTTAGAAAGAGGTCCCGCACCGACTCGTAGCCGGCAGCGACGATCCACTCAGACGCGTCGCTCATGACCCACCCAGAACTCATCACGAAGCGTGCGCTTGAGAACCTTGCCGACCGTCGAACGAGGCAAGGTCCGGATCAGGACCTGTTTGGGAGTCTTCACCGATCCAAGCCGCTCCTTAATGACGGCAATGACCCGCTCGACGTCCACATCTGCGCCGGCCTTGGGCTCAATCACCGCCATGACCGCCTCGCCCCACTTGGAATCCGGAACACCGATCACGGCACAGTCATTGACCTCAGGGAAAGTGTGGATGACATTCTCGATCTCGGAGGGGTACACGTTGAACCCTCCGGTAATGATCATGTCTTTCTGGCGGTCGACCACGTAGATGAAGCCGTCGGTATCTCGCACACCGATGTCCCCAGTGCCGTGCCACCAGTTCGGCCGCTTCACTTCCTCTGTGCGTTCGGGGTTCTGCCAGTAGCCGTCGAAGACCAGGTCGGATTGCACGACGATCTCGCCCTTCTCTTCCGGACCGAGTATGGAGCCGTCTTCGCCCATGATCTCGACCCGTGCGATAAGTGAGGGCCTGCCGCACGACGAGAGATGACGTCGAAATTCTTCGTTCGTGGCGGCCTCGTAAATGTCTTCACGGGAGAGGACGGTGCAGACGAATGGCGCTTCACTCTGGCCATACAACTGCACCATCACCGGTCCGAAGACTTTCACCGCTTCGGCCAGTCGGTCCGGCGAAATGGGCGAGGCCGAGACCACGAACGTCCGCAAGGATGAAAGGTTCCGGTGTGTCACTTCTGGGTGTGCCAGCAGTCCGTAGACGGCAGTAGGCGGCAAGAAGATTCGTGTGACCCGGTTTCGCTCGATACTCGCCAATACATTGCCCGGATCGAATCCATCGTGCACTACCACCGTGCCTCCCTGGGCCAGCACCGGGAAGGCGACTCCGCCCGCGGCATGGGTCATTGGCGTCGCACACAGATAGCGGGGTGGTGTTGGTTCGCTCAAGTGTGCGTCAAATCCGAGGCACATCATGGTGACCTGTCGGTGCGTCACCGGAACTGCCTTCGGTGCCGACGTCGTCCCACCGGTGCTGAGCATCAGCGCCAATGACCTATCCGCTGCATGCAGCTCCGGCGCCAATGTTCCTTCGGGGGCCATCCACTCTTCCAACTGCTCCATGCACAGCTTCCAGGTGATGGAGGGAAGGCGCTCAATGAGAGGCTTGGTCCGGTCTGGAGCTGGGGAAAGAACAGCCGGAACAACCGGTGAGACTCAGGAAGCCAACTAGGTCGTCCTCGGCATTGGCGGCGTTGACCGTCGTCCAGGCGCCACCCGCCCGCATCACTCCAACCAGACAGGCGAACGCCAAGGGGTCGTTAGGGCTGAACACCGCGACCCGATCCCCGGGCTGGAGCCCTGTGCCGCGATGCGGTGAGAGATGTCGTGCAACTGGCGGTGAGTGAGCAGAATCTCGCCATCGGGGCTGATGAAGGCGGGCTTGTCCGGCGCGATGACTGAGCCTCGGTCGATGTAGTCCGGCAGTAGCATTTACAGTCCGCCTTCTCATAAATCGACACGATGTAGGCCGAGCCGAGTCCCATGTTGTATTGCAGCGCCGTGGTGACGCCTTCTACCTGGCGAGAACCACATTCGCCCCGCAGTTGCCAAACCAGCTCGGCGCACTGAGCCAATCCCGTTGCCCCAAGAGGATGTCCCCGAGAAATGAGCCCTCCAGACGGATTGGTGACGACCCGTCCGCCGTAGGTGTTGTCACCGTCGGCGATCATCTTCTCGGCCGTACCTTCGGGCGTGAAGCCGAGTGCCTCGTAGGCCAGCAGCTCATTGGTGGTGAAACAGTCGTGTAATTCGGCTACACGGATGTCGTCGGGGCCGATTCCAGCCTCCTCGAATGCGAGCGCAGCCGCAGCTTGCACGGCGCTGAAGCCAACAACGTGGCGCATGTCGCCGCAGTACGTTTCGCCGGTATCGGAAGTGACTGTCTGACCCGCGATACGAACTGAGTTTGTAAGACCTCGGCGGCGAGCGAACTCCTCACTTACGACAACCGTTGCTGCTGCGCCGCTCGTCGGAGGACACGCCTGCAGCCGCGTCAACGGGCCTTGCAGTTGGGGTGAGGCGAGCACTTCTTCGATCGTCAATTGTTCGCGAAACACAGCGCGCTTGTTCTGGGCACCATGCCGCCTCGCCTTAACCGCGATACTGGCGAACGCCTCAGGCGACGTCCCGAACAGCTCCATATGGCGCGTCCCGGCCCCCGCAAAAAATTGAGCCGCCAGAGGCACAGCCTCGTCTGGCTCTCCGTCAAGTTCTCGCATTCGGTGGCGGAAGCTCTCTGAAGGCGCCAGCCGGTCAGTAAAGGATTCGACGAGCGCACCGGGTCGCATCTGCTCGAAACCGAACGCCAGCACAACGTCGGCCTGGCCACTAAGGACAGCCTGTCGTGCGAGCCATAGTGCCGAGGAACCGCTGGAGCAATTGTTATTGACGTTCATGACCGGCAGACCAGTCAGCCCGACGCGATAGAGAGCTGCCTGACCGCAGGTCGAGTCTCCGAGAACGTAACTGGCGTAGGCCTGCTGTACGTCTTTCAACGCTACGCCGGCGTCTGTGAGTGCCTCTCGAACTGCTTGCTCCGCCAGCTCTTCGTATCGATAACCGGCACTTGGTTTGTAAAACGGCGTCATTCCGACGCCGGCGATCCGCACGCTCAAGATTGCACCTCCCCCGATGAACATGATTAACAACTTCCAGACTGATCAGATTGTAACTGCACCGACCCCGAGTTCGCAAGATCCAGACTGATCGGTCTGTATGATGGGAGGATGACGCCTCAGGCTCGACGGACTCAAGCGGAGCGATCGGCCCTCACCCGCCAGCTCCTGATGGATGCCACGGTCGAAAGCCTCATTGAGGTTGGTTACCGAGGAACGAGCCTCCAGGTCATCGAAGACCGCTCGAGCGTCTCGCATGGAGCGTTGATGCATCAGTTCGGCTCGCGAACTGAGCTGCTGATCGCAGCGGTACACCATGTTGGTTGGCTGCAAGCGGAACAGATGAGGCAGGACGCAGAAGCCATCGCTCGAAAACAAGGTGTCGGCGGGCTCCTCGAGCTGATGTGGCGACAATACGAATCTCCCGTCTTCTACGCATACATCGAGTTGTGGAATGCCGCACGCACGGACCGCGACCTGCACGCTGCACTGGTTGTCCAAGAGCGTGCCTTCGGTGAGTGGGGTCGTCAGACTGGTGCAGACATGTTCGGCGTGGAGCCGACCGATCCGTCGTTCGTAACGGCACTTGAGCTGACCATTGTGTTTATGCGGGGGGCAGCGCTGACCTCCATCATCAGCAGCAAGGGCAATGACCGGGAGCGCCTCATCACAGAATGGCGCGAGCTTGTGAGCCCCTTGTTTCGCCGAGCTAAGGTACGAAAGGCGTCCGCGTAGCGCCAAGGTGAACCCCAGGATCGCTGCCAAACGTTGACCAAACCGACCTCTTCAGAATCCTCGAGCCATCACATTCCTCCCCCACTACGCAACCCACTCATTGGGTCGCAGTGGGTAAACAACAACCCAATTCCTGGATCGAAACTAGATGTAACGGCAGGTCACGGAGTCCAGGGACCCTCCAGCTTCCGACTCGCAATCCGCAGGTTTCAGCTTCAAATCCCGAGTGGCGCACGCACTCCCTGGTCAGAGCCTTTTATTCTTCAAAGTTTTGGCCGAAATCGCCATCGGGGAGCCAATAAGGGAGCCGGGCACTTCGACCTTCAATTCTTTGATGGCTCTTTCGGGGCGGTCAGTTGTCAACGTCGCATAGTCACGTAGCTAAGCGGCCGAGTTTGATAGAAAACTCGAGCGATGATTGCGCCGCTGCAAGTTGATGGACGTCATATCGGTTCGACTACTGCGCATTCCGACGTCGGCGAGTCTCGGACGGTGCTCGTTCGTATGAGCACTCCTCATTGATGGCGGGATCTGCGGTCATCGAAATCGAGTCCCGATTCGCCGGCCCTCCAATGATGGGGCACGGCGGATACGTAGCCGGCCTAATTGCCAACGCTGGAATTCCGCCGTGCAAGTTACCCTCCGATATCCAACGCCATTGGCTGTGCCGTTACAACTGGAAACCAATGATCCGGAGCGATCCACGTTGTCTTGGGAGGGTCGCCTAATTGCCGAGGGCACGTCGACGAAGCTCGATTTGGATATCCCGAGGCCTCCTCCTGCCTCAGTAGCTGCGGCGGCAGAACCCGATTCACCGTCGCACTATCAGGGCCACGGCGTGCACCCGACCTGCTTTGGCTGCGGTACGCAACGAGGTGACAGTCTTCGCCTTGCTGCTGGTCCGGTTGAGGTCCAAGGTGTCTCGCAGGTGGCTGCCGTATGGAATCCAGATCCCATATTCTCAGAGGGCAACGGCAACGTCGCAAAGCGATACGTCGTAGCCGCTCTCGACTGCCCTGGAGCCTTTGCCTTCATCAGTCGAGGTGAGCGCGCTGGATTGCTGGGCCGGATAGTGGTCGAACAGTTTGCTCCGGTTCAGACAAATGCGACCCTGATCGTCACGGGCTGGTGCATTGGCAAAGAAGGCCGCAAGCTCTTCGCAGGAACCGCACTCTTCTCAAGCGAGGGCGAACCTCTGGCGGCAGCTCGCGCCACTTGGTTCACAATGCCCGGTTCGTAGATACGCTCGGGCCAATCTACTACTTCGCTTTCAGGTGGTCGGATTCCTGCGATCTAGGTACAGGATCCATGACCTAGAGGTGATATTTCGACGTACTTACGTGTCGGTCAATCTGAAACGATGGAAGGAACCAATGAACAACTTGACAATCGATGACCTCTTCTCCGTACGTGGGAAAGTGGTGCTCGTCACCGGAGGGTCACGAGGCATTGGTGAAATGATCGCCGCCGGTTTTTTGGCAAATGGAGCCAAGGTGTACATCAGCCGCGTAAAGCTGATGCGTGCGACGCCACCGCCGCCCGGCTCACTGGAACGTACGGCGGGGAATGCTTCTCCCTTCCGGCTGATGTATCCGACCTCGACGGAATCAACAGACTGGTGGCCGAAATTCGCGGAACGCGAGTCGCACCTTGACGTACTGATCAACAACGCCGGCGTTTCCTGGGGAGCACCCCTTGACGAATTTCCCGAAAAAGGCTGGGACAAGGTGAT
Organism: uncultured Acidimicrobiaceae bacterium; assembly: GCA_963730785.1. GTDB lineage: Bacteria > Actinomycetota > Acidimicrobiia > Acidimicrobiales > RAAP-2 > Bog-473. Next base: position 970,499 of record CAVSTF010000010.1, read on the forward strand.
GGACACCAACGTCAAGGGGGTGTTCTTTTTGACGCAGCGGCTGCTGCCCCTGCTTGAAGCCGGCGCCAGTGTCGACGACCCGGCCCGGGTGATCAATATCGGCTCAATTGATGGCATCAAGACCCCATCCTTTGACACCGTTTCGTACGGGCCCTCGAAGGCCGCTGTTCATGCACTGACCAGCCAGCTAGCAGCCAAACTCGTGAAACGGAACATCCTCATGAATGCGATCGCCCCGGGTCCGTTTCCGACGTGGATGCTCAGTACGGGCGTGGGGACAGGTGGAGATGTCGATGGAACTGACTGGGATGCTCTCGGCCGAGGGATGGCGCGTGGTCGGATCGGTTCACGTGAAGACATCGCCGGACTTGCCATCTTTCTGGCGTCCAGAGCCGGGGCCTTCACCGTCGGGGCAGTGATCACATGTGATGGCGGCATTATTGTTTCGTAATTGGACGTGTCCTGCGATCACCGTTCGATCCCATGCGGCAGCCTGAGCGTCCCGAACTGCTAAGGGGAACCAAGCGAAACGGCGCAAGCGCGTGTGCTGGTTCCGAGAAATGTTGACATCGTTTCGTCGGTCGCAGTACTTTCCGGCAGGCTCACAGACTGGGAGATCGATGAAACAAACCGCGCTGCTTGAAAGCCTCGTTCCTTGGGTGCTGTTCAGCTTGATCGTGGAGCGGAGCGGCTCGAGCGCCGCAGGCATTGCCGGACTGGCGGCAGCGATTCTCTCGCTCTTTTTCTTGCTACGACATCGAGCCAAGGGACTGAAGTTGCTCGACGTCTGGGTCTTCTCAGTATTTACGGTCATGACCGTGCTCGCGTTTGCCAGCAATGGCGCATTCCAAACCGACATCGTTGATTACAGCCGGGGGATCGTGGGTGTCGCTCTTGCCATCGTCATGCTCGGATCGGCCTTGACCTTTCCGTTTACGGAGCAATACGCCCGCGACCTAATTCCGCGAGAACGTTGGTCAAACCCAGCGATTCGCGCTGCGCATCGGCGCCTCAGCGCGATTTGGGGCACCATGGTATTGCTGGTCGCTGCGTGCCACCTCTATGCCGGACACGAGCAGCATTCATCTGACTTGTCGGTGGCGAAGAACATAATTTTCAACTGGATAGTTCCCGCCGTACTCGTTGGGATCGCCAGCTTTGCCACGAAAAGACACCAGGCCTCCGTGGCTGCCGCCGATTCAGCGCCATCGGCTGCAACTTGATACTGCTGCAGGCAACCGCACTGTTATGACGGCTACTGCCTCAGAGCCACCCGAGCCCAAGGGGATGTCCGAGCGACTCGTTTTCTTCTCGGATGCCGTGGTCGCCATCGCACTCACCCTGCTGGCGATCGATTTGCCGGTGCCAAATACCTCCACCCAGGAGTTGTTCTATTCCTCCATCCGGAATCACGTCGGCGACTACGTGGCATTCGCCTTCAGTTTCGTGGTTGTCGCGACGGCTTGGCGCAGCCACAAGAGGATGACCTCCCTGATATCCGAAAGTGACTCATCGGCTGAATTTTTGACCCTTGTATGGCTCTTTAGCATTGTGCTCTTTCCTTTTGCAGCGAAACTCATCACCCATCAGCACCATGCTTCTCTAGTTGTCCGCGGATATTCCTATGGTTTTTATGCGCTGATTGAGACGGTCGCGTCCATGACCGTTGTGATCACGCTTCGCAATGCCGCCAAAAAGGGGCAGATTGCCCCCGATTGCCACCAAGCTGCCTCCGGCGTACAGCGATCAAGCCTCAGTGCGGCCATAGGGTTCGCTTTATCCATTCCATTTTTCTTCGTCGTCCGCAATGCTTGGGTTTTCTGGATCGTGGGTCCAATCATTGCGAGTGCCGGCATCCGAATCTTCAGCCGGCGATCCCGGTCACTGCATCTGAACAATGAGGCAGCGGGCGGCTAAAGCACCGCTTTCCGTCCTCCGCGAATGCATTCCTCCAGGTACGCCAGACCTCGGTTACCATGGGCTGTTCCGCCCAGGCTAGATCTGGCGGCCGTGGTCGCCGAGAATATGGTCTCCCGCCAACGCAGCGGCCTGAGCACGGTTGCGCACACCAAGCTTGGCGTAGAGGCGACGTAAATGGGTCTTGACCGTGTTCTCACTTACATAGAGGTGATTCCCAAGCTCGCGATTCGTCATGCCGGTCGATAGCAAGGACAGGAGCTCACTTTCGCGCTCAGTGAGATCAAGGTCGCGTCCAGGCCATTGCAACGCTTCATCAATCTGACCGTGCCGAGCCCGCTGGGTCAGAACGACTCGCTCACCTCGTGCGGCCGCCTTGATGCCATCAATGATCTGCTCCCGCGGCACCGCCTTGGAGATGAAGCCCTGGGCCCCTGCACGCGTCGCGTGACGCACCGCTTCGGGTTGATCGGAAAAGCTGAAGACAACAATCGCCCCATTGCTGGGGTCAGCGGATAGGGAACGAACCCTGTCGCTAAGGGTGTCGGGCTCTCCGTAGGTATCGAGCAGCGTGACATCAACATTTCGCTTAGGACCCTTGCGTACTTCGAGTTCGACGACCTGAATTTCTGGCTCGCTGGACGCAAGCAGGACACGAAGTCCCTCGAGAACGATCATGTAGTCGTTGACCAGTGCTATCCGGATCGGTTTGGGCACAACTCCACTCTAAGACACGAGATAGGGGTACGAATCACCCGATCGGGTGATTGACCGGGACCGAGGCCTGATCCAAGATGCAGGAGCAGTAGATCAAGCCGGACACATATACATCCATGCGCGACTGCTTTGAGTACGTTCGCACCAAGGGAGGAACCACGATCAAGAGTGATGCGAGAAGTGCCTCTGGGAATCCGCCTAGACCCCAGCCAGCCCCGGCCCCAGCCACGGGCCACGGTCGATGCGGTCGCCAATCAATGAACGGAGAAAATACTCCAGAAGGTGCCCAGTTCGAGGTGGCGGTGTGGCATCAGGATCGCCAAAGCGCCAACGTCGTCCTCAGTGGAGAACTGGATCTCGGCTCCGCCCCCAAACTCAGGGATTGTCTCGCCGAACTGGCTCGCGCGGGCGTTATCAATCTGGTGATGGATCTGGCCAATCTCACGTTTCTGGATTCGACGGGGATCTCCCTCTTCGTGACCAACTTCAAACGCTCCACCGCGTCCGGAGGCTCATTCGCTGTCCGAAATGCGCCTACTCAAGCAATGAGGGTGTTGGAGATTACCGGATTGGTAGAACTTCTATCTGTATCCGCTCTCGATTCAACGGAGACCAACTGTGACGACGGCTGAGAACAGGCACAGGCGTCGACGACTGTTTGGCGAGAGTTGCTCATAACCCGCGAGAGTTCGGATCGAGCGATGCAAACCAGCAGGAGATGGCATTCCTAAATCTCGCCCTTGGGACGATCCCGACTAGTAGCCGGACAGCAGAGATTGCAGCCGAGCGAGATCGGCCTGCGAGAGGTAGCTTCGAAATTGTCCGTGGCGATCGGGTCGTCGGCCCCAGATGAAGAGGTGTCGAGCCACCGGGTCAATGTCGACCCGGGGTTCGTCCTGCATCGTCGTCCGCCCAGGCCAAAGTTGCCTTGCCAGCCGCCACGATTACTCGTAGGTCTCGATGCTTCTCACTGTGCAGTCGGACCCGAAAGTCGGTATCAGGATCAGGGTCGTGCTCCCTTCCTGCGACAAGCAGAATTTCCCCCAGTTCGCCTACGGAATGATCGACCAGATCGTCAGTGCCCAATAGCTGCCGACTGAGGTCATCCTCGCCAGCCACGTCCCAGCGGTGCAGGGCGTGCTCATTGCGCACGTGCGGGATGAATTTGGACACGGCCATATGCCGACCCGTCCACGGAATGACGGCGTCAGGCTCATGACCGAGGACTTCGGCGACCAGACCGCGCATACGCGTCTCCTCAGCATCGAGTCGCCTCAATAGGTCCCCGTGATCGAGAGCCCGCAAGGGAGCCTCCCGCTCCTCAAAGCTACGGGTCTTGGGCACCGGATCACCCCGCAGATAAGGCTCTAGATGTCGACAGACTTCTACGGCTATGCCGGCGACATGAGCGGCAATCTCATGAGTGGTCCAGCCTTCGCATGAACTCACTGCTTGAGGCTCAGCCGCGTTAATGGTGGCCAGGAAGGCGTCGGCCTCGATGCTGCGCTCGATCTTCAAGAACGATTCTTTTTCGCTGACTTGAGGCATTCATATGACGTACCCAGAAATCCTCTTTCTTCAACCTTGAGAAGGTGGGTCCTCCATTAGCTGCGGCATTGAGAATGGCTGAGGGTCGATTCTTCTCATCAAAGAATCGCACTTGTTCCGCCGCGTAGTTTGACACCTACGTCGGCTTTCAATGTCTTCTATTCCGTCAAGGCTGCATTGCTTTCAGCTGGTACGGGGCTGGTCCTGTTCTTAGTGCGACGGGGCGGGTAGACAGCTCTGGCGATAGTGGCCGATGTCCATCCAATCACCCAGCCGAGAAACACCAATAACACTGCGTGCCTCACACTGTTCTTATCGAAAGATTCCACCACGGCGAGGATGATCGCCCACACGAAGAGACAACCAATGCTGTAGGCGGCATAGGTGCGCAGCGAGAACTTCATGCCACGTCACCGAAATCACTTGAGGACACCACGTATGTGGCGGCGAGGAGTCGTTGCACGTTTGGCAAAGGCGACAGGACGCTCAATGTGCCACCGGCGGCGCAGATTCGCTTGTGCACGTCCTCCAACACCGAAACGCCGGTGGAGTCCATAAAGGTCAAGTGCTCGACGTCCACCACCAAATCCGTGACGCCCTCATCTATTGCATCGTGAAGGCATTCATAGAGGCGATGGGTATTCGACACATCCAACTCGCCAATGACGGTAATAACTGCGACGCCCTCGGCGCAGGCAATTCCGATGTCGACAATGTCAGGACCAGGAAAGTTGTCAATGCTTGCATGGCTTGGATGATCCTGGATCAGATACACGCCGGTACCTCTCGCTCGAAAGCCGGCCTGCGCCGCCCACCAGAGCCATGGCCACGTCCAATGCGGATCCGCCAACAGCCACAAGCGAGGGGTCTCGGAATGGTCCTGCGTCAGACCTTCTATGGAAGGAGCATCAGGGCGCTCGGCGCACCCTGTCATGGGTGGTGAACGGCGTAGGCCGTCCTGCGGAACCCTCGCTGCAGAAGGCAAGTGACTCAGCCATTGTACACCTGTTGCAGCGGCGGCAGCCTTAAGAATTAATTGGCATCTGATTCGAGAATGACCAAAGACATCGCCACCCGGGCAGCTCAGCGCTCACATCGGGATCAAGACTGCGATCTGTTGTTCACTGCGATCCGGACGTATTGACCACCTGTCACATCTGCATCCCTTCATCATGTGAATGAACGTCTTCATTGCTGATTTCTGGCACTGCATGTACGTGGGACATGACCGGAAACAACCTGTTGGTGTCGCCCTTGGGCAATGACCAATTGGCCGCACTCAATTCGGTCGTTCGTCGATCATTGATACGCCTCAGCGCGAGCTGAAATTGCACAGACCTGGCCTTTTTCCTATTCAGCATGGCGATCCTGAATTGTGGAAGGCGCTGATGCCGGTACTTGGCGTGCGAGGTTCTTCACGGCGTTCGGTCCTCCAAATAGGCAACTGGGTGGTTGCCCCCCAATTCGACGAAGCGCTCATTGAGGGCGTGTGCGATCACGTCGTGGTCATGGACACTCGGAAGAATGGCGCCGTAAAGGATGGCCTCGAGTTCAACGCCCGTGCACATGCCCCCCAGTTCGAAGTAGCGGAGCCAGAGCTGCCCATGCGACAGCTCTGCTTCTTGTCGTTGTAAGTCCAGTACGTCAAGCGGAGCATCAGTCATCCGTTTCATCCCTCCGTTCACGGTCGGGTGAATTTCGGCGTCTCTGTGCCGATTCGACAACCTCGCCCGCGTGATCACGAAGCAACTGGCCGCTAGCAACCGAAAATCGGCGCAGTGTCGTATAGGCATCGTTCGCGCTGAGATCGTCGCGCTGCATGATCATCCCTTGGGCCAGGGCAATTGTCGTCCTGCTACGAAGCGCTTCACCGAGGCGCTCATCGAGATTTATGTCCGTTATTTGCGCGCCGGCATCGCTCAATATGAGCGAGGCCTCATTGGCAAATACCGACGCCAGGTCCTCATCCTTCGGCGAAAACGCTGCCGGTGAAAGGGAGTAGATATTGAGTGCTCCGACCGGAGTGTCGTGAGCCGTCAGCGGGGACGACAGAATGGAGTTGATCCCTAGTGCGCGTGCCTTCGGCGTGAATTCTGGCCATCGAGTTTCGCCCGCCAGTGACTCGGCGTGGAACTTCTGACCACGTACAGAGGCATCGACACATGGGCCTTCGCCGGTTTCATATTGGGATGCATCCATCGCCAAAATGGTGTGGTCACTCGCCGCCACTGTTTCGAGTTGGCCATGTCGCCGAAGCGAGACGCTGACTCCGTCAGCACCACCGACTGTGGCTCGGGCCAGGGCAACCACCAATCGGAGGGCACCGGCAACTAGTTCGTCGCCGGCCGGGATCGCAGTGACGTTCTGTAAGTAGAGGGTCAAGGCAGAAGGCCGCGTTCTAGCCCCTACTCCAAATTCTTGGAATTCCTCTTCGGAGACCAAGCGGATCTCTTCGGGCGCCAGCGATTCGATGCGTACTAAACCGGACATGCCGACAATGCCGAGGAGGCGGAGCACGAACTTTGACGGTGCCCTAATGGTCAATGCACCTCCCGATTGGGCCAGTCGCTCGGCTCGGCGGCCGATGGTGCGCAGACCCGCTCCATCCACAAAGGTGATGTGTGACAAGTCCAGGCAGACGAAGAGATGACCGTGGTCGATAGCGGCATCTATGTAGTCGCCGAGTTCAGGTGCCGATGAGGCGTCGAGTTCCCCGCGAACGCTCAGTACCGCCATAAATCCTTCGAGACTGGTGGCGATCCCAAACACCACATCGGCGTCTTCGAACGCTTTCACGGTCAGCGCACCGCAATAATGAAACGGCCATGGGTCTTGTCTTGTCGAACACTGCACAATGGCGTGGCTTGGGACCAGGCACACTGCATCGCAATCTGGGAGGCGAATACCCAATGCGAGACACTGCCATGGTGGCCATCAATAGCCAGCTCCGGACACGACACGGGGTCGATTCCTCCAAGGGTGCAGTGGGCGACGCAAGTCGACCCCTCAAAGCCCTCACCTCAGAAGGTAATTTGACCCTACACCCTCCTACCGAGAACTACTAGGGCGCACTGAGTGATAATGGTGGCGAAATAGAACGAAGGCGCAAATGGACACCAATGACACCCAAGTCTCACCTGGCGCCGATGCCATCGCTGAGCTGACCGACAATTTCGCCGAAACGGCTCGAATTCTCTTCGCCGCTGGCAGAGTTTCCGACACTCTGAGGGAAGTGGTCACGCTCTCGGTGGCCACCATCGAGGGTTGTGACTTTGCAGGCCTCTTCCTCCTCGACGGAGTGGCGATCACAACACCCGTGCGAACTGATCCGATTGTCGAATTGATCGACGGCTTCCAGCATGACTCGGGCGAAGGACCCTGCCTCGAGGCGATCGCAGAGGGGTCCATCTTCTATGCCGCCGACTTGGACGGTGAATCTCGCTGGCCTCAGTTTTCGCATCGTGCCGCAGGGGCTGGCGTCCGAAGCGTATTGGCGCTACCAGTCTCGCCGAACCACAGTCTCGGCGCTCTCAATCTCTATGCCCGAAGTCCCATTGCATTCGGTGTCGTTGATCGAGGCAAGGCGGTCATATTGGCGTCACTCGCTGGACTAGCCCTGACCGTGGCCCAGTCTCATGAGCAAGACAACATGAGCATTGACGACTTTCGAGCCGCCCTGAGTACCAGGGAAATGATTGGGCAGGCTGAGGGAATCTTGATGGAGAGGGAACGCATCAGCGCAGATCATGCATTCGACATTCTCCGCCGTGCCTCTCAGCACCTCAACATCAAGCTTCGTGAAGTTGCACAGAATGTGGTGGAGACCGGCGAGAGCCCGGATACCGGGGCGCCCAGATCCTCAACGTAAATGGACGCACGCAAACCTTTGCGAGTGGCTCAATATCCGTGAGCAGATCTGGAGTGAAGCTCAACCCAGCTCGACCAGTCATGACAGCCCAGGGAACGAGTCCTCCAGCGACTCCAGCACGTGAGTGGCGCCGGCCTTTTCCAGGTCATCGGTTGTGAACTTCCCTGTCGCCACCCCGACCGAGACTGCCCCGGCCGCTTGGGCCGCCTCAATATCGCGCGGAGTATCACCGACGACGTAAACCTGGGTCGGTTCGAGATGAGCATGTAGACGGGTGGCCTTTTCGATGGCCAGCCCCGTAAGTTCGGCCCGGTCGGGCGAGTCCGACCCATAGGCGCCGAAAAGGAAGAAGCGGTTGAGGTTGGCCGGGATCAGCTTGGTGCGCGCCGCACCTTCCATGGCACCTGAAACCAACCCGAGCATCACGCCAGAGGTCCCCAGCCCGACCAAAGTCTGTTCCGCGCCGGGGAGTACCCGATACCCCGGCGCCACCAGAATGTCCTCAGCCAAATGCAACAGGTAGTGGGCATAGAGCTGATCGAGCTCGTCATCACTTGGATCGCGACCGAGCACACCCTTAAAAGTCTCACGGGCTACCTGGGGGTCAGTCTCCCCGGCCGAGCTGTGGGCGCCGATGTCCGCCGGAACGCCATAGAGCTGGTCAAAGGCGGCCTTCCAGCTGCGCGCTCCGGACCCGCCCGTGTGCACCAGGGTTTCGTCAATATCGAAGAGCACGACGATCGGCCTGGTCGGTTCGGCCATGTCAGCTCTTTTTCTCGTCGTGGCCGCCAAAGCCCTTGCGCATGGCCGAGAGGACCTTGTTGGCGAAGTCGTCGAGGCCACGGGAGGCGAAACGGGAGTACAGCGACGCGGTGAGCACCGGCGCGGGGACTCCCTCGTCAATCGCTGCGATCGACGTCCACCTTCCCTCACCCGAGTCAGAGACATGACCGGCATATTCGCCAAGATCTGGTGAGTCATACAGGGCGGCCGCCGTCAGATCTAGCAGCCAGGACTCGACCACGCTGCCTCGACGCCACACCTCGGTCACCGCCGTGGTGTCGATGTCGTATTGGTAGAACTCTGGTTCCTCCAGCGGTGCCGTCTCGGCATCCCCGGCCACGACCGGCCGCTTACCGGCATTGGCGTTGTGCAGGATGTTCAGACCTTCGGCGAACGACGCCATCATTCCGTACTCAATGCCGTTGTGGACCATCTTGACGAAATGGCCGGCGCCGTTAGGGCCGCAATGAAGAAATCCTTGCTCGGCGTCATCCGGCTCCCCAGTCCGTCCCGGGGTACGGGGGGCGTCGCCTACGCCGGGAGCGATGGTGGCGAAGATCGGCCGCAGGTGAGCGACAACGTCCTCTTCACCCCCGATCATCAGGCAAAAGCCCCGGTCGATCCCCCATACACCGCCGCTGGTCCCACAGTCGATGTGGTGGATGCCCTTCTCGGCCAGGGCCTTGGCGTGGCGAATGTCGTCCCGGTAGTACGAGTTGCCCCCGTCAATGATGATGTCGCCGCTATCCATGTGCGACGCCAGGTCAGTAATGGTCTTGGCCGTGATGTCGCCGGCCGGCACCATCACCCAGACCGCCCGTGGCTGGGCGAGCTTCTTGACAAAGTCGCCCATGGAGGTCGATCCGGTTGCGCCCTTCTTTTCCAGAGCCGACACCGCGTCGGGATTCACGTCATAGACCACACAGGAATGCCCATCGTTCATTAAGCGACCCACAAGGCCGGCTCCCATGCGTCCGAGCCCGACCATGCCGAGCTGCATCGGATTGCTGGTTGTCATATTCGTCTCCCTGCGTCATTGATCCCATCGAGGCATGCCACTGCACCATCTTTCCCGACACCTCAACATAAAGCCTCACGAGGGGGTCCAGAACTCGGCGGACCGACCACTTCTCAGACGTGATCCAATCCAATTGCTGGTCTGGTGCGTAGTACCTGTGAATACCGATATTCACCAGCCCGAGGAGTAAGCCGCCATGGATGAGGCAATGCAGGACCCTTCGACGATTCGTCACCTTCCGTTCGGGCGGGTCACGGTTTCCGCCCTCGCTATTGGCGGGCTCACCGGATCCTTTCTGGCCATAGGAACCGCCGGTGCAGCGTCCCACCGGGCCGCAAAGAGCGTGGTGGTGTCAACCGTGGCGAACCCGACCCTCGGAAAGATCCTGGTCAGTGGGAAGACCCTCTACACCCTCAAGGCGAGCTCGATCGCCTGCTCATCGGCCTGCCTGAAGGTGTGGCCGGCGTTGTCGCTCCCCAAGGGGACCAAGAAGGCCAAGGCGGGAAGCGGCGTAAAGGGCGCCAAGCTCGGCACCGTGAAAAGGAAGGGTGGCCTTCTCCAAGTCACCTACGCCGGGAAGGCGCTCTACCGATTCGTGGGCGACACGGCAGCGGGACAGGTCAATGGAAGTGTCACCGACAAGTGGGGTACATGGACTCCCGTGGTCACGGCCGCCGTGAAATCCGTCGCACCGCCATCGTCGACGACTCCCAGCACTTCCAGCACGTCGCCGACTGCTGGTTCCCCCACCGGCGGAACGTCAGCCACCACGACAACGAAGCCCACGCCAACGACGACGCCTCCCACAACCCCACCCACCACAACCACTACGCCGACAACGGCTCCTCCAACCACCACCACCACGGCTCCGGCCTCGGGCGGAGGCGTTGGTTTCTAACGGAGAGCTGCATGGCTCCTACCAGATACCGGGAACCAGTCTCCAACGAACGGTCGACCGATACTCGCGGTAACTGTCGTTAGTGGCCAACATCCGGTCTTCGCCATATGAGCGGCCAATGTTGCAGCCCGTTATGACCAGCATGACCGCGATGTTCCACGCGGAAATACTCTGAATGACGTACCCGAGTTGGAGCAAGAGGTACGAACCGTAGATCGGATGGCGAACGAGCCGGTAGGGCCCGCGCCGCACTAATCCCCTGTCGGCCGCTGCGAAACCAAATGATCGGCCGAGGGCAAGAAACGACACCACGCAACACGCCAAACCGACCAGTTGCACTCCGAGGCCAACTTCCAATCCCCACGTCGGGTGGAGACCAACCGGTCGGAAGAGTTCGCCACCGAACGTGCCGGCGAAGGCCAAGAACCAATCCCGCGGCCGTTGACTGACCGCCCGGGCAGGACGCCGGATCAGGTAGGCGACTACGACCCACGTCTGTTCAGCCAGAAACGCCACTCCGATTGGGTGGTGTGTTCGGAGATAGTACGCAAGCGTGGCTTCGGCAAAGAATGCCGCTCCAGCAGCTCCCACGATATTCAAAGAGATCCTGAGATACGTGCGTCTTCGGGGACTCTGGAACCGACGTTCCAGCCAATCTCTCAGCGGACTGAAGTGCTCCTTCGAACGTGTGTCATCGAGATGACGAATCTCCAATGGGTCGACACTGCCGCTGTCAGTTTCTTTCAGCACCGTCAGCGCGCCTCGCCACTCGAAGCCAACTTCATCCTCTTAGTGGGCTGGGCGACATGTGTTTCCAGTTGCTCAGCTGGAGGAGCCGGCAGTCGATGAAATCAGCTGCTTCTCTGCCAGCGCGTCGAGGCTAAAGCGGCCCGCGCCAAAGACAGCCATCAAAAGCGCCAGAACGCCGAGCGCCATGTTCAACTGGTAACCAGGTGGCGTCGTCTGCGAGTTGATCCCGGTGGCCCACGTCACGGTGATCATGGCCATCACCATGTCGCCGAACAAGGCGAGTCCAGCCAGGCGTGTTCCAAATCCGAGCGCGAGCGCAATGCCGCTGCTGAATTCAACGAGACCGCCGACAACGGCAAAGAGTCCTCCCGGGTGCAGATGCGCGGTGTTTGAAAAATAGAGCGCCGTCGCATGGATTCCCGGTCCGTTGAAGGCTCCGAACAGCTTTCCCGCTCCGTAATAGATAAAGATCCAGGCCAGCGCTATCCGACCCGCGATCAGGCCAAGGTCCGCTGGAAGGGCGGCGGTTCGGGTGCGGAACAGCGTGGCCAGCACGCTACGGGTGCTGTGTGGTCGGACAGCAATGGGAAGAGTTGTCACGGTACCTGCGCTAACTCGTCGGCCTGGTGGGCTTCGGTAGAAACTACGGGAGAATACGAATGTTGGTCGTCGCCGGTTCGAATTGAAAGAGGCCTGGAGATCTCCCGCATAGGTCGAAATGGTGCAACGAGCTGACGCAGCATCACCGAGAAGTGATGAGGTCGAACTCCGGCTTGTTCCACCACGAGCGGCCGACCCGGAATACCGGTGTCAATTCGAATCGTCTCAGCCGTCGGGAAAATTCGCGCGGTGGGAGAATTGATCCCAGATTGAGAGTGCGAATCCCAGATTGACGTCCTGTGGCCCATTGAGCTGATGGTGGATCCGGTGAAAGTTTGGACTCACGAACACGCGCTCGAGTGGCCCGAAACCCATATTGGTATTGGAGTGGGCGAACGCCACAGTGGCTCCGTATATGACGAGGAGGGTCGTCGGTAACTCTCCATTGGCCAAGAGGACTATCCCCGGGATCAGGGCCAGGAGGTAGGACACGTGAATGAGCGGATGGGTACGAAATACCGTCAGCACGCTCATGTCTTCCTGAGAGTGGTGCAGCTCGTGAAAACGCCAGAGCACCCGGACTCGGTGGTTGGCCAAATGAACGAACCAGTTCAATCCGTCCATGACAATGAAGATCGCGGCAATAGCGCCCCACCGTGGCACGGTGCCGAACCGCGGCAACACGATCCACGGCATCGCATGCCGGGCTACTTCTGAAAAGGAAAGGCTCAGGGCCACTACTAAAGGAGCAACGAGTGTGGCGTTGAGGATCGTATAGAGGAGATCCTGTCGATACCCCCTGGCAAATAACGAGCGCCGTTGGGCTGGCCGCAATCGCTCCACCACAAGGAAGACGGCGATGACCACCAGCGTGGCCGGTCCGACCAACACGACGCGCAGGCTGCTCACCGAACCGGTGAAGCTCGTGCCACCCCAGTGATTTGCCCAACCTAGGGCCACCAGGATTATGGCCAGCCCGGCGATTGAGCAGGCCGGCAAGTACACCATCGACCGCCTTCCTTGTAACGACCGATGAATGGATCTGATCGCCTGTCGGCTCGTGGTGCCTGCCTTCTCAGGCAGGCCCGAGCGGGTTGGCCAAATGGAATCTAGTGACATCGAGACCTCTCAGGGTGGCGTTGGTTGATCCGCAATTCCTTAGAACCCGACTCCACCACCAGAGCTCGAACCTCCGGAACTCGAGCCACCAGAGCTTGAGGTCGACGCCGCTTTCTTGGTGGACACGTCAGACCATTTTCCCCATTTGTCGGTCACGTTTCCGTTTGTCTGCCCCGAGGCCGTGTCGCCGGAGAAGAAGTAGAGCGCTTTGCCGGAGTACGTCACCTGAAGGAGGCCACCACTGAGCTTCTTGGTGCCGAGCTTCGAAGCCGTGACGCCGGAACCAGCCGTTGCTTTGCTCGTACCCTTCGGCAGGACCAACGCGGGCCACACCTTTAGGCAGGCGGCTGAGCATGCCGTCGAACTGGCCTTGAGCGTATAGAGCGTATTTCCGCTCACCAGGACCTTTGCCCCACTCGAGGTCTTCATGGTGGAAACGACGACGCTCTTCGACGAACTGAGGGTGGCCGCTCCGACGCTGTTGACAGCAACCAAGGGGGCCGCAATTCCGCCCATGGCCAGGGCAGCAACCGCAACGCGCCGACCGGAAAACCCGGTAGTGATCCTCTGAGTCTGCTTGGTGGGGGCCATGTGATCTATCTCCTCGGGCGTTCGAAATAAGTAGTGCTGCAGGAATTACGGCAGAAGCCAGCAAATGGATTGACCGAGCGGCGTCTTTTTTCATTTGGATTTCAGCCCATTCTGACCAGCCAAACAAGCGTTTACCATCCCCGCGCTCCGTGGTCTTTTTAACCGCACGATTTACCTCACAGGTTGATAACGTCGCCGAGGGGGATCAAGAAGGGTGGGGCGGGAATGGGGAAGCGACGAGTCGTTACGGCTGTTGCCTGCACGGTGGGTCTGTCAATCATGTTGACGCCGGTATTGATTTCGGAGAGTTCGCAGGCGGTGTCACTACCCAAGCTGCCCGATCTGACTTCGCTGCTTACGGGAAACGCCACCTCGACTCCGACATCGAACCCGCTCCCACCACTCCCGCAGCTGAACCAATTGCCCGGCCTCTCCACTCTGCCCGACATTGGGGCGTTGCCAGAGATCCCCGGCTTGACGGTTGGACCTCAAAACACGGTCACCGATCCCGCCCAGGGCGGCGTCTTCGGCGCACCATTTGTCGAGCCGGGCGAGAGTTGCCCAGGTGAGACCGAAGGGGCCTCCGCCGCTGATCCGTACGATGCCAACGCCAACGTCCCGACTGAAGGACCGGAAACCGACCGCACGGCAGCGGACATTGCCTGTAAGCCCGCTGGCGTGAGCCTCGTCAATCTTCCCCAGGCCGCTGGGAACAAGAGTGTGAACCTCCTGTACTGGGATGGTCTGGAGGGCGAGGAAAATATTGAGTTCAACATCGTGGCCGAGTATGGCGACTTGGCCGCCAACGATCAGTCCCGACTCCTTCACCTCGACACCACCAATCCGCGGGCTTCTACCTGGACCACACCTAGCCCCTCCGATGGTGGGGCCAACGGCGACAGTCAGTCGGAATACCTGATCCCGAATGCTCCTGGTGCGCTCGCCGCCATCCTCAACGACCAGGGTCCTGGGTCAGGGGCGTTGTTCTGCACCGACTTGGTCCTCCTGGCCAACGGTGAGGTCCTGGTGCCGGGAGGTACCGACTACTACTCCGAGCCCAAGGTGCCCGGCACGGCCTATGGGGTCGCTGAGCTCCAAGGCCTTAAGAACACCCGCGTGTTCAACCCCCTGACCTCCACCTGGTACCAGACCGGCGACATGAACCTCGGGCGCTGGTACCCGAGTTTGGTCACCCTGGGTAGCGGCAAGGTCTTCGTGGCCAGCGGCGTCACCAAACTGCTCAAGCCGGTCTACACCCAACCCGAAACGGCTCTGCTGTCGGGCACCAATGTGGAACAGACTGAGACCTTCGATCCCTCAACTGGCAAATGGACGCTCAATCCATCCTCGTCCGATCACAGCCTGCCGCTCTTCCCTCGCCTGCACCTGCTGCCGGACGGGAATGTGTATTACGACGCCGGCGGGCAGACGTTCAATCCCTTCGGGCAGGCCTACGACGAGGCGCTCTGGGATGTCACTGCCTCGTACGACCCGAGCACCCAGAAATGGACTGACCTCGGCATCCCCCTTGGCGTGTCGGCCAGTCCCAAGAACCTGATCAACACCGCAGTGTCGGCAGGCTTCCGTGGCTCGTCCTTCTCGGTCATGCTGCCCCTGGCCCCCGACGCTTCCGGCAACTACTCAACCGCGCAATTCCTGTCGGCCGGGGGCGTGCTCGGTGTCTCCCCCGGGGCGTACCTGGCCAATGCCTCCAGCATCATCAATACGGTGACGATGTCGGGGGGCAAAGAGTCCTTCACTTCGACGGCGACCGGTGCGCTCAACAACCCGCGCTGGTTCTCCTCGGCGGTGGAACTCCCAACCGGTCAAGTGATTGCCTTCAACGGTGGCAATCGCGACGACGTGCTGTTGCCTGGAACCAGCTTTCCGGTCACCCAAGCGGAGATGTTCGATCCCTCCACCAACCAGTGGACACCGCTCGCTTCGTCCGGCGATCCCCGTACGTACCACAACACGGCCGAACTGCTCCCGACCGGACAGGTCATCGTCGGTGGGCACTCACCCATTTCGACCGGGTACGCCTACAACACCACGTTGCCGGGCGGGTTCATTAAGGCGCAGCGTGATCCTTCCTTCCAGATTTACAACCCGCCCTACCTCGAGTGGGGTATTCCTCAGCCCACCATCACCTCGGTGACCGGAACCAAGCTGACCCAGCTGGCGTCGGGTGTCTTCGAAAATGCCACCTACGGCAGCCAGCTCACGGTGAACACCCCCCAGGCTGCATCCATCGACAACGTGACCTTGGTGCGCAACACCGCATTGACGCACGAAGTCGACGGTGACCAGCGCTCAGTGGTGGTGCCGATCGTGTCGCGGACAGCGAACTCGGTGACTATTTCGATTCCGTCATCGGACAACGTGGTGCCGCCCGGGGCCTACATGCTCTTCATCAACCAGAAGACCCCCAAGGGCGACATCCCATCGGTCTCGTCCCAGATCTTCGTGGGTGCTCAGCCGGCACCGGTGCCGTCCAAGCCGGCGAGCGCCGGCATGACTGCAGCCGGCTACTCCACGTTGCTCACCAACGACCCCGTGGCTCAGCTCGGCGCATTGGCGGCCTACCTGGACACCGCCGTCAAGGTCAAGGTCGGCCCGTAGGAGGTATTACCCGAGTCCAAGCGTCTGGGCCAGCTTCTCGTTGGCCAGCTGGGCCTTGAATGTCGAACTGAATGCTTCGGTGCCATCCGAACGAATCACGTTGAAATAGATCCAATTGCCAGGCGGAGGATTCAAGGCCGCCTTCAATGCGGTGACTGAGGGAGTGCAGATCGGGGTGGGTGGCAAGCCGGTGTTGAGGTAGGAGTTGTAGGGAGACTGCACGTGCAGGTCCTGTGTGGTGAACGCCCCGCCATCTTCGCCCAATGGATACAGGATGGTTGAGTTCATCTGCAGCGGCTTCTCGTCGGACAAGCGGTTGTAGATCACTCGCGCCACATCTGGCATGTTCTTGGCGATGTAACCCTCTTGCTGCACGATGGAGGCCATCGTCACTATCTGGTACACCGAGAAACCACTGCCCGCTGCGGAACCAAACGTGAGTCCGGCCTGCTGAGCCTGAGTGTTGAAACGCAGCACCATGTCGTAAAGAATCTGGGCGTCGGACTCGCCGGGGGCGACGGTATATGTCCCGGTTCCGAGCACGCCTTCGAGATCATTTGATCCAACTGGTGCGTAGAAGGAGTGGACCACCCCGCTGGCCGCCACCTGAGCAAACGATGACGCATCGTGTCCTGGTAGCGAGCCCACTTCCCTGGCCACCGATTTCACGGTCATGCCTGGGCTGACGGTCACGGTCGACTTACTCGGATCGACCGGGTCCGTCGTCGTCGGCAATGTCCCGGGAGCCACCTGGGACGTCAATGCCATCCCGTCGTTGGTGTGACCAGACGAACTTGTCGCAGCCGACCCGCCGGCTTCAGCCGCAGGTTGAGAGCCAACCGAGGAGTTGTCGAGCAGCAGGAAGGGCGCAACGAACAACGCTCCGCCCAGGAACGCAGCCGTGACGAGACGCTTCATCGGCAGAACGGCAGGGGCGGGTGACGTAATTTGATGCTCCTCAAAGCGAATGGGCCGACACCCCAGAACACCCGCAATGTATCCGCTGTTCTCGGCCTCGGACACATGGCGACCGGGTGAATTCGCCAGATCAGCTTCATCTCAGGACCGGCCTCTTACAACCCCCGTTCCACCAGCGCTGCTTCAGCCGGGTGGACAGGGCCACCCGACGAGACCAGGGTCGGGAGACTGGTAAACAGGCAGGTAGTGACCAACGAGCGACCAACCACGGCTGCCATTGAAGCCGCTGCTGAGCGCCTCGGGCCTGCCGTGCGACGCACACCGCTTGAAGCGAGTGATCGTCTGACTGGCCTACTTCAGCGCCCGGTCCTCCTTAAGCGAGAAGACATCCAAGTCTGCCGCTCCTACAAGATTCGAGGGGCCTACAACCTCATCTCCTCGTTGTCACCCGAAGCTCGAACGCGAGGCGTCATCTGCGCCAGTGCCGGCAACCACGCCCAGGGAGTGGCCTACAGCTGCGTGGCACTGGGAGTTCGTGGACGAATTTACGTCCCGACCACGACCCCTCGGCAGAAACGGCAGCGCATTTTGGCCATCGGGGAAGGTTGGATTGACCTCGTCATCATGGGCCACACCTACGACGAGGCCAGTGAGGCCGCCCAGGCAGACTGCGCTGAGACCAATGCTTCTTACGCGCATCCCTTCGACGACCCGAGAACCATTGCCGGGCAGGGAACGGTCGCCCTCGAGCTCTCTCAGCAACACCCAGGCCCACTCGGCACGGTAGTGATACCGATTGGCGGAGGCGGACTGGCGGCGGGGATGGCCCTCTGGTTGCGAACCCATCGCCCGGAAGTCCGAATTGTGGGGGCCGAGCCAGCCGGTGCTCCCAGCATGACCGCAGCACTGGCCGCCGGTGGGCCAACCACGCTGCCCGACGTGGACACTTTTGTCGATGGCGCCGCGGTGGCTCGGGTAGGCGACCTCACCTACCCGATCGTGCGCGACCTGGTGGACGAGATGATCACGGTGCCCGAAGGGGCAATCTGCACCGAACTACTGGATCTCTATCAATCCGAGGGCATCATCGCCGAGCCGGCCGGTGCGTTGGCCTCGGCGGCGGCCCGTCAGTTGGGTGACGCCCTGCCTCCCGGACCCGTTGCCTGCATCGTCTCGGGCGGGAACAATGACGTGAGTCGGTACTCCGAAATAGTGGAGCGTTCACTTCTCCACGAAGGACTGCGCCACTACTTCCTGGTCACCTTTCCCCAGGAGCCCGGTTCCCTTCGGCACTTCCTAGATGAGGTGCTCACCGAGGGAGAGGACATCGTGGTCTTCGAATACGTGAAGAAGAACAATCGAGAAACGGGTCCAGCCATCGTCGGCATCGAGTTGGCATCCCGGGACCGATTTGCGGGGCTGGCCGACCGAATGGCGAAGAGCCCGCTACAGATAGAGCCGGTTCCACCCGGCTCACCCCTCTTTTCGTTCCTATTGTGAATGCACGGCCGCAGCCGGCAACACCCGACAGAGTGGAGGATCGTGGAGTTCTTCTTGTACACACCGCAGATGCGCTTAACGATGGCGCAGCTGGTTGAGAAGGCTCAAGCGGCCGAGGCTGCCGGGTTCGTCGGCATGGCCGGCATGGACCACTTGGCGCCACCCCGTGCCCTTGAACAGCCGATGTTCGAGGCGATGGTGACATCCACTTGGATTGCTGCCCATACTCAGCATTTGAGAGTCGGTTCCTTGGTGTTGTGCGACTCCTTCCGGCACCCGGCCGTGCTCGCTCGGGAGGCGGTATCGATTGACCATGCCTCCGGCGGCCGGTTTGACCTCGGTATCGGATGGGGCTCGGTCCCCGATGAATTCTTGACCTTTGGCGTGAAGCCAACAGAACCCGCCGACCGGGTCGCTCGCTTGAGAGAAACCCTTGAGATCATCACCGCACTCTGGGCCGGTGAATCCGTCGATCACGAGGGAGCGAATTTCTCCCTTCAGGCCGCCCAACAAGCACCGCAACCGCTGGGGCACATCCCCATCGTCATCGGTGGCGCGGGTCAAAAGACAATGCAATTGGTGTCGCAGTATGCCGACTGGTGGAACGTGCACGTCGGCATTCTCGACAAGCTCGAGACGATGCGGCCCATGGCCGGTAAGGCGCGGCTTTCGCTCCAACTACAGGTTGCCCTGGTGCCAAACGAAACGGATCGGGCCGAGATCACGGCGACGACCCACCGTCGCTTCGGGGACATGGGTCCGGTGATCGGCACCAGCAGCGAGCTGGTCGAGCACTTCGGTCGGCTCCACGACAGTGGCGTCGAGCGGACCTACGTCTGGTTCTCTGATTTCGCGCCACTCAAGACCATCGCCGCCTTCGGCCAAGAAGTCATTGCGCACTTTTCATGAGATTCGGCTAGTTGAGTAGATCGGTCAAGGAGGCGTCAGGATCCGGTGGCGTATGTACCCGGGCTGCGATCCCAGCCGCCAGCAGGCAGGCGCCGGCTCCGACGACCAGGGCCACGCGGGGTCCGCCGGCGGTGATGATCCAGCCGCTGAGAATGCTTCCTACCGGGGTGGTCCCGATATAGACGAACACCCATAGGGCCATCACGCGACCGCGATAGGTGGCAGACGAATGCAATTGGAGGGTGGTGGACGCCAAGGTGACAAAGGCGAATGCCGCCGCTCCGGTGAGCGCCAGAGCAACGCACACGAGTGGCACGTTGGGCGCGCCAGCAGTGGCGCACAGCGTGATGCCGAATGCCGACGCCGCGGCGACCAGGAGACGGCGACTGGGATGATGGAGCAATCCCACCGCAAGTGAGCCGGCGACGGAACCGACGCTGAGCATGGTTGACATCAATCCGTAGGTCCCACCGGAGCCATGAAAGGTCGTTCGAGCCAATACCGGCAAGATGACGGAGAAGTTGAAGGCGAGAAGGCCCACCAGTGCCATCATCACCAGTGGCAGCCACAACTGCTGCCTACCTCGGGCATAGCGCAAACCCTCCCGAACCCCACCCCCGGCGCCATGACCCGACCGTTGCGTCGTCAATGGTTGGACGGCGATAAGTGCGCCGACGACAGCCAGGTAGGTGAGCGCATTAACGGCGAAACAAGGGGTCGTCCCAACCGTCACGATTAAGACGCCCGCCACAGCCGGTCCGACTACCCGAGCACTGTTCATCACCACGCCGTTGAGACTCACTGCGCTGGCCAGATCTTCGGTTGGCACCAGCCGACTGACGAAAGCTTGGCGGGCCGGCGAATCCACAATTTGGACGAAGCCACCAATGGCGTTGATGGCAATGATGAGTCCGACACTGGCTGAGCCGGCCGACGCCAAAATCCAAAGCACGCCGGCCAGTACGCCAAAGAGGATCTGGGTGACGATGAGGAGCTTTCGCAGGTCTACCCGATCGGCAATTGCGCCACCCCACGGTCCGAGTAGCAAGGAAGGCAGGCCACCCACGGCGAGCACGAGTCCCAGCGAGCTGGCGGACCCCGTCAGCTTGAAGACCAGCCATCCAATGGCGGTTTGCTGCAGGAACGTGCCGCTGGCCGAAACCACCTGCCCGGCAAAGTACAGACGAAATGGGTGTGAATGGAGGGCTCGAAAGGAACCTTTCCGCACTCCCCTGACCGGAACGTCCGCCTGGGGTGCCGCTTCCGGTACCGCTGCTAGCGCATCACGATCCATCGATGATTTGGGTCACAGGAGGTTCTCCCAGTTGGCTGGGACCTGTCCGGCCGGTCCAGGCACTGGTTGATCGACCGGGTGGCTTTGGGGCGGCGCGAGGCGAGGGCCCGCCAAGTATTCGTTCGTCTGGTAGTTCCAAAACCAATCTTCACCCGGTTCGAAGCTGCGAATGACGGGGTGGCCCGAGGACTGCGCGTGCGCGGTTGCGTGTTTGCTCAGTGAATCGTCACAGCATCCAATGTGCCCGCATTCGGTGCACCGTCGCAGGTGAAGCCACCAACCGCCTGCTTCAAGACACTCCACGCAACCGGTTCCGCTCGGGGTCGCACTTGGATCAATGAAATCCGTCACCACAGCACCTCCTGCTTGAGATTGTTCAAATGTACGAGATCGAATATCCGGCCCAGTGATCAGAACGCCAAATACTCATGGACCGATCGCACCGACGCCGAACCCTCGCCCACCGCAGCCGCCACACGCTTGGTTGATCCCGAACGCACGTCGCCGACGGCGAACAGACCGGGGTGGCTGGTTTCGAACGGCAGGGGCGATCGGTCCGACAATTCCCACTCCGGCCCCAGCTCATCGGCCGACAACGACAGGTCGGTCAACACGAATCCTCCATCATCGAGGGCGGCGCAGCCATTGAGCCAACCCGAGGACGGACTCGCTCCAATGAATGAGAACAACCCGGCGCAGGGGTGAATGATCGTGCCTTCTGGCCCATCGAGCTGCACGGCACTCAGTGTTTCTTCACCCTCCAGGGCGACCACATTCGTCTGGGTTCGAAGCGTGATCTGAGGGTTGCCCTCAATTCGTTCGACCAGATAGCGAGACATGTCCTTGTTGAGGTCGGCACCGCGGATGACCAGCGTGACCGCGCAACCGCCCTGGCTCAGAAATATGGCAGCTTGGCCCGCAGAGTTGCCACCACCAACCACCACGACCGGCGAGGGGCCGCACATTCGGGCTTCCATTTCGGTGGCGGCGTAGTAGACGCCGTTGCCCTCGAACTCCTCTAGCCGCGAGGCTTCCAGGCGGCGGTATGAGGCACCCGTGGCCACAATGACGGCCCGTCCCACGACTTCAGT
The DNA here is from genome assembly GCA_963730785.1 of uncultured Acidimicrobiaceae bacterium. Lineage (GTDB taxonomy): Bacteria > Actinomycetota > Acidimicrobiia > Acidimicrobiales > RAAP-2 > Bog-473. The sequence goes on from CAVSTF010000010.1 coordinate 992,642, forward strand.
GCCATCGCTCAGTTCCACGATCAAGTGCCCGGCACTGTGTCCGAGCGAGACGGCCGTACAGGGCGCCGTGAGACTGGCGCAGAATTTCTCAGCCTGGACGATCGCCCGTTGGGTGAGTTCTTCGCCGGAGATGCCCATGGGGAAACCCAAATAGTTCTCGATCCGGGAGCTCATCCCGGCCTGCCCTCCGGGTGCGACCATTTCGAGGGCCAGCGTATGCAGCCCTTCGGAGGCTCCGTAGACCGCAGCGGCCAGGCCGGCCGGACCACCCCCCACCACGACCAGATCGAAACAGCGTCCCGGCAGACTCTCGACCGTGAGCCCGAGATGGGCCGCCACTTCGCCGGGAGTCGCTCGGCGCAGCACCGTCCCGGTAGTAATAACCACCGGGAGCTCCGTCGCCGCAATGCCGAACTGCTCCAGGAAGGTTCCTACCTGCTCGTCATCGTCAATGTCCATCCACTCATGCGGAATCCGGCTCCGGGTCAAGAATTCCCTGATGTGGAGGGACTCCGGTGAAAAGTGTGATCCGATCACGCGGATCGACGGCGCGGCTTCGGTCATCAGCATTCCCCGGCGAGCCACGAAGGCGGCCAAAATCGTGTTGCCCAGCCGGGGGTTGGTTGCCATCACTTGGCGCAACTGCTGGCGGGGAACGACGATGACGTCGCCAGCCGAGACAACTCGAGCCGATACGAAGGCCCGGAGCCCACTGAGCATGTTGAGCTCGCCGAGGAATCGCCCCGAGCCGTGGTGGACGATTACCCGCTCAACGCCGTCAACGGTCACCACAATGTCGACCTCAGCGTCAACCAGGACGAAGAAGTCGTAGGTGACATCGCCCTCTCGGTAGAGATACTCCCCCGCCTGAGCTTGGCGGCGCTCCCCTAGTTGCGCCAGGATCGCCATGTCGGCGGCGTTGAGTGTCGGGGTGGCCTCTTCCTCATTCTCCATAGTGCAGACTCCATCCCAACTCGAGCAAAACGACCCCGTCAAGCTCCTGTCACAGTATTCGAAGGGGCACCGGTCAGCACCCGACCAGTCGTCCTCCCGCTCTGTTCTCTCACTAGCCTGGGAGTTGATATGACCCTCCTCACCAAACGCATCTACGACGAGGCCGAACCCCAGGACGGGTTTCGGGTGCTGGTCGACCGACTCTGGCCGAGAGGCGTCTCCAAGGAACGGGCGGCAATCGACCGGTGGCTCAAAGAAGTGGCACCGAGCAGTGAGCTCCGGAAGTGGTTCGATCACCGGGCTGATCGATTTCGGGAATTTACTTCCAGGTACCAAATGGAAATCGAGAGCAATCCGGCGATCGAAGAACTCCGTGACATCCTGGGCTCAAATCCCACCGTGACCCTTTTGTACGGTGCCAAAGACGCCACCGTGAATCACGCCGTCGTGCTGGCTGACTTTCTTACTCAGCCGTAGTCACCGACATCACGGCAATTGTTCTGCCGGAACTTCGCGGTACTCAAACCAATCGAAAGCCGCCTGGCCGCCCACCGCGTAGATACCGATCACCCGACCGAGCATCCCGCCGGCAACTTCAGTCGAGAGGAATCGACCGTCGAGCTCGGCCAGCTCCTGAGGCAAACCAACTTCGTCGTGGTAGCCCAGCACAATGATGTCGGGAGGTCCGAAGCCGCCCTCCTTCGTTTCGAGGAACAGCACCACCTGTCCCGTCGGACGCTGCGCTTCGGCGACCACGGCCGAAAGCGGTCCGATGCGGGCCTTCACCACCACACGATCACCGCAGACGGCCACTTCATAGTGACACCGCTCGTCCATCCGTATGGCCAATCCAGCTTCATCGGCATCGCCGACATCAACCAACGTGCTGGCCCGGCATCGCTCGTGTTCCTGACGGCGGCCAACGAACCTGGGCGCCGTTGAGTCGAGTGTGGCATGAGCGCCGAATATCGTCAGCCACCCGGACTTCTTTTTCAGGGATGTAATTGCCGTCGGTGCTTGGCGGACCGAAATCCAATGGACATCGAGCTGATCATCTTCGAAATTGATCGACATTCGAAGTTGCTCTCGGTTGTCTCGGAGCGGGGGGCGGATGATCGACGTGCAACGTCAGGGGTGCAACCTGAGGCCATCCATCAATCCAGTTAACAGGAGCGAGGAACGTTTCACGCCCAAGGACGTGGTATTGCGGCGAGCCGCCTCGTGGTCGAGTGCCAAGCAGGACCATCCACCAGGAGCCATCGGATGCCTCGACAAGATCAGCGTGGCCCGTGTTTTGGATCGGCCGATTCGTACTGCGATGACTGAGAATCGGATTACGTGGACACGATTCCCAGGGTCCTTTTGATGACGGGCCTCGAGCAATTGATACGGAGTGACCACGTTCGGTACCGCCTTCGGCAATGAGCAGATACCAGGTGCCATCGCGTTGGAAGAGGTGGGGCGCTTCCGGGTACTGGAGCCCAGTTCCAGACCAGGTCGGATCTGGTCCCTGCAAAATCTCGCCCGTGAGGGGGTCAGCGGCGACTCGTTCGATCTGAACGCCATTGGAATAGTGGACCCAGCAAGTTCCATCGTCATCCCACGCCAAATCGGGATCAATACCCCTGATCGAGATCCTGACTGGTTCTGACCACCTCCCTCCCGGAGCATCCGTCGTCACCAAATAGTTGTCGGGCCTACCCGGTGCCCGATACAGGGTCGTGATCATCCAAAACCGGCCGTCGTGGTAACGCAATGTGGGGGCGAAAATACCGAGCGATGACGACGGCTCGGTGCCCGAAAGGTCCAGAGTCGAAGGACGATCCAGTGCATTGCCCACTTGGACCCAATCGATCAGATTGCCTGATCGAAAGATCGGCACACCAGGGAAATAGGTAAAGGATGAGGTGGCGAGGAAGTACTCATCGCCTAGCCGGCAGACCGAAGGATCCGGATGGAACCCCGGAATGATGGGGTTGGTGTAACCCGTATCGGTCATGACTCAGATGATGTCGGTAATCCCGGGTTCCGTCGGCGTCGATTCGGTCAGATCAGCATCGACGTAACGGTGGGCCGAGGCCAGCACCAGGCCACCGGCCACGATCACCACGGAGAGTGAGCCCAGAGCCGTGCGCTGGCCTGCCGCATCGGCCAGCGCGCCCACGAAGACAGCGACCAGAATCGCGCCCAGCGCGAAGAACACCGTTGACCAGGCGAAGGCTTGACTGCGCAAGTGCGGCACCGTCACCAGGGAGACGACGGTCGTGTACGGGGGCAAGAAAGCGCCGAGTCCGATACCGGCCAGTGCCGCCACGACGACGGCCATCCAGAGAGTTGGGGAGACCGCCAACACCAACACGAACACGGCGAAAACGGCGGCCCCGCCACCGGAAATGATCGGGAGCACCCGGGTTCGACCCGAAGCAACCATGCGTTGGGCCAATCCTCCGGCCAGCACCAAACCGACCAGTGCGCCTACGCCCACGGCCGAGACGATGCCACCTCGCCCCGTCGCACCGACATGGAAGACGTCTTTAAAGAACGTGGACACCAACGTGGACAGTGGCGCCGCCGCACCACCGAGGATGAAGGCGCCCATCCACACTCGACGCAGCGAACGGGCCTTGCGGATAATGCGGAAGCTCTCCCGCATGTTGCCGACCGTCGGCGCCAGTGGTTCGGATTCGGTCACTTCGGCGATTGGGGTACCACTGGGATCCGTTGGAGTGACCGGTCGTCGGGTCGGATCGTGCAGCATTTTGATCAGCACCACGAACACGAATGTAGGGAGCGCCAACAGGACAAAGGTCGGTCGCCAACCGAAGGCATCCCCCATCAATCCGGCCAGCGGAGTGGCCGCCAGTCCGACACCGGTGGTGGCCAGAAGGAAGACGGTGAGCACCTGGGCCCGCCTCTCCACCGGGTAATAGTCCGACAACAAGCTCGGATAAATGGTCTGTGACGAGAGGAGTCCGATGCCGCCCAGCAGACGGGCGATCACGAAGATGGCCAGTATCGGTGCCACTCCGGTCAAGATGGCGGTAACACCCCAGAGGATGGCGCTGTTGCGAGTGATGCGTATGCGGTCACCGCGGTCGCCCAGGTTGCCGATGAACACCGACCCGAGCAACGGAAGTGCGCCGGTCAACGCGGCTACCGAGTCGATGCCGGCGTTGTTGAGGTGGAATGTGTGGCGGATTTCGGGCGCCAGCACGCCGAAAGCGCCAGAGTCGAAGCTCTGGGCTATCCCCAAACCACCCAATATCAACAGCGGAGCCAATCCGATGGGGCCCAGGCCGTCACGAAATTGATTCCATCGGCTCAACGACACGACTTCACTCGACTCAGACATAATTCGGGTTCCCTTCGGACGGAACTTTGATGGACTCGAGGTGCTGGTCGAGCTCGCCCAGTATGTCGAAGCTCGGGTCGAGGAGCCATTGGATCTGCAAACCGTCCAAGACCGCCATGAGGAGCGGACCACTGGCCTCGGGGATGATCTCGCCTTGCTTCTTGGCCACGGCCATCACCTCAGTGAAGTGCTGCCGGCTTATTCGGTATCGATCTTGGAAGAACGTGTGCGAGGGGTGCGTCGGATCAGTCGACTCCGCCGAGAGGGTGACGAACAGACGGAGCTCCTGGGGTGAACTCACGCTCCGATACATCAACTCATGGATGGCGTCGCAGAAACTGCCTGTCTCAAGCCATTTGCCATCGAACCAGGGTCCAAGGCTGTTATCTCGACGTTTCAGGACCGCGGCGAGCAACTCCTCCTTGGAAGAGAAGTAGTGCAGCACGCCCGCCACGCTGAGACCAACCTTGGCGGCGATGTCGGCGATCGGAGTGCCGCGGTAACCCTGCACGCTGAAGAGAGCCAGGGCGGCTTCGAGAATCTCTTCTCGGCGTTTGATGCCAACGGCATAGGGACGTCGCACAGCCTGCTTCACGCTTCCAACCCCCCATTCATCCAGCCTCGCCGCTCAGTGCTTTGGGTACGCTAGCAAAACTACCGATCACTTGGTAGGTTTTTCCACATTCGCTCGCTTGGGCAGCTGGACAGGTGTTCTGACCTCCGGGCCAGTCGCATCCTTCGCAACTCAGGCAATCATTGAGGGGGCCGCGTGCCGTACGTCAACAATGGATCAGTCCGCATCTGGTGGGATGAAATCGGGCAGGGCGAGCCGGTGCTGCTCGTCATGGGTTTTTCGTACCCGGCCGAAATGTGGCATCGGGTTTGGCCCGCTCTGACCGATCACTACCGGGTCATCCGGTTCGATAACCGAGGGGTTGGCCGGAGCGATGTCCCGAAAGATCCGTACTCCATCGCCGATATGGCTGAGGATGCCCGGTTGGTCATGGACGCCGCTGGGGTGACACGCGCCCATGTCTATGGCGCATCAATGGGCGGCGGCATCGTCCAAGAGTTGGCATTGCAACATCCCGAACGCGTGGCGTCATTGGTGCTCGGATGCACAGCCGCCCCCGACGTGCCCAGCGGGCCTCCGGCCAAGACACCTTGGATCCTGAAGGTCATTCCGATCAAGTTGATTTTCCGACTGCGCCGGATCAACGATCCCGCCATGCCCGCAGAGGCCATGAAAGCGGACCGAGCCATCATGCTCAAGACTCGAATTACCAACCGCGGTCTCTTGGGTCAGCGGCACGCAGTAGCCACCTACCACTCGAAAGACCGGGTCGGTCAACTCAAAATGCCTGTCCTCGTCATCCATGGCGACAAAGACCAAACGGTCCCCGTTGAGTTGGGACGCGAGTTGGCATCGCTGATCCCGGGCTCACGCCTCGAAATCATTGAGGGAGCGGGCCACAATTACATCACCAGCATTGACTGCCGAGCCAACCAGGTAGTGAAGGAGTTCTGGCAGGGCTTGCCGGCGATCTGACGTACTACCAACGCCAGACTGCCGAAGCCCACGTCATGCCGGCTCCGAACCCGGCAAAGAGTATGACGTCGCCCGTACTCACGAGGCCTCGGGTAACCGCGTCGAAGAGGGCAAGCGGGATGGAGGCTGAACTTGTGTTGCCGGTGCACTCCACTACGGATGCGATCCGTTGTCCGGGAATGCCAAGCCGTTCGCTCACGGCTTCCATGATTCGAAGGTTGGCCTGATGCGGGACGAAGAGCACCACGTCCTCCACTGCGACATCGGCTCGCAGGAGTGCCGTGGTGGCCGATTCGACCACGACCCGAACCGCTTTGCGAAAGACCTCGCGGCCCTTCATATTCATGGTTGAGCCATGGTCAGCGTAGAGAATCTCGACTAGGGAGCCATCGACGCCAACGTCCCAACCCAACAGCGAACCCGGCCCTTCAACTCGCTCGAGTACCACCGCACCTGCTCCGTCGCCGAACAAGAATGCGCTCGTGCGATCCTCCCAGTTGGTGATCCGAGTCATCGTCTCCGCCCCGATCAGCAAAACCTTCTCGGCACCAGTGGCCAGCAGCCCGGCTGCGGTCACCAGCCCATACGTGAAGCCAGCGCAGGCGGCATTGACATCCATCGCTCCCCCGCCGATCCCCAGTGCTGCCGCCACCGCGGCGGATGTCGCGGGGAGAAGCTGATCCGGCGTGGTGGTGCAAAGGACAAGCATCCCGACTTCGCTACCCGAGACACCAGCGTTCTCAAGGGCATTTCGACCTGACTCAATAGCCAATGCCGCCGTTGTACCAAGTCCCCCGACCGGATGCGTCACTGGGCCGCGTGCAGCAAATGGCCCATCAGCTGCCCTACGGGAGCGGATACCTGATCGCTCCACAATCCATTGGTCATTCGTCGCCAGGATGGATTCGATATCGCCGTTGGTGACAACCCGAGGTGGAAGCGCAACCCCAAGCCCAGTCACCCTCGAACCGTGAGTCGTTACCACCTACCGCGACAACCTTGTTCGGCGCGATTGCACCCAACTTCGATGAGAGCGGGCACGCCGACAGCGTACGAGACCTTTTTGGTGACCACCCGGTAACCAGGAGAATGACGCACCAGGGAGCTCATCGGGTGGTTGTTCGAGCCACCCAGATGCGGTAACCCGAGTCGAATCCTTGAACGGCTACTCCGACTCTTCCGTCGCCGGTGTGCCTTCTATAGCGTCGTCAAGCTCCCACCCGTCTTCAGTCGGGTCATCGAATTCAGCGCCAATCTCTTCCAGTTCTCGGTTGTCGACCTGTAGAGAGGGATCTAGCGACGGATCACCCTGTAGCTCCTCGTCAAAATCCGGATTGAGACGAGACTCCTCATCAAGAGCCTCATCGCCTTGCTCAAAAGCTTCTGCGTCGCTTCCGTCGGTCGAACTCATTGTTCCTCCCTTTCTATTGGTTCGGATCCTGCAGGTATCGGTCGGAACTCTCCGTACTTCATAACCGTTTCTGATCAGAAGTACTCGCGACCGTCTTTTGACCGGACCGAATCCGTGCTCAGGGTTGGGCTGAATCCACCGCTCGGCGCACCGTGGCCACGACTTCTTCATTGGAAGCGCCCGGCCCAAGTACGGCGGCCACTCCCGCCTCCATGAGAAGCGGTATGTCGGAGGGCGGCACGATGCCGCCCACGATCACCGGTGTGGAGAGGCCAGCCGCTCGCAACGAATCAACCACCGCCGGCGCCAGCGTCATGTGGGCGCCGTTGTGCATGGAAACCCCGACCACATCGACATCTTCTTGAATGGTGGCGGCGGTGATGGAATCGGTGGATTGTCGAAGTCCGGCGTAAATGACTTCACAACCGGCATCACGCAGGATACGGGCGACCACTCGCAGCCCCCGGTCGTGTCCGTCCAGTCCCACCTTGGCCATCAGCACCCGTATCGGTGCGTCCTCGCTCACTTGCTCACACTACGTGTCGCTCGTACCAGGTCCCGAACTGCGACTCGAGTGCCCGCATGCATTCGCCGACAGTGACCATGGCTGCTCCAGCTTCAATGAGCGCCGGCATCAGGTTGACGGTCGCATCAGCCGCTTCAGTCGAGAGTCGGGCCAGACACCGACGCACGGCGTCGTCATTTCGAGCCTGCTTTATTGCCTTCAACCGGGCAAGCTGCTGCACCTCGACTTCAGGATCAATGGAGAGGGTCGGCGGCGGTGTCGATTCCTCCTCGATGTACCCATTGACACCGACTTGGATCCACTCACCCTTGGCGATTTTGGATTGGAACTGATATGCCGCGTCAGCAATTTCGGAGACGTACCAACCCTCCTCGATGCAGGCGATAGCCCCTTCGAACATCGAACCGCCGCCCGCTTGATCGATGTGGTCGAAGATCGCCTCCGCCTGTCGCTCCATCTCATCAGTGAGCTCCTCAACAAACCACGAGCCACCCAGGGGGTCGGCCACATGCACCACGCCAGTCTCCTCAGCCACCACCTGCTGCGTCCGGAGGGCCAGACGGGCTGCGTGTTCGGTGGGCAGCGCCAGCGCTTCGTCGTAGGAGTCGGTATGCAAACTCTGGGTACCACCCAATACGCCAGCCAAAGCCTGAATCGCCACTCTGACCAAGTTGACTTGAGGTTGCTGGGCCGTCAGGGACACCCCTGCCGTCTGGGTGTGAAAGCGCAACTGCAGCGAGCGGCCGTCCGACGCCCCATAGCGCTCGCTCATCCACCGGGCCCAAATGCGCCGGGCCGCACGGTACTTGGCAATTTCCTCGAAGAAGTCCATGTGGGCGTTGAAGAAGAAACTCAGGCGCGGCGCGAAGTCATCGACGTCGAGTCCGGCTGCGAGCGCCGACTCTACGTAAGCGAAGCCGTTGGCCAAGGTGAAGGCCAGTTCCTGGGCGGCCGTCGATCCCGCTTCACGAATGTGATATCCGGAAATCGATACGGGATGCCAGCGAGGCAACTCGGCGGCCGCGAAACTGACCAAGTCCGTGGCCAAGCGCATACTCGGGCGAGGCGGAAATACGAACTCCTTCTGAGCCTGGTATTCCTTCAATATGTCGTTCTGAATCGTCCCCGACAGAGCGGACCGAGCCACACCCGTCTGGTCGGCCACGGCGATGTACATCGCCATGATGGGTGCAGCTGGCGAGTTGATGGTCATGGACGTGCTGACGCCACCGAGATCGATGCCGGAAAAAAGCGTCTGCATGTCGTCAAGCGTGTCGACCGCCACACCGGCTCGGCCGACTTCACCCTTGGCCAGCGGATCATCGGAATCGCACCCAAGCAGGGTTGGCATGTCGAAGGCGGTCGAGAGACCGTCGCCGCCGGCCTTTAGCAATTCTTTGAAGCGACCGTTGGTGTCCTCGGCGGTGCCGAAGCCGGCGAACTGGCGCATCGTCCAGAGTCGAGATCGGTACATCGACGCATATGGACCCCTGGTGTACGGGTATTGCCCCGGCAGTTCAGACCCTTCTGGGCCGTAGACCGGCTCCAGCGGAATCCCCGACATCGTCTCGAAGCGGGCAGCACGAAGCGGGGAACGGTCGAACTCTTCCTGCCATGCTGCCCGGTTGGCCATACCCAAAATAGTACTTTAACTTTAAAGTAAATCCAATTTCGTTACTCGAAGTCACCGGCGGCTTGACGAATCGTCCCCAACATGGCGAAGAGATCTTCCAGAAGGAATCCATCTGGCCCAAGGTCGGCAAAGAGCTGGACATTCATCTGCTTGGTCGCCTTTTTGGCCATGGCTCGTCCTTCCGGAGTCAGTCGGGCGAGGGTGCCTCGCCCGTCGTCGGGATTGGGCACCTTCGTGACCAACCCTTGGACGGCCAGTCGGTCGACCAGATTGGTGACGCTCGCCGCATTCACCTGCAGCCGCTCACCCATTTTTCCGAGCGGCATTGATCCCCGGCTTGAAAACGACAGCAACATCAGCACTTCATAGCGGGCGAAGGTCAAGTCGAAGGGTCGCAAAATCGTGTTCGCCTGCGTCAGGAACACCTGCTGCAGGCGCATGATCGACGTCACGATGCTCATGCCCAACGCCGAGGATCCCCATTCGTGGTCCTCCCACTGCCGGCGTGCCTCGGCAATCGGGTCGAATGGCAATTTCCTTCGGTCATCCACTGACGAGCAACCTATCCAATGGCGTACGTCACCATCACGTTGCCTCGACCTCTTTCAGCAGAATGACGAGCATTCGCCCGACCAACAAGTCCGCCAATGATGCGTCCAACGTGCTCGGCCGGTCCAAGCAGACACCGGCCACCATGCGGAGCGCCGCGTCGACTCTGATGTGCGCCTCTTGCTGCTGCAGGTCGGGCAGCAACTGGACCAGGACGCGTTCGTAACTCGACAGATACAGGTTTGCCGGTCGATCGATATCGACCCGAGATTCCGGCGGGAGATGACGGGATTCGAAGAAGTACACGCAGACGACGTCCGAATCATTGATGGCGGCACTGACAAACGACGAACACAAGAGTTCCAGAGCCCGCCGGGGATCGGTTTCCTGATCGGCCATTGCGGTACCGGCGGCCAGCTGTCGAGCCCCCTCGCGGACGGCGGCCACCAGCAGATCGTCCTTGTTGGCGAAATGTCGATAGATGGCGGGACCGGTCATACCGACCGCCGCGCCAATCTCGTTGGTGCCGGCGCCGTGATAGCCCCGCTCGCGGAACAAGGCTAAGGCAGCCCTCAGCAGGAGACTGCGAGTGGGAGAATCAGTTGGGCGGGGCAATTCGGCGTCAGCCACGTCGCCCCTTCTCTACCAATATCAGTCGGCCAAGGTTCAACCGGCTGCAGAATCCGGATGGCCGGTCGAGCTCAGCGGTGCCGCTGCGGGGTGGGCTTGAACGCACTCGTAGAGGGTGTCGATGACCTTTGACGAGTAGGCCGACGACGACGTCATCGCGTTACGCACGAAGCCCACCGACACCTGATTGTCGAGATCGCAAAAGGCGATCTGACCGCCGGCACCGTCGTGACCGAAGGCGGCCGGGTTTGGTCCGAAGTGATACGGCTCTTTTCCCGCCTTGGGGTTGATGAGGAATCCGGCGCTTCGCCGCACTGGCTTCATGATCCGGTGCACGAGCCCAAAGGGCAACACGTCATTCATCAATTGGTCCGGCAACTCTTGGACCTGCTTCCCGAACTCAGCCACCGTCTTGGCCGACATCAAGCGGACCCCGTCAAGTTCGCCACCCATGGCCAACGCCGCGTACACCCGAGCCAATGCCCGTGCGGTCGCAGTGCCATTGCCGGAAGGGATTTCGGGCTCGAGGGCCAACCCTCCGTTGAACAGGTCAGGAGCATGGTCCATTAACGAGCTGGTGCCATCGGACAGGAAGGCCTGACCGGAAAAGGTTTTGGGGTCCCGCAACTTGCGAATAGCGCGCCCGAGTACCAGCCGCATGGCTGGCGGCATGCCAGCCGTCAAATTGTCGGTGATGTGGGCCACCTTGGGAATGAGCTCCGGCGGGGTCCCGATATTGATTTCGAGCTGCAGTGGCCCAGCTACTTCGTTGGCGAAGAACTGGCCCACCGTCTGGCCGCTAATGCGGCGAACCAACTCCCCCACCAACCAGCCATAGGTCATGGCGTGATAGCCAAATTTGGTGCCTGGCTCCCAGCGAGGCGCGGCCGCGGCCAGGCCTGCGGCGATGGCGTCGTAGTCCCCCCAGCCCTCGCCGGTCCACGTCAGATAGGGGCGATCGTCGAAACCGAGCACGCCCGAGGTGTGGGTGAGAAAATGTCGAACCGTGGTTGACGACTTGCCGTTCTGGGCGAACTCGGGCCAGTAGGTCGAGACGGGCGCCTCAATATCGAGCAGGTTGCGGTCATACAAAATGGCGGCGCAAATAGTGACCATGCCTTTTGTGGTGCTCATGACAACCGCCCGGTTGTCCGATGACCACGGCTCGCCTGGCCTGGCGTACCCGCCCCAGATGTCAACCACTGGTCGACCACCCACGTACGCGGCGAATCCGCCACCGCCTTCGTCGAAGCCACCCAAGCCGGCGATGAATTCCTGCTGCACCGCCTCGTAGCCCGGAGAAACTGATCCGCCGTTGGGGATGTCAACCGGAGTCACTGCGCCCACCGCTCATCGCTGTTGCCGGTCATTGACCCTGCCCCCACTTCTCCATACGGTACCGCTGGTTGCCGAATGGTACCGACACCCATTGGGCCGGTCAAGCGCTGCTGGCACCTACGGCTTCGGACGCAGACCGTCCACAAAGAGGGTGAGGCACTGTTCCAGGGCTTCAGACAAGCTGACCCCGGCCGCTTGGAGCACGTGGGGATCCTGCAGGCGAGTCAGGCCAGCGTTGAGCAATTCGGCTGCCAATACGGCGTTGATGTCGGCGAACTCGCCGTCGGCCACGCCCTGGCTCAGCATGGCCGTCACCTCACCCACGGCGTATCTGAAGTGCCAATCCAATAATTCGTGGACACCGGGAGAACTCGCGGCGTCTTCGGCAAAACGCAGCTTGGCTTCCTGCACCTCAATCAGCCCCTGGGTCACATAGCCACGAATCCTCTCGAACGCGGTGGTGCCCAGGGCCGCCGCATCATGAGACCGATGCCCCAGCCGGTGGAGATAGCGGTCGACCACCAGCAGGACGATCTGTTCTTTACTCTCGGCAATTTCGTACAGGGTGCGACGCGAACACTGCAGGCGCTCGGCCAGGCCGCCCACCGTGAGATCGCTGAAGCCCTCACTGAAGACAATGTCCTCCAGACCTCCCAGCAGTTCCAGGTGCCGAGGACCGAAATGTCGGCCTTCCGCCAAGTCGGGCGGAGGCGAAATCGAATTGTGGACTTGGGCTGACTCGGCGTCGTCGCACCCAATCCTCAACCCAGCCGTCTCGGTCACCCGGTCACGGTACCCCGAGATTCTTTTTGGTACCAGCAGTGATGCGACGCGTATCGACTAGAGATAGTCCGACATGCATCGGACAATGCCGCACGTGATTGCCGCCGCCATGCTGATTCTCCTCTCCGGGGCGTTCATGGTGTGGGCCGGATATCAGTTCGCCTTCGGCCACATCGCCACCGGACTACTACTCACCACTCCGCCCGGGTTCACCATTGAGGCGGCCTTCCTCTTGGTCCGTCGGGTCGAGCGCATCAACGGCCGCACAGGACCCACATGGCAGATGCGAATTGCCCAGGAGGCGGTCATCCTGTTGGCCGGCGGCGTCATGGTGCTCGCTGGTTTCGCCGGCAATGAGTGGAACTGGGTCGTCGCGTCGCTGCTCATACTGCTTGGCCTTCCCATCATGGGGTTGGTCGTGTGGCTGGGTCGACGAACCAGTGCGATCAACCCTTAAGACCCTCGGCGATTCGATCTCCGATTTCCTTGTCGATGTTGCGCCAATAGGCGAATACTCGCTCCAGGACAGGTGGGGTCACACCCTTGCTCAAATGGCCCACGACGTTGGAAACCAGACGCTCACGCGCAGCGTCGTCCATGACGTCTCGCACCAACGTGCCAGCTTGGCCCCAGTCCTCGTCATCGGAATGCAGCGAGTACGCGGCGTGGGTGAACTCGCCGTCGGCCTCCCAACGCTCGGCATAGGGATAGCGCTGTGGGTCAGCAGCCGGGCCGCCCTTCGAATTCGGGGCGTAGACCGGGTCGGACACATTCTGCATCCGCATCGCTCCGTCCTTGCTGTACGAGTGGACGGGTGACTTGGGGGCGTTCACCGGAATCTGCTTGTAGTTCACCCCCATGCGAGCACGATGGGCGTCGGCATAGGAGAACACCCGGGCTAACAGCATCTTGTCGGGACTCAATCCGATTCCGGGCACGAGGTTGTTCGGTTCGAATGCGGCCTGCTCTATCTCAGCGTGAAAGTCGGTGGGATTGCGATCCAACGTCAACCGCCCCACGTCTTGTAGCGGGAAGTCGGAGTGCGGCCACACCTTGGTCAAATCGAATGGATTAAATCGATAGTTCGCGGCCTCATCAAACGGCATGACCTGCACTTTCAGCGTCCAGCTCGGAAAGTCACCGCTCCTGATCGACTCAAAGAGATCGCGTCGGTGATAGTCACCATCCTCCCCAGCCAGTTGATCGCCCTCTTCCTGGGTTAGATACTCAATGCCCTGGTCAGTCTTGAAGTGATACTTGACCCAGAATCGTTCTCCCCCCACGTTGACCCACATGTAGGTATGGCTGGAGTAGCCGTTCATATGACGCCACGTCTTAGGGATCCCTCGGTCACCCATGAGGAAGGTCACTTGATGAGCTGACTCCGGGGAGAGGCTCCAGAAGTCCCACTGCATGTCGTTATCGCGCAGGTCGCAATCGGCACGACGCTTTTGGGAGCGAATGAAATGCTGGAACTTCATGGGGTCACGGATGAAGAACACGGGAGTGTTGTTACCCACCATGTCGTAGTTACCTTCAGACGTATAGAACTTGAGGGCAAAGCCACGTGGATCCCGCCAGGTATCGGGGCTCCCCCGCTCGCCAGCCACGGTTGAGAAACGGATCAACGTGTCGGTTTTCGTCCCGGGCTGGAACACCGCAGCTTTGGTGAAAGCCGAAACATCCGACAGCACTTCAAAGTGCCCAAAGGCGCCACCGCCCTTGGCGTGCGGCTGGCGCTCCGGGATGCGCTCCCGGTTGAAGTTGGCCATCTGCTCAATGAGGTAGTGATCCTGGAGCAGGATCGGCCCATCAGGTCCGACGGTCAGCGAGTGTTCGTCACTCGCAACGGGAATTCCAGCATCGGTCGTGGTCGGTTGGACGTGATCTGTGGCCATGGCGATCGTCTCCTTCGGTACGTCTCTCCAGACGTACTTGCCCGTTCCTGGGTTCGAGTAACCCAGGAACGGGGCGAGCCGCTAAATCAGGTGGCCAGGGACGCCTCGAGCGTGATTTCCGGTACTCCGGCCAGCGCCCGGCTGACGGGGCAGCCGGCTTTGGCCGCTTTGGCCTGCTCCACGAAGGCGGCTTCATCGAGTCCCGGCACTCGACCCACGGTGACCAGCGCAATGCTGGTAATTGTCGGCTTCCCGTCAACGGGGCGGAGGGTCACCGTGGCTTCGGTCTGCACCGAGTCGGGCGGGGTGCCTGCCTGCGCCAGCAGATTTGAGAGCGCCATAGAGAAGCAGGCCGCATGGGCCGCGGCGATCAATTGTTCGGGGTTTGATCCCGGCCCGTCTTCGAATCGGGACTTGAACGTGTAGCCCCCACTAATGCTGTCTCCCGCAGTGAACGTCCCAGAGCCGCTTGGCACGTCACCTTTCCATTCCGCTGTTCCTTTGGCTGGCATGTCTGAACCTCCTGATTGGGTCGGTCTGGTTGATCTTCGTTCCAATGTATTGGTCGAGTCGTCAATTCGAGCGAGGGCAGCTCTGGGCTGACTACCCTGACCCAGATGGCGCTTGCCCCAGTCGAATTCGATCCCTTCTCGACCGAGTTTTTCGAGGACCCCACCGACATCTATCACCGCCTGCGCGAGGAAGCTCCCGTCTACTTCAGTGAGAAGTACGGGTTCTACGCCCTATCCCGATACGCCGACGTATTGGCAGCCACCAGGGACTGGCATGCCTTCTCCAGCGAACACGGCGTCGATCTGTCGTCGTTGTCCCAGGATCATGAGCTCATCAGGTCCCTCGGAATGATGATCATGATGGACCCTCCGGAGCACAATCGCTTCCGCAATTTGGTCGGTCGGGTCTTTTCACCTCGCGCCGTCACCGACCTGGAGCCCATGATTCGAGAGGTCATTGGCGGATTACTCGACGAGTTATCTGAGAGAGACAGCTTTGACGTGGTGGCTGACTTTTCGGGACCGTTTCCGGTCGAAGTGATCTCGCGCATGCTGGGTGTTCCCGACGGTGAACGTCAGCAGATCCGTCACTGGCTCGATCTCATGCTCCATCGGGAGCCCGGCGAGATGGATCCGACACCAGAGGGCCAGGTGGCCACGCTGGAGCTCGTGGGCTTCTTCCATGCCCTGACCGCTGAGAAGCGGCTCCATCCCGGCGATGACATGCTCTCCCGACTGACCCAGGTCACGGTCGACCGAGGCGACGGCGTGGAGACGGCGCTTTCCGACAATGAAATCGCCGGCTTTGCCGGTCTCCTGGGTGGAGCAGGCGCCGAAACCGTCACCAAACTCATCGGCAACGCCGTCGTCCTCTTCGACGCGCATCCCGATCAATGGCGGACGGTGGCGGCAGATCCCGATCGCATTCCCGACGCCATAGAGGAAATCCTCCGCTATCTGCCGCCCTCGCAATATCAGGGTCGATTTTCGATGGAGGAGCGGCAGCTGGAAAACGGCACTATTCCCGCTGGCTTTCCCGTCCTCTTGTTGACCGGCGCCGCCACGCGCGACCCCCGGCAGTTCGAAGATCCCGATGCATTCAACATCGACCGACCACGCTCACTTGGGATCGCCTTTGGGCAGGGCGTACACATTTGCCTCGGTGCCGCATTGGCACGGCTTGAGAGTCGCATTGCCATTCAGGAACTGACCACCCGCTGGAGCCGTCTTGAGGTCGACAGGCAGGGGCTACGACGGGTCTCCATGGCCAACGTGGCCGGCTACTCGAACGTTCCGGTGCAGGCGATTCGCTCGATGTGACTCACTGGCCAGTGAATACCGGCGGCCGCCGTTCGGCGAAGGCAACCAGAGCCTCCCGGGTGTCCTTGGTCTTTACGTTGACGCTCTGAGCCAACGCCTCGGCCTCGAGCGCCTGGGCCAGGGTGGAACTCGACGCGTGGTCGATTTCCCGCTTCGTCATGGAGAGTGCCACCGGAGGACCCGATGCGATCGTGTCCACCAATTCGGCCACCGCTGCATCCAATTGATCGGCCGGCACCACGGAGTTGACCATACCGATTTGGTACGCCTCGGCTCCGCTCAGCATCTTGGCCGTGAAGGCCATCTCCTTTGCTCGGTGCACGCCGATTCGTTGGCTGAGAAACCAGGAAACTCCGAAGTCGAGGCTGAGACCACGCTTGGCAAAAATGGCGGAAAATCGAGCCCGGTCGGAACAGATCGTCATGTCTCCCGCCAAGGCCAATCCCAATCCTGCGCCCACGCAGAGACCGTCAACCTTGGCCACCACGGGAATCGGACAATCATGAATGGCCAAGGCGACCTCGCTGATGACACGCATCGAATCGAGCATGCTGGCTGCTGGCCCCTCGGCCGGCGGATCGTCGCCACCGGTCAGGTCGGCTCCGGAACAGAACTCGCCCCCGGAGCCCGTGAGCACTAGCACGCGAGCCCCCGAATTCGCCATCTCGCGAAAGGAACGGCCCAGCGCCACCCACATGCCGCCGGTGCAGGCATTCTTGGTCTGTGGCGCGTCAATGGTGATCGTCACGACGTAACCCTCTCGTTCCACGCGAACCTTCGGGTGGTAGCTGTGGAGTGCGTCAACCATGTAGAAACCTTTCGTGCTCTTCGCGTTGGCTCCGAAAATGGGGACCAGTGACAGGGCGTTATCTAGCACTTTTAGGGTGGTGTCGTAGGAATGGAACTTTGGGAACTCATCGCTCGGGAGCAGATCCGCGATTCGCTGGCCCTCTACAACTGGTCTGGTGATGCGTTCCGCCTATCGGAGTTGGCCTCAGCCTTCTGTCCGGACGGCACCCTGGAGATTCGTGGGCGAAATGCCCTGCAGGGTCGAGACGCCATCATCGGGTTCCTCGGAGGCGGCGATGCGTCGTCTGACGACGAGTCCCGCCGAGCCGTCCGGAAGCACTCCCCCACCAAGCGAGTCGTCCGGCACAACGTCACGAACATTCGATTTCTTGAGCTGACGCCCGAGCAAGCCCTCGTGGCCTGTTACTTCACCGTGTTCACGGAAATCGGACTTGACCACTACGGCCGCTATCGCGACACCTTCGTGCCCTACGAAAACGGGTGGCTCATCGCCCATCGATTCGTAGCAACCGACTGGCGATCACCTTCTTCGACCATGGCTCCGCCGTCAACGGCGCACTGAACTACTCGGCGTCAGGCCAAAGTCGGGCCCGTTCGAGCCGAATGCGGTCGGCCGTGGCGCCTCGGGTTACCTGCCTCATGGCTTGAAAAGTGTGGCTGGCGATTTGGCTGAGCGCTTCCGCCGCTTCCAGCGCTTCCCGGGCCAGTGAGGTGGCATTGTCCACCACGCTGTCGAGCAACCCAGCCGGTACCGCTGCTTCCGGCAAGTAGGTCTCGCCGGCGATGAGGGATTCAAACCAGGGCATTGGCATGCGGTACCGGGCCAGTTCAACTGTCGCCGCCGAAATGGCTACGCCCATTTTCGCTTCGTTGAAGCCGATCTTGAAGTCGCCGTTGAGCCCGATGCGGCGGTCAGCCGACAGGAGAAGTGCGGCACCCGCGGCCATGGCGTGACCGGTGCAGGCGATGACGACAGGGAGTTCGAACTCAAAGAGACGTAGCTCCAGATCGATCAGCCCGCGGCGCAGGGATTCCCGGGTGGCTGGGTCCGATTGCAGTTCCTTCAAGTCGAATCCGGCACAGAGGACACCCTCCCGGCCGGTGAGGATGACGGCTGTGGCCCCGTCTTCCACTGCGTGGTCGAGGCTCTCGTGCAGCCAACCCATCGCAGCCGAACCCAACGCGTTGACCTTTCCATGGTCAAGCGTCAGATGGGCAATGCCGCCCTCAACTTGGTAACCACTCATGCCACTCCTTCGATTCGGGCGTCAGTGTGCACCATATGTCTTAGGGGACCACGAAGACCTCGAATCGGTCCTGTCGCAGTACCTTGGCCGGCGTCGAATTTCAGATAGCGATCGACCTTGCGCCCTGATCCGCCCAGCACGAGCACGAGGTGGGTATCCGGACCCTCCGCATCAAGCTGCTCTTCAGCTGCAGCCAGCAGTTCGGGGGCAATCTCCCCGTCCCGGCGCTGGAAGTGCCACTTCACGCCGGTCGGATTCAGCACGTCGTCGAGATGTTCAACCAGGTCTGTTGCTTCTTCTCCCAAGCCCTCGGTCATTGACCCCATGGCCAGTGGCGCAAACGCCAGGGTGGTTGGCATATGGCCCACGAAGACCACTTCCATGCGCCCGGAGGTGCCGTCGAGCATTTCCGTTGCTACGTGCAAAGCCCGCTCTGCCGGAGCGGTTCCGTCGTAACCCACCACCAGCACGAGCTGGTTCCTGTTGGTTCCTCCCAGGGAGCTCATGGGACACCTCCTTCTTCTGGACCATCCAGATCTCTTAAAGTTGCTACTTGCAACTATAAGGCTTATAGTTGCATCTGTCAACTTTCTGAGGAGCGAGAATGGCTCGAGATGATGTCGTCGAGGACCTCTATCAACAGCTCAACAGCCTCTTCAGGCGGTCCCGGGAATTGAGTACCGAGCTTCACCCTGGACTGTCGTTGATCGCCTACACCTTCCTCGATCTGGTGGAGAGCACGCCTGAAATACAGGCTTCCGACTTGGCTGAGCATCTCGGCCTCGACAAGTCGACAGTGTCTCGCCAGCTCAATCAGTTATTCGAGAGCGGCCTCTTGGACCGGGAGGGCGGGCGGCCCGGCCGCCGTGGCGATCCTCTCTCTCTCACACCGAAAGGACGAAAGGTGTTGGCGGTCGATGCCGAGCGGGTCCGCACTCAACTGACGTCCTGGATGGCGAGTTGGAACGACCGTGACATCGCCGACTTTGCTGCGCTGATCGCCCGCTTCAATAGCTCGGTACGCCAGACAATGGGACATTGAGAAACCGGCTACAGATCTAGTTCGGCCAGGATCCGTTGCGCCCCTTGCGTCGGGGTCATAGAGCCATCGCGCAGTTGTTGCTCGATCTCAGGGGCCAACTTCTGGACTCCACCATCCGACTTCAACCGGCCCAACCAGCGATCCTCGACGATGGACCACATCCATTGGATCATCTGCCCATCACGCTTCTCGGCAAACTCACCCGAAGCGGTCAATGCGTCCCGGTGATGCTGGACCTCTTGCCAAATGCGGTCGATACCGGTGCCTTCCAGGGCACTGCAGGTCAGGACCGGCGGCTCCCAAGACGCGCTGGAAGCGCCGAACATATGCAATGCGTCGGCCAGTTCCCGTGCCACCTGCTTGGCCTCGCTCGTCCGGTCTCCATCGGCCTTGTTCACCGCAATGATGTCGGCCAACTCAAGGACGCCCCGCTTAATTCCCTGCAGTGAATCCCCGGTACCCGGGACCATCAACATGATGAATGAGTCGACCATGGCAGCCACGGCGGACTCGGACTGGCCAACCCCCACCGTCTCCACGATGACGACGTCATACCCGCCGGCCTCGACAATCAGGAGTGCCTCGCGGGTCGACTTCGTCACGCCACCCAACGAGCCGGCCGACGGTGACGGGCGAATAAAGGCGGCAGGGTCCGCCGACAACTCGTGCATCCGCGTCTTATCGCCCAGGATGCTGCCGCCCCGTCGGGTCGACGACGGGTCGACCGCCAACACGGCAACATGATGACCCAGTCCGGTCAGATGCGTCCCGAACTTGTCGATGAGGGTGGACTTACCGGCGCCCGGCACACCTGTCATGCCGATGCGATGGGCCCCGCCGGAATGAGGCAACAGCTGCACCAGCAGTTCTTGCGCCAATGCCGCATGATCTTCCCGGGTCGATTCAACCAGCGTGATGGCCCTCCCTAGCTGGGAGCGATCACCAGTCAGGACGCCGGCCACACACTCGTCGATATCGAATGGTTGGCGTCCAACCGACGTCAAGGAGCGTCGTCCTCGAGCAACTGGGCGTCCAGCTTGTTGACCAGGTCAAGCGCCGCGTCGGCGATCACCGTGCCGGGAGGAAAGATGGCGGTGGCGCCGGCAGCCAAGAGCTCATCGAAGTCCTGTGGAGGAATGACCCCACCAACGACAATCATGATGTCCTCTCGGTGGAGATCGGCCAACGCCTGCCGTAACTCGGGCACCAAGGTGAGGTGTCCAGCCGCCAACGAGTTCACCCCGACGATGTGCACGTCAGCCTCCACGGCTTGACGAGCCACTTCGGCCGGCGTCTGGAACAGCGGTCCGACATCCACGTCGAAGCCCAGATCGGCAAAGGCCGTGGCGATCACTTTTTGGCCCCGGTCGTGCCCGTCCTGGCCCATTTTGGCCACCAGCATGCGGGGACGGCGACCGTGGCGCTTGGCGAACTCATCGACAGCGGTACGAACCTTGGTCGCCGCTTGCGATTCGCCCACTTCGGATCGGTACACACCAGAGATCGTACGGATTGAAGCAGTGTGCCGCCCGTACACCGCTTCCAGGGCGTCACTGATCTCGCCCACCGACGCCCGTGCTCTCGCCGCGTCGACGGCCAACTTCAACAGATTGTGATCAAGCCCGGTCGCCCGGGTGCCATCGGCCGCCGCCCGAGCTGCATCGGTGAGTCGGCTCAGGGCTTCGCGGCAGGCAGCCTCGTCGCGTTCGGCCCGGAGGCGCTGCAACTTGGCAATCTGCTGGGCCCGCACGCTCGAGTTGTTGACCTTGAGCACGTCGATTTTCTCCTCGACGTCCAGACGGTATTTATTGACCCCGACGACTACCTGGCGACCAGAATCGATGCGAGCCTGCGTCCGAGCCGCCACTTCCTCAATGCGGAGCTTCGGGATGCCCGCTTCGATGGCGGAGGTCATGCCACCGGCTGCCTCGACTTCTTCAATGTGGGCCCAGGCCTTACGAGCGAGTTCGTAGGTCAACCGCTCGACGTAATAGCTCCCGCCCCAAGGGTCGATCGTTCGGCACGTGCCCGATTCGTATTGCAGGAACAGCTGGGTATTGCGGGCGATGCGGGCACTGAAGTCGGTCGGGAGCCCCAATGCCTCATCAAGGGCGTTGGTATGGAGCGATTGCGTGTGACCCTGGGTGGCCGCCATGGCTTCGATGCAGGTGCGCATGACGTTGTTGAACACGTCTTGAGCAGTCAAGGACCAGCCCGACGTTTGGCAGTGGGTGCGCAGTGAGAGCGACTTGTCGCTCGCCGGATCGAACTGCTTGACCAACTTGGCCCACAGCAGGCGGGCGGCCCGCATTTTGGCAATCTCGGTAAAGAAGTTCATGCCGATGGCCCAGAAGAACGAAAGGCGCGGGGCAAAGGCGTCGATGCCGAGACCAGCCTCCATGCCGGCCCGGATGTACTCGACGCCGTCGGCCAGCGTGTACGCCAGCTCCAGATCAGCGGAGGCTCCCGCCTCCTGCATGTGGTAACCCGAGATCGAGATTGAGTTGAACTTCGGCATTTCGGTGGAGGTGTAGGCGAAAATGTCCGAAATGATCTGCATCGACGGCTTGGGCGGATAGATATAGGTGTTTCGAACCATGAACTCTTTGAGGATGTCGTTCTGAATCGTCCCGGCCAGCTTGACCGGCGCCACCCCTTGCTCTTCGGCGGCCAGGATGTACAGCGCCAGCACCGGAAGGACCGCACCGTTCATGGTCATGGAGACCGACATCTGGTCCAGCGGGATGCCATCGAAGAGTTGCCGCATGTCCAAAATGGAGTCGATGGCCACTCCGGCCATGCCGACGTCGCCGGCAACCCGGGGATGGTCGCTGTCGTACCCACGGTGAGTGGCCAGGTCGAACGCGACCGAGAGTCCCTTCTGCCCACTGGCCAGGTTGCGCCGGTAGAACGCATTTGATTCCTCGGCGGTCGAGAACCCGGCGTATTGACGGATGGTCCACGGCTGGTTCACGTACATGGTGGGGTACGGCCCACGAAGGAAGGGGACCACGCCGGGGTACCCATTGAGGAAGTCGAGATCGGAGAGCGTGTCCTTGGTCAGGACCGGCGGAAGCTCAATCCCCTCGGGGGTCAGCCACGAAAGGTCAGATACTGGAACCTCCGAAGCGACCGCCACCGACGCTTCCCATTCAGCCGTGCTGGCGCCGTCAGCGGCATCCCCGGCCAGCGGCACGTCGGCAAAGTTGGGAATCTGGGAGGTGGCCATTATTCGACTCCAAGCACTTCGAGCACGCCTTGCAGGGAAGTCAACACGTTTGTGCCCACCCCGACAAAGTCGTAGGCACCTGCATCTTTGAGTACCGAGAGCTCGTCGGATAGTCGACCGGCGACGTATATCCGCTCAATCCCGTTGGCCGCCAGACGTCTCACGACGTCCTCCCCGGCATCGACATACTTCGGATCCGACGAACAGAGACAGGCCACGCGCATCCCTTGGGCCGTGCGGGCTTTGATGTGAGCGTCGAAGTCATCGTCGACTTCCAGGGCGTCAACGTGCAAGCCCGCCGTTTCAAAGAAGCTGCGGGCATAGGTCGTCCGGGCGGTGTAGTCCGACGCCGACCCGACATTGATCAAGACGATGGACGGACGAGCACCGTTGGTTCGCGCGAACGCATCAATGCGCTGCCGCAGTGCCTCGAACGGCTCGGCGTACCGTCGTTTGGGCAGTCCCGGGGTGGTGTCCGGCACCGGATCAGCCAGAGGAATGACTTCGCTGGCATTCGGGAAGTCGCTGACGCCGGTGACGGTGTCCTTTCGCCGAGCGAGATTGGAGAGCCGGCGCCCCCACGTCGCCTCAATGCGTTCGTGCACCAGGCCCTGGTCGAGCGCCGCCGTCATTCCCCCCAGCGCCTCAATGGACTGGAAAAACGACCAACTTTCCTCGGCCACCGACTGGGTCAGCGATTCGACGTACCAGGAGCCTCCGGCGGGATCGATGACTTTGGCCACGTGTGATTCCTCAATAAGCAGTAATTGCGAATTGCGGGCCATCCGGCGACCGAGGTCGCTGACGAGTCCGGGCTCCAGGAAGAGGTCATAGGGCTCGACCGTCACCGCGTCGGCCCCGCCGATGCCGGCCGAGAAACAGGCGATGGTGCCGCGGAGGAGATTCACCCATGGGTCGTAGCGGCTCAGCATGGCGCGAGACGTCACCGCATGCTGTCGCTGCGCACCCACCGAGACGGCGCCACAAGAGGCGGCGATCCGGGACCACAGCTTGCGGGCCGCCCGAAGTTTGGCCACCGTCAGAAACTGATCCGCCGTGGCCGCAAGACGAAACTCAATCTGGCCAAATGCGGCTTCCATGCTCAAACCCGACTCGGTCATCACCCGCAGGTAGGCCACTCCGGTCGCCATGGCGCACGCCAACTCTTCCGAATCCGAAGAGCCGGCCTCGTGATAGCGAGTGGCGTCCACCACGAAGGCTCTCGTGTGCGGGTAGTCGGCGGCGCACTTCGCCGCCAGGGCGGCGGACGACTGCAGGCGTTCCTGCAGACCGGCATCGGTGCCCAGCGAGGCATACGCACCGATCGGATCAAGACCCAGGACCCCACCCGCCGCCAACGAGCCAGTCCCGCGGGCATCGAAAAGTTCGAGAAGGGAAGCGGCGGCATCGGCCCCGAGCGATCCATCGATCGAGACGGACACCAGGTCGAGGTACACCCCGTCCAAGGTTGTCTCCAGGACCTTCGAGTCGATCGTCACTTCAGAGTGGTTCGAGCCCAACGGTGCTCGCAGGTAGACCGACGTCGCCCCACGCTCCAAGTGCTCGAGCACCACCACATTGGCCGTCTTGGGATCAGCGGGGTCAAGATCGACGGGCTGGCGAACGTCCCAGCCTCCCTGTACGCCGCCCAACAATGAGCCGCTGCGGATGTAGGGGGCGAAGCCCGGCATTTCGTTGGGCATTGCGCGCTGGTCGACATCAGCTGAGGTGTACAAGGGCGAGATCTCAATCCCGTCATAGAGCTGCGTGGTCAGCTCCCGGGCGAACCTCTTGGCCAGCTCTTCCTCGCTGAGATCGCTCTTGCCCTTGGCGAGCACCTTGTCAACGCCCTGGCGCCATTCCTCGGCCTGAGGGGGCGGAAACTCTCCGCCCAGAACCAGCGGCGTTTCGGAACTCAAGACGCTTCGATGAAGGGGGTGGACCCCTCCATGCCAAGTTGGTCCACGACCGCCGTCATCATCATCTGACTGACTTTAGTACCGAGTCGGAACTGGCCTTTTCGGACCTCTACCAGGTCAGGAAGGGTGAGAATCAGCGTCAAAGCGCTGGGCCACCGTCAACCACCCGGAGAGATTCACCGCCTCAAAGAGCTCAGCGGGACTCGCCCCATCGTTGTCATAAGGGGTGGGCGCTCCAATCGCCTTGAGGGCCTGGGTGATTGCCTGCACCGCCGGGGTGATGAGAGCCAGCGGGCGAATGGCCAGCGCGTAGCCCCATTCGGCCAGTTGCTCGACATCGACCTGAGGCGTTGCCCCGCCCTCGACGATGTTGAACATCACGGGGCCAGCCACCTCGGTTGGAATGACCGAGATCTCTTCCACCGTTTGGGGCGCCTCCAGAAAGATGAGGTCGGCTCCAGCCTCCACGTAGGCGTTGGCCCGGCGCACGGCCTCGGAAAATCCCAATGGACCCCGGGCATCGGTCCGGGCAATCAGCACCAGGTCGCCATCGGTTCTGGCCTCACAGGCGGCTCGAATCTTGTCCACGAATTCCTCGGCCGGAATGACCGACTTGCCGCCCAAATGACCACATCGCTTGGGAAAGGTCTGATCCTCAATATGGAGACCCGCCACGCCGGCCCGCTCATACTCCGTGACCGTTCGTTGCACGTTGAGCGGATTGCCGAACCCGGTGTCGGCATCGGCCACCAGCGGTCCCGTGACGATGCTGGCCAACCTTCCGGCCTGCGCCGCCATTTCGGACATGGTCAGGAGTCCCAGATCGGGCACACCGGCCAACGCCATCGATACGGCGGCCCCGGACATATAGGCACCGGCAAATCCGCTGCGCTGCACCAGGGTGGCCGAGAGCGCGTCATAGACGCCGGGCAAGACGGTCAACTCTGGCTCAGTCAACAGGCGACGTAGCTGAGACCTCGGTGATGGAACCTGGGACATCGTCATGCCGGCACCTCAAGGGAGAAGTAGGTGTATTCAAGAGCGGGTAGACCATACGCTGGAAGTACCATTTCTCACGCAACCAGCCGGATCAATCCGAACTCAGGGGGACGTATGTCTGCAGGCGATGTCACGACGAAGTCCAGTATCTCGGTCTCGTTGGCCACGCGCGTGATTGAAGCCGCGACCAAGAAGGCCGAGACAATGGGCAAGGCATTTGCCATCGCCATCGTGGACGAGAGTGGACAACTCAAGGCCTTTCACCGGATGGATGGCGCCCCGCTCATTGCCACGCAGATCGCCCAGGACAAGGCCTACACGGCCGTCGGATTCGGGATGCCGTCTCATGGTTGGCAC
The DNA here is from genome assembly GCA_963730785.1 of uncultured Acidimicrobiaceae bacterium. Lineage (GTDB taxonomy): Bacteria > Actinomycetota > Acidimicrobiia > Acidimicrobiales > RAAP-2 > Bog-473. Next base: position 1,018,700 of record CAVSTF010000010.1, read on the forward strand.
GATTTCATTAAGGACGATGGACCTCTGGCCCTGGGCGCTCCCGCCGGTATCGACCGACTGGTGATCTTCGGTGGTGGCTTTCCCATTGAGGTCGACGGCAACATGGTGGGCGCCATCGGCGTGAGCGGTGGTCACTACAGCGAGGACATGGAAGTGGCCGAAGCCGGACTCACCGCCGCGTAGCTCGACCGGACCTATCCGAGGACCTGTATGAAGATTGCCGTTGTCGGTACCGGTGCGATGGGGTCGGTCTATGCCGGCATCCTCGGGCGGGGCGGTCACGAAGTGTGGGCCATTGACACCTCAGTGACGCACATCAGTGCCATCGCCAACCACGGGTTGAAGGTCACCGGGGCCAGTGGCGACTACGTGGTCGACAGCCTGCGAACCGGACGGGAGCCCCGAGACGCCGGCGCCTGCGATGTATGGCTCATCGCCACCAAGGCATCAGCGGTTGATGAGGTGGCGGCCGCCATTGCGCCGCTGCTCGAACCCGACAGCATTGTGGTGGCCTTCCAGAACGGCCTTGGTGCCGGCGAGCGGGTGGCCCAACGCATTCCCGAGCAGCACATCCTGATCGGCATTGCAGAAGGATTCGGCTCGTCTATTCCGGAACCCGGACACGTGCACCACGAAGGCATGCGGATGATCCGCCTGGGAGAAATGAATGGCGGTCTGAGCGACCGGGTGCAGCGCATTGAGAAGGCCTGGGATGCAGCCGGTTTCAACGTCAAGGCCTTTGCCAACATCAATCAAATGATTTGGGAGAAGTTTCTCTGCAACGTGACGCTCAGCGCTCCGTGTGCCGCCTTTGACGTCACCGTGGGCGAATTGATGTCCGATCCTGAATGCTGGAACGTTGCCCTCGGGTGCACGTCGGAGGCGTATGCACTCGCGATGGCCAAGGGAGTGGAGTTCACCTTTGACGACCCGCTGAAGTACGTCACCGACTTTGCCGCCACCATTCCAAATGCCAGTCCATCCATGCGCCTGGATCATTTGGCTCACCGCCCTTCGGAGGTCGACGTGATCAACGGACAGGTCGTGACGTTGAGCCACGAACTCGGCCTTGCGGCCCCTTACAACGAGGCCCTGTGCGCCGTGCTCCGGCGACGCGAGGCTGCATTTACCTAACCAAGTACCTGCCGCCCCATGGGGTTCACGAACAATACTGTTCGCAGAGTGTTACCCTGCCTCTATGCCAGCTCCCTCCTTGGCCGGTCGTCGGGTTTTTATCACCGGTGCCTCTCGGGGTATCGGAGCCGCGTTGGCTCAGCGCCTTCACGAATCTGGCGCGTTCGTCGCCCTGGCTGGACTGGAAACCGAACTGCTCGAGGAGGTGGCCACCACATGCAACGCGCCATGGTGGCCCTGCGACGTGGCCGACCGCTCCCAAGTGGAAGCTGCAGTTGAAGGCGCCGCGACGGCGCTGGGTGGACTCGATGTCGTCATCGCCAACGCTGGGATAGCGGCCCAACTCCCGCTGGTAGGCGGTGATCCCACCATCTTTGAACGAACGATTCAGGTCAACCTCATCGGTTCGTATTACACCCTGCGTGCCGCCGGGCCTCACATCAGCCATCCCAATGGGTACGCCTTGGTGATCAGCTCGCTCGGTGGGGCGGTGCATGTCCCATTGATGGGGGCTTACAGCGCGTCCAAAGCCGGCGTCGAAGCACTTGGCAACACCATGCGGGCGGAACTGCGTCCGAGTGGCGCCCGGGCAGGCGTTGCCTATTTCGCCGAACTGGAAACCGAGATGACCTCTCGAGGTTTTGACACCAAGGCTGCCAAGTCGCTCCTCGGCAATCGCTCGATCACTCGGATCACTCCGCTCAAAGTCGGCATCGATGCGCTCCAACGCGGCATCGCCCGACGCGCTCGCATCATCACGGCTCCGGGCTGGGTTCGTCCGGTGCTTCCCATCCGAATGGTGGCGCAACCACTGGTCGAGATGGTGGCCCAACGCCGTTTGCCCGACGCCCTGCGCATCGCTCGGGTCGAGCAGGTCGAACTCACCACTCCCCAACCGGTCCAGGACCCATGAACGCTTCGCCGCGCATCGCGCCGGGCGATTTTCGTTCCGTAGGCCCGCTGGCGTGGATCATCAGTTGGGGCGCCGGGCGGATCGGCGGCACCAACCCGCCCAACCTCTTCCTGACCTTGGCTCGCAACCGACGCCTCTTTCGCGGTTGGCTTCGGTTCGCCGGCCGCCTCATGCCGGGTGGCTCCCTGCCCCGTCGAGAAACTGAATTGGTGATTTTGCGGGTCGCCCATCTTCGCTCATGTCGCTATGAATTTTCCCACCACGTCAACCTCGCCCGGCGGGCTGGCGTTGATGCCGATGACGTACAACGAGTCACCATCGGTGCTGATGCACCGGGATGGTCGCCACGCGAACGCATCATGCTGTGCGTGGTCGATGCCCTGCACGCCAATCAGGACGTCGACGACGATACGTGGGAGTTGCTTCGACAACACCTCTCCGAGGGCGAAGCCATAGAACTGTGCCTCTTGGTGGGTCACTATGAAATGCTCGCCACCACCATTGCCGTCCTTCGAGTTGAAGAAGACGGCCCCCGCCCCATCCGGTCAACTCGTGCGTGAGGTACAAGCACTCAAGCTTCCCCGTGGTCGACATGGCATGGCGCGCGACGAGGTCGCGAACACCCAGCGCATTCGTATTGTCCTCGCCATGGCCGACGCCATGCATGAGAAGGGGTACGTCGGCACGCCGGTGGCCGACATCCTCAAGCGGGCCGGCGTCTCGCGCGAAACGTTCTACCAATTGTTCTCGTCCAAACTCGACTGCTATTTGGCCGCCTTCGATTTGGTGGCCGAGGTCTTGGTCACTGAGCTTCGTACGGTGAGCGACAAACCAGGCAGCCCCCTAGAGAAATTCGAGCGGACCCTTCAGGCGTACCTCGAACTCTTGGCATCTCAGCCGGCCTACGCCCGCCTGTTCCTGGTTGAAGTGCATGCTGCCGGACCAGAGGCCATGGAGCGTCGCCAGGAGTTTCAACGGCGTCTTGCCACTGCGGTGGCCGAACTTCTGGGCGCTCAATCATCAGCGGCCCAGTTCGAGGTGCAGATATTTGTCGCCGCCGTGAGCGCCATGGTCACCGGTCCACTCGTCGCGCACGATACTGACGCACTTCTTCGTCTCGGTCCGCCCCTGTTCGACCATGTCCGTCGACTCGCTGAGCTGGGAGTCTTCAATGCTGCGTAGGGTGCGCCCCATTTTCTGCGCTGCCGTTGGCCTCCTCATGGTGCTCGGCCTCACTGCGGGGCCACTGGGGGCGAGCGAGCACGCAGCCGCGTCTTCGGCTTCGCCACTCACCGATAACGATGGACTGCACCTCACGGGCCACACACAACTGGATCAGCGCCTCCTTGCCCTGACCTTCACCACCCCGGCCCTGGCCAACCCGGTCAATGTCCGGATACTTCTCCCCACGGGATATTCGGCCAACCCGGATCGGCGCTACCCCGTGCTGTATCTCTTCGACGGCACCAGCGGGCACGCGTCGGATTGGACCACTTTGGGTGAGGCTGAACAGACGACCGCCGGGCTTCCGCTCATTGTGGTGATGCCCGACATCGACTTCAACGGCAACGGTGGAGGTTGGTGCACCAATTCGGTCAATGGCGGTGCGTATGGCCAGCCCGAATGGGAGACGTTCCATGTTGACGAGCTGATCCCGTGGGTCGACCACAACTTTCGCACCGTGGCCGCTCGAGATGGTCGGGCGATCGCCGGACTCTCGCAGGGCGGATTCTGCTCAATGAGCTACGCCGCCCAGTACCCCGACCTGTTCGTGACCGCGGCTGCCTTCTCGGGCGCACCCGACATCGCCTTTGACCCGGTTGCGCAAATAGGCGCGACGGCGATCATCAACGCCACCGAAGTGGGTCTCGATGGCATTGCGCCGGATTCGCTCTTTGGCAATCCCCTGACCGACGAGATCAACTGGTCAGCCCATGATCCGGCCACCCTGGCCAACAACCTTCGGGGCATGAACCTGCTGATCTTCACCGGCAACGGCCAAACCGGTCCGCTTGATCCGGCGCCGAACCTTGGTGGGTCAGCCCTCGAATCGTTGGTCGGTTTCGACAACCAGTACTTTCATCAGCGCCTCGACGACTTGGGCATCGCGCACTACTTCGACGACTACGGGCCCGGGACCCACTCGTGGCCCTACTGGACTCGAGACTTACAGCAGAGCATCGGTTCGATCATGAACACCTTTGCCCACCCTCCGGCCAATCCCTCGAACGTGACCTACACCTCGGCGCAACCGGAGTACTCAGAATTCGGATGGTCGGTCGCCATTGATCGCACAGCCGAAGAGTTCAGTTCGCTGGAGAATGCCAATGCCGGCGGCTTCTCCCTGGCCGGTAGCGGTTCCGCCGTGGTGAAGACGCCCGTGCTGTACCAGCCCGGACAGCGGTATTCGGTGACCTTTGCCGGCCCTATTTTCGACGGCAACGCCACCACCACGGCCGACCGATCGGGACGCTTGACCTTGATTGTGCCGCTCGGGCTGGCGAACCCGTATCAGGAGTACACCGTGAACGCCGCCATCGCCGGCGGGACCAAGACGTTCACCACCTCGGTCACCATCCGCCCCGAGTCGTAGGTCACTGCGTGGCCAGGTCCACCCGGGATTCAAGCATGGCGTCGCGGATCGGGTCACGGCCCGATGCTTCGACGATCACCCGCCGGAGGTACGTCGGCGAGAGTTCGCCCCGGCCCGTGAACCCAGGGTGGATTGGTCCGGCCGGCTGGAAGCCCACCGCAAAGCCTGGTGTGCCATAGGTCAAGGGGGTCGTTCTCGGGATGTGGCCGGTCCCGACCGGGACGTCCCCGTAGAACAGCTCGAGCTCACCGCCCCCACCGGCACGGGTAAAGACGGCCTTCACGGTCACCGGCTCCGAGGGCAACGTGACCTCAGCCGTCACCGTGGTGATGGTGGTGGCCACGAAGTTGTAGGTGAAGTGCAGACGCCCGTCATCAATGAAGAGGACGTAGCCACCGGAGTGACCGCCGTGGGCCACGATCACGCCTCGCTCCGGCGGCCCAGCGGGAATGAGATCGGCCGCAATCACGAATGACTTGTTCTTCAAGGCGGGTGCGATCGATTCGGCCAGCGGCCCGACCGGACCGAGGAACTCGTAGCGGTCACGCCGATACCGGGGGTCGCCGAATCGTCCGGGCTGGTTGTTCAGCGGTAGCACCTGGAACTTCTCGGCTTCATGCCACCACAGCGCTTTGAGCTCCTCCAGCTTGGCCGGATTCGACTCGGCCAGGTCGTCCACCTCGGAGAAATCCTCGGCCACGTGGTACAGCTCCCACACGTCGTCCTCGAATGGTTTGGTCGTGTCCGATCCGTCGTAGGCCACGAAGGGCGGGGTGTGGAACACCACCGCTTTCCAGCCATCGTGATAGAGCGCACGTGAACCGAGCATCTCGTAGTACTGCGTCGTGTGCGCAGAAGGTGCCTCAGGTGCAGTCAGCGTCGCCGCGAAGCTGACGCCCTCAATCGGGGACTGCGCCACGCCAGCAATCGAACTTGGTGCCTCGATACCAATTAGATCGAGCAAGGTGGGCATGAGGTCGATGGCATGCACGTACTGATGCCGGGTCTCCCCCGTCGTGCCCAATCGAGCGGGCCAATGGAAGATGAGTGGATCGGCCACTCCGCCTTCATGGGTGTCGCGCTTGAAGCGCTTCAGCGGGGTATTGCCGGCCCAGGCCCATCCCCAGGGATAGTGATTGTTGGCCTTGGCCGTTCCGAGGTCGTCAATCCGCTTGAGATTCTCCTCCAAGCTTTCGGGAATGAAGTTGAAGAAGTACTGCTCGTTGAACGATCCCCTGACCCCGCCCTCGGCCGACGCACCGTTGTCGCTCATGACGATCACGATGGTGTTGTCGGTCTCGCCCAATTCCTCAATGAAGTCGAGGATGCGAGCGACCTGCGCATCGGTATGGGTGAGGAATCCGGCGAAGACCTCCATCAGTCGAGCGGCCAGGCGACGTTCGTCGGCGCTCAGGGTGTCCCACGCCGGCACCCATGAAGGGCGATCGGAGAGTTGCGTGCCGGCCGGCAGCAGTCCTGATGCCAGCTGACGGGCAAAGACTTCGTTGCGCCACTGGTCCCAGCCCTGGTCGAAGTGACCGCGGTAACGCGCAATGTAGTCCGGTGGAGCCTGATGCGGCGCATGACACGCCCCGGGTGCGAACCATAAGAAAAACGGGGTGGTCGGCGCAGCGCCCCGAAGGTCGGCCAGGTAGCGAATGGCGTTGTCCGTCAAGTCCTCGGTCAGGTGGTAACCCTCTTCCGGCGTGCGGGGCGGCTCGACCGGGTGGTTGTCCCTGACCAATTCGGGGTGGTACTGATCCGTCTCGCCCCCCATGAACCCGTAGTAGCGATCGAAACCGCGCCCGAGGGGCCACTTGTCGCGTGGGCTCCCGGCCGCCATTTCGGTGCCGGGCGTGAGATGCCATTTGCCAACGGCAAAGGTGGCGTACCCCTCGCCGCGGAGGACCTCGGAAAGGAACCCGTTCTCCTTCGGGATGGTGGCGTTGTAGCCCGGAAAGCCCGATGCCAGTTCGACCACCCGAGCCATGCCGTTCGAATGGTGGTTCCGGCCGGTGAGCAGACACGCCCGCGTCGGAGAACACAGGGCGGTCGTGTGGAAGTTGGCGTATCGGCGTCCCTGCGAGGCCAGTCGATCGAAGGTCGGCGTGTCGATGTCGGAACCGTAGGGACCGAACTGGGCGTAGCCCACGTCATCGAGCAGAACCACGACCACATTCGGGGTGCCTTCCGGAGGGGTCGTGAGCGGGGGCCACCAGCTCTTCGAATCTTCGAATGTCCGACCGATCTTGCCCTCGAATGGTTGCTTCATAGGCGGTTCACCCTAGGGGTCAGCATCCGCCAGTGGTGTGCTTCAGACCGCCACTCGCCGGGAGATGTCCGCGCAGTCCTCGCAGACTGACTCCGGAATCACGCCGCGGCGCATCAGGAAGCCAAAAATGTGGCAGCCGACACACACCGCTAGCACCGACTCCAGGAAGGCGAAGAACACCATCAGCACCAACAGGGCCTGGCTGAAGCGCCAATTGCCGGTCAACCAGCAGATGGTGGCGGCCGAGGTCACCACCGCGCCGATGGCCTGAGCGAATCGCTTCGGCGGGCCAGGCACGGCCTTGGCGTAATTAGGGAGGCGGGGCGCCACCACCCTGGTCGCCAACTGCCCCAAAGGGCTCATGGTCGGCCCCGTCAGCACTCGGGCCCAGAAACCGTAGGTGATCACAACAAGGAGGCCGGGCAGGTTGGCCAACAGGGTGACGAGGGCCATGACCAGGACTCCCCCGGCCACGGTCCGGGCCGCAATCTCGTTGACCGGATTCGGAAAACTGAAGAAGGTCCCTTGCTTCACTGCCATGCACAAAGTTTATTGGTTTCGTCACCAATTGACACCGGCCAGGCCGCATTTCGACCCGAAAGGGTGGTGCTCAAGCCAGGGCGTCGATGAGGGCGGCTAGGTACGACGCCCGATAGGCCAGGGACACTTTGGCGTTCTTCCGAACGAGGTCGAAGCCATGGAAGGCACCCTTGCTGACGTGCAGCTCGCAGGGGACGCCGGCGGCCTGCAATCGACCGGCATAGGCCACATCCTCATCGTGAAAGAGGTCCAGCGTGCCCACACCGACCCAGGCCGGCGGCAATCCGGACAGGTCTTCACAGCGAGCCGGGGCGGCCAGCTCACTCACCGCATCGGATCCCGGAGCGTGCCCGGCGTAGGACTCCCAGCCGTAGTAATTCGCTTTGTTGTTCCAGGCCCTGAAGTTCGATTCGTCGATATCGGTCCGGATGGCGGTGCGGTCATCCAACATCGGATACGAGAGCAGTTGGAAGCGCAGCGGGATGTCACCCTTCTCCCGCGCGTACAGCGCCAGCGCAGCCGCCATGCCACCACCGGCGCTGTACCCACCGATGGCCACCCGATCCGCGTCCACGTATGACTGCTGGACCAACCAGGTCAATCCGTCATAACAGTCATGCAGACCGACCGGGAATTGGAATTGGGGTGCGACCCGGTAGTCGACCGAGGCCACCACCATCCCCATCTCCTGGGCCATGGCGGCACACATCTTGTCGTCTTGGGCGGCGATACCGCCGATGTACCCCCCGCCGTGAATCCAGAGCAGCGCCGGAGCCGGACTGGCCAGCGAAGCGGGCCGATGCAGACGTACCGACATGGAGCCGACGACGATCTCGGGCACCTTCTTGGAGGCGATCCTCCGGCGGAAGTTGGAGAGCGCCCGGTCGACCTTGATCATGCGCGGGTTCACCAAGGACTTCGGCAACAGCCGGGCCACGGTGCGAAGTTCGGGGTCAAAGTCGTCAGGCATATGCGTCTTTCTACTGCTCAGCGCAGGCCCGACCACAGCGCACGTCGCACGCCGGCGTCATCGGGCTCCACGCGGCTCGGATCGTCGAATATTTTGGTCAGCCTCGATTGGTCGTCGTAACGATCCCAGCCCGGATCACCTTCGCAGGCGAATCGGATGAATGCGCCATGCATTTCGTCCGCCAAGGCCTGGGTGGATGGTCGCCCAGCGGACTGATGGTCGTGGCGTGGGCGGCTTGGAAGGCGGGAATGACGTTGGCCGAGAACGGAAGGTCAATGGTGTGGCCGGCCCCGAAGTCGGGAATGGATGGGCTGGCCCACGCAAAGTCGTAGAGGTACGTCGAGGGCGTCTGTGTCGAGTGCGCCTCGGCCAGGTGAATGGATGGCATCACAAACGCCCAGTCACTCCAAATGGCTGCGAAGGCGGCCCCCGAACTGGCACCCGGGCAGACCTGCGTCCGATACGACTCCACCCAGTCCCCCGTCACCCCGAAGGCATGCATGGCGCAGTCAACCCATTCGGCCGGCGGATCGGGAATAAGGCCCATTGGCTGCATCAGAAAGGTCATTTCGGTGTGGGTGGCGCCCACCATGAGATCGACCCCGGCACTCCGACCCGTCTGCAAAGCCGGCAGCACCGCGTCGGGCAGCGTCGAATCACCCACCACCGGCCGGAACGGGCTGATGGAGAAGGCCGAGTCACCGGCCAAGGCCGGGCTGAGGTTCATCATTGAAAAATTGGAAATGCCCATGACCAGCGTCTCCATCGGGACGGCGGCGAATCCGTCGGGCGTGGCCTTCACGCCCAGGAACTGCGCCATCCGATCGGTGATCTGCTGCGCCTCGTCAATGTTGAGTGCGGCTTCGGTGCTGCCGCTTTGCACGATGGCTCGCCTGAACAAACCCTGGGCCGCTGGCGCGCTCATAAGTTGGCCCACACTGACCGCACCGGCTGATTGGCCGAAGATGGTGACGTTGCCCGGATCCCCGCCGAACTCGGCGATGTTGTCCCGCACCCACTGCAGGGCGGCAATCTGATCCTGCAAGCCGAGGTTCCCTCGCTCTTGGTCGAAGTACATGAACCCGTCAACACCGAGGCGGTAGTTGATGCTGACGTACACCACGCCGTCGCGGGCCCAGGTGCTGCCACCATTGATCCCACAGGACCCGCTCCCGATGATGAAACCACCACCGTGGATCCACACCATGACCGGCAACGGTGCGCCGCCATGGCGGGGGGACCAGACGTTGAGGGTGAGGCAATCCTCGCCGACGGCGGTCGGATGCATGAAGCCGGCGACGCCGTCATCGTTGGGCAGCTGAGGCTGCGGGCAGCCCACAGCAAGGGTTTGCACATCGAGCCACTCCACGGGCGACGCGGCTGCGGCGGCAGGAATCGTCGGTCGCCGAAGGGTGCCTCCGCGTAAGGAATGCCGAGATAGGTGTCGATCCCGTTCTCGGCATACCCAAGCAGCCGTCCCGACGTGATCTTCTTCTCGACATCGGCCCGACCGTCCACGTCAGTTGACACCGCGATCCCCGTCACCCCAGTAGGTGGCCCGGAGCTCGCGCTTCAAGATTTTTCCCTGAGCGGATATGGGGAGCGCATCGCGAAACTCCACGCTGCGTGGGATCTTGTACGACGAAATCAGCTCCCGGGTGTGCTCCTGTAACTCAGTGTCGGTGGCCGAAGCTCCGGGCTTCAGCACGACGACCGCATGTACCCGTTCGCCCCAGCGATCATCGGGCACGCCGATCACCGCACAGGTAGCCACGGCCGCGTGTTTGCCCAACGCATTCTCCACTTCGACCGAATACACGTTCTCGCCGCCCGAAATGATCATGTCCTTCACCCGGTCGACCACGAAGAGATAGCCCCGGTCGTTCAGGTACCCGGCATCACCGGTGTGCATCCAGCCACCCTTGAGGGCTTCGGCGGTGGCCTCGGGCTTGCCCCAATAGCCCTGCATCACGTGTCCACCGTGGGCGAGGACCTGACCGACCGTCCCGCTGGGGACCTCGTGGTCGTCCTCGTCGACGATCTTGATCTGGCAATGCGTGGCGGCTCGACCGGCGGAGCGCAGAAGGGACTCGTCGGCGTGGTCGGAGGGCGTGAGGAGCGTGGCCATCGGTGAGAGTTCTGTCATGCCGTAGGCCTGCAGAAACTCGGCCGATGAGAAGCACTTCATGGCCCGGTCCAGTACGGCCGTGCTGATCGGCGACGCGCCGTACAGCACGGTGCGCAGACTGGAGAGATCGTGGTTGGCTGCTTCCGGATGGTCCGCCAACATCTGAATCATGGTGGGCACCAGCAAGGCGGCGGTGACCTTGTGTTCTTCAATGGTGCGCAGCACGGCAACCGGTTCGAAGGCCGGAATGATCACGTCGGTGCCGCCCACCACCGACTGCATGATCCAGGCTCCCAAATCCGCCAAGTGAAACATGGGGGCGGCATGCATCAGCCGCCCACCCGGACTCATGGCGGGGTAGGTCGCCTGGGCCCCCAGCGCTGAAGTGACGAAGTTGGTGTGGCTGATGGCCACGCCCTTGGGTTCCCCGGTCGTCCCGCCGGTGTAGAAGATGCCAGCCAGGTCATCCCCACCCCGGTACTGGTCCAGTATCGGGGTGGCCTCGGCAATGAGGTCCTCATAGGCGCGCATCCCGGTCGGTGCCACCCCATCGTCCATGTAGATCACGGCGTTGAGGCCGCTGACCTTGGACTCGAGACTGATGACCATCGGCGCGAACGTGGCATCGATTAACAACACGGACGACCCCGAATCGGTGAGCGCGTACACAATCTCGGGCTCGCTCCAGCGCGTATTGAGCGGCGTGACCACCCCACCGGCCCAGGGCACGGCGTACATGGTTTCCAGATAGCGGTCGGAGTTCAGCGCCAGCACCGCGACCCGATCGCCGTCCTGCACGCCGAGCTGCCGCAGCGCGCCACCAAAATGCGCCACCCGGTCGTACTGCTCGGCCACCGTGGTGGTGCGAGACCCGAAGATGGTGGCCGCCCGGTCCGGACTCTGCTGACGGGACCGGTGAAGTGATTGTGTGAGATGCACTTTCCCCCCTAACGCACTGCGTAGATACGACGATGGATCCGAACTACAAATCGGAGAGCAATGTGACCAACATTCGCTGCGTGAGCGTGGTGGCCAACGTGGCGATCGGCACGTCAGGCAAGTCGGTGCACATGCCTGCCACCAGGTGCCACGCCGCCAAAATCCGAATGAGAATTTCCTCATCACTCACGTTCGGCAGGAGCTCGGCCACCAGGCGCTGATAGTGAGCCAGGTACCGGTTGGCCTCGGCGTCCATGGCCCCTCTGGCCTCTTCGGACAGATGGCGAGATTCATAGAAGAAGACCACGACCAGTTCAGGATCATCCAGACTCACCTCGACAAACGAGGTGCACAACATGGTCAAGGCCTGGCGGGCGTCCGGCTCATGGACTGCTGTCGCCGCCCCAACCGCCAGCTGATGGGCCGCTTCGATGACGGCGGCCACCAGCAAGTCGTCCTTGGTGGCGAAGTGACGATAAATGGAAGGGCCGGTCATCCCGGCCGCCGCACCTATCTCATTGGTGCCGGCACCGTGGTACCCCCGCTCTCGGAAGAGGGCCAGGGCGCTGCGCAGAAGGCGGGCCCGCGTTTCGGCCGAACGGGGGCGGCGAACTGCAGGTTCATAACGTGCGGCGTTCTCTGCTTGAGCCATCACCCCTCCCCTCTGTTATCAATATCTAACAGTAATAGATCTCTAACGCAAGGAATCGGCCGGAAAAAGTGTGCCTGGGCCCTCCTGCACCGGGCGCGCCCTCGATACGGGTTGCACCAAAAGTAGGGAGACCCGCTCAATCAGACCAAGCTTTTGGGCTCCTGCCACATCCGACCGCCAGTCCCCAACACTCGTTCAGTTTCCCCCTTGCAATCGCGGAAGCCGCTGTTATTATCTTCTAACAGTAATAGATCTCTAACGCAGTTAGGTCTTGTCGGTCGGGGCGATTTAGGCAATCGGGGGGCATGGGTGGTCGAAGCGCGCATCGACGTGAGGGAGGACGGGGGCCGACTGCGGCGCTCATTCGTTGACCTCGGTGCGGCAGGGTGGCTTCCCCTTCTCCTCCTGACCACCCTGGCCACCACGCAGTCGTTCGATGTCAACGCCTTCGGTGTGCTGGCACCCGCCATTCGCCACACCTTCCACCTGGACAATGCCGGGATCGACACGGTGAGCGCCCTTACCGCCGCCATGCCGATCCTGACCGGCATCTTCATCGGCTACCTGGGCGACCGCCATGACCGCGTCCGGCTGACGCAGTACTTCGGCATCGTCTGGGGCATCACGGCCATCTTCACCGGCCTCGCCCCGGTCCTCTTAATACTGATCGTCGCCCGACTGGTGGGAGGCGTCGGCTACATGTCGACCCAGACCATCTACCCGAGCCTGTTGTCGGACACCTATCCGGGCAAGGCAACCGCTCCCGTCTTCACCGTCTATCTCTTTGGTGTCAGTGGTCTCGGCCTGCTCGGTAACCCACTGGCCGGCTGGCTCGGTCAGGTGGTGGGTTGGCGCCCCACCTTCGTGATCCTGGCCCTACCGACCTTTGTCCTGGTCGTGCTGTTCTACCGGGTGACCGATCCCGGTCGGGCCAATGTCGGCGCCGCCGACACCACCGCCACGGAAGGGGACGCCGAAGCCCAGCCGGACCACGAGCTCAGCACTTCTTTGTGGACCAACTTCAAAGTCATTCGCAAAATCCGAACCTTGCGGCGCATTTGGGTCGCCGCCTTCATCTTCGGTGCCGGGACACTTCCCCTGGCCACGCTGGCCTCCAACTTCTTCCACGACGTGTACCACCAAGGTTCCGAAGCTCGCGGGTGGATCATCGCCCTGATCGGCGTGGCCGCCCTCTTCGGCATTGGCTTCGGTGGCGCGGTCAACAAACGGCAGATGGCCAAGGGCAGCCCAGGTTCGCTGGCCGTCGTCATCGGCGCCGGCTGCATTGAGGCGGGCGTCTTCGCGCTGGCCATGGCGTCGGCGCCGAAACTCTGGATGTCCATCGTCTGTGCGTTCTTCATCGGTTTGGGTGGCGGCGCCCTTCAACCGGCTTACGCCACCATCGTCGCCACCGTTACGGTGCCGGCACTGCGCAGCCAGGCCTATGCCTGGACGCTCTTCTTCTTCGCCCTCGGTGCCGGCGTACTCACCGGATTCATCGGCGCCATCGCTGACTCCCATGGGCAGCGAGTCGCCATGGGTGTGCTGGCCGTGTTCCTCATTGTGGCGGGACCGATCGCCATCTCCGCCCGGCGCTTCGCCATCCACGACCAGGTCACTGTGGAGGTAGCCGCATGAAACGAATGTTCGCGACATCCGGTATGGCTCTGGCCCTCGTCGTGGCGCTCACCACCACCCTTTCCTCGTCCGCCAGCGCGGCGACGAGCACGCCGTTCGTGGTCGGCGAAGCGTCAGCATCAAGTGAGGTCTTGGCGGTATCGCCGGCATTATCCGGTTACAGCCTGGGTGTCGAGACCGGTGTGTCCATTGCCGACTTTCACGGAACGGACGGCCAGGCGCAGGCCCAACTGGTGACGTCGGCCCTCCTCGGTGACTTCAACGTGCCCCTCCCGGCCTCTGCGAGCGGGGTCAATGCCGAGTCGTCCTCGACACCGACCACCCAGAACTCAACATTGGCGGGCGACGATGGTGAGGGAGCCGGCGTCCTGGGGTCTACGGCCGGACAGAGCAGTGGCGCGGCCAACGCCAGCCTGGCCAGCTTCAGCCTTCCGAGCGTGCTGAGCATCAACGGAGGGCAGAGCACCGCCACCACGGACGTCATCGGTGGCGTGACCCGTCAGGCCATCGGCACCTCGACCATTGCGTCGGTCTCACTGTTGGGTGGGTTGATCTCCCTCAACGGATTGAAGTGGACGGCAACCGACTCAACGGGTGCCCAACCAGTCCAGTCCGGAACGTTCTCCATCGGCTCCATCGGGATCGGAGGGTCACTCATCTCTATCCCGGCCGACGGTCTGACCGGTGTCTTGACCACCATCAACCAACTGCTGGCCACGACCGGGCTGCACATCACGCTGCCGACTCAGGTGATCAAGAGTGATGGTTCGGTGCAGGAAACCCCGCTCTCGATCGGCATTGACAATTCGGCACTCGGCAAGGAGGTCGTCTCACCCTTCATCGGTTCGCTACAGCCCGTGCGAACGCTGCTCAATACCACGCTGACCAACATCGACTCCACGCTGGGAGAGACCGACCTGGTCCTCGAAATCGGACTGTCCATCCTGGCCGGTCAGGGCACGCTCGACCTCAACCTCGGGGGCGCCTACGCGGAATCCGATGGCACCTCGTACGCCGATCCGCTTGCCGGTGATGCGACCAATCCGCTGGGATCATCGAGCTTCACGTTGCCGACCGGGACCACGACGTCGGACTCCGATTCCCTCGCGCAGACGCTTGACTCGCTGCCGTCAGGATTGGTCACTCCACCATCTAAGGGCGGCGGATCGGCGTCGAAGCCGGCCAAGCTCTCCCTGCTGAGCACTTCGTCGATCTGTGAAAGCACTTCTGTCGGCGGCTGCCGGTCCAGTCACAGCGTCGTCATTCTGGTGTCGCTGCTGGCACTGACATTCGCGCTGTTGGGCTTCGAGTCGTTGCGAATGCGGCGACGCAAGCGCCTACTAATCCCGGAGGACTCATGAGCAACCCATCGCCAACCAACGGCAGCATTCTGCGCTGGCGGGCGGCGCGCATCCGTCTCTTCCGGGGCTACGCGCCCCTGGTGGTCCTGGTGGTCGCCTTTGCCCTCATCACCACGCTGACGCCGACCTTGGCGCCCGAGAGGGACGTCGTCACCAATCGGGTGGGCTCGTCACTGGCCAGTGCCACTGGTGGCACCGGTTCACCAACGCAGACCACCACGCCCAGTGGCGCCACCCAAACCGGTGTGACCTCGCCGACCGGGGCTGCTGGCAGCGCGGGTGCTGCGGGCGCCGCGACGGCCAAGGGAACGACCGGCGCGGCCACTCCGAGCGGCAGCGGTTCGGCTTGCGCCGGGCTACAGGTGCCGAGTGACCCTTACTCCCCGCCCTGTATCCAGTTTTCGGGGAGCAACGGCGGCAGCACCTCACCGGGCGTCACTGCGACCACCATCACCCTCTCCTATCGGGTCACCGCGGACTTCGCGAGCCTGGAGCAGTCCTTCGGAAACCTCTCGGCGGCGGCACCGGCGACGTCGGTGGCAGACCTCGAGCGCACTTACCAGGGCATGGTCACCTACTTCAACGATCACTACCAGTTCTACGGGCGCAAGTTGAAGCTCAATTTCTTCAACGGTCAGGGGACTTTCGCCAACGAATTGCAGGGCCAAGGACAGGCGCAGGCAGATGCCGACGCGCTGACCGCAGCCCAGCAGATCGGCGCCTTCGCCGAACTCGACGGGGAAGACGACGTCTATGCCAACGCCCTGGCCCAGCAAAAGGTGGTCACCTCCGTCAATGGCGTTCTGGCCAACTCGACCATGACGGCCGGTGCCCCATATCTGTGGAGTTACGGCCCCACCTGCACGCAAGCGGTGACCGCCACCATGGACTTCGTCGCCAAGCAACTAGCCAACAAGCCAGCCGCGTTCGCCGGAGGCTCGCTCAACAACCAGCCCCGCAAGTTCGCCCTCATCGCACCCGAGAACCCCAACTACCAGATCTGTGCCAACGAAGCGGTGGCGCTGGCCAAAGCCGCCGGCATCACCATCACTGACGATCTCGCCTATGACGTGAACGCCAGCACACTGGCCACCCAAGACGACGAATTCGTGGCCAAAATGGCTGACGACGGCGACACCACGGTGCTCTTGCTCACCGACGCACTGTCACCACTACTCCTGTCCGACCGGTCCGCCGAACAGAACTACGACCCCGAGTGGGTCGAAATGGGTGTGGCCAGTGACGACACCGATGCGAGCGGGCAGGCCTACCAACAGTCCCAATGGGCCCACGCCTTCGGCGTCAGCTTTCTTGGCCCCACCGTCCCCCTGCAGCAATCGCTGGGCTACGACGCCTACACCTCGGTCGAGTCGGATCAGCCCGCCATCTCTCAAGCCAGTGTCGCCTTCGAAACAATGCAGATGCTGGCGATCGGCATTCAGATGGCCGGTCCAGACCTGACCCCGCAAACGTTCGCCAAGGGGATGTTCGCCTACCCGGGGAGCCAGAACTCCAGCCCCAACCTGAATTTCGGGCCCTGGAAGTTCTCGCCGGCCAGCTATGCCGCCCCGCAGTCAACGTGGGAGCTGTATTACAACCCGACAAAGACCTCGACCGAGGACGGCAACACCGGTGCGTATGTCGTGGCATCACCGGAATACCCCATTGGCTCTTATCCCGCCGGTAACCCGCCCTTCCCCGCCGCCTTCCCGTACACCGCACGCCGTGAACCTCGCCGCCTGGATCAAACCGGACAGTCGGGGCATGAGGCGCAGTCGCAACGCACTGGCGGCTGTACTCGGTGGCGTCATGGTGCTGGTGGTGTTGCCCGCCGCCTTCCCGAGCCGCGCCCCACTCGGTCTGATGCTTCAGGGCATAGAAACCGGCGCGGTCAACGGACTGCTCGCTCTCGGCCTCGTCCTCACGTACCGAGCCAACCGAGTCATCAATTTCTCCTACGGGGCCATGGGCGCCCTTTCGGGCTCGGTGGGGCTGATGCTCTACCTCGGCCAGCACTGGAACTGGTACCTGGCCATGGTGGTTGGGATTCTGTCGGGAGCCCTCTTGGGTGTGGCCACCGAGCTCCTCCTGCGGTGGCGCTTCCAGAAAGTGCCTCGGCTGATTGTCATGGTGGCCACCATCGGCTTGGCCCAGGTGTTCGGTGGGATCCAGTCCTTCGTACCCGGCTGGCTGGGTGGTCCCTCCTTCGTGGGTTCGTTCGCCACACCGTTATCGCGCTTTCACTCCGTCATCCGCCCAGTGCTGTTCGACGGCAACGACCTGCTGGTGTTCGGTGTGGTGATCGCAGTGCCCCTGGCGTTGGGCTGGTATTTGGCCCGAACCGACACCGGCGTGGCCATCCGCTCACTGGCCGAAAACCCAGACCGGGCCCGGCTGGTCGGCATACCGTGGCGGCGGATATCCCTCCTGGTCTGGATCATCGCCGGCGCGCTTGGCTGGCCTCACGGTCATGGTCAACTCTCCTTCACAAGGCGTGGCACCTTCGTTGGCAGCCGGACCCACCTTGCTCTTGCCGGCGTTGGTGGCTGCGGTCATCGCCAATATGGAAAGTCTCCCGGTGGCGTACTGGTCGAGCATCGGTCTGGGCATCATCAACGCCGTGGTGGGCTTCAACATCACCCGGGAGTCGGTGACCGACGTGGCGCTGCTGGCCTTCGTGCTGCTGGCCATGCTGGTGCGCCGCGGCCGATCGGGCCGTGGACGCGAAGAGGGCTCGCAGTGGCTGGCCACCGCCGTAGCCCGGCCCATCCCGCCGATCTTGCGACGGCTGCCCGAAGTGCGCATTGCCCGCGGCGTGCTCGCGCTGGCCGTGGTCGCGGTGGCGCTGTTGATACCGGTCCTCGGCGGACCCGGCACCACGCTGGAATACACGATTGCCCTCACGTTCGGTCTGGTGGCCGTCTCACTCGTCGTCCTGTCGGGTTGGGGCGGCACGGTGAGCCTGGGTCAGTTTTCGCTGGCCGGAGCCGGCGGCATCCTGGCCGGCGACCTGATCGAGAAAACCAACCTCGACCTCTTCCAGGCCATTGCCCTGGCCGCCATCGGCGGTGCCGTCCTGGCCGGTTTGGTCGGACTGCCCGCGTTGCGGGCCCGGGGCGAATTCTTGGCGGTCAGCACCCTGGCCTTCGCTGTGTGCGCCAACTCGTTCTTCTTCAATCCCACCAACTTCAACAGCATCATCCCGGGGGACTTCGTCCGTCCGGTTCTCCTGGGCCATCTCAATCTGGTCGACGGTAAAACCTTGTACTACCTGTGCCTGGCCGTATTGGTGGCCGTGGTCCTCTTCGTGGTTGGCCTGCGCAAGGCACGAGCAGGTCGAGTGCTGCTGGCCGTCCGTGACAACCCGGAGGCGGCGTCGGCCATGGCCGTGCCGACGGTGCGCACCACGCTCGGCGCCTTCATGCTCTCCGGCGGCATTGCCGGCATCGCCGGCGCGCTGTACGTCACCACCCTGCGTTCTGTCGGTCAGGGTTCTTTCGATCCGAGCCTGAGCCTGCTCGTCTTCTCCATGGCCGTCATCGGCGGCCTCGGTTCGATCTCCGGCGCCCTCGTCGGCGTGACCCTGGTGGAGATAGCGACATACGGACTGCCCCAGTACCAGGACCTGATCGCCGGCGCGGGCATGCTGCTCGTGCTCATGGTCGTCCCGGGAGGATTGGGGCGCATCATGGAGATGGGCCGCGACATCCTCCTGCGCGTGGTGGCACGGCGACGGGGGCTTGAGGTCCCGACTATTGCCCGACGCGCCACGTACACCGGCACCGCGACGGAGCCCATGGCAACGGCGCTCAAGCCCAACCCGACCCTCGTGCCGGTCACTGCTTCCACCGCCGGCCACCCACTCCTGGTCTGCGACGGCGTCGAAGCCTCTTACGGACCGGTCCAGATCCTCTTCGGGATCGACCTAACCGTCGAGCGAGGCGAAATCGTGGCGCTGCTCGGCACCAATGGCGCGGGCAAGTCAACCTTGTTGCGGGCCATGAGCGGGCTCCTCGATGTCGGAGCGGGCCGAATCACCCTGGACGATCAACGGATCGACGGCCTCAACCCCGAGGTGACCGTCAGCCGAGGCATGTCGCTCATGCCCGGGGGCCGCGGCACTTTCCCCGGACTCACGGTGGCTGAGAACCTTCGCCTATCGGCGTGGCTGATCCGCAAGGACCCCGCCCGGGTCACTACCGCTCGCCAACGCCAGCTGGAACTCTTCCCGGTCCTGTCGCAGCGCATGAGCCAGCGAGCCAGTGACCTCTCCGGTGGGGAGCAGCAGATGCTCTCGCTCGCCATGGCCCTCATGATCGAACCCGAGGTGCTGCTGATTGACGAGCTCTCACTTGGTCTTGCGCCGACGGTGGTGAGCCAGTTGCTCGAGGTGCTCCGCGGTTTGCACGCGCAGGGCACCACCATCGTGTTAGTCGAGCAATCCATCAATGTCGCCCTCGAAGTTGCCCAACGGGCCATCTTCTTGGAGAAGGGTGAAGTCCGATTCAGCGGCGCCTCGCGCGACCTGCTGGACCGCCCCGACCTGTTGCGCGCCGTCTTTATCTCCGGTGGCACGTCCGAGGACGCACCAACCACTCTGCGGACCCAAATCGATCGGACGGCTGGTGACGAACCTCGCTCGGTCCTCTCCATTCGCAAGGTCAACAAACGCTTTGGCGGAGTGACGGCGGCCAACGATGTCACCTTCGCACTGAATGAGGGCGAGATTCTCGGACTTATCGGCCACAATGGCGCCGGCAAGACCACGCTGATGGACATGATCTCAGGATTCACCCGGGTCGACAGCGGCAAGATTCTGTTCGAAGGCATGGACATCGGTCTCCTCCCCCCTCACCAGCGTGCCGCACTCGGGCTCGGGCGAACGTTCCAGAACGCGCAGCTGTTCCCGTCGCTTACCGTGGCCGAGACCATTTCGGTGTCGTACGAGCGTCACCTCGCGTCGCGCGATCTTCTGGCCGCCGGCCTTCGATTGCCGGCGTCGCTCGACTCCGAAGCCGAAGTGGCCGAAGACGTACGCGAGTTGATGGCGTTGACCGGATTGCTCGAGTACGCCGACAACCTGGTCGGGGAACTCTCGACCGGCACCCGACGCATCGTGGAACTGGCCTGCGTGGTGGCACAGAAGCCGGCGGTATTGCTGTTGGACGAACCCACAGGTGGGGTGGCCCAGCGTGAAACAGAGGCCATGGGTCCCCTCCTGCTTCGGGTACAGCAACAGACCGGGTGTTCCATGTTGGTAGTGGAGCACGACATGTCGTTGCTGGCGGCCATTTGCGATCGAATGGTCGCCCTCGAGCTGGGTGAAGTGATCGCCGAAGGGTGCCCGACCGACGTGTTGAACCATCAACGGGTGATCGATTCGTATCTTGGTACGGACGAATCCACCATCGCCCGATCCGATCTCGCGTCGGTCGTGACCGGAATACGGTGACGGGTCACATGGACATTGACGACTACACCGCTGCCGCCGAACGCTGGCTGGAAGATCGCCTCGAACGACGAGCGGAACGCTCTTCGTTGGAATGGGGTGAGGGGTCCGACAATGTCGCACTCTTCAAGAACCTGAGCGCCACCGAGGAGCGGGCGCACATTGATGCCCTACGCGCCTGGCAGCAAGCCAAATCGGACGCCGGCTACGGATCGATCAGTTGGCCCGAGGCCTATGGTGGCGCCGGCCTCTCGCGACAATACGAACAGGCCTTCTCTGCGCTGGAACGGCAGTTCGTCACGCCGGCGGGCCATGAGGCCGTGGCCATCACGTTGGACCTGGTGGCGCCCACCATCCTCACCTGTGGCAACGATGAGCAGCGCGAGGCATATGTCAATCGCATGCGACGGACCGACGACATGTGGTGCCAACTCTTCTCCGAGCCAGGTGCCGGATCCGATTTGGCTTCGGTGACGATGAAGGCTGAACGCCATGACGACGAATGGGTGCTCAACGGCCAGAAAGTCTGGACGTCAGGGGCGCAGTACGCCGACTTCGGCTACATCCTGTGTCGATCGGATCCCGCTGCCCCCCGCCATGCCGGGTTGACGGCTTTCGTTCTGCCCATGGACAGCCCAGGCGTCGAGGTTCGCCCATTACGACAGATGTCTGGTGGCTCCTCTTTCAACGAGGTGTTTCTGACCGACGTGAGACTCCCGGACTCGTTCCGACTTGGTGAAATTGGAGGCGGCTGGAAGGTGGCCATCACCACGCTCGGATTCGAGCGGGCCTCGGCCACCCTCGGCGGTGCCGCTGGGAGTGATGACCTATTTGAACGTCTGGTGTTGGCGGCTCGTCACCGGGGTAAGACCGAAGACCCGCTGGTGCGTCAGGCCCTCTCCCGCATGTACATCGACGGGCGCGTCCGAACGATGACCCGGCGGCGGACCACGGCAAACCTAAAGGCGGGGGGCGTACCGGGCCCTGAAGGCTCATTGGGAAAACTGGCCTGGACCGAAGGCCTGCAGCAGACCACCGAGGTGGTCTCACTACTTCTTGGCATGGACCTGGTGGTCGACACTGAAACGTGGGGCTCCTACGCCTGGAGCGAATTCGTCAATGGCGTACCGGGCTATCGCGTGGCCGGAGGTTCAGACGAAGTACAGCGCAACATCATTTCGGAACGGGTGTTGGGTCTCCCCGAGACCCTCGCTAGCCACTCTTATTTCGTCCTACGGCAAGGAGACTTCGATGTATCAAATGCCAATTGAATACGGGAAGGTGCGTGAATTCGCCCGCGCCGTCCAGTCGAAAAGCGAGGCGCACCAAGGCACCAATGCCGTGATGCCGACCACCTTCCTGACGACCGCCAGGCTGACGTGGGAACCCGCTGGGAACAGCGCCCTCAGCCAGTTGGGTTTCGACATGGCCCGGGTGTTGCACGGCGAAGAGGAGTACGAATTCTTCGGCCCTCTCCCCCGAGCGGGACAGGAACTTCAGGTCGACAGTCGAATCGAAAAACAGTTCGAGAAACCGGGCGGCCGGGGCGGCACCATGCGTTTTGCCGTGGTGGTCAATGAGTTCAAGGACGAATCAGGTTCGGTTGTCGCTCTACAACGGACAACGATCATCGAAACAGAAGGCAAGGGCTGACCCATGAGCACGACGGAACTCGTTGGCCTGCCCGAGGTGGGCGACCACGCAGAACCATGGACATTTGGTCCCATCACGCAGAGCGACATCGTTCGCTATGCCGGTGCCTCCGGAGACTTCAACCCGATTCATCACGATGACCAGTACGCCAAAGCGGCTGGCTTTCCCGGCGTCTTCTCCATCGGCATGTTGCAGGCCGGGCTCTTGGCCTCCTTCGCCGCTCAGTGGTTGGGCGAGGAGAACGTTCGACGCTTCCAGGTACGTTTCAAGGAACAGGTGTGGCCGGGTGATTCCTGCACCTGTTCGCGGCACCGTGACGACGGTGGCAGAGGCGGCCGGCGGACATCTGGTGACCATTGCGCTGGAATGTGTTCGACACAACGGCGATGTCGTGCTGACGGGATCAGCCGACTTCTTGCTCAGCTGAACACCGAACTTCAGTTAGGACGCCACCAAGGCGCGAAAGTGCACACCGTATTCATCTGAACGTACGTGGGCTTCTGAGAAACCTGCCCCGATCAGCCTTCTCTCGAAGGTATCCGGATCAATCGGCACGCAGACGTCGTCGACGTGAAGTTCTCGAAACGCGTCCCCATCGGCGCTATCGGTGCCGGCGAATGTACCGCCGGGACGCAACACCCGGGCCACTTCGGCCAGCACCTTGTCCTGGGCTTCGACCGATGGCACGTGGTGCAGCATGGTGAATGACAGAGCCGAACTGAAGCGCCCATCGGCAAAGGGCAAGTTGGTGGCGTCAGCGTGCACCACGTCGACGTTGGATCCGCTCATCCGATCGGCAAGGGCGGCGGCCAGATCATCATCGACCTCGACCGCGGTGAGGTGCGCCACCTTGGTGACCAACACCTCGGTCGTACGGCCGGGTCCCGGACCGATCTCCAGCACGTCGTCACCCAGTTCCAGGCCATCGATCACACTCGGAATGATCCACTTCTGGACCGCCTCGGCCCATTCGGCACTCGAACACAACTCGAGATGCTGCTGGTTCACCCTGACCGCCTTCTGATTCGCTGTGGCGTCGATCCTACGGGACGCCAGGTCTCCACCGGTAGGCGGAAATGCCTTAGCTAGGAGAGATTCATCCGCCGGCGAGGACCTACGAGGTACACGATGGCGACGAAAGCTCCGGCAATACCCAAGAACAACCAGCCGACGACTGATCCCAGAATCCATACCGCCTTTTTGCCGGGTGAGAGTTCACTGGGTGATCGCTTAGCTATGTCGACCACGGCCCACATGACCAAGACCAGCGACGCGGCGTAGACAAGGAGGGTCGGTGCGGACAATCCCACCAACGCGGTCATCACGACCCCTCCGCATGAGCGAGTGCCTCATTGAGTTGCAGCACATCGATATAGGTCGAGCCCAGGAATCCCAACTGGGCACCCTGGGTCTCCTGATCGATCAGTCGGTTCAGTGCGGTCGCTGAAAGCCCGGTGGCCTTGGAAACCATGGGTATTTCGGCTCGGGCGTCTGTCGGGGTGATATCCGGGTCGATGCCACTACCTGAGGTGGTCACCAAATCTGACGTGGGGTTCACGCCCCGCGCGTGCCAGTAGGCGATGAGCTTCTTGGTATAGGTGGCCAATTCCGCCGAACGGGGACCCAAGTTGGTAGCCCCGGATTCACCAGAAGCTCCATTGGCGACCAGAGGGTCATCTCCGGGGTGTTCCGCCGGGCTCAGCGTGGCACTGGCATACGGACCCAGGTCATCAGGACGTCCCTGGAACACACAGCTCCCGAGCTGATGACCCGGACACTTGGTGTCGGACCAGTTCTGACCAATGAGCGTTGAACCGTTGGCCGTAATAGAGCCGTCAGCTTGATGCTTGAAGAAGGCCTGCGACAGACCGACCCCGAGCAATGGGTAGGCCAGGCCGAACAGCACCAGGCACACCACACACAAAACGGCAGATCGTCGGAGTTGAGCGAGCATGTTGGAATACTCCTTAGTAGGCGTGCAACGCCGTGAGAACGAGATCGATCAGCTTGATGAAGATGAACGGCGTGATGATCCCGCCCACGCCGTAAATGAACACGTTGCGGCGCAGGATGGAGGCAGCTCCTGATGGGCGCCACTTGACCCCACGAAGGGCCAGTGGAATCAGAGCCACTATGACCAGGGCATTGAAGATCACGGCTGACAGTACAGCGCTCTGGGCATTGTGCAGCCGCATGATGTCCAGCGACTTCAACTGCGGATACGTGACGAGAAACAGTGCGGGGATAATGGCGAAGTACTTGGCGACGTCGTTGGCAATGGAGAACGTCGTCAGCGAACCTCTCGTGATGAGCAACTGCTTGCCGATTTCCACTACGTCAATCAACTTGGTCGGATTCGAATCGAGGTCGACCATGTTCCCGGCCTCTTTCGCCGCCGTTGTCCCCGTATTCATTGCCACACCGACGTCGGCCTGGGCCAGTGCCGGGGCATCGTTGGTGCCATCCCCCGTCATGGCGACGAGCCTGCCGCCCTGCTGTTCGGCCTTGATCAGTTCCATCTTGTTTTCGGGAGTGGCTTCGGCCAGAAAGTCGTCGACGCCGGCCTCCTGGGCAATGGCTGCCGCAGTGAGCGGGTTGTCACCCGTGATCATGACCGTGCGAATGCCGGCGGCCCTCAGCTCGGCGAATCGTTCCTTGATCCCTTCCTTCACTACATCTTTGAGTTCGATGACGCCCAGAATGTCGGCATCTTCGGCTACTACCAACGGCGTTGATCCGGCCCGAGCAATGCCATCGACGATCTCCTGAAGTCCAGCCGGAATGGTGCCGCCTTGGTCGATGACCCACTGGCGAACCGATTCGGCCGCACCCTTACGAATCTGCTTCCCGTCCACGTTGAGACCCGACATACGCGTGGTCGCCGTGAAGGGCACAAACTCATGGGCGGTCGAGAGCTCCCGTTCACGAATATTGAATCGCTCCTTGGCCAGCACGACGATGGAGCGACCCTCTGGCGTCTCATCGGCCAGAGAGGCAAGCTGAGCCGCACTCGCTACCTCCTCCTCCGTGTGACCAGCGGCCGGATAGAAGTCAGACGCCATCCGGTTGCCAAGAGTGATCGTGCCGGTTTTGTCAAGCAGCAGCACCTGCACATCGCCAGCAGCTTCCACGGCGCGCCCACTCATAGCCAGGACATTGCGTTGCACCAACCGGTCCATACCGGCAATGCCGATGGCCGACAGCAGCGCTCCGATTGTCGTCGGGATCAGACAGACCAGCAATGACACCAACACCACTACCGAGACCGTGGCCCCGGCGAAATGACCGAAGGGCTGGAGGACGACGACGACGGGCAGGAACACGATCGTCAGTGCGGCCAGGAGAATCGTCAGCGCGATCTCGTTCGGCGTCTTCTGACGATTGGCTCCCTCGACCAACGAGATCATGCGGTCCAGGAACGTCTGACCGGCTTCGGCCGTGATCTCCACCACGATGCGGTCCGAGAGGACGGTTGTCCCTCCCGTCACCGCCGAACGATCGCCGCCGGACTCTCGGATGACCGGAGCCGACTCACCGGTGATTGCCGACTCATCGACCGATGCCACACCTTCAATGATTTCCCCATCAGACGGAATGTGGTCGCCGGCTTCGCAGACGACCCGATCCCCTTTGGCCAGGGATGCCGCTGGAACCAGTTCTTCCGTGCCGTCAGCCGTCAGGCGGCGGGCCATCGTGTCGGTCCGCATTCTGCGCAGGGCTGATGCCTGCGCCTTGCCCCGACCTTCTGCCATGGCTTCAGCGAAGTTGGCGAATATGACGGTAAGGAACAACCAAATGGTGATTGACCAGTTGAATATGCCCGGGTGAGCGATCGATTCGATCAAGGTGATCACGGAGCCAATGAGAACCACGAACATGACCGGGTTCTTCACTTGCACCCGAGGGTCCATCTTGATGACGGAACCGACAAGCGCCTCCTTGAGGATCTCCGGATCGAAGAGGCCACGTTGCTCGGCCACGCCATTGGGGGCTTCGCGTGGTGGCATTGCTGTTGCAGTGGACATGGTCATTAGAAGACTCCGTGACTGAACTGCTCGACGACCGGACCGAGGGACACGGCCGGGAAGAACGTGAGGCCACCCACAATGAGGATGACGCCGATAAGGAGGCCAACGAACATCGGATTATCGGTCCGGAAGGTGCCGGCACCAGCTGGCACGGTGTTCTTGGCTGCCAGTACCCCACCGAGCGCAAGGGCGGGGATCATGATGCCGAACCGACCGATCAACATGTCGATTCCACCGAGCACGTTGTAGAAGGTCGTATTCCCGGTCAATCCACCAAAGGCCGAGCCGTTGTTGTTGCCCTGTGACGTCAAGGCGTAGAGGATCTCGGTAAATCCGTGCGGGCCGGCATTCTCTGGGCCGGCTCTACCGGCATGGAGCGAGACGGCAATGGCCGTAATGGCCAAGACCGTGATGGGCATGACCAGGGTCCCCAGCCCGGCCAGTTTCACCTCGGTGGCCTGAATCTTCTTGCCCAAGTACTCCGGCGTTCGACCGACCATGAGCCCGCCCAGGAAGACGGCGATGATGGCGTAAATGAGAATGGTGTACATACCGCTGCCCACGCCACCCGGCGTCACCTCACCGATCATCATGCCGGTGAGCAGCACCCCCCCTCCGAGTGGTGTGAAGGAGTCGTAGGCCCCGTCGGCTGATCCGGTTGAGGTCTGGGTTGAGGCCACCCCAAAGAGTGCGGTACTCGGAACGCCGAAGCGCACCTCCTTGCCCTCGGTATTGCCCGTGGGCTGGTGCGTCAGACCCGCATATTGCACCGCCGGGTTGCCCTGATGTTCCGAGGCCACGGCGAATGCGGTCCAGCTACCGAAAATGATGAACATGGCCGCCAGGACAGCGACTCCCTGGCGAACCGACCCGACCATTTTGCCGAAGACGTAGGTAAGCGCGACTGGAATCGAGAGCAGGAGGATAATCGACAGCAGATTGGTCAGACCAGTCGGGTTCTCGAACGGATGAGCCGAGTTGATATTGAAGAAGCCGCCGCCGTTCGTGCCCAGCTGCTTGATGGCCTCCATAAAACCAACCGGTCCAACCGCAATAGTTTGAGAAACCCCATTGAGGACGTCATGGATATGTGCCGGACCGCTGAGGGTGTCCACCGCTCCCTGGCACACGAAGATAAGGCCAGCGATGATGGCAATGGGGGTCAGGATGTAGAGCAGTCCACGTACGGTGTCGACCCAGAAGTTGCCGATGGTGGGCGAGTTTTTTCGTGAAAGACCGCGGATGAGGCCGAGAGCGACCGCTATACCTACGGCAGGAGTGACGAACTGCTGAACGGTGAGGCCCGCCATCTGCGATAGGTACGACATCGTCGTCTCACCGCCGTAGTTCTGCCAGTTGGTGTTGGTGACAAATGAAGCGGCGGTGTTCCACGACAACGCCGGAGACACTGCCCCCAGGTGCTGTGGGTTCAGCGGGAGCGAGCCCTGCAATCTCAGGAGCGCATAGGTAATGCCGATCGACAAACCAGAGAACACGACAAGAGAACCGGCATAGCGCTTCCATGTCTGTTCTTTCTCCGGACTCGTTCCAAGCAGTCGGTAGATAGGCCGCTCGATGAAGCCGAGATAGTGGATACGCCCTTCGTAGACCCCCACCATGTAACTGCCCAGGTACCTGAAGCAGAGAGCCAGGGCAACGACCAGGATGACGATGGTCCAGAAGAAGCCCATCTAAAACCACTCCGGCTTGAACATGGCCACGCCCAGGTAGATAAAGACCAACGCCGAGATAGCGAGGAGGATGCCGTCGACAAGGCTCATACCCGCTCCAGCGCCCAGATGAGACCAGAGAAGACGGCGATGAAGCCGATGATGCTCAGCACACTTAAGAGATCAGCCATGACATCAACTCTGATGCCGAAGGTGTCAACGCGAGATTAACGACCGATCAACCCCGTTAACAAAATGTCAACAGGCCCAATTCGCCATACACGCGCCGGTAGTCTCCCAAGAAGTCAAGTCACTCAATCCTCGTCATTACCCGGAGTTGCCCATGTCGGACAGCGACAGCATCCTTGCTTCAGATGGCGAACCTCCCGGGTCGCCGTCGGATTCCGCTGACGAAGTGGAGCCGGCTGGACATTTTCGTCTCTACCTCGGATCCGCGGCAGGAGTGGGCAAGACCTACGCCATGTTGAATGAAGGTCAGCGGCGTAAACAGCGCGGTACTGACGTCGTGATTGGGTTTGTCGAATGTCACCAGCGTCCACATACTGAAGAGCTCATCGCCGACCTCGAAGTCGTGCCCCGAAAAGTCATTGAGTATCGGGGGACAATATTTGAAGAGATGGATCTTGACACCGTGCTGGCCCGTCATCCCAAAGTCGCGCTGGTTGACGAACTAGCCCACACCAACGTTCCCGGATCCGGCCGCCATGAAAAGCGTTGGCAGGATGTGATGGAACTGCTCGACGCCGGAATCGACGTCATCACGGCCGTCAATATTCAGCATCTCGAAAGCATCGCTGATGCAGTGGAACAAATCACCGGCACCTCAATTCGTGAACGGGTACCGGACTGGGTTCTGCGCAAGGCTGATCAGATCGAACTGGTCGACTCCTCTCCGGAGCAGCTCCGGCGTCGAATGTTGCACGGCAACATCTACCCACCGGAAAAGGTCCCAAAGGCGCTGACCAACTTCTTCCGCGAAGACAATTTGATGGCGCTTCGAGAGCTGGCGCTTCGCTTCCTGGCCGATGAAACCGAGGAAGAGCTTCTCGAGCACCTCAAGAGTCGCCAGACCAATGTGCTCTGGGAAACGAGTGAGCGCATTTTGGTCGGCGTCACCGGAGCTCCAGGTACCGACACCATCGTGCGGAGGGCGTCGAGAATGGCCTCTCGGATTAAGGGCGAACTTCATGTCTTACACATCGTCTCCGGTGAGGGCGCCAACCGACACAATGAGAAGCAGCTCAAATTGCTTCAGCAACTCACCACTGACGTCGGCGCCCACTGGAATGAGGTGAGCGCCGACGATCCCGCCCAAGCCCTCTTCGACTTTGCCCGCACCCATCAGATCACCCAGATTGTCGTGGGCTCGAGCGGACGCAGCCGGTGGCAAGAACTGAAGAGTGGCGGCTCAATCGTGAGAAAGGTTTCCCAACTGGCCGCTCCCGCCGGCATCGACGTTCACATCATCGCTCGGCGGGATCCGAAGTCGGCTGGAATCGAACCTACCGAGAATCATTCCGAGTCGTAAGTCGGGACAAATTCAGGCGACGCCGATCCGCTCCAACAAATCCGTCGGAGCCGAAATCTGTTTCAGCATGGTGGCTAAGGCATCGACCATTTCCGGTTCCTTTGATGTGCCCACCCTGTTCTCCATCTCACCCGGATCATTCGAGACGTCATAGAGATGCGACTCCGACGGGGGCACGCCTCCGGCCCAGAACGGAAGGGCGTTCCCGGGTTCAAACGGCTGACAGATGACGGGCACGTCGGTGCCAGGCATCTGCTTGAGCGTGGCACGGCTGTCGGGACGAGGTAGCCGGATCTGCGGAAACGCCGGAATCGGCATGGTGGACCAACGGTTCGACCACATGGAGAGTGGAAAGTTCGACTCCCCACACCCTCGCAGGTAGCGAAACTGTCCATCCGTGATGCCGACGTGGCGACCCCAGTAACCGAACAGGGCGAATTCTCGCACCGAAGTCGCCGTGCCCTCTATGAGTGGCAGCAACGATTGGCCATGGGTGGGATGCTCGACCTCGGCTCCGAAGAGATCGGCAATCGTGGCATGGAGGTCCACCGACGTGGTCAGCCCGTCGACGTCACGTGGTCCCTGTCCGGGCCATCGAATCAGGAGAGGAATCCGTCCCAGCTCACCGAATATTGGTGCACCGGGCTTTCCGAAGATGTCGTGCTCGCCGAGGTAGTGCCCATGGTCCGTGCAAAGGACGATGCCGGTTGATTCCGTCAACCCCGCTTCTTCAATGGCTGACATCAGATGACCGAACCAGCGGTCAATCATGGTGAGCTTGGCCCCGTAGTTGGCCCGGATATGTCGGGCGGTTCGGGAGTCCAACTGTCCGCTGGCCACCGCGTCAATCAGATAGGGCGGCCAAATGACCCGGGGTCCGTCCCACTCGGAGTCGTACATGTCCGCGTAGGGCAACGGGGTGTCGAACGGTTCATGAGGATCGAACTCATCGACAAAGAGAAAGAACTGGTCGTGAGCGGTGGCCGAGGTGCGAATCCAGTTTGCGGCGGCCGACATCGTCTTCGGCCCGGGGAAGTCCTCTTCGTCCCGGAAGTACGTCCGCGATTCGTCGTACGCGTGGGGATGCGCACCACGCTGTGCGGGCAGGATGGTTGGCGTGCCGATCCACGACGGGTCCGGCGTGGTGCGCCAGGGGTCGCTCTCGTGTCCTCTCTCATAGAGCCAGGCCTTGAAGTCGTGGTGATAGTTCTCGCCCCCTGTTTCGAAGAGATGAGGATGATCCGAGACCAGCATGGTCGTCACCCCTCGGTCCCTGAGGGCTCGGGTGATGGCGTCTTCCCAAATTTCAATAGATCCCCACGGCCTCCATGGAAAGTCGAGCGCACCGACCAGGATGTCGTGACGTGCCGGCATGCAGGGAAGCGACCCAACATGGTGCCCGGTGAAGCGCAAGGCATCTTTGGCGAAGGCGGCGATATTGGGCGTCTCAAATTCGTGGCCGCCATACGCCTCGAGCATGTGGCGATTAAGACTGTCCAATAGGACGACCACCAGATTCTTTGGCCTCGAAACTTCCATTCGGCTCCTCAGGTGAAGGCGGTCGGGTTGCCGCGCTCAGCTTAAGACTCGAGGTCAGCCTTCACCGGCAGTCCCTGCCCCTGGCTGACGCCCAGTTCGGCCAGGAACCGGTCCCGGTATCCGTCGAATTCCCTCGCCGCCGATTCGGCGGGGTCGCGGGAGATCAATGCGGAGGTCGAGCGAAATCTTGCCTTCCTTAAGGACGAAGACTCGGTCGGCCAACAAGACGGCTTCCTCTACGTCGTGAGTGACCAGGAGCACACCGGGCTTGTGTCGGTCACAGAGTTCCGCCACCAGCGCCTGCATCTTCAGACGCGTCAGGGCATCGAGCGCCGCAAACGGCTCATCAAGAAGGAGAAGTTCGGGCTGCCGCACCAGAGCCCGAGCGAGTGCCACCCGCTGAGCTTCACCGCCCGACAATGTGGCCGGCCAGTCATCCGCATGCGACTCGAGACCGACCTCTCTCAGGGCAGCCACTGCCGCCTCTCGAGACGCCGTGGCCCGCGGTTGGCCAATAATTACATTGCGCCACACCTTCATCGAATCCACCAGCCGGGGTTCCTGAAAAACGGTGGTCCGAACTTCGGGCACGAAGACGTCACCAGCGGTGCTGGCGGTCAGGCCCAGCAATATTCGCAACAGGGTGGTCTTTCCACTCCCAGAGGCACCAAGCAGCGCCACGAATTCCCCTCGCTGGACTTGGAGGTTCAGGTTCGAGAGAACGTCACGTTCGCCAAAAGTTTTAGTGACACCTTCGACCACGACGGCCGGCGATTCGGCCTCGAACGTCACCGCACTCATCGGACGGTCCGAAGTCGACGCCATGGCATGGCCAGGCGCTCAATGACACGAACAAGCACGTCAGCCGAAATGCCCAGAATGGCGTAAATGAAGATGCACACCACCAGGTTTGGTACCTGCTGGAGGCTGCTGGCCTGACTGACCAGGTAACCAATGCCTTGGTTGGCGTTGATGGTCTCAACAAATACCAGGGCCACCACCGAGAGTCCGGCCGACAGACGCAGCCCATTGAGTATTGAAGGCAGGGCCAGCGGTATCACCACCGACCGCACGAGG
This sequence comes from uncultured Acidimicrobiaceae bacterium, assembly GCA_963730785.1. Taxonomy (GTDB): domain Bacteria; phylum Actinomycetota; class Acidimicrobiia; order Acidimicrobiales; family RAAP-2; genus Bog-473. Next base: position 1,050,805 of record CAVSTF010000010.1, read on the forward strand.
CGTCGGCCCTTAAGCCCGAAGGAACGCGCCGCTTCAACCACCCGACGGTCGACATTGCGCACGCCGTTGAAGGTGAAGATGTACATGGGGATCAAGGTGGCATAGGCAATGAGCAGCACTTTTGCTGTCTCGCCGATGCCGAACCAAATAATGAAAGGGAAAATCAGAACCGGGTAGGGAACGGTTCGGATCATCTGCATGGTGGAATCGAAGATCTCCTCCCCCAGGGCGAACAAGCCGACGATGATGCCGAGGATCAGCCCGACACCTCCACCGATGAGCAATCCGAATCCGGCACGGGTAGCCGAGACCCCGATGTCTCCCATCAGATCCTGATGGAGCAGGAGAAAGGTGAAGGCGCTCCACGTGGCGCCGGGCGAGGCCAAAGCGGTGGGTCCGATCACACCGGTGTCGGTCAGCAACCACCACAAAACGAAAATGGTGGCTGGCAGCAGAGTCCGCAGCGCCAACGAGGCGCGGCGGCTCCGTTGACGGGGTTCTTCCACCACAGGTCGAACGAGTCCGTAGGTGCTATTCAGCTTGGACTCAGGTTCCGCGCCTGCCATCGACGAGTGTGACACGTCGTCTCTCGAACCTCGTGTGATCACCGTCACTATGAGATACCCGCTTTGGTGTCAATGACCTTGTTGAACGGGAGGTCGAACACACCCTTCACATTGAGCTTCTTGGTAATGAGCCCCAGCTTAAGGAATGTGTTGGCTTCAGTCTGCTGATAGCTGATCACCGACGGAGTAATCGGCGTGGCAATCCCGCTGATGGTCTCGGCCGCTTGCTTGGCCTCGGCCAACGTCACGCCAAAAATCTTCACGTAGGCCGCCTCGGCCACCCCAGGATCCTTCTTGAGAATGGCCGAGGCTTTGTAGAAACGACCGATGAAATCGGCGATGGCGGCGGCTGTCTTCGAATTGGTCAGTGCGCTTTGGCTGGCGGTCAGATATCCAAAGGTCTGGGCGGTTCCAGCCGCCGAGGCGAGCACACGTATTTTGGCGCCGGCCAGGTCGATCGCCGTCAGGGGCTGACTGATCACCGCGGCGGTTACCTTGCCGCTCGAGACGGCAGCGGAGGCATCAATCACCGACAGGTTGTCGATCGTCACCGCGTTGTAGGGAATGCCAGCCTTCTTGAGCAGCTGGATGAGGACGTATTGCTCAACTGTGCCTTCCTGGACGCCGATGGTTTGGCCGCGCAGCTGGGAGACCTTCTTGATCGGCGAGTTGGCCGGAACCACCAGATCGTAGGGTGAAATCTTCGGATTGGCGCTCTGCGTGACGGCCACTACCTTGACCGGGTCACCAGCTGCTTGCGCAAAAATCGTGGGCGTCTCGGCCATGTCACCCAGGTCCACCGACCCTCCGGTCTCAGCCGCAATAATCGGTGGTCCACCGACAAAGTCAGTCCATTTGACCGTGTAAGCCGCTCCGGCCAACGCGTTCGTTGCGGTCAAAATGGTCTGATATTCCTTGAACTGGTCGCCGAAAGTGATGGTGACGCCCGCAAGGTTGGGTGTGGAGCTCTTCTTCGCCGCGCCAGCGCTGGTGACGGTGACGCCACTGACGGCAAGCGCAACGACCGCCGCCGAGGTCAGCATGGTCACGAGACGGCCATTTCCGGCGCGACGAGAGGGGGACAATCGATTCAGCATGAATTCCTTTTCGAAGGTGGTGGCCCACTTTGGGCTTCTGGGTCAGTACGTGATGATGCAGCAACAATCCGTGGGCTCAATAAGGCTTGTCACCCTTGATCGTCACGCGCTGAATCACTCGGTGGGCATCCCCGTAATCGCTAATGGCGTAGTGCATGGTCGTCCGGTTATCCCAGAAACCGAGGTCGCCGGCTTCCCAGCGATAGCGCACCACGTATTCAGGGGTGGCCATGTGGTTGTAGAGGAAGCGAAGAAGCGTGTCGCTTTCCTTCAGGGTCAGCCCCTTGATTCTGACGGTGAATCCCGGATTCACGAAAAGGCTCCTACGCCCTGTCTCCGGGTGTGTGCGAACGACGGGGTGCTCCACTGACACCAGTTCAGTGAATTCCTTGCCGTCCCACTCGCCCTTGCCCACCATGCCGAGAAGCCTTCCGAAGGCGACATTGCCGTCGTGGATTGCCGTCAAGCCATCGACGAGATCCTTGAATGGTTGCGAGAGTCCCTCGTAGGCCGCATTGGTGTCCGCCCACAGGGTGTCGCCGCCAGCGTCTGGAATGACGATGGCATTGAGGATTGACCCCAATGGCGGGGTTTCAACAAAGGTCACATCCGTGTGCCACTTGTCCCGTTCGCCGTAGTCACTCTTCCGGTCACCCAAGGTCTGACGTGCACGGGTGTAGTCAATCTCGAACACTTCTTTGTGCTGCTCAATCCCTGGAATGACAGGGTGGGCATTCGTAATCTCGCCGAAGTAGGTCGCAAATTCCTTGTGCTCGGCCGGCGAGAGGTGCTGGCCCGGCAGGAAAATCACCTTGTAGTCGAGGAGCGCTTGGCGAATGGCCGCCACGGTCTCGGAGTCAAGCGGCTGGTGGAGATCCACATTTCGGATCTCGGCTCCGATGGTCCCTGACAAAGGGGCAATTTCGAGCTGCACGGGTCTGGTCGTTGTCGTCGTCATGGCACTCTCCGGTTCGGATCCCAACGTGGTGGGAAGTGGGCGATCGATGTAATCCCGACTATATCACTCAACTTTAGGGTATTAGTACACAAAAGAGGGTCTGCGAGCCGTTTTCACCGGTCGACATGAGCCGACCCTGCCGCGGACCGGCGAGCACTCGGTCGTCACCATGTCTGTCGATAAGGTCATTTCAAAACACGAGCGGACCCGAGTGGTCACCGTTGTAGAAGAGGGATGTTGACATGACGATTGCCGTAGTGGTTGGAAACCCCAAGGCTGGGTCAAGAACTCTTGGAGTGGCCAAGGCCGTCGCCAATTCCATCTTCGGTATCAGTCACACTCCCAACGACATCCGAGTCATTGACTTAGCCGAAATGTCCTCCGAGCTCTTTGACTTTCAATCCGAAGAGGTCAATGAATGCCTCAAAGCCGTGGCCCAAAGTGACCTGGTAGTTATGGCTTCCCCGACCTACAAAGCGACGTATACAGGACTCCTGAAGTCATTCCTTGACCGGTATGAGAACGATGCGTTGAGTGGCACCATTTGCATCCCGGTCATGACGGGAGCTGCCCCCATCCACGCGCTTGGCACCCGAAGTGCATTTACGTCCCTTGCTGGTCGAATTAGGTGCTTCGGTACCGACCCGAGGCATTTACGTCACCGAAGAGCAGTTCGACAGGCTTGAAGAATTGATCGCCAAATGGCTCGTCACGGCGCGACCACTTCTTCAGGCTGCTCTTCGAGAATAAGTTGGCTCGGTTGGTTCGGTGTTTGGTCTAGCGCAATGCATCAGCGACAATCTGTCCGACTTGTTCAATTTCGAGCAGAAATCCGTCGTGCCCTGAGCGAGAACGAACCACATGAACCGGTTGGCTCGTCGTGAGGTGGCTTGCTATGTCCTCTTGTTCCTCCAACGGGTAGAGCCGATCGGAATCAATGCCGGCCATCGTGACGTCAGCCTGGATGCCAGCCAGGGCTCTCCCAACTCCGCCTCGATCCCGCCCAATGTCGTGGTGATTCATCGCTTCGGTCAGCACCACATAGGAGTTCGGATCGAACCGTTGCGACAGTTTCTCGCCGTGATGCTGCAGGTAGGACTCGACGGCGTATCGGCCACCCTTGAAGGGATCTTCTTGGCCCTGCGGCTGACGGCCAAATCGAACTTGTAGCTCTGATTCGGTGCGGTACGTGTAGTGACCGATACCCCGGGCAATCGAGAGCCCTTCGACGGGACGCGATCCCGTGCTGTAGTAGTCACCCCCATGGAAGGCTGGATCAGAGCGAATGGCTCGGACTTGTAATGAGCAGAGGGCGATCTGATTCGCACTGGCGGCTGCCCCAACGGCCAGAATCACCGCCTTCGCGACCCGGTCCGGTTGGCCCACGCACCACTCCAGCGCTCGCATGCCTCCCATGGAGCCCCCGATGATGGCCGCCCATGCGTCGATGCCAAGTTGATCAGCCAGGGCAATTTCGGCCGCCACCTGATCGCGCACCGTGATCAGCGGGAATCGTGAACCGTAGGGCCGTCCATCCGGAGCTTCCGATGCTGGACCGGTGGTTCCTTGACAGCCACCGAGCACATTGGGACAGACGACAAAGTAGTGATCGGTATCGAGCGGCGCGCCCGGACCGATCAGGCCATCCCACCACCCACGCTGCCCATGGCCCGGACCAGTTGAGCCGGCCGCATGGGCATCACCCGTCAGGGCATGCAGCACCAGCACCGCATTGGAACGAGCGGCGTCGAGTTCTCCCCAGGTTTCATAGGCCATCACCACATTGCCTAAGTGGCCGCCGGCCTCGAGAGCGAAATCTGCCGGACCAAAGGCTGCGAATTGACGCCGACCCGGATCGTCTCCGGGCAGCCACACCCCTGGGTACGGCCTCGGGATCATGCTCCCTTGGCGGCGCGGAATCCGGCGTCGAGGTCGGCCAGGATGTCGTCGATTGATTCGATGCCAACCGAAAGGCGAACCAGGTCGGGCGTGACACCCGTCGTCGTCTGCTCAGCTTCGGTGAGCTGCGAATGCGTGGTCGACGCCGGGTGAATGGCCAGACTGCGTACGTCACCAACGTTGGCCAAATGGCTGAAGAGTTCCAGGCCTTCAATGAACCGGCGACCAGCCTCAGCCCCACCGGCGATACCAAAGGCAATAATGGCGCCGCCGCCCTTGGGCAGGTAGCGCTTCTGGCGGTCGTGCCAAGGGCTTGACTCGAGTCCTGGGTAGGCCACCCAAGAGACTTCGTCGCGACCCTCCAACCACTGGGCCACCGCGGTGGCGTTCTGGACGTGACGTTCCATGCGGAGACTCAGGGTCTCGAGCCCTTGAAGGAAGAGGAACGAGTTCAACGGAGCGATGGCGGCACCGACGTCACGCAGGTATTGAAGGCGGGCTTTCAGTGCGAACCGGGCGGGGAACAATGATGCAGGCAGGTTGCCGAAGACCAGACCGTGGTAGCTCGGATCGGGCTCGGTGAAGCCAGGGAAACGTCCACTGCCTTCGTAGTCAAACTTGCCGCCATCGATAATGACGCCACCAATGGAGGTGCCATGGCCGCCGATGAACTTGGTGGCCGAGTGGACCACGATGTCAGCGCCGTGGAGGAGCGGTTGTGCCAAGTACGGAGTGGCCAGCGTGCTGTCGACCACCAGGGGAATCTTGTGTTCATGGGCCACGCCCGAAACGCCCTCGAAGTCGAGCACGTCGCCTTTGGGATTACCCAGCGTCTCAGCGAAGAACGCCCTTGTGTTCGGTCGGATCGCCGCACGCCAGGCGTCAAGGTCGTCGGGGTCGACAAAGGTCGTTTCGATGCCGAGCTTGGGCAATGTGTAGTGCAGGAGGTTGTAGGTCCCGCCGTAGAGGGAGGCTGAAGAGACGATGTGGCCGCCATTCTCAGCCAGGTTCAAGAGGGCAATGGTCTCGGCCGCCTGACCACTGGCCACAGCGAGGGCGGCGACGCCGCCTTCAAGCGACGCGATCCGTTCCTCGAAAACGGCCTGCGTCGGATTCATGATCCGGGTGTAGATGTTGCCCAGTTCTTCCAAGCCGAAGAGGGCGGCGGCGTGAGCCGTGTCACGGAACGTGTAGCTCGTGGTCTGGTAGATCGGTACTGCTCGCGCCCCGGTGGTCGGATCGGGAACGGCGCCTGCATGAACCTGTCGAGTCTCAAAACCCCAATCAGACATTTGTAATTGACTCCTTCGATTGCATTCCCAACGCCGACGGCTGGAAGCTAGGCATCAATCCTTACAAATCCGACTGCTTTAGTCAACTAATGGGGCTGGTAGGCAACCGGAGCTCACGCTCAAGCGGTCATATCGACGGCGTTCACCCGTGTTGGGTGAATGGTGACGACGACTCGGCTTCCATTGGGACCGTCAAAGTTCCGCAGGTCCGCTCCATACTTCGCCCCCACCCGACCGGCGAAGACATACTCCGGATCGTCGACAATTTCGGCATCGCCCCGCACCTCGAGATAGCGAGTCGCTGCGCTGGGATCGAGGATGAAAAACGTCACGGCCGGATTGGCCTGCAAGTTCTTCACCTTCTGGCGAGCGCTGTTAAGCGAAATCTTCACGGACTCACCGTCTTTCAGAAACCACACCGCACTCAGTTGGGGCCTTCCATCCGCGCCAACCGTGGCCAATATGCCCGTCGCTGAGTCGAGCAGGTCCTGATGAGTTGAGGGAATCTCCGCTGGGGGCATGGTCAATTCAACTGCGCCGAAGGCCCGAACATTCCGGACTCACCAAAATGGGCAGCTTTTCTTCCCAATCTGGAAAAGCCCTCATATCAAGAGGAGCGGCACGGCCCGATAGGCGCGACACGCGGCTGGTTTGGCAAGATGGGCCGAGTTGAAGTGCCAGTATCGACGTCTGACCAGGGGGGCATTGTGACAACCACCGAATCCATTCCGAGTGCCATTCACATTGGGGCCGATGAACTTCCTTTTGTCGAAATCGGGGGTGGGAACAAGCTCAAGGTCATTCAGGTCAAGCCTGAGGAAGGTCTCTGGATCGTTGAGAACATCTTCCAGGCCGGCTACGAAGTGCAGAAGCACCGTCACACCGGACCGGTCTACGCCTATACGACGTCCGGAGCGTGGAAGTACAAGGAATACGACTACGTCAATCGGGCCGGATCTTTCCTGTACGAACCCGCTGGATCCATCCACACTCTGCAGTGCGTCGAAGACAACACCCGGGTCTGGTTCCAGATGTACGGCGTCAACCTCAATCTTGACGACGACGGCAACGTGGAGAGCGTGTTCGATGGGGCCGGAGCCCTGGAGGCCTACCTTGCCCTCGCCGAGGTGGAAGGATTCCCTCGGCCCAACGTGTTGGTGTCATAAGTCAGAGCTTCATTTCACTTCGTAGTTCCAAGGGGGGACCCGTATATGGCTATGCCCACCGGCGTGGGGGCCGTCGACACAATGATCGCCTTTCCGCACGGCGACATGAAGGCGCTCTATGCCTTCATCACCCGTCAGACCAAGGACGCCCAGTCCAAAGAAGAGTTCGAGTTTCCGGCGGAATACATGTTCAAAGATGTGCCGGACAAGAACCTTAAGGACAGCGTTGATCCGGTTGCCGTCACTCTCGGCGAAATGGATCGCTGGGGAGTTGAAAAGGGGCTCATTGGTGTTGAGGAGGCCAACGGCGTCGGTATAGATGCCCTGAAGCGCTATCCCGATCGCTTTATCCCCTCCATGTCAGTCGATCCCAACGACGGCATGGACGGCATCCGTCGCATGGTCAAGTACTACGAGACATTGGGCATCCGGGCCGTAGGCGTGTTCCCGTCCGGCACCTTCCCGCAGGTAGCCATCAACGACAAGAAGATGTACCCGATCTACGCCAAGTGCGTCGAACTATCGATCCCACTCTTCTGCTGCGCTGGCGTGCCGGGGCCACGCCTCAAAATGGCGCCCCAGCACGTGGAGCTCATTGATGAGGTGATGTACGACTTCCCTGAATTGGTGTTCGTCACCCGTCACGGTTGCGAACCCTGGACGGAGCTGGCCATCAAACTCATGCTCAAGTGGCCAGGGTTGCACTACTCCACCAGTGCCTTCGCCCCCAAGTACTACCCGAAAGACATCATCGACTTCGCCAACTCGCGCGGAGCCGACAAGATCATTTATGCCGGCTACTTCCCCATGGGGTTGTCATTGGAGCGGATCATGACGGAGATGCAAAAGGTGCCCTTCAAGGACGAAGTCTGGCCAAAGTTCTTGCGCACCAACGCGCTGCGAGTGTTGGGACTGGACAAGTGAGCCTCGACTACACGACCTTCGACGCCGATAACCATTACTACGAGGCCACCGACGCCTTTACTCGGCACATGGATCCCAGCATGGCCCGGCGCGCCATGCAGTGGGCTGACATCAATGGACGTCAGCGTTTGCTGGTCGGCGGAAAAGTCAATCGCTTCATACCCAATCCGACCTTCGATCCCGTCGCCAAGCCCGGCAGTTTGGATGAGTACTTCCGAGGGCGGAATCCGGGCTCCAAGGACCTGGTCACACTGTTTGGCGACCTCGAACCCATCCGCCCCGAGTACCGGGACCGCTCGGCTCGACTGGCCGTGATGGACGCTCAGGGAATCGACGGCTGCTTCCTCTTCCCGACTCTCGGTGTCGGGATGGAAGAAGCGCTGGCGCAGGATCCCGATGCCCTCATTGCCGCCTTTCATGCCTTCAACCTCTGGCTACATGAGGACTGGGGCTACGCCTACCAAGAGCGCATCTTTGCCGCCCCGATGATCACCTTGGTCGACGTTGACGCTGCCGTGGCCGAGCTCGAAGCCGTGCTGGAGCGAGACGCCCGCGTGGTCTGCATCAAAGGTGGACCGGTGCATTTCCGAACCGGCGGGATGACGTCGCCAGCCGATGCCCGCTTCGACCCCTTCTGGGCCCGGGTCAATGAGTCGGGCGTCACTATCGGCATCCATTCGGGCGATGCCGGCTACAACCGGTACGTCGACGACTGGGAGGACCACGGGGACTTTCGGGCCTTCGCCTTCTCCGCGCTCAAAATGGTGTTGAGCGCTGATCGCCCGCCCTACGAAACCATGGCCGCTTTGATCTGCCAGGGACTCTTTGACCGCTTCCCCAATGTCCGCGTCGCCAGCATCGAATCAGGCGCTGAGTGGGTCCCGGCGTTGCTCAAGAAGCTGAAGAAAGCATTCGGCCAGAATCCAAACGCCTTTGCCTCGAATCCGATCGAAACCTTCCGTGAGCACGTGTGGGTGGCGCCCTTCTACGAGGACGACCTGGCCGGACTGAAGGAATCGATCGGCCTTGACCGGATCCTGTTCGGTTCGGACTGGCCCCACGCCGAGGGACTGTCCGAGCCGTCGGACTTCGCCCTGGATCTGCGCCGCAACGGCTTCAACGAGGTTGAAATCCGCCAGATCATGGACGAGAACGGACGCGTGCTGGCCAAACGCCGAGCTGCCTGACCTAGCCCAGATCAAACGATTGTTAGATAGGTCGGATGCCACCCTGGTCCGGCGCCAGTCGATACGCTTGACGCATCGTTTTCACCCGCAAGAGTGGTGGGAAGCAATTGCGAAACATGCGTGTTGTACCTGATGTGGGAGAAGTCACGCAGGCTTGGGGCCGGCGCACGCATCACGCCGGCCGGACGTGGACGTCATGACGTTCAGGGTGATTCTGCTGGCCCTATCGGCCAGCGCCTTCACCGCCTTGGCGTCGGTGGCTCAACGACGCGCCGCTGCTCCCGCCCCCGAGGACATGCGATTCAGTTGGCACCTCGTGGTCTACCTCCTGCGTCGTCCTGTGTGGTTCCTCGGCATTGCCAGCATGATTTTGGGCTTTGTCTTCCAGGTGGCCGCCCTCCGATACGGGAGCCTGAGTCTGGTGCAACCGCTGATCGCCACCGAGCTGGTCATCGTCTTCGGCGTCATCGCGCTGCATGACCGCCACCGGGTCCACTCTCGGGACTGGCTGTCCGCCATCGGCATGGTCATTGGGCTTGGGGTGTTCCTGCGGCTGGCTCGTCCCACGGTGGGTCACACTCATGCATCGGCGCCGCTGTGGATTCTGGCCGGATCATTGACCTTCGTCCTGGCCGGACTCCTGGCTGCCGTGGCCTACCTGCCGATTCGAGGCATCCAGCCCAGCTCGGGTCGCAAGGCGGCACTGCTGGGCATCGCCGCTGCAACCGGATTTGGATTCGTGGCCGCCGTGGTGAAGGAGTTGAGCACTCACCTGTCCCAAGGACCGGTTGGGGTGTTTTCCAACTGGTCACCCTACGTATTGCTGCTTTCCGGAGCGGCCGCCATGTTTTTGGCCTCCAATGCGTTTCAAGCCGGATCGCTCGCTGCCTCGCAGCCAGGTCTCACTTTGGTTGATCCGCTCGTGGCCAGTCTGCTTGGCGTAGTGCTCTTCGGTGACCGGCTGAATCTCCACCCAGCGGCGGTGGTCGGCGAACTCCTCGCGCTGGTCGCCATTGTGGGCAGCGTGGTCTTCTTGAGCCGCAGCCCACTCGTGCAAGATACCGAGCCGGAGTCCGCCAGCCTTCCGCTCCGATCCTCGGTGGTTGCGCACCACTGAAGCACCCCGGCCAGTCGCCCCCCGCCAGTGCGTGACGTTGCGACTACCTTTTTCCTCGAGCGGATCTCCGATCCCGCTGAGGAAAGGGTTCCATGCAGAACATTGCACTCGAAGGCGGTCCGATTGAAGTAGTCGGTGCCCTCGATCTCGATCACTCCCCCACCGGCCTTGTACCCCGACGGTTGCCGGCTTGGACTCGACCTCAGATTCCAGATCTCTTCATGGACGTGGTGGTGCAGCTGCCATCCGGCGTACGCCTGCGATTCGCCACCACATCCACCCGCATCGAACTCGATGTGATGCTGACCAACCTCTCTCGCCCACCGATGCCGCAGATGGCCGCCGTGTTTGACCTGGTGATCGATGGTGAAGTGGTGGCCCAACAGCAGTCCACGGAAGGCCACCTCATTATTTTGGGACCCAACGGCCCAGCCGACATCTCGTTCGCGGCCGGCGAACCAACCACCCTGACCTTTGAAGATCTGCCCGCCGGCATGAAGGTGGTCGAGATATGGCTTCCCCAAGCATCTGGGGTGGAGCTCCGCTCACTCCGGGTTGAGGATGGCGCTTTGGCTGAGGCGGCGGCGCCAGACCCGTCCCCTTATTGGGTGCACTACGGCAGCTCCATCAGTCACTGCATTGAAGCGACATCGCCCACTGCTACCTGGCCCGCCGTGGCCGCTCGTCAGGCCGGCGTCACGCTGCACAGTCTGGGGCTGGCCGGCCAGTGCATGCTCGATCAATTCGTGGCCCGCACCATCGCCGACCTTCCAGCCGATGTGATCAGCTTGAAGGTCGGCATCAACGTGGTCAACGGGGACACGCTTCGCGAACGCACATTCGGACCGGCGTTGCACGGATTCCTCGACACCATCCGAGCCAAGCAGCCCGACACACCCATCCTGCTGGTGTCGCCAATCTTTTGTCCTTCGGCCGAAGACAAACCGGGACCGACCATTCCCAATGCGGAAGGGAACTACATCACGGTCGATGGCCTGGAGGACCTCCGCCTCACCTGCTTGACCTTGAACAAAATTCGTAGCGCCATTTCATCCATCGTGGACGTGCGGCGAGGCCTGGGCGACACGAATCTCCACTACCTCAACGGCCTTGAGCTCTTTGGTGCTGATGATGCGGGCGATCTGCATGACGATCTACATCCCAACGCGGCGGGCTATGTCCGCATCGGCCAGCGCTTCGCCGAGCTGGCCTTCGGGGTCGACGGCCCCCTCGCTTCAGCCCACTAACGGTGCGGTGGCGCAACCGATGCGCGAATCGCCCATGCCGTAGTAGAGGAACCACGACCCATTGAAGATGGCCAGGCCCTGGGCGAAGCGGACATTGTCCACCTGACCCTCCAGGTTTTCGGCTTCGCCCAACATCCTCGAAGGCTCCTCAAAGCGGGCTACCGGCGAAAGCGGATCACGAAGATCAAAGAGCGCCTGACCCGGCTGGTACGACACCGAGAAGTCGTTGCCATTCACGATAACTTCGGCCCCGTTGTAGATGAGCACCACCCCCTGTGGTGTCTTGATGGCCGGTGGACCGGGCTCGACCAGCAATGAGTCAAAGCGCTCCGGCCGGGGGAACAGCAGCGGACGAAGTACTCGCTGCCCCGGCACCCGATGCACCTCCCACGGCGCGGCCTGGTCGCCCTGATGGCTGAGGTAAATGTCACGGCTGACATCGAACTCAACTGGCGTCCAGTGGATGAGATCGCTCGAGGTGGCGGCGAAGCACGTCCCTTCACCCCAGTACATGAGGTACTGATCGTTGACTTTGGCGGCGACGAGTCGGCCGTCATGCGCTTCCGTGACGATGGCACCACTCTTGGACGAGCGACGGACGTAGGGGGTGCCGGCGAATGCCGGTCCATGCTTCTCCCACGTGCGCAGATCGTCGGATGTGGCGACGAAGAGTGTGCTCCCCTTGCCGTCGAATGCCGTGTACAAGCACACGTAGCCACCATCGGGCGATTCGACCAGCCGGGGATCCTCACAGCCACCTTCCCACTCCCAGGCGTGCCACTCCCCATTGTCGGGAAACAGCACCGGCTCGGGTTCGACCTCGAAGTGGCGGCCGTCGTCGCTGGTGGCCAGTCCGATGCGAGAGGTGCCGCTGAAGCGCCCGCTGGTGTCCTCGCCGCGAAAGAGCAGGCACAGCTGGCCGTCGCGCACCACAGCAGCCGGGTTGAAGACGTCCTTGGCCGCCCAGCGGACGCTCGCTCCCAGCACCGGACAGGAAAACTCAGGGTCCGACAACGCGCCCAAGACTTCGCCGTGCGCCGTGAACGGCCCTATCGGCCAAGTGCCCTCAGTCACTGCTTCGCTTCTGCCGCCAACACCTGGGCACTTGGGCGAACCTCGCGATCCCGGCTGATGATGCCGAACGATACGTCATAGCCGTGCTTCCACTCGTAGTTGTCGACTCCGGTCCAATGGAAGAACCCGCGCAGATCAACTCCTCGCTCCAGTGCGGCGTGGGCCACGGCCAGACCCTCCCGCAGATACTGCGCCCGGAATACGTCGTCGTCGGTGCCAATGCCGAACTCGGCCAGCAAGAGTGGCGTGTCGGGCAGTTCATCGGTCAGACGCTGCAGCACCAGATCAAGACCACCCGACCAGATGGCGTACCCAAGTGGCGAGCGGGGGGCGTCAAGTGGATACGGCACGATCTTCCCCTCCGACACGCCGTACGTGCCGTAGAACGAGAACCCGAGCATGTCGTAACAGCCGACCAAATCGGGGCGCTCAACCGGATCACGACCGGGAATCCGCAGTACGCCATCACGGAACAAACCGATCCCGGCATTCCAGTTCTGGGCCCGCAACCCCTCGGCCGTTTCCTTGGAGGCTGCGTCATCGTCGAGCGTGACCTCGCAGGAGAGGCCGAAGATCGACGAGACGGGCAACCCCGTCTGGCGCAGCCGCTGCCCCCCTTCGGCCGACGCCAAGTGGATCGCTTCAGAGGCCAACATCCATTCGCCACGATCAGCGTGACCCGGCGGGAACCCACCCCCCAAATACGACAGGGAGGCGTAGTAGTTCGTTTCGTTGATCGGTTGCCAACCACCGGCCAGGTCCCCGAAGGTGTCAGCCATGAAGGCGACGTGACGACCCCAGTACTTGGTCCGATTCTCCTCAACCAGGAACCCGCCCAAATTGGCAAACCACTGAGGCAGTGTGAAGTGGTGCAGGCTCACCCACGGCGTCACTCCGGCCGCATGTGCGGCCTTCAAAATGTCCCGGTAATGCGCTACGGCGGCCGGGTCGTTGACACCTTCTTCTGGCTCAATCCGGGCCCACTCGATCGACATCCTGTGATGAGTCAGACCGAGTCCGGCGTAGAGGGCGAAGTCCTCGGCGTAACGGGTGCCGAAGCCATTGCCCTCACCGGTTGGAGGGACTTTCCCCGCCTGTTCCCAGAGCAACCAATCCGATGCCGGCGCAGCCCCCTCGCATTGATTCGATGAAGCGCCCGTCCCCCACATGAATCCATCTGGCCATTTCATGTTTCGCAGTATGGTCTCGGAATAGTTATTTGACAAGCTTGTCAATAAACCATGAGAGTGGATCGGTGACGCAGATGAGCGAAGTCTCGGCCCGAGGCGATCAGCGGGCCCGGCGAGCCAAGGGGCACGCCCAGCGGGAACGGATAGTGGCGGCCGCCGTCGAACTGCTGGCGGCCAGGGGATTTCGGGGCACCACCCTCGCTGAGCTGGCCGAACACGTTGGCACGACCCATACCAATCTCATCTACTACTTCGGATCCAAAGAGCGATTGCTCCAGGAAGTCGTGGCCGAACGGGAGCGACAAGAGGATGCCGATCATCTGGCTGCCCTGGAATCGACCTCTTTCACGGGCCTGAACGAAGTCGCCCAACTCATCGTCACCAATGCCCGGTTCACCCGTCTCTACGTGGTGTTGGCGGCCGAGAATCTCGACGAGGGAGACCCGCTCCATGAGTTCTTCGTTCGGCGCTACCAACGCTCACGAGAGTTCGTCGAAATCGCCATCGGAAAGGAACGCCAGCGCGGGACCATTCAGCGGAACATCGATGTTGAACAGATGGGGCGCGAGGTGCTGGCCACACTCATGGGTCTGGAGATCCAGTGGTTGATGGACCCGGACCGCGTCGATCTCCTGGCTTCGGTTGAGGCCTATGTCCAAGGCCTACAGGAACGGATGGCGATGTCGTGATTGGTTGGCGCATCTGGTGTGCATGGACCACAGTGGTCGGCGATGACTGATCACCTTTCCTTTCCCGAGCGACTGAGCCAGCTGGCCATCGACTCTCCTCATTCGCCCGCCGTCACGGACTTCGACGGGACTTATACCTTCGCTGAGCTGTGGAGGGAAGCCACCACACTGGCCCAGCACTACCAGCAAGCGGGGGTGGGCTTTGGCGACATTGTGTCGGTGGCTCTTCCGAGCAATCGGGCCTTTGTGGTGGCTTCTGCCGCCGCGTGGATCCTCGGCGCCACCCCCCAACCCTTGTCGTCCAAAGTAGCCAAGCCGGAACTCCAAGCCATTCTTGAGCTCTCCAATTCCGCCCTGGTAGTTGGCATCGACGACAACTTCGGTGTGCCGACGCTGGCTTCAATACGTGGACTCACCCCCCTGTCCGACGAACCATTGCCGTTCGTCACGTCGGAAGCGTGGAAGGCACCGGTGTCGGGCGGCTCCACGGGGCGTCCCAAGGTCATTGTGGCCACCACTCCGGCCATTGTGCCCTCGGTGGCCCCACTGGCTGGAATGGTCCGAGTGGCCGAGGGCGACACCCTCCTCATGACGGCACCACTGCACCACAACGGGCCGTTCTTGTTCAGCACGGTTGGCCTGATGGCCGGCGCCCATGTGGTGTTGATGGACCGCTTCGATGCCGAACGGAGCCTTCAGCTGATGCAGGATCATCACGTGACCTGGACTTACATGGTGCCAACCATGATGTCGCGCATTTCCAAACTGCCCGACGACACGCGACAGGCGTACGACGTCTCGAGCCTGCACACGCTCTTCCACCTGGCGGCACCCTGCCCGGTCTGGCTGAAACGACTTTGGATTGAATGGCTCGGCCCCGACGTTATTTGGGAGCTCTATGCCGGGACCGAAGCCCAGGCGGCCACCGTCATCAATGGAAGCCAATGGCTCGAGCACGAAGGCTCGGTCGGCCCGGTCGTCATCGGGGAGATGAAGATCCTCGGACCAGAAGGAGAGGCACTCCCGGCCGGCGAAATCGGTGAAGTATGGATGCGGTCGACCAGCGGTCCGACCTACCGATACATGGGAGCGGAAGCGAAGCGGAACGCCGAAGGATGGGAATCTCTGGGCGACCTCGGCTACATGGACGAGGACGGCTTCCTCTACCTCTGCGACCGCCTGGCCGACATGGTCATCGTCGGTGGCGCCAACGTGTATCCGGCTGAGGTGGAAGCCGTCCTCGAAGAACACCCGAACGTGATCGGCGCCATCGTTATCGGGCTGCCCGACGACGACATGGGCAAGCGACTACATGCGCTCGTCAACGTGGCCTCACCGATTACCGACGAGGAACTCGCCGAATGGTGCGGCAGCCGCCTATCCCGCCACAAGACGCCACGAAGCTTCGAACGAGTCGACACGCCACTACGGGATGACGCAGCCAAGGTACGTCGCCAGGCGTTGACCAGCGAGCGTTCGAGCTGACCTTTTCACCCAGTGGTCTCGTTGGGACCATTTCGTCTGCACGGGGAGGTTCCGAAGATGGAAGATGAAGTCGATCGACTCGTCCGAGGTTGGAAGAAGGCACTGCCGGAGCTCGACGTCACTCCCCTTGAGGTCCTCTCCCGGGTCTCTCGTCTGGCTCGACACCTTGACCGCCAGCGCAGTGTGGTCTTCGCCCGTCATGACCTGGAAATCTGGAGCTTCGACGTCCTCTCCGCTCTTCGTCGATCCGACCCGCCCCACCATTTGTCGCCCGGTCAACTGCTGGCTCAAACATTGGTGACGTCGGGCACCATGACAAATCGACTCGACCACTTGGAAGGGCGGGGGCTGGTACGCCGTCGTCCCGATCCCTCCGATGCCCGGTCGGTTCGGGTGCAACTGACGGTCGCCGGACGGCGTCGAGTGGATACCGCTTTGTCGGACCTGGTTGAGCGTGAGAACGCCATCCTCGGCACGCTGAATCAAGATGAGCGAGCCGTGCTCGCCGGCCTCTTGAGGAGAGTGGTCGCACCATTCGACGTGTAAGTCGGAATTCCCCGTTTCGGCCCAAATGCGTCCCTATCAGCCAGTTCCATTAGCGTGGCCAGGTGGCTCAAACCCAACCAACGGCGTCAGAGACCGACGCTCCGGCTCCGCCTCGAAAGCTGAAGCAGGAGCAAGAGGACGCCTCTCCGGAGATCATTGAGGTAAGTCCAGGCATCCTGCGCTTACAACTACCTATCGACTTCACGGGCCTGGGACACGTCAACACGTACGCCCTGGAAGACGATCGTGGCTTCACGCTGGTTGATCCTGGGCTGCCTGGTGAGGCTCCCTGGAATGCGTTACGAGGCCGGATGGAGAGCGCTGGCATTCCGTTGAACCGGGTGCACTCCATCATCGTCACCCACTCGCATCCTGATCATTTCGGTGCCGCTGGCCTCTTGGCTGAAGAGAGCGGTGGCTCAATCATTACCTCCGACCGATTTCGGACCTTCTTCGACGCGGCCGACCTGGATGACAGGGAACTGCAGGCAGCCGACGACATCGACGCCAGCGAGAATCCGATCCCCCGCCTGCCGTTCGATCACCCGTCCCCGTGGGGCGGATCGACCTTGGGCCCACCACCCAAGGAACGTGAGCAGATGTTGGCCAACCGGGCCGAACTGTTCCGCTGGTTCAAGCCACCGCGCCCGGCTGTCCGAGTGGCTGATCTGGAACACATCACCGTAGGGGGACGTGAATGGGTGGGCCTCTTTACTCCGGGCCATACCGATGATCACCTGTGCCTCTACGACGAAGAAGGAGGTGTGCTCCTGTCAGGGGATCAAGTCCTCCCTTCGATCACGCCTCATATCTCCGGGTTGATCCCCAACGACCCGCTCCGGCAATACGTCGAATCACTCGATCGACTGGCGGCACTCCCCTACGTGCAAACCATCCTGCCGGCACACGGTCAGCCATTCCATGATCTGCCCAAGCGAGCCGCGGAAATCAAACTCCATCATGACGAGCGGCTCGAAAAACTCCTGCAGATCAATGAGAAGGCAGGTTGGGCCAGCGTGATCGATCTTTCGCACGAGCTCTTCGCCCCCCGCTCTTGGGGTTCGATGGCCGAAGCTGAGACCTATGCCCATCTGGAGCGCCTACGAATGATGGGCCAGGCCGAAATGCGAGAAGAGGCCGGTGTCCTCTACTACCACGCCCTCGTGAACTGATCTGGGCTAACGGATCGTCCCGACACCCGCGATCAGCGGGAGGTCGAGCGCAGTGACCCAACCGGGCGGAAGAGCATTGATGGCCGGCACCGCATTGAGGGCCCGCATACCAGTGGCTAGACAACCAGCAGTGGCGGCATCCCGGTCACTGCCATCGGTAAAACGAAATGCCGTCTCCTGGGTGATCGAAGGCGAACCCTCAATTTCGACCCGGTAGACATTGTCCTGCACACCGCGAGGCCACTCGGGAGCAGCGTCCGCCCCGACCCGGTTCACATGCTCAAGTTGGATGCGTGTTTCGCCCTGGAAGACCCCATTGATGGTGAAGCGGATGGCGGCCACCTCGCCCGGATTGATCTGACCCTTCACCGTCGTGATCGGTTTGTCGGTCACCCATTTCTCCCACGTGCTGGTGATGGCATCGAGCTCGATGCCAACCGCGTGGGCCATCATCGGGACGGTGGCGCCCCAGGCCATGACCAAAATGTCGGTGTGCTCGAGCATCGGTATGTAATCCGCGGGCCGACCAATACCCATCTCGTTCTCGTAGTCGCCTTCATAGTTCTGATAGTCGAGGATCTCCAACGCCCTCACTTTGCGCACCTCCGCACAGACGCCCATGAGCGTCATTGGGAGCAGGTCGTTGGCAAAACCCGGATCAATGCCAGTCGTGAAACAAGAGCTCTGGCCCGCCGCACACGCGTCGGTGATCGGGTCGACCCACGTCGGCGGATTCTGCTTCATGGTCGGCCACACCCACGGTGTCATCGCCGTGGACGACACGTCGATGCCGGCCCGGAGGAAGGCCCCCATGACCCGGATGTTCTCGTCAGCGCTGCCGGCGGTCGGTCCGTAGTGAACCAGCGCGTCGGGTTGCAGTCGAATCAGACTGTCGATGTCGTCGGTGGCCGTGACGCCAAGGGGCTCAAGACCACAAATCTCCCCCACGTCCTTGCCGACCTTGTCGGGATTGCTGACGCCCACGCCCACCAGCTCAAAGGCCGGATGGCGCACGATCTCGGCGATCACCATCTTTCCGACAAACCCGGTACCCCACACGACCACTCGCTTTTGCATGCACCCACCCCTATCGCTGTTCGGCGAAGCTGCATGATAGGACCCGTAACCGATCGAGGATTTTCGTGTGGCCCGTATGGTGCAGGAACGTCCATCGCCCAAGGAGAAGTGCCATGACGCCGACTGACATCCTGCTCGATGCCTTCGAACGCATTCGCGACGAAGTCCACCCGGCCGTCAATGGACTTTCGACGGAAGAATTGACGTTCCGGCCTGGTGGGGCGTCCAATTCGATCGCCTGGCTGGTCTGGCACTTGACCCGCGTCCAAGACGACCATATTGCGGCCATCGACGGCAAGGATCAGGTTTGGACGGCCAACGGCTGGGTCGAGCGTTTCGCGCTACCGCTTGATCCTTCTGATACCGGCTATGGGCATGGCCCAGATGACGTCGCTGCCGTGATAGCTGATGCCTCGTCCCTCTTGGACTACTTCGAAGATGTACACCAGAAGACGCTCGCCTTCGTGAGCACGCTCACCGATGAGGACCTCGTCAAGGTCATTGACGACTCATGGGACCCACCGGTGACCTTGAGCATGCGGCTGGTCAGCGTGATCGCTGACGATTTACAGCATGTCGGTCAGGCGGCCTACGTACGAGGCGTACTGACCCAAAACTCCTAAGCGCGGTTGGTCACACCACCACGTCCTTGGCCACGGTTGTGCTGTTTGGTGTCGTCTCGGATACCGGGAAAATGAACCCACATTTCGGACATGGCTCGGCGAGTGTTTTGAGCTCGGTCATGAGGTCATAGGGCTTGTCTTGCAACGTGCCGCAGGTGGGACAGATGCGCAAGAGGCGCGTGGCCACCAACTCGAAATTGGAAATGATGTCTTCCATGATGGCGCCGTTGGCCGCCCATTCTTTGGCGTGCTTGTGGTACACGTCCATGTGCCAGTCATTGACCGCTTCCTTGCTGGCCCACATGGAGATCTCGTTGTACCAACCAGGCTCGTCGGGGTGTTCCCACCAGGTCAGGTGAATGAATCCCGGCTTATTCATCAGGTGGTGGCGGACATTGCTGAAGACGGTGCGGAACTTGTCGTAGGCATCGGGGCTCGAGAATCGGACCCGCTGCATGCTCAGATAG
This sequence comes from uncultured Acidimicrobiaceae bacterium, assembly GCA_963730785.1. Classification (GTDB taxonomy): domain Bacteria; phylum Actinomycetota; class Acidimicrobiia; order Acidimicrobiales; family RAAP-2; genus Bog-473. Next base: position 1,070,581 of record CAVSTF010000010.1, read on the forward strand.
ACACCCATTGCTTCTCCTTTTCGACTACTTATGGGGTGATGCCCTCGACCTGAACGTCCTTGTCCAGCTTCTTGGCGATGTCGTGGACGATGTTGCCTTCGACGACGGCCCGCCACTTCACTTCCTGCTCTTTGCGCACGACCATGACGTGACGAACGCCACGGGCTTCGGCGGCTTCGACGATCGTCTTAATCGGCTTGCGGGAAGCGGCGATCTGTCCCCAGGCTTCGGCGCCTAATTTCTCGATGTGGCGCACTGTCTTTTCGATCTGAGCCCGCTGGGCGTCCATTTCCTTTCGGGTCGGCATCAGCCCGGGATTGGGTAACCCCAACGACGACCCGTAGATCCGGGCGATGGTGACCACCGCAACCGGTGACCCTTCGCTGAGTTTCACGGCGGCCCGGACGGCAGACGGCGGAATCGGATCACCGAAAGGAGCGGCCAGCAGGACCGCTGCCGACTGTGTCGGCTGCTTGTCGAACTTCTTTCGACCGAAACTCCTGCGTATGGGACTGCTCGAGGCCGCCCGTGGCCCTTCCAAGGTCGACGTCACAACTCGGTGTCGTTCATGGTGGACATGCTGGGCATCGCCGCGGCATCGCCCTCGGTCGCCAGGTGCGGCGGCGCCATGCCGGCCAGGTCGATCCCGCCCGGTGAGCCGACCACCAGCGGCATCTCGTCCTCATCGGTGATACCCAACCGCTTGTCGCTCAGCTTGCGCCACCAGTAGAGGGGGACGTAGGCGGCCACGATGATCAATCCGAGGAAGAAGAGAAAGTGCCCTTGTCCCGGTCCGACCACAATGTCCGGCGAGTTGAAGCCTCCAACGATGTAGTCGAAGGTCAAGAAGAGCGCACAAGCCAGGGCAATCCACTTGAAGAACTCCGGCATGCGGAACGGGCTGATCCGGTGAGGCTGAAACTGCCGCATGATGAAGTAGCCATAGAGCGAAGCCGCCACGGCGATGATGTAGCCCACGTTCGAGAAAATGTAGATACGCACCGGCGAGCCGAAGAGACCGACCAACATGGCGCAGACGACGTTGAAGATCATGGCCCGGTCCGGCACGTGGTGCTTGTTCTGGTGCATAAAGAATCGGGGCAGCAGGCGGTCTTCGGAGGCCTGGAAGAGCGATCGGGCCACGCCCATGATGGCGTTGAGTACCGACAGCAGGAGGGCGAAGATCAACGGGATGCCGATGATGTACTTGACGTAGCCCGCGTTGCCGAAAATGTGATCGCAGAAGCTGGTGTACAGCGTAAGAGGGTCGGCCGAAGCGAGCGACGAACCGAGGACGCCTACGAACACGATGGCGGTACCGATGTAGATAAAGACGCCGTAGAGACCCTCGGCGGTGAGGGCGATCTTGGCGTCACGGGCCGGGTCACGACATTCGCCGATGTAACAGGCCGCCGCCTCCATGGCAATGGCGTTCCATGAGATGACGAAGATCCAGCCCATAAAGAACACGAACCCTGCCGTCTTGGCGTCGGCATAGTGAAAGCCCGAAATATTGTGGATGTGAAAACTGGATGGCTTGAAGACGGGCAGGAACACCAGCAGGGTGAGCGGAATCATGGAGACCACACCGAGGATGGTGGCGAAAGTGGCCCCAAGGCGGATGCCCAGGTAGCAAGGGACAAACAGTCCGATCAATCCGAAGAAGGTGATGAGCAACACGCCGATGGAGACCGGTGCGCCAATCGAACCCAACGGCAACACACTGCGGCCCAGCGGCACATGGAAGAGCACCGCGATATACCCGGCTGCCAACAGCATGTTGATGGGAGCGACTGGGAACCAGCCCAGCCAGTAGCCCCAACTGGAGACCCCGCCGATGTGCTTCGCCGTGGTGTGGCCCAGCGGTTGGAAGCTCTCATAGGCGTAGGACGGCATGCCGCCGGTGCGGTGTGGGAGCAGTGCCGCCAGCTCGCCCATGCACAAGCAGACGATCAAGCCGATGATCACCACCAGTGCGATGGCCGGAATGGCCGCCGAGCCCATGGCCACCACCGCGGCCGGAACGATGCCGGTGACCAGAATGGTCCCGGCCAAACCGATGACAAAGGCGCCCCACCAGTTGGTGCCACGAGACAGTGATGTGGCCACCTCCTCCGTTGGTCCGCCTACCACGGTGCCTTGTTCACTCATCAGTACCTCTCCTCGGTATCGCTAGGTGATGTTGTCGTCGTTGCGTGTACATGTCGCTGATGTTGTGCTGGTCCCATCAAATGGCGCTCAGATAGCGCTCCAGTTCCCACGGCGTCACTTCGGAATGTGATGATCTGACCTCAGCCCTTTTGGTGGCGACGAAGTAGTCGATGTAGTCCCCATCAGGCGTCTTGCCGAGACCTTCCCGCAGGACGTCATCGGACTCGAGAATTTCGACGGCGTGCCACAACGTCATCGGCATGGACACCAACCCACGTTCGGCCGCATCCTGCTCATTCAGCTTCAGGAGGTTCAGCTCACAGGGATCGCCTGGATTGATCTCGTTGGTGATGCCATCCAATCCGGCAGCGATAATGGCGCTCAAGGCCAAGTACGGGTTGGCCGAACCATCGATACAACGATTCTCAACTCGACCGGGGTCAGGAATGCGAAGCATGTGAGTGCGGTCGTTGCCGCCATAAGTGGCGTAGACCGGCGACCACGCCGCCCCTGAATCAGGTGCTGCGCTGGCCAGGCGCTTGTAGGAATTGACGGTCGGGCAGGCGACGGCGGCGAGGGCTTGCGCATGAGCGAGCAGTCCCCCGACGAAGCCATAGCCGAGCGAGGACATTCCGAGCCCACGGGCATCGTCATCGTCGGCAAACAATTCGACGCCATCCTCGTCCCACAGACTCAGATGCATGTGGAGACCATTCCCGGTCAGATTCGAGAACGGCTTAGGCATGAAGGTGGCCATCATCCCGGCTTCGGCCGCCAGGGCATGCATCATGTAGCGGAAGACGATCACCCGGTCCGCGGTGATCATGGCGTCGGCATATTTGAAATTTTGCTCGAATTGACCGTTGGCATCCTCGTGGTCGTTGGCATAGTTGGCCCAACCCAGCGTGTTCAGATGCTTCGACACGGTCGTGAGGTGGTCGTACATCCGAGTCAGCGCTCGAGCGTCATAACAAGGCGCCTTGGCTTGGTCGAGCGGATCGGCAACTTCAATGTCACCAGATTCCGAACGCTTCACTAGAAAGTATTCACACTCAGCGCCTACCTTCAGGTGGTAGCCCAGCGCCTCAAGGCGCTCCAGCTGACGGCGCAAGATGACTCGAGGCGAATAGGGCCACGGTTCGCCGAGCACGTGAGGGTCACATTGGATGATGCCGAGTCCGGGCTGCCAGGGCGCCGCCATGTAGGAGCTCAGATCAGGCATGGCCAGCAGATCTGGTGACGAGGGCACTTGACCCATCGGACCGGCGGCAAAGCCTGCGAAACCCGCCCCATCCGACATGAGTCCATCGATGGCCGAGACGGGCACCAACTTGGCGCAAGGCTTGCCATTCATGTCCACAAACATGGCGAAGAGGAACTCGACGCCATCTCGACGGGTCGCTTCCTTCAGTTCGGCCACTGTGGTTGGAGGCACATGACTCGCGGTCATCACGTCCGAACCGATCGCTTCAGACGTACTCATTGTCTGGGCTCACCTTTCGCCGTTCTCTCGATCCTGCTCTTATCCCCCCATGCAACGATGTTGCACCACGAGAAACGCCCGATGGTTTCCGCTCTATTGCGAAATGTTGCTTGCTTGTTAACTGGTTCAGGCCTTTTCCGCCGTCCGGCGGCATCCAAGGTCCTGTTAACTCGTAGTTCACACTGTTTCTTGACAGGCAACATGGGCAAGTCTCATGATGAAGGCACGGTCGGCGATGAACGAGCGCGAACATGGCGACCAGAGCGGCAGAGTGCCTCCACAGAAAGAGGGTCCGTAAAGTGAGTGCTCCGGCTTCCGAGCGCACCACCCTGCACCGATACGCGCACCGGGCGGCCTATGACCGGGCCACGATTGACGCCATTCTTGATGAGGGCATCGTCTGCCATGTGGGCTTGCAGACCGACAAGGGTTTCCCCGTCGTCATCCCGCTCGCCTATGGCCGGGTGGGCGACGTCATCTACCTGCATGGCTCAGCAGCCAGCCGACTCTTTCGGGGCGCCAGGCCCGCCGAGGTGGAGATCTGCATGACCGTCACCTTCGTGGACGGAATTGTGGTTGCTCGGTCTACCTACAACACCGATATCAACTATCGCTCGGTCATGATCATCGGCTCCGCCACCGAGGTGAAGGACCTCGATGAGAAGCGAATCGGCCTGGAGTCGCTGGTAGAGCACATCATCCCCGGGCGTAGTGCTGACGCGAGGCCGCCTACGGAGAAGGAACTGAAGAGCACCATGCTCTTACGACTGCCGATCACCGAGTCATCGGCCAAGGTGCGTACCGGTTGGCCGGCCGATGACGACGAGGACTACGACCTTTCGGTGTGGGCCGGGGTTATCCCGTTCACGACGTTGATTGAGCCCCCGCTGGACGATCCGGCGCTCCGATTCCCGCTCGGTCCGCCCGACTATGTATCGAGCTACATCCGAAGCACCGTGGCAATACCCGACCGAGGGACGGAGGAATAGCGTTATGTGTGGCGTTGTCGGATTACTCATTCGGGACCCCGAGTTGGAGGCCGAGTTGGGCCGACTACTCGTACCCATGATTACTGCCCTCGATGAGCGCGGACCTGACTCGTCCGGCATTGCCGTCTATGCCGATCGTCAGTCGACCTCCGTCCAAGTGTCTTTGGGAAGCGACGAGTTGGTCGATTGGGCCGCCTTCATCGAAAGCATCGCCACGCCCAACCTCGGATCGAACCCCGATCCATTCGGAGCCGGCATGGTGGTCGAGGTTAAGCCGGAGGTCGAAGCGACCTTCAAGGAGTTCCTTTTGACCACCTGGCCTCAGATTCGAGTGCTCGGCACCGGCAGCACGCTGCGGGTCCTCAAAGACACCGGGCGACCTCATGAGACATGTACTCGCTACGGCATCGACCAATGGCAGGGCTACATGGCGGTGGCGCACACCCGGATGGCCACCGAATCGGCGGTGACGGTGCTGCATTCCCATCCGTTCGTGCCTCGGCAGGACCTCTGCGTGGTCCACAACGGCTCCTTCTCCAACTACGCCACCGTGCGCCGTCGCTTGCAGGCCGCTGGCGTGCAGTTCGATTCGGACAACGACTCCGAAGTGGCAGCCCGTTTCCTGGCCACTCGACTGGAGGCCGGTGACGACCTCGACGAAGCCACACGATGGGTCATGAAGGAGATGGACGGCTTCTTCACCATGGTGATCACCACGGCCAACGAAATGTCCGTTGTCCGTGACGCATTCGCCTGCAAACCAGCAGTGGTGGCGGAAATGCCCGGCTATATCGCCGTGGCCTCGGAATATCGAGCGTTGGCCGAATTGCCCGACATTGCCAAAGCCGAGGTGTTTGAGCCCCAACCGGAGGAGGTCTATACGTGGATTCGCTGAATTGTGACGAACTCGGCACCCGGGCCGTCAACGCCTCGCTCCGATCGCAACCAACCGGTGCTGAGGTGACACTCGTGCAACCTCGTGGCCGTCATAACTTGGCCGTTGGGCTGAGTCATCCGCTGCACATCACCGTGGAGGGGAACGCCGGTTACTTCCTCGGCGGCCTCGGCGGTGCCTCCGACGGCAGCGGCCCTGACATCGTCGTCGACGGCTTCGTGGGCTGGTCGGTCGGAGAGAACCTCATGGGTGGCACCATCCGGGTGCAGGGTAGCGCATCCCAAAGTGCGGGCTCGAGTGCTCGAGGCGGCCGAATCATCATCGAAGGGGACGCCTCCCTCCGGGCCGGCATTTCACTGAAAGGAGGCACGCTGGCCATCGGTGGCAGTGCTGGCGCCATGTCGGGCTTCATGGCTCAGGCGGGAACCATCTTGATCGGCGGCAACGCTGGCCACGGACTGGGCGACTCACTGTATGAAGCCGTTATTTATGTGGCCGGCAGCATTGCGTCGCTCGGCGCCGACGCCATCGTGGAGGAGATGAGCGATGACGACGTACTGGCCGTCAAGCGACTCGTGGAGGAGACAGGCTTCGATCACATCGACACCAGCTCCGTTACCAAAGTGGTGTCGGCTCGCCAGCTGTACCACTTCTCAACTCACAACCATGGTTCCTACTAATGACTGACCAGCGCACGCCTTCCAATCAGAGCTTCCCGCCCGAGGTCATCGCCCGAGTCCACGAAATGGCCGATTCCGGTCAGTACCCCATTCGAGGCTTGGGGGCCCGACGGAAGCTTCCGACCTTTGACGACCTGGTCTTCTTGACCGCGTCCGTCTCCCGGTACCCCCTGGAGGGCTATCGAGAGCGTTGCGAGACAGCGACTGTCCTCGGGACGCGCCACGCGGCCCAACCAATAGAACTTCAGATCCCCATCACCATCGCCGGCATGAGCTTCGGCGCCTTGTCGGCTACCGCCAAGGAAGCCCTTGGTCGGGCCGCCACGGACGTCGGGACGTCCACCACCACGGGCGACGGCGGCATGACGCCGGAGGAACGCAAGTCATCGAAGACGCTGGTGTATCAGGTGCTCCCCTCCCGCTACGGATTCGATCCGGCCGACCTCCGACAAGCCGACGCTGTCGAGATCGTGGTTGGTCAGGGCGCCAAGCCCGGGGGCGGGGGCATGTTGTTGGGCCAAAAGGTCAACGAGCGGGTGGCGGCCATGCGCACCTTGCCGCCTGGGATCGATCAACGCTCAGCCAGCCGTCATCCGGATTGGGTCGGACCCGACGACCTGCGGATCAAAATTGAGGAACTGCGTGAAGCCACTGAATGGCGAATTCCCATTTACGTCAAGGTCGGTGCCACTCGAGTCGACCACGATGTGAAGCTGGCCGTCGCGGCCGGAGCCGATGTGGTCGTGGTCGACGGCATGCAGGGCGGCACTGCCGCCACCCAGGATGTGTTCATTGAACATGCGGGTATTCCGACCTTGCCCGCCGTCCGCATGGCGGCCGAGGCATTGGAGGACATCGGCGCACGCGGCGACGTGCAGCTCATTGTCTCGGGCGGCATTCGCTCCGGGGCCGATGTCGCCAAGGCCTTGGCATTGGGTGCCGATGCGGTATCCATCGGAGTGGCGGCGCTGCTCGCGCTCGGGTGCAATCGCAGCAGCTACATCGATGGTGGTGGCCAATCGGTCGATGTCAGCGCCGACTACGTGGCCCTCGGAACCGCAGCCGGACATTGCGCCCATTGCCACACCGGTCGCTGTCCGGTCGGGATCACCACGCAGGATCCTCAACTTGAGGCTCGTCTACAGACAGAGCGAGCCGCCACGTCGGTGGCGAACTACTTGCGGGCCATCACCATGGAGGTCACCGCCTTAGCCCGGGCGTGTGGGAAGTCCAGCGTGCACCACTTGGAACCCGAAGACCTCGCCGCCCTCACCGTCGAGGCAGCCGCCATGGCGCGCGTTCCCTTGGCCGGCACCAGCTGGATCCCCGGCTGGCCCGGCTGACGTACTCATGGCCACCAACGAGTCGGCTGAAGTTGTCATCATCGGTGGCGGCGTCACTGGGCTGAGCACGGCACGGGCCCTGGTTGAACTTGGTGTCACCGACGTACTGGTGCTGGAGCGATCAGTCGTCGGAGCCGGCGGCACCGGCAAGTCCAGCGGCATTGTGCGCTGCCATTACGGCATCAAGTCGTTGGCCGCCATGGCCTGGCATGCCCTTCCGATCCTGGCCAACGCCACCGAATTGCTGGGGGCCGATTCGGGCTACCGCAACATCGGCTACATCGTCGGGGTGGACGCCCAGAACGTCGGTGCGCTTCGAGCCAACGTCGCCATGCATCGGAGCATCGGCATTGAAGTCGACCTCGTCGACCATTCGGTCGCCCAGGAACTGTGGCCCAGCGCCAACCTCGACGACTTCGCCGAGTTCGCCTACGAACCTCGTGGCGGCTACGGCGATGGGCACCAGACCGCTCAGGCGTTCTCCGTGGCGGCCAGGCGGGGCGGCGCACGGCTGCGTCAGCAGGCCACCGTCGACGCCATCACCACTAAGGGCGACAAGGCCACGGGAGTTCGCCTGACCGACGGATCGGTTATCAGCTGTGATCAGGTTGTGCTGGCAGCCGGCCCCTGGTCCGTGCCGTTGGCTGCCGATGTCGGCATCGCCTTACCCATTCGAGCGCAGCGTGCGCAGATCATCCTCATCGATCCGGGCATCGCCACCGAGAACCTCCCCGTGTTTTCTGACCTCGTGTCCCTGCAATACGTTCGACCGGAAGGCACGACATCGATCCTCATTGGTGACAGCGATCACTCGCAGCCCGAGTGGTCAGATCCAGACATGTACCGCGAGCGGGTGACCGATGAGGAATTGCACTACACCATTCCGAAGTTCGAGCATCGCTTTCCTGGCATGAGCGATGCCCGTCTCTCCTCCTCATACGCCGGGTGTTATGACGTCACCCCCGACTACAACCCGGTTATGTCAGATTCTCCGGTGGAGGGGATCTGGCTCTGCGCCGGTTTCTCGGGCCACGGTTACAAAATCTCACCCTCAGTGGGTGAACTGATGGCCGACCTCATCTGTAAGGGTCAAAGCAGACACCCTGACATTGACCATCGTGATTTCCGCTGGGATCGATTTGCCAGCGGGGAATTGCTGGTCAGTCCCCATCCGTACGTGGGCGCCGGACAGATGCGCTGACCTGGGCATGCTCCGTTCCCCCAGGTAGTCGGGCATATATTGGACCACTGTGGTCACCCAGCGGAATTCAGCGACGCCCAAACCCAGACGTACGGCCACACGCCTCTCATCGAAGTCAGAGGTAAGCGACAAGTCGCTTGAACCAGCCGAAGCCAGTGGACAGCTTGGTCATGTGATCGCCAACCACGTCCGTAGCCGCCGGCTTGAGATTGGACTGACCGTCGGTCAGTTGGCCGACCGCACCGGCATCTCCAAGGGGATGCTGTCCAAGATCGAAAATGCCCAGACTTCGCCCAGTCTCTCCACCCTGGAACGATTGGCCGGTGCCCTCGACATGCCGGTGACCTCCCTCTTTCGTGGCTTGGCAGAAGAACGAGATGCGGTGTTCGTCAAAGCCGGCAGCGGACCCGAGATCGTCCGCAAGGGAACGCGTTCAGGTCACACCTACGAACTGCTCGGCTCACTGCGCGGTCCCTACAAGCGAGTCGAGCCACTACTGGTGTCCTTGGACGAAAGCACTGAAGTGTTCCCGCTTTTCCAGCACGCCGGCATTGAACTTCTGTACATGCTGTCCGGCGTCATGGAATACAGCTATGGGCGTGAGCGCTACAAAATGGAACGGGGCGACACGTTGCAGTTCGAGGGTGACATCCCCCACGGGCCCACCATGTTGATCAAGCTCCCTATTCGTTTTCTCTCCATCACTATCTATTCCGGCGACCACAACTAGCTGAAATTAACGCGATGGACACGTCCTGGCTATTGCCGGGACACTTCCCACTTGTTCACTATTAGTGAACAATGTTTCCACCATTGGGTAACGAGGGAGCCATGTCCACTGACCTTGCACGCTTCGTCGATCAAGATGGTCGGGCCGACGCAATTGAGCGGATAGCCCGACAGATTGAAGCAGAAGGCATCACCTACATCTATTACCAATTCGTCTCGGTAACGGGCCGAGTGATGGGCAAAGGAATCCCGGCCCAACATTGGAGAACCAATGCCGTCAAAGGCTTCCAGTTGGTCTACGGCGCCACGGCCAACCTCTTCATCGATCGGCACGGCGAGTACATCGGCTACGGACCGGAAGCGTCAGAGCTGGTCGGACTGCCCGATGTCGACACCTTCTGCACCTTGCCCTGGGATCCGAAGGTGGCCCGGGTCTTTTGCACACTCTTCCGGGGGCGCGAGGAAATCGACGACCCGGCCTCGTATTTGACGGCTGATTGTCGTGGCAACCTTCGCCGCCTTCATCAGGAGTTCACGGCGGCCACCGGTCTGACCCTGAAGGTCGGCTGCGAACCGGAGATGATGTGGCTGAAAACCAACCCGGACGGGACGCCGTCAGTGGAAGGCGTCACGAAGCCGTACTGCTACCACATTGATCAATTTTCAGAGCTCCAGCCGGTCATCCACCGAGTCATCGAGTACTGCACCAAAATGGGACTCGACATGATCCAAGGTGATCACGAGGACGCACCGGGACAACTCGAACTGAACTTCACGTTTGGGCCGGCGGAAGACACGGCTGACCGACTCACCACCTATCGCCAGGTGTGTCGCCAGGTTGGTCGTGAGTTCGGACTCTTCCCGTGCTTCATGCCCAAACCATTCATGGGCGTGTCGGCCAACGGGTGCCATCACAACTTCTCGTTGTGGGAGGGCGACACCAATATGTTTCTGCCCGACGGCGACAACCCCCGCCTGCCGAGCAAGACCGGTCTGCATGCCATTGGCGGGGTGTTGGCCCACCTGCGGGCACTGACCGCGATCACCGCCCCGACGGTGAACTCCTACCGCCGCTTCGCTGACGCTGGCTTCTGGGCTCCCATTTTTGCCGACTGGGGCTTCCAGAACCGCACGACGGCCCTCCGTGTCAGTGCTCCGGGGCGATTCGAATACCGGTCGGTTGACTCGGCAGTGAATCCCTACCTGTCAATGGCCGCGTTACTGGTCACCATGAAGGACGGGCTCGACAACAGCATCGATCCCGGCCCCCCGGAGGACGGCAACATTTACGACGCCATCAAAGCCGGCAAATCGGTGGAGCGCATTCCGTCAACGCTGGGAGATGCATTGGACGCGCTCGACGCCGATGCGGTGGTGCGGGAGGCACTGCCGGGAGAGATGTTCACCGTCTTCATGGAGTACAAGCGCGACGAGTGGGAGCGATTTATCGGTACGGTCAGCGAATGGGACATCAAGGAATACCTCGACATCCTGCCGTGACCAACCCCCCCATCACACGCGGTCGGGTGCTGGTCTTTCAGCATCTTCCCGAGGAAGACCCAGGCGGACTCGGGCCGCTTCTCGTCGACGCTGGCTATGAGCTCACCGCAGTCGAGCTCGACCACGGGGAGATCATCCCGGATCTGACTGAGTTCGATCTTCTGCTCGTCATGGGTGGCCCGATGGACGTGTGGCAAGAAGACGCCCATCCTTGGCTTGTCACCGAGAAGCAGGCCATCCGGCGCTGGGTCTCCGAATTGCAGCGGCCTTACTTGGGTGTGTGTCTCGGGCATCAACTTCTGGCCGACGCTCTGGGCGGCCAGGTCGGCAAAATGACTGCCGCTGAAATAGGGGTGCCCGACATACTCCTGACCCCGGACGCCGCACTCGACCCGGTGTTCTCTTGCCTGCCCGATGTCGTGCCGGGCCTGCAGTGGCACCACGCAGCCGTCACGCTCGCACCGCCGAACGGGGTCGTGCTGGCCGCCAATCCCGCCTGCCCCATTCAGGCTCTCCGGGTTGGATCAAATGCGTGGGGCGTGCAGTTCCACCTCGAAGTGAGTGTCTCGACCATAGACGATTGGGCCCAAGTGCCCGAATACGAGGAAGTGCTCTCCCGCGCCGGTGGTGGCGACCCCAAGTGGCTGCATCGGGCGGTGGCCAACAACCTCGACACCATGGGCGTCAACGCATCGACATTGGTGACGGCGCTGCTCCATCAAGTCCAGACCTTGGCGGGCGTGCCGTTGGCGGAGGCGATGCCGTGACTCGGCACGAGTTCACTTCGAATGACCTACGAAGAGGCATCGCCGACCGTGACGTGAACTCACTCTTCACCTCGGCCGGAGTGGACACCGTGTACCTCGGGATCTTCGACGCCTCCGGGACGCTGCGGCAGAAACGTCTGTCGCCCGCGGGAGCCGCTCGAGCATTCGAAGATGGCTGGGCCTTCATTGATGCCATTCAATGGTGGGGTCCGGACGATCAGATGTGGCAACCACGGGGTTCGGGGACGCACCCGGCCACCGTCGACATCGATACCCAACGGCCGCATCCCTTCGAGGCTGATGCGCTCGTGTTCCTGGCCGAGTTCCTCTCTCCGTTGGCCGAACTCTCAGCTCGACACCAACTCGAACGAATGGAGTCATGGGCCGCTTCCATGGGACTGACCACCAAGGTGGGTTGGGAATTCGAATGCATCGTCCTGGAGCAGAGCTCACCATTGCACCCGACCATGACTTCGAATTTCTGTTGGTCAGCCCAAACAATGGCGGAGCAGACCGAGATGCTGGGGCACTTAGTTGGGACATTGAACGCCGGAGCGATCCCGATTGACCATGTCTGCGCCGAACTCGGACCCGGATGCCTTGAACTGGCCACGATGGCCGAGACGGCAGTGCGTTCGGCGGACGCAGCCGCCCTGGCCAAGCTGTACACCAAGGCGTTCTTCTCGCAAAGGGACGAAGTCGCGACCTTCATGGCCCAACTAGGGAGCGGGTTTCCCGGATTGGGCGGGCACCCCAGCTTGTCGCTGCACTCCAGCACTGACGGTTCCCCCGTCCTGTCCGATGGTGCAAACGGGCTCTCGAAGAGCGGTCACGCAGCAATCGCCGGAGTGGTGACATTGCTCCCCCACCTTCTGGCCATGACGGCGCCCTTTCCAAACTCCTACCGACGATTCGGGCCCGGCAACTGGGCCCCGGGCACTGCGACCTGGGGTCTCGGCAATTACAGCTGCGCGCTTCGCGTCATCACGGACACGCCCGCGACCACCAGACTGGAGCTGCGCATACCCGGAGCAGATGTCAATCCGCACATGGGACTGGCCATGTTTCTCGGCGCTGCTCTCTGGGGCATCGAGCGAGGGCTGGAGCCTCCGCCTCCGGTGGTGGCACCCGACGACGGCCGGAAAGACAGCGTGGGGCTTCCGCTGCCTCGCGATCTCACCGAGGCGGTCGAGCGATTGGTCAAGAGCGACGATGCCATATCCCTTTTCGGATCGCCCTTCATTGAGCACTACGCGGCGTCTCGAATGGCCGAAGTTGAGGCGTGCCACCGATTCGTCTCCGATCAGGAGCGAGCGCGATACATCGGCTATGTCTAACGACATCGGGAGCAGTCATGAGTGACGACCGGCAATTTGAACTGACCGACGAACAGATCGCCACCTTTGCCAAAGACGGCTTCGTGATCGTCGATCAACTGATCGACCCTGACCTGGCCCGTAGAGCGCTCGAACGCTACGAGGAACTCTTCAGTGGCAACTTTGAGACCGGCCTCTATCCCGATGAGTGGAATTGGAAGCCGGGTGTGCACGACCCCCACCTGACTCGCCAGATTTGTAACGCCTGGAAGTCCGACCGCGACATTGCCCGCGTGGTCTTACGGCCCGACATCGGCCGAGCCTGCGCGCGACTCGGCGGGTGGCCCGGCGCCCGCCTGAGCCAGGACAACGTCTTGTGGAAGCCCCCCGGGGGCAAACCCCTGGGATTCCATCAGGATTCCAGCTACGAGCAATGGGCCATACCGTCGGAATGGGTTAGCTGCTGGATCGCCCTGGAAGATACGACCGCCGCCCAAGGCACCGTCGAATATGTCCGTGGTTCACACCTCTGGCCGCATTGGGGAATGATCGACGAATTCCACGGTCCCCAAGATCCACACCTCGACCTCCGCCAAGCGGCAGCCATCCAAGGCGTCGAGCCTGAGCTCGTCCCGGTCGAGGTTCCGGCAGGAGGCGGAGCCTTTCATGCCGGTTGGACCTGGCACGGGTCCGATCTCAACCGCTCAGACAAACCTCGCCGCTCGCTGGTCGCCCACAGCATGTCGTCGGAAGCTCGCTTCCATCCGGACACAACCGGGTATCTCTACAGCCGATACAAGCGCTTCGGTGATGACCAAATGGACGAATCGTTCTTCCCGATCACTTGGCGGGACGACGGGCATCGATCTGACTTTATTGAGCCCTACCTCAGCCGACGTATCGGCTGGGCCGGCGCGAGCAACTGACGACGTCCCTCTCCCTACTCGGCGGAGATCGACACTCCCTCAAGCGGCAGATGGGAGAGTTCCACCATGTCCCGCTGGAGTTGGTGCGTCATTCGCAAGGGAGCAGGGGCCGTTAACGTCGGGAGATCAGTCAGCGCGGTGACCCGTTCGCGCATGCCCTTGCCCGAGAACCGGCGCAACCAACGACGTCGGTTCGACCCCAAGACGATCACGTCGGCACCGAAGACTCGGGCCGAATCGACAATCCGATCGTCGATGGAGAAGCAGTTCCCTCTCCGCACTTCACCGTCAGCGTCAATGCCGGCCATCCACAACGCCGCCACCGCCGAGTCCACAATGTTGCGAGCTTCCTGGTGAGTGGATGCGGTCACGCCACGACCGCCAACCAGCACCTCGTTGACGTAGACGACGTGAACCTTGGCGTTGGACTGTCGGGCCAGGGGTGCGACAAAACTGATCGAGACCTCTCCGGACTCGCTTCCGTCGATTGCCAGCAGAATTCGAGTGAACATCTGCAGTGTCACCTCCCTGGGCCTGCATCTCAGGCCTTTTCAATTGTTTCCAACAGATTAACAGATGCAGACCAATAGGAATCAATGTTTCCTGTCAATAAACTATTAACGAGCGGGCCCATCCCTGTCGTGGCCGACTCTCTCGATAATTGGACGGCGTAGTGGCCTGGCCAGGACGTTCGTGGTTAGCCGACTACCGAGAACTGGTGATCGTCCTGGTTGCGGCCGTCATCGGCCTCACGGTGCAGGCTCCGCTGGCTGCCGTGGTGCGCCACCAAGGAGTGAACATCCTCCTCGCCATCCTGGTGTTCTCCACTGGCTTGAGCATCGAGCCCCGGACGCTGCGGCAACTCCCCTCGCGGTGGCGACCGCTCGTGATCGCCCTGTTGGTCGGCATCAGTGTCCTGCCGGCAATTTCCTGGTTGGCCGGGTTTCTTGTACCCAGTGGGCCGCTACGCGACGGGATCATCACGGTCGGACTCGCTCCCTGCGAAATCGCTTCCATGGCCACCACTGGCATGGCCGGGGGCAGCATCGTGCTGGCCGGTGGGCTCCTCATTGGTTCGACGGTGCTCAGCGTCGTCGCCTCGGGGCCGATCCTGTCCTGGGAACAGCAGCACGCGTCGGTACATCCGGCCCACATCGTCACCAACCTTCTGCTGGTGGTGGCGCTGCCGTTGGCCCTGGCGCTCCTTGTCCGGGCTCGGTTGTCCCTCCCGCCTCGGGCGGAGGTCATCACCTCGAATATCAGCACGCTGTCGGTCGCCGCCCTGGTCGCGCTCATCGCATCGCAAACGCATTTGGAATTGTCGTATCTCCGGGTGGTCGGCGGACTCCTGCTCTTCCTGGCCGTCACCATCGGAGTGGGTCATCTGTTGGGTCGACGCGACAAGCACGAGGTTGGCCGGGCTCTCCTGCTGACCACCTCGATGCGTGACTTCGCCATTGCTGCCTCGTTGGCAGCCACGGCATTCGGCCCGAGGGCCGCGGCGCCCTTAGGCCTGTACGGAATCATGGTGTTGGCCTGGGGCACCGGGAGCGCGGGTTTCATGCGATCGCGGGCAGTCACCTAACTACCTTCGACACGTCATCGGTGGCCGCGTTTCCTGCCGCTCCATTGGCCCTGTCCGTCAATGTCGACTAGGTATTCGCCCTAGGTGTTTGGGGGGCGAACAGCCCGATGAGAGGAGTCAGTATGCCGGGTCCACTAGAAGGTGTTCGCGTTGTTGAGGTCGCGAACTGGACGTTCGTACCTGCCGCGGGGGCTGTCCTGGCGGACCTCGGAGCTGATGTGATCAAGGTCGAAGCCCCAAATGGTGATCCGCAACGGGCGCTCACCAACCTGCTCAACTTGGGCGAAGGCGGCGCCAATCCGTTCCTTGAGGTGCCCAACCGGGGCAAGCGCAGCTTCACGGCCGACCTGACCACCGACGAAGGTCGAATGGTGCTCGACCGCCTGATCGCCACGGCCGATGTCTTCCTGACCAGCAACCTGGCTCCCATCCGCAAGAAGCTGCGCATTGAGGTCGATGACGTCCGGGCCGCTAACCCCAACATCATTTACGTGCGCGGTACCGGCTGGGGCGCCCACGGGCCGATGGCCGATGTCGGCGGCTACGACGCCGCCTGCGGCTGGGCCACCAGCGGCATGGCCTACAAGATGACCATTGAGGGCGGCCCACTGACCCAACCGGCGGCCTTCTTCGACCTCCAGGGGGCCAACACCATTGCCGGTGCCGTCGGCATGGCCCTCTTCAAGCGAGAAAAAACTGGCGAGACCTCGGTGGTCGACGTGTCACTGATGAACGTGGGCATGTGGGCCGTCGGACCCGACATCATGGGCAGCCCATTGTCAGGAAGCCATGGCCAGGGCAACCGCATGGAGGCTGGCAATCCTCTCGTCAACACGTACCAAACCAAGGACAACCGCTGGCTCTACCTGGTCTGCCTGCAGGGTGATCGATTCTGGGGCGAGTTCTGCACCTGCATGGGTCACCCCGAGTTGATCGACGACGAGCGTTTCGCTGACGGAGCCAGTCGCTTCGCCAATCGGGCCGAGTGCGTCACCCGACTGGACGAGATCTTCGGGTCCATGACGATGGACCAGGTACACGAGAAGCTCGATCACTTCAGCGGTGTGTGGGCACCGGTCCTCAAGCCATCCGAGCTGGCCGACCACCCACAGACAGACCCCAACGGTTTCATGCCTACGCTGACCACGGCCGGTGGCGTTGACTTCCGCCTGGTGGCCTCGCCCATGCGTTTCGACGACCAGCCCACGGTGCCCCAGGGTGCCGCCCCCGAGCTGGGCCAGCACACCGAGGAGATCCTCCTCGAGACGGGGTTCGACTGGGATGAGATCGGGCGCCTGCGCGAGGTGGGCGCGCTCGGCTAGACGTCGGTCGAGAGTTCCGCCTTGAGCTGACGGCGCAAGAGCTTCCCGGTTTCCGAATAGGGAAGCTCGGATCGAAACACGATCAGTCCCGGAGCACGGGTGGAACGAAGCCGAGATGCCACCCATTCCCTCAGTTCGGTGTCGGTCGCTGACGCGCCGTCTTCCAGTACGACCACTGCGGCCACGGCCTCTCCCCACTCGACATCGGGCACACCAATGACGGCGCAGTCGGCCACGGCCTGATGCAGCACGAGTACCTCTTCGATCTCGCCCGGAGAGAGGTTCTCGCCACCGCGGACGATCACGTCGTCGAATCGGCCCTCCACGAAGAGGTAGCCGTCGACGTCGAGCCAACCGCCGTCATTGGTGGTGAGCCACCCCTCGGCGTTGACCACTGACTTTCGACCCAGGTACTCACCCGACACCTGTTCGCCGCGCACCCAGATCTCACCGTGGACGTCCGGTCCGAGGGATTCTCCCGACGGACCTCGAATTTCAACCTCAAGATGCGGCAGCGGCTGACCCACCGAACCCAGTCGGGCCCGGACATGCGGTTCGGTGGAACTCACCGCGGCACGGTGGTCGTCGGGGGTGAGCACGCTCACGGTCGAGCTGGTCTCGGTCAGGCCATACGCGTTGACGAAGCCGACATGAGGCATCAGTTCGAGGGCACGCTCAACGACGGCCGAAGGCATCCGGCCACCGCCGTAGGAGAGGTGTCGGAGCGCCGGCAACTTCTCGCCCCGCTCGGCCAACACATCGAGAATCCGTCCCAGCATGGTGGGCACCACCATGGCGTGGGTGATCGATTCGGAGGCGGCCACATCGACCCATTCCTCAGGCGTGAACTGGGGCAGGTAGACCAATCGTCGTCCGGACCAGACCGACGACAGCACGGCTGCAATTCCGGCGATGTGATACGGCGGCACGCTGACCAACGTGGCTTCGTCTTCGCCTGCCCCTAGGAACTCAACCGACTCGAGCACATAACTGGTCAGGTGACGGTGCCGAAGGACCGCTGCCTTGGGTTCCCCGGTCGTCCCGCTGGTGAAGAGCAGCACCGCGGTTTCATCAGGATCCTGCGTGCCGGGTTCGCACTCGGGTCCATCGGCTTCGAGGAATGTGGCGCGGCTGGTGAACACCAAGTCTTCAATCGGGCCATCAAGGCGGCCCGGCACCGAGTCCTCCACCACAGCCAGGCCCGGGGCCGTACGAGCCAGGATGGCCGCCAGCTGCGCGTCGGCCAGCCGGTAGTTGACCGGCACGTAGGGAATACCGGCCAGGGCGGCGGCAAAGAGGCCGACTGGCACTCCTTCGGAGTTGACGTCTACCGCGACCAGACGCTGAATACCCTCGGCCTGGAGGTAACGGGCTGAGGCCTCGGCCCGAGCTCGCAGGTCGGCGTAGGTCAGGTGGCTCCCCTGCAACGGACCGACGGCGACCCGATCGCCCATGGCGTCAGAAGCGATCTCCAGCAATGAGGCGAGATGCAAGGTGACCCGATCAGTCCGACGACGGCAGGGGCTTGGCGTCCTTGAGCGTGAGCGCCGTCCCGTTGACGGCCAGATTGCCCGCTCCCGCCTTGGTCACCAGCACCTCGAGTCCGAGGTCGGCATCAATGAACCGCTTGCCGATGGGGCTGCCCTCGGAGAATGCCGGATCCAGTTCGAGACCGGCATCTTTGGCCTCGCCCTGGGGCACCATGGCCTGCCCACCGCACTCGAGCGTGCCGGCGTCGGTCGCTCCCCGCACGACAACCACCTCGGCGTCGCACACCTGACTGGCCCACCTTGACCCGGGTTTGAGATCCATGTATTCACCGCTTTCTTGCTTCTTGAGCACGACTGTCTATCTTCCCAGCGCTCCAACAGGCAATTGGTTCGACGTCTAACTGTCTGTCACCCGGTCGACCAGCCCCCAGTCGAGGGCGGTTGCCGCATCAATGGCGCACCCGCTGAGCGCGAGCAGGGCCATGCGGTGCCGACCGATCCGGCGAGTGATACTCACGGTGCCACCGGCACCGGGAATGAGGCCCATCGACACTTCGGGCAACCGGGCCGTGAAATCGGGCTGGGCCACCACCAGGGGGGAGAAGGCGGCCAATTCGACACCTGACCCAGCACAAGGCCCATGGACTTCCACCCGAAGCCGTGGTCCGATTCGAACCATCGACCGTCCGATGCTGGCGATGAGCCGGATCAGGTGGGCCGCCGCCGGATCAGCAAAGGTTCCAAACTCATAGAGATCGCCGCCACTACAAAAGTTCGTCCCCTCGCCTCTGACCACCACCTCGGTGAGCGAGGGGTCCGCTTCGGCCAGCGTCAGCGCATTGAGCCATCCGTCCCGCATGGCGCGGTTCAATGCGTTTCGACTCTGGGGTCGCTGCAAGACGATCTCGAGCGATGCGCCGGTTCTCGTGACGCGCACTGCCGGCCCTGACTCATCAACAGCACTGCGGTCCCCTCGACGCTTGCGCCATTCCATGAACTCAATCCCGCTCTGGAGGGCAGAGAACACGGCCGATTCGGCAATCAGCGCTCGCTCTATCGATGGTGACTGCTCCCGGAGGCAAAGCGCGAGGGACGTGGCGGCCACGGGATGCTCACCGATGGCCTGGAGCATTTCGTCCATGGAGGCCAGCGATTCGTCGACCGCGGTGTCGGCCCAGGTCGGGAAGCTCATGCCCGATCCTCCGTGGGCCAGGACCACGCAAGGAATGGAGACCAATGCCTGAGCGAGATCGTCGTCGATCGCCGAACCGTCCTCTTCCACCACGGCCACCAGGCCAGCGGGATCGGAGAGTGTCTCCACGGCAAACGGCGAGCGGGCGTGCTCAAGCAATTCGCTTTCAGTCATCGAGAGGATGCGGATGCGACCCAGCCTACGGGATCGGACTTCGACCGATGAGAAGTCCGAATGGCATCATCGAGCCATGGATCCCCTCAGCCGGCGATGGGCCAGGAGCGGGGCCATGATGCTGACCGGTCGGGCTGACGGACCTCCCCTGGGGGCTTCACGTGGTGTCGTCGAGCTGATGGATCATGGCGCCGCCGTGCTGCGGGACCATACCGATAGCCGAGTGGACATTGATGGGCTGGCCCTGCTGGGAGAGCGGGCGGCCTTTGAGGGCTTACGCCGCCGAGGTCCCGAGAGCTGTGGTGGCGGAGCCCGACTGTTGCCAGCCGCCGATGGATGGATCGCCGTGTCGTTGGCTCGGCCTGATGACGTAGCCGCCTTGCCAGCCTGGCTCGAGGTCGATGATGACCCACTGGACACCTGGGACCGCATTGGCCGGGCGGTAGTGCACCGGCCGACCGATCATCTGGATGCTCGGGCCGCCTTGCTCGGACTACCGATTGCCGCGTTGGGGAGCGTCCCGCCTCTTGATGCCGAAGCATTCGGGCTGCCCGTCGGATGCCAACTCGTCGGTGATCGAGAGATTGCGCCTTCGTTGGCGAAGCTACGGGTGGTGGACATGTCGAGCCTGTGGGCGGGACCACTCTGTGGCTCGCTCCTCGCCGAGGCCGGCATGGAGGTGATCAAGGTGGAATCGGCCACCCGACCGGACGGTGCCCGCCGCGGCAATCGCGCCTTCTTCAATCTCTTGAATGGCGCAAAACAATCGGTCGTCATCGACTTCACACAGGCCAGCGGGGTTGATCAGCTGAACGCGCTCCTCAAAAGCGCCGATGTCGTCATTGAGAGTGCGCGACCCCGGGGCCTCGAACAATTGGGCGTCCTCGCTTCAGACCTACTCGAAGACCCCTTCGGCCCCAAGGTCTGGGTGTCGATTACCAGCCACGGCCGAGGCGCCAGCTGCCGCGACCGGGTTGGCTTCGGCGACGTGGCCGCGGTGGCTGGAGGCCTGGTTGCGGTGGACGAGGAAGGACCAACTTTCCTGGCCGACGCCGTCACCGATCCCATGGCCGGGTTGGTGGCCGCCGCTGGGACACTGGAGGCACTGGCGAACGTTGGATCGCGCCTGCTCGATGTCGCCATGGCCCCCATGGCGGCGGTGGTGGCCGGACCGCTCCTGGAAGTTGAGGGGCTTCGGGCCTCACCACCACGAACGCGCACCCCGATTCGCTCGGCCCGGGACATGGGGACTGATACTCAATCGGTGCTGTCGGCCCTGCATTGATCTGAAGGGCCGGTCCGAAAACCTTAACGTTGACGTTATAGTTAAGGGATGAGCGCAACCCTGGCGGTGCCGGCCGACACTGGATCTCGTTATAAGTGGGTGGCCCTCTTCACCGTCACCTTGGGCACCCTCATGGTGTTCATCAATCAGTCCATCGTGCTCATCGCGCTGCCCAACATCTTCCGTGGCATCGACCTCAATCCCCTGACGCCGGGCAATACCGGCTACATGCTCTGGATGCTCATGGGCTTCATGGTGGTCCTGGCCGTGCTCGTTGTCTCATTAGGCCGGGTAGGTGACATGTACGGCCGGGTGCGGATCTTCAACCTCGGGTTCGCCGTCTTCACCCTCTTTTCCATTCTGCTGTCCATCACCTGGTTCCACGGTCCGGCCGGTGCCATTTGGTTAATCACCATGCGGGTTGGTCAAGGAATCGGTGGGGCCATGCTGTTCGCCAACTCATCGGCCATCGTCACCGATGCGTTCCCGACGCATCAGAGGGGTCTGGGTCTGGGCATCAACAACGTGGCCGCCATATCCGGATCGTTCATTGGCCTCGTCCTCGGTGGCCTCCTCGCACCGGTGCAGTGGCACCTGATCTTTTTGGTGTCGGTCCCGTTCGGCATCTTCGGCACCATTTGGGCCTACGTGAAGTTGGAGGATCGAGGTGTCCGGACCCCGGCCAAGATCGACTGGCTCGGCAACTTCACCTTCGCCGCCGGTCTCATCCTGATTCTGGTCGGCATCACCTATGGCCTTCTTCCCTACGGCGGTCACACCATGGGTTGGACCAGTCCCGTCGTCCTCTTCGAGATCTTCGGCGGGGTGGCCATTTTGATCGGGTTCGGCGTGATCGAGACCAAGGTGGCCCACCCCATGTTCCGCCTGACCTTGTTTCGGATCCGGCCTTTCAGCGCCGGCAACGGGGCCAGCTTCTTGGCTTCGCTCAGCCGCGGTGGCTTGATGTTCATGTTGATTATCTGGTTGCAGGGCATCTGGCTGCCCCTGCACGGCTACAGCTTTTCCCAGACTCCGCTCTGGGCCGGCATCTACATGATTCCCCTCACTGTCGGCTTCCTGGCTGCCGGACCACTCAGTGGCGTGCTGGCCGACCGTTACGGCGCTCGACCGTTTGCCACGGGCGGGCTCCTGATTGTCGCCCTGTCGTTCGTCTTGCTGCAGATGCTGCCAGTCGACTTCTCCTACTGGACCTTCGCTGGCCTCATCTTCTTGAACTCAGTTGGCATGGGTATGTTCATTGCCCCCAATCAGGCCGGCATCATGAACAGCCTTCCGGCCGACCAACGGGGCGCCGGCGCGGGCATGGCGGGCACCTTCAACTCATCGGCCCAAGTGTTGTCGATCGGCATCTTCTTCACCCTCATGATCCTGGGTTTGGCCTCGAGCCTGCCTTCGGCGCTGTACCACGGCCTGCTGGCCAAGGGCGTCCCCAATGCGACGGCGTTGCGGGTCTCGCACCTGCCTCCGGTCGGCAGCCTCTTCGCCGCCTTCCTCGGCTACAACCCCATCAAGATCCTGTTGGGACCAGCCACGTTGGCCCATCTACCCAAGGGCACGGCCAGCTATCTGACCGGCCGCTCCTTCTTCCCGCACCTGATCTCGAAGCCATTCGGAAAGGGTCTCACCGAGGCCTTCTACTTCGCGGCCGGGGCGTGCGCACTGGGCTCGGTGGCGTCGTTGTTGCGTGGTGGGAAATACCACCACGAAGAGATCAACGGGTCGAGCACCGAACCCGACGAAATTTCGGCCCAGGAAGCCGTCGCCGAGACCGAACCGGTATTGGTGCCCTGAGATGCCCACCACCACCAACGTCGAGGCCAAGCCGCTCGAATCCGGCATTCGCATCAGTGATGCGGCGGCGTCAGCGGGCGTGTCGCCTCGCACCCTGCGCTACTACGAAGAGTTGGGGCTCCTCACGCCGTCGATGTACACGTCGGGCGGTGAACGCCGCTACACCGCTGAAGACCTGACCCACCTGAATCGCATTCTGGAATTACGTGAAGTGCTCGGGATGAACCTGGACGAGATTAAGGAGTTCCTGTCCTTTGAAGGTCGGCTCAACGAGCTACGCGCCGCCTATGCGGCCAACAAGGGCCAGACCTCCAAGCAGGCCATCACCAAGCAGAAATCGACCTTGCGGGAGGCCCTAGAACTCAACGAATCGTTGGCCGAACAGTTGAACGCCAAGCTGGCCCGCATGGACGCCTTCCGGGCCAAATTGGCCGGCGACGCGCAGCGCTGTCGCGAGCTGCTCTCCGAACTGGAGTAGGAGTCAGTGGGCCGAAAGGATGAGCTCCAAGACGGTGCTCATGCCGGCTACCACCATGGAGAGGGCCACGACAACGGCCGTGATTTTTATGAAACGAGAGTGACCGCGTCCCCAGGGTTCGTCGTAGATATCGGCGTCGAGCCAGTCGGGCATTGATGGCGCCAACTCGTCGAGCGGTTGGGGCTCACGAGTGGCCAGGTAGCCGATGATCGGCGCCAGGCCGATGGGCTCATGGGGCTGCGGTGGTCCGGGTAGGTGACCCTGCATGTCCAACCAGGCTAGTGCCGATGGCCTCGACATTCCCCTACCCTGATCGCATGTCTGACGCCCCTCAGCAGATCGGATTCACCCCGGCGGAGTCCACGCCACGGTGGCCCCACGATCCCAAGCCACCGGCCGGTGCTCCCAACGTGGTGGCCATCGTCCTCGATGACACCGGATTCGGGCATCTCGGGTCGTTCGGCTCGGACATCAAGACCCCCCATCTAGATTCGTTGGCCGCCGAGGGCGCACCCTTCAACCGCTTTCACGTCACCTCGCTCTGTTCCCCCACCCGGGCTTCGTTCTTCACGGGCCGCAATCACCACGCCGTGGGCATGGGATTCCTGGCCGACATTCCGCTCGCCTTCCCCGGGTACACGGCCCGGCTGCCCGCATCGGCCGCCGCGCTGCCCCGCATCCTCCGTGACGCTGGGTACTCAACTCTGGCCGTCGGCAAGTGGCACCTGACGCCGCGCTGGCAGCGCTCGGCGGCCGGACCCTTCACCACCTGGCCCCTGGGTGTGGGATTCGAACGTCACTACGGGTTCTTGCAGGGCGACGCCAACCACTGGGCCCCCAATCTGATCCACGACAACCACTACATAGAGGCACCGCGTCGGCCCGAGGAGGGATACCACCTGAGCGAGGATCTGGCCGATCAGGCCATCCGCATGGTGCAGGACCAACGGCAGGCCGCGGCGGGCAAGCCTTTCTTTCTGTACTTCGCCCTCGGGGCCATGCACTCGCCCCATCACGTGGCCCCGGAGTGGGTCGAGCCCTACCGGGGCGCGTTCGACCACGGGTGGGATGCCTGGCGCCAACAAGTCTTCGACCGCCAGGTCACACGCGGCATCGTGCCCGCCGACACCGTGCTCACTCCCCGCCCTGAATGGGTCACCGGGTGGGACGCCCTCTCCAAGGACGAACGTCGCATGCATGCCCGCCAGCAGGAAGTCTTCGCCGGCTTCTTGACCCACACCGACGCCCAAATCGGTCGCGTCCTCGATGCCTTGAAGGCCTCGGGGCAACTGGACAACACGCTCGTCATGGTCTTCTCGGACAACGGGGCCAGTGCCGAAGGTGGCAAGGACGGCAGCGTCAACGAGCATCGCTTCACCGCTCACCTGCGCGAGTCGGTGCAGGACAACCTGGCCGCCTACGACGACTGGGGCGGCTTCTCGACCTACAACCACTACTCGTGGGCCTGGGCCTGGGCCGGCAACACGCCGCATCGGCTGTGGAAGCGCTACACCTGGCTGGGTGGCACCCGAACGCCGCTGATCATCCACTGGCCCGGTCGCATTGCCGAGCCCGGGGTGGTGCGCCCGCAGTTCACCCACGTGGTCGACCTGATGCCCACCATCCTCCATGCCGTCGGCATCGAACCGCCCGCCGAGGTGGACGGTGTCGCCCAACAAGAGATCGACGGCACCAGCCTGCTCAGTGCGCTTGAGGACCCGACGGCAGGAGAGCTGCATGAGACCCAGTACTTCGAAATGCTGGGCTCACGATCGATTTACCACGACGGGTGGAAGGCAACCACCAACCACATCAGCGCCGGCGTGCTGGACGAAGAGGAGTTGGCGATCGGCAGCCGAGACTTTGCTCAGGACCGCTGGGAATTGTTCGACCTCAGCCGTGACTTCTCCGAGGCGACCGACCTCTCGGCCGACGAGCCGGCCCGGCTGCAGGAACTGACCGAGCTGTGGACGTCTGAAGCCGAGCGCAATCAGGTGCTGCCGATCTCCGACAGCATGCTCGACCGCTTCGGTGGCTTCATTCCGCCGGCCTGGCCCTCCGGACCCAAAGCCACGTTTCACCCGGGTGGCGGACCGGTGCACGACGAATCAGTGCCCTTGTTGTGGGGCGGCTTCCGCATGACCGCCGACATAGATGCTGGCCCCGGCGACGCCGACGGTGTGATCTGTGCGTTGGGTGACTGGTTCGGCGGGTTCGCCCTCTACTGCGTCGAAGGCCGACCTCACTTCACCTTCGCCCGGGCCGCCGACACCCTTGAACTGGCTGGTGCGGCACCCCTGGCGGCTGGACCTCATCAGGTGGAAGTGATCTGTGCCCTTGGCGCCAACGGAGGGCCGAGCCGCATGGTGCTCATGGTCGACGAGGTGGTGGCCGACGAGTGCAGCTTCGAAGGCGCCCTTCCCATGGCCCTGCAGCATGGTGGCGCCGGACTCCGCATCGGACTCGATAGTGGCTTTCCCGTCTCATCCCGCTACCACCCACCGGCCCCCTTCTCCGGCGTGGTGCATCAGGTCACCATCGATGCATCGGGCGGCACGCTCCCACCCGCCCTCGACGAGATCCGGGCCGCCCTCCATAGCGACTGAGGGAACTTCAGAGAGCCATTTCGTTGAGTTGCTCCACCGTGAATTGTCCCGGTCCGGTTCCCTGAGCGACTGCCTGGAGGGCGAGGCGCTGCAGCAGTGAGTTGATCGGCGTGGCGACACCGTGCAAGGCGCCGAGCAACACCACCTCCCCGTTGAGGATATTCGGCCTCAATGGAACCGGTGCCCCGAGCCAAGCTCTGCCAACTTGATCCGCCGCTCCATTCCCCTGATGCCGTGTTGCGCATCTGCAGATAATCGCCTCGTCTGGCCCGATCTTCTTCCACACTGGCCACTGCGATGCCCGCCGCCTCCAGGGCCGCCAGGCCTTCGCGCTGCGCCTCCTTGGCCAGCGGGCTGAATCGGCCTTCTGGACCGCACAGCGCCTCGGCCGCATTGGCCAGGTTCATGATCAGCTTGCGGTACTTCCAGCGCATGATGTCGTCCCGGGGTACCGACTGGAACGTGGTGGCGTCGAGCGCGGCCGCGATCGAGCGCCCCAGGTCGTCGATGCCCTCCGGGTAGCGACCCAGGTCCATCAAACCCGAGACTGGCGCCGAATGCACCTGAATGACCCCTGGGCGCAGGTGAGTGGCCGGGCACATGACGCACATCCCATAGGTATTGGGGTAGCGCCGGACCACCCGACGTTCGTTCTCCACCCCGTTCTGCATACAGACAAAGGCAGTCAGCGGATGCGCCACCGGAGCCAGCTGCGCCAAGGCGGCCTCAGTGTCTTGGCTCTTGACAGCCAACAGGACAACCGTGTCCTCCGTCCAGGTGCCGTCAGCCAAATCAGTGATGACGGGGACGGGCAGCGTGACCGTCTCGTCCGGCGCCTCCAGCACCAACCCCTGGCGCAGCGCGTCGGCGTGGGCACCTCGGGCCACCAGGGTGACGTCCTCGCCCTGTTCGAAGAGGCGTCCGCCCACCAATCCGCCGATCGCCCCTGCTCCCATCACCACGAAACGCATGGCTGCACTTTGCCACGCCGTCCCCGAGCTGGGGCATTGACCAGGGGACACCCCACGACCGTGACAAGATTTTCCCGTGACCCCTCTCGACTCCCTCGCCCGAGCCGCCAAGGTCGGTGAAGCAGCGGTCGGTGCCCCGTTGCGTCTGGTCAACGATCTGACCGCACCCGCACGTGGTGACCTGGCCAAGAACGTGCGCCGGGCCATCGCCATGGCCGACGAGCCCGGCCCCATGGCCATGGATCCTGACGTCGCCTACCTGCACCCCGATGGCATCGCTCGCCTGGTGCACTCGGACCTACCCACCATGATCATTGGCGGCATCAGCGCGCTGCTCCTGCAGACGCTGCACCCGTTGGCCATGGCCGGGGTGGCCGAACATTCGAACTACCAGCAGGACCCCCTGGGTCGTCTGCGCCGCACCGGTGAGTTCGTTGGCATCACCACCTTCGGCACCACCCAAGAAGCCGACGCCGCCATCGCCCAGGTGCTGCGAGTCCACCGCCGGGTCAAAGGCATTGCCCCCGACGGCCGTCCATACTCAGCCGCCGATCCCGATCTGGTCACCTTCATTCACGTGGCCGAGGTGTCGAGCTTCCTCGAGTCAGCCCGCCGCTTCGGTCCCCATCCTCTCTCTCCGGAACAACGCGACCAGTACTTCGCTGAAGTGGCCCCGGTGGCCACATCCCTCGGAGCCCATTGGGTGCCTCACTCGGCCGACGAGGTGGAGAGCTACTTCCAGCGCATCCGGCCTGAGCTCTACGCCGGCCCGCAAGCCCGCCAAGCTCGCGATTGGTTGCGCCGGGGCGTGGCCGACCGTCCCGAGGAGCGGGCGGTGTATGCCCTGTTGCTGTCGGCTGCGATCAGCGTGCTCCCCCGCTGGGCCCGGCAGGAACTCGGACTTTCCGCGCCGCTGTCACTCGACCTTCTGGTCGACACGGTGGCCGTCATACCGCTGACCCGCGCCCTGGCCACGGGGTTGCGCTGGGTCATCAACCCTTAGGGGATCCGCCGGAAGATTTGGCGGCTATCTCAGGTCGCGATGGACAAGCCGCCGTCGATGGCCACTATCTGACCTGTGACGTAGGCCGCCTTGGAGAGGGCCAGCACCACTTCAGCGACATCTTCGGGCGTGCCGGAGCGCTTGAGTGGCGTGACCTGCTGCACCACTTCGCGCACGAAGTCCCAGTCGGCCGTCCACGGCGTATCTATGAGACCGGGGGCCACTGCGTTGACCCGCACGTCGGGTCCCACGGTCTTGGCCAGCAGCACCGTCATGTGATTGAGGGCCGCCTTGCTCGCCGCGTACGGAATGGACGAGCCGGTTGGCCGGAGACCAGCCACCGAGGCCACGTTGACGATGGAGCCCTTGGTCTCGCGCAAGGCCGGCAACGCCGCCAGGGTCATGGACCAGGTTCCAAACACATTCACTTCGAATATCCGACGCCACACATCGACCGTCGCCGCCGCCAGGTCATGGTGTGGGATGACGGCGGTTGTCCCCGCGTTGTTAACCAGCGTGTCGATGCGGCCCCAACGCGCCAGTGCGGTGTCCACCATCCGCTGAGCGGCCTCGGGATCGGTGATGTCCCCCTGCACGTACACGGCGGAAGGCAATGACGCAGCGACCGCTTCGCCCTCGTCGACCGAGCGCGACGAGTTGATGAGCACGTGCGATCCCCCGGCCGCAAAGGACCGGGCGCAGGCTTCACCAATGCCCGACGACGAGCCGGTAATCAACACCACGTGCTCGCCTGAACTCACCTGGATCCTTTCATCGGGGCACCAATCCCCAGCTCGCTGTCCACTCGGTGTCCGGCTGCAAGGTGATGAGGTCGATGCCGGTCCGTAGGGCGTTAGGAGGGCAGGTCATCGGCTCAATGGCCACCGAGCGCCGGCGCCGTCCCATATCCCCCAGCGTGTCGCCGGTGTACACCATCAGGTACCCGAAACCGGGATCGGTCCAGAGGGAGGCCCCGGTCGCGCCGCCGGGCGCATCGAGACTGGCCCAGGCCCGGCCGTCGCCGTCTCGCTGCAGGGTGGTGAAGGCCGTATCGAGCGCCAGCGGACCGATGAAGCGGGCGGTGGTGAAATCGTGTTCGGTGCCGGCCACCGGGGTCAGCGTGCCGGTAGGGCAGGCCGCGGTCGTCGAACTCGAGGGTGTGACGGGCCGGGAGCTGCAGAATGGCGCCGTCCACCGTCTCGGGACCGGCGGTGAGATAGGGATGGAAGCCGAGCCCGAATGGGATGGGCTCCGCCTCAATGTTCCGGGCCTTCGTCGTCACGGTGAGGCCGTCCCGGCCCACGTGGTACTCCAGCTCCAAGTAGGAGCGAGAACGGGTAGCCCGGGGTCGGATGCAGCTGCAGGCGCAGCGAGAGCTGGTTCTGGTGCCGGGTCTGCAGGGTCCAGGGCAGCCAACGGACCAGGCCGTGGATGGCGTTGCGGCGTTCCGGCTCATCGAGCGCAGCCTGGGCCCGGATTCCGTTGAACTCGTAGCGGCCGTCGGCCAACCGGTTAGGCCATGGAGCCAGCACCTGGCCCCGGCCGCTGGGCGACCATTGGTTGGCCCCGAAGCCGTCGATCAACGGCATGGGAACCGACGTTGTACTCCCGCAGGGTGGCGCCCACCTCGCAGACCACGACTTCTTGCCCGCCGTGCCCGATCCGCCATTGCTGTCCCGTGGGCGAAGCCACGGAGATCCTGGGGGCGCGAGGCATGGCGAGTGAATTGAAGCAGACCAGCGACCCAAAGTGGGGATGGGTACCAAACGGTGCCGGTGACGGGCCGGTTACTTCGTCACGAACAGTCGGTGACACGGCCCGCAGCCGGGGAGAACTGCAACCGCGGCCCGGTAGGGTCGGGGTACGTGAGAGTCGCTCGTAACGAACGACGACGGGGTCACTGCGCCGGGTATCGCCGCTCTGACCAGGGCACTCGTGGGATGGTCCGACGCGTCGGCCGCTGCCGGCGGTCCCCGCCACGAGATCGTGGTGATGGCGCCGAGCACGCAACTACAGCGGGGCCGGGGCGGCCGTGGGCTCGGTGGAGGATCACACCACCATCGCCTGGCAGCGGGCCACCATCGAAGGCGCTGAAGGGGTGGAGGCCTACGGGCTCGATGCCTCGCCGGCCCTCTCGGTCATCATCGGCGCCATGGGTGCGGTCGGCCCCAAGCCCGACCTCGTGCTCTCGGGCATCAACCACGGCGTGAACGTCGGCCGCTCCATACTGCACTCGGGCACGGTCGGCGCCGCCCTGACCGCCTCGCAGCTGGGCATGAGCGCACTGGCCGTCTCGCTGCGGGCCGGAGAGACGCCCGACCCCTGGGAATCGGCCGCCGACCTCGCCGTCGCCCTCATTCCCCTGCTGGTGAGCGCGCCGGTCCGGACCGTGCTGAACCTCAACGTCCCCGCCCTGCCGATGGACGAAGATCCTCGGGCTGCGCTGGGCCCGGGTCAGCGGGCAGGGCCTCATCAAGGCGGCCAGCGGCACCAACATTTGGCAGGCACCGAACCCACCCGAGATGGAGGGCCCGGCAGCGGCCGAAGGCTCTCGGGCCGTCATGGAACGCACCACGGCCGACTCCGGCGAGATCGTGCTCACCGTCGGCTCACCTTTCCCCCGCTCGGCCGAATGTTCCGAAGCCGAGGCCACCGAGGACGCCGCCCTGGTCGGTCAGGGCTACGCCGCCCTCACCGCCCTGCGGGCCCCGGGCGGACGAGGACCCCGAACTGTTCGGCTTGCTCGACGCCGGTCTGGCCGCTGCTGGCCCCGCTCGGCCTCAGGCCTGGGCGAGGCGATCGGGCCGCCGTCCGCCGGGCCGATGGCCCGAGGCCCTGGCCCGTGCGAGGCCACAGTTCCAGCTCAGTCGTCGTGTCGCCCGGACCGTCGATTGCGCTTGATGTCCGAGCGCCGGCGCTTGGCCTCGACCCGACGCACCTGTGAGCCCTTGGTCGGCCGAGTCGGTCGCCGGGTCGGATCGACCCGCAGTCCTTCAGCGATCTTCTCGCCCAGCCGTTCCAGAGCCAGTTGCCGGTTGCGGACCTGAGAGCGCGAATCGGAGGCTGAGGCGCGGACGAAAGGCCCGTAGCGCTCCAACAATCTCGCGCGCTGGCGGGGGCCGAGCGTGGTCGAGGCATTGACCTCGAACTGCACCTCAACCCGGCTGAGCGTCCGGTTGGCGTGCTGCCCACCCGGACCGCCCGAAGTGGTGGCCCTCCAGGTCACCTCGCTCATGGGCAACGAAAGAGCCTTGTGGACGCGCAGGGTCGCTCCGGCATTCTCAGCCAGGTCTTCCCCATCAGATTCGATCGGCGACTCGTCCGTGGCCACAGAAGGAGGTTAGAAGCACCAGGTAGGGTCCGGCCATGGAATATCGCCACCTCGGAAGATCAGGCATGCTCGTCTCGGCCCTGTCGTACGGCAACTGGATCACTCACGGCAGCCAAATTGACGAAGATGCGGCCAAGGCCTGCGTGAAGGCGTCGCTCGATGCCGGCATCACGACGTTCGATACGGCGGACGTCTACGCCATCGGAGCCGCCGAAACGGTGCTGGGTAGGGCCCTCCAGGGCGTGCGGCGCGACTCCATCGAGATCTTCACCAAGGTCTACTGGCCCACCGGCCCCAACCCCAACAACCGCGGGCTTGTCCCGCAAGCACATCATGGAGTCGCTCCACGGTTCGCTGGAGCGCCTGCAGACCGATCACGTGGATCTTCTCCAGGCCCATCGTTACGACTACGCCACTCCGCTGGAAGAGACGCTGCGGGCCTTCGACGACCTGGTCCGCCAGGGCAAGGTGCACTACGTCGGCGTGTCCGAATGGACGGCCGAGCAGATCGGCGACGCCCTCCAGATGGCCGATGAGATGGGCTTCGACCGCATCATCTCCAATCAGCCCCAGTACTCCCTCCTGTGGCGAGTCATTGAGGCCGAGGTGGTTCCGCTGAGCCAGGAACAGGGCGTGGGACAGATCGTCTGGTCCCCACTGGCCCAAGGCGTCTTGACCGGCAAGTACCTCCCCGGTGCGGCTCCCCTGGAGAATTCGCGGGCCACCGGCATCGAGGGCGAAGAGATGTCATGGCTCCTGCGCGACGAGGTCCTCACCCCGGTGCAGGAATATGCCGCCCTGTGTCGCGAGGCCGGCTACACCCCGGCCGCAGTGGCGCTGGCCTGGGTTCTGCAAAACGAGAATGTGAGCAGCGCCATTGTCGGCGCCAGCCGACCCGAGCAGATCGCCGAGAACGTCAAGGCCCTCGAATTGAGCTCGAGCCCGATTTCGTCGACGCCATTGAGAAGGCCCTGGAGCCGACCACCCTCTTCGACCCCGCCTTCACCATCAGTCCGGCCGAACGCCCTTAAGGCGTCGGCTCGAAACGACTGGAGAAGGAGACCACTTCCAACGTCGAGTGTCGGCGGTGCTCCTCGAAGACCCGCATGTAGCCGGTATGGGCGATGCGCCAGCCGTCGTCGTCCTTGACGTAGCGATCGGAGTAGAAGGCGGTGCCGCCGATCTCCAGATCGGCCGCCGGAATGATCACTCGGTCCTGCAGGTACCAGGTGCCGGTGGCCGTGGTGGCCGACGTGAAGTCGATCTCGGGATGATGCCCGTGGTGTTCGGTTGCGATGCCTGGGCTACCCAGCGCCTCGGACAGCCACGTCACGATGTGCTGGCGGCCTTCGAGCACGGTCTTGCCGTCCTCGTAGGCGGCGGTGCAGTCCTCGGTCAGCAGGTGACCAAGGGCGTCGAACTCCTTGAGGTCGAGGGTACGGAAGTAGGCGTACTTCAGACGCCGGATGGACTCGAGTTCGGCTGCTGTTTCCATGCGGCATCCCTTTCGTGCGGTGGGCCGGTACGGCCGCTGAGAGCGTACTGGCGTGATCACTTTGCAGCCCAGGCCGCATCACGGCAGCATGCGGTGTGCCCGAACGCCAGCGCATTGCCGCCTACGGGGTCTGCCGGGACGCCGAGGGGCGACTGCTACTGGCCCGGGCCGCGCCGTCGCTGACACTGCGAGGTCGGTGGTTCCTGCCCGGCGGCGGGGTCGACCATGGCGAACACCCCAAAGAGGCGGTACGCCGTGAGATGGAAGAGGAATCTGGCCTCGTGGTCGAGGTGGGTGATCTGCTCGAAGTGATCTCGGACGTTCGCACCCTGCCCGATGAGACCAACCTTCATACGGTGCGCCTGATTTATCGGATTGACGCCTGGACCGGGACACTCAGAGCCGAGGAAAACGGCACGACCGATGCCGTCCAGTGGTGCACCCGAGAGGAGCTCGCCACCATGCCCTTGGCCAACTATGTCGAGGACGTCGTCGCCCACCTCCTGTGACGCCCACGCATGCAATGGCACTGCGTTGGGCATAACCGGTGCACATGATCTGGCCCTGGACACCCTTATGGTCGTAGAACGGTGGCTGTGATCACCGAAAACGAAGACACGCGCCACCATGTGGTGATCATCGGGTGTGGCTTCGGCGGTCTCTTTGCCGCCAAAGCACTCCGGCCGGCCAACGTCAGGGTGACCCTGATCGATCGCACCAATCACCATCTGTTTCAGCCGCTCCTCTACCAGGTGGCCACCGGCATCCTCTCCGAAGGCCAGATCGCGCCGGCCATCCGCGACGTGTTGCGGAATCACCATTCGCTTCGGGTGGTGCTGGGCGACGTGCAGCACATCGATCCCGTGGCGAAGCAGGTGCGCGCCATTGAGCTCGACCATGAGGTCACCTTCAACTACGACAGCCTCATTGTCGCCACGGGAGCGGTCACCTCGTATTTCGGGCACGACGACTACCGACGGCATGCCTCGGGCATGAAATCACTCGACGACGCCATGCTGCTCCGGGGTCAGATCTTCGGTGCCTTCGAGATGGCCGAGGCCGAAGAGGACGAGGCGCGTCGGGCCGCCCTCATGACCTTCGTCGTCATTGGCGGCGGTCCCACCGGTGTCGAGATGGCCGGCCAGTTGAAGGAGCTCTCCGGGCGGGCGCTGCGGAACAACTATCGACTGATCGATCCGGCCTCCACCCGGGTCGTCCTGGTCGAGGGCGGGGACCGACTGGTGCCACCCATGGGCGATCGGGGTTCCCGGCTCACCGCCAAGGCGCTCGAGAAGATGGGCATTGAGCTCCACCTCAATGCCATGGTCACCGGCATGGACCAGGACGGGGTCGAGCTGACCACTTCGGGGGGCGAGACGGTGCACATCACGGCCGCCACCAAAGTGTGGGCCGCCGGCACCAAGGCCAACCCCCTCGGCCAGCAGCTGGCCGACGTGACCGGCGTGGAGCTGGATCGGGCCGGTCGGGTCAAGGTGGAGCCGGACTGCACGGTACCCAACTACCCCGAGATCTTTGTGGTGGGCGACCTGATGGCCCTCAACGATCTTCCCGGCGTGGCCGAGGTGGCCATGCAGTCCGGTGCGTTCGCCGCGCACACCATCAAGCACCGCATCAAGGGGCAGCCCACCAAGAAGGCCTTCCACTACCACGACCTCGGTTCGCTGGCCGCTATTTCGCGGTTCCAGGCCGTGGCCAAGTTGGGACCGATTCAGGTGGGCGGCATCATCGGGTGGCTGCTGTGGTTGTTCGTCCACCTTGCCTTCTTGACCGGATTTAAGAATCGGTTCGGTGCGTTGGCCCGCTGGTCGGTCAGCTTCGTTGGCCGAGGTCGCTACGAACGGGCACTGGTGGGCCAATGGGAGGCCGGGCCGGGCGCATCCGATTCTGCGTAGGCTGCGCGACGCCCGATCCACCGACACAGAGGTTCTCCCCATGCCCATCACCGTGACGCCCATTGCCGGGATTAGCGATCACATCAACGACATCCGGCTCCGCACCGCCCGGATCGTCAACGAAGAGATCCTGCCCAACGAGTCGAAGCTGTGGGTGGGCCGGCGATCCGATGCCACCGAGGATGAGCGGGCGGCGGCCAAGGTGCTCCGGGAAAAGGTGCAGGCCCGGGTGAAGTCCGAGGGCTTGTGGGCGCCGCACCTGCCGCCCGAATACGGGGGCATGGGCATCGACTTCCTGGCCCACGCCTACATGAACGAGATCCTGGCCTACGCCATGGGCGCGGCCTCTCTCTTCGGCGTGGTGGCGCCCAACTCGGGTAACCAGACCATCCTGGCCAAGTACGGCACCGCGGAGCAGAAGGAGAAATGGTTGCTGCCCCTGGTGGAGGGCACCATGCAGTCGGGCTTCTCCATGACGGAACCCGAGAACGCCGGCTCCGATCCCCGCTCCATCCAGACGACCGCAGTCCGCGAGGGCGACGAGTGGGTCATCAACGGGCACAAGTGGTTCACTTCGAACGGTCTGGAGGCCGACTTCTTCATCGTGATGTGCCGGGCGGGCGAGGCGGGCGACGAGGGCAAGCCGGGGCGGATGATGCAGGTCATTGTGCCCACTTCGACCCCGGGCGTGACCATCGTGCGGGGCATCGGCATTTGGGGCCGAGGGTCGTCGGACCACTGCGAGGTGCGCTACGAGAACGTGCGCGTGCCGGCCGAGAATGTACTTGGTCAGGTGGGCGACGGCCATCGGGCGGCGCAGGATCGGCTGGGGGCCGGCCGCATCTTCCACTGCATGAACTCGGTGGGCCAGATGTGGCGGGCCTTCGACCTGATGGTGGAGCGACTGCTCACCCGCCAGGTCCACGGCGGACTGCTCAAGGACAAGCAGTTCATGCAGGGCTTCGTGGCCGACAGCTACATCGACCTGCAGGCGGCACGACTCATGACCATCCACGCCGCGGAGAAGGTGGACAACGGTGACCCCCAGGCCCGTACCGAGATCTCGGCCATCAAGGTGTTCGTCCCCGCCGCCTACTCACGGGTGGTCGACCGGGCCATTCAGGTCTGGGGCGCGGCTGGCGTATCGAACGATCTCCCGTTGGCCGCCATGTACCTCGGTGCCCGCACCCTCCGACTGGCCGACGGTCCGGACGAGGTGCATCGCATCCTCATTGCCAAGAACGTCCTCCACCACTACGAAAAGGGCGGCAGTTGGGACTTCGCAGGTTGATGCCATGACGTGGAGTCCGGGACCGGGCGTATCGGTCTTCGCCCAGGCGTCTTCGCCGACCAGGTCGCCGTGATCACCGGTGGGGGCACCGGGCTGGGGCCGAGATCGCGCTCTCCCTGGCCTCTCTGGGCGCCGGGTGGTCATTGCCGGCCGCACCGCCGAGAAGCTCGATGCGTGCGGGCCAGCAGATCGAGGCCATCGGCGGCACTGTCTGGCCATCCCGACCAACATCAGGGAGATCGAGCAGGTCGACGCCCTGCGCGATCAGGTCTACGAACGCTTCGGCAAGGTCGACTGTCTGATCAACAATGCTGGCGGTCAGTTCCCGGCCTTGCCCACGGCCATTTCCGACAACGGGTGGCGAGCGGTGGTCGACCTCAACCTCAATGGCACCTGGAACATGACCAACCGCTTCATGCAGCCCATGGCCGCCGCCGGGTCAGGTTCCATCATCAACGTGGTGCACACGTTCTCCTTCGAGCGGGGCGCACCGATGTTCGCCCACTCGGGGGCCGCCCGGGCCGGCGTGGTCAACCTGGTGAAGTCACTCGCCCCCTACCTGATGCGCAAGGGCGTCACCATCAATGCCTTTGCTCCGGGCGTCTTCGCCACCCCGGGCATGGTGGGAGCGGAACTCGAGACGGTGGGCCGTACCGAGGCAAGCTTTACCGACGAACTGGTGGCCGAAGGCACCACGGTGCGCCTGGGCAGCGTCGACGAGATGGCGGCCATGGTGCTCTTCCTGTGTTCCCCCGCCGCCCGCTACGTCAGCGGCGCCACCATCATCGCCGACGGAGCCTCCATGCAGAGCAACTGGGTGACGTTCTTCGAGCGAGGAGAGCGTTCTAGCTGCTCGGCCACCCGAGCCGTGCAGACCCAGCCCAGCTCATGCGTCCGCACTTCGACGTCCGTGAAGCCGGCGCCACGCAGTCGAGGGTCCCAGGTCTCAGGGTCGATCGGATTGTAAATGTCGTCTTCATGGAATGCTTTCGAGCCTTCGCTGTAGATGCCGTCGGCAGCCACCAGCACGCCACCCGTCACCATGACACGGGCCAACTCGGTGAAGGCCCGATCCTGGGCTTCGGTGGTTGGAATGTGGTGAAGCATGTGAAACGAGGCACCGCCGGAGAACACCGACTCAGGGAATTCCAATTGGTGGCGTCACCCACGACGACCTCCACATTCGTGCCAGCCAGGCGCTCGGTGAGCGAAGCCGCCAATCCGGCATCGAGTTCGACCGCCGTCAGCTTCCCCGTCATGGTGTGCAGCACATCCGTCGTGAAACCTGGCCCAGGGCCGATTTCGATTGTGTGATCGCCCAGCGTCACGCCGTCCAGGGCCAGTGGGAGTACTTGCTCCATCACCAACTCCCGCCATGCCGCACTGGCGCAAAATTCCATGTGGGCTGAGTTCATCCGAGCCCGACTTTGTATTCGTCCTTCCACCAGCGAGCCCGGATCTCTTCAGGGTCGGTGCGCAGGTTCACGTCCTGGCCAAGGTCGGCCGGAGTGGGACCGATGCGGTCGGCAATCGGCTGCAGGGCGGCCAGATCGAAGCCATAACAACGAGCGGCGGTCTCCCCCAGCAGTTTGCGGGCGTCCTCGACCGGGATACCGCCGAAGTCGCCCTTCAGTCGTTCCTGGGTGTGCGGCCACGTGCCTTCAGGATGCGGATAGTCGGTGCCCCACATGACGACATCACAGCCCAGAATGTGGCGCCGACGAATTTCTTCCTTCGACATGGTGGAGGCGCCGATGAAGATGTTTTCGCCGAAGTAGTCAGACGGCAGGTTTGAGATTTTGCCCTTCAGCAGAGCGGCCATCTTCTTGGTGGTGTGGCCGCCCCCCATGTACTGGTCCCACTTCCACATCATGTCGGCCGCCCAATAGGCCGCCGCTTCAGTCACCACATACTTGAGCTTCGGGAATCGCTCGAACACACCCGAAAAAAGCAGGTGCCACATGGGACGGGCGGCCCACCACACCACCTCGGCGAGGTAGATGCCGATGTTGTCGTTGTATTCGTCTTGGGGCGCTTCGCCCGAATGGGTGTGGACCGGGAACCCGGCCGCTTGGCAGGCGGCCCATACCGGGTCGTAGTCGGGGTGGTTGTAGGGCGTGAGGTCGTGCCACATGGTCGGGACCATGATTCCCTTGATCCCCGGCTGCTCAGCCAGCCATTCGATTTCGGCCACTGACCGTTCAACGCTGTGGGTGATGGGGACCAACGCGATGCCACCGTGGCGTTCCGGGCTACGCGAACACATTTCGGCCAGAAAGCGGTTGTGGGCCCGGGCGCCAGCGAAGGCCAGTTCGGGGTCATTGATCGACCCCGCGGCCAACCCAGCGCCAAACGGCGGAGAGGCATTGCCCGTGATGGCATCAGCGTCGGCAAACATCACTTCGGCGGTCACCCCATCCGCGTCCAATTCCTTGTCGCGCTGATCGATGTCCCAGGCGCCGCGGAGACCTTCCTCGTTGTCGGTCTCCCAGCCCATGATGTAGTCGTAGTTCATCTTCAGCTGTTGATCCCGGTGGGCGTTGCGTTCGGCCAAGTACTCATCGAACTGCCGGTGGTAGGCCGCATCCAAGTAGGGCCGGTACCCCTCGCAGTGCAGCCCGGCGTGGGCATCGGCGGAAATAATGGTGTAGTGGTCGCTCATCGTTTGGCCCCCAGAACGGATAGATCGTCATAACGCTGATGCAGGTACGGCACGAACTCCTGGCGCGATACCGGTCCGATAATCCGACCCACTTGGGTTGACGCGCGTTCGGTCCAGTTGAGGTCGACCACCCGACGGATGACCAGGTCGGCCACCGGATCGAGTGGGGCCTCCTTGAGGATGAGCTCGCCCTCAATCCCTTCGTGGACACGGGTTCGCTCGGTCTTTTCGCCGTAGACCAGGATCGGGTCCTGGTCGAGGGCCCCGGCCTCCTCGGCCGACGGGGAGACCTTGAACCAGAAGTCGACCTTCTCCTTCTCGTAGTTCTCCCGGCTCTCGGTCACGTTGCCGATGACCTCGCAAATGACAAAGCCCATGCGCGAGATACGAGCTTCCACTCGCCGGCCATCGCGCTCGACTTCAACCTCGGCCAACTTCTTGGGTTCACCGTTGGTCTCGCGACCGCCGATGGTGGCCTGCTCACTCGTCATGGGCATGAAGATCGGGTACTCCCCGATGCGATCCCCGTGGCGGGCCTCCACGCCGATCCACCCGGCGCCGAAGGCAGGTAGGCCCGGCATTTCAACCCGGGTGATGGTGATGCGCACCAGGGGCTGGGGTCCCGGCTCGAGTGGGGGCGGGAGGATGGCGGCGATGATCTCGGGATCGGTGAGGTAGGTCGCCGTGACCGCCTCGGACCAGATGTCGGCCTTCTTGGCCGCAATTTCGTGATTCACCTGGACGGGGCGGGCCCCGTATCTCACCGGTTGCATATGTCCTCCCCTACTGCTCAGTACCGCTACCAGGCGCGCAAGATCTGGGTGTGATCGAACGCATTGCAAGTTGACTTGGTGGGCCAGTCGGCGGGCGCCAACGGTCGACTGACTTCTTCGACGGTGGGCCCGATGCGCTGCCCGACGGGCCGCAGCGCAGTCAGGTCGAAGCCGTAGAAATCAGCCGCCGCCGTCTCCACCATGGAACGCACCTCTTCGTCCGGCACACCGCCGAAGGCGACCCGAAGGGCTTCGGTCGTATACGGATAGCTGCCTTCCGAGTGCGGGTAGTCCGCTCCCCACATGAATCGGTCGACCCCGAGGTCGTGGCGTAGCGGCGACTCACTCGGGCGCAGGAAGCTGGCCCCGATCCAGAAGTTCCGGGCGAAGTACTCGGAGGGCTTCATGGTCATGTGCGCCGCCGCCGCCCCGAAGTACTTCGCTTCGGCTGCCTCTTTCAGTGTCATCCGACCGTAGAACCAGTCCAACGTCTCGAGTCCTCGGGGCAGCCAGGCCACGCCCTGTTCGGTGACCACGAACCGCAGATTGGGATGCCGCTCCAGGACACCCGAAAAAATGAGATGCCACACCGCACGATGGCTGAACCAGGGGATCTCAATCAGCATCATCGCCCGGGCCGACTCGTGCTCGCCGTAGTCCGGCAGCGCGCTGCCGCCGTGGATGTTGATCGGCACATTCGAGCTCGGCGCACACCTCCCACAGCGGCTCGTAGTGCGGCTCCCACAGCGGTGGCAGATGTGAGTTGGGTGGGATGGAGGGCAACAGGATCCCCCCGAACGGATGGAAGTGCTCTACCGCCCAGCGCACTTCGGCCACGGCATCGTCCATGGAGTTGGCGAACACCTGCACCACCCCGGCCCGCGACCGGGTGTGCCGGCACAGAAGTCAGCCAGCCAACGGTTGTGTGCCTGCACCCCGGCCCATCGGCGGTCGTAATCCTCGGGTGTTGGGGGCAGGGCGACCAGGTTCCCCTCCGAGAAGAACGGTGGCACCGTGTTCGGGAACAGGACTTCGGCCGCAATGCCGTCCGATTCGGTCTCCTGCAACGGCGCGTCACTATCCCAGCTCCGATAGGCGATCGGCGCCTGCAGATCGGCAAACGGATTGACGTACGCCGATGACCAGGCATCGAACTCGTCATGCCAGCGGCTGGCCAAGTACGGGCGGTAGTCCTGGATGTCGCCTCCGGCATGACCGTCGGCCGAAATGATGGTGTAGCGGTCGGTGGCGGTGTCGGTCATGGTCGCTCCTCACGTCAAGGCGGCCGGCGGCAGCTGGCCCTTGGCGATGGCGTCGGCGCGCGGTGCAACAGGGCGGCCGCCTCTTCGAGCCCGTGGGCGATGATGAAGTCGCCGGCCATGACGCCCCGGACGACGAAGCGGCCGAGTTCCCGCAGGTCCATCACGTCAACCGACGACCCGCTGACTTCCATCTGCGCCTTGAACTCGGCGAAGGTCGTGCCCGGGCGCCGGAGGCCGAGGCTTAAGACGGGCCAGCTCGGCCGGGCGATTGCGCTGGGCCGTCCACAACCCGGTATCGAGCAGTCCGCCCGAGGGATAGAAGACGGCGGCCCGCACATTCGTACCGGCGGCCACCAACTGGTGGGCCAGTGCCTCGGTCAGGCACGAGATCGCGGCCTTGCTGGAGGCGTACACCGAGGCATAGGGCACCGGGGCAATGCCGCCGTCGGTGCTCGATGTGTTGATGACCACGCCCGGCTCACCCGAATCGATCATGCGGGGCACGAAGGAGAGCATCCCGTTGGCCACGCCGAACACGTTGACGCTGAAACACCAAGCCCAGTCGTTCGCTTCCTGCTCCCAAGGCCGGCCCCCGCCACCCGAGGTCACTCCGGCATTGTTGAAGAGCAGATGACAGGCGCCCTCGCGGCCGAACACGTCGTCGGCCAGCGCCTCCACCGAGGCGGCCGACGAGACGTCGGTGACTACACCGCGGACCTCACCGAGCGCGCGCAGTTCGT
This sequence comes from uncultured Acidimicrobiaceae bacterium, assembly GCA_963730785.1. GTDB lineage: Bacteria > Actinomycetota > Acidimicrobiia > Acidimicrobiales > RAAP-2 > Bog-473. Next base: position 1,111,946 of record CAVSTF010000010.1, read on the forward strand.
CGACGGCGGCCGACAGCACCGGCTTCCTCAACGTCCGCGATGACGACGTGCGCGCCCTTGCTCGAGGAGCGCCTCCACAATGCCCCGGCCGATACCGGCCGCCCCACCAGTCACCACGGCCACCTGGCCGTTTAGATCGTCCAACGAATTTTGCCCCCAATCACCGGCATGAGCCGGCGAGCCACCCTACCTCTGCGATGGGCCAGGGCTGCCGAGGACGCCGACCAGGCACTGGCGAGCGAAGCGGCGGATTCCTTCCTCATCGTCAAGCGGAATGCAGGTCTCCGGGGTCAGCGCCATGGACAGGGCGACCCGAGCCACCATCTCGGCCATCGGCTCCACGTCGGCCGTGGGAAGGTGCAGCTGCTCCTGGAGTCGGCGGATGAAGTGGGCCAGGTACGCCCGCCCAATGGCCAGCACCGGACCGGCCTGCAGGGTCAGGAGCGGCAGCACCACTTCGGGCTCGGTGTTCAACAGCCGGTGCAACAACTGGTTGTTCCGCAGTCCGGCCAGGAAGCCCACAAACATGGAGACCGCCTGATCCTCTGCGCTGGCCTCGGGTCGACACCGGCGTCCACCCCGGCGATGAGCCGGCGAGCCTCACGACGACCGACGGCCCAGACCACTTCGTCCTTGCCGGCAAAGCGACGGTAGAGGGTGGCCGGACTCACGCCGCTGCGCTTGGCAATCTCCCCCATGCTGGTGCGTCGAATGCCGAAGTCCAGGAAGGCGTCAAGTGCGGCATCCAGCACTCGCTCCTGGTCGGCGTCATCGGACTCCCCCATCAAGAACGTCAAGTCGGGCAAGAGGGTGGTCATCAGGCGACCATGGCCGTGACCGTCGAGCCGCCTGCTGTGCTCGGTATCCCATGGGGTACTGCAGGAGACGATCGGGCGTGGTCCGTGCGCCGTCCGCACCACCAAGGCCAGACCCTGCAGTCGCCGATGATCGGTCGTCGACCAGCGCAGGCCCATCTTTTCCCGCAGCACCCGGGGCAACGTGCCGACGGTGGTGTCGTACAGCAGCATGCGTCCGGCGGGCCGGAGCGACCGCCACAAGGGTTCCGGGAAGGCGCGCCACGGTGGAGACCCGATGTCGTCCAAACGGAGCGTGTCGAGGAAGTGACGGGCCGTCTGGTTGGCCTCCAGCGTGTTGGCCATCATGGTGTCGACATAGGTGCGGAAGTCGTCGAGGTCACCCGGCATGAGTTGTCCCGGATGCCCAGCACACGACCGGCCTGTTTCCATTCGTCGTAGGCCACCTGTTGCTCACCCGCGCTGAGTTTGCGCCCGAACCAGCGGTTAAAAGACAGCATGGTGTCGAAGTTGGACAGGTGCACCCAGGCGTAAGCCTCCGGATCGAGTGCCGGATACCGATCGCCAGCAAAGCCGGTGCCCTTGATGGCCTTGTGCATCTCCCGCAGCCGAGCGGCCTCGGTCAACGCTTCCTGGCCGCCGAACATCTGAGTCTGCAGTGACGTGATCGTCCGCTCCAGCCGACCCCAGGGATCCGTCCGGTAGTCGGAGTGATCGCGCACGCCGGCTCCCACCACCGGATGCATGGTCTGCAGCAGCAAGGCCCGGCCGGCCAACAACAACGCGGTCCGGGGCAAGCCCAAGCTCCACGTCAACGACTCCGGTCCCAAAGGCTGAGCAGGTTTGAGGGTCTGAGAGACTCATGCCCTTACTCTCTCATTCTCGACATCAGGGGTCAATCACCGACAGAGTGGGCCATGGCCGCTAGCTCCGATCAGCGTGGTGGCCACGCTTGCAGGCGGGCTGCGTGGCCGCCGAAGAAGAGGCGGCGGAACTCATCGCGGCCGTGGATGGCGACGCCTGCGTTACTGGCCGAGCTGCTCGCCCGACGCTGCACTGGGGAGCCCCTGGCCTGGTTGGTCGGTTCGGTCCAGTTCTGCGGCCAGACCGTGCTGGTGGAGCCCGGCGTCTACGTCCCTCGGTGGCAGAGCGAACCCATGGCGCGAGCGGCTGTGGCACTCCTGCCTGAGAACGGGACGGCGGTTGACCTCTGCACCGGCAGCGGAGCCATCGCCGTGGTGTTGAGTCGCCAGCGCCCACACGCCAGCGTGTTGGCCACGGATATCGATCCGCGGCCGTGGCCTGTGCTCGAGCCAACGGCGTCGAGACCTACCAAGGCGACATGGCCTCGGCGCTGCCGGATCGCTCTGCCTGGTGAGGTCGATGTCGTGGTCGCCGTCGTGCCCTATGTGCCCACCGACGAGCTGCAACATCTCCCCCGCGATGTGGTGGCGTTCGAACCACTCCGGGCGCTCGACGGAGGTCCACAGGGCATTGACCACCTCATCAGCGCCGTGCGTGCGGGAGCCGGACTCCTGAAACCAGGTGGTTCACTGCTTCTGGAACTCGGAGGCGATGAGGCCACTCTCCTCATGCCCGCACTAAGAGTACGGCTTCTCGCTCCCTGAATGCATCGTCGACGAAGACGACGACTTGCGCGCCATCGTCTGTCGGCGTCAGCCCATCTGAAACCAGGCCGGCGAAGTGGTCTCGTTCAGCCCTGCATGGCGATGTGGTCGGGGCTCACGTAGACCTTGATGCGGACTTCCCTTCGCGCCGCTTCGGATATTTGTCGACGCCGAGGTATTTCTTGGCCAGCGAGTCGATGTGGTCGTCGGCCCCGTCGGTGGTCACGTTGACCACGGAGCCTCGAAATGCGACCACGTTGTACGGATCGTCTGGATCGATCACCGTGACCGCCACCCTCGAATCGGTTTCGAGGTTGCGGGACTTAATCTCGACCTTGCGCCGTATTGAAGAGCACGTTGTCGCCATCCATAATCGATCCAGAGTGGCGTGAGTTGAGGTGATCCATCAGGGTTGAGCGTGGCCAGGGAGGCCAATACGGGCCGCGGCGATGAGCTCGCGGGCCTTGCTCGAAAGTGTGGCTGCCATCGGGGGATTCCCTTCAGAGTGATGTTGGTGCGACTGGAGCATATGAACTCCAACCCTGTACTTACCCGCAGGGAGAAATTCCATCCCTGGTTGCTTCAAGGACATCGACATCATCGGCCTAACGTGACATCGAAGTCCGAACCGGGGAGGCAACTCAGTGTTGTTCATCGAATACGACGTGACGACCGAGGGAGTGATTGAGCTGGTGGCCCTCATCAACGCCATGGAAGAGGACATGCCGACCCCGATGGTGAGCATTGGAAAGCGTGGCGGGCCGAGCAGGAGGACGGTGGTATGGGTTGCGTGGGCGTCTCGAGGGCCGACCTCGCCCTTTTGGAGAAGACCGAAGATCCCGCTGCACTTTCCACCATTGTCGAGCGCATCATTTTGGCCGATCGGGCTACCAAGGAACAGGTGCCTTCATGAGCACGACCCGATCGCAGCTCTACCGACTCGCCCGTGACCTTGGCAATGTCGAAGCGGCGGAGCACGAGGATCAGCGGGGCGGCCTCTCAGGGGCGGCCAGTGGTGCGGCCCAACGCCAAGCCCGGCGGGTGATCTACCGGGAAGGCAACCGACAGATCAACCACTTCGTGCGCGCCCTCGGGCTAGGCCCGAAGCGTCGCTGATTGGTATTGGTCGTGGCGGTGAAACCACGAGAGATCGCCTTCGTTCCGACCCAGTGGCGCCCGGTCGAGCCATTGCCACATCCACCACAGGGCATCAAGGCCCCGGGAGTAGGCCGAATAGGTGTGGAAGACCTCCTCCCCCTGACGGGCGAAGGCGCTCAGTCCGGGCTGCTCGCCTGACCAGTCGTCGCCAGGCCACGTCCTTGGCCTCGAGTTCTGCCTGCTGCCGGAAGTTGTGATTACCGGTGCGACTTCGGTATCAATCGACACATGGAAGTCGTAGTTAAAACTGCTGCCAAACGATGAGACCCAGCGAACGTCCCAGCCCATTCGCTTCTTGTAGGCCAGGATTTCACTCAGTGGAGCTCGCGACACCACGACGAAGGCAACGTCGTGGTTCTCGAGATGGGAGATACTGCCTACGAATCCGTCGATGATGGCCGAGCAGCTCGGGCAGCCTTCGTCCCAATCGGGTCCCAGCATGAAGTGATACGTCAGCAATTTGTGATCGACCGCCAAAGAGGTCGCTCAGCGATGATTCGCCGTCTTGGGTGTCGAATCGATAGTCCTCTTCGACCTTGACCCAGGGCAGTTCTCGACGGCGGCGCGCCAGTTCATCGTTCTGACGCGTCAGCTCCTTTTCTGCCTTCAGCAACTCACGTCGAGCGGTCAGCCATTCCTCTTGAGTGCCAATCTGGTGAGATGCCATCGCTTGATCCTCCAAGCTTTCTTCAATTTCCCACCCGCCGCATTTGAAACATGCCTAGAGCGAGTTGTCCATCCCCCTGATCACCGCGTCCAGCAGTCCAGGGAACTTCTCGTCGAGCTCGGCGCGCCGGAGGGTGGCCAGCTTGCGCTGACCTTCGTGGCGGGTCCGGATGAGTCCGGCGTCGCGCAAGACCGAGAGGTGGTGCGTGGTCGTCGACTTGGCCATCCCGACACCGGCCTGCTCGCCGAGCACGGCGCAGGCCAGCTCGGCGCCGCCGTCCAGGGCGGCCACCATCCGTAACCGGGAGGGGTCGGCCAGGGCATGCATCACCGACGCCAGGTCGAGTTCGTCCGTCGGGAGTTCGGGTCGTTCACGCATTGTTCACCTCCTCTGCCGGTCTCGGCGACATCCAACTGATTTTCTCCGATCCGGGGAATACCTGCCCGGCACTCTACGTTCGATAGTTCTAACAACGTCGAACTATCTCGGCGGATTCCCAACCGGTGAAAGGTGCGGACCACGATGACGCTCACCGCAGTCGCCCCCGAGCTCCACCCAAATGCCCAGTTCAGCGGGCCAGGCCCCGCCGCCTGCTACGACCCCCGCCGCTGGAAGGCCCTCCCGGTCGTGCTGTCGGCCACGTTCATGTCGCTGTTCGACATCTTCGTGGTCAACGTCGCCGCCCCCAGCATCCAGCACGATCTCCACGCGTCCTCCTCCATCCTGGAGATGGTCGTCGCCGGATACTCGTTCAGCTACGCCGCCGGCCTCGTCACCGGTGCCCGCCTGGGCGACCTGGTCGGGCGCCGCCGGATGTTCACCATCGGGCTCGGCATCTTCGCCGTCGCCTCCCTGATCGCCGGGATCTCGCCCGACAGCGCGGTGCTGGTGGCCGCCCGCCTGGCCCAGGGCTTCGGCGCCGCCGCCATGATCCCCCAGGTCCTCGCCCTCCTGACCGCCAACTTCTCGCCCGAGGAGCGGCCGAGGGTGTTCTCGCTCTTCGGCGTGACGGTCGGCCTCGGCACGGTCGCCGGCCAGATCCTCGGCGGCGTCCTGCTCCACCTCGACATCCTCGGCTGGGGCTGGCGGCCGATCTTCCTGGTCAACGTCCCCATCGGCATCGCCGCCATCATTCTGGCCCGCCGGCTCATCCCCGAGTCCCGCCCCGACAAGGCCGACCGCCTCGACCCGCTCGGCGTCGTGCTCCTCACCGCCGGCGTGGGCGCCATCACCGCCCCGCTCGTCCTCGGGCAGGCCGAGCACTGGCCGACTGTGGACCTGGATCTCCTTCGGAGCCGGCTCCGCTCTCGTCGCCTCCTTCGTGTGGTGGGAGAGTCGCCTCGGTGCCCGTGGCGGCCACCCGCTGCTCCCCCTGAGCCTCTTCGAGCACCGGGCCTTCAACAGTGGGCTGCTGGTGAACCTGGGGTTCTTCGCTTCTTCGGCAGCGTGCTGCTCACCCTCACGCTCTTCCTGCAGGAAGGACTGCACTACTCACCCATGCGGGCGGGACTCACCTTCGCCCCGCTCGGCGTGGCCTTCGCCCTCTCCTCGCTCAAGGGCCGCAGCCTGCACGCCCGGTACGGCCGGGACATCATCTCGGTCGGCGCGGCGACGGCACTGATCGGCGTCATCGGCCTGGCCGTCGTGGTGACGGTCTCGGGCCTCTCCGCCAACTCGCTCGAGCTCTCCCCGGTGCTGGCCATGATCGGCATCGGCAACGGCCTGGTCATCCCCCTCATCGTCCAGGGCGTGCTGCTGAGCGTGCCCTCGCACCGCACCGGGGCGGCGTCGGGCATGCTGACGACGACCCAGCAGTTCTCCATGGTGCTCGGCATCGCCGCCGTCGGCACGCTCTTCTTCGCCCGTGAGGCGAGCGCCGGCATCGTCGTCCGCCCTGCAGGCCGGGCTCTACGCCGACATCGCCCTGGTGGCCTTCGCCCTGGTCATGACCTGTTCCTCCCCCGCACCGCCACCGACTCGGGCAACCAACTCGGTCGAGATCCTGAAGAGCTCGTGATGTTCGACGGGGCCTCTGATCGGCCTACGGGCCGATAAGGGGCAGCACGAACAGACACGGAACAGGCGCCGAATGGGCCGGATCCAAGTGCGTTCAGCACGTCCTGCATGGCGACCGGATCCGAGGCGATCTCAAGGTGATCCGAGAAGTCGGTGGCACATTGATCCTGCAACACGATGTTGGTCGAGTTGGACGCATTAATGATGCCGCTGGTGTACGGCACCACCAGCTCGTCGTACTGCGTCACGATCTGCGTGTAGATCACACCGGGCGCCGTGATGCCGTTGGCGTCGAGCCACTGGATGAACGGCGACGTCGGCTGGAACTCAAGACACGAACCACATTCACCCGAGATCGCGGCCGCCTCCACCGGTGCCATTCCCAACTCATTCACCAGGTCGTCGACCAGCGCCGGACCGGTGAGGTCGGTTCCGTGCACCACCGGCGACATACCAATCATCTTGGCCACCTTGGCCGCGCCGCCGTCGAACTTCAGATACCAGTAGGGCATGGTTGCGCCCTCGGAGTGGCCGACAATGTCGACCTTGGCTGCTCCGGTCGCCGCCAGCACCTTGTTCACGAACGCGCTGAGCACCAGTGCGCTCTGTTGCATTGGGGCCAGTCCGCCCAGGAAGTTGAACGGCGGCACTCCTGCGGTGTTCCCGTAGGTCAGCGAGAACACGCAGTAACCGTTGTCGGCCAGCAATGGGGCCGCGGTCTGCCAGTTATCGGTCTGATTGGCCAACAATCCGTGGACCAGCACCACCGGATTTGGATGGGCTTTGGAGGCTTACAGGTCCAGATGTTGGAACCAGGAGGCGCCCCGTCAGGACCCGAAGAGGCACTGACGATTGCCTCGCCCAGGAAGTTGTACGGCACCGGGTACGTGGGATTGGGGAGGTGAAGCGGCCCAAGCGGACGTGGTGGCAACCAGTCCCATGACGGCCGCGCCGACTGCCGCCAGGACATATGGCACACGCCTACGTATCAATTGTCGTTCCCCCGTCTGCATTCGGTCAGAGACTAGCGACGATCCAGGAGCGGCCAAGAGCCCTGGGGTTATCCCGAAGCTCTTGTTGGCCCTAAGTCTCCAGGGTGAATGGTGGATATTCGTCCTGCAAGAGCAGCAAGTACGAACCCACCCGAAGCTGCCAACGGATGACCCCGACGCAGAAGTTCTTCAGCGCCGGATTCCATTGCCCCGTGAAGAGGGCAATGAACCACGAAATCAGGAGACAGACTCCGCTGACGGCATTGAGGATGTACAGCACGATGAACTGCGGAATGCAAAGAATGATCCGCACCAATACGGTGACCCGGTTGCGCTCCCCGCTCTCGGGCGTGAAGGTCACGGTGGCCGGGTAGCCGCCAGGATCGGCGAATCCCTGCGGGATGGGCCCAAAGGCGGGGTACGGCTCGGCCAAGCGTAGAGGCCGTTCATGATCCGCCACTGGTAACGCAGGACTCCCGTGATGAACAGGCTCAAGCTCTCCGGTGCCGATCCGGTGAACACAATGGAGAACCAGCACACGACGGCCGCGAAGAAAGCGACGATGCTCAGGATGTACACCCAAATCAAGTGCGGTATGTACTTCAACCAATTCGTCAGGACGGTGACTGGCGCAATCTTCGCCGGTTCGGGCGGGATTCCGAGCGTCACTGGATAGGTGCCGGGCATGGAGCGACTCCCTTCGTTCTTCCCCCTGCCGCGGCACGATAGCCCTCCCGCAGTCGCCGGCCACGGATCTTCGCCGTTTCCATCTCAGAAGCGAACGTATGGGTGACCGGAACGTGACACCGGCGCGACCTCCGGAACTACGAACAGCCGCTCGTCGTCCCGCAGCTGCCGCAGACGTAGCAGGAGCCGGCCCGCTGCATGGCGTTGCCGCAGCTGTAGCAGTAGGGGGCGTCACGCTGTTCGGCTCGGGCCAGTGGGTGCAGGCCGGCGGTGGGAGCCTCCGGTGCTGCGCTCACGAACTCGGGGTGCGGCGGCGGCGCGGCGTAGTCCTCGACCATGGTCGCTGATGGCGTGGCCATCTCTTCGACGCCGGGCAGCGTGGGCTGCATGCGCTCCGAGGTGGAGAGGATGCCGAGGTCGGCCCGCTCGTCGACGGTCAGGTAGTCCAAGGCGATCCGTCGGAAGATGTAGTCGACCAGGCTGGTGGCGATGCGCAGATCGGCATCGTCGGTGATGCCGGCCGGCTCAAACTTCATGTTCGAGTACTTGCGCACGTAGGTGGCCAATGGCACCTGGTGCTGCAGGCCGAGGCTGAGTGAGATCGAGAAGGCATCCATGATGCCGGCCAACGTCGAGCCCTGCTTGGAGACGTTGATGAACACTTCACCGGGACGACCGTCTTCGTACTCGCCGACCGTCACGTAGCCCTCGCAGTCAGCAACCCGGAAGGCGAAGGTCTTGGAGTTGCGACGGCGAGGCAGACGCTCACGCACCGCACCCACGACCACCGATTCGGTCTTGCGCTGGCGTTCCTGCAACAGGGCGGCTTCCAACTCGGCGATCCGCTCGGTCACGGCCCGGTCGCGAGCTTCGGCGGCCGATCCGGGAGGGGCGGTGTCACCACCGTCAGCGACACCTTCCTTCTTGGTGGTCGAAAGCGGCTGGCCCACCTTGCAGTTGTCACGGTAGATGGCGACGGCCTTAATGCCCAGACGCCAGGCGTCAATGTGCAGTTGCTCGACATCTTCCACCGACACGTCTTCGGGCAGGTTCACCGTCTTGGAGATGGCACCACTGATGAAGGGCTGCACGGCCCCCATCATGCGGATGTGACCCGAGTAGTGGATGGTGTTGTCGCCCATGGAACAGGCGAACACCGGCAGGTGTTCGGGGCGAACATAGGGCGCACCGAGAATCGACATGTGCTCATTGATGTAGGCCACGATCTCAGCCACCTGATCCGGTCCGTAGCCCAGCTTGACCAACGCACGCGGGATCGTCTGGTTCACGATGGACATCGTGCCGCCGCCGACCAGCTTCTTGGTCTTCACCAGTCCGAGGTCGGGCTCGACGCCGGTGGTGTCACAGTCCATCAGCAGACCGATGGTGCCGGTGGGCGCGAGCACGCTGGCCTGTGAGTTACGCACACCGAACTGCTCGGCTAACTCGACGGCCTCGTCCCATGCTTCCTGCGCCGCCGACAGCAGTTCGGGCGGCACAATGTCTTCGTTAATGCGGGCGGCTTCCGCCTGGTGCATGCGCAGCACGTTCAGCATCGGCTCTTCGTTCTCCATCATGCCGGCGAACGGACCCATGCGGGCCGCCGTCCTGGCTGAGGTGGCGTAGGCATGACCGGTCAACAGCGCGGTGATCGCCCCGGCCCAGGCGCGCCCGGCGTCGGAGTCGTAGGGCAGGCCCTGCGCCATGAGCAGTGCGCCGAGGTTGGCGTAGCCAATGCCCAGCTCACGGAAGGCCCGGGTCGTGACGCCGATCTTCTCGGTCGGGTAGTCGGCGTTGCCGACGATGATCTCCTGGCCGGTGAACATGACGGCCACGCCGGCCTTGAAGCCCTCGATGTCGAAGTTGTCGTTCTCGTCCAGGTATTTCAGGAGGTTCATGCTGGCCAGGTTGCAGGCCGAGTTGTCGAGGTGCACGTATTCCGAGCACGGGTTCGAGCCGTTGATGCGCCCCGTGTTGGGGGCGGTGTGCCACTTGTTGATGGTGGTGTCGTACTGCAAGCCCGGGTCGGCGCATTCCCAGGCCGAGTGAGCGATCTGGCGGAACAGGTCACGGGCCGGCACGGTGCGCAGCGTCGAGCCGTCGCCGCGGGCGACCAGGTTCCAGTCGCGGCCGTCGACGACGGCCTGCATGAACTCGTCGGTGACCCGAACTGAGTTGTTGGCGTTCTGGTATTGGGTCGAGTGGCTGTCGGCCCCGTCGAGGTCCATGTCGAAGCCGGCGTCACGCAGGACGCGGGCCTTGCGCTCTTCGATGGCCTTGCACCAGATGAAGTCCTCCACGTCGGGGTGGTCCACGTCGAGAATGACCATCTTGGCGGCGCGACGGGTCTTGCCACCCGACTTGATGGTGCCGGCCGAGGCGTCGGCGCCCCGCATGAAGCTCACCGGGCCCGAGGCCGTGCCGCCGCCCTTGAGCAGTTCGTGCGAGGAGCGGATCTTCGACAGGTTGACGCCGGCGCCGGAGCCACCCTTGAAGATGATCCCTTCCTCCACGTACCAGTTGAGAATGGAGTCCATCTGGTCCTCCACGGCCAGGATGAAGCAGGCACTGCCCTGTTGGGGCACGCCGGGCACGCCGATGTTGAACCACACGGGTGAGTTGAAGGCGGCCTTCTGATGGATGATGAGGTGCTTCAGCTCGTGGTTGAAGACCTCGGCCTCTTCGCCGTCGACGAAGTAACCGTCCTTGAGGCCCCACGAGGTGATGGTGTCGGCCACCCGGTCGGCCACCTGCTTGAGCGACCACTCACGCTCGGGGGTGTTCAGGGTGCCGCGGAAGTACTTCTGGGCCAAAATGTTGGTGGCGTTGACACTCCACGATTCGGGTACTTCGACGCCCAGTTGCTCGAAGGCCACGGTGCCGTCGCGGTAGTTGGTGATCCGCGGCATCACGGCGCTCCCAGGTCACCTCGTCATACGGGTGCACTCCTGCGGTGGTGAAGTGCCGTCGAATGCCGATTACGGACCGCTCGGGTGCGATGGCCATGGTGTGGGTGATCCTCCTGTGTACCTGTCGTGAACTTGTCGATGCCGACAGCGAAGCCACCCCTTAGCTCGGTGTGGCGTCTCCCGGCGCATACTGAAATCCGGCGCTCAGGAGAGGGTGCATAACAAGCCTAACCACAACATGTTGTGGTCGGTCCGCCCCGGAGACACGAGATGCTGTGTTCATTACAGCACTGTAGTTACGACCTTGTCAATCAATATGGGTCTCCATCGCCCCTGGTCAAAGGGCGCTCGCGATGGTTTGCACCCGGTGGCCCAAAAAGGTGCTTGGTAGCCTCCCCATCGCATGACGTACGTGGTGGCCATCGACGCAGGTACCACCGGTGTTCGGGCCCTGGTGGTCGACGAAAAGGCGCAGGTGGTCGATGTCGCCTACCGGGAACTGACCCAGTACTTCCCCCAGCCGGGCTGGGTCGAGCACGATCCGGCCGAAATCTGGGAGGCCGTCCGCGCCACCCTGGCCGAGGTCGGCGGCCGCCTCCAAGAGGCCGGCCGCCGTGTGGCGGCCATCGGCATCACCAATCAACGTGAGACCTTGGTCGCCTTCGATCGCCGCACCGGGCAACCACTCCACCGGGCCATCGTCTGGCAGGACCGCCGCACCGCCTCCATCTGCGCCGAACTTCAGGCGGCCGGTCATCTGCCGCTGGTGCGCCAGCGGACCGGGCTGGTGCTCGATTCGTATTTCACCGCCACCAAGATCACCTACCTCCTCCGCCAGCACGACATCGTCGACTCCCCCAACCTCTGTGTCGGCACCGTCGACAGCTGGGTGCTGTGGAACCTGACGGGCGGCACCAACGGCGGCGTCTTCGCCACCGATCCGTCGAACGCCAGCCGCACCATGCTGCTCAATACCGACACGTTGCAATGGTCCGACGAGCTCTGTGACATCTTCGAAGTACCGGCCCATGCCTTGCCCGAGGTGCGGCCCTCAGCCGGTCGCTTCGGACGCTCGGTGCTGCCCGATCTCGGCCCAGCCAGATCGGTGCTCAACGGGGTGCCGGTGTCGGGCGTGTTGGGCGATCAGCAGGCGGCGCTGTTCGGGCAGTCCTGTTTCGAGCCGGGCATGGCCAAGGTGACCTACGGGACGGGCAGCTTCGTGCTGGCCAATGTCGGGTCAACGCGGCCCCCGGCGCCCGACGGACTCACGGTGAGCGTGGCCTGGGACCTGGGTGCGCACGCCGATCCGGCGTCAGGAGCCGTGGCCTACGCATTGGAAGGGTCGACCTTCGTCTCGGGTGCGGCTATTCAATGGCTTCGCGACGGCCTCGGCATCATCACCGACGCCCAGGAAATCGGACCGCTGGCCGAGTCGGTCGACGACAGCGGTGGGGTCACCTTCGTCCCGGCCCTCACCGGGCTGGGCAGTCCGTGGTGGGACCCGGACGCCCGCGGCATCATCACCGGGCTGACTCGAGGGGTCGGCCGGGCGCAACTGGCTCGAGCCTGCGTCGAAGCCATTGCCTTCCAGGTCCGGGACATGACCGATGCCATGTCGGCCGCGTCAGCTCATCCCCTGGTGGCCCTGCGCGCCGATGGCGGTGCCGCTGCCATGGATCTTCTGCTGCAGTTGCAGGCCGAGCAGAGCCGGTTGCCCGTGTCGCGTCCCCAATCGCTCGAGTCGACCGCGCTGGGCGCGGCCACCATCGCCGGTTTGGCCGAAGGCGTGTGGAGTTCCTTGAGCGAACTGTCCGCACTGTGGAGTGCCGCGACCACCTTCGAGCCCGAACTCCCGGCTGAGCTGACTGACGCCGTCTATGCCGTGTGGACCCGGGCCGTGGAGCGAAGCCGGGGCTGGGCGGCGGAATCGGGGGAATAAAGCAAGAAAACTCTTGTTATAGTCACTAGAGAACGAGCGCATCGTTCGAGAAGGGGTGGCTGACAATGAGTGTGGCAATCGTGACCGGAGCATCTCGGGGACTGGGCGAGGCACTTTCGGTGGGACTGGCCCGAGCGGGCTGGTCGATCGTGATCGACGGCCGGAGCGCCGATGCGCTCCAACGGGTGGCCTCCAAAGTGGAGAGTGCACTCGAACCGGGAGCGGTCGTCCGGGCCATCAGCGGTGACATCACCGACGGCGAGCACCGCCGGGCCCTGGTCGAAGCCGCTCGCACCCTGGGCGGGTTGGACCTGTTGGTCAACAACGCCGGCATCCTCGGTCCTTCTCCCCTCCCGTCGGTCAGCCAGTACCCGCTGCCCGACTTACGGGTGGTCTTCGAGGTCAACGTGGTCGCCCCCATTGGCCTCCTCCAGGACGCCTTGCCCCTGCTGCGACGTGCATCGAACCCCCGCGTCATCAACCTCACCTCTGATGCCGCCGTCGAGGCCTACGAAGGCTGGAGTGGGTACGGGGCCGGCAAGTCCGCGCTCGATCATTTCAGTGCCGTCCTCGCCGCCGAAGAGCCGGCCCTCCACGTATGGTCGGTCGACCCGGGTGATCTGCGGACGCAGATGCATCAAGAGGCCTTCCCCGGCGAAGACATCTCCGATCGGCCCGAACCCGACACCGTGGTACCGGCCTTCCTCCATCTCATCGCCGGCCACCGAGACAGCGGGCGCTACCGGGCCAGCGAACTCCTCACGGCTGGAGCAGGAAGGTGAGCGTCACCATGCATCCACTGACCGATTCCCGCCGGCCGCTGCCCACCCTCGAACCCCTGAAGTTCGAACTGCCGGCCGAGCTGGAAGCCCCCTCCCCTCCCGAATCCCGGGGCATGACGCGCGACGCCGTGCGCATGCTGGTGGCCCACCAGGACGATGGATCGTTGGTCCATTCCCATTTCTCCGAGCTCCCGCGCTTTCTGAATGAAGGCGACCTGGTGGTCATCAACACCTCGGGCACGCTGGCCGCCGAAGTCGATGGGATCGATCCCAATGGACATCCCGTGCAGGTCCACCTCTCCACCCAGCTGCCGGCTGGCCTCTGGACAGTGGAGGTGCGGTCGGAAGGTCGGGCCGTCCTGGACGCCGATGCGGGCTCCACCATTGTCCTGACCGGTGGCGGCCGCATCACGCTGCTGACGCCCTACTCCCCTGGACCGTCCGGTCTCGGCGTCCGGCTCTGGGTCTCGGTGGTCGACACGCCGGAGACCCTCCACCACTACCTGGCCCGTCATGGCCGCCCCATCCGCTACGGCTACGTCAGCGGCAGCTACCCACTTTCGGCCTACCAGAACGTCTACGTGACCGAACCTGGTTCGGCCGAGATGCCCAGTGCCGGTCGACCGTTCACCCCCGAAGTGCTCACCCGCCTGGTGGCCAAGGGGATCGGCGTGGCTCCGCTCCTGCTGCACACGGGCGTCGCCTCACTCGAAGCCAACGAACCCCCCTACGCCGAGTACTACCGGGTGTCGTCGTCCACGGCCCATCGCGTCAACGACGCCCGACGGCAGGGCGGGCGGGTGATCGCCATTGGCACCACCGTGGTCCGCGCCCTCGAGTCGGTGGTCGACGAACATGGACGGGTGCACCAAGGAGTCGGCTGGACGGAAACGGTGGTCACACCCGATCACCCGGTCACGTCCATCGACGGCTTCCTCACCGGGTGGCATGAGCCCGAGGCCTCACACTTGGCCATGCTCGAAGCGATCGCCGGTCGGCCGTTGCTTGAGGCTTCCTATGCCGCCGCACTGTCCGAGGGGTATCTCTGGCACGAATTCGGCGACGTGCATCTCATCCTCCCGTGACCGAAGCACCGCTGGCCACGCTCCCGACCACGCGCCGGGCCATTCTCAACCTGCTCAAGCGCGAGGGACCGCAATCGGCGGCCCAGGTGGCCACGGCGTTGGCCTTGACGCCGGCCGCCATCCGCATGCAGTTGGTGCACCTGGAGGACGACGGGTTGTTGGAGCACCGCGACGCCGAAGACGATGCGCCCCGGCGCGGCCGACCGACCCACGTCTACGTCTTGTCGGCGGCCGGTGAGGCGCTCTATCCGAAACGCTACGGCGATCTCACCACCGAGCTGTTGGGCTACCTCGGCGGACCCGAAGGGGCACAGGTCGATGCGCTGTTTGAACAGCGGCGCCAGCGCCGGGTCGATGGCGCTCGCCCTCGTCTCTCCAACCTCAGCTTCGATCAGCAGGTGCAAGCCCTCGCCGCCATTCTCGACGAGGACGGCTATCTGGCCGATGCCGAACGTCTGCCAAATGGCAGCTGGCGCATTACCGAGCACAACTGCGCCATCCTGACGGTGGCCCATGGATTCTCACAGGCATGTTCGAGCGAATTGTCGTTCATCCGCGATGCCCTACCCGGAGCGAAAGTCGAACGGGTGGCGCACATCATGGACGGCGCACATGTCTGCGCCTACCTGATTACTCCACCGCCGAAATAGGGGCCGGGCGGATGTCGATGACTTCGGCGCCGTCCACTTCATGAATCTCGGAACGCAACAGTTCCACCAGGTGCTCGCCGCCGAGTTCGATCACGAATTCGTCGACCGCGTTGCCGGCGGCCCGATCGAGAATGTTGATGGCCACAATGTCGCCGCCAACCGCGCCAATGCGACTGGCCACCAGTCCCAGTGCGCCCGGACGATCGGGCAGCGCGATGCGAACGATGTACCCCGTCATGGACCCAACGTTAGGCCGAGAATGTAAACAGGCTGTTTCAACTGGACATTCAGTCGAATTAGGCAGGCGCCTTGGCCCGAGCAGGCACGTATTCGTCGATGTATTCGCGCTCGGACAGCTTGGCGATCTCATGCATCAATCGGTCGGTGAACGACCGGCACTCGGTGTGATCGTGGTTCTCCAGCGGATCATCGGGATTGGCCGGCGGATCCATCTGCATGGGTGGCCCGAAGCGGATGGTGACCTTCTTGAACGGGTGCATGAAGTTGGAATTCACCGGCTGCACATCCACGGTGCCCACCACACCAACCGGGACGATCGGGACGCCGCATTCCCTGGAGAGGCGGGTGACCCCGGTGCGACCCTTGTGCACGAAGGTATCGGTGGTCCTGGTGCCTTCGGGGTAGAGGCCGAGCACATGCCCCTTGCCCAACACTTCGGTACGTGCCGTCTCGAGCGCCCGCTCCGATGCGCTGCCGCCACCACGATGGATCGGTATTTGTCCGGCCGCCCGAAAGAACCAGGCGGTCTTCTTGGAATCGAAATATTCCGCTTTGGCCAAGAAGGTCACCTTGCGTCGGACCACCAGGGGAATGAAGAAGGAGTCACAAAATGACTGGTGGTTGGAGGCCAACACGACGGGACCGTGCTTGGGAATGTTCTCCCGACCTTCGACCTTGACCCGCCAGAGCACAAAGAAGATGGGCGAGAGGATCCCTTTGAGCAGCCAGTACGTCACGGGACCCAACGTAGCCCCGACCTCACCCTCAATGCTGGGAAAAGCAAGCCTTCCGTG
Organism: uncultured Acidimicrobiaceae bacterium; assembly: GCA_963730785.1. Classification (GTDB taxonomy): domain Bacteria; phylum Actinomycetota; class Acidimicrobiia; order Acidimicrobiales; family RAAP-2; genus Bog-473. The sequence continues at coordinate 1,128,308 of CAVSTF010000010.1, forward strand.
CCTGTGCTGTACTGCGTGGCCGGGCCAGAGCGGCTCAATGGGGGTGCACCGTGTCGATAACCGAACTGACCGCTGAACCGTTCGTCTCCGGGCTCTACTTCGGCGAATGCCCCCGCTGGCACGACGGTCGGCTGTGGTACTCGGACTTCTTCGATCACGCCGTGTATTCGGTGTCGTCCGACGGGGAACGGCGCACCGAGGTTGAATTCGAGGGCGAGCCGGCCGGTCTGGGTTGGCTGCCCGATGGGCGACTGCTCATCAACTCCCGCCTGGACCGGGCCGTCGTCCGGCGAGAGCATGACGGCACGCTGGTGCGCCACGGTGATCTCAAGCCGTGGGCCACCTGGCATGCCAACGACATGGTGGTGGCCAGCAACGGCCAGGCGTATTGCGGCAACTTCGGATTCGACCTCGACGGTCTCTATGACGGCACCGTCTCGCCCAAGGACATCACGTCGACCTCGCTCATCCGGGTTGATCCCGACGGCACGAGTCAAGAAGCTGCCGACGACCTGGCCTTCCCCAACGGGGCCGTCATCACCGACGATGGGGCCACCCTGATCATTGGCGAGAGCATGGGCCAGCGGATTTCTGCCTTCGACCGCTTGGCTGACGGGACCTTGACCAATCGGCGCGAGTGGGCGCTGTTGCCGGGCGTTGCCCCCGACGGCATGTGCCTGTGCGCTGACGGCACCGTGTGGGTGGCCAATGCCTTTGGCTCCGAATGCCTGCGGGTGGCCGAGGGTGGTCACATCCTCGAGCGTGTCACCACCAGCCAATCCTGCTTCGCTTGCATGCTGGGCGATGAGGATCGCCAAACGCTCTACTTGGTGACCGCAGTCGAGAGTCACGCCAGCAAGGCGCGCGCGGTACGCAATGGCGCGCTCGAGAAGGTGCGGACCAGCGTGCCGGGAGCCGGTTTGCCGTAGGCCGTTTCAGAGAAATCTTCTGAAGCGAGGCAACCGAACCCGCCCGGTTGGGGGTTCATCTTGGTAATGGGACAGCGGAGTCAGGAACCGGGCGGCCCGTCGGAACGTCGGCGCCGCAGTGGCGCCAAGCGAGAATTCGAGCGCTTCGTGGCCCAGACCACCGACGGCCTCTTTCGCGCCGCCTACCTGATGACCTGGGACAGTGCGGCCAGCGAAGACCTGGTTCAGGAGGCTTACATAAAGGTGGCACGACGTTGGGTGCGCGTGCGTGCCATGGAGCACCCCTACGCCTACGCCCGCCGCGTCCTCGTCAACTTGGTGCTCGATGGCGCCAATCGACGGACCCTGCATCGTCAGGAACTGACGTTCGGCGACGAGCCCGTTGAGACCATTGATGACGACACTCGCCTGGCCCTGGAACGGGTGACCGAAGCGGATGCACTTGGTCAGGCTTTGTCCCGCCTGACGCCTCGACAGCGGATGGTCCTGGTCCTGCGCTACTGGGAGGACATTTCAGAATCTGACGTCGCCATCATGCTGGGCTGCACCACCGGCACCGTCAAGAGCACCGCGTCACGCGCCGCCGCTCGCCTGGCCGCCGAACTTTCAAGCAACCTCACCACCGCTCAAGGAGGCAACACGCCATGACCACCCCCACGCTCGACCACGAAACCGAACGTGCGCTGCGCACCGCCCTGGCTCGGGTCGCCACGCCGCACGGCGCCTCGCCCGAACTTCACCGTCGACTGGCGGCCCACCGGTACTCGACCGGCCCGAGGCGGCCCGCCGTGGTGGCCGGTCTGGCCGGCGCTACCGCCCTGTCCGGTGTCGCTGTCCTCGCCGTCGGCGGAAGAGCCGGAGAAAGCCGGGTACGCCCCACGCACTTGACTCACGCCACGCTGACCGCAGAGATCACCGCGGCCGTCGACAATTCGTCGAGTGACATCTTCGAGGCACAGACCACCGGGGGCGACATGGGCGACCGCTCGACCCATTGGTTGTCGGCTGACGGCAACACCTTGCGGGTAGCTACCTACGCCGCGGACGGGTCACCCCTTGAAGACGAGACGCTGGTGACCCAGGGGGCGCAGCAGGTCATCACCGACGTGAACGCCACCACCAAGACGTGGTGGACCATTACGGTGCCAGCTCCCGCTTCGACTCCGACAGCAGCCACCGGCAGCGAGTACCCACCGGGTGGCCTGCTGGCCGGCTCCCCCACGTCGGCGGCTGGGGTGGCGTGGCTGCTCAATCACGGTGACTTCGCCAAGACGGGTCAATCCGCCACGGTCAACGGCGTCGCCAATGCCTTCGAGATCAAGAGCCAAGGCACCGCGGCCACGATCGCCGACTCCTTCGCCAACATGGAGATGTGGATCGATCCCGCCACCAATTTGCCGGTTCAAGTGACGCTAGGTGTGTCGAATGGCGTCAATGGCTACGCCCTTAACGCCGTCCCCAACCTTCCCCTCACTTACACGATCGACCCGGCCACGCCCATCGTCAGCAACATCACGTGGCTCAGCCCAACGGCCGACAATGAGACCCAGTTGCACTCGACGGTGCCGGCCGGGTTCACACAGATGGCGCCACCCACCGCCTTCGACACCGCACCGTAATGGTCAGCTAGGTGTGGCCCACTTCCTGCACCAACCACTGGTTGCCGTCAGGATCTTTGAACGACAGGTACGAGCCGTAGTCAGCCCGATTCGGATCCAAACCAGGCTGCGGCGCACCGTCGACGTAGTGATGGATCTCTTCGGGATCGGCGCCTCGCTCGCTGAGTTCCCGCCAGGCCGCCTCAATGTCGTTGACCACCAGGTGCAGTCCGCTCACGCTGCCGGCTGAGGCCTCGTTGCGCATAAGCGCCACGGCCACGGCCGAACCCGCGAGGTATGAGGTGCACCACTCGGAAGTCCTCGCCGGCGCTGTAATCCACCTGGAGATCGAAGCCCACTTGGTCGAGATAAAAATCCTTAGCCCGGTCGACATCCGCCACGGGCAGGACCACGACTTCGAGTTTCCAATCCACGGCGACTATCCGAGCTTGGTCAACGCGCCGCGCAGGTTGCGCACGGCCTGATGGATGCGTTGTTCGTTCTCAATGAGCGCGAAGCGCACGTGCCCATCGCCACCCGGGCCGAAGCCCACACCCGGTGAGGTGGCCACGTCGGCCTCTTGGATCAGCAGCTTGGAGAACTCCAAGGAACCCATCTCACGGTACGGCTCGGGAATTGGAGCCCACACGAACATAGTGCCCTTGGGCGGGACCAGGTTCCAACCGATTTTGTTGAGCCCGTCGCACAAGGCATTGCGTCGGCTCTTGTAGATCAGGTTCAGCTCGGCCGGATACTCAGGTGCTTCATTCATGGCCACGATGGCGGCGATCTGAATGGGCTGGAACGTGCCGTAGTCCAAGTACGTCTTGAGCTTGGTCAGGGCCTGCACGATCTCGGCGTTGCCGACCACGAAGCCGACTCGCCAGCCGGCCATGGAGAACGACTTGGTCATGGTGTACAGCTCAACGGCCACGTCCTTGGCCCCGGGCACCTGCAAAATCGAGGGCGGCTGGTAACCGTCGAAGCCGAGGTCGGCGTAGGCGAAGTCATGGACCAGGATCACTTCGTGTTCGCGGGCGAAGTTCACCAACCGCTCCATGAAGGACAGGTCGACACACGCCGTGGTCGGGTTGTGTGGGAACGACAACACAATGACTCTCGGCTTTGGCCACGACTCTTCCCAGGCGTGCATGAGCCCGTCGAAGAATTCGTCGCCGGGGTCCGGCGGGTTCAAGCCGTCCACGGCCGCCGAGGGTCCGTTCAGCGGCACCTGCCGCACATCGGCGCCGGCGAACAGCGGGCCCCAGATGTGGATCGGGTACGACGGCGAAGGCACCAACGCGGTATCGCCCGGACCGACCAGCACCCACATGAGATGCGAGAAACCTTCCTTGGCCCCGATCGTGGTGACGACCTCGGTCTCGGGATCAAGACTGACGTCGAACTTGCGCTGGTAGAGGTCGGTGATGGCACTGCGCAGCTTGGGGATGCCGCGCGAAGCCGAGTAGCGGTGGTTCTTGGCGTTGTGGGCCGCCTCGGCCAACTTCTCCACGGCCACGTCAGGGGATGGGAGGTCTGGGTTACCGAATCCAAGGTCGATGACGTCGTTGCCGGCTCGCCGTGACACAGCCTTCAGGTCATTGATGGTGGCAAAGACGTAAGGCGGGAGTCCATTTATCCGGCGAAATTCCATCCGGAGAGTCTACGGCGATGGTTCTTGCCCCAGTGACGACGCTTGCGCAGCCGCCACCAGCTGGCCCGGGTCGACGGGCCATCCGAAAATGGCCCAGGTCGCACCGGCGGCCGCCACCTCACGCACGATGGTGAACAGCGCATCCTCGGACTTGGGCGGCGGTCCAGCCCAGGTCACCTCAATGGCATCGGGACGGTCCACGCAGGCCGCCACCAAGGCCGGTTCGGCGTCCCAGAGATTCACGGCGGCACCGGCCTCCTGGGCCTCCACCGTCCTCGCTCCCGGTCCCCCGGCCAACCACACGGCGAGGTGCTCACCCCGGAGCTGTCGGGCCAGTGTCACCATGTCGGCCCGACGCTCGGCGGCGGGAGGAAACGGGACTCCGTAGGCCCGGTTCTCGGCTTCGCTCAAACGGTCCCCGGTCCCCAGGGCGGCGATGACCCGACCGGGCACCATCCGTTCCAGGGCCAGGAATTCACCGGCCAACACTTGGATTGGCACCAGGCCCACCCGGGCCACCAGGGTGCCGATGAACGGTCCCCCGCCCTCCTTGGCCGAAGCCGCCGAGGTGCTGGCAATGGTGGCCAGAATCGGGAAAGGCGCCATGGCGGGACGCTCGGGCTGACCCATGGGCCACAAATGGTCGTAACAGAAGACGCCGTCGACACCGGCGGCAAAGGCAGCTTCGGCTACCTGGAGGGCCTCCTCGGGCGATTCCCGAAAGGTCGGGAGCACAATCCCGGTTCTGATCACCACAGACCACCCTGACGCGCCGCCAAGGAGGCGCCGACCGCACCGGCCCGCTCGCCGAACTGGGCGGCCACGATGTCGGTGGTGGGGCGATTGCGACCGCCTTCGACCAGCTCCTCGAAGGACGCCCGGGCCGAATCGAGCAGGAGATGGCCGGCACCAATGAGGCCGCCGCCCAACACGAAACATTCGGGATCAACCACGCAGGCCAGATTGGCCAGCCCGAAGCCGACCCACCATCCCACTTGGGCCAAGACTCGTTGCGCAGCGGCATCACCGTCTTGCGCCGCCGCCGACACGTCTTCACCGCGCACCCGCTCGGGGTCTCCGCCGGCCCGGGCCACCACTTCAGGGAGGTGGCCGGCCAAAGCTTCTTGGCGAGCGGTCAAACCGAGTCCGCCTCCCGAGGCGTAGCGCTCCCAGCAACCGTTGCGACCACACGGACACGGCGGACCCGCTGGGTTCACCACCATGTGTCCGATCTCACCGGCGAAGCCGTGCGCCCCGACCAGGACGCGTCCGCCGATGATGACGCCACCGCCAATGCCCGTACCCAGGGTCACGGTCATGACGTCGGTGTAGCCGCGTGATGCACCCAGTCGGTGCTCAGCCAAGGCGGCGAAGTTGGCGTCGTTTTCAATGACGAGCTGACGATTGGGCAAGCACGCGCCCAGCAGCTCCGACCAGTCCAGCCCATGACCTTGGGGCAGGTTGGGCGAGAAACACAACCACCCCTTGCGGTCCAGCATGCCGGGCACACCGACGCCCACTGCCGGCACGGAGCCCGGCGTGGCGCCTATTTCGGCATCGAGCGCGGCGACCACTTCGGCCACGGCGCGAGCCACCCCCTCGCCATCAATGCCCGAACCAATGGGAGTCGGGACCCGGGATTCGGCCACAACCTGATCGTTCTCATCAAGGACGACACCGAGCACCTTGGTGCCACCGATATCAACCCCATAGGCGACGCCGGAACCGACCGACGGCCCGGCATCTGCACTCACTGCGAAGACTCGACCCGGGCCTTCAGCTCTCGCATGGCCGTGGCCATGATGCGGCTGGTGGCCCGCATCTTGATAAAGCCGGGGATGGGCACGCGGAGTTCAGCCTCCACGTGATAGGTCACGTCGGTGCCACCGTTCTCACCGGGATCGAGCTCGTAGCTGCCGCTCCACTTGGTGAGGATGTCGCCCTTGGTCAGGCTCCAGGCAAAGACTCGGGGAGCCTGCGAAAAGTCATAGGCCAAGGTCATGGTGGTGCTGCGACCAAAGGCGGCGGCCCGCATGGTGGCCAGCAGGGGACGACCTTGATCGTCCCGTTCGTGAATGACGACCTCTTTGATGTCGGCTGCCCACTCGGGGTACCGCTCGAGGTCCGCGACGGCAGCAAAGCACCGCTCAGGCGATGCCGACACCGTCATGTGTTCTGTGGCCTGATCCGCCACGAAGTGCGTCCTCTCGTTGTGATGATGCCTTGGGCATGGCCCAGGGGTCCGTCAGCCTGCCACTTCCTCCAAGGTGCTGGCCAGCCTAGAAGCGAGAACGTCGTAGTCGAAGGATGCCTGAGCCCGCTTTCGCCCGGCGGCACCCATTCGCTTCCTCAGCTTGGGGTCGACCAAGAGGGTCCGGATGGCCTCGGCCACGCAGCCTGGATTCTCTGGCGAGGCTACGACCAGGCCTGTTACCCCGTCGACCACTGCCTCGGCCGCACCCCCACTCTCCCCGGCCACCTGTGGAACTCCTGCTGCCGCCGCCTCCAAAAAAACGATGCCGAACCCCTCCTGCTCCAGGCCGAGCCAGCGATTTCGACAAGGCATCACAAAGACGTCACCGGCCCCGAGCAGGGCGGCTCGGTCCTCATCACTGACCCGACCCATCACCGAGACCCGGACGGGGCTCGCCTCGGCCAGATCCTGGAGATGGGCCAACTCCCGGCCCCCGCCCGCGATGGCCACGGTCAGATCCGGGAACGAAGGGGCCAACCGAGCGGCGGCCGCGATGAGAACGTCCATACCCTTCCGGGGCACCAAGCGACTGACGCTGACGACCAGTGGTCCGTGGGACGGCAGTCCCAGTCGCGCTCGAGCCGCTCGACGCTCCTCGGCTCGCATGGGGGTGATTGCCGTGGTGTCGACACCCGGCGGGATTTCGACCATGGGCACGGTCAGCTCACCGGCGGCTCGCCTGCCTTCGGCCGCCGGATACCCGCCGGCCGAAATGATGAGCGAGGCCCGCCGCAGCACATGGGCCAGCGCACCTCGACTGAGCGGAAGTCGACCGGGAATCGTGACTTCGGCGCCGTGCAAGATGACGCCATAGGGCACATCAAGGCGCGGGCCGAGCAGACCCAACGGCAACGCTGGATCGAGCAGGACGAAGTCGATGTCGTGTTGGCGCACGCACTGATTGATTGCTCGCAATGCGCCCGCCGTTGGAAAGAAGAGGATGGACTGGGGCACCCGGACGATCTCGAATTCCCCGTTCGGCCTGTGCGGCGTCGAAGGAGGTTGCGTCTTCGTGCGAGGAAGCCGTAAGGATCACGAACGACGTCGGGTCAAGCCGCTCCCACAGCTCCCAGAGATAGTTCTGGATGCCGCCCACCTTGGGTGGGAAGTCGTTCGTCACCAGCAGGTGCCGTGTCATGGCACCGGCACGACGTGACTAGCCGGCGCGAGAGCTGAAGCGGAGCGTCGGGACCAACCCGGCACGCTCGAGCATCCGCATGGCCCGAGCCTCGTCGGCGTCGATGACCACGGCATCATCGGCCTCCCGGCCCAGCAGAAAACTGACCACACAGTCGTCGCAGGCGTCCGTACGCTGCAGCGAACACGAGTCACAGTCGATGGTGAGGACATCTTGAGGCTCGGGATTGAACTGGAACAGTGTGGCGTCAGGCATGTGAGTGACCCTCCATATTCGGGCGCTGATGGCGTGTGTGCTTTCTTTTCCATCAGCATCGTCCAAGGGTGTGACATCACTCGCTGCCACCTTCAAATGCGGCCCGGGTGGCCCGCCCGGTTTCCCCAATTCCCCAGGCCACCCCCTCGGTTTTCACCACCCCCCCAGCCACCACGGCCAGGAAGGGGGGACCAGCGACCTGGTAGTCGACATAGGTCGGCGTGCTCATCACCACGGTCGTGCCCGGCTGCGTCAACGCAGCAACGGCCTCTGGATCTTCGGATTCGGGACCACGAGTGACCACGATGACCTGCAGGTCGGCCGGAATCACCGAGCGCAACTCCGAAATGCCCTGCCACAAGTCCTGGCAACCCGAGCAGGTACTGGACAAAAAGAGCAGCAACGTGGGCTGGGCGTCATTGGTGAGATCCACCCGAAATGGTGTGCCGTCGGGAGTGAGGCCGACCACGTCGTGGGGCGTGGTCGCCGGGTGATCCCGGTACGTCGGGATCGGTCGAAGCCGAGCCAGCAGCTCAGCCGGTGGCGGCTCGTTCACTGCACCGGCGACGGGGCTTCCGGCTCCTGGAGCTCGCTGGCAGGTACGACCACCACGCTTCGTCCATGCCCGCACCAGCGGCAGACCACTTCATCCACATTGTTGAACAGGACCGTCTCGTCCTCAATATTGAGTTCGCCACCCACGGTGTAGTGATGGAAGGCCTTGGTCTGGCGAGTGATTGTGACGTCGAACCGGGTCAGGTTGCCGCAACCATCGCAGCGATAGGTAGGTGTCTCCACCCCCTTCACGGTAGTCGGCCCTCGCCGGCCGTCCGGAAGGGCAGTCACTCAAATGCGGTCGAGCAGCTGGGCTTTCTTGGTGGCGAATTCCTCATCGGAGATGATCCCGCGCTGTCGAAGTTCATCCAGTTCGATGAGCCGGTCCCTGATATCGGAGTGGGTCGCCCCGCCCGGGGATGGTTGCGACAGCGTGGCCGCAGTCGGGTCGATGGTTGGATCGACTGCCGCCTCGTCCACCACCGTTGGCACGCCAAAGGGCGGTGTGTCGTGATCGTGGTCGTGGTGGTCTTCGTCGTGGCCGCGGGCATCATCGTGACCGCCGTACGGTCGTTTCGGTTGGAACTCGGCCGGGATCGGCTCTGCCGAGCCCCCGCCGATCAGTTCATTGATCTGCGCGTTGATCACTCGCTGCACGATGTTCGGCTTGCGCACATCGGGGATGATCATCGAGTCATCCTCACCCTGGACATCGATGATCAATCGACCGGTTCCCAGCGGGCGTTCCCACAGCTTCTGGGACAGGTTGATTTCGGTGATGCGTTGCAAACGGAGCTGCACCACATCACGGTCGAACACGCCATGTCGAAGGACGATCCGGGTATTGGTCAAGGCCAGGATGTAGCTGCGCCAGCGAATGATGCGGCCGATCAACCACCCGGTCGGGATGAGGGCGACCACCAAAAGGGGGTATGTCGCCCAGTTGGCGCTGTCCTTTACGGCGAGGGAGATGGCGATGACCGCGGCAATGACCACCACCGAAGTGGCGAGGGGCATGAAAATGAAGATCCAGTGTGGATGCATTTCCGCCAACAGCTCCTCGTCGTCATTGAGGAACTTCCTGGGCAGTGGCACGCCGCCACAGTACCGGGGAGTCCCGGAGTGGGGCGGCTTTTGGGCCACTAGCTTGGGCAACATGCCCTTTACCGAGGTCGAACCCGACGAGATCCGAGCCCGCCTAGCCCGTGGCGAGGATGTCTTTTTGCTAGATGTGCGAGAGCCCAGCGAAGTGGAGGAGTGGGCGTACCCCCTCGGGATAAACATCCCGTTGGGCCAGTTGCCTGACCGGTTGGCCGAGCTGCCCCAAGGGACCACCATTGTGACGGCCTGCCACGCCGGCAGTCGATCGGCTTCGGCAGCCAACCTATTGAGTGAAGCGGGATGGACGGCGGAGAACCTGACCGGGGGCGCCATCGCCTGGCAAGCGACGGAGCCTGAGGGCTGACCTTATCTTTCCTTCTGGCCCGGCGCTGGCCGGGCCAGAAACCTCTTGGCCACACAGGGGTTCGCTCCCACATTCGCACCCGGGACCGACGCCGCTGCCAGCGCGCCCTCAGAGTCAGATCTGAACATTGGGTATGGAAGTGCCCATGGACAAGGACCAGACCACCAGTTTGATGGCCTCCCGTGCCCCGGCGCTCGATGGGATGCGAGCCGTTTTGGTACTCGGCGTGATCGCCTTTCACCTATGGGGCGACAGTGAGGGATGGAAGATCGATCCCGGGAGTGTGGCCGTGATCGGCTTCTTCGCTCTTTCCGGTTACCTCATCACCGGATTGCTCATTAAGGAGCACGACAGCACCGGCCGCATTCACATGCGGTACTTCTACGCCCGGCGGGCGTTGCGGCTCTTGCCCGCTCTGATGTTCTTCCTGGCGGTGTGGTTCCTGGTTGATCTGTGCTTCCAACATGGCCAGTTCCTGGCCACCGTGCCCAGTGCCAACACACCGGGCAGCCCTGTCTCCTGGGTCACTGGACTCGAAGGGGTGGGAGCGGCGTTGACGTACGTGACCAACTGGCTGTGCGCGGCATCGGTCTGGCATCTGTGGCACGGCTACAGCCCAATCAGTCACCTTTGGACGCTGGCCGTCGAAGAGCAATTCTATGTGCTCTGGGCTCCGGTCATGTTGGTATTGCTTCGCCTGCGTCGACAGTCCGCCACCCTCATCGCCGCCGGCATCGCCATGTTCGCGCTACTGGATCCGATTCTCATGTCGTCCTCAAACTTCAACCGGGTGTACTTCGGCACTGATACTCGGTGCGCCGCGCTCTTCTGCGGAGCAGTCTGCGCCTTCATGACCAGTCGAGGCACCTGGAGCTTTCTACGCAAGGCAGTGTGGGCGCCGGCCTTGGGCGCCGTACTCGTCGCCCTGATCGCATGGTCCTGCTACGCCATGCGCCAGGAAGGACATCGAGCGACCTGGAATGCCGGCCTCGTGGTGGGCACGCTGGCCTGCTCCATGGGCGTGGTCTATCTGGCCGAACGACCACTCGCCATGGCTGGGCGACTGTTTTCGAACAAGCTATTGGTCGGCATCGGTCAGCGCTCCTACGCGCTGTACCTGTGGTCCTACGTGCTGAACACCTGGCTGCGCGACACCGGTTTCTGGGAGTCGTTCCTCGTCATCGGTGGATCATTCCTGGCCGCCGAGATCTCTTACCGATTGGTCGAGCTGCCGGCGCTCAGTTTCAAGCACCACTTCTCGACCATCCCGGTCGAGCCGACCCCCACCGAGATCGAAAGGATGCTGGCCACCGCCACGCTCGCCTTGGTCTAAGCCTCGTCACTCTGTCCACCTGCAACCGGGGGGTGACCAGACGGCACGACACACTCATGGTTCCATGGGCGCGTGCCCAACCGCGCCCCGGTGATCCACCGATCGCTGCTGGGCTGTTGCGGTCGGTCTGGCGGCCCTCGTCGTGGGGGTGAGTTCGGCCGCGGCATCGAGCGCCGGCACGACGGGAAAGGCCCATTCGAAGGCCTCTCCGGGTGTGGTGTTGCATGGTCCCACCTGGCAGGGCGAGCGCACGGTGACCTATTGCCGGGAGGGCGGTACCCCACTGCAGATGTCCCTCTTCGCCCCCAATCCGGTGAACCATCCGGTCGCCGCCGTGATGCAGGTCCATGGGGGTGGGTGGCAGACGGGTCAGCGCTTCGTCTCGCTTTCCCAATCGTTGACGGCCACCGACTTGGTGCGAGCCGGCTTTGTCGTCGCCTCCATCGACTACCGACTCGCTCCCTTGCGACAGTGGCCGGATCAGATCATCGATGTTGAGTGCGCCGCTCGCTTCCTCCACACCCACGCGGCCCAGCTCGGCATCGACCCGGACCGCATCGCCGCCTGGGGCGACAGTGCAGGTGGCCAACTGGTCAGCCTGCTCGGGACCGATAACCACTCACTGCCATGGGACAAGGGGCCATACCCCGAGGCGTCGGATCACATGGCGGCCATCGTCGATGAATTCGGTCCGGCTCAACTCGGCGCCACCGACTGGCCCCACTACACGGCGGTCATGATCCGCACCGTCTTCGGCGCCTGGCCGAACGCAGTAGCCCCGGCCCTCATTTCAGCCAGTCCAGTGACCTATGTCGCGCCCAACGACCCGCCGTTCCTCATACTCCAAGGCACAGCCGACCAGATCGTCCCCGAGAGTCAGTCAGAGATTTTTGCCCAACATCTACGGGCGGCCAAAGTGCCGGTCGACCTGGTGCTGGTGAACCACGGTCGCCACGGACTGGCCACGCAGAACGAGGTGCCGTCCGCCTACGACATCTCCTCCATCATCACGAACTTTCTCACCCGCACCCTTCACTAAGGGCGAGTTATTCGGCCGGTGCCGCCAGCGACTCGCGCACGAGCATTGCTGCAGTGGAGCCTTCGCCCACGGCCGCGGCCACGCGCTTGATGGAGCCGGCGCGGATGTCCCCAGCCGCGAACACACCGGGCACTGAGGTCTCAAGCCAATCCGCTCCATCGCGTCCAGTGACGACGAAACCGTGGTCATCGAGCTCGACCAAGCCGTCGAGCCATTCCGTGTGCGGAATCGCGCCGATGAAGACAAAGAGCGCATCAGCCGGAACCTCGACCTGAGTGCCGGTGGTGGTGTCTTCGAGCACCAGTGCCTCGAGCTGTTGATCGCCCAGGGCCTCAGCCACCTGCACGTTGCAGCGAATCGAGAGGTTGGCCGTACCCTCCAGCTGCGTGATGAGGTAATCCGACATGCTGTATCGGAGCGAGTCCTTACGAACGAGAACCGTCACCTGGGCGCCGGCAGCCGCCAAATGTGCCGCCGCTTGTCCGGCCGAATTGCCGCCGCCGAGGATGAACACGTTCAGGCCGGCCATTGATGAGGCCTCGCCTGCCGCGGCACCGTAAAGCACCCCGCGGCCGATGAGCGCATCGACCGAGGGCACGCCCGAGCGTCGATAGGTGACGCCCCCGGCCAGAATCACGCGCTTCGTCCGGATGACCTCTCCGTCCGCGAACGACACGACCAGGTCCTCGCCGGCGCGAGTCAGGCCAATGGCCATTCGGGTCGCCACAATCTCGGCGCCCAATTGCTCGGCCTGTCGGTGGGCCTGAGCGGCGAGGTCGGCGCCCCGGACCCCCCACGAGAATCCCAGGTAATTGCGGATCCTGGTGCTGGTACTGGCCTGACCGCCAACGGCGGCGACCTCGAGGAGCACCGTTCGAAGGCCTTCGGAAGCCGCATACACGGCAGCAGCCAGACCAGCCGGTCCGGCACCCACGACAGTGACGTCGTAGAGGCCACCATCGGGTCGGGTGCGTACCCCGATCGCTTCGACCAGATCAGCCGCCGTCGGCGCCGCCAACGTCCGACCATCCCATAACAACACGGCGGGCAGCTCCAGCCCGGCTAGCGGTCCTTCAATCAACGCTCGACCGTCCGGCGATTCGGACGTGTGCAGTTGCGTCGCCACCCTATTGCTCACCAGTAACTGTGCCAGGGCCTGGCCCTGGCCAAATCCTGGTTGGTCGACGATGGTGACCTTGTCGAACCGCAGTTGGTTGTCGTAGGCCCACAGACGCAGCGACTCGCTGACGACGGGGTAGAGCTCCTCTTCGGGTGAAGCCCAGGGGTAGCCCACGTAGTAATCGACTTGACCGAGGGTCATGGCCCGATTGAGGTCCATAGCGACCGAGGTGTCGCCAACCTCGACCACGGCGATGCGTCTAGCCGTCGCATGTGCCGCACTCACTACATGCAATGCCGCGACATCGACGGTGCCGATCGGCGCTAAGGCAACTGCGATCGACCCACTTGCCGCGAGTGCGGCGTCGAGTTCGTCACCGGGTGCAACGGCCACAATCCGATAGTCCGCACCAAACCGACGCTCCAGCGAGTCACCCGTGGCCTGCCGGAGCGTCTCATCGGTGGCGACGACAAGAATCGATGCCGCCTCGGGGCCGGCCTGAGGAATCAACCTCCGTCACCATTTCGACCTGCTGCCTCGGCGCCCGCACTCAGGCGCTCGAGCGTTGAGCGCATGCCTTCGAGCAATTCCTTATGGCGGTTCAGCGGCACATCGATGATGCGGGCCCACGTCGGGATCCACCGCACCTTGTAGCCCTCGGTCACTCGGGTGCGACCGTCGCCGAGGCGTTCAAACCGGTAGTGCCATTCCGTCGATGGTCGACCGCCCTCGTCGGTGATGAAACTGAACGCGGCACCGGGCTCGGCCACCAGGACCGTGCCATGGCGCTTGTAACGGATGCGTCGCCCGGGTCCGACTGCGTTGTGACCGACGAACGTGGTACCTGCAACTGGCGCTGATACGTCGCCTTCCCACTCGACAAGCTCACACTCCGGACTCCATTCACCGATGCGCGGTAGATCCGAAATCATTGTGTAGAGCGTCGTGGCGTCGGCCTCGATATCGAGTGAGACGCTGTCCTCCGTCAACCAGAACCGCTGGTTCTTCGGTGCCATCGCGCCTCCCCTTTTTTGCGGTGTCCGTCACCGACGAGGCGAGACTAGCGGCGGGAACTGAAAGATCCCTGAGCCCTTCGACCTCCAGTGCATCCCAAAGAAAGTGGTCCGCTAAATGGGCTCACCACAAGGAGTAGGGCTGGTGGGGATCGAACCCACGGCCGAGGGATTATGAGTCCCCTGCTCTAACCACTGAGCTACAGCCCCGTGCCATGCCGATCAGAATGGCCGGCGACGAGAAGGGTACCGGACCCCGAACAACGGCCTGCTGAGTTTCGATCTCGGCAACCTGGGTACCCGTTCACACATGGCCGAATTCCTGACTGACGTCGAAACCCTCCGCAAGAACGCCCGCATCCACATTGAGAAGGGCCCGATTACCGACGCCTATGGGGCCGATCTGGACCGGGTCATCGCCGTGCTCAATGAGGCCCTGGCCACCGAGCTGGTGTGCGTCCTGCGTTACAAGCGCCATTTCTATATGGCCGAGGGGGTCGACTCGGCCCCCATCGCGGCCGAGTTTGCCCAGCACGCCCTCGAAGAGCAGGGCCACGCCGACCAGATTGCGGCCCGGATTGTGCAGCTTCAGGGCGAGCCGGATTTCAACCCGGCCACACTGGAGGAGCGCAGTCACGCCGAATACGTGCCCGGCACCGACCTGCTGGACATGGTCAAGGAAGACCTGGTGGCCGAGCGGGTGGCCATCGCCTCCTACTCCGAAATGATCGACTGGCTGGGCACCAAGGACACCACCACGCGACGCATGCTCGAGGGCATTCTGGCGGTCGAGGAAGAGCACGCCGACGACCTGCTCACCTTCCTCAAGAATCTCGACCCCTCAGGGAGCAACTCCCATTAGGGACTAATCTCCCGGGCGTGCCTTCCACCCCCTCGACCTGCACGAATTGCAGCGGCGTCGTCCCCGCCGGAGCTTTCAGCTGTCCCAGCTGTGGACAGGCCGTTGCCAAGGGGTCCGGCGTGAAGTTCAATGCGTCGGCACTCACCACGGCAGACCGCACCATCGGCATCGCCACCTTCGTACTGTTCATTTCGCTGTTGTTCCTGCCCTGGTTCAACATCGACGGACTGACCGGCGGCGCCCTGGCGGCTCACGGCTATCTCTATCTGACGCTGTTCGTCTCCATCGGCGTCTTGAGCCTCATCGGCGGGCATGCCCTGGGCATCATCAAGATGCCCGAAGGCGCGTCCGTGAGCCGGGATCAGATGTTGGTCATCGGCACCGCCGTGAACTTCGTCTTCGTCTTGGTCGGCTTCCTGCTCAAGCCAGCCGGATTCGCCAACTTCAGCGTCGGCTGGAGCTATGGCGCCTTCATCGGCCTGGCCGCTGCCGTCGTCGCCGTCATCCCCGTCGGCCTCCCGGCCATCCGGGCCCGCCGAGGGAGATAACCCCTACTGCAGGTATCCCTCGACGGTCTCGGCTGAACGAGTGGTCGCCTCATCAGGACTGCGGCCGGCGTCACGCTTGGCCCGCCGTTGACGCAACGTGTCCCACAACTGGTCCAGCGTCACCTCAATGGACTTCAGGCGTTTCCGCTCGTCGTCCGACAGGCCTTGGCCGACATGGGCTTCTTCGAGCTTCTGCTCTTCCTCGGCCAGCGCACTGATATTGGCGACGATCTCCGCATCCGCTTCATTCATCTGCATCTCCCGTTCTGGGTGAACTCGACTCAGGCTACGTCGGAAAGCTGATGGTCATGCCCTTGACCATCAGCCTCCTCGTCCGCAGCCAAAGCCGGTGCCAAGACATCGGCGATGGTGGTGGCCAGGTGGAAGGTCATGACCGAGCGCACTTCCTCGGGCACGTCCTCCAAGTCCGGGCCATTGCGCACCGGCAGGACCACTTCCTTCAGTCCTGCCCTGTGTGCCGCCAACACCTTCTGCTTGACGCCGCCGATCGGCAACACCCGACCTTGCAGCGTCACCTCACCAGTCATGCCGACCACCGATCGCACCGGCACGCCACGCAACAGGCTGACGAGTGCCGTGGTCATGGTGACCCCAGCCGACGGACCGTCCTTGGGGACGGCGCCGGCCGGCACGTGCACGTGGAACCGCTTCTTGGCGAAGATGGTCGGATCGATCCCGAGTTCGACCGCGTGCGACCGCACGTAGGAGAGGGCGATTTCCGCCGACTCCTTCATGACGTCGCCCAACTGCCCGGTCAGGGTCAAGCCTTCCGGCCCGTCCGACATGCTGGCCTCAACGAAGAGGACGTCGCCGCCCGCACCCGTCACGGCCAGTCCGGTCACCACGCCAGGCACACTGGTCCGGTCGGCCGCTTCAAAGAAGAAGCGGGGTCGACCCAACCACCCACGCACGTCGTCACCGTCAACGGTCACCGGTGCCTCACGCTCGCCGGCCGCCAACTTGGTGGCCACCTTGCGCAACAGCCGTCCGATCTCACGCTCCAATGACCGGACGCCCGCCTCACGGGTGTAGTCGGCCACAATGTTCCGAAGCGCCTCGTCGGTCACCACGACTTCGTTCCTCATGCAGGGCAGCCCGCTCACGTTGCCGGGCCACCAAGTGGTGACGAGCGATCGAGACCTTCTCCGATTCGGTGTAGCCGTCCAACCGAATGACTTCCATGCGGTCGAGCAGCGGTCCGGGGATGGTGTCGATGACGTTGGCCGTGGCGATGAACAGCACCTTCGAGAGGTCGAGATCGACCTCCAGGTAGTGATCACGGAAGGTGTGGTTTTGCGCCGGGTCCAACACCTCGAGCAGGGCCGACGAGGGATCTCCTCGATAGTCCCCACCCAACTTGTCCACTTCATCCAACACAATGACCGGGTTCATGGTCCCCGCTTCACGCAGGGCACGCACCAACCGCCCGGGCTGAGCTCCGACGTAGGTCCGACGGTGACCCCGGATTTCGGCCTCGTCCCGCACGCCA
This sequence comes from uncultured Acidimicrobiaceae bacterium, assembly GCA_963730785.1. GTDB lineage: Bacteria > Actinomycetota > Acidimicrobiia > Acidimicrobiales > RAAP-2 > Bog-473. The sequence continues at coordinate 1,145,581 of CAVSTF010000010.1, forward strand.
CCAAGGGCGACCCGGACGAACTTACGACCAAGGGCACGCGCCACCGACTCACCGAGCGAGGTCTTACCCACGCCCGGAGGGCCGACCAGGGCCAGGATGGCTCCCGACCCGCGACCGTCCACCGACTTGAGCCCGCGCTCGGCCTGCAGCTTGCGCACGGCCAGGTGCTCCAAAATCCGCTCTTTCACGTCGGTCAAGCCGTCGTGATCAGCATCGAGGGTGGCTGACGCCTGGGCGATGTCCAGCGAGTCCTCGGACTCGACGCCCCAGGGCAGCTCGAACACCGTGTCGAGCCACGTCCTGATCCAGCCCGTCTCGGGGCTTTGATCGCTGGTGCGCTCTAACTTGTCGACCTCACGTTGCACGGCCACCCGCACATGCTCAGGCAGTTCGCGCTCAGCCAACTTGGCTCGGTAGTCATCGGGTTCGGCTTCGTCACCATCGCCGAGCTGACCGAGTTCCTTCCGAATGGCCTCCAACTGGCGGCGCAAAAGGAATTCCCTCTGTGTCTTCTCCATGCCCTCTTCGACATCGGTCTTGATGCGCTCTCGGAGCGCCACGTCGGCCAAGGTGTCCCGGGCCCAACCGAGCACGAGGCGCAACCTGGCCTCAATGTCGATGGTCTCGAGCACGTCGACCTTCTGGGTCAAGGTGAGGTCCGGCGAGTAGCCGGCCACATCGGCCAGCCTCCCGGGCTCGGTGATGTCGCGGAGCTGATTGGCAATACGCCCTGCGCCACGGCTCAGCAGGATGTTCTCCAACACGGCTCGGTATTCCCGCGCCAACTCCACGGCGGCCTCGGTCGGCTCACCCTCATCGAGCGGCTCGGCCTCGACCCACAGCGCGTCACCGGTACCCGGGACCGCAGTCCCGATGGTGGCCCGCTGGTCACCGCGGATAGCCACGGCCTGGAGGCCACCCGGCAGGGCGCCCTCGTCGGTCACCTCGGCGATGACGCCGACGGTGGAATAACGACCTTCGATGTGGGGAACCAGCAGCAGGTGCCCACCGGCGGACCGGGCGGCGTCAACAGCGGCGCGAGCCTCGTCCGACTCCAGCGCCATGGTGAAGACCATGCCGGGCAGTACCACCCCTGATTTGAGGGGGAGCAACGGGAGTGTCTGATTTGGGTTCGTCATGATCTGTCCTCTACGGGTCGGAATCAATTCATCTGACTGGTCAACATTCAGGGTTCATCAATCATTCCCGGCCGCCCTGAGCAGGCACGGAGCCGACCCACCCCTGTCTGCCGCCTACGCTGTAGGGGATGGCTTATGGAATGGGTGGACGCCGATGGGGCCTCTACGGGACCCTCAATCCCGAACCCTCCAGCGGCACCACGCTGGCCCCCGCTCGACCGGATCCCGAGCTGGACGACGGCGACCACGACCGCATGTCGCACATCGTCCTGGAGGGCTACACCCCGAAGAAGGGGCGCAAGCGCGGCTTCGTCTCCACCGGACCGAGCGTCGTTGAAGGCATCGTCAACGGCACCGCCGTACGGGCACTCTGTGGCAAAGAATGGGTGCCCGGCCGCGACCCCAAGAAGTACGGACTCTGCCCGACCTGCAAGGAAATCGCCGAAGGGATGGGCTGGAAACTCCCAGCCAATTAATTAGTCGAGACGACCAATCTGGCGTAGCCAGTCCGTGGTCAGCGACAGACCCTGATCGAGACTGATCGGGTCATAACCCAAGCGCTTGTAGGTCTTCGAATCGGTCAATTTCCGAGTCGACGGCTTTTGCGTCGCTGCCTTCTGGGCAATGGCCACCAAGGTAGGCCCGAAGAACTCGACCAGCTGCGGATCATCCGAGGGCTCAATGTCCTCGACCCGGTGGTCCAACCCGGCCAGCTCGCAGATCCGGTTACAGGCATTGGCGATGCTGACAATGTCCTCGGGCTGGCCGTCGAGCATGTAGCGCTCACCGGACACGCCCTTGTCGAGGGCCAGAATGCAACCCCGGGCAATGTCCTCCCCATAGACCCAACTGACCGGGAACTTGAGATAGCGCTCAATCTTCTGGCGCAGCGCCGACGTCAGCACCCGATTGAAGCTGGTGCGACCCAGCGCATTGCTGACCACCGGCGACGGACCGAAGATCGCCCCCGGGTGGGTGCTCACCACGTCGTGCCCGGCGGCCGCCCGGCTCATGGCATCGAGGAAGGCTGCTTTCTTGGTGATCGTGTACGGATCCGAGCTGGATTCCTTGGTGACCGGCGCATCTTCCCTGTCCACTCCGCCGCCGGTGTCGAAGAACGTCCCCGTGCTGACCGCCACCACCCGTCGCAGTCCGACCTGCTCGGCCGCATCGAGAATGTTCTTGGTGCCACCGATGTTCACCGCTTCGAAGTCGGCCAGGTTTTGGCTCGCCCCGCCCAGCAGCGCGGCGCAATGGATGGCGGCGTCACTGCCCTTGGCGGCGGTGACGACGTCCTCGGCTTCCGTGATGTCGCCGCTGATGACTTCGACGCCCAGTGCCGAGAGCGGTTCGGTGTCGGCGCTACTCCGAGCCAAGGCGCGAACGTGATCGCCCCGCTCAACCAGAAGCTTGCAGATGTTGGCGCCGGCCAGGCCAGTGGCCCCGGTCACCAAAATGGTTTGGGTCACGCCGATGCGCGCTCAGCGACGTCGGGCCGGGCTGAATCAACCTGGTCGGCGCTGTAGGGAATCACCGGCTCGCCTGAGCCGAACACATCGAGCGTATGAATGAAGCGGTGCAGGCCCATGGAGTTGGCACAGGCGAAGCCCAACTCAATGATCTGGGCCGAGGTGAACACCTGGCCCAGTCGACGGTAGAACTCGTCATCCATGGCGTGATGATCGGCCGACAAGAGGTCAAGGAACTCGACCGCCAGGCGCTCCTGCTCGGTGAGGTCTGACCCACCGGGTGTGATCAGGCAGGCCACGTCCTCGTCGGTGATGGAGTCGTGCTTGCGCGACTGCATGCAGGGTTGGCACTCCCCCAGCTGTGCGCTGCGGATGCGCACCAGTTCCAGAATCCTTCCACCGAGCAGAGACTTCTGACCCCAGGCGCCACGTGCGGCATTGGTCATGAGAATTTGCTGAGTCTTGTAGGCGAAGATCTGCAGCGGAATCGGCGTGGCGTACGTGCCATTGGCTACGCCTTCTTCAATGATGCGGCGAGGCTCCTCCGCGAGCTCCTCCATCGGAATCGGCTCAATTCTTGGCATGATGCCCCCCGGCTTTCTGCCGGTTCGCCCGGCACGCATGTGAGATTGCAACGAGATACTTATTGTACTGTCGCCTTCGTGCCAATTGACCCGTCATCGACCCTGCTCACCGGCCAAGTTGCCGTCGTGACCGGTGGTGGTTCCGGCATTGGCCGTGGCGTCGCTCGGGGTCTGGCCGCCTTTGGGGCGCGCGTGGCTATCTGGGAACGCAATGAGGACACCGCCCAATCGGCCGCCGAGGAAATCGGGTGCCTGGGCTTGACCACCGACGTGCGCGACTCGGACCAAGTCGACCAGTCATTGGAGCGAACGATCTCGGAACTCGGGCCGGTACGCATTCTGGTCAACAACGCCGGCGGTGTGTTTTGGTCCTCTCTGTTGGAGACGTCAGAAAACGGCTTCGACGCCCTCTACAAGGCGAACCTCAAACACGTCATCGTGTGTACGCAGCGAGTGGCTCGAAACATGGTGGCCGAAGGCAATAGCGGCAGCATCATCAATGTGACCTCCATTGAGGGCGTACGAGCTGCTCCGGGTTACGCCGCCTATGCCGCCGCCAAGGCCGGTGTCATCAACTTCACCAAGACAGCGGCACTCGAGCTGGCGCCGCACCACATCCGAGTCAATGCACTGGCCCCGGACATCACCATGACCGAAGGTATCCGGGCCATCGCGCCCGAAGGAGCCGACATCGATCTCAAATTCGGGCTCACTGTCCCGATGGGCCGGGCTGGCCACGTCGACGAAATGGCTGGAGCGGCTGTCTTCCTGGCCGGTCAGTTGTCCAGCTACATCACCGGGCAGACGATCCATGTCGATGGCGGTACCCAAGCGTCCAGCGGTTGGTATCACCACCCCGAGACGGGCGCCTATTCGCTTGGTCCCACCTAGCCGTCGCCCAGGCTGACGTGCGCTGACATCCCGCCGTCAATCACGATCATTTGGCCGGTGATGTAGCGGGATTCTTCCGTGGCCAGGAAAAGCACCAGGTCGGCGATGTCCGAAGGCTCCCCTAAATGGGGCGTGAGGGGGACCTTGCTCAGGCCGGCCAGCATCTTCTCGGTCAGATGGGCCTTGACCGACTCGGTGATGATGAGGCCGGGCACCACGGTGTTGACCCGAATGCCGGCCTTGCCATGACTGGTCGCCGAATACATCGTCAGGGCATGGACGCCGGCCTTGGACACGCCGTAGGCCGTCCGGGTCCGGTCACCCTTGAAGGCGGCACCAGACGACATATTGATGATCGACCCACCGCCGTTGCGAATCATTTCCGGAATGGCGTGCTTGGTGGTGAGCATCTGGCTCCGAAGATTGACCGCCATGGTCTGTTCCCAGACATCGAGGGTCATTTCCGTCACGGCTGTATCGAGCGAGAGTGCAGCCGAGTCGGTGAGCGCCGCGTTGTTGTGCAGCACATCGAGTCGGCCAAACCGCTCGACCGTCTTGGCGACAGCCGATACCACCGTCGCCTCATCTGATAGGTCGCCGATAAAGAGTTCAGCCGAACCTCCAGAACCCGTCACCTCCCCCATCACATGGGACGCCGCTGCCTCATTGATGTCAACGACCATGACCGAAGCACCTTCGCGAGCCAGCGTGCGACAGGTCGCTCCGCCGATACCGCCACCTCCGCCAGTGACAATCGCCACCTTGCCGTCTAGTCGCCCCACTATTGCCCTCCCATCGGTGTTGATTCTCAGCGTCTCACTTCACGGCGAGGGAGTGCGAACCCGCTCCTACTACCCTGAGCGATATGCCCACCCTGTACGAACACGCCGGTGGCGAAGACGCACTTCACCGCCTGGAGGACATCTTCTACTCCAGCGTCCTGGCTGATCCGATACTCCAGCCCCTCTTCGGCCAAGGCAAGCCCGAGCACGTCGATCATCTGACTGCGTTCACGGCCGAATCCTTCGGCGGTCCGGACAGATTCACCCGGGATCTGGGATTCGACCATCTCATTTCGGTCCACCGGAACCTCCACATCACCGAAGAGCAGCGACAGCGCTTCGTTGAGCTCTACGCAGCTGCGCTTGATGCAGCCGACATGCCCAAGGACTCGGCTTTTCGGGCCGCCGTCCTTGAGCATGTTGAATTTGGATCAAGGGTGGCCATGCAGAATTCCAACGCGACCAATGACGGAGAACTCCATCCGTTGCGGGAAGTTCCGCTCTGGACGTGGGAAGGCGACGAGCCCTCATAGCTTCGCCGTATCGTGTGGACGTGCCCAAGCGATCTCCTGCATTGACCGCCCTCTATTGCGGGTTGGCCATCAGTGATACCTACCTGGCCGGATCTGGGCAACGACAGCGCAGGCGAGTCACCAAACCCCTCCTCATGCCTGTCCTCATGATTGGGCAAGATCGTCCCAGCCAAACTGCGCTCGCTTTTAGCTGGTTGGGTGACGTCGCTCTCCTCGGAGAATCCCCGCTTTCGTTCCAACTTGGACTCGGAAGTTTTTTGATCGGGCACCTCGCTTGGGTCAAGGCCCTTCGAGGCCGATCCTCGGGATACCTCAAAAAGCGACCGATTTTGGCCATCCCCTACGTTGCCCTGTGGGCGATCCTCAATGCCTACCTGTGGCCGAAAACCGGTCGAGACCGCATTCCGGTAGTGATCTACAGCGCGTCGCTTCTAGCCACCGCATTAGCCGCTGTCGATACGGGCAATCCGGCGGTAGCTGCTGGCGGTTCACTGTTTCTCGCATCAGACTCATTCATCGCCCTAAGGAAATTTGCCGACGTCAACCTTCCTTGGCACGAAGGCTTAGTGATGGCTACCTACACCGGTGCCCAAGCACTGCTTACCGTTTCATAGCAAGGCAGCTTGGTAGTCGATACCGTTGAAAAGGCCAACGCTGCGCAAGGAGCCCTGAGACCTGATGTCCGAGGAACACGTTGCCGCACCCGAAAGTAGCGCAGTGCGAGTTGCACTGTGGAGAGCCCTGCACATGCTGGTCGACTCTGCTCCGCACGTGCTGACCGATGAAATCGGCTTGCAGTTGGTTGCGCCCACCGACGATTGGCGCGGACGCCCAGACATGGACCCCGATGGAACGCGCTGGTTCCGAGCTGGCATCGTGGCCAGGTCTCGTTTCGTAGAGGACCTGGTGGCCGAAGCGTTGGGTCACGGCGTCACCCAATACGTCGTACTCGGCGCCGGCTTGGACACCTTTGCCCAGCGCAAACCGGAAATAGCTACCCGCCTCCGAGTATTCGAAGTCGATCAGCCTGGTCCCCAGGAATGGAAGCGACAACGTCTCATTGACCTGGGCTTCGGCATTCCGGACTGGCTGAGATTGGTTCCAGTCGACTTCGAAGCAACGACATCCTGGTGGGATCAGCTGGTCGATGCTGGTTTTGACCCAAAACAACCTACGGTCGTTGTCTCCACTGGCGTGTCGATGTACCTCAGTAGTGCAGCCAATGCGGCCTCCATGGGCGAGATCGCTGAAGGGCTCGCCCCAGGATCAACTTTCGCCATGACGTTTCTCTTGCCGACTGATCTCATCGATGACGCACTTCGACCCGGCTTCGAGGCTGCGGCGCGAGGCGCCCAAGCGGCCGGCACTCCATTCATCACCTTTTATGAGCCGGGCGACATTCTCGCTCTAGCCCGCAAGGCTGGATTCGTAGAAGCTCAACATGTGTCGGCTGCCATGCTCACGGAGCGCTATTTCGGGGGAAGGAAAGACGGGCTTCAGGCATTGAGAGGCGAAGAATTGCTGATAGCCACCACTTAATTCCTGCCTCCGATAAGAAAATGCTCGTCTCGGTCACATTCGCAAGACGACACACGTCAACATCATGTGAAAGAAGGAGCGCACTACCGATGAAAACTATGACGTGCAAAGAACTGGGCGGGCCCTGCGATTTTCCGCATCACGGCTCGACCGCTGATGAGGTCATCAAGGCGCAAGACCAACACCTAAAGGATGTCGTTGCCAATGGCGATGCGGCACACGAGGACGCCCTGAAAGCGATGAAGGGCCGGTGGAAGCACCCCATCAAGGGGATGGGATGGTACAAGCAGGCCAAGAGCGACTTCTCTGCCCTACCGGAGCAGTAGCTACCACTTCCAACTGTTGACGATGATTGCTGCGGAAGATTGAGTACTGGCGGCACTAGGCGCTGTGACGGTAATCACGTAGACGTGGGACGTGTGTCGCACAAAGTATTGAGTGCCGTACGCAATCCCCGATTTTGTCTTCAGTTGGTACGTACCCATCGCCGCCTCGCCCAGTTGATTGTTGACCACCGAAACCTTGGAGTGGACGGCTCCGACTTGGGCGTATTCGATCTTGGCTTGGGTGACGCCTTCGGACGCGAATTCGCGGCCACTCGCCACGCCGGCAGCCGAAAGGACAATGACATTGACGTCGGATGCCGTTCCATTCGATATTGGTCCAATGCCGAACGCTTTCATCCCCTTGGAAGTCTCTGAAGCGACTTGACTGTCGAGGGCATTGGCCAGGGCGGGATCGTCATGAGTCGCCGCCTTCAGCAGCGATTTCACATCACCCCCATTTAAGGGCACCGATTTCCAGCCGCTTGGAAGTCGGAAGGAAAACCCATACCGAGGATCCTTTATAAGGGCTCCAGAAGAAGCGCCTGCACTTGTCGCCCCCATGAGGACGAAAGTGGCTACGAGTATCCCGGTGAGCCATGCCTGTGATCGTCTATGGCCACGAACTTGCCTGATCATCCGAGTCCTCCAACGCACCTCTACCTGGACCGCTTACCCTAGATGTTGGGCCACCTCACACGATTCGTTGGGTAGCACCTGACAGCGGTTGTGTTTGTAGAGCCTTTCCTCAAGAATGGCCGGATGCCCAAAGCCCAACAGATAGCGCCCGCTACCGGAAAGCTCGGAGTACTGCTTCCCGGACTCGGGGCGGTGTCGTCGACCCTTATCGCCGGTGTCCTTACTTCCCGTCGCACCGGAGAGGCGCCGATCGGTTCGGTCTCGCAGATGGCGCACATCCGTCTGGGCAGTCGCAGCGAGGGTCGCAACCCGCTCATTCGCGATTTCGTCCCCCTCGCCTCCCTGGACGACCTCGTCTTTGGTGGCTGGGATCCACTCTCGGCAAACGCCTTGGAGGCGGCGCGCACGTGTGGCGTGCTTGAGGAGCGTGACTTGGCGGCGATCAGCAGCGAGATGGAGGGCATTGTCGCCATGGACGCGGTCTTCGACCGCGAATGGGTATCCCGTCTCGATGGATTCCGGGTCAAGACTGGCGCCAACAAGATGGAACTTGCCGAAGCGCTGATGGCTGACATCGAGCGCTTCCGGTCCGAAAATGGATGTGACCGGCTCGTGATGGTCTGGTGTGGTTCGACCGAGGCCTACCGCGAGCCGGGGGAGGTCCATCAAAGCATCGAGACCTTCGAACAGGGACTGTTGGACAGCCACCCCGAGATCAGCCCGAGCCAGATTTACGCCTATGCCGCCCTGCAGTCACATGTGCCCTACGCCAATGGCGCACCCAACCTCTCGTGCGACCTTCCTTGCATCCTCGAACTCGCAGACCGCAATGGCGTGCCCATCGGTGGCAAGGACTTCAAGACCGGTCAAACGCTAATGAAGACGATTTTGGCCCCAGGATTCAAATCCAGGATGCTCGGGATGCGAGGGTGGTACTCGACCAACATTTTGGGCAATCGAGACGGCGAAGTGCTCGACGATCCTGAAAACTTCAAGTCAAAAGAAGTCTCGAAGCTGGGTGTCCTCGACACCATTTTGCAGCCTGAGGAGTACCCGGAGCTCTACGGCAATATCGACCACGTCGTCCGCATCAACTACTACCCGCCTCGAGGTGACAACAAGGAGGGGTGGGACGCCATCGATATTTTCGGGTGGATGGGGTACCCAATGCAGATCAAGGTCGACTTCCTCTGCCGAGACTCCATCCTCGCCGCGCCTCTCGTCCTCGACCTTGCCCTGTTCTTCGACCTTGCTGCTCGCGCTGGAGAAAAGGGCGTACAGGAATGGCTCAGCTTCTACTTCAAGAGTCCACAAACTTCCGATCCCGCACTCCCGCCCGAACATGACATCTTTATTCAGCAGGCCAAACTCAAGAACACCCTCCGCGAGTGGATGGGCGAGTCGCCGGTCACCCACAGTGAGGTCGGCTAGCCGCTGCGGTCGCACCACACGCGGCCTAGCGTGAACAAATGCGAATCGACGGCGATGGACGAGCTCCCATTTGTCCGTTCTGCGGCGTAACCGCACTGCCCGGTGACGCTGGCCATGTTCTCGATCCACGCTTCATCTGTGAGAACCCCGACTGCGAGGCATACGGCGAAGTAATTGAGGACGGCTGAACCATCCCCATGAGCACGCGGTAGGCCTGCCGCTATGGACTCAGGAGTGACCAAGGGCTAACCCAGTCCCTTCCCAGCGACCAGCCCTAACCTGCGCCGCTTGGCCGTGCAGGGGTCGGCGAGACCGCGCACTGAGGTTGGGAGTTCACTATGAGATCCATTCGTTCGCTGCTGGTCGGGCTGGGCGTGATCGCCGGGATTGCAGCCCTTGTGCCGGCAACCGGCGCTGGCGCTGCATCGGGCAAGACGGTCAACTTCGGCAACAACACCGAGATCACCGTGGCGCCGGGGTGGTCTATCGGCAAGGTGAATGACGGCAAGCTGGGTATCACCAAGAACTCGCCGCATGCCGTGATCGAGGTCGCTTCCGGTACCGGCGAGACCGGGTCAGTGACCACCAACGGCAATACGAACTTCAGCCAATTCGCGAAGGGGTTCGGACTCAAGAGCATCAAGGTCTCCGGCCGACAGACGGCCCAGATTCCCGGCGGCGGCAAGTTCGATGAGGCATCGAGCCTGACCTACACCGGCAACTATCAAGGGCAGAAATTGGGAGGCCTGGCCATTGAGTACCAAAACTCGACCAATGGTGACGGTGCATTCGCAATTGTGATCGCCAAGCAGAGCGACAAGGCCAAGCTGAAGAAGGCCGTCAGCCAGATGTTCGAGTCCATCGCCACCAACCCGTAAGAAGGGATCGCACCCTTCGCAGAGTTGGATTCCCGAACGCTCCCGAGAGGGCTTGACTAACCGGCAATTCAAAGCTGGGTCCCTGTGCATCGATGGGAGCGCTTCGACCTTCGTGGTATAACCGCACTTGGCTACATGAACGCGGGTGGGGTGACTTCGGCTCGGCTAGGGGGCAATGCGATGCGCAAGTCGTTGGTTCGTATGTCTGGACAACCTCGCGGACGCGAGGGTCGGCGTTATCTCGGACGTATTGCTCTGTCGATTGTGCCGCTGGTCACGCTCGTCGCAGTGTTGACCACTAACACGACGGCTGCGGCTACCCCTACCGGGGTCCTCAATTTAGTGGCGGCCCCATCACCGGTGACACCAGGCGTGTCGGCCACATTTGCAATTTCATTCACGCTACAGACCGCGTTGGGCCTCAACAGCACCATCACCGTCGATACGGCTCCGGGCACTACGTTCACGGCGTGCACATCTGGGTGTGCCAGTGACGGCTACCAACTCGTGCGGGGAACTAGCACCATCTCCATTGCATCGGTGAAGGTACCAACACCCAATGATTTCATCATCACGTTAAATACGGCGAGCATCCCTGCCGGGACTTCGGTTTCGATCCTGGCACCTGACACGAACCCGCAGGCATCGGGGTTCGACACGCTGGCGTTATCTACTTCCAAGGACACCTCCCCTGTCAGTGTTGCCTACACAATCGGCAATGAATCTGGGGGGCTCATCCAAGGCGCCTACCCCAACGGTGGGCTTGAAGGAGCCGGCGCCTCAATTGGTCCGATCTACGGACAAAGCCTGTTCGGTGCCCCGACGATGACGACCCCCACCATGGGCTCGATCTATCTCGGTACGGCTGCATGGACCACTATCGACGGTGGAACGCCTCCCTCCAACGGCTTCAAAGGCTTCAGTGCCTACGCCATACCCGGCCACCAACTTGTCATTGGCGTGCCAATGCTTCCGAAGACCAGCGGCACTTTGGCAATTGGCGAAACCGGGGCATACGACCAGTACTGGGAAGTTTTGGCGGACAATTTCGTGCGCGGACCATTTGGGCGATGCCTACCTCCGTCTCGGGTATGAATTCGACAACTCCAAGGACACCCCCTGGTTCGCGGGGAACGACATCGCAAAGTTGACGGCTTTTGGCAACTATTTCAAGGACATCGTCACCGTTATGCAACGCGAAGAGAGCACCGACTTGTCGAATCCAAGCGTCCATGACTGTGTCACTGGAGACGGAAATGCACCGGCCTTCCATTTCATTTGGAATCCGACGAGCCTTGCCTTCCTCGGCCAAGTTGGCGTGCACAGCGTCTGGGACCCTAACGGCACACCCAGCAAGTGGGGTGACTGGGCCATCTCTGGCGGCATGCCGTCCCAAAATCTCGTGAAAGCATGGCCGCAAGGCAACAGCTGCTACATGGGCGACCCGTGTGTCAGCGCTATCGGCCTCGACTTCTATGACACCGAGCCGCCACCACCGGTAGCCTTTGACCAATCGGATAACTGGAATGACAACGCCAGTCTGCAATTGGCCGAGGCCCAGCTATTCGATTTGTATGTCTCCGCAAACGCACCGGTGCCGATCACGTTCCCCGATTGGGGTCTGATGCAACCAAACCAGAGCGGTGCACCTGGTGGCATGGGTGACGATCCCACATTCATCACCAACACGTATTGCTGGATGATCCATAACGGCGTTCCCTATGAGAGCTACGACAACATCAACGAGATCGGCTGGAATTCGGCTATCACCATCACCAATTCAAAAAGCGCCCGTCTGGCCTACCAGACCACGTTCGGCCAGGGATCGCTCGCTGGTTGCAATAGCTAGGCGTCGCAACGGAGCCCTCGCCGAACAGCGTGAGTGATCGCGTATGTCCTGAACAGGGAATTCGAACTGGGAAGCTCTGAGGGAGAGACTCGAACTCTCAACCTAGCGGAGGCCCTGGGGGATGATCTTGACCAGCCTCAACTTGAATAAGTCCAGCTCGGTCGGGGTGTGGTGTATCCGTCGGTCACCGCTCATGACCCCAGTTTTCCGCTCACTCGCGCACGAATCGCGCACGAAATGCGATGGAGCCTGGATCCCGCGGGGCAAGTGCTGTTGTGACGAACCACATAGACTGATCAACGAGATGTTGATCCCAAATCTCTCACCTTCAGTGGAACGCAGCCTTGAACTCCCAGTGGATACATTGCTGGAGCGAGCTCGGCCCTTGCCTCCGCATGCGGAGATGGTGATCGAAGAACTCACGCCTGAAGAAGGTGCCGAGTTCTCCGCAGCGCTCAAAGCGTGACGGCGGCCCAATCACGCGAACCTAAGAAATAGAAATGACCGGGGTCGAGCACGCTGAACCACCTCATCCTCCAATGTATGGCGACGCCGTCTTTGGAGGACTGCCTGGAGACCACGGCGAGCATCAGTACCGGTACCTGCTGTGGCGTTGTTGGGATCCGTGGGCAGATCAGCTGACATTCGTCCTCTGCAATCCAAGCCTTGCCGGTGGTCTCGAGAATGGAATTCTCATACCGGATCCAACCGTCAATCGGTTGGTCGAGATTGCTCTTCACAATGGTGCCGGTGGCTTCGTTCTCATCAACTTAATTGCTCATGTCGAACCCGCCCTCCATAGTGCAAAGGGACGCGATCTCGAAGGTCCCGACAATCCTTCTCACATCGAAGATGTGTTGCGCCTCTCCAATAAGCTGGTTGTCGGTTGGGGGGCCAACAAGACAACCCGCAAGTACCGACAAGGACTCCTCATCTCAATCGAAGGACGCCCTCGCTGGTGCGTCAGTGTTAATTCCGCTTCGCTAACACCAATGCACCCTCTGCAACGTGCGGCGAAAAGACTAGAACTCGGAGAATGCAGCACGATCAGCTGATCAAGCACAGTCGTTGGCCTCGACTGCGCCACAAAATCAAAGGATGTAGAAAATGCCAAATCAAGCTAAACCTGTCCAACATTTTATATATCCGATCTCGTCGGCGGCAGGTTGGGAAATGCCCGTCCCGGAACATTTCCGTGAGTACGTTGCTGTCGACAACGAAAGCTACTGGGAGCTGTCAACTGGTTACCACCTAAATTGAAGCTGGAGATGTGCTCTGGGTTTATGCCGGCCGGGAGGCACGAACCGTATGCGGAATCGGCATCGTGCGGAGTGATCCTGAGTGGGACGATGACAAGGGTCAATACCGCATACGGATTGGGTGGGACAGGAAGTTGACGTCGTCCCTTCGAAAGAATCCCATCTCCTACGACTCCTACATGCAGCATGTCCGACGCGCTGTTACGCCAGCAAATGAAAGCACCCTAAGCGTCTTTGAGGCTTGGCTTCGGAAGGAGGGCTCCGAACTCTCTAAACGAGCACTGGGCGTCAAATTCGCAACATCTGAAGTCAAACGGCGATTGGGCCAGGGTCCATTTCGGGACAAGGTCCTGACGGCATACGGTTGGACTTCCGCGATGTCGGGATGCGGGCGTCCCGAAGCACTTGAGGCAGCCCACATTGTGCCCGTGGTTTCCGCTCGAGGAACCCATCAGGTCCACAACTCCCTGCTACTTCGAGCTGACATACACAATCTGTTTGACTATGGGTTGATGTCGGTGAGTTCGAATGGAGCGGTAACAGTGGCTCCAGAAAATGCCGATTCAACATATCGAACTCTCCACGGCAGAAAGCTCAACCTGCCGATTGGCACCAATCGATCCCTTCTTTTCGCATCTCTGGCGCAACATAGGAAACAACACTTCCGATAAAGAACGAGGGTCACCTCGAACGTTTGCCGTTTCCGAGGAGCCAACCGAAGTTTGAGTAGACCCATGCTCGATATCAGCTCCGATTGCTACAGGCCTTCTTGAGAACATGGAGCTGGTAATCACGGCAACTCCGTTTCCGAAACCATCATCTTGTGACATCGAGTCAGGTACTTTGCAAGCAGCCCGCTGTGTTCTGAATAGAACGCCGGCGCATCCAGTTCGCCAGCGGTCGGATACTTCTTTTCCATGATCATCCGCGTCGCCTCTCCAGCAACGATTTCAGCAACTAAGGCACGTGCCTGGAGTGTCTCTTGGTGCGGGAAACCCGGACCAGGACCCAAATACCGGTCAATTGCTCGATGACCGCCAAGAATCTTGATGACAGTTCTGTTTGAAGATTTCTCAACCCTCGCACGATATTTGCCGGCAGCCTCGTCAACAATGTTGATTTCCAAGCTCGGACCAGTACTTTCCTGTTGAACAACAACAACGTTGCAGCTGGATTCCAAATCATCAAGGGAGGCAGTGAGAGTGGCCTTTGCTCCTAACACCCTTGGATCGACAGTCACTGTGCCGGCAAAACAAAGAAGGTCTTCGTCGAATTCAAGTTCTACCTTTTGTCCGAGCACCACAATGTCCTGAGATGACGAGGTGACGGTAGCAACGAAACTCCGCGTATCGAAAACCTCCACAGGCGCCAACAGCCGAAGCATCCGTCGCTTGCCGATGGTCATTTGATAACGCTCTCGTTCGAACTCGAATGTCTCCGGAGGCGAGGGTTCTGGATCTCTCTACTCGGGGCCTTACTTCGACCAGAATGACGACCTCGACATCCCCAAGCTTTACCGTGAGATAAGTCTCTTCGTCCTCGATCGAGGGGCTTCATTACGCACTCGCGCAATAACCAGATCCTCACGTCGAGGATGATCCATCAACGGCACCGTGGGTCCATCCAATAGTTCGATTACTCCCCTCGGGATCGGGTTCCAGGTCAATCTCGGTTCCGCCAAGGAATCTCTAGCCACGACAGAAATGGTCTTGTTCTCACCCATGTACAGCACTGGGTTCTGCGGTATAACGAGAAATTGCTTCCTCATTGCCCCCAGTACCGCTGCCATCAAGGCCATCTTCGTCGAGATTTCTAGAAGATCTGCGTCAATCAGTTTTCCCAGATCCCTTCCAAGCTGATCGAGCGTTCTCCGCAACTTTGTACTCTCACGCGCAGTTCCTTGTTGCGCCTTCTCTTGTTCTGCCTTTACAAGTGGCTCGAGAATCGCTTCGATGCTCGAGCTCAATGCCTTGTAGAACGGATGGTCATGCTCAAGGCCGTCCCCGACTCCGCGTAATAATTGGGATCGGATTCAGAGGACCGTGCTCTTTTCGTGCGAGATGCTCTTGGTCGTAGGCTAGAGCGAGTGCATCAATTTCCGGACACCTGACGAATCCGCTGAACCAGTGCGAATAGGGGTTTCCTTCCAATGAAAACAGCGTGTTTTCATAAATAGCCCGGCGTCCCTTTACGAGGATCCCTTCAGGTCGACCAGTGTCACTGGATCCGTTTTCGTATCTCTCAATGTTTCTGTAAACCGTCAAGGACGCCGCTGCGTCTGGATATCCGTCTATCGCAAGTTCTACGGCAGCGGCTTCAGGGAGAGCTGGCTTCCCATATCGAATCGAATCGCTCCTGCTGGAGTTAAGGTCAACAGAGATTATTTCTCTTCTCGGATCCGAGTTTGATGTCGCGCAGTTGATAGTGAAGTGAAAGTCTCTCCAACATCTTTGGTGCTGAGGACATTTAAATCGTTCAGAAACTTGAACCCTTACGGTAGTACCGCTTCCTCTGGGAATTCCCAGATCTGAGCGATCTTCGTCTCGTGCTTTTCGATCGAGCGGGTCGTCATACGTTCCGTCCTCTTCAAGCAACATCCTGACATATCGTCCATCATGAATTGATTCGAAAAGAACAGGACCAAATGCAGCAAGATCCTTAGCCCCACGCCAGGGTTTCCCGGACGTCTCCCCCACTTTCAAATCCGGAGGTCTGTCCACCTAGACCACCGATGGCCTCTTCATTCTCTGGGCGCTCATACCTCGCGCTCGGTCCTTAACAGTCACGGACCATGGCTTTCCTCGTCGATGCTCAACTTCAACCCGCACCTTGCCGTTCGTATCGCCATACGCATCGTCACAGTTGGTTATGAGTTCAATGAGGCCTCTGACGATGTCTCCCTTCATGGCATTGCTGGCATCTTGGTGAAA
The DNA here is from genome assembly GCA_963730785.1 of uncultured Acidimicrobiaceae bacterium. Taxonomy (GTDB): domain Bacteria; phylum Actinomycetota; class Acidimicrobiia; order Acidimicrobiales; family RAAP-2; genus Bog-473. The sequence goes on from CAVSTF010000010.1 coordinate 1,161,827, forward strand.
TGCTCTTCCGCCGTAGGTAACTCTGTTCTTTTCCCATTAGTCCTCCTAAAACCAATCGCCATGCTCGGAGTGCAACAACTTCAAAATTCCAATAGCTCTTCTCTGCCCGCTGCGTAGGCCGCGGATCTCAGCGTTTCGAGGCGATTGAGCCACACTGACTGTGCGCTGTCCGGTGAACAGTCGAGGTCAGCGAACTTCCATTTCTCTTCTGGAAGAAGTTTTGTTTGTAGCCAAGTTGCAACAACTTCTGATTTCATTGCGTCGCTTATGAGGCGTGAAGATCGATGATTCTTTGGTCGCTCAATGATTCGATCTTCTTTGAACGCTTCCGCGAGCCGATCGAAGTTTTCTTCGATCCACCGCTGACCCTCAAGGGTCAACTGTCGATGGTCCGGTCCCCGCTTGATCAGGAGTTTTGGTGTCTTGACATCCGCCGTGTGGAGCGCCATGCCCGCTTTGAGGCGATCGGGCAGGTCAGGTCTCGTCCTCCAACTAAACCTTTGGGGTGCCAATTTAAAAGCAGTTAGATACACATCCTCTACATCGACAAACTGATCAGCCCCGCCTAAGTTCGTACAGTGCCCACAAAAAGACGTCAGAACTTGTGATTGGATCGTCGGTCATTTCTTAGCGACCTTTTTCCTTGGCCGTGGCTTGCGTCAACTTATCGATGCTCGGCAGCCCCCATGAAGCCAGTCCATAAGCTCCTCGAGCTGTGCGGGTAAATCTGCCTTCAAATTTGCGCAGTCGCACAATGATGTTTGCGTCGTCTCCGCGACCGGGAATCGGAACACCATTCTGGATCAGTCGCTCTCTAATGATTCCGATGTGGAGCGGAATGCCGGACTCCTCCAGGATCAAAGCCACTGCATCTTCGAGTTCCATCCCGTTGGACGCAACGATCGGAAGTTGCTCAACCACATGGAAGAGGGATCCCTCAGTGACGTCGGTCTGATTCCAGATTCTGAAGATTGTCGACTGAGTACGACGATTCACCAAGTCTCGCCGCTCTTCGGTTGCAGCGAGCCTCCTCTGGAGATCCACGAGTTGGCCCTTTAGCAACTCTACCTCTGTGACTAGAGAAGCAGACCACTCTTCCAAGCTTTCCCTATTTTCTAGCGACGGCTGTGGGTTCGTATTGCACTATGTTGACAGATTCCTAGGCTAGAGTCAACTCCCTGTAGCTAGCTGCTTTTCTGGGTGTCGCCGGGCCGTTTCTGCGACCTGAGCATCGCGAGTCTGTTTACCGGACGCCACTTCACAGGGCCGCACTTGGAGGAGCGGAGTAAATCTCATCGTGAAGAGGGCAAGCGAGTCCCGGAGGGACTGGTGCGGCAGCGGGGCCGATAGGCCCCGACCGCCCGCCGAGCCGGCGGCGCAGCCGCCGGCTGACGGCATGGGCAGCTAAACAGTAGAGAAGAACTGTGCCATTTTCATGGGCTGTGCAGTTATTCCCTAGTCCTCTCGTTGTCGACAGCTATCGATTGATCTTGCCTCGATCGCTCCTGGTTGCTCACTCCAGCATTCGTCCCAGAAATTGTTGACGTATTTCACGACTCGGAACCCGAGATTCAGAGAGTCGGGGTCTCCCGATCGCTCAGCCTGCTGACCTGGGTGTTGTCCCAAAAGGGCTCAGAAATTGGCCTTTATAGGTAGGAAGCAATTTCGCTCCGCCCTGAAAGGACAGCCAATGAGCATGGACGAAGTCAATAGGAACCACTCGGCAACGGCGACCCCGATATACCCGCTCCTCGACATTCATGCTGTGGCTCAAGTGCTCACGGTGACCCCACGCCACATCCAACGCCTCGTCGCCGAGCGGCGGATTCCAGCTTCAAAGTTGGGAGATTCGTCCGATTCGACCCGGCGGAGCTGAACGTGTGGCTCGAGGAGCAACGGGTGCAGGTTCAAATCGTCACGGTGTGGCACCAATCACTTCCGATAATGTGGTCATCATCAGACCAGGTGGCCTGGAGTCGATCAAGTCCTTTGAGCACTCCGCCGGCGTTCACCTCACTCAGTTCCTGCATCGTCAGGATTCGTTCGAACGGTGAGGTAATCGGATAGACTTCGTCGCCTTTGGAGGATCGATTCCATGACATCGGCCCGTCGTCATTTCGGCAGTGTGCGACGACTGCCCAGTGGCCAATGGCAAGCCAGCTATTGGCACGACGGCTTTCGTCACATCGCTCCTCGGACTTTCGATCAGAAGGCAGACGCCCACGTCTTCCTGGATGCGACATCAGCGTCGATTCACCGGGGCGATTGGGTCAACCCGGAGTTCGGTCGAATTGCTTTTGATGAATATGCCGAGTTGTCGTGGCGCAACGGACGGACATCCGACCCAGGACTCGGGAGTACTACGGCTGGCTCATCAAGAAACGACTGGTCCCCCGCTTTCGATCTCGCGAAACTTCGAAGATCACTCCGATGCATGTCCGAGCTTGGTACGCTGGACTGGCTGAGGAGACGCCTGGCGTAGCCCATTCGGCCTATCGGGTGCTTCGAGCCATCTTCAACACCGCCATCCAAGATGATCTGATCATCAAGAATCCATGCCGGGTAAAGGGCGGTGGCACGGACAAGTCGGCCGAACGCACGGTGCCAACGGTGACTCAGGTAGCCGCACTGACTGATGCCGAGCAATATCGAGCGGCGGTCATCTTTGCGGCCTGGGGCACCCTCCGTCGGGGCGAGGTGCTGGGACTCCAGCGCAGGGATATCAATCTGGTGTCCGGTTCGGTTCGGATTGAACGTGGCTGCATCGGTCCGCGGACGGCTCGCTGGAGCCGGGCCGGGGAAGGGGCGAACCGAGGAGTTTCATTTACCTCGCAACGTCATGTCGATCGTCGAAGACCATCTGCAGTGCTTTGTCGGGCCGCTGAGGATGCGCCGATGTTCGTGGGGTCTACCGGAGAGCCGTTGCGTCCGAGCGGACTGTGGAACATTTGGGAGCAGGCTCGTCGCAAGGCC
>CAVSTF010000011.1:0-22845 GCA_963730785.1 uncultured Acidimicrobiaceae bacterium
TGGGTTGGTCCGACGCCTCCTTCGCTGCCGGCGGTATCCGCCACGAGATCATCGTGATGGCCCCGAGCAGCAACTACAGCGGGGCCGGGGCGGCCGTGGGGTCGGTTGAGGACCACACCACCGTCGCCTGGCAACGGGCCAGCATCGAAGGTGCTGAGAACGTGGAGGCCTATGGACTCGATGCCTCGCCTGCCCTCTCGGTCATCATCGGCGCCATGGGTGCGGTCGGCCCTAAGCCCGACCTCGTGCTCTCAGGTATCAACCACGGCGTCAACGTCGGCCGCTCCGTACTGCATTCGGGCACGGTCGGCGCCGCGCTGACGGCCTCACAGCTGGGCATGAGCGCGCTCGCGGTCTCACTACGGGCCGGTGAGACGCCGGACCCCTGGGAATCGGCGGCCGACCTCGCCGTGGCCCTTATTCCCCTGCTGTTGAGCGCACCGGTGCGCACCGTGTTGAATCTCAACGTCCCCGCCTTGCCGATGGCGGAGATTCTCGGTCTGCGCTGGGCTCGGGTCAGTGGTCAGGGCCTCATTAAGGCAGCCAGCGGCACCAACATTTGGCAGGCCCCTAACCCACCCGAGATGGAAGGGCCGGCCGCCGCCGAAGGCTCTCGGGCCGTGATGGAACGCACGACGGCCGACTCCGGCGAGATCGTGCTCACCGTCGGCTCACCTTTCCCCCGCTCGGCCGACATTTCCGAAGCCGAAGCCACCGAAGACGCTGCCCTGGTCGGTCAGGGCTACGCCGCCCTCACCGCATTGCGTGGCCCTCGGGCGGACGAGGACCCCGAACTCTTCGGCTTGCTCGACGCCGGTTTGGCCGCCTCGCTGGCCCCGCTCGGCCTCACCGCCAGCGCCTGACCGAACGGCCCTATTGGGGCCTCGAGCGCTCGACGAGTCGCCGCTTCAGATCGTCGTGGTTGGCGCCGAGCGCAGCCAGGATTTGGGCCGCCATACCCTCCTGATCCCCGAAGAGCCCGAGCAGCACGTGCTCCGTCCCGATGTAGTTGTGACCCAATGTCAAGGCTTCGGCCAAGGCCTGCTCTAATGCCGCCTTCGCCCGCGGCGTAAAGGGCAGCCGACCTTGACCGCCTGCCGGACCGGACGAAATGAAGGCCACCACGTGCTCCTCAACGGCCACCTTGGTGACGCCGGACTCGGCGAGCAGTTGGGCCCCCAGCCCGTCGAGCACGTCGATGACCGCCAGGAGGATGTGCTCGGTGCCGACGAAGCCATGACCGAGCCGGTGCGCCTCTTCCTCCGATTGCGCCAGCACCTTCCGGGCCAGCTCGGTGAACCGCTGGAAGTTGGACGCGTCGAATGCGAAGCGGTCGAACGAGAATCGCTTGTGGGCCGCCTGCTTGCTGACGCCTAGGGCACCGCTGATTTCTGACCACGAACATCCACTTCGCCGGCATTGGTCGACGAAGTGCCCGAGGAGCGCATCGGTGGTCTGCTCGAGTTCACTGGCCGCTTTGGACGCCTCCCCCAGCTGGGTAAGGGCGTCCTCTCCAGGGGCATCGGCGCGCACGCCTTCAATGAGTTCTTGCAGGGTTGGGGTCGGCGTCATTCGTCAACCTTACATTGACGATACAGCCCCCGTCAACCCTACATTGACGAATTGAGCTCTCGTCGGTAGAACCGGCCCGGCCGGCCGCCGGGTTCCGCCGGACCCATGGCCACGAAGCCCGCCTTGGTCAGCACCCGTTGCGAGGCCACATTCTCGAGAGAGACGGCAGCCGTGAGGGTGTGTAGTCCGTACTGATCGATGGCTCGCTGGCAAAGCGCCTGCACCCCGGCGGTGGCCACGCCACGACCTGTCACTCCCTCAGCCACCCGGTACCCGAGTGTCGCCGTCCCATGCTCCAGGTTCACCAAATTGAATCGACCCAGTACGACACGTTCTTCGACGAGCACATGGAAAATGCTTGTTCCCGATTCCTGCTCCTTGAGCAGCGCGTCATGCTCCTCAGAGAAGTGCTCGAAGAATGCGTCACCACGATCGGCAATGAACCTGGCGAAATAGGCCCGGTTGTCGAGCTCAAAGGCCAAGACTGCCGAAGCATGGTCAGCGCGCAAACGATGGAGTTCGGGTCCCGAGGTCAATCGTCGTGGTCGCCTGGTGACCTTCGATTGCGCTTGATGTCCGAGCGCCGTCGCTTGGCCTCGACCCGACGCACCTGTGATCCCTTGGTCGGCCGAGTCGGCCGCCGGGTCGGATCGACCCTCAGTCCTTCAGCGATCTTCTCACCCAGCCGTTCGAGAGCCAGTTGCCGGTTGCGGACCTGAGAGCGCGAATCGGAGGCTGAGGCGCGGACGAAAGGCCCGTAGCGCTCCAACAATCTCGCGCGCTGGCGGGGGCCGAGCGTGGTCGAGGCAGTGACCTCGAACTGCACCTCAACCCGGCTGAGCGTCCGGTTGGCGTGCTGCCCACCCGGACCGCCCGAAGTGGTGGCCCTCCAGGTCACCTCGCTCATGGGCAACGAAAGAGCCTTGTGGACGCGCAGGGTCGCTCCGGCATTCTCAGCCAGGTCTTCCCCATCAGATTCGATTGGCGACTCGTCCGTGGCCACGGAAGGAGGTTAGAAGCACCAGGTAGGGTCCGGCGATGGAATATCGCCACCTCGGAAGATCAGGCATGCTCGTCTCGGCCCTGTCGTACGGCAACTGGATCACACACGGCAGCCAAATTGACGAAGATGCGGCCAAAGCCTGCGTCAAGGCATCGCTCGATGCCGGCATCACGACGTTCGATACGGCTGACGTCTACGCCATCGGAGCCGCCGAGACGGTGCTCGGTAAGGCCCTCCAGGGTGTGCGGCGCGACTCCATTGAGATCTTCACCAAGGTCTACTGGCCGACCGGCCCCAACCCCAACAACCGCGGCTTGTCTCGGAAGCACATCATGGAGTCATTGCACGGTTCGCTGGAGCGCCTGCAGACCGATCATGTGGATCTTCTCCAGGCCCATCGTTACGACTACGCCACTCCGCTGGAAGAGACGTTGCGGGCCTTCGACGACCTGGTGCGCCAGGGCAAGGTGCACTACGTCGGCGTGTCCGAATGGACGGCCGAGCAGATAGGCGACGCCCTCCAGATGGCCGATGAGATGGGCTTCGACCGCATCATCTCCAATCAGCCCCAGTACTCCCTCCTGTGGCGAGTCATTGAGGCCGAGGTGGTTCCGCTGAGCCAGGAACAGGGCGTGGGACAGATCGTCTGGTCCCCACTGGCCCAAGGCGTCTTGACCGGCAAGTACCTCCCCGGTGCGGCTCCACTAGAGAATTCGCGGGCCACCGGCATTGAGGGCGAAGAGATGTCATGGCTCCTGCGCGACGAGGTCCTCACCCCGGTGCAGGTATATGCCGCCCTGTGTCGCGAGGCGGGCTACACCCCGGCCGCAGTGGCGCTGGCCTGGGTTCTGCAAAACGAGAATGTGAGCAGCGCCATTGTCGGCGCCAGCCGACCCGAGCAAATCGCCGAGAACGTCAAGGCCCTCGATATTGAGCTCGAGCCCGATTTCGTCGACGCCATTGAGAAGGCACTGGAGCCCACCACCCTATTCGACCCGGCCTTCACCATCAGTCCGGCCGAGCGCCCTTAAGGCGTCGGCTCGAAACGACTGGAGAAGGAGACCACCTCCAACGTCGAGTGTCGACGGTGCTCCTCGAAGACCCGCATGTAGCCAGTGTGGGCGATACGCCAGCCTTCGTCGTCCTTGACGTAGCGATCCGAATAGAAGGCGGTGCCACCGATCTCCAGATCGGCCGCCGGGATTATCACTCGGTCCTGCAGATACCAGGTGCCGGTAGCGGTGGTGGCCGACGTGAAGTCGATCTCGGGATGATGCCCATGGTGTTCGGTCGCGATGCCTGAACTACCTAGCGCCTCGGACAACCACGTCACGATGTGCTGGCGGCCTTCGAGCACGGTCTTGCCATCCTCGTAGGCGGCGGTGCAGTCCTCGGTCAGCAGGTGACCAAGGGCATCGAACTCCTTGAGGTCGAGGGTACGGAAGTAGGCGTACTTCAAACGCCGGATGGACTCGAGTTCGGCTGCTGCTTCCATGCGGCATCCCTTTCGTGCGGTGGGCCGGTACGGCCGCTGAGAGCGTACTGGCGTGATCACTTTGCAGCCCAGGCCGCATCACGGCAGCATGCGGTGTGCCCGAACGCCAGCGCATTGCCGCCTACGGGGTCTGCCGGGATGGTCAGGGGCGACTGCTACTGGCCCGGGCCGCGCCCTCGCTGACACTTCGAGGTCGGTGGTTCCTGCCCGGCGGCGGGGTCGACCATGGCGAACACCCCAAAGAGGCGGTACGCCGCGAGATGGAAGAGGAATCTGGCCTCGTGGTCGAGGTGGGCGATCTGCTGGAAGTGATGTCGGACGTTCGCACCCTGCCCGATGAGACCAACCTTCATACGGTGCGCCTGATTTATCGGATTGACGCCTGGACCGGGACACTCAGAGCCGAGGAACACGGCACCACCGATGCCGTCCAGTGGTGCACCCGAGAAGAGCTCGCCACCATGCCATTGGCCAACTATGTCGAGGATGTCGTCGCCCACCTCCTGTGACGCCCACGCATGCAATGGCACTGCGTTGGGCATAACCGGTGCACATGATCTGGCCCTGGACACCCTTATGGTCGTAGAACGGTGGCTGTGATCACCGAAAACGAAGACACGCGCCACCATGTGGTGATCATCGGTTGTGGCTTCGGCGGTCTCTTTGCCGCCAAAGCACTCCGGCCGGCCAACGTCAGGGTGACCCTGATCGATCGCACCAATCACCACCTGTTTCAGCCCCTCCTCTACCAGGTGGCTACCGGCATCCTCTCCGAAGGCCAGATCGCGCCGGCCATCCGCGACGTGTTGCGGAATCACCATTCGCTTCGGGTGGTGCTGGGCGACGTGCAGCACATCGATCCCGTGGCGAAGCAGGTGCGGGCCATTGAGCTCGACCATGAGGTCATCTTCAACTACGACAGCCTCATTGTCGCCACGGGAGCGGTCACCTCGTATTTCGGGCACGACGATTACCGACGGCATGCCTCGGGCATGAAATCACTCGATGACGCCATGCTGCTCCGGGGTCAGATATTCGGTGCCTTCGAGATGGCCGAGGCCGAAGAGGACGAAGCGCGTCGAGCCGCCCTCATGACCTTCGTCGTCATTGGAGGCGGTCCCACCGGCGTCGAGATGGCCGGCCAGTTGAAGGAACTCTCCGGGCGGGCGCTTCGGAACAACTATCGATTGATCGATCCGGCTTCCACCCGGGTCGTCCTCGTCGAGGGCGGGGACCGACTGGTGCCACCCATGGGAGATCGGGGTTCGCGGCTCACCGCCAAGGCGCTTGAGAAGATGGGTATTGAGCTCCACCTCAATGCCATGGTCACCGGCATGGACCAGGACGCAGTTGAGCTGACCACTTCGGGGGGCGAGAAGGTGCACATCACGGCCGCCACCAAGGTGTGGGCCGCCGGCACCAAGGCCAATCCCCTCGGTCAGCATTTGGCCGACGTGACCGGCGTCGAGTTGGATCGGGCCGGTCGGGTCAAGGTGGAGCCGGACTGCACGGTGCCCAACTACCCCGAGATCTTTGTGGTCGGCGATCTCATGGCCCTCGACGATCTGCCGGGCGTGGCCGAGGTGGCCATGCAATCCGGTGCGTTCGCCGCCCACACCATCAAACACCGCATCAAAGGGCAACCCACCAAGAAGGCCTTTCACTATCACGACCTCGGTTCGTTGGCTGCCATCTCCCGCTTTCAGGCCGTGGCCAAGCTGGGACCGATTCAGGTGGGCGGCATCATCGGATGGCTGCTGTGGTTGTTTGTTCACATTGCCTTCTTGACCGGATTTAAGAACCGATTCGGTGCACTGGCCCGCTGGTCGGTCAGTTTCGTTGGACGAAGTCGCTACGAGCGTGCCCTAGTGGGCCAGTGGGAGGCCGGGCCCAGCGCCTCTGATTCTGCGTAGGCTGCGCGACGCCCCATCCACCGACACAAAGGTCCTCCCCATGCCGATCACCGTGACGCCCATTGCCGGGATTAGCGATCACATCAACGACATCCGGGTGCGCACCGCCCGGATCGTCAACGAAGAGATCCTGCCCAACGAGTCGAAGCTGTGGGTGGGCCGGCGATCAGAGGCCACCCCGGAAGAACGGGCGGCGGCCAAGGTACTGCGGGAGAAGGTGCAAGCCCGGGTGAAGTCCGAGGGCCTCTGGGCGCCCCACCTCCCGCCCGAGTACGGCGGCATGGGCATCGACTTCCTGGCCCACGCCTATATGAACGAAATCCTGGCCTACGCCATGGGAGCGGCCTCACTCTTCGGCGTGGTGGCTCCCAATTCGGGGAACCAGACGATTCTGGCCAAGTACGGCACCGCTGAGCAGAAGGAGAAATGGTTGCTGCCCCTGGTTGAGGGCACCATGCAATCGGGCTTCTCCATGACCGAACCCGAGAACGCTGGGTCCGATCCGCGCTCCATTCAGACCACCGCGGTGCGAGAGGGTGACGAATGGGTCATCAACGGGCACAAGTGGTTCACCTCCAACGGCCTGGCCGCTGACTTCTTCATCGTCATGTGCCGGGCGGGCGAGCCCGGCGACGAGGGTAAGCCGGGCCGAATGATGCAGGTCATTGTGCCCACATCGAATCCAGGCGTCACCATTGTGCGGGGTATCGGCATTTGGGGCAGCGTGTCGTCCGATCACTGCGAAGTTCGCTACGACAACGTGCGGGTGCCGGCCGAGAATGTGCTTGGTCAAGTGGGCGACGGACACCGAGCAGCCCAGGATCGACTAGGTGCCGGCCGGATCTTTCACTGTATGAATTCGGTGGGCCAAATGTGGCGAGCCTTCGACCTCATGGTGGAGCGCCTGCTGACCCGTCAGGTCCATGGCGGTCTGCTCAAGGACAAGCAGTTCATGCAGGGCTTCGTGGCCGACAGCTATATCGACCTCCAGGCAGCGCGACTGATGACCATCCACGCCGCCGAGAAGGTCGACAACGGCGACCCACAGGCCCGGACCGAAATTTCGGCCATCAAGGTCTTCGTGCCGGCCGCCTACAGCCGGGTGGTCGACCGAGCCATCCAGGTCTGGGGGGCGGCTGGCGTCTCGAACGACCTGCCGCTGGCGGCCATGTACCTCGGTGCCCGCACGCTGCGGCTGGCCGACGGTCCGGATGAAGTGCATCGCATTCTGATTGCCAAGAACGTCCTCCATCACTACGAAAAGGGTGGTAGTTGGGACTTCGCAGGTTGACGCCATGACCTGGAAACCGGGACCGGGTGTTTCCGTATTCGCCGAAGGCGTCTTCGCCGATCAGGTCGGCGTCATCACCGGTGGCGGTACCGGGCTTGGGGCCGAGATCGCTCTCTCCATGGCATCGTTGGGCGCCACAGTGGTCATCGCCGGGCGGACGGCCGAGAAACTCGATGGTGTGGTTAATCAGATCGAGGCGATCGGCGGCACCTGTCTGGCTATACCGACCAACATCAGGGAACTCGAGCAGGTCGACGCGCTGCATGATCAGGTCTACGAACGATTCGGGAAGGTCGACTTTCTGATCAACAACGCCGGCGGTCAGTTTCCGGCCTTGCCCACGTCCATTTCCGACAACGGCTGGCGAGCGGTGGTTGACCTCAACCTCAATGGCACGTGGAACATGACGAACCGTTTCATGAAGCCCATGGCCGCGGCCGGTACCGGTTCCATCGTCAACGTGGTGCATACCTTCTCGTTCGATCGAGGCGCACCGATGTTCGCCCACTCGGGAGCGGCTCGAGCCGGCGTGGTCAACCTGGTCAAGTCATTGGCGCCCTACCTCATGCGCAAGGGCGTCACCATCAATGCCTTTGCCCCAGGCGTCTTCGCCACCCCGGGCATGGTGGGAGCGGAACTCGAGACCGTGGGTCGTACCGAGGCAAGCTTTACCGACGAATTGGTGGCCGAGGGCACGACCGTGCGCCTGGGCAGCGTGGACGAGATGGCTGCGATGGTGCTCTTCTTGTGTTCGCCCGCCGCCCGCTACGTCAGCGGCGCCACCATCATCGCCGACGGTGCTTCCATGCAAAGCAACTGGGTGACCTTCTTCGACGAGGATGCCTTCTAGCGCTCAGGCCACACGGGCTGTGCAAACCCACCCCAGCTCGTGCCCTCGCACCACGACATCGGTAAAGCCGGCAGACCGTAACCGGTGCGGCAGATCCTCAGTGTCGATCGGGTTGTAGATGTCGTCCTCATGGAACGCTTTTGAGCCCTCGTTGTAGATACCGTCGGCTGCCACCAACACGCCGCCGGTCACCATGACCCGGGCCAACTCGGTGAAGGCCCGATCTTGAGCTTCACCCGTCGGAATGTGATGAAGCATGTGGAACGAGGCACCGCCGGAGAACACCGAGTCAGGGAACTCCAACTTGGTGGCGTCGCCTATAACGACCTCTACATTGGTGCCGGCCAGGCGCTTGGTGAGCGAGGCCGCTAGTCCGGCATCAAGTTCGACGGCCGTCAACTTCGTCGTCATGGTGTGCAGCACATCCGTCGTAAAGCCCGGCCCGGGACCGATTTCGATGGTGTGGTCGCCCAGTGTCACCCCGTCCAGAGCCAATGGGAGCACTTGCTCCACCACGCGCTGCCGCCATTCCGGACTGGCGCAGTACTCCATGTGGGCCGAGTTCATCCGAGCCCGACTTTGTATTCGTCCTTCCACCAGCGAGCGGCCCGGATTTCCTCGGGATCCGTGCGGAGTGACACGTCCTGGCCCAGATCGGTTGGGGTGGGACCAATCCGATCGGCAATGGGCTGCAGAGCAGCCAGATCGAAGCCATAGCAACGAGCCGCGGTTTCACCCAGCAGTTTGCGTGCGTCCTCAACCGGGATACCGCCGAAATCGCCCTTCAGTCGTTCCTGGGTGTGCGGCCATGTGCCTTCAGGGTGCGGGTAGTCGGTCCCCCACATGACGACGTCGCAGCCGAGAATGTGCCGGCGACGTATTTCTTCCTTGGACATGGTGGAGGCACCGATAAAGATGTTCTCGCCGAAGTAGTCGGAGGGCAGCTTTGAGATCTTTCCCTTCAAAAGGGCGGCCATCTTCTTGGTGGTGTGACCGCCCCCCATGTACTGGTCCCACTTCCACATCATGTCGGCTGCCCAATACGCCGCCGCTTCAGTCACGACGTACTTGAGCTTCGGGAATCGCTCGAACACACCCGAAAAGAGCAGATGCCACATGGGACGGGCGGCCCACCACACCACCTCGGCCAGGTAGATGCCGATGTTGTCGTTGTATTCGTCCTGGGGCGCTTCGCCCGAATGGGTGTGAACCGGGAACCCGGCCGCTTGGCAGGCGGCCCATACGGGGTCGTAATCAGGGTGGTTGTAGGGCGTGAGGTCGTGCCACATGGTCGGGACCATGATTCCCTTGATCCCCGGCTGCTCAGCCAGCCATTCAATTTCCGCCACTGACCGTTCAACGCTGTGAGTGATGGGCACCAACGCGATGCCACCGTGGCGCTCCGGACTACGGCTACACATTTCGGCCAAAAAGCGGTTGTGGGCCCGGGCGCCAGCAAAGGCCAGTTCGGGATCATTGATCGACCCCGCGGCCAGCCCAGCGCCGAACGGCGGTGAGGCATTGCCAGTGATGGCGTCGGCGTCGGCAAACATCACCTCGGCGGTCACACCATCCGCATCCAATTCCTTATCGCGCTGATCGATATCCCAGGCACCGCGGAGACCTTCCTCGTTGTCAGTCTCCCAGCCCATGATGTAGTCGTAGTTCATCTTCAGCTGTTGATCCCGGTGGGCGTTCCGTTCGGCCAGGTACTCATCGAACTGCCGGTGATAGGCCGCATCCAAGTAGGGGCGGTACTCCTCGCAGTGCAGCCCGGCATGGGCATCGGCGGAAATGATGGTGTAGTGCTCGCTCATCGTTTGGCCCCCAGTACGGACAGATCGTCATAACGCTGATGCAGATACGGCACGAACTCCTGCCGGGACACCGGTCCGATGATCCGACCCACTTGAGTTGAGGCGCGTTCGGTCCAGTTGAGGTCCACCACCCGACGGATAACCAGGTCGGCCACCGGATCGAGCGGCGCTTCCTTGAGGATCAGCTCGCCCTCAATGCCTTCGTGGACACGGGTTCGCTCGGTCTTCTCGCCGTAGACCAGGAGCGGGTCCTGGTCGAGGGCCCCGGCTTCCTCAGCCGACGGGGAGACTTTGAACCAGAAGTCGACCTTCTCCTTCTCGTAGTTCTCCCGGCTCTCGGTCACGTTGCCGATGACCTCGCAAATGACAAAACCCATGCGCGAGATACGAGCCTCCACTCGCCGGCCATCGCGCTCGACTTCAACCTCGGCCAACTTCTTGGGTTCACCGTTGGTTTCGCGACCGCCGATGGTGGCTTGCTCGCTCGTCATGGGCATGAAGATCGGATACTCCCCGATGCGATCCCCGTGCCGGGCCTCCACTCCGATCCATCCGGCGCCGAAGGGAGGTAGGCCGGGCATTTCAACCCGGGTGATGGTGATGCGCACCATGGGTTGGGGTCCCGGTTCAAGGGGTGGTGGGAGGATCGCCGCGATGATCTCGGGATCGGTGAGGTAGGTCGCCGTCACCGCTTCGGACCAGATGTCAGCCTTCTTGGCCGCAATTTCGTGATTCACCTGGACGGGGCGGGCCCCGTATCTCACTGGTTGCATATGTCCTCCCCTATTGCTCAGTACCGCTACCAGGCGCGCAAGATCTGCGTGTGGTCAAACGCATTGCAGGTTGACTTCGTCGGCCAGTCGGCCGGCGCCAACGGTCGACTCACTTCTTCGACGGTGGGGCCGATGCGCTGCCCGACGGGCCGCAACGCCTTCAGGTCGAATCCATAGAAATCGGCCGCGGCGGTTTCCACCATGGAGCGCACCTCTTCGACCGGCACATCGGCAAAGGCCACGCGCAAGGCTTCGGTCGTATAGGGATAGCTGCCTTCCGAATGTGGGTAGTCGGCGCCCCACATGAAGCGATCGACGCCGAGGTCGTAGCGCAATGGCGACTCGCTCGGGCGCAGAAAGCTGGCGCCGATCCAGAAATTCCGGGCGAAGTACTCGGAAGGCTTCATGGTCATGTGCGCGGCCGCCGCCCCGAAGTACTTCGCTTCAGCGGCTTCGGCCAGCGTCATCCGTCCGTAGAACCAGTCCAGCGTCTCAAGGCCACGGGGCAGCCAGGCCACGCCCTGTTCGGTGACGACGAAGCGCAAACTCGGGTGCCGCTCAAGCACACCCGAAAAAATGAGGTGCCACACGGAACGATGGCTGAACCACGGGATCTCAATCAGCATCATCGCCCGGGCCGACTCGTGCTCCCCGTAGTCGGGCAACGCGGTACCGCCGTGAATGTTGATTGGCACATTGAGCTCGGCACAGACCTGCCACAACGGCTCGTAGTGCGGCTCCCACAGCGGTGGCAGATGTGAGTTGGGTGGGATCGAGGGCAACAGAATCCCGCCGAAGGGGTGGAAGTGCTCCACTGCCCAGCGCACCTCCGCCACGGCATCGTCCATGGAGTTGGCGAACACCTGCACCACCCCTGCCCTGCGCCCTGGTGTGTCGGCACAGAAGTCAGCCAGCCAACGGTTGTGCGCCTGCACGCCGGCCCAGCGACGGTCGTAGTCCTCCGGCGTTGGAGGCAGTGCGACCAGATTGCCCTCCGAAAAGAAGGGCGGCACCGTGTTCGGGAACAAGACCTCTGCCGCAATACCGTCCGATTCGGTCTCCTCCAATCGGCGCGTACTATCCCAACTCCGATAGGCGATAGGGGCTTGCAGATCGGCGAACGGATTTACGTACTCCGACGACCAGGCATCGAACTCATCGTGCCAGCGGCTGGCCAAATACGGTCGATAGTCCTGGATGTCGCCGCCGGCATGCCCATCGGCCGAAATGATGGTGTAGCGGTCGTTGGCGGTATCGGTCATTTCCCGCTCCTCACGTCAACGCAGCCGGCGGCAGCTGGCCCTTGGCGATGGCGTCGGCGCGACGGTGCAACATGGCGGCCGCCTCTTCGAGACCGTGCCCGATCACGAAATCACCGGCCATAACGCCTCGGACGGCAAAACGGCCGAGTTCGTGCAGGTCCATCACGTCAACCGAACGACCGGCCGACTCCATCTGCGCCTTGAACTCGGCGAAGGTAGTGCCTGGCGCCGGAGGTCGAGGCTTGAGTCGGGCCAGCTCCGCCGGTCGATTGCGCTGGGCGGTCCACAGCCCCGTATCGAGCAGTCCGCCTGAGGGATAGAAGATGGCGGCCCGCAGATTCGTACCGGCCGCCACCAACTGGTGGGCCAACGCCTCGGTCAAGCATGAGATAGCTGCCTTGCTGGAGGCGTACACCGAGGCATAAGGCACGGGCGCAATGCCGCCATCCATGCTCGACGTGTTCACGATCACACCCGACTGGCCCGATTCGATCATGCGGGGCACGAACGAGAGCATCCCGTTGGCCACTCCGAAGACGTTGACGCTGAAACACCACGTCCAATCGTTGGCTTCCTGTTCCCACGGACGACCCCCGCCACCCGAGGTCACTCCGGCGTTGTTGAACAGCAAATGGCACACACCCTCGCGGCCGAACACATCCTCGGCCAACGCTTCTACCGAAGCCGCCGACGAGACATCCGTCACCACGCCCCGCACGTCACCCAGCGCGTGCAATTCGTCGATGGCGGCCGTCAGCACCGCTTCCTCGACGTCGGCGATGACGACGCGCGCCCCTTGCTCGAGGAGCGCCTCCACAATGCCCCGGCCGATGCCGGCCGCCCCACCAGTCACGACGGCCACCTGGCCGTTTAGATCGTCCAAGAATGTTGCCCCCAATCACCGGCATGCACCGGCGAGCCACCCTACCTCTGCGATGGGTCAGGGCTGCCGAGGACGCCGACCAGACACTGGCGAGCGAAGCGGCGGATTCCTTCCTCGTCATCAAGCGGAATGCAGGTCTCTGGGGTCAGCGCCATGGAGAGGGCCACTCGAGCCACCATCTCGGCCATAGGCTCCACGTCGGCGATGGGAACGTGCAGTTGGTGCTGAAGTCGGCGGATGAAGCCAGCCAGGTAGGCCCGACCAAGGGCGAGCACGGGACCGGCCTGCAGGGTCAGGAGCGGCAACACAACTTCGGGCTCGGTAGCCAGAAGGCGGTGTAACAGCTGGTTGTTGCGCAGTCCGGCCAGGAAGCCCACAAACATGGAGACCGCCTGATCCTCTGCACTGGCCGTCGGATCGACACCGGCGTCCACCCCGGCGATGAGCCGGCGAGCCTCACGGCGACCGACGGCCCACACGACTTCGTCCTTGCCGGTAAAGCGGCGGTAGAGAGTGGCCGGACTCACGCCGCTCCGCTTGGCGATCTCCCCCATGCTGGTGCGACGAATGCCAAAGTCCAGGAAGGCGTCGAGCGCAGCATTCAGCACTCGCTCCTGGTCGGTGTCATCAGGCTCTCCCATAAGGAACGCCAAGTCGGGCAAGAGACTGGTCATCAGGCGACCATGGTCGTGACGCGTCGAGCCGCTTGTTGTGCTCGGTATCCCATGGGGTACTGCAGAAGACGATCGGGTGTCGTCCGCGCTGCCGTGCGCACCACCAAGGCAAAACTCTGCAGACGCCGATGATCTGTCGTCGACCAGCGGAGTCCCATCTTTTGGCGCAGCACCCGTGGCAACGTGCCGACCGTGGTGTCGTACAGCAGCATGCGACCGGCGGGCCGGAGTGAACGCCACAAGGGTTCGGGAAAGGCGCGCCACGGTGGCGATCCAATGTCGTCCAAGCGCAGCGTGTCGAGGAAGTGACGGGCCGTTTGGTTGGCCTCCAACGTGTTGGCCATCATGGTGTCGACATAGGTGCGGAAGTCGTCGATGTCTCCCGGCAGGAATTTCTCTCGAATGCCCAGTACGCGACCGGCCTGTTTCCATTCGTCGTAGGCCACCTGTTGCTGACCCGCGCTGAGCTTGCGCCCGAACCAGCGATTGAAACAAAGCATGGTGTCGAAGTTGGACAAGTGCACCCAGGCGTAGGCCTCCGGATTGAGGGCTGAATAGTGAGTTCCATCGAAGCCAGTGCCCTTGATGGCCTTGTGCATCTCCCGCAGCCGAGCGGCCTCGGCGACGCTGTCGTGGCCGCCGAACATCTGAACTTGCAGTGACGTGATCGTCCTCTCCAGTCGACCCCAGGGATCTGTCCGATAGTCCGAGTGATCACGCACCCCGGCTCCCACCACCGGATGCATGGTCTGCAACAGCAGGGCCCGACCGGCCAACAACAACGCGGTCCTCGGCAGGCCTAGTCGCCAGGTCAGCGACTCCGGGCCGAGAGGC
Organism: uncultured Acidimicrobiaceae bacterium; assembly: GCA_963730785.1. Lineage (GTDB taxonomy): Bacteria > Actinomycetota > Acidimicrobiia > Acidimicrobiales > RAAP-2 > Bog-473. The sequence goes on from CAVSTF010000011.1 coordinate 14,368, forward strand.
TGAGCGGTTTGAGGGTCTGAGAGACTCATACCCTAACTCTCTCATTCTCGACACCAGCGGTCAATCACCGACAGAGTGGGCCGATGGCCGTCGGTTCCGATCAGGTGGTGGCCATCCTTCGCCAGGCCGGCTGTGTGGCGGCCGAAGAGGAGGCGGCCGAACTCTTGGCATTCGTGGCTGGCGACGCCTCGCGACTGGCCGAGCTGCTGGCCCGACGATGCACCGGAGAACCCTTGGCCTGGTTAGTCGGTTCGGTCCAGTTCTGTGACCAGAACGTGTTGGTGGAGCCCGGCGTCTACGTCCCTCGGTGGCAGAGCGAACCCATGGCGCGAGCGGCTGCGGCGCTCCTCCCTGAGAACGGGACAGCCGTTGACCTCTGTACCGGCAGCGGCGCCATCGCCGTGGTCATGACCGCACAACGCCCCCACGCCAGAGTGTTAGCCACGGATATCGATCCGCTGGCCGTGGCCTGTGCTCGAACCAACGGCATCGAGGCCTACCAAGGCGACATGGCCTCGGCCCTGCCGGTTGGCCTGGCCGGTGAGGTCGATGTGGTGGTCGCTGTGGCGCCGTATGTGCCCACCGACGAGCTGCAACATCTCCCCCGCGACGTGGTCGCCTTCGAACCACTCCGGGCGCTCGATGGAGGTCCACAAGGCATTGACCACCTCATCAGTGCCGTGCGTGCGGGGGCCGGACTTCTGAAACCAGGAGGTTCTCTGCTCTTGGAACTTGGAGGGGATGAGGCCAATCTCCTCGTGCCCTTCCTGAGTGAAGTGGGCTTCTCGCTCCCTGAGTATCTCGTCGACGAAGACGACGACGTGCGCGCCATCATCTGTCGGCGCCAACCCATCTGAGCCGGCGATGTTGGTTTCGCTCAGCCCTGCATGGCGATGTGGTCGGGGCTGACAAAGACCTTTATGCGGACGTCACCTTCGCGACGTTTCGGAAAGTTGTCGACGCCCAGGTATTTCCTGGCCAGGGAATCGAGATGCGCGTCGGCTCCATCCCTGGTGACGTTGACCACGGAGCCCCGAAAAGCCACCACGTTGCACGGATCGTCGGGGTCGATCACCGTGACCGCCACTCTCGAATCGGTTTCGAGGTTGCGTGCCTTAATGCGACCCTGCACCGTGTTGAAGACCACGTGGTCGCCGTCCAAATCAACCCAGAGTGGTGTGAGTTGAGGGGATCCATCAGGGTTGAGCGTGGCCAGGGAGGCCAATACGGGCCGCGCTGATGAGCTCGCGGGCCTTGCTCGAAAGTCTGCGTGCCATCGGGGGATCTCCTTCAGTGATGCTGAACCCTGTCCTTACCCGCAGGGGGTCGATTCCATCCCTCGTTACCTCAAGGCACCTTCCACATCGTCGGCCTAACGTGACGTCGAAGTCCGAACCGGGGAGGCAACGCAATGTTGTTCATCGAATACGACGTGACGACCGAGGGAGTGATTGAACTGGTGGCGCTCATCAACGCCATCGAGGAGGAGGACGCCGACCCCGATGGTGAGCACTGGAAGGCGTGGCGGGCCGAGCAGGAGGACGGCGGCATGGGTTGCGTGGGCGTCTCGAGTGTGGACCTCGCCCTTTTGGAGGAGACCGAAGATCCCGCTGCACTTTCCGCCATTGTCGAGCGCATCATTTTGGCCGATCGGGCTACCAAGGAACAGGTGCCTTCATGAGCACGACCCGATCACAGCTCTACCGCCTCGCCCGTGACCTCGGCAATGTCGAAGCAGTGGAGCACGGTTACCAGCGTGGTGGCCTGTCAGGGGCGGCCGGCAGGCGCGGCCCAACGCCAAGCCCGGCGGGTGATCTACCGGGAGGGCGACCGGCAGATCAACCACTTTGTGCGCGCCCTCGGACTAGGCCCGAAGCGTCGCTGATTCGTATTCGTCGTGGCGGTGGAACCAGGAGAGATCGCCTTCGTTCCGACCCAGTGGCGCCCGGTCGAGCCACTGCCACATCGACCACAGGGCATCAAGGCCCCGGGAGTAGGCCGAATAGGTGTGGAAGACCTCGTCTCCGTCGCGGGCGAATGCGCTCATGCCGGGCTGTTCGCCTGACCAGTCGCGCCAGGCCACGTCGTTGGCTTCGAGTTCTGCCTGCTGCCGATAGTTGTATTCCACCGGTGCGACGTCGGTATCAATCGACACATGGAAGTCGTAGTTGAAGTTGCTGCCAAACGATGAGACCCAGCGAACGTCCCATCCCATTCGCTTCTTGTAGGCCAGGATTTCACTCAGTGGAGCTCGCGACACCACGACGAAGGCAACATCGTGATTCTCGAGATGGGGAATACTGCCCACAAATCCGTCGATGATGGCCGAGCAGCTCGGGCAGCCTTCGTCCCAACCGGGTCCGAGCATGAAGTGATACGTCAGCAATTGAGATCGATCGCCAAAGAGGTCGCTCAGCGTTGATTCGCCTGCTTCAGTGTCGAATCGATAGTCCTCCTCGACCTTGACCCAGGGCAGGTCTCGACGGCGGCGAGCGAGTTCGTCGACCTGGCGCGTCAGTTCCTTTTCTGCCTTCAGCAACTCAAGGCGAGCGGCCAGCCATTCCTCTCGAGTGCCGATCTGGTGAGATGCCATCGCGTGATCCTCCAAGCACTCTTCGATTTCCCACTCGCCGCATTTGAAACATGCCTAGAGCGAGTTGTCCATCCCTCTGATCACTGCTTCGAGTAGCCCCGGGAACTTCTCATCGAGCTCGGTGCGACGGAGCATCGACAATTTTCGCTGCCCATCCTGGCGGGTCCGGACAATTCCAGCTTCCCGCAAGACCGACATGTGGTGAGTGGTCGTCGACTTGGCCATCCCGACACCGGCTTGCTCGGCCAGCACGGCGCAGGCCAGTTCGGCGCCACCGTCGAGGGCGGCCACCATCCGCAGTCGTGAAGGGTCGGCCAAGGCATGCATCACCGAGGCCAGGTCGAGTTCTTCTACCGAGACTTCAGATCGTTCTCTCATCTGCCACCCCCTCTGCGCATCATCTCGCTGATTTTCTCCGATCCGGGGAATACCCGCTCTGCACTTTACGTTCGATAGTTCTAACAACGTCGAACTATCTCGGCACATTCCCCCATGTGAAAGGTGTACGTCACATGACACTCACGGCAGCACCCCCGGTTCCAACCCAATCCCCCAGTTCAGAGGCACCGCTGTACGACCCTCGACGCTGGAAGGCCCTGCCGATCGTGCTGTCGGCCACCTTCATGTCGCTGTTCGACATCTTCGTGGTCAACGTCGCCGCCCCCAGCATTCAGCACGATCTGCACGCGACTTCGTCCACCCTGGAAATGGTCGTCGCCGGCTACTCCTTCACCTACGCCGCTGGTCTGGTGACGGGTGCCCGCCTCGGTGACCTCATCGGGCGGCGCCGGATGTTCACCATTGGGCTGGCCATCTTCGCCGTCGCCTCTCTCTTTGCCGGGATCTCGCCCGACAGCGCGGTGCTGGTGGTGTCTCGCCTCGTCCAAGGCTTCGGCGCCGCCGCCATGATCCCGCAAGTGCTGGCGTTGTTGACCGCCAACTTCACCCCCGAAGAGCGGCCGAGGGTGTTCTCACTTTTCGGAGTCACGGTCGGTCTCGGCACCGTGGCCGGCCAAATCCTCGGTGGGGTGCTGCTCCACCTCAACATTCTCGGTTGGGGCTGGCGGCCGATCTTCTTGGTCAATGTGCCCATCGGCATCATCGCCATCGTCCTGGCTCGCCGCCTCATCCCAGAGTCCCGCCCGGACAAGGCTGACCGCCTCGACCCGCTCGGCGTGGTGCTCCTCACCGCCGGCGTCGGCGCCATCACCGCTCCGCTCGTCCTCGGGCAATCCGAACGCTGGCCGACCTGGACGTGGATATCCTTCGTCGCCGGCTCGCTGCTGGTGGCCTCCTTCCTACGCTGGGAGAGTCGCCTCGGCTCCCGCGGTGGTCACCCCCTGCTCCCGCTGAGTTTGTTCGAGCATCGTGCCTTCAACAGTGGCCTGCTGGTGAACCTCGGGTTCTTCAGTTTCTTTGGCAGCGTGCTGCTCACCCTCACGCTCTTCCTGCAGGAAGGGCTGCACTATTCGCCCATGCGGGCGGGCCTCACCTTCGCCCCCCTCGGCGCCGCGTTCGCCCTCTCCTCGCTCAGGGGTCGTAGCCTGCACGCCCGCTATGGCCGCAATGTCATCACCGCTGGCGCCGCATCAGCATTGATCGGCGTGATCGGCCTGGTCATCGTGGTGAGTGTCTGGGGCCTGTCCTCCAATTCGATTGAACTGTCCCCCGTCCTGGCCATGATCGGCATCGGGAACGGTTTGGTGATTCCACTGATCGTGCAGGGCGTGCTGCAGAGCGTGCCCCCGGCTCGCACTGGTGCGGCATCCGGCATGCTGGCCACCACCCAACAGTTCGCCATGGTCCTCGGCATCGCCGGCGTGGGCACGCTCTTCTTTGCCCGTGAGGCCACCTCGGGCATCGTGTCAGCGCTGCAGTTCGGCCTCTACGCCGATATTGCCCTGGTGGCCTTCGCACTGGTCATGACCTTGTTCCTGCCCCGCACCGCCACTGCTCGTTCGGCCAGCGGGCCAACTCGATCGAGATCGATGAGTTGGTGATGTTCGACGGCGCCCTGTAGGAGGACGTGCCTCGCCAGGTCAGACCTACACGTTTTCCAGGACCTTGGGTCCTTGATGCAGGGGGTTGCCGTTGGCCGGTTCCAACGTGACGCCCAAGGTCGGGAAAACGCTGCAGGCTCGCGCCGGTGTTCCAGACCACGTTGGCTGAACCATTGGCGCCGACCACGAAAGAGCCAACCGACACCCGGTTCTGATGGGTCAGGGTGTCATCCGACCAACCAGCCAGCAGGTGTAAAAGGTACCCGGACGTGACGGCGGCAACCCGTGCACGCTGAGGTCGATGGTCAGCCCAGTTTCGGTGGCTCTGATGGTGGCCGTCCCGCGTCCCTCTCCCCCGTTTGGTGCCACCAGGTGATCGACGGTCAAGGCGGCAGTCTCAGCGGGCTGTCCGTGATGGGTGATACCCAGGCCCGCGCCGAAGGCGCCGGCCACCACGATGGCGGCCGCGGCGGCCGAATAGATCATCTGCTTGCCACTCCAGCGCTTGGTGGCGCGGGCACTGGTGATTGCAACGACGGGCGCGCTGGCCCCTTCGGTCGACTCGAACGAACGAACCTCCGCCTCAATGGCGGCGAAAGTTCGGGATTCCAAGTCAGCCGGTAGCGGCTCAATCGGCAGCATCTCGGCGATCAGTCCAGGCAAGGCAGAGAGATCGTCCATCTCGGCCTGACACTCTGGGCACGTCTCGGCGTGCAGGGCGAAGGCCGCCTCCTCCGCCTCATCGAGCGATCCGAGCAAGAAACCGGCAAGATCAGCGTGGGGATCCACCGGTTCAGGCATCGACCCCCCTTTGCTGTAGTGCCGCCTTCAATGATCGCAACGCATGGTGGCTCCGCGTCTTGACCGTGCCAAGGGGTATCTCAAGACGAGCCGCAATCTCACCCTGCTTAAGCCCCTGGAGGTAGGAGAGCTCAAGGATCTCGCGGTGGGCCTTGGTGAGCGAATTCATCGCCTCTCGGACCTCGAGTCGAACCAGCACGGCATCGACCCGGTCGTCATCGGCTGGCGACGCTGCCTCCGGCTCCACCGGCCTCGATGACGGTCGACGCCACAGGTCGATGGCCAACCGCCGGGCGATGGTGAAGATGAAGGTGGACGGGGACCCGAGTTCAGGGTCATAGCGATCCGCCGTGCGCCAGATCCGGATGAATGTCTCTTGCACCAATTCTTCGGCCAAGCCACGGTCGCCCAACAGCTGGATGCCCAGTCCGTACACCCTCCCGGCAAAGTGGGCATACAGCGTGTGCAGTGGCTCGCCCCGATCGCCGCGGCCCACCAGCGCCAGCAGAGCGGCGTCCTCTGACGCGGTCGGCGGGGTGGTGGCAACCGGCACTGCTTTGAGCTTCGCGCATTTCGATCATGGCACTCCTCCTCCTGACGGATACGGAGCACGTCACGAAAAGGTTCAAAGAAATATCAAAGAAAAAACATACGTTTTCCAGGGATTTCTTTGAACCTTTGACCCACACGTTGCGTATCCATCATCAATCAGACCAAAGCCCACCCGGGCCAACTACCGAATGGAGAGCGACATGACCACCACCCCCAAGACCATCACCCGCCGGATCGTCCGAGGCACCTTCGTGGTTGCTGCCGGCGCCGCTGGCATCATCGGGCTGGCCGGCACGGCTGGAGCCTCGACCCCCGCCACCACGACTTCGTCCGCCTCGGCGGCAGCGCAGTTCGCCTTCGCCGAGCAGATGATGGCGCCGGCCTCAACCACTTCAACCGCTGCCATGCCGAACCAGAACATGGCCGCCTACGAGAACCAGGCCAGTACGTCGTCCAGTGCGCTCCAGGCCGCCCAGACTCAGACGGCCCAGAAGCAGGCCACCAACGTGCAGGCGATGAACCAGGCCGTCCAGACCAGCAGCTCGACGCAGCAGCAGGTGGCAGCGCAGAACGCAGCTGCCGCCTCAGCCAAGTCCTCCACCACGATGGCCAGGACGTTCGTTTGGTAGGACCAGCATCAGGCCACGCCGCTCATCGATTGATGAGATGGGTCCCTTCACCAAGAGGTGGGGGGACCTTGGCCGTTCTCGCCCGAGTTAGGGGCCGATGAGCGGCAGTACGAATAGACACGGAACAGGCGCTGTTTCGGCCGGATCCAAGGCGTTCAGCACATCTTGCATAGCGACCGGATCCGAGGCGATCTCAAGGTGATCCGAGAAGTCGGTGGCGCACTGATCCTGCAATACGAAGTTGGTCGAGTTGGACGCATTGATGATGCCGCTGGTGTACGGCACCACCAGCTCGTCGTACTGAGTGACGATCTGGGTATACGACACACCGGGCGCCGTGATCCCGTTGGCGTCGAGCCACTGAATGAACGGCGACGTCGGCTGGAACTCAAGACACGAACCACATTCACCCGAGAGCGCGGCCGCCTCCACGGGGGCCAGTCCCAACTCATTCACCAAGTCGCCGACCAGCGCCGGACCGGTCAGGTCGGTTCCATGCACCACCGGCGACATACCAATCATCTTGGCCACCTTGGCCGCGCCGCCGTCGAACTTCAGATACCAGTAGGGCATCGTTGCGCCTTCGGAGTGGCCGACAATGTCGACCTTGGCTGCTCCGGTCGCCGCCAGCACCTTGTTCACGAACGCGCTGAGCACCTGAGCGCTCTGTTGCATTGGGGCCAGTCCGCCCAGGAAGTTGAACGGCGGCGCACTCCCTGCGGTGTTCCCGTAGGTCAGCGAGAACACGCAGTAGCCGTTGTCGGCCAGTAGCGGGGCCGCGGTCTGCCAGTTATCGGTCTGATTGGCCAACAATCCGTGGACCAGCACCACCGGATTTGGATGGGCTTTGGACGGCTTACAGGTCCAGATGTTGGAACCAGGAGGCGCCCCGTCAGGACCCGAAGAGGCACTGACGATTGCCTCGCCCAGGAAGTTGTACGGCACCGGGTACGTGGGATTGGGAGGTGAAGCGGCCCAAGCGGACGTGGTGGCAACCAGTCCCATGATGGTCGCGCCGACTGCCGCCAGGACGTATGGCACACGCCTACGTATCAATTGTCGCTCCCCCGTTTGCATTCGGTCAGAGGCTAGCGACGATCCAGGAGCGGCCAAGAGCCCTGGGGTTATCCCGAAGCTCTTGTTGGCCCTAAGTCTCCAGGGTGAATGGTGGATATTCGTCCTGCAAGAGCAGCAAGTACGAACCCACCCGAAGCTGCCAACGGATGACCCCGACGCAGAAGTTCTTCAGCGCCGGATTCCATTGCCCCGTGAAGAGGGCAATGAACCACGAGATGAGAAGACAGACCCCGCTGACGGCATTGAGGATGTACAGCACGATGAACTGCGGAATGCAAAGAATGATCCGTACCAATACGGTGACCCGGTTGCGCTCCCCGCTCTCGGGCGTGAAAGTCACGGTGGCCGGGTAGCCGCCAGGATCGGCGAATCCCTGCGGGATGGGCCCAAAGGCGGGGTACGGCTCGGCCCACGCGTAGAGGCCGTTCATGATCCGCCACTGGTAACGCAGGACTCCCGTGATGAACAGGCTCAAGCTCTCCGGTGCCGATCCGGTGAACACAATGGAGAACCAGCACACGACGGCCGCGAAGAAAGCGACGATGCTCAGGATGTACACCCAAATCAAGTGCGGTATGTACTTCAACCAATTCGTCAGGACGGTGACTGGCGCAATCTTCGCCGGTTCGGGCGGGATTCCGAGCGTCACTGGATAGGTGCCGGGCATGGAGCGACTCCCTTCGTTCTTCCCCCTGCCGCGGCACGATAGCCCGCCCGCAGTCGCCGGCCACGGATCTTCGCCGTTTCCATCTCAGAAGCGAACGTATGGGTGACCGGAACGTGACGCCGGTGCGACCTCCGGAACTACGAACAGCCGCTCGTTGTC
>CAVSTF010000012.1:0-39318 GCA_963730785.1 uncultured Acidimicrobiaceae bacterium
AGGGCACGTGGGCCCACAATGGGAAGACGAGAGCCATTCCTCAGGGGCCAAGCGAGGCCCTGCGGGCCTCGTGCGGCAGCGGGGCCGATAGGCCCCGACCGCCCCGCCGAGCCGGCGGCGCAGCCGCCGGCTGACGGCATGGGCGGCTTGAAACAGTAGAGAAGAACTGTGACGTTTTCATGGTCTGTGCAGTTACTCCTAGTCCTCTCGCTGTCGACAGCTATCGATCGATCCTGCCTCGATCGTTCCTAGTTGTTCACTCCAGCATTCGTCCCGTTTGTCGACGTATTTCACAACTCGGAACCTGAGATTCAGGGAGTCTGGGTCTCCCGATCTCAGCCTGCTGACCTGGGTGTTGTCCCAAAAGGGCTGGAATTCGCCCTTTATAGGTCCGAAGCAACTGCGCCCTTCGCCCTGAAAAGGACAGCCAATGAGAGCATCGACGAAGTGGTGCAAACAGGCCTCGGCAACGGCGACCCCGATGTACCCGCTCCTCAACTCAGTTGATCCCTGTGGAGTGCTCACGGTGACCCCACGCCACATCCAACACCTCGTCGCCGAGCGACGGATTCGGTTTCTCAAAGTTGGGAGATTCGTCCGATTCGACCCGGCGGAACTGAACGTGTGGCTCAAAAGCGACGGGTCCAGGTTCGATCGTCACGGTGTGGCACCAATCACTCCCGATAATGTGGTAATCATCAGACCAGGTCGCCTGGAGTCGATCAAGTCCTTTGAACACTCCGCCGGCGTCACCTCACCCAGTTCCTGCATCCTCAGGATTCGTTCGAACGGTTACGTAAATCGCAACGCCTCATGCGCCTTTGGGGTGTCGATTCGATGACTGGGCCCGTGGTCATTTTGGCAGTGTGCGACGATTGCCCATGGCAAATGGCAAGCCAGCTACTGGCATGACGGCCTTCGTCATATCGCTCCTCGGACTTTCGATCAGAAGGCAGGCGCCAACGTGTTCCTGGATGCGACATCAGCGTCGATCCACCGGGGCGATTGGGTCAACCCGGAGTTCGGGCGAGTTGCTTTTAGTGAATATGCCGAGTTGTGGTTGGCGCAACGGACGGACATCCGACCCAGGACTCGGGAGTACTACGGCTGGCTCATCAAGAAACGACTAGCCCCCCACTTTGGATCTCGCGAACTCTCGAAAATCACTCCAATGCACGTCCGAGCTTGGTACGCCGGACTGGCTCAGGAGACGCCTGGCGTGGCCTATTCGGCTTACCGGGTGCTGCGAGCCATCTTCAACGCCGCAATCCAAGATGACTTGATCATCAAGAATCCATGCCGGGTCAAGGGCGGTGGCACCGACAAGTCGGCCGAACGCAAGGTGCCAACGGTGGCTGAGGTAGCCGCTCTGACCGAAGCTATGCCTGAGCAATATCGAGCGGCAGTTATCTTTGCGGCCTGGGGGACTTTGCGTCGAGGTGAGGTGCTGGGACTCCAGCGCAGAGATATCGATCTGTTGTCCGGTTCGGTTCGGATTGAACGTGCCCTACATGAGTACCACGACGGCTCGCTCGAGCTGGTCCCGCGAACGGCGAACCACGCCGAGTTAATTTACCTCGCAACGTCATGTCGATCGTCGAAGACCATCTGCAGTGCTTTGTCGGGCCTGCTGAGGATGCGCCGATGTTCGTGGGGTCTACCGGAGAGCCGTTGCGTCCGAGCGGACTCTGGAACATTTGGGAGCAGGCTCGTCGCAAGGCCGGCTTGGAGACGGTGCGCTTCCACGACCTTCGTCATTTCGCCGCCACCATGTTCGCTTCGACCGGTGCGTCCACCAAAGAGATCATGAGCCGGGGTGGATGGAAGTCCGTGACCATGGTGGTGCGTTACGAGCACGCCAGTGATGAGCGGGATGCGCTGTTAGCCGAGGCTCTCAATCCCTTCACGCAGAGCGGAATTGTGGTGCCTTTGGGGCCACTGTCGACGGGAGATCGCGGCACGTAGCGCGCACGACGGCGCTGAAGCGAGTGACGAGATCGGTGAAGTGGAGGATTCACCTGCCCTGAACGGGGACTTCGACGGGGGAAGCTCCGAGGGAGAGACTCGAACTCTCAACCTAGCGGTTAACAGCCGCTTGCTCTGCCATTGAGCTACCTCGGAATGTATCTAAAACAGCCCTCAACGTTATCAGTGACCAGGCCTGCCCTCGGGCGGTTCGCGATGGCGCCGTCAGCCCCGATCAGGACTCTTCTAAGTAGTCCCTGAGCAGGTGGGCAGCATCGGGTCGTCGAAGCTTGGCCAGGGTCTTGGACTCAATTTGGCGGACTCGTTCTCGGGTCACGCCGAACTCCCGGCCCACCTCTTCGAGGGTACGGATCTTGCCGTCGTCCAGGCCAAACCGAAGGCGCACCACGTCTTGCTCCCGCTCCGAAAGGTGGCCCAGGGCTTCTCGAACCGCGGCGTCGAGGAGCGATCGGGTGGCCGCGTCATCGGGCACCACCGCTCCCCTGTCCTCAATGAGATCCGACAGGCTGAAGTCATCCTCATCCCCCACTGGTTGCTCCAAGGACACTGTGTCTTGATTGATCCGTTGGATTTCCCGGATGCGGTCAATGGGGAACTCGACGCGCTGTGAAACCTCTTCAATGGTGGGCTCTCGACCCAGTTCTTGTAACAACTGACGCTGAGCCCATACGACCTTGTTGATCGTTTCGACCATGTGGACCGGTATACGGATGGTGCGGGCCTGATCGGCAATGGCTCGCGTAATGGCCTGGCGAATCCACCACGTGGCATAGGTGGAGAACTTGAAGCCCTTGGTGTGGTCGAACTTGTCGAACGGCGCGCATCAGACCGAGGTTGCCCTCTTGGATCAGATCGAGGAAGGCCAAACCTCGGTTCCGGTAGCGCTTGGCAATCGAGACGACCAGACGAAGGTTGGCTTCAATGAGCTCGTCCTTGGCTCGTTGACCCTTGCGGACCTGTCGACGATTCCGAGTGATTTCGGCGGCTTCGAGGAGGTCGGTTGGAGGACCATCGCCGCTTTCGACGAGCCCGTGAGCGGCCAATCGAGCGGCGGCCTCGTTGCCCGCTTCAATTGCCTGGGCAATTTCGACTTCGAGCTCAGCGTTGAGCAATGGAACTCGGCCAATTTCCTTTAGGTAGGTATGGACTGGATCTTCGGCACTGCCAAGGGATTCGTTGGCACTTGCGGCCGCTCGCTTGCCGGTGGCCTTGCTGTCGCCCCGTGCGCCACCGCCTCGACCGACGCGCCGAGTCTCTTTGCGGATCTCCTCATCGGGATCAAGATCGTCATCGTCAACCACGGCCACGCCTTCGGCGTTAATTCGGCTGAGCAGGGAGCCGAGTACTTCCGGTGTCAGCTCCACCGCATGGAGCGCCTCAATGAGCTCGTCCTGAGTGAGGTGGCCCTTCTCACGGCCGACGGCAAGTGCGGCATCAAAGTCGCTCTGCAACACACCTGGAGGGAGGGTGTCGTTCCGGACCGCCACAAGTGGAGGTGGGACGGCAATGGGCGGTGATGGTTCCACCGCTTCTGCAACCTCGTCGTTCACCGGCACCATCTCAGCGTGATCATCCCTCCGACGTCCCTTGCTCCGTGAGCCACGCTACCAATCGGTCAGCGGCACCGCGCCCGGCGCTGGGATCCTCGAGTTCGTCCAGCCAGAGGCGTACTTGCGCTGTTTGAGCCGCTCCGGATTGCCAGGACGCGTCGAGCCCTCGGGACACCTTGCCAAGTTCCAAGAGGGCGAGACGTACTGCCTCTCGCAGCAGCACCATGATCACCAAGTCCACCGGATCCCCGAGTGCCGGGTCCCCCACGAGTGGTTCCTCCACGGTGACACGCCGCAGAAGTGCGGCCACTGGCGGTGGCGATGATTCGATCGCTTCGTGCAGCGAGTCATGTTGCAACAGCGCCTCGAATGCCCTGCGCTGCAATGGGTCGTTAAACAGCACCGGCTGCAATCGACCAGCCACCGATTCGGTCTGATGCACGGCCAGTTTCAGTGCTTCGAGTCCGGGACCTGAGCGTTGGGACACATTTCTCGATACGCCGTCGTGTTCAGCCCAACTGCCATCATCCATGGGACCCGGATCAGTTGGGTCGTAGCCTTCATCTTCCCGTGGACCCGGATCGGCATTAACTGCCCGTCGTTTGGGGGGCGCTTCGGGCGTTGGATGGCTCCGTTGATATTCCAACCGTTCACGGAGACGGGAGGCATCCAAGCGGCATCGATCGGAGAGCTGCATCACGTATTGATCACGCACCAGATCGTCGGGGTGCTCGGCCACCGCCGCCAGTGCCGCTTCGGCTGCGCGTGCCCGTCCTTCGGCCGTCGTCAGGTCTCCAGAGCCCAGGATGCGATCGACTCGGAACTGCAGAAATGGACGGGCCTCCGTGACGGCCTTGGCCAACGCCTCAGGATCAGTGCGGGACAGATCGCCCGGGTCGCTGCCGGCCGGGAGGTTGGCCACCACCACGTCGACTTCGTGCTTGCGTTCCCATTCGTAGACCCGTGAGGTGGCGCTTTGGCCGGCGCTGTCGGCGTCATAGGCCAGCACGATGCGTCGCCCAAAATTGCGAAGGAGGGTGAAGTGTTCTTCGGCCAAGGCGGTGCCACAGGTAGCCACTGCCCTCGGCACACCAGCCTGAAAGAAACCAATGACGTCGGTGTAGCCCTCACAGACCACCACCTCGCCCTTGGCAATGACGTCTGCTTTGGCCCAATTCAGCGCGTAGAGCGTGCGGCGCTTGGAATAGATCGGCGTTTCTTGCGAGTTCTTGTATTTGGGTTCAGGGCGATCAGGTGGATTCTGCCCGGGACGGAGCGGAAGGATGCGACCACCAATGGCGACCGGTCGTCCCGAGGGGTCGCAAATAGGAAACAGCACTCGGTTGCGAAATGCATCTTGCAGCTCGACCTCGCTTGTTGATGAAGCCCAAACCAGAGTCGGTCAATGTGCGTTCTGACAACTTGAGGTCGCGGCTGAGGGCGTCCCATTCGTCGGGGGCCCAGCCGAGACGGAATTTTCGGACCACCTCGCCGTCGTAGCCGCGGGACCGCAGGTAGTCGCGAGCGGGGCCGGCGTCCGGGGAGCGCAGGAGACGATCGTGATACCAAGTGATGGCCCGTTCCATGGCATCGAGCAGGTCGGCCCGTCGCTTCCTGTCCTTTCCAACCTCGGCGTCCTCATGCAGAACCACACCAGCCCGGTCGGCCAGGAGACGGACGGCATCGACAAAGTCCAGGTGTTCGGTGTTGCGGACGAAGGTGATGGCATCACCCGAGGCCTGGCAACCAAAGCAGTAATAGAAGCCCTCTTCAGAGTTAACGCTGAAAGAAGGGCTCTTCTCGGTATGAAATGGACAGAGCCCGGTCCAGCGGCGTCCGACCTTCTTTAATGCGGCATGCTCACCAATGAGCGCCACAATGTCGGTCGCCGCCCGGACCTGGGCCACGTCTTCATCCGGTATGGCCATGAAACGACGGTACCGCGGCGCAGCCTCAGTCGAGACCGCACGAGGGCATTAGCTGGCCTTTGCCTTCTTGGCCGGGGCCGGAGCACCAGCCAGGACAGCCTGGGCGGCCGCCAGTCGGGCTACGGGAACCCGGAAGGGCGAGCAACTCACGTAGTCCAGACCGGCCTTGTAGAACATGCCGATCGACTCCGGGTCACCGCCGTGTTCACCGCACACCCCGACCTTCAGGCCCGGACGAGTGGCCCGACCACGCTCGGTGCCCAGGCGAACCAGTTCACCCACGCCGTCGAAGTCGACCACGTCGAACGGGTTGCGAGGCAGGAGACCAAGCTCAAGGTAGGCGCTCATCATCCGGCCTTCCACGTCGTCGCGGCTGAAGCCGAACGTCATTTGGGTCAAGTCATTGGTGCCGAACGAGAAGAACTCGGCCACCTCGGCAATTTCGCCCGCCAACAGAGCGGCCCGAGGCGTCTCGATCATGGTGCCGATGGTTACTTCAAGCTTGCCCGTCTTGGCCTGCGTCTTGGCCGCTCCCTTGGAGGGACGAGGTGCCCGCTCGGCCGTCACTGCCGTCACGGCTTCCTCGACCCAGCTGCGGGCCAGCGCCAGTTCCTCACGACTCACGGTCAGCGGAATCATGATCTCAATAATGGGGTGTCCCCCATCGACCACGCGTTGACGAGCCGCTTCCATGAGTGCCCGAACCTGCATGCCGTAGAGGCCCGGCTTGACCACACCGAGTCGCACACCACGGGTCCCGAGCATCGGGTTGGCTTCTTTCCAGGAAAGAGCGGCGTCATAGAGACGGCGCTCGTCCGGGGTGAGACCCACCGTGGCCTCCTTGACGGCCATCTCTTCGGTACTGGGCAGGAACTCATGCAGCGGTGGGTCGAGCAAACGGACCGTCACCGGCAAGCCGTCCATGGCGGCAAGGATGGAAATGAAGTCCTCGCGTTGGACCTTGCGCAGCTCTTCGAGTGCCGCCGTTTCCTCTTCGGGCGTGTCGGCCAGGATCATCCGGCGCACCACGGGCAGGCGGTCCTCGCCCAGGAACATGTGCTCGGTGCGACAAAGGCCGATGCCCTCGGCGCCTAACGAGCGAGCGTTGCTGGCATCCTCGCCGGTGTCGGCGTTGGCCCGCACGGCCAAATGGCCCTTGCGGATCTCGTCGGCCCAGGAAAGGACCGTCTTGAAGGCGGCCGGTGGCGTGGCTTCAGTCAGAGGCACCTGCCCCACCACGACAATGCCGGCGCCACCGTCGAGCGACAGCCAGTCACCTTCATTAATGGTGATGCCGGCGACGGTCACCGACTTGTCGGTCAGCTTCAGTGACTCGGCCCCGACGACGGCCGGCTTGCCCCAACCACGGGCAACCACGGCGGCGTGACTGACCAGACCGCCTCGAGCGGTGAGGATGCCTTCGGACGCCAGCATGCCATGCACGTCTTCGGGCGACGTTTCGCTGCGAACCAAAATGACCTTTTCGCCCCGCTCGGCCGCTGAGGCGGCGTCGTCTGCGGTGAAGTAGGCGCGGCCCACGGCGGCACCCGGGCTGGCGCCCAGTCCCTTGGCCCACACGGTGTAGCCCTTGCCCGCGAACTGCGGGTGGAGCACGGAGTCCAAGTGGTCCTCGGTGATGCGGGAGACGGCCTCGGCCTTGGAGATGCCCAGGTCGCTCGGACGCACCATGTCGACCGCCATTTGCAGCGCAGCCACGCCGGTGCGCTTACCCACGCGGGTCTGCAGCATCCAGAGCTTGCCCTGGTCGATGGTGAACTCGGTGTCGCACATGTCGGCGTAATGCGATTCCAGCCGAGCGAAGATCTTCAGCAAATCGGCGTGCACCTTGGGGAATTGCTTCTTCATTTCCGAGATGGGCTCGGTGTTGCGAATTCCAGCCACCACGTCTTCACCCTGCGCATTGATCAGGAAATCGCCGTAGGCACCCTTGGCGCCCGTGGCCGGGTCGCGAGTGAAGCCCACGCCGGTGCCCGAGTTGTCATCCCGGTTTCCGAAGACCATGGCCTGGACGTTGACGGCAGTACCGAGGTTGTGGTCGATCCGCTCCCGGTCCCGGTAGGCAATGGCACGGGGGCCGTTCCAACTCCGAAACACTGCCTCAATGGCGCCGCGCATCTGCTCGGCGGGGTCCTGCGGGAATGGCGCCTTGGTGTGACGCTCGACAATCTGCTGGTACGAGTCGACCAGGTAGCGCAGCAGTTCGGTCGGGACCTTGGCATCGGACGTGGTGCCGGCCAGTTCCTTGGCGGCGTCGAACAGTGACTCGAATTCCTCGCCGGGCAGGTCGAGCACAATGCGGCCGTACATGGCGATGAAGCGGCGGTACGAGTCAAAGGCAAAGCGCTCGTCACCGGTCTGCTTGGCCAGGCCTTCGACCGACTTGTCGTTCAGGCCCAAGTTGAGGACGGTGTCCATCATCCCGGGCATGGAGAACTTGGCTCCGGATCGGACTGAGACCAAGAGTGGGTCCTTGGCGTCGCCCACGACTTTGCCCATGGCCTTCTCCAGGCGCTTGCGAGCGGCGGCCACTTCGGCGTCCAGGCTCTTGGGCCAGCCACCGGACATGTAGTCACGGCAGGCATCGGTCGAAATGGTGAAGCCCGGCGGCACCGGCAGGGCCAATACGGACGTCATCTCGGCCAGGTTGGCTCCCTTTCCTCCGAGGAGGTCCTTGAGCTCCATCGGTGGTTGAGCATGGTCATGGTCGAAATCGAAGACGTACGGCATCGGGCCTCCTTGCCCTGGCATGGCGAACCGCGTGCGAGCGGCGGTCATTGGGTGGTCAAACCTCCGACCGAACTCCGGGCGGAAGGCGACATCCTACTGGGCCGCCAACCCCCGTCTTACTCCTTGGGCCAATGTTTTTCCTGGTGGGTGAGGCCCGACACCTGGCGCTGGAAGACCTCCTTGGCCTCTCGCATGAAATCCCGCACGATTGCCAACTCCTCGGCCTTGAAACGCTGGGCCACGGCTCGCATCTCCTCCACAATGGGCTGCTGTTCCCGGTCGAGGCGTTGCTGGGCCGCCGGCACCAGCTCAACCCATATGCGACGGCGGTCCTCGGTATCCCGGCGTCGGGTCACCATGCCGGCTTCCTCCAGCCGATCCAATAAGAAGGTCACCGCACCCGTGCTCAGGCCGCTCTCATCGGCCAGCTGGCCGGGGGTCATGGGACCCATGCGACCCAGAAGCTCCACGCAGCGCATGTCGGTCCGACTGAGCTTGAAGTGCTTGGCCACGCGCGCGATCGAACTCACTGGCCGCTCCGAAGTATCCGACGATCTCGGAACGGAGCTGTTGGGCCAGGTCACTGCGGGACCATTGCCTTGACACGTAAATAACTTTATCACTAAGTTACTTAGCAATGAGTACTAATTCTGGGGTTGCCGTCGAGGCGACCGACTTGGTCAAAGTCTTCAAGAAGGGCAACGTCCGCGCCCTCGATGGCGTATCGCTCGAGGTCAAATCCGGCACGGTGCTCGGTCTGCTCGGTCCCAACGGGGCAGGCAAGACGACCGCCGTCCGGATCCTGTCCACCATTCTGAGCCCTGACTCTGGCCAGGCGCGCATCATGGGACACGACGTGGTGAAAGAGGCGGCCGCCGTCCGACGACTCATTGGCCTAGCCGGCCAATACGCCACCGTCGACGAGAACTTGACCGGCCGCGAGAACCTGCGCATGGTCGGTCGACTGACCCACATCGGTGGAAAAGCATCTAACACCCGGGCCGACGAATTGCTCGAGCAGTTCAACCTGACCGACGCCGGGAATCGCAGTCTCAAGACCTACTCAGGCGGCATGCGCCGCCGCCTTGACCTGGCCGCCGCCTTGGTGGCTCGCCCCCCAGTGCTCTTTTTGGACGAACCCACGACCGGTCTCGACCCGCAGAGCCGTCAGGACATGTGGGTAGTCACCGAGGCGCTGGTGAAGTCCGGCGTCACCGTGCTGCTGACCACTCAGTACCTCGAGGAGGCTGACCGTCTGGCCGATCGGGTGGTGGTGATCGACCACGGTCGGGTCATTGCCGAAGGCACACCCGCCGAGCTCAAGGCCGACCTGGGCACCACCGTCATCTCGGTGACCATGGCCGATGATGCGACGGCCCAAAAGGCGGCCGGGTTGATCAGCTCACTCTCCAGCGCGCCACCCGTCATCGATGCGGCGACGGTCGAGCTCACTGTCGAGAATGGCCCGAAGATTGCCGCTGATGTCCTGCGCACGCTCGACCAGCACGATCTGCCGGTGGCCGGATTGGCCCTGCGCGAGCCCAGTCTGGACGACGTGTTCTTGAGCCTGACCGGACACCGCGCTGAGACCGGGACCGAAGCCAACGAAGATGACGACCCCAAGCGGGGACGCCGAGCCAAGAAGGAGAAGGCGGCCTGATGGCAACCATCGCAATCCCAACGGTGCCCGAAGAGCACGTGGTGAAGGGCAGCCGATTGAAGTGGGCGTTCTCGGACACCGCCACCATGACAGTCCGCAATCTCATCTCTTACACCCGCATCCCCGAAGCGCTGTTTTTCTCGACCCTGCAGCCCATCATGTTCGTGCTGCTGTTTCGCTACATCTTCGGTGGCGCCATTCCCATTCCGGGCGGCGTGCCCTACGTCGATTACATGATGCCCGGCATCTTCGTGCAGTCCGTCATGTTCGGCGCCGTGAGCACCAGCGTCGGATTGGCTGAGGATCTACACAAGGGTCTCATCGAGCGCTTCCGCGCCCTGCCCATGGCCCAGACAGCCGTGCTCGGCGGACGGACCACGGCCGACGGGTTACGCAACGTCGTCGTCATCTGCATCATGACCGGTGTCGCCTACCTGGTTGGCTTCCGTGCCGGGGCCGGTGCACTCGACTACATCCTGGGGGCACTGATCCTGCTGGGCTTCGCCTACGCCATCAGTTGGGGCTTCGCCGCCATCGGCCTGGCCGCCCCCACGGCAGAGGCGGCGCAGGTCATGGTGTTCCCGATCCTGATGCCGCTGACCTTCGCCTCTACTGCGTTCGTGCCAGTGACGTCGCTGCCGCATTGGCTCCAGGGCTTTGTGCGCCATCAGCCGGTGTCGGTGGTCATCAACGGCGCCCGTTCCCTGATGGTCGGCGGCTACTACCACAACACTCGCACGGAACTCGATGCCGTGCTGTGGATTGTGGGCATCCTCGCCGTCATGGTGCCGCTGGGCGCCTGGCGTTACCGCAAGACGGCCTAGCCCTCGCCGGACCTCCGGCGCAGTTCGTTGACCAGATCGTCGATCGGGATGCGGACTTGCTCCATGCTGTCCCGGTCGCGCACGGTGACCGAGTTGTCTTCCAGTGACTCGAAGTCGACGGTGACACACCATGGCGTTCCGACCTCGTCCTGCCGGCGGTAGCGCTTGCCGATGCCCTGCGTCACGTCGTAGTCACACATGAAGTGGGGCTGGACCTTGGCCAAGATTTCCCGGGCGAACGGCTCAAGCGGTTCTTTCTTCGACAGCGGCAAGATGGCCACCTGGTACGGAGCCAGGCGCCAGTGCAGACGCAGGACGTTGCGCACTTCGCCGCCCACTTCGTCCTCGTCGTAAGCCGAGAGGAGGAAGGCCATCATGGTCCTGGTCGCACCGGCGGCCGGCTCAATGACGTGCGGGGTATAGCGCTCGTTGGTGGTCTGGTCGAAGTAGTCCAACTTCTCCCCCGAGGCATTGGCGTGGGCGGTCAGGTCGAAGTCGCCCCGATTGGCGATGCCCTCAAGCTCGTCCCAGCCCCAGGGGAAGAGGAACTCCACGTCGGCCGTGCCCTTTGAATAGTGCGACAGCTCACTGGTCTCGTGATGGCGCAGGCGCAGCTTTTCGGCGGGGATACCGAGCTCCAGGTACCAGTTGAATCGTTGCTCCAGCCAATACTCGAACCACTGCTGGCTCTCGGCCGGCGGGACGAAGTACTCCATCTCCATCTGCTCGAACTCGCGGGTACGAAAGACGAAGTTCTGGGGCGTGATCTCGTTGCGGAAGGACTTGCCCACCTGAGCGATGCCGAAGGGCGGCTTCTTGCGGGTGGAGTTCAGCACATTGGCGAAGTTAAGGAACATGCCCTGCGCCGTCTCGGGTCGCAGGTAGGCCACATGACCCTCGTCCTCGACCGGGCCGGCGTGGGTCTTGAACATGAGGTTGAAGGCCTTGGCCTCGGTCAGGTCCTTGGAACCGCAATTGGGGCAGACGCCGTCGATCTTGTCCTCGCGCCAGCGCTCATTGCAGTTACGACAGTCGACCAACGGGTCGGTGAAGGTGGCCAGGTGACCCGAGGCGGCCCACACGGCGGGCGGCGACAGGATGGCCGCGTCCAAGCCCACCACGTCATCACGGAGCTGCACCATGCTCCGCCACCAGGTGTTCTTGACGTTGCGCAGCATGTTGACGCCCAGCGGCCCGTAGTCGTACGTCGAGCGGAATCCGCCGTAAATGTCCGCCGAAGGAAAGATGAAGCCGCGGTGGCGACAGAGCCGCACCACCTTCTCCATCAGGTCATCAGTGGTGGCCTGGTCTTCGTCAGTCATCAAGGCAGACTACTGGAGGGCAATTCTGGTGGTGACCTCGTTGGCCAGCAGGCGTCCCCGGACAGTGAGGACGGCCCGATCATTTCGACGCTCAATGAGACCTTCGAGGTCCTCGTGACCGGTCAGTGCATCCCAAGGGACACCAGTGGGCATGCGCAACAAAAGGGACATGGTCTCGAAGTGTCGTTGCTCGTCGGTGAGTACCTCACGGGAGGACTCGGGCAATCGTCCCGACTCGATGGCCTCGATGTAGCGCTCGGGCGTCCGCACATTCCACCAGCGCTCCCCCTGCTGGTGGCTGTGGGCGGCGGACCCCACGCCGAGATAGTCGCCTTGCTCCCAATAGAGGTGATTGTGCCGGCACTGGTGACCTGGCCGGGCCCAGTTGGAGATCTCTTCCCAGGCGTAGCCGGCGGCACTCAGTTGCTGGTCCGTCATTTCATAGCGATGGGCCAGCACATCGTCATCGGGTTGACGGTCGGGCGAGGTGGCCAGCGGGGTGCCCGGCTCAATGGTGAGGGCATAGGCACTGATGTGCGGAGGGGCGAACGGGAGCGACAACACGTCATCAACGGTCTGTCGCCAGTCGTCGTCGGTCTCGGAAGCCCCGCCGAAGATCAGATCGAGGTTCCAGGTGGTGAACCCGGCCTGCTGGACGGCAGCGGAAATCTTGAAGGCCGCGTCGGGCACGTTGCGCCGACCCAGACCGGCCAGGACATGCGCGTTGGTGGACTGCAGGCCGAACGAGACCCGGTTGACCCCGGCGGCCCGATAGGTGGCCAGGTGGGCCTGATCAGCATCCTCGGGATTGCATTCGACGGTGACTTCGGCCTCGTCGGTGCGGGGAATGGCCGCCAGAATCCGGCACAGGAGATCGGGCTGCAGGCGCGACGGGGTGCCGCCTCCGAAGAAAATGCTGGCGGCTGGCGGGAGGTCGGCTTGCTGGAACTGGCGCGCAAGGTCGAGCACGCAGGCGTCGGCGTAGCGCTCCATGAGGTGGTCACGGTCGGTGAAGGTGGCGAAGGCGCAGTAGTCGCAACGCTCCCGGCAGAACGGGATATGGACGTAGACGCCGAAGGCCGGGCGCGGTTGGGCGTCGACCATCAATGGTGATGCAGTCATCGGTCGCCAATCGTCCGCTTAGTAGCCGGAGGCGGATCGCATGGAGCGAATGCGTCGATCCAGGTGGACTTCCATCGCCTCGGTCGCCAACTCCACGACTTCCTCGGCTCCGGGCGACGGGGTTTCGGACAGCACCCGGGCCAAGTCGCCGCCCAGAATGCGCCGGAGCAGCGCCAAGGCGGCCGGGCTCATCGGTCGCCCACGGCGGCAGCGACGACACAACGCCCCACCTTCGGTCAGGTCGAAGGCCACCAGATCGACCTCGCCTTCGGGCTCGCCGCAGGAGGCGCAATGGGAGAGTTCGGGCAGGGCCCCATCGAGCGCCAGCGCTTTCAAGAAGAACGAAGGGGCCAGCAGCGTGGGATCGTTGGCCGGCTCGCTCAGGGCCTTGAGCGCCCCCACCAACATGGTGAAGAGTTGGCGATCCGGGTGACGCTCCTGGGCGATCTGGTCGGTGACCTCCAACAGGGCGACACCCTGGGCCACCCGGTCAAGATCTTCCCGGATGTGCCGGAACGTGTTGATGACTTCCACCTGGTTCACGATGTCCAGGTCGCTCCGCCCCTGCCACAGCAGCAGATCGACGTGGGTCAACGGTTCCAACCGGGCGCCGAACTTGCTGGTGGTCTTGCGAATGCCCTTGGCCACCGCCCGGATCTTGCCGTGCTGCTCGGTCATGAAGACCACGATGCGATCGGCTTCGCCCAGGCGGTAGGTGCGCAGGACGACGCCGGTATCGCGGAACAGGCTCACGGAGAGGGTGGTGCGTCGGCTCGGTCGGGGGCCGGTTCTGGGCTGGTGGCTGGGGCGGCAATTCCTGGGGCGGCGGGCCGGGAGCGGGCCGGGCGGATGCGGTCCCAGGCCTTGGCGTAGTGCGAGTTCCTGCCGTAGGTCAGGTTGCCGGCACCGATGAGCAGAGCCAGGGCGAAGACCACAATCAGCACAACAAAGATGGAGTTCTGGCCATTCCCAGCGCTCCCGCCGGCTAGCACCAGGGCCAGCAGGAAGGCCGTGATGAACAGGATGCCCAGGGCAACGAAGAATCGGGACAGGGTCAGGCGCTTCATAGTGCGTCCATTCTCATGGATGGATGGCCCCGAAGCGGCGCACTCGCCGCTGGAACTCCATCACGGCCTCGTAGAGGTGCTCCCGGCGCATGTCGGGCCAGAGCACTTCGGGGAAGACCAGCTCGCTGTAGGCGATCTCCCAGAGCAGAAAATTGGAGATGCGGGTCTCGCCTGAAGTGCGGACCACCAGGTCAGGATCGGGCATGTCCGGGAAGTAGAGGTGCTTGCGGATGGCCTTCTCGTCCACCTTGTCCGGCTTGACGCCTTCGGCGACGAGGG
Source organism: uncultured Acidimicrobiaceae bacterium (assembly GCA_963730785.1). Classification (GTDB taxonomy): domain Bacteria; phylum Actinomycetota; class Acidimicrobiia; order Acidimicrobiales; family RAAP-2; genus Bog-473. The sequence continues at coordinate 14,487 of CAVSTF010000012.1, forward strand.
CCTTCACGGCATCGACGATTTCGGCCCGGCCGCCGTAGTTGAAGGCCATGGTCATGGTCATGCGTTTGTTGTTCTTGGTCAGCTCAATCGATTCGTCCATGCGCTTGAGGACTCGCTTGGGCACCCGCCAGTCCCGACGGCCGGCAAAGCGGATCTGTACGCCCTTCTCATTGAGCTCGTCCCGTCGGCGCATGAGAAGCGACTCGTTGAAGCCCATGAGGTAGCGGACCTCATCGGCCGGGCGGCGCCAGTTCTCGGTTGAGAAGGCATAGAGGGTCAGCCAGCGCACGCCGATCTCGAGGGCGCCGTTGACCACGTCGAGCAGTGCCACTTCGCCAGCGCCGTGCCCTTCGGTGCGGGGCAGTCCACGAGCACTGGCCCAGCGACCGTTCCCATCCATGACACAGGCGATATGGGTGGGGACTCGAGTGAGATCGAGCTCCTTGGGAATGGGGGCGTCACCTTCGACGAAGGTTGCCGCGTGGGGGCTGGGAGTGCGGTCGGAGGCCACCGGGTGAACCTACCGCGCCAGCCCTGCCGTCATGGTCAGGGCATGATCAAGTGATGGAGGACGACTTCGACGAGGAGCCGGAGGCGGATTCGGGCCTGAATTTCGTCGCTCGAACGGCGGGTGACGATGCCGTGGCGGCCCTGGCCAAGGTGACGGCTGGTCTCTCGTCGGGTGAGGAACGTCCCGAGCAACAGGAGATGTGCCGGGCGGTGGCCGAGGCCATGGTGACCGGGACGCACCTGGTCGTCCAGGCCGGAACCGGGACCGGCAAGTCATTGGCGTACCTGGTGCCCGCCGTCTTGAGCGGCAAGAAGGTGGTGGTAGCGACAGCCACCAAGGCGCTACAGGACCAACTAGCCGAGAAGGACTTACCCCTGGTCGAGGCCGGCTTGGGCTCTTCGTTCAACTATGCGGTGTTGAAGGGTCGGAGCAACTACATCTGTCGCCAACGGGTGGCTGAAATGGGTGCGGGCGGTATTCAGCCCGAGCTGGGTGACTCCTCCTCGGAGAGCGAGCCGTACGAGGGGGATGACGGCGGGGCCGGTTCGAAGGGTCCGTCGCCGGAGGGGTTGGTCAACGAGGTCCGTTCGCTCCTGTCGTGGTCGTTGACCACGCAGACCGGAGATCGGGGCGATCTGACCTTCGAGCCCAGTCCCCGGGCCTGGGGCATGGTCAGCGTTGGGCCGCGGGAGTGCCCGGGGGCCTTCAACTGCCCGTCCGGATCCACCTGTTTTGCCGAAGGCGCCCGGGATGCGGCGGCGGCGGCCGATGTCGTGGTGGTCAACACCCATCTCTACGGCGCGCACCTGGCCAGTGGCCGGGCTGTGCTGCCGGATCACGAGGTGGTCATTTTCGACGAGACCCATGAGCTCGAAGAAGTCATGACGTCCAGCCTCGGGGTCGAGGTCACCCCCGGGCGATTCCGCGCCCTTTCGGTGTCGGCTCGCTCGTTGGTGGAAGAGCGCGACGCCGAGCTGTTGAACCGGCTGGCGGCGTTGGGCGACACCTTGGGCACCGTCTTGGCCGACCGGGTCGGGACGCGGGTGCTGCACGCCGATGCGGATCCTCCAGTCGATGACAGCGAGCTGGCCGAACTACTGCAACGGGCGGCCGATGTGGCCGGACGGGTCACCGATGCGCTGCGACGTGGGGGCATTCAGGCCTCGCTCCTCTCCGATGGCGGCGGGGATGCCGAACGGAACAGCCGCAAGACCCGAACGGTGAACGCCGCGACCCATCTCACCGATGACCTCCATCGCCTGGTCTCCCGTCGGGACGGCGAGGTGGCCTGGGTAGACGGCACCCGCCGCAATGTTCGGTTGCGCCTCTCCCCCATTGATGTCGGCCCGGTCCTGTCCGCCGCGCTCTGGGGCGACGTCACGGCCGTGATGACCAGCGCCACCGTGCCGCCGATGTTGGTGAAGCGGGTGGGACTGGAGGGCTATGAGACGGAGGAGCTCAACGTCGGCAGCCCCTTCGACTACCGGGCCCATGCGCTCCTCTACGTCGCTCGGCATCTGCCCGACCGGCGAGCCCCCGAAGCTGAGGCGGCCTTGCACGAGGAACTGCGCCTGTTGATTGAGGCGGCGGGTGGTCGGACGCTGGCCCTCTTCACCAGTCGCCGGGCCACTGATGAGGCGGCGGCGGCCCTCGGACCGGATCTGCCGTACACGTTGCTGTTGCAGGGAGACCTACCCAAGGGTCGCCTGCTGGAGCAGTTCGCCGAGGACGAGACGTCATGCTTGTTCGCCACCATGGGCTTCTGGCAGGGCGTGGACATTCCCGGGCCGGCACTGTCGCTGGTCACCCTCGATCGTTTGCCGTTCCCCCGTCCGGACGATCCTCTGTTGCAGGCCCGTCGGGCGCGCGCTGGTGGGCGAGCTTTCTCCGTGGTCGACCTCCCCCGGGCGGCCACGCTGCTGGCCCAGGGGGCGGGGCGGCTTATCCGATCGGCCGAAGACCGGGGCGTGGTGGCCGTGCTCGATCCACGGCTGGCCACCGCCACCTACCGGGGCGTGCTGTTGAGCACGCTGCCGCCCATGCGGCGCTCGGTGGACCGCAGCGAGGTCGAGTCATTCCTACGGGAAGCGCTCAGCCACTCGGCGTAAGTGAAGCTCAGGTTGAGGTTGAGAGCGCCAGCCGGGGAGCGAGCTACAGATTCCGCACGTTGGCGGGGCACTTGGGCAGGAACTTGGCCGGAGGATTCACGAAGCAGTCGGAGGTGGTGAAGCTTCGTTTGCCGTAGGGACTGGGTACCTTCCCGGTGAAGGTGACCGTGACCACGGTGAAGTACTCCCGTCCTCCGGCCCGAACCGCATCAGAGAGGCCGAAGCGGGCCGGATAGTTATGGAAGGTCCCTTCGGCGCAGTATGGCTTGCAGTCGTTCTGGCTCAAGATGCCGCTACCCGAGGCCGAGGTGCGACCCCAGGCTTGCCAATGCAGCTTTTGGGCCACGGCGTTGCCGTCGCCACAGGCCAAAACGATCTCGCTCGGCTTCACTTGACCGGGTTGGGTGCACTGGGCGACGACCAGGTTGGGCTTCACGCTGTCGCGAACCGCACCGGCACTGGCTCCGAAGCAACCGATCGACATGGAGAGAGCGCGGCAGCGAACGTGAGTGCCGTCACCGAAGTTCGCCGTTTCGTCACGCGCATCATTCTCTCTCACGCATTGTGGTCATCGTGACCGTCATAGGGGTGAATGTCGAGAGTGAAACGGAAAATATGTCGGTTACCTACGTTGCAGTACTTGCGTTGCCGTCCTTAGGGTGCCGGGGCGGCGAGTTGGGCGGCCTTCAGCGTGAGGTAGTGCTGTTCCGATTGATTGGTGGCCCGCGAGGCGGCGAGCGTGAACATGACCAACGCTTCGGCCGTGTCGCCGTTGAGCTCGAGCAAGTGGGCCCGCACGGCCAGCCATCGATGGTTCTGCTCCCCCATGGCCTCTCGGAGGCCTTCCACCATCAGCAGTCCGGCGGCGGGGCCTTCGGTCATGGCCACGGCGACGGCCCGGTTCAGGGTGACCATCGGGTTGTCGGTCAACTGATCAAGCAGGGCGTAGTAGCTGGCGATCCTCGGCCAGTTGGTGTCGGCGTAGGTCGAGGCCAGGTCGTGTTCGGCCGCGATGGCCGCTTGGAGTTGGTACTCACCCAGGGCCCGACGCTGAATGGCTTGGGTGATCAGCGCGTCACCTTCGGCCACCAAGGCGGCGTCCCAAAGAGTGCGGTCCTGCTGCTCCAGCGGGATCAACTCGCCCAGGGCGCCGGTCCGGGCCGGGCGTCGAGCCTCAGTCAGCAGCATGAGGGCCAACAAACCTTCGAGTTCAGGATGCTCGGGGAGTTCGGCCTGCACCATTCGAGTCAGCCGGATAGCTTCCGTCGAGAGGTCGGGCCGGATGAGACGGGAGCCTTCGGTGCTGGCGTACCCCTCATTGAACATCAGGTAGAGGACATGGCAGACCTGACGGAGTCGAGCGGCCAGGTCGTCGGGTCCCGGTCGACTGAACGGCTCGGCCTCTTGGGCAATGGTGCTCTTGGCTCGGCTGATGCGCTGGGCCATGGTGGCCTCGCTGACCAAGAAGGCGGCCGCGATCTCACGGGTGGTGAGACCACCAACGGCGCGCAGCGTGAGCGGAATGGACGAGCCCGGCGTGAGACTCGGGTGGCAACACATGCAGATGAGGGTGACGGCATCGTCCTGGCCCGAGATGGGATCGGGCTCGGTGTCCGAGCTACCGGCGACGTCTTCGCGTCTTCGCCGGGCCTCATCACGCCGGAACTGATCCACCATCCGACGGGAGGCCACCCGGTAGAGCCACGCCCGTGGGTGGTCCGGTAGCCCTTCTACCGGCCAGGAGGTGGAAGCAGACAGCAGGGCTTCCTGTACGGCGTCCTCGGCGTCGGCGAAGTTCCCGTAACGGCGGGCCACGGCACCGAGCACGCTCGGCGCCAACTCACGAAGAAGTCGGAGGAGGTGCTCGGTGTCCGTCGGCCCGGCGCTGGTCACACCTCGGGGGCGCCCATGATCTGCCGGACCTCAATGGGCTGCATCACGGGCTCGCCGTTGAAGGCCGGGGCGGCGGACGCCTTGGCGGCGATCTCGAGCGCCCGCTCCAGCGAGCTGACATCGATGATGCGGTAGCCGGCTAGCAGCTCCTTGGACTCCGAATACGGCCCATCGGTGATGACCGGGGCGCTGGCGCCATCCCAGACCACGAACTTGGCCTGGTCCGGGCCGGCGAGACCCTGGGCATCGACGAGCTCGCCCGACTCGGTGAGCTCCTGGTTCATCGTCTGTTGGAAGACGATGTGGGCCCGGATGTCAGCTGGTGACCACTGGTCCATGGAGGGACAGCCGGACACCACTTCGCCATAGTTCTGCAGGAGCATGAATCGCATGTTCCACATCCTTTCTCGATGGAGGCGCTCTGTGGCGCCGTTTCAGAAGTAGGTCGAAGCTGCGGCGAGGTTCTCGACATCCTCGACCTGACAGTGGAGGATTTCTTTTGGGCTGGAGCTAGTAGCCCAGGCGGTTGAGCATCTCGTCCCGGTCCTGCCAGTGCTTCTCGACCTTGACGTGCAGGTCGAGGTAGGCCCCTTCGGGCAGGGTTTCTCGGACGGCGATGCCGACGGCCTTGAGGACTTCGCCGCCCTTGCCGATCACGATGCCCTTCTGGGAATCACGCTCGACGATGATTTCGCAGCGAATGTGGGGCCACTCCCACTCGGTGACCCGACAGCTGATGGAGTGCGGCAGCTCGTCGTGGGTCTTGGCCAGGAGCTGCTCACGCACCAGTTCGGCCACCCAGAGTGCCTCGGGGGTGTCGGTGACCACGTCGTCGGGGAAGAAGGGTGGACCTTCTTCGAGCGCATCCACAATGTGCTTGGTCAGCGCCTCCACGCCCTGGCCCTTGCGGGCCGACAGTGGGAAGTACTCGACATCGTCGGGGTCGATGGCACCGATGGCATCGACGGCGGCCTTGACGCTGATGAGCCGTTCGAGCACCTGATCGCTCCCGGCCTTGTCGATCTTGTTGATGACGACGACCAGCTTGGGCGCTTCGTCGCTGTGCCGCATCTCGCGTAGCGAACGCTCCAGCACGGTGCGATCGCCCGGGCCGATGGCGGCCGTGGCGTCGACCAGCACCAAAATCATGTCCACGTCGGACAGCGCACTGGTGGCGGTTTCGTTGAGCCGGGCCCCGAGGACGCTGCGGGGACGGTGGATACCCGGCGTATCGACGAAGACGACTTGGGCGTCGGGTTGGTGCAGCACCCCGAGGATGCGATGCCGGGTGGTGTTCGGACGCGAGGAGGTAATCGACACCTTGGTGCCCACCATCTGATTGACCAGGGTCGACTTACCCACGTTGGGGCGGCCGACGACGGCCACGAAGCCGGAGCGCATCAGTACTCGTCCGGTTCGGCTGCCACCACGGGCACGGTGCGCTCAATCCGGATGCGGCCGATGCGGCGCCCCCGTACTTCGAGGGCGGTGAGCCGGAAGCCATCGCTCTCCACGACGTCGCCGGAGTCGGGGACCCGACCGACCAGGTCCATCATCAGGCCGCCGACGGTGTCCCAGGCGCCCTTGGGCAGCTCGGCGTCGAGAAGGTCGTCGGCATCGTCGACCGAATAGCGGGCGCTGACGATGACCGAGCCGTCGTCCAGCTGTTCGACCTCGGGGCTCTCCACGTCGAACTCATCGACGATGTCACCCACCAATTCTTCGAGCAGGTCCTCCAGGGTGACCAACCCGGCGGTGCCGCCGTATTCGTCCACCACGATTGCCATGTGGAACTTCTCCTCTTGCATCTGCTGCAGGAGGGCCGAGACTTCTTTGGATTCGGGGATGAACACGGGAGGCCGTGAGTTCGTCATGACGGCTTGGTCGCCCTTACCGGCTCGCTCGGCTCGCACCAGATCCTTGGTGTAGGCGATGCCCACCACGTCGTCGATCTGCTGCTCGTGCACCGGGAGCCGGCTGTAGCCAGCGGCCAGAGCGGTCTCGAGTGCGTTGGTGATGGTCGTCTCGGCTTCGACGGCCACCATGTCGGGCCGGGGCACCATCACCTCGCGCACCACGGTGTCGCCGAAGTCGATGACCGAGTGGATGAACTCGCGCTCGTCCCCTTCGATCACGTTCTCCTCATGGGCCACGTCGGCCATGGCCTTGAGTTCGGAATCGGTGATGTACGAGGGCCGGATGGCGTCCTCGTCCTCGGTGGCCGGGCGGCCGATGATGAGGTTGGCCAACCCGATGAGAACGGTCGATACGACCCGGATGGGTGGGAAGCGCACCAGCGCCGTGACGATGGGCGCGCTCAACAGCGCCGCTCGTTCCGGATTGTGCACGGCCCAGTTCTTGGGCACGGCCTCGAAGAACACGAAGATGACGATGACTTCGAAGGCGGCGCCGACCAGGACGCCCAGGCCTCCGAGCAGGTGTTCGGCCACCACGCCGACCAGGGTGGCGGAGACCAGCTGGCAGATGAGGACGAGGAGGAGGATGGGGTTGAGGAACTTGGCCGGCTGCTCGACCAATCGGGCCAGCTGCTTCGCTCCCCGTCGCTTCTCGTCGGCCAGCGACTTGGCTTTGATACGGGTCATGCGGACCAGGCTGGTTTCGGCCAGCGCCAGCAAGCCGGAGAAGGCCAGAAGGATGATGATGACGACGATAAGAGCGATGTCCGCCGTCTGGAATCCGGTTGTGGCGATCAACGCTCCGGCACCTGGGTCCGGTAGTAGCGGTTGAGCAGTTCCTGCTCGAGTGCTTCCATCCGCTCCGCTTCGGCATCTATTTCGTGATCCATGCCCAGCAGGTGCAGCAGGCCGTGCACGACCAGGAGGGCTACCTCGTCGTCGAGGGTCACCTCGTGCTCGGCGGCGTTGCGAGCGGCCACCGATGGGCAGATGACCACGTCACCCAGCAGGGTCAGTGCGCCCTCTTCGGGCTGAGCCCCCGGTCCGCTGCCACCCAGGTCGGGTGAGCGACCGGTCGGCCCGGGATCATCTTCGATGGGAAACGACAGGACGTCGGTCGGGCCGCTCTTGCCCAGGAACTGCTCGTTGAGGGCGGCAATGGCATCCTCGTCGACGAACAGGAGCGAGACCTCGGTCTCCCCCTTGACGCCGCGGGCGATGAGGACCTTTTTGGTCAGCTCAGCCCAGCGCGCCACTTCAATGGGGTGCTCCTCCTGCTCATCGGCAGCAAAGACATCGATGCTCACGGGGCGAGGACAGAGCGCCCTTCCGCCACTTCGTAGGCGTCCACGATGTCGGCCACAATTTTGTGACGCACGACGTCCCGGCGGGTCAGGTGCACGAAGGCGATGTCGTCGACCCCACCTAATACCGGCTCGAGCCCGATCAGTCCCGAGCGACCGCCCGGCACATCGATCTGGGTGACATCACCGGTGACCACGCACTTGGAACCGAAGCCGATGCGGGTCAGGAACATTTTCATCTGCTCGGGCGAGGTGTTCTGCGCTTCATCGAGAATGATGAATGAGCTGTTGAGCGTGCGACCACGCATGAAGGCCAGCGGCGCCACCTCAATGGTGCCCTTGTCCAACAGACGCTGCGCCCCTTCGGGCTCGAGCAGGTCGTACAGGGCGTCGTAGAGCGGGCGCAGATACGGGTCGACCTTGGCCATCAGGTCTCCCGGGAGGAAGCCCAGACGTTCGCCCGCCTCAACGGCCGGTCGGGTCAAAATGATGCGGCTCACCTGCCGGGCCTGCAGGGCATGCACGGCTTGGGCCACCGCCAGGTACGACTTTCCGGTACCGGCCGGACCGATGCCGAAGGTGATGATGTTGGAGGCGATGGCATCGGTGTAGCGCTTCTGACCGGCCGTGTTGGGGCGAATGGTCTTGCCGCCGGCCGATCGCACCACCTCGGCCCGCATGACTTCGCTGGGACGGATGTCGTCGCGCACCATGTCGATGGTGCGGGCCATGGTGGACGAGTCCAGGCTCTGTCCGGCCTGCAACAGCAGGATCACCTCGTCGAAGAGCTTGACGATCTGGTCGGCGTCCGGTCCGTCGACCGAAATCCGGTTGCCCTGGACCGAAATCTGGTCATCCGGGAAGGCCAGTTCGACCTGGCGCAGGAGTTCGTCTCGCGTGCCGAGCAAGCCGGCCATGAGGTGGTTGCCTGGTACCAGGCATTCAGCGTGTGTGGTGGTGTTCATCCGGCTGCGAAGTGTCCTTTAAGGGTTTGGCCACCCAACACGTGAAGGTGCAGGTGGGGTACGGAGTTCATGGCGTCGGGGCCGATATTGAAAATCAAGCGATACCCACGTTCGGGTGTGGCCAGTCCCGCCTGATCAGCCACGGCTCGGGCCGCCACCAGCATGTCAGCCAGAACCAGTCCGTCGGACTCGGTCACCTCGCTGGCATCAGTGATGTGTCGTCGGGGCACCACTAAGACGTGCAGCGGTGCCGCCGGGTTGATGTCCTTGAAGGCCACCACGGTGTCGGTGCTGTGGACGATCTCGGCCGGAATGGTGCCGGCCACAATGCCGCAAAAGAGGCAGTCGGTCACCAAGTCATGCCTCGGCGCCGCTGCTCTTCAACGGGGGGTACAGGTGCTCGAGCGAACCCGGTTCGACCCGGCAGGCCTCAATGTACGAGTCGACATCGGCGGTCTTGAGGCGAATCACTCGTCCGAACTTATAGGCCGCCAGGTCCCCCTCGTCGATATACCGATAGAGGCTACGCAGGGTGACTCCCAGGCGGGCCGCCGCCTCCTTGGTGCTCAGCCATCCCAACTCGTCGGTCACGCCGGTGTTGCTCCCACTGGCGCCACCGTACCTGTCCGTAGCGACACCATCAGGGCCCCGGCCGTGACGGCCGCCGTCTCCGCCCGGAGCACGCTGAGGCCGAAACCGACGGTGGGCAGACCACCATCGAGCTCCTCCTCGCTCCAACCACCCTCGGGCCCTACGGCGACCACCAAATGAGTGGGGGCCGGACGGTCGCCACTGAGTTGGGCCAACACCACGCGACCCTCTGGACCCAGGCTGGCCAACCCGCTGAAGGGCAGGACGTCGGTCACTTCGGGCAGCCACACCCGGCGGCACTGGCTGGCCGATTCACGGATGACTCGTCGCAGCCGTTCGACCGCATTGGACCCCCGGTCGCCTTCCCACTTGATCACGCTGCGCGCGCTCATGAGCGGCACAATGCGATCGACCCCGAGTTCGGTCAGCTTCTGGACCACCCACTCCGGTCGCTCGCCCTTGGTCGGGGCAAAGGCCACGGTGAGCGACGGCGTCGGTGCCGCTTCGAACTGGACGCTGCCGTCGCCGCCGGGACCCAATGCGCCCTGGATCGGCGCGGGAGGCGTGGCGCCGTCCACCCAGGTGGTGCGGGCCCAATGGCCGGCCCCGTCGCTGACGATGACTTCCTCGCCGGCCCGCAGGCGCAGCACCTTCTCAAGGTGGTGCCGGTCGTCGGCACTGAGGTGGGGACGACCGGGTTCGTCGACGAAGACCTGAGCAGCCGCAGCGGCCCGAGTGGCGATCGGTGCGTACTCGGGACGGAGGGGCTCAGCCAAAAGCGGAACGGATACGCGAGAAGACGCCGTCGCCCCCGCCGGTGCCGGGCGGTGACACGGTCTCACCTCGGGAGGTGGCGAACTGGCGCAGCAGCTCGTCCTCGGCCGGGCTCAACTTGGATGGGGTGGACACGAGCACATGGACGAAGAGATCGCCCCGGCCCCGACCGCGTAGGTGGGGTACACCCAGCCCACGCACGCGCTCAATGAACCCGTGCTGCGTTCCCGGGTGGATCACCATCGGATGCATCCCGTCCAGCGTCTCCACCTCGGTCTCGGTGCCCAGTGCGGCCTGGGCGAACCCGATGGTCAACGTGGTGTGCAGGCTCTCGCCGTCGCGCTCGAAGCGGGGGTCACCGGCCACGGCCAGATGTACGAAGAGTGATCCCGAAGGTCCACCACGCTGACCGGCCGCGCCACGGTCGGCCAGCCGCAAGGTGGAACCGTTCTCGACGCCGGCCGGAACTTCGACCGTGAAGGTGCTCTCGACCATGCGGCGTCCTTCGCCCGAGCAATCCGGGCAGGGGTTCGGGATGGTCTGACCGGTGCCGGCGCATCGAGGGCAGGCCACCGCAGTGACGACTTGGCCCAGGAGGGACTGGCGCACCCGGCGCTGCTCGCCGGTGCCCTGGCAGTCGGTGCAGTCGATCGGCTCGGTGCCCGGCTGGGCGCCCCGACCCGAACAGGTGTCGCAGGTGGCCGGCAGGCGGACGCTGATCTCCTTGCGGCAGCCGAAGACAGCCTCATCGAAGGCCAAGCTGATGCGGACCTCGGCGTCGGCCCCGGCCGCCGGACCACGCCGGCGGTTGCCTTGCCCGGACATCTGGCCGAAGAAGGCCTCGAAAATGTCGCCCAGTCCGCCCTCGAAACCGAACCCGCCCGCGCCGCCGCCCTGGGTGCCGAAGACGCCTTCGGGACCGAAGCGGTCATAGCGGGCCCGCTTTTCGGGGTCACGTAAGACTTCGTAGGCCAGCGAGACTTCCTTGAACTTGGCCTCGGCCTCGGCATCCTCGGGGTTGGTGTCCGGGTGCAACTCGCGGGCCCGAGCCCGGTACGCCTTCTTGATCTCGTCGTCGCTGGCCGAAGGGCTGACCCCCAACAGGCCGTAGAGATCGCTCAGCCCATCACCTGCGGCCATCGTGACCTCCCAATCGTTCGCCCAGGCGCTCGCCCACTACATGGGCCGCGGCCAGGGCGCGTGGATAATTCATTCGCGTTGGTCCGAGAACGCCGACCGCGCCGACTTCTTGTCCATCGATACTGACCGGCGCCACCACAAAGGCGCACGACGCCAGTGGTTCATACCCGTGCTCAGTCCCGATGGCGACCGACATGCCGCTGTTCAACACGTCGCGCAGCAGCGACACCACCACAATCTGCTGTTCGAGAATGCTGAGCACCGAACGAACGGTCTCAACTGCATCGAAGGATTCGGCCAAGCGGGCCGGGCCGCCGACGAAGACCTGGTCGGTGTCGATGGATCCACCCATCAGGCCGAGGGCCAGGCCGGCCGCAGCCACCACCCGGTCAACGGCCGCATCGCCGCTGTGGGGCGCGGCCAGGGTCACGGTGAGTTGTTGGCCGAGCAGGTGCGAGGTGAGCACGTTGCCGGCCGAGATCAGCGTGACGTCGTCCACTTCCTCACCCAGGACGATGGTGCGCTTTTCGACCGCGCCATCGGACAGCACCACCACCAGCAGTGCCAGTTGCGGGTTCAGGGCGACCAGCTGCACCGACAGGATGGTGGCGGTCTCATGCGACGGTCCAACGACCACAGCGGCATAGGAGGTCAATTCGCTGAGCAGGCCGGTGGCCCGCTCGAGCATGACTTCCATTTCGCCGTGCACCTGGTCGAAGAAGTGGCTGACCTGTTGGTGCTGGGTCGGCCCGAGGACGCCCGGTGCGGTCAGATGGTCGACGAAGAAGCGGTAGCCCTTGTCGGTGGGGATACGCCCGGCGCTGGTGTGCGGCTGAATCAGATAGCCGTCCTGCTCCAGGGCGGACATTTCCGACCGCACGGTGGCTGAGGAGACCTGCACCCCTGGTGCGCTGGCCACGTGGGAGGAACCGACGGGTTCGGCCGAACCGATGTACTCGGTGACCACGGCCTCCAAAATGGCCGCTCGCCGGGCATTGAGCTCCTGCTGTTCGGCGGCGGGGTCCGGGGCGCCCGTTTTTGGTGTGCCTGTGGAGACGTCGTCGGTCATGGCCCTCTGGCACTCAAGTCTACCGAGTGCCAGGCGCCCAGCCCCAGGCATCGGCTGGGTTACTTATTGGGTCAGTCATCTCCCAGGCGCAGCGCCGAGATAAATGCCTCCTGGGGCACCTCAACTCGCCCGATGTTCTTCATGCGCTTCTTGCCCTCTTTTTGCTTCTCGAGCAGCTTGCGCTTCCGGGTGATGTCACCGCCGTAGCACTTGGCCAGCACGTCCTTGCGCTTGGCCTTGACCGTCTCCCGGGCCACGATGCGGCCCCCGATGGCGGCCTGAATCGGCACATCGAAGAGCTGGCGAGGAATCAGCTCGCGCAACTTCTCGGCCATGCGCCGCCCGTACAGGTCGGCCGACGACTTGTGCACGATGGTCGAGAAGGCGTCGCAGGGGGCGTGATTGATCAGGATGTCGACCCGGACCAGATTGCCGGTGGCGTAGTCCTGGGGTTCGTAGTCCAGGCTGGCGTAGCCCTTGGTCCGGCTCTTCAGCTGGTCGAAGAAGTCCAGCACCACTTCGGCCAACGGGATCGTGTAGACGAGCTCCACCCGCTCGGGCGACAGGTACTCCATCCGGGTCATTTCGGCCCGCTTCTGCTGGCACAACTCCATCACCGTTCCCGTGTACTCCGAAGGGGTGAGGATGGTGGCCGTGAGCATCGGCTCGTCAATGTGGTCGATGCGGCTGGCGTCGGGGAGCTCGGTGGGGTTGTCCACTTCAATCTGCGTGCCGTCGGTCAGGAAGGCCCGGTAGGCCACACTCGGTGCGGTGGCGATAAGGGAGAGGTCGAACTCGCGCTCGAGCCGTTCCCGCACGATTTCCATGTGCAGCAGCCCCAAGAACCCGCAGCGGAATCCGATGCCCAGGGCCTTGGATGACTCCGGCTCGAAGGTGAAGCTGGCGTCGTTGAGTATGAGTTTCTCCAGGGCGTCGCGCAGGTCGGGCAGTTCGTCGCCGTCCACCGGGTAGAGCCCGCAGAAGACCATCGACTTCGGATCCTGATAACCGGCCAGGGCCTCGGTGGCGCTGTGGGTCGCCGTGGTGATCGTCTCGCCCGACCGGGCCTCACCCACGTCCTTGCTGCCGGCGATGAGGTACCCCACCTCACCGGGTCCGAGGGTCTTGACGGGCACGCTGACTGGGGTGCGAACGCCGATTTCCTCAATGTCGTGCAGGGTCTTGGCCTGCATGTAGCGCAGCTTGGCTCCCGCATCGAGGGTGCCATCGACGATGCGAATGGAACTGACCACACCTCGATACTGGTCGTAGGAAGAGTCGAAGATGAGCGCCCGCAGCGCCGCCTCGGGGTCGCCCTGCGGGGCCGGGATGCGATCGATGATGGCCTGGAGGAGGAGGTCGACGCCTTCGCCGGTCTTGGCCGAAATGTGCAGCACGTCGGCCGCCGGCAGGCCTAGCACGTGCTCAATTTCGAGGGCGCAGCGTTCCGGGTCGGCCGCCGGGAGATCGATCTTGTTGAGCACGGCCACGATTTCGAGGTCGTGCTCTATGGCCTGGTAGCAGTTGGCCAGGGTCTGGGCCTGAATGCCTTGGGAGGCATCGACGAGCAGGACTGCCCCTTCGCAGGCGGCCAGCGACCGGCTGACCTCGTAGCCGAAGTCCACGTGGCCCGGGGTGTCGATGAGGTGCAGGACGTGCTCGTTGAACAGGACCCGGACGTTCTGGGCCTTGATGGTGATGCCCCGTTCCCGCTCGATATCCATCGAATCGAGGTACTGCGCCCGCATCAGGCGGGGGTCGACGGCGCCCGTTGATCTCCAGAATTCGGTCAGAGAGGGTCGACTTGCCGTGGTCCACATGGCTGATGATGGAGAAGTTGCGAATGCGGTCCATGGCCACGGGGCCACTGGCGGTCAAGGGGGGCGGCACGGTCCGTCGATCGTACTGGGCCTCACTCCCGTGTCGGTTCGCCTGGTCCCCTGGGCGATCCGTGCCTGGCGAGACGGCCTGGCGGCTGAATTAGGCCCGCAACCTGCTACAGTTTTCCTCCGCAGCGCTGGGCTCTCGCCCCTCGTCGCCCCCCGTTCGAAAACACTGAGGACTTCTACGTGGCCAACATCAAGAGCCAGATCAAGCGCAACCGCCAGAACGAGAAGCGTCGTCTGCGCAACAAGTCGGTGCGAGCCGAGTTGCGCACCCGCGCCAAGAACGCCGTGACCGCCGCCGAGTCCGGTGCCGAGAACAGCGTTGAGCAGCTCCGTTTGGCCGTGAAGCGCTTCGACAAGGCTGCTGCCCGTGGCGTGATCCACAAGAACACGGCGGCCAACCACAAGTCCCGCCTGGTGCGCCGCATCAACGCCATTCAGGCTGCCTCCTCCGACTCGGAGTAGCGCGCTTCCGGCTTTCGGCCGGATCCCCCACTTGGCCCGCCGTCGTTACAGGCGAAAGGTGAACATCTTGTCGGCGCTGATGCGCGCCCCGACCGGGTTGACGGCATCGAGCCATTCCCCGAACGAGGGTCCCTGCAGCGGGAGGTAGTGCTGGAGCATGGCCCGGCGGAGCGCCGGTTGGTCCGGATCATTCACATCGAAGAGCTCGGCCCTGCCGTGAACAGAGATGGCCAGCGCTTCACCTCGTAGATGAGTGGCGGAGAGGGCGGGTCGAACCTCGAGGTGGCGCATGCGCACCGATTCTCGACCCGAGCTGAAGTACCAGGCCCCGTGAATGAAGTAGCCGTCGACCGGGCCGGCCAATGGGCGCCCGTCAGCGGTGACGGTGGCCACCACGAGCAGCTGCAGGCCGGTGAGGAGTTCGGACAGCTCGGAGGCGCTGGCCCGGCGATCGTCGGTGATGATGTCGCTCAAGTGCGAGCCGGCACCGGCGGCACTGCGGTCGAGCAGGTCCTGCAGTTCGCTGAGTTCTTCCGGGGTTTCGTGCATGTCCCGAGTGTTGCCGGTGGGTTTTACCGGTGGGTGTTACCGCCGGGGGCTGCTGACTCGACTGCGGGTCTGCCGGCTCAGGCGGGCCACCAGGATCTCCACCACCAACTCGGGCGAGAGGCCTGTGCCGCCCTTGCTGTCGGAGTCGGCGTTGGAGAGCAGACCCATGGCTTCGGCAATGCGGGCACTGCCGAGGCGGCGTGATTGCTCCAGCGCCTTCTTGGCCGGGTAGCCCGAGATGCCGAGGATGGCGCCAGCGTCCCGCTCGTCGTTGGCCAGCGAACCGTCCAGGGCCAGCAGGTTGGCGTAGTGCCGATGGAGGGAGAACAAGACTTCGACGGCGCTGAGGCCACCGGCGGCCATCATGCGGTGCAGCGTGGTCAACGCCTCCGAGGCGGCACCCCGACTGATGGCATCGGTGAGTTCGTACCGGGCCACCCCGCCCGCCTCGCCCAAATAGGGCTTGAGGTCATCGACGGTGATTTTGGCGCCTTCGCCGTAGGCGCTCGACAGCGCACTCAACAGTCCCTCGACCCGACCGAGGTCCTCGCCGACGTGATCACCCAGGAGCTGGGCCGCCTGGGCATCGAGCTTCACGTCGGCTCCACGAAGATGGTCGTGCAGCCAACTCTTGCGATCGGCCGGTCGGCTGACCGATACATCGATGACCTGACCGGATGCGGTGACGGCCTTCGACAGCGGGGCGGGAATGGTGCCGCCCCCGCCGACCAGCACCAGGATGGTTGAGGGCAGTGGATTGGTTACTACTTCGACCAAGCGGGGCACGTCGGCGGTCAACAGTCGCCCGGCGTCGCGCACCACCACGACCCGACGGTCGATGAGAAATGGTGGGGTGAGGCAGGAGTCAACGATGGCGCCGACATTGATGTCCTCGCCGGGACCACCGCCCACTTCTTCGACCACCAGCGAGTGATCGCGATCCCCCACCAACTCGGCCAGCAGGGTGCGCACTCCCTGGGCCACCAAGGAAGCGTCGTCACCCTTGACCAAATACGAACCGGCCACTGCCGCGGCGGCGCTCATTGGGACGACCTCATGCCGCGGTACTCACGGCCGTCAGTGCATCACGAACTCGGCAGGTGCCCTTGACGTCGTGCACCCGGAGAATCCGGCAGCCCCAGGAGATGCCGAGGGCCGCCGCCGCCAATGAGGCCGGACCTCGCTCGGTGATCTCCAAATCAAGCGTCACCCCGAGAAAGGTCTTGTTCGAGGCGGAAAGCAGCAGCGGGTACCCCAGATCGGCCAGGTACGACGACGCCCGCAGGAGGGTGAGCGACTGATCGGCTGTCTTGCCCAGATCGAGCCCGGCGTCGATCACGATCTTGTCGGCCGGCACGCCGGCGGCCAGGGCGCGGTGGGCCCGCTCGACCAGGAAGGCGCCAACGTCGATGACGACATCGTCGTACTGCGGATTGGGGTCGGCCACCCGGGGCGCCAGCCGGATGTGCGTGGCCACCACGGCGGCGCCGTACTCGGCCGCCGCCGGCAGGTAGTCGGGGTCGGCGAAACCACTGATGTCGTTGCCCATGGCGGCGCCGAGGGCATAACACTGACGGGCCACCGAGGCGCGCCAGGTGTCGACCGAGATCGGCGTGTCGAATCGAGCCAGCAGGCCTTCGACGACGGGCACGACCCGGTCCATCTCTTCGGGCTCGGTGACGTCGGGGCCGGGTCCGGCTTTGACGCCACCAATATCGAGCAGGTCAGCGCCGTCCGCCACCAGCGCTTCGGCCCGTGCGTACAACGCATCCAAGGCGTAGGTGGCGCCCTTGTCGTAGAAGGAGTCGGGGGTGCGGTTGAGGATGCCCATGACCAGCGCCCGATCGGTCAGGTCGTGGCGCGTGCCGGCCAGGTCAAGGACAGTTCCCCTCATTGGACGGTGCCGCGCATCAGAGAGTGCCGCGCATCAGGTCAGAAGAGGCGGGTGGCCAGCGACCGCCGGAACGTGTTGGTGCGGGGGTCGTCGGGGCCGAGTGTCTCCAGCAGGTCGATGAACTCCTGGCGGGCGGCCTCGTCATCGCGGACCCGGTCCAGCAATCCGTTGAGTCGGTCCTCAATCCCTCCGGCCTCCTCCGACACATTGACGCCACTCTCGGCCAGGCGGGCCTCGGCGGCCAGCGTTCGGCTGTTGGGCGATTCGGGAATCGTGGCGAGGAGGGCCAACACCTCGGCCGCTTGACCTTGGTCGAGCAGCAGTCGGGCCAGGGCCTCGGTGGCCGCTTGATGACCGGGCTCGAGTTCGAGGGCCTGGCGCAGTGAGGCCTCGTCGCCGGCCGCCGTGAGCTGGTCGGCCTGGCTGGCCGCCGGCGCCTGCTTGTTGACGAAGGCCGCCACCTGCGCTTCGGGCAGGGCGCCGATGAACTGGTCGACCACCTTCCCGCCCGAGATGGCAAACACGGCCGGGATGGACTGCACGCTGAAGGCCTGGGCAATGGCCGGGTTGTCGTCCACGTTGACTTTGGCCAGCTCAACGGCACCTTCGGTGGCCGCCACCGCCCGCTCGAGCATGGGGCCGAGCGTGGTGCAGGGACCGCACCAGGGGGCCCACAGGTCCACGATGACCGGCACTTCCTCACTCCGGGCAATGACAGCGGTTTGAAAGGACTCGTCGGTGACATCCATGGCCACTGACGCTAATGGCAGCGCGCCGGTGCGGGGACCCCTTCTGTCACACCGGGTAGCGTCATTACCCGTGTCGAATCAGCCCGAAGGCATCAATGTCGCCAATGTCACCCAATGGTTCACTGAGCACGCCGGCGACGTCACGACGCCGCTCACCTTCACCCTGATCGCCGGCGGCCGCTCCAATCTCACCTTCCGGGTCGAAGATGCCGCAGGCCGGGCCTGGGCCCTGCGCCGGCCTCCCCTCCACCATGTGCTCCAGTCGGCGCACGATATGGTCCGCGAGCACCGCCTCATGAGCGCCCTCGGCCCCGCCGGCATCCCGGTACCCGTCACCGTCGGCCTCTGCACCGACGAGTCGGTCAACGAGCGTCCGTTCTTCGTCATGGAATTCGTCGACGGTCACATCCTGCGCACGGCCACCGAGGCCGAGGCAGCCTTCGACGAGCCCACTCGCCGCACGGTGGGCGATCACTTGGCCGAGACCCTGCATGCGCTGCACTCGGTCGACCCCGATGCGGTGGGGCTGGGGGATCTGGGACGGCATGAGGGATATATCGAGCGCCAGCTCAAGCGGTGGCGCGGTCAGTACGAGCAGATGCAGGTCGAAGGCGTCGATCACGGCGGCCTGGTCGAGCGGGTGAGTGACGAGTTGGCCCGCCGCATCCCCAAGCAACAACGCACCTCGGTCGTCCACGGCGACTACCGCATGGACAACGTGGTCCTGAACGATGCCGGTGAAGTGAAGGCCATCTTGGACTGGGAGATCTGCACGCTGGGCGACCCGTTGGCCGATCTCGGCCTGCTCATGGTCTATTGGGCCGACCCCACCGACTCGATGGCCGTGCTTGGTCTCTCCCCCACCACCGCGCCGGGCTTCTCGACCCGGGCCGAGGTCATGGAGCGCTACGCCAGCGTGTCCGACCTCGATACGTCGGGCATCGGCTACTACACCGCCTTCGGGTACTGGAAGCTGGCCTGCATCCTGCAGGGTGTGTACGCCCGTTACGTGGCCGGCGCCGGCGCCGGTGACCAGGGCAGCGTGGATGCCTTCCCAATTCAGGTCGCCCGCCTGGCCGAAATGGCATCCGCCGAACTGGAGGCCACCCCTTGAGTCCAGACGGACTGACTGAAATGTTCACGGTCCATCGCGAACCGGAAATGGATCGCCCCGTGTTGGTGGTCGGCCTTGAAGGCTGGGTCGACGCCGGACTGGGCGCCACCACCGCCGTGGCCGCCTTGTTGGGGCAAAGCCCGACCGAGCCCATTATCACTTTCAACGGTGAACACTTCTTGGACCAGCGCGCTCGCCGCCCCATCGCCCGCATCGTCAATGGGATTACCACCGAGTTGAACTGGCCCAAGACGACCATCCGTCAGGGTCACGATGGCGCCGGTCGCGACGTGTTGTATCTGGTCGGCCCCGAGCCCGACATGCATTGGCGGGCCTTCACCGACGCCGTGGTGGGACTGGCTCGTTCGTGGCGCGTCCGCATGGTGGTTGGACTAGGTGCCTTCCCGGCCCCGGCGCCGCACACCCGCCCGGTCAAGCTGGCCGCCACTGCGCCGGCTGCCTCGGCCGATCTGATCGATCAGGTGGGGATCGTCCAGGGCGAGCTCGAAGTACCGGCCGGTGTGTTGACCGCGTTGGAGATGGCCTTCGGCGAGGCCGCCATTCCGGTCATCAGCCTGTGGGCCCGGGTGCCGCACTACGTGTCAGGCATGCCGTTCCCCGAGGCCAGCGCCGCCCTCCTCGACGGGTTGAGCTCGTTGGCCGGCCTGCAGCTCGATTCGACCGCCCTGCGCAGTGCCGCCGACAGTTCCCGGCGCCAGGTCGACCAACTCATCGCCGACAACAACGAGCACCAAGCCATGGTGCGCCAGCTGGAGGAGAACATCGACGCCTCCGAAGGCAACGCCATGGGCGTCGACGAAGTACCGACCGGAGACGAGATCGCAGCGGAACTCGAGAAGTTCCTGCGCGGCGAAGAGCAGTAGCGCTGCGGTAGCGGCGGCGGAGGTGAGCGAAAGGGTGGGGACATGAAGATCGACGGAGGGATCGGCTTCGATCCGAACGGGATTGCCGAGGCGGCCCAAAAGGCCGAGGCCACTGGGTACGACGGGGTGTGGTCGGCCGAGACCTCGCACGACCCCTTCCTGCCCATCGCGGTGGGCGCGGCGGCGACCGAGAAGCTCGAGTTCGGTACCGGCATCGCCGTGGCGTTCGCCCGCAACCCGATGAACCTGGCCGTGTTGGCCAATGACCTGCAGCTGCTGACCAAGGGCCGCTTCATGTTGGGGCTGGGCAGTCAGATCAAGCCCCACATCACCAAGCGCTTTTCCATGCCGTGGTCGCACCCGGCGCCGCGCATGCGTGAGTTGATCATGGCCATGCGAGCCATTTGGAAGACGTGGGAGACCGGCGAGCCCTTGGCCTTCCGCGGCGAGTTCTACACGCACACCCTGATGACGCCATTCTTCGACCCCGGCAAGAATCCCTACGGCAATCCCAAGGTGCTGCTGGCTGCCGTCGGCGAACTCATGACCGAGGTGGCCGGCGAAGCCGGTGACGGTCTGCTCGTGCACGGCTTCACGACCGAGCGGTACCTCCGCGAGGTGAGTCTGCCCGCCCTTGAACGCGGGGCGGCCAAGGCGGGCAAGACCCGAGCCGACCTGACCGTGTCGTACCCGGGATTCGTCGTGACCGGCGCCAACGCAGCCGACACCGCCGCGGCAGACAAAGCGGTACGCCAGCAGATTGCCTTTTACGGCTCCACTCCGGCCTACCGTCCTGTCCTCGAGTTACACGGCTGGGGCGACCTACACCCCCAACTCAACACGCTTTCGAAACAGGGCGAGTGGGTGAAGATGGGCGAGCTCATCTCCGACGACGTGCTCGATGCCTTCGCTGTTGTGGCCCCCATTGATCAGGTAGCCGCTCAGGTCAAGGCGCGCTTCGGCGACTGTGTTGACCGCTTCAGTTTCTATGCGCCTTACAAGATGAGCCCCGAGGAATGGGCCAACGTGCTGGCCGGGTTCCGCTCCTAACTGACTCGTTACTTGTAGGCGATACCCGCACTGGTTGGTCCGGCGAGCGGGAGCACCTCGACTGACGTGAAGCCGATCTCTTCGCACCAGCCCTTGAAGTCGGCGCCGGTGTAGTCGAAGGCGTCGCCGAACTCAATGAGCATGTTGAGGCTCATCATCAATCCGAACACGTTCTCCCGACGGTCGTTGTCGATGAGATTCTCAATGACAATGAACGCGCCTCCTGGTGGCAGGGCGTTGTAGGCGGCGCGGATGAGGTCAAGCTTCCGGTCCAAGTTCCAGTCATGAAGGATCAACCCCATGGTGATCACGTCGGCCTTCGGCAAAGGGTCAGCGAAGAAGTCGCCGGCTGCGGTCGTCACCCGATCCTCGAGGCCGGCCGCCTTGATGCTCCGGATGGCGATGGGCTCGACTACGGGCAAGTCAAAACTGGTGCAGTGGAGATGGGGGTGGTGCCCGGCCAGGATGGAGGACAGCTGACCGGTGGCGCCGCCCACGTCACAGACGGTTTGATAGCGGGAAAAATCGAACTTCTCGGCCAGGGCGTGAAAGCCGCCGGCAGAGATACCCGCCATGGCTTGCATGAACTGCTCGAGGCGGTCTGGGTCGGCGTAGAGCTCCTCGAACATTGAGGTGCCGGTGGCCTTGACCTCGTTTTGAGGCTGACCGGTCTGCAGCGCCTCCGTGAGACCGCCCCAGAACGGGTAGAGACGGGCATTGGCCATCTCGAGGATGCCCCCGACGTAGGCCGGGCTGTTCCGGTCGAGGAAGAGGGCCGTATCTCCCGTGTTGCCATAGCGGGCGCCTTCGCCGTTGCCGTCCCGGGTCAGGAGGCCGATGGCCACGAGTCCGTCGAGAAAGTCGTACACCGCCCGAGATCCCAATCCGTGGTGCTCGGCGATCTCTGGACCGGTCTTGGCCCCCGATGCGAGGGTTGTGAAGAGCCCCAGCTCAACCGCTGACAGCAGCGTCTTGGAGGCAAAAAACCCCATTCCGACTTGCATGATCAGCGAGGGATCGGGTCCCTCCGTCGCTGCGCCGCCATCATGGATATCGCTCATTCGTCCACAACCCCCGGATCTTGCGGACTATCCGCATGAAGCGAAACGTAGATCCAAATCATGAGGTGATGCTGAGAATCCGCAGCCTGAACGCGGCTCGACGACGACGGTCAGACGACGACGTTGACCAGGCGAGGTGGTCGGGAGACCACTCGCTTGGGCGTACCACCGGCCAGCGCCTCAATCACCTTGGGTGAGGCCAGGGCCGCTGCTTCGGCATCAGCTTCACTGATGTCGGGTGCCACTTCCAACTTGTCACGCAACTTCCCGTTCACCTGCACCACCAAGGTCACGGTTTCGTCACGGATCAGTTCGGGATCGAAGGTGGGCCACGTCTCGAGATGCACTGATGGCTGACCGGGGTGTCGCAGTTCCCATATTTCGGCTGTCACGTGAGGCGACAGCGGCGCCAACAGCTTGAGGATGGCGTCAGCCGCTTCGTTCCACACCACTTCGTGCGGTCCGTCGCTCTGGCGGACGTACTGCTGCATGGCGTTCAGCAACTCCATGCAATGCGCCACGGCGGTGTTGTACGACCAGCGATTGATGTCGTTGGTGATGTCGGCGATGGCTCGATGCGTTTGTCGGCGTAACGCAATGTCCGCCTCGGTCTCGGCCCCCTGGCGCAGCGTCGGCTGCGGTTGGGCATGCTCGTCATCGGGGTCGGGAGACGTCAGCGTGCGCCACAGACGATCGAGGAAGCGACCGCAGCCTTCAATGACCTGCTCGGTCTGCTCGGACCAGTCCATGTCGTCGAACGGCGGCCCGACGAAGAGGTGGAAGAGACGGAGCCCGTCGGCGCCGACGGTGTCGTAGTAACGCTCAGGCGAAATGAGGTTGCCCTTGGATTTGGACATCTTGGTGCCGTCCATGCGGATCATGCCCTGGGCCAAATAGCGCTTGAAGGGTTCACGTTCGATGCCGGGGGCCAGCCCCACATCTATGAGCGCGCGGGTGAAGAAGCGGGCGTAAAGGAGATGCAAAATGGCGTGCTCAATGCCGCCGATGTACTGATCGACCGGCATGAAGTGCTGCGCCGCTGCGGGATCGAAGGGTTCCTCGGTCGCCCAAGGGTCGCAGAAGCGCAGGAAGTACCACGACGAATCGACGAAGGTGTCCATGGTGTCGGTCTCGCGGCGAGCCGGCCCACCGCACTTCGGGCAGGTGGTGTGCAGGAAGCCTTCATGCAGCGAGAGCGGCGACTGTCCGGTGGGCAGGAACTCCACGTCGTCGGGCGCCACAATCGGCAACTGGTCGACCGGTACGGGCACGACCCCGTCGTCTTCGCAGTAGACGGCCGGAATGGGGCAACCCCAAAAGCGCTGGCGCGAGACCAACCAGTCACGCAGTCGATAGTTGACCTTGCGGACACCGATGTTCTTGTCTTCCAGCCAATCGATGGCCTGTGCCTTGGCCGTGACGATGTCGAGCCCGTTTAAGAAATCGCTGTTGATCTTCTCGCCGTCACCCGTGTAGGCACCGCCATCGTTGGCGTCCCAATCCGCTGGGGGCTGGACGGTGCGGATGATGGGCAAGCCGTGCAACTTGGCGAAGGCCCAGTCGCGCTCGTCTTCGGCCGGCACGGCCATGATGGCGCCGGTGCCGTAGCCCATGAGGACATAGTCGGCCACATAGACCGGCACCGACGTGCCGGTGAATGGATTGCGAACCGTGCTGCCGGTGAAGGCACCACGCTTCTCGAGTGACTTGGCATCACCGGCCGCCATCCGCTCGATGTCACTCGATTCGGCGGCCCGTGCGCGAAGTTCATCGACGGCCTTGCGCTGGGCGTCGGTCGTGAGTGCATCGAGCATCGGGTGCTCTGGAGCCACGACGGCATACGTCATGCCGAAGCTGGTGTCGGGCCGGGTGGTGAAGACGCGGAGCTTCAGGTCGTCATGGCCATCCACCGGTAGGTCGAACTCGGCCCCTTCGGACCGGCCGATCCAGTGGCGCTGCATGGTCTTGACCCGCTCGGGCCACTCCAACCCGTCGAGCCCGTCCAAGAGTTCATCGGCGTAGTCGGTGATCTTGAAGAACCACTGCTCCAACTCCCGCTTGATGACGAGGTCGCCCGAACGCTCACAGGTCCCATCGGCCAACACCTGCTCGTTGGCCAACACGGTCTGGCAGCCCGGGCACCAGTTGACGGTCGCCTTCCTGCGGTAGGCCAGCCCGGCCTCCCACAGCTTGAGGAAGATGAGCTGCGACCACTTGATGTACGAGGGGCTGTGGCTGTACACCTCACGTCGCCAGTCGTAGACAGCGCCCAAACGCACCAGCGACGACTTGAGCTCGGCCATCCGGGCCTCGGTGAACACCCGTGGATGGGTGCCGGTCTTGATGGCCGCGTTCTCGGCCGGGAGGCCGAAGGAGTCGAATCCGAACGGGCTGAGGACGGCTTTGCCCTGCATGGTTTGGTAGCGAACAGCCAGGTCACCGAAGGTGTAGTTCCGCACATGGCCCTGATGGGCCGACCCGGACGGGTACGGGTACATGCACAGGGCGTAGAACTTCTCCCGGGGATCGTCATTGTCGATCTGGTAGGTCCCCTCTTCTTCCCAGTGACGCTGCCACTTCGCCTCAATTGCCACAACGTCGTACGCCCGAGCCATATCACCAGGGTAGGCGAGGTTTTGAGGATGCCGGAGCGCTTCAGATTCGCCTCCGACCAGGACTGATCAGAGGACACTTCGACGAGAAGCTAAGGTATCCCTCCGGTCCTGACGGACTCAGCGCAGGAGTCACTTGTGGCTCATTGCGGTGGTGCACGTCGAGATCGGCCCAAGTTGCGGTTGCCGATGTAACCCCCGCGACCTGGGAAGTTTCGCTACGGGGGCGTAGCTCAGCTGGTAGAGCGCCTGACTGGCAGTCAGGAGGTTCGAGGGTTCAAGTCCCTTCGCCTCCAC
>CAVSTF010000013.1:0-243890 GCA_963730785.1 uncultured Acidimicrobiaceae bacterium
ACCCAGGATGCCCTCCATGTCGGCACCAACCGAATCCCAGACGCCGTTGACAGGCACCTTGACTCACATCCAAGCCGAACCCGTGATCTGGATACGACTTGCTGCAGTTCGTGGAGAAAATGGATGGACTGCTGCCCTTCTCGAAATGACCAGTGGAAGTCCGCCGCCTGATTGGGAGCAGAAAGATTGGGAGTATCCCGAAGCTTTGCTCGTGGCGATTCTCATGTCCGGGGAACAAATAGCCGAAAGCTTGAGGGAAGGTCAGCTGAACCTAACTGGCCGGATTATCTCCCTGCCCGAACTCAATACGCAGAATCGCTGGGAACGCCACCAAAGTGGTCACGTCGGTACCTATCAACCGTTGGAATGGCCCCACTTCGAAACCCAACTGATCATGGCCACAGGTGCCCAAAGTCAGCCAGCGGGCCACCTTGTTTCTGCAGGCGAAGCCCCTTCCTTCATGAACTTCTACACGGCCGCAAAGAGCTTCTTCTGGCTCGGCGGGACCGTTGTGGGCGGCGCCATCAGCGCTGGCGTCGTTTACCGCCATCAGGACCTAGAAGCACGGATTAGCCGCGTCAGGATCGGCACGGACTTCATTGAAGTCGAGGTCGATGGACGCACTGAGGACGCCCTCATAGTGGAACTACCAGGCGATATGCCCGGTCCATCAAGGCGAGTCTGGATGGACGCCGCAATGTCACAGAAAACCACCCGATTCGAACTACCTGATCGCGTCGCTCCCGGGACATGGGTCCTACTGCGTCGCGGCCATCAATGGTTTGACAGAAGGTTCTTGGCGTACCCATGGGCAAGCGGCAATGAAGTCGGCGTCGAATATGCGGTCGATGCCGTGAGCAGGCTTGAGGCACTTGTGGCTGCCAGGGAACGAGATCAAGTCGAATACAAGCGCAAGGTTCCAGACCCCGGGGAGGGCCGCGAGCGACTTATGAAAGCGGTTTGCAGCTTTGCCAATGGCGTCGGTGGATCAATCCTCATCGGAGTGGACGACGACCGTGAAATCTTCGGGGTTGCTCCTAGTGACGTAGACCGCATTTCCGAGCAGCTAACACAAATGGTTGGATCTTGGATTGAGCCACGACCGGCAGTGTCATTCAACGAACTGAAAGTACAAGACTCACCTTTGGTTGTTCTCGAGATGTGGGTCGAGGCGACACCAAATGCGCCATGCTCAGCTGGACGGCCTTGGGAAATCAAGAGTGTGTATGTCAGACGTCACAGCTGTAGCGAGAAGGCAACTCTGGCGGAGATCAAGGCCATCATTAATAATCGAACGGTGGAGTTCCCCCGCTTCAATGCCTTTGCATAGATTCAAGATCGGGATTGCCTATATCGACGCCAGGGTGAACTCGCAAAGGGCTCTGCCAAGCCGTACCCAAAGAAGGTCGGCTGGTTCCCAATTCCCTTCACTTTCAATGTCCACTGCGCGAGAAATCAGAAATTTTACGCCTTCTTTTGGCACCTTACTTTGAGCGCCAGCTAGGAGCAGTTCCGGGAATAGAGTCTTCCAATCATCGGTCGATCGCTGCTCTATCTCCTGAACCAGCGACACGCACTCGTCGCCAGACTGTCCCCACCACGCTTCACTTGGCGTAAGCCACCTAAGGACCGAAGCATGTATCAGTCCATCAAAGTAGGAGCGAAAAACTCGAGGGAGATCAAATACCGCCCAATGCGGTCCTCCGACTGCATCCTTCCTTGCTTGAAGCCGAGCGCTCTGCATCGCCGAGCCGACTGCTGCAACAACAGTCCAGTCGCTTAAATTTTCGCCGAAGTAGGAGGTCGGTCTTAGGCGGGCATTGGGCGGTCCCCACAGGAACTGAGATGGAGTTCCCGATTTGCGATCCTCACGAATGGCCCGCAGTTCGGGGTCAAGTTCGGAATTGTCGATGGTCAAAAGGAGGGACCGCTCTTCATCGAGGGGAGAACGGCGTGGCAGATATGTAAGCCACAGCGCAAGCATTCTGGATACGCCACTCTGATCTCGAAATGTATTCCGAATACTGTCCCAGATTCGGGTATCCGAAGAGTGTGCGTGCATAACCAATGCACCAATTTTCGCCGCTGGCCATTGTGATCGAACCGTCAAGAATGAACGCTGCAGAGTTACTCCTGATCTCAAGCCTAAAGCGAGAATCGCAACGTTTTGATTCGGTGCCCCATGCGCAGTCTTTTGGTCCAACTGACCCCCTGGAGCTTGCGAAGTGACTTGATGCTCATAAATTGCGACTTCCTGTTGGCCGAAGAACACCTTCAGACCGTCCAGCAAGTCGCTCAGTTCATTGCCCTGGAACTGGCGATATTCATCAGAATCAATGACGACGGAATCGACGGGCTTCGGAAGTGCATTGACTGCTTGCGCGAGCTGATCGACGTCGGGATCGCCTGCAAACCTACGCGGGAGAACTGACAGCTCCTCGTGACGGGACGCAATGAACTGAGCCGGGTCATTCTGATTGACCAATAGGTATGGCTCGAAAAAAAGCTGACTATCCCCCCCGGTTTGGCGTGTGTCTCTTGGCCTAGTGTTGGTCGGGCCGGCGTGGCTGAGGGCCTCGCGAGGACTTGCCTCGTAGCGTTGCCATAGTGTTCGGTTGCGTGTTCCGTCGAATAAATCCGGGACAAGTCGAACTGGTTCTGGCAGCGCCATCGCTGACATCGAGCCAGGATGGATATGTACAAGTCTCGCTATTTTTGAAGTTCGGCATGCGGCACAATTGGATCCATCAGTGGTTACCGGAAGATCTAGGCGTTCGTGCAAATTCAGCCATGGGTGTTGGCTGCCCTTAACATCTTCAGTCGGAACGAAGGTCGCCTCCTGCTCTTGTTCAGTTCTCGCCACCAGACGCTCAAGTCGAAATTCATTTCCAACCGTTTCCTTAAGTACAACCTGAAAATGGTCATGCAGGTGCCCGGTAGCGCTAACCGAGATCACACCGAGGACCGGCATGCCTTCGGCCGGTTTAATGAGACGCCGATATTCGTACCTGCTAACGGGGTGACTGTCGAGAGAAAGCACTCTACTAATACCCGATCCATTCTCTCTGGCGAAGCTGCTGAGTTCATTGATGATCGGAGAAAGAGTCCCGCTATCAACGACAATCGTGGTTGGTATGTCCTTCGAAATTCCCGCATATAGCCATGTTGCGAGCGCGGCCGCAGCTCGGACGTCCCTTAAGCCGTCGGCGACCCGCACGAAGGTCTTGGCGTGGTGGCCAGAGGGCAAGACATAGTGGTATTTGTTTGGCCTCCAAATGGCTCCGCCCCACACAAGGTAAGACGACAATTCCATGCGTCTCGCTCTCTGGAGTAGTACAGAATCGTCCTCCCCATCTGGACGAGGTTCATGCCAAAGAATGCGTGGTGGTTGACCCAGAGCGAAAATAGCGAATCCGAGGTGGGCGATAACGCCTCTGCCTCTCAGTTGGGCGGAAAGATCCGCCAAGTGTGCGTTTCTTTCATCATCGTTCGCAACTTGATCGGGCTTTTCATTCCACTCAGGAGGCCATCTCACCAGAATGGTCGATGCACGAACGATGAGGCTAGGCGGAATTGTTGCGAACCAACTTCGGACTGCGGACCAGTTTGCGATTCCCGCCTCAACATCCACGAACGTCATGCTGCCGCTGTGAAGAGTGCTCAGAGCGAGTCGAGTCGGCACGAAGGGCAATCGCACGTACGGGTCAGACCCAAGAATTGCCAAATCAGCATCATCAATCACGACAACTACCGAGTTGCGCTCGCGAGCTCGCTCGGTTCGTCGTCGCTACGACTAACTCCGACGCCAACTGGATTCTCACTTGGATCGGCGTCCAGCGTTGCATGAAAGAGAGTTCCTCTAGCTCCCGGCAATGACAGTCTTGGCATTCCGGTGAGATCGACCAATTTCCGGCTCACCCTTGAGTCGCGATGCTCGCTTCTGAACCCGCACGACATTGTTTCTGTATTGCGTGTCGGCGATACTCATGAGATCGAAGGTACCCATCCACTGTGTTGTCAGCACACCAGAGGCATGCAATCCATGTCCATCCTCGGTACTCCCCACCGCACGGCTTTCAAATCCGCGATACCACCAAGAGATAGAGAAGCGAAGTATCCAAATCTTCGCTGCTATCGCACTTGAGTGTTTGTTCAGAGAGCAAGTTCTGAACGTCGGCTTCCCATCGATCGTCCCGATGATCGGCACGGCGCGCAAAACGAACCCCTTCAGATACCCCAACACCGTTATCCATCACAACGATATGAAGTCGATTGAAACTGGAGGGATGATCTTGATCTTCTCGTCTTCCGCCACCTCGAGTTACGCTGCACATCGCGAGCGCGCGGGTTGGATGTCGACCAATTGTGTACGTTTGAGATTCCCTCGTACAGCACTTGATCAGCATCGCCGTTGAAATTGAGACGCCTCTCTTTTGGCTCAAGTGCCGTGTCCGCATGCAGGGCATCAATCCAGTTGTATCGACGACCTTTAGATGGTGCTGGAGGCACTCTGCTTGGATCTTCGAGGTCAGTCACCACACGAAGTCGACTCGATGCGTCGTCATACACTCGCCAATCGACATTCAGCAGTGTCAGTTGGTTGTGAAGAAGATCTTCAACGCGGACGCTCTCGCCCGACTGGATTAATTCAACATTTCGCCTTTGAGCTGCAAACAGAAAACCGCTGCGAGCGAACTGGCGGATCGCGGAATTGGATCGAGGTAGGACTACCGAAAAGTCATGGGGCAGGTCAGTCGATAAAAGCCACCAACCAAGTGTGGCCAGTTCGGTAAGTGATGCGTGGACCGACCTTTCATGCTTGAGCTTCGAAAGGTCTATGCAATGTGCTCTGCCTTCCCAGACAGCAGCGCACATTGATTGGATCGCTTCTAAGTCGAGCTTTTCGGGGACTATCAGCACTGGCAATTCACATTCCGTAGTAGATCAAGCCAACTGCCCCTGGTAGCCAGCCTGGTGGATCGTAGACTCAGGTTGTACTTCGGCGCCAGCGCCTCCATCTAAAATTCGAGCACATTGCAGAGCCCGAAATGGGGATACCTGCCTTGGGGAGTCCGAACCTTCCTAAGCCAGGGGTTAAATCTTACTCAGACCCAACAGAGGTTGGCTCACTGGCTCAGCTGTGGTGAACGGAGTACCGGTAAAATCATGCCAAATCGGTTGCAATTCGTCGAATTACATGCTGCCTCAATGAGCGACTGTGTCGCACCCTTGACGCCTAGCTTGGATGCCCGGATCCTAGAACCCGCCCCATGATGTCTGCCGCCGCTCGGTCTCGTTCTTCCAGTGCATGCGTAATACACGGAGCGTCACCGAGGGATCGGAGTGACCCAACCGCCCGGCGACCGTGCGAACATCGACACCCGCACCGATCAGTTGCGTCGCCGTGAAGTGACGGAGGTCATGAAGCCGGACCTCCTTCAGCCCAAGCGAATCCCGCACCCGGGTGAAAAAGCCGGTGACGTTGTCGGGACGGAACGGCTTGGAGCCATCGACGGCGTGAGAGAAGACGTAGCCGTCAGGCAGAACTGCCGCCTTGGTCGGTCGGGCCCATTCCTCGACCTTCTCTCGGTGATGTGTCAAGAGAGCCACACCCACATCATCGAGTGCGACCATCCGGAATCGGTCGGTTTTCGTTGACTTCTCGGCCAGCCCCGCTGGTGACAACGATGATGGACCTCGAGACGTCGAGCTCGCGACGTTCGAGGTCGACGTCCGTCCACCGAAGGGCACACAACTCACCTCGGCGCATGCCGGTGAGTGCCGCCAGCATCAGGAGAGGAGCGAGGCGGGGATCACGTTCCTCCGCCGCCTCAATGACCGACCGGACGGCATCCACGGAGGGCGCTTTGATCCGCCGCTGGGACACCCTTGGTGGCCGGGCCTTTTCAGCCACGTTCTCCTTGACCCACCCCCACCGGACGCCCTGGTGGAGCGCCGAAGAAATGACGGCGTGGCAGTTGCGGATGGTCTTGGGCGACAGTCCCTTGTCCTTCATGTCGCCGTAGAGATCATCGAGCTGCTTCGGGTTCAGTCGACCGAGGATCGTTTTGCCGAGCTGAGGACGGATCGTTTTGCTTGATCTGGGCCCGATAGTTGCGGATCGTCGTGGGCGAGAGCTCCATCCGATCACACTCGTCGAGCCACTTATCGAGTAGCTGTCCGAAGGTGGCGCCAAAGCCGTCCGAGCGGCCCTTCGCCGTACTTTTCCACAAGCTCCCGGAGGGCGGCATCGGCGTCCCGAGAGCCTCCACGGAAGGTGCGGGAAATCTGCCGTGGATTGCCGGTTTCGGGGTCCCGTCCCAGGTAGACGCGCAGTTCCCAGACCCCCTCGCTGCGCTTCCGTTTCGTACCCCTCACGCAACCAGAATAGCGATTTGTAGGGATTTTGCGTAGGGATGGATTTCCGGAACCAGAAGAGCCCTCCCGGTTGGGAGGGCTCTGACCTGGACTTCTGTTGGTGGCGGGGGTGGGATTTGAACCTACGACCTTCGGGTTATGAGCCCGACGAGCTACCAGACTGCTCCACCCCGCGGCGAAGGAGGGCAGTGTACACGGGTCACCACGGCCCGACCAGAGCGGGGGCCTAAATGGTCTGGGCGGTGGGGGGAGGCGGTGGTGGTGAAGTGGGGTTGGCGGCGGCCGGAGGGGGTGGCGGGGGTGACGAGGGATTGGTCGCCGTTGGCACCGCAGTGGGGACGCCAGTCGGTACCGCGGTTGGAGCGGCGGCTGGTGTGCTCGGCGCCAGCGTCAGTGCGCCGTGCTCGGCCTCATGGGCCTTAAGTGAGGCCACCAAAGTGGTGATGTCACTCTCGGTGGTCGGCGTCGAGCGACCAGTCTGGGTGGCGTAGTAGGCGGCGCCAAGGTCGCGCAGCATGCCGTCTGATCCCTTGAGTGACTGCACCTCATTGAACTTGGCCTGACCCTTTTCAGCCAGGCCCTTGGCCTGCTCTGTCGCAGCCGCTGCCTGTGCTTTTACCTTGTCCAGCAGTCCCATCGAGTCTTCCTTTCGTGGCGCGTATCCATCTGCAGCATCCCACGTGTGAGCGACGACCGCCTAGGGCGCCCCGTCGGCGGCAGCGCTCGATCCAGTGGTTTTCGACGTGGTGGTGGTCGTCGACTTCCCTGTCGTGGTCTTGGTCGATTTGGTGGTCTTCGGCGTCGTCGTGGTGGTGGTGCCTGATCCCTTCAACGCCGCTTGGGCGTTGGCGATCTGAGCTTCCATGGCATTGATGTCGGTCTGATAGGTACCCAGCTGGCCGAACTTCAAGGCTGCCAGGGCGTTGGTGTAGTCCGTCTGGGCCGTAGCCAAGTCCTGCTGCACGGCTGCCGGCAGCGTCCCGGTCCCACCGGTCGTCGTCGTCGGACCGGTACCGCCACCAGTCGTGGGATTGGCCGTTGCCACCGATGTGCCCAAGACAGCACTCAGCGTCTGGGCCAACGACGATTCGATAACCACCTTCTGGCCGACGACGCCGATCACGTAGTTCAACTGTGGCAGCGGGTTGGTCGAGGAGGCCACGTACAACGGTCGCAAATAGACGATTGTCTGTCCGACCGGCACCATCAAGGTATTGCCGAGCAAGACCTCCGATCCATGCTGGTCCAGCAGTGTGATGTCCTTGGACACTGTGTTGTTCGCCTGAATTTCTGAGTCGGCATTGGCCGGCCCGACAGTGCCTTGCGGCGTCTCGTACAAATTGAGCTGCCCGTAGTGTCCCGGATCGGAATCACCCACCATGTACCCGGTGAGGTTCAGGTTGCCTGACCCCGTTGTATTGGATTGGGTCGCCGGCACATAGGCCTCGGTAATGGTGAAGGCCTGCGTGTTGGTGCCCGGCAAGGAGTACACCTGGTACAGCGGTGCCATCCGTGACGGATTGGTCGAGATCAACTCACCCTGCGAGTTGTAGGTGTTCACCACCGAGAGCGACTGCGACTGCGGGCCAGCCCCTGCGGTCGGCGAAAGTTGCCAGGAATCGCTGGCCGCATAGAACGATGACGGCGTGGTCAAGTGGTAGCGACCGTAAATGGCGGACTGAATGGAGAAGATGTCCTCCGGGTAGCGAAGGTGCGCCTGCAGCTCCGCACTCATTTGGGAAAGCGGGACGAACATGTGAGGGAACGCCGCCTCGTAGGCCTTGAGAATGGGGTCATTGGGATTGACGGCGTAGAACGTCATCTTCCCCGAGTAGGCGTCAATCACCACCTTCACCGAGTTGCGAACGTAGTTGTAACTGCCGGGTAGACCACTCCCCGTGGCCACCTGCTGGGAGCTGGCATTCTGCGAGTACGGGTACTCGTTGGTGGTGGTGTAGCCGTCAATGACCCAGTCGACGTGGCCGTGGTTGACCACGGCGTAGGGATCGTGATCAAAGGTGAGGAACGGTGCTGCCTTCTGGGCCATGGCAACCGGGTCACGCACGAACATCACCCGCGAATCGCTGGTGATCTGCGACGAAATCAAGAGGTTGAGGTCACCCATCCGCAACGCGAAAGCGGCCCGCTTGAAGAACGAGGTGAGCTGCACACCGCCCTGGCCCGAATAGTGGCTCTCAACGTTGGCGTTGTTTGCTTTTTGGTAATCGACTTCGAGCTGCCTGGTGTCGGCCACGACGTAGCCACTGTCACCCGTTGAGAAGTAGACGTCGGGCTGCGTGATCTTTGGCAGCCCGTTGTTGCTGGTCGGTGGCACGTCCTTAATGCCGTAGACGGGATTGCCATTCCCCTTGGCCTCATTGGCCAGGGCAATCACGGCTCCATTGCCATGGGTGAACTGCAGATGGGTATTCACCCATGAGGAGGAGGGCAGATTGCCCGGAGAGATTGAGCGCACACCGATTTCGACTGGCGTGAGCTTCCCGTCGACGGTGTAGCGATCGATGCCGATCGAACTGAACGAGTAATACGACCGGATGGCCTGCTGACGATCGAACGTCTGCAGGGTGATGGACGACGCCGGGTCCCACAGCCGGATGTTGTTCAGCGTGGCGGTCGATGCACTGACCTGCGAGGCCGACACGGTGTTGTTGCCCTCGAAGCTTTTGATCTTGACATTTTTCAGTCCGTAGGCGGCTCGGGTGGCATCAATATTTCGCTGAATGTAGGGAGCTTCCAACGAACTCTGGGCCGGCGTGACTTTGAGTGCTTGGAGCAGCGCCGGATAGATGACGCCGACCACCAGGGCCACGAAGGCCCAGACACCGACGGCCAGCGCCGGCAGTGTCCAGCCCTGTCGACGGATATTGAAGAGCAGGATGGCTGCGGCAAAAATCGAGACGAAGATCAGCAATGTCTGCGCCGGAAGCCGGGCGTGCACGTCGGTGTAGCCGGCGCCGTTCACGTACCCGTCTTGGGCGTTGACAATGGACCAACGTTGCAACACGTAACCGGCCGCCTTGGTCAGCGCAATGAGGGCCAACAGCACCGAGAGATGTGCCTTGACTGACGGTCGAACCCGCGGCAGCCCGCGCTGGGGCGAGATGCCACCGTTCAAGTAGTGGAATACGGCGGACACGATGAGGGTCACGATCAAGATGGCCAGCGTCCAGTCGACCACGAACGTCATGAACGGCAGCTTGAAGACGTAGAAACCCACGTCCTTGTGGAACTGGGGATCCTTCACGCCGAAGTTGCCCCCGTGTCGGAACAGGATCCAGTTCTGCCATTCGCCGATGGTGCCGGAGGCAGCGATCAGCGCCATGACGAGCGCGAGCGCTACGTACACCCGCCCGGAATAGGGACGCACGATTTGCTGGTAGCGACGAACCAGTTCGTCCTCTGGGGCGGTGGGGTCGTGGTTGGCCAGCCGGTCGCAGACGACCAGGTTCACCCACAACACCACGAAGAACACGGCGCCGAAGACGCCGAAAAGTCCGAGCTTCACGAGCAACAGCGTTGAGAAGACGTTATGCAGATGGACGGAGGAGAACCACAGCCCGTCGGTGTAGATGTTGGCCAGCGAGCGAAGCGAGGCCAACAGGATGATCAGGATGACGACGGCACCGATCACCCACCATCGAGCTCGAAAACGTCCCCTCGGTGGTCGGTCCGAAGAAAGGTCACGAGGGGCGCGCACGGAGGGAGCCTAACGTCCGTTCACGAAAGGGCCAGTTCAGGCGTGTGCGGGCGCAATGAGGCACCGGCAACCCGAGTGAGCGGGTGGGTGGGCGTGCCCGGTTGGGAAGCCTTCGCTGGGCGAGACGGCCCCGGCCAGGGCATTGTCATCACAATCGGAACATCCGCTGGTCGAAGCGAGGACCCAGCGCAGTGGTTGATCCGGACTGGCCATGGTGACGCCGGCAGAGAAGGCCTGCACGGCAAAATCGCCAACCAGGCGCTCAATGCGCTCGCCCCGCCATTCCCGAAAGGCCGCACTGACTCGCTCCCCCGCCTCTTCGCCCCCGTCATCATCGCCAGCGATACGCCGTCGGAGCATGGTCACGACCGCCCGGGCCAGCCCGGAGGTTGACTGCTCAATAGGGGCCTGATCGAACTTCGCCCCCGTCACGGCGCCGCCGAAGGTCAGCCCGGCCGTGCAGGCATCGGCCAGGTGTCCCTCCGCCGCGGTCAGATAGACGGCCAGGTGGATGTCTTCGGGACCGAGCAGTGCTTCGCCATGGGCGGCCGGTGTCGTGCGCAGGATCTCCAGCATCCGGTTCTGGTCGTCACCCAACGCCCGCTTGAGGTGCCGGGCCAGCTGCGTGATGATCGGATTCAACGCCTCGTCGCGGGCCGTGATCACCTCGTCATCCGGCCCCGCGAGCTCAACGACCTTGACCGCGGGTTCCTCGTCATTCTCCACATCGAACACCTTGGGTTCGACCACCGGCACCACCATGGTGAGTTGCTCGTCCACCGGGGCGACGTCATTCGATCCGCCCCGTATGCGGGCAAAGAGTTCGTCCACGGTAGGTGCGGCGTCTCCGACGGC
This sequence comes from uncultured Acidimicrobiaceae bacterium, assembly GCA_963730785.1. Taxonomy (GTDB): domain Bacteria; phylum Actinomycetota; class Acidimicrobiia; order Acidimicrobiales; family RAAP-2; genus Bog-473. The sequence continues at coordinate 10,952 of CAVSTF010000013.1, forward strand.
TTGGTGTTCGGCCGTGTCGTCGTCGGCGGCCTCCTCGCTCACGGCCACGGTTTCTTCAACACCAGGAGTGGGCTCGGGTGTCGCTTCCTCTTCGGGTGTTGCGTCTTCGAGACCATGCAAGCGGGCTTGGTCCCCGGCCGCCAGCGCGGCCGCACGGGCCTGGTCGTCCGTGCGACCCAGGTCACCGATGATCACGTCCATCGAGTCGCGTACACCCTGCACGGCGGCCGCCATTTCGTCGCGAGCGGCTCGCAGTTGCTCGATCTGCATGGACAATGTCTTGCGCCGTGCGGCCAGGTCGGTCAGTACCTGACGGCGTGACTCCTGTACCTGTTCGAGCAGCGATCGCCCTTCTTCCTTGGCTCGGGCAACCACTTCTTCACCCTGAGCGATGGCCTCGCTCCTGATCCGATCGACCTGGTCTCGGGCATGCTTCTCGGCTTCGGCCACCATCAGCTCGGCTTCGGCCACCCGCTCGGCGGAGGCAATCTCGCTGTGCGCCTGAATCTCGTTCGCTTGCGACTGCGCCTCACGGAGCAGGGTTGACGCCCCCTCCTGAGCTTGGACGACGATCCGAGCCGCCTCCTCGTGGGCCTGCCGCAGGATCTGGGCGCTGTGCTGGCCGAGGGACGCCGTGAGCGTCGCTTCGTCAACAATCGGATGGGCGGCGCGCTCCTCGGCTGCCGCCACGGCTGCGCGGAGCTCCTGCTCGCGCTGTTCAAATGTCTCGATGCTCCGGGCCACGGACTGGAGGTAGGCCTTGACCTCGTCGGGATCGAAGCCTCGACGCACCATGGCAAAGGAGTGTCGGGCGATGTCGCCCGTGGCGACACGGGATGAAGAGATTGGTGCGAGGCCTTCTGGCATGCCCAAAGACTACGGCGCGGCTTGGGCTACCGAGTGGCTTGTGGGGACCTTTCCACCCAATCGCTTCAGTATCCGAAGGGCCTGGTCCAAAGTGGAAACGGCATAAATGTGGAGTTGCGGGGTGTCCTTGGACCGGGCGGCCGCCAACTCCTGTGGCGGAACGAAGAAAACGGTAGCTCCGGCTCGCTCAACGGCGATGGTCTTCTCAGCCACACCACCAACGTCGCCGACGTCGCCCTCGGGGTCGATCGTGCCCGTGGCGGCGATGATCTGCTTGCCGGTGAGGTCGCCGCTCGAAAGCTTGTCGATGATGCCGAGCGTCATGGCCAACCCGGCCGAAGGCCCGCCGATGTCGGCCGTGTGGACTTGTACGTTCACCGGGAAATTCCAATTGAACTGCGTTTCGGGCTCAATGCCGAGGTAGGCGGTCGGATGGGCGTCGGCGGCACCGCACCCCTGCTCCACCAGCCCCTTGGGCGGGGTGCCCAACGTCACCTTGCGTTCGACGATCTTCCCGGACTCGAAGACGCCCGACTGACTGATGGTCGATTCCTCAATCTTGAACAAGGGCGACGTACCGGGCTGCAGTCCGTGCAACGCCGTCACCAAGGCACAGGCTGTCGGGGTCAGGGTGTAGTTGACCCCGAGGACGATCTGCGCCACCTGGAAGGAGCGGGTGGCGGGCGAACCGGGATCGATGCCGTAGAGCAGGGCACCGACTGGCTTCGCATTGAGTCGAATAGCCCGAGGTGCGACAATGCGGCCGCGGTCGCCGCTTGCTGGGCTTGCATCATTTCGAGATAGCCCTGGGCGAGATACTCGTTGGCCGGCGTCGACGGTCCAAGCAGTTCGTCGGAGGAGATGACCTCGGCGTCGGAGGAGAGGTAGCGCTCCTGCAGGTACGTCAGGGCATTCAGCTGCGTGACGTAGACGTCGGTCAGCAGGATGTTGCCGCTGATCGGGTGATTGAGGTGGGCCGGCACCTCAATGAACTGCCCCACCGGTGTGGCGTCACCGGGAGTGATGCCGTATTCATTGACGCTCCAGTGATCGAGCATGATCCCCGCCACGATGATCAGGACCACGAAGCCAACCAGCACAATGGGCCATTTCCGTCGGCGCGACCGGGTCCCACCGTCAAGGCGCTGGCCCGGAAGTGGTGGAGGGGGGAACGTCAGGCTCCCCGGTGGTGGAGGTGGAGATGTCGGCCATACTCAGATCGGTGAGCGACGATCCTGCCACGGAACCGGTGGCGGTCCGCCGCGCCGCGGCGGCCCGGCGGCGGCGGGTCATCCTGGCCGGGCATGCCGGAAATCTGGAACGGGCCCAACGGGGCTGGCGCGATACGGATCCCGAGGTTCGGGCGGCGTCATTGGGTGCGCTGGCTCGTCTCGGCGCGTTGCGCGTGCCTGACATTGCCAACGCCCTGGCCGATGCCGACGCCCGGGTGCGGCGCCGGGCCACCGACGCCGCGCTCTCGGTTCGGGGTGCGGGCTCCCGGTCCGCCCTGTTCACCCTGCTGGTGAACGCCCTGGCCGACGAGGACCCGCTGGTGGTGGTCGGGGCCACCTGGTTCCTGGGGGAACGACGGGTGCCGGCAGCGGTCGGTCCGCTCTCAGGGGTGGCACAGCAGCACGACGATATCCGCGTGCCGGGAAGGCGCGGTCGCTGCCTTGGGCGCCATTGGCGACGTGGCGGGCCTTGATGCCGTGATCGCCGCGCTCGACGACAAGCCCACCATCCGACGACGGGCCACCGTCGCCCTGGCTGGGTTCGATGATCCGAGAGTGGAGCCGGCCCTGCAGAAGTCAGCCGAGGACCGGGACTGGCAAGTACGTCAGGCGGCTGACGAGCTGCTGGACGATCAGTAGAGGCACTTATTCGTCGTAGGTGAAGAGTCGCTTGAGTCGGTCGAATGACTCAATGCAGATGCCTGCCCCCTGGACCACGCATTCGAGCGGGGTGTCCACCAAGTGGACGGGGACGGAGGTGGCGTCAGCCACCCGCTGCGTCATCCCTCTGAGGAGGGCTCCACCACCGGTGAGGTGGATCCCTTCAAACATGACGTCCTGCGCCAGTTCCGGTGGCGCATCGCCCAGGCAGGTGGCGGCAGCCGTGATCACCGAGAGCACATTTTCTTCGAGCGCTTTGCGGATGTCGGCCGGATTGAGCAGCACCGTCTTGGGTCGTCCGGTGGCCACTTCCCGGCCTCGAATTTCTGCACTCTGCTCGCCGGCATACGGGAAGGCGGAACCGATGGCGTGTTTGATGGCCTCCGCTGTCCGTTCGCCAATGGCCACGCCGAATTGCTGGCGGATGAAGGCCTGAATGGACGCGTCGAAGTCAAAGCCGCCACAGCGCAGTGCCCGCACGGCCACCACGCCACCCAGCGAAATGACGGCCATTTCGGCCGTGCCACCACCGACGTCCACCACCATGTTCCCCACCGGCTCGTGGATGGGGAGGCCGGCTCCGATGGCAGCCGCCATGGGTTGTTCAATCAGATAGGCCGCCGACGCGCCGGCTCGTCGGGCCGCTTCCTTGACCGCCCGTCGCTCGACCGCGGTGATGGCCGACGGCACGCAGATCAAGACCTTGGGGCGGTTGAGCCGACTGACCCCGACCCGATGGAGCAGCACGCTGAGCATGCGCTCGGTGACCTCAAAGTCGGTAATGGCCCCGCCGCGCAGTGGTCGCTCGGCCACGATGTAGCCGGGCGTCCGTCCGATCATCTGCCAGGCATCGGTGCCGATCGCCAGCACCTCGCGGGTGCGCGAATCGAGCGCCACGACGGTGGGCTCATTGAGGACGAGACCCTTTCCCTTGGCATACACCAGCGTGTTGGCCGTGCCGAGGTCGATGGCCAGGTCGCGTGACATTCCGGCTCATGGTACGACCCAGCAGGGGCGCGACCGCATTTTGTCGATTGTCGTCGGTAGCCTCACGGGGTGACACCTACTCCCCCGGAGCCGCCAGACGGGGTACCCGATGACGATGGCGTGGACCCCTTTTTGGGTGATCTGGACCAACCGCCCCGGGGCTGGATCGATCCGCAAGACCGGTTGTGGCGGCACCCGAGCGAACTCGCCGGTGCGCATGACCGCGCCGACGCCAGCGTCCGATTTCTCGCCTTCATCGACACCACAGCAAGGCCATGATCCTGGTCGGCGCCGCCGCCCTCTTTGCCGCTGCGGCCTGGGTGATCGTGCTCCTTTCACCGACCTCGGACCGGCCCAACATCGACGCCGGTGAAAACGTGCTGAGCGACGCACCCATGACCACCTTGGCGGCCAATGGCAACACTCTGCCGGCCGCCGCCGCCAGGACCAGCCAGTCCCTGGTGCAGTTGCAGGCCTTCACCGCCCACGGAGAGGTGTCGTTGGTCGGTGTGGCCGTGGCCGAGGGTGGCCTGGTGGCCACCACGGCCAGCAACCTGACCTCGCTACGCGAGATCGACATGGTCGGACCGAACGGCCGTCTCCTTCGGGCTTCGGTGGTGGCCATCGATCGAGCCTCCGACGTCGCCCTGGTCAACGTGCCCGACGACATTCCGGTGGCCCAGTTCGCCGACGACTCGGCCCTGCGGTTCGGCAGCACCGATATGACCTTGAGCATGGCCCGGCCCGACAGTGGCTCAGCGGCCGTGCAATGCACGCCCGGCACGGTGGCCGAAGTGGGCAACCCCATTTCCGGCGGCTTGGCCGAGGGCATGCCCGCCATCACCTCGAGCGCCCAGGTGGCCTCGGCTCAGTCGGGTGATCCGTTGCTCGAATTCGTCCGGCGCGGTCATCGGCATCCTCTATTACGCCGGCGCCACGCCGATCTTCCTGCCCTCGCAGCTGGTGCTGGGCGTGGCCGATGACCTTCGATCCAACGGGCGGGTCACGCACGGCTGGTTGGGCGTGGAAGGCAGCGAGGGTCTGCCCGGCGCAGGCGCCACGGTCTCGACCATCATGAGCGGCAGTCCGGCCGAATCAATGTTGCACCCGGGAGAGGTCATTACGGCGCTGAGCGGGCGTGCCCGTGAGCAGCATGGCCGAACTGCGGGCCCGTCTCTATGTGCTCCCACCCGATACCCACGTCACGCTGTCCGTGCTCAACGGGAGCGTCACCCATGTGGTTGGCGTGACCTTGAGCCCATCCCCGTAGCATGCGACGGTGAGCATGTTTGGTGCCAACGATCCCGACAACCCCATGGGTGGACTGCTGGGCGACCTTCTCAAGGTCATCGGATCCGCCCAGGGTGGTCCGGCCGATACCTGGTTCGACGCCGCTCGCACGTTGGCCCATGGCGTGGCCACCGACGGTGGGGCCGATGACAATGCCGACCCCTTGGTCCGCATTGCCTTCGAAGAGCTGGCCCGAGTGGCCGAACTGCACGTGGCCGAGGCCACCGGCGTCTCGCTGACCGCGGGCGGGTCGAACATTTCCTTCGATGCGGTCGGACCGGGGCAGTGGTCATTCCGGGTGCTTGAGGCCTACCGGCCGACCCTCCAATTGATGGTCGAAGCGCAGCAACAGGGTGCGGCCGCCATGCCCCCCACCATGGATCTCAGTGATCTCGGTGACGACCCGATGGGTGGGCTGGGTGGTCTCCTGGGTCAGTTCGCAGTCACGCTCGGCCCGGTCCTGCTGGGTATGCAGTTCGGATCGGCGGCCGGTCACCTGGCCCGGCGGGCCTTCGGCCAGTACGCGTTGCCGCTGCCGTGGCCACCTTCGAACACTTTGTTGTTGGTGCCGGCCAACGTGGCCCAGTTCGCCGAGGACTGGAGCCTTCCCCTGCAGGAGGTCCAGCTCTGGGTCTGCCTGCGCGAACTCACCATGCACGCCGTCATGACCCGACCAGGCGTGCGCGCCGCCCTCGACCAGACTGCTGGGCGATGCCGCGGCCCATGCGGCGGCGTCACAACGCTCGTTGGTGGAGCGACTCGGTGAGGGCATGGGTGACGACGTCACGCTCGAAGGCGTGCTGGGCGACCCCGAATCGATACTGGCCGATCTGATCAGCCCCGAGCAGCAGAACATCAACAACGCACTGACCGCCGTCACCACCGCCATCGGGGCCTACGTGGATCACGTCACGGCCGGCATCGCCACCAAGTTGACGTCGTCACCGGCGGCGCTGCGTGAAGCCTGGTACCGCTATCGGGCGGAGGACGCCAAGGGCGAGCAGGCCTTCGCCGGACTGTTCGGCCTCAATGTGGGTCAGGCCGAAGTCGACCGAGGTGCCAACTTCATTGACGGTGTGGTCGAACGGGCCGGAGAGGATGCCCTCTCCCGGTTGCTCGGCGATGAGTTGGACCTGCCCACGCCAGCCGAGGTGGATGCCCCGGGGCTGTGGTTGGCCCGCATCGGCCTGCTCGACTGACGCTATTCGGCCGGCTCTTCCAAGAAGCCGAGATCCCACTCCAGCGACAGGTTCTCCCGCTCAGCATCACGGACGACCCGCTCCCGGTTGCGCCGAAATTGGGGGTCGTGCGGGGGCAGGAGCACCAGGCGGGCCAGGACCCGATCCCGGAAGGCATCGACCACATCGGCCGGACCGAAGTCGGATTGCACCTCCCAGTGGGGAGCGATCGGACCCAGGTAGATCACGCGAGCGTGCCCGATCGGATCGATCAATTCCGGGGTCTCGGTTACTTCATCCTCGACGTCCGGGGACATGGCACCTCCTGGGGCAACAGCGATGGGCGAACGGCCGTCAGCGTACTGGAGCGCTGGTGAAGGTGGTTCCCGGCCCCCCGTTTGTGCCTGGGGCCTCCGCATTCTTACGAAGTTCCTATGCCCCAGCCCTTCTCCCCGGCGGGACCCCCCTCGTACAATGGTGGGTGAAAAGGGAGTTACAAGTGGACACAGACTGGATGATGCGGGGGAAGTGCAAGGAAGTTGCCCCGGACGTCTTCTTTCCAAGTGATGGAATGGGCGTTCAGGTTGCGCAGAAGATCTGCGCCGAATGCCCCGTGGCACAGGCCTGCTTGGAATACGCGCTGGAGAACCACATTGACCACGGTGTGTGGGGTGGCTGCTCCGAGCGCGAGCGTCGGCGGATCCTGCGGCGTCGCCGTGGTGCCCGCGCCCTCGCTATCGGCTAGCTCCTGAGGGCTATGCCCGTGTGAAACTGCCGACGTGCTCTTCGAGTGTGTCGTCAATATCAGCGAAGGCCGCGACACCGCCGTGCTGGCCGAACTTGAGGCCAACGTCGCGGGCGTCCTGCTGGATCGACATTCAGACCCTGACCACCATCGCTCGGTCTTTACCCTGGTCGGCGAGGCCGAAGCCGTCGCTGATGCCGCACGCCGTCTCACCACGGCGGCGCTCGAGCGGCTGTCGTTGCCGGACCATGCCGGCGTCCATCCTCGGATCGGCGTGGTCGATGTGGTGCCCTTCGTCCCCTATGCGCCCGGACAGCGGCCCCCGTCTGACCTGACTGCGGCCGTCGAGCTTCGTGATGCGTTCGCCCGCTGGTGCGCCGCCGAATGCCAACTACCCGCCTTCCTCTATGGACCGATGGGCGAACATCAACGGACGTTGCCCGAAGTGCGACGAAATGCCTTCCGCAAGCTGATGCCTGACGTAGGCCCGGCCGTGCCGCATCCAAGAGCCGGCGCCGTCGCGGTCGGGGCCCGTCCCGTGCTGGTGGCCTACAACGTGTGGGTCGATCGGCCCGACGTAGCTCGGGTGGTGGCCTCCGCTGTGAGGAGCCCCTGGGTCCGAGCCCTTGGCTTGGCGGTGGGCGATCACGCCCAGGTGTCGACCAACTTGATTAATCCCGCCCTGGTCGGGCCCGGTGATCTTTATGACGAGGTCAGTCGACGGGTGGTGGCGGCCGGAGGCCAGGTGCTGGGGGCGGAATTAGTCGGCCTGATTCCCCAGTCGGTGCTCCACGCCATCCCGGCGGAACGATGGCATCCAATGGGGCTGGCCGAGGCAGACACGGTCGAGAACCGACTCCCGAGCCTGACTGGTTGAACTGGTGCGTGAACGAGTGCGGTCGGCCACGGGCCGACAGTGCGATGGGTGCCCTAGGAGGCGGTGACGATGTCGCGCCGCTGCAGGGCGCGGGCACGGCGCAGACGGCGACGCTCGCGCTCGCTCATGCCGCCCCAAATGCCGAACTTCTCGCCGTTGGCCAGGGCATATTCCAGGCAGTCCTCACGCACGACGCAACCTCGGCAGACCTCTTTGGCCTCTCGGGTCGATGCCCCGCGCTCGGGAAAGAAGAGGTCGGGATCGACCCCCATGCAGTTCGCCTGTACTTGCCAGCTTTTCTCTTGGCGACCGTAGAGCGTGGTGACTATGTCCACTGGTTCGCCCCCCTTCGCCACTTAGTGGCATCCGTGTAGTTACAACGGTGTTATCTTTCACCACCTCGTCACCTGGCGCAAGGGGGAATTCATCTACCCGTGCCTGGGCCGCCTCTGCAATCCGTATTGCAGGTTCGATTTCGGATGAAAAGAGGGAGGTCAGCCGGCGGGACGCAGCACCCGGCGGTGCTTCAAGAAGTCCACCAGCACGTAGCCGCCGAGCGCGTCAGGCGTGGTGTAGAAGGTCCGGCCCCCGTTGACCTTGGCAATCTGCTCCACAAATGGGTAGTGCGTGCGCTGGAGGTCAAGGGCGAAACAGTTGATGATGATGCCGCCCCGGGTGCAGCGGACCACTTCAGCCATGGTCCGGTGCAGGGTCTCGGGAATGGGCGGATAGTTGAATTCGGGGATCCCGGCGTCGGTGATGTGCGCCGTGGGCTCACCATCGGTCACCACAATGATCTGCTTGGTGCCGTGCTGGTGCGCCAGCATCCGACGGGCCAAGGCCAGGGCGTGCTGCAGGTTGGTGCCGTAGACGTAGTCCCACATGGCGGTGGGGAGCTCTTCCGGCTTGATCTCCCGGGCCACTTCCGAGAAACCGACAATGCCCAGGTAATCCCGGGGGAACTTGCTGCTGATGAGCGTCTGCAGCGCCATGGCCATTCGCTTGGCCGGCACGAAGTTGTCGCGCATGGGCATCGACATGGAGAGGTCGACCAACAGGACAGTGGCTGAGCGGGCCAGCTGCTCGGTCTCGATCACCTCGAAGTCCTCGGGTGACAGCCGGACCGGCACGCCGGAACCGCCCCGTCGCACGGCATTGTGGACCGTGGTCGACAGGTGCAGATTGAGCGGGTCGCCGTACTCGTAGGCCTTGGTGGTCTCTTCCCGGTCGTGTCCGGTGCCGGTGGAGACGGCACTGTGGTCACCGATGCGGTCCTTGTTGATTTGGCCAAACAGATCGGCCAACGCCTTCTGACCCAGGCGACGCACGCCGCGCGGCGTCAGCTCGGTTCGGCCGCCGTGCTGCTCAATCAGGCCGGCGTCGGCCAGTGACTTGGTCAGCTTGGCCAGCCGGTCCAATGAGCGGGCGGCGTCTTCTCCCATGTGGGCCCGCACCTGATCGAGGTCGATCTCGCTCAGCGCCGCCGGCGAGGAGGCCGACTGGAGCATGTCCTCAATGCCCTCCAGCTGTCCCAGCTGGCTGGCCAGGTCGGTGGCTCGCGAAATGCTCATGGGGCCTTCGCCCTCAAACTCGTAGGACCGACCCCAACCGGCACCGGGCACCGCCCGCTGGAGGTTCTGGGCCAGGCGGTCCACCTGCCACCGCAGGTCCATGTCTTCGAGCACGGATTCCATCAGGCTGCGCAACTGAGCCTGCTGCGCCGGGGACATCGAATTCCAGACGGCCTGCGCCGCCGCCATCCGCTCGGCCAGTTGCTCCAACAATTCATCAAGCGTCTCCGGGTTGCCCGGGAACATGTCGCCGTACTGGGCCATGAAGTCCTCAAAGCTCGGATTGAGGTCGTCGCCCCGCTCGCGCTGCTCGAGCATTTGATTCAAGGCGTCGTAGGCGTCACGCATACGCGCCATGGCCTCGGGGGTCATGGACTCGAGGGCGTCGGTGGCGCCCTCGAAGAAGGTGTCGGCCATTTCCCGGCGCAGTTCTTCGACCAGTTCCTCGAACTTCTCCCGGGCCTCCGAGGACACGAAGTCGTAGTGCTGCAGCGACTGGATACGGCCACCCGGATCGCCCGGCTGCAGGTCCAGTGCCATGCGACGTTCCGTCGCCACGTCGTCGGTGACTTCGCCCCGCCGCTCGTCGCCCGATGCGTGCGCCTCATCGACCAGTTCGTCAATGGCTTCCCGCTCTTCGGCCTCAATCTCGTCCAGCTGGGCCGTGAGTTCGGCCATGCGACCGTCGGGGTCACCCTCGGCCAACATCTCTTCGCGACGTTGACGCAGTCGCTCGAGGATGTCGCGCAACCCGTCAATCTGTTCGCCGTCGGCCGTGCGCATGCCCGAACGCAAGAGACGCCGCAGGGCGTCGTCGAGGTCCCCGCCGGCCAACAGGTCTTCGGTAAGTCCGGCCAGCAGATCGTCCGGGTCGAGGTCCAGGAAATCCTGGGTGCCGTCCCACTCCGAGTAGTCGTACCGGGCGCTCATGCCGGTCCTACCTGCGCCCCCGGTAGAGGGCCCGGGCGCCGGAGGCGTCCTTGTTCAATCGTTTGGTCAGGTGCAGTCCCTCCAGGAGGAACTCCAACGCGCTGGCCATGAGGGCAGGCGACTCGGCCGCTTCGGGCCCGGCCAGCGCTCGGGTGGGCGGCTCGAGTTCGGGGATGTCGGCCAGGACGGCCAGGTAGGCCGCCGACGGCATGTCGTCGCCGGCGTGCACCACCACCTGTTCGGTGAAGGCGGCCACAATGGCGCTCGGGTCGTCCAGCGTGACCCGGCGGCGGAAGACCGAAAGCACGGCGGCGGCGACCAGTTGGGCCACCACTTCGTCTTCGTGCCCTTCTTCCATGGCTTCGACTTCGATTTTGCCTTGCGTGGACGGCAACAACGAGGCCAGGTCACTGATGCGGGGCACGGCCACCGGTTCGTGCGTCCGCAGGGCCCGGCGCACCGAGTTGGCGATCAACGTCTCGTAGTTGGCAATCGACAGGCGAACCGACACACCACTGCGCTGATTGAGGTGCGAACTGCGGCGGGCCAGCTGACTGATTTCGGCCACCACTTCCTTCAGGTAGGCCGGCACGGTCACCGTCACGCCGGACGTGGGCAGCTCGGCCTCGTACTCCATGATCTTCACTTCGGTCATGGTGTCGAAGGGGTAGTGCGTGCGAATCTGCGCCCCGAAGCGGTCCTTGAGGGGGGTGATGATCCGGCCGCGGTTGGTGTAGTCCTCGGGGTTGGCGGTGGCGACCAAGGTGATGTCGAGCGGCAGGCGAATGCGATGGCCGCGGATCTGCACGTCGCGCTCTTCGAGCACGTTGAGCAGACCGACCTGGATGCGCTCGGACAGGTCGGGCAGCTCGTTGATGGCGAAGATGCCGCGATTGACCCGCGGGATAAGTCCGTAGTGCAGGGCCAACTCGTCGCTGAGGTAACGACCTTCGGCGATCTTGATCGGGTCCACCTCACCGATGAGGTCGGCGATGGAGGTGTCCGGTGTGGCCAACTTCTCGCCGTAGCGCTGCGAGCGGTGCACCCAGGCGATCGGCGTGTCATCGCCTTTTTCGGCCACCAGGTTGATGGCGAATCGGGACACCGGCGTGTACGGGTCGTCGTGGATTTCGGAACCTTCCACGATGGGCAGCCACTCATCGAGCAAGCCGACCAGGGCGCGGATGACGCGGGTCTTGGCTTGACCGCGCTCACCCAAAAGAATGATGTCGTGCCCGGCCAGGATGGCGTTCTCCAGTTGGGGCACCACCGTGTCCTCGAAGCCGAGCACGCCGGGCACCAAGGGTTCGTCGGCGGCAATGCGGGCGCAGGTGTTCTTCCGCATTTCCTCGGACACCGTGATCGACTGCCAGCCCGAGGCCCGCAACTCACCGAGGGTGGTCGGCAGGTCTGCCGGGGCTCGCAGGGCGTCAGGCCCCGGCGTCGAAGATGGGTCAGAGTGCGCTGGGCCGTCCATGGGCGGAGTGTAACGGGTCAGATTCCTTCTCCTCCGGGCGCCCCCGCCCCGGTCGCGACCGCAGCGAAGTCGCTGTCCCCCAGCGCCACCAGCAGATCGCACAGGGCCTGGGCCGGCCGGGGCATGGGCCGGTCGTGCCGGTGGGCCAGGGCGACGGTGCGACTCAACCCCGGTCGGGTGAACGGGATGGCCACCAGGGTGCTCTGGGCCGGCATGGCGATGGCCGGCACCACGGCGGCCCCGAGGCCGGCGGCCACGAAGGCCAGGACACCGTCCATCTCCCCACCCTGGCTGACCAGGCGCGGCTCGACGCCGGCGTCCCGACAGGCGGCCAGCGTGACGGCGCGCAGGTCATAGCCCTCCCGGAACATGACCAGGGGCAGGCCTTCGAGGTCACTGACCCGCACCCGATCGCGCCCGGCCAAGGGGTGATCGGGCGCCACCGCCAGCACGAGCGGGTCGTGAAAGAGCGGCCGGGTGGTCACCCCCGGGTCGTTGATCGGGAGGACGACGAGGGCCAGGTCCACCTCACCGCTGGTCAGTTGGTGCACCAGCTGGCGAGATCCGGCCTCCACCACCAAGAGCTCAATCCCCGGATGGCTGGCATTGAAATCGACCAGCGCCGGCGCCAGCACCCGGGTAATCAGGCTCGGGGTGGCGCCAATGGAGAGGCGACCCCGGGTCATGCCGGCCAGGGCTCGGGCCTCGTCGGTGGTGGCCTCTACGTCGGAGAGCACCCGGCGGATGAAGGGCAGCAGCGCCTCACCCTCGGCGGTCAGCGTGACCAGCCCTTGTCCCGGACCCCGGTTGAAGAGGAGCACCCCCAGTTCGCGCTCGAGCAGCCGGATCTGGCGGCTGAGGGACGGTTGGGCCAGGTGCAGATTGGCGGCGGCCCGGGTGAAGTGCCGCTCTTCGGCCACGGCCAGGGCATACGCCAGTTGCTGCAGTTGCACAATCAGAGCTTATAGCTATCAAAGAAATGTGATTTATGTCTTTGACGTTCAGGTGGTCGATGCGTATGGTCGCATGAGCACTTTGGCAACGATGAGTTGCGCGCTGTTGCAAGCGGTCTGAAATGATTGGCCCGCCACGAGCCGCCCATGGCGGGCACTGAGGAGGTGTACGTGACAACCACGGTCGACACTGCAGCGGGGACGCCCGTTGTCATTGGGGGAGCGAGAGGCGGCCCGGACAAGCCCACCTTGCGTGAGGACCGCTGGTGGCTCGAGCCCGTCGTCACCGTGACCATCCTCACCGCGTTCGTCGCCTATTCGACGTGGGCCGCCTTCATCAACAAGGACTACTACGCCGGTGCGGGACTGGGCCGGAACATCATTTCGCCCTTCTATTCCCCCTGCCTGACCGGCAGTTGCGTGACCGGCAGCCACCCCTTCGGCGTGCTGATTGAGGCCTGGCACATTTCGCCGGCGCTGCTCATCCTGATCTTCCCGCTCGGTTTCCGCCTCACCTGCTACTACTACCGCAAGGCCTACTACCGGTCCTTCTGGTGGTCGCCGCCGGCCTGCGCGGTGGCCGACGCCCACGGCAGTTACAGCGGTGAGACCAAGATCCCGCTCGTCCTGCAGAACATCCACCGCTACTTCTTCTGGATCCTGCTCATCTTCAACACCATCCTCACCATCGATGCCGTCGAGGCCTTCAAGCAGCCCGGCCAACCGAGCGGATGGGGCATCAGCGTCGGCGCCGGCGTCCTGACCTTGAACGCCTGCTTCCTGTGGCTGTACAGCTTGAGCTGTCACGCCTGCCGGCACTTCTGCGGCGGCCAGGTCAAGTCGTTCGCCAAGCACCCGATCCGCCACAAGATGTGGAAGATCGTCTCCCCTCTCAACGCGATGCACATGCGCTTCGCCTGGATCAGCCTCTTCGGGGTGGCGTTGTGTGACCTCTACGTGCGCCTGGTGGCCAGCGGCACCATCCACGACTACGGCTTCCACTTCTAAAGGACACCTCGCACATGGCTGACTCTGACTACGAAACGCACGACTACGACGTCGTCATCATTGGTGCCGGTGGATCCGGGCTGCGCGCCGCCATCGAGGCCAAGGAGCGCGGCCTGCGGGTCGCCATCGTCTGCAAGTCGTTGTTGGGCAAGGCCCACACCGTCATGGCTGAAGGCGGCATGGCGGCCGCCATGGGCCACGTGTGGCCCGAAGACAACTGGAAGGTCCACTTCCGCGACACCATGCGCGGCGGGAAGATGCTCAACAACTGGCGCATGGCGCAGATCCACGCCATGGAAGCCCCCGACCGGGTGTTCGAGCTGGAGCGCTGGGGTGCCCTGTTCGACCGCACCACCGACGGCCGCATCACCCAGCGTGACTTCGGCGGTCACCGCTACGCCCGGCTGGCTCACGTCGGTGACCGCACCGGGCTGGAGCTGATCCGCACCCTGCAGCAGAAGGTCGTCTCCATGGACACCGACGTCTACATGGAGACCAAGATCCTGCGGTTGCTGCCCGACAGCGAGGGCCGAATTTCGGGGGCGGTCGGCTACCACCGGCCCACCGGCGAGATGGTCGTCTTCACCGCCAAGGCCTTCATTCTGGCCACCGGGTCGATCGGCAAGTCCTGGAAGTACACCTCCAATTCCTGGGAGTCGGTCGGTGACGGGCACGCCATGGCCATTTGGGCCGGGGCCGATGTCATCGATATGGAGTGCGTGCAGTTCCACCCGACCGGCATGGTCTGGCCCTTGTCGGTGCGCGGCATTCTGGTCACCGAAGGGGTGCGCGGTGACGGCGGCGTCCTGCGCAACTCCGAAGGCAAGCGCTTCATGTTCGACTACGTGGCCGACATGTTCAAGGCGGAGACGGCCAAGACAGAAGAAGAAGCCGACCGCTGGTACGAGGACCACATCCACAACGGGCGCACCCCTGACTTGCTGCCCCGTGACGAGGTGGCCCGGGCCATCAACTCCGAGGTCAAGGCCGGCCGGGGCACGCCGCATGGCGGGGTGTACCTCGACATCGCTTCGCGCCGTTCGGCCGAGTACATCCGGCGCCGGCTGCCGTCGATGTACCACCAGTTCATGGAGCTGGCCGGCGTCGACATCACCGCCGTGCCCATGGAAGTGGGCCCGACCTGTCACTACATGATGGGCGGCGTACGGGTCGATGCCGAGACCCAGGCCGCCACCGTCCCCGGGCTCTTTGCCATCGGCGAGGTGTCGGGCGGCATGCACGGGGCCAACCGTCTGGGCGGCAACTCGCTCTCCGACCTGATCGTCTTCGGTCGGCGGGCCGGCATCGGTGCTTCGGACTTCGCCGAGGGCGCGTTCGGGTGCTCCGACCATCGACCCGGCGTGAAGTCGAGACCATTATCAATGAGGCCTACGCACCCTTCGGGCGCGAGGGTGGGGCGAACCCCTACGACATCCAGAATGAGCTGCAGGAGACCATGCAGGCGCTGGTCGGCATCATCCGCACCGGTCCCGAGCTCGAACAGGCACTCGAGAAGCTGGGCGAGCTGCGCGAGCGCACCACCACGCCTGTCGGTCAAGGGCGGCCGGGCCTACAACCCGGGCTGGAACCTGGCCACCGACCTGCCCTCCATGCTCACCACCTCGTTGGCCGTGACCCAGGGCGCGCTCAACCGGACCGAGTCACGTGGTGGGCACACCCGTGAGGACCACCCTGGACCCAACGCCGAACTGGGCAAGGTCAACTTCGTGCAGCGCCAGACCGGCGAGCGCGGCTACCTGGCCCCCATCAACATCGGACCCGAACCACTGCCGGAGATGCCCGCCGAACTCCGCGAGCTCTTCGAGGAAGGACACTGATCGATATGGCCAGTAACCACACTCCGGGCGGTGCCAATCAGACCGGTGACGTCACCATGCGCCTCTGGCGTGGCGACTCCGAGGGCGGCGAGTTCACCGATTACGTCCTGCCGGCCGTCGAGGGCGAGGTCGTGCTCGATGTCATCCACCGCGTCCAGGAAGGTCCCGCCCCCGACCTGGCCTGCCGCTGGAACTGCAAGGCCGGCAAGTGCGGCTCGTGCTCGGCCGAAATCAACGGCAAGCCCCGCCTCATGTGCATGACCCGCATGGACACGCTGCCCGATGGTGCGCCGGTGACCGTGGCCCCCATGAAGACGTTCCCGATCATCCGCGACCTGGTCACCGACGTCTCGTTCAACTACGAGGTGGCCAAGACCATCCCCGCCTTCAAGCCCGGCCCCGAGCCCGAGGGTGGCTTCCGCATGCAGCAGATCGATGTCGAGCGGGGCCAGGAGTTCCGTAAGTGCATCGAGTGCTTCATGTGCCAGGACGTCTGCCACGTGATCCGTGACCATGAGGAGAACAAGCCCAAGTACGCCGGGCCCCGGTTCTTCATCCGCTTCGCCGAACTCGAGATGCACCCGTTGGACGTGAACGACCGCCGCGAGCTGGCTCGTGAAGGAGCCGGTCTTGGTATGTGCAACATCACCAAGTGCTGCACCGAGGTGTGCCCCGAGCACATCAAGATCACCGACAACGCCATCATCCCCATGAAGGAGCGGGTCGTCGACGCCCACTACGACCCGGTGGCCTGGCTCGGTCGCAAAATCCTCAAGCGCACCAAGAAGTCGGCCCAAGAGGCAGCCGCCGGCTGAGTCGTCGGCCCGTCCCGGGTCGACCCTTCCTCGTCGCGGTCCATCACATCACGTGCCTCGCTACCTTTCCGCCGACTGGGTGCTGGCCTTCAATGACGCCCTGACCGAAGTCGATCTGACTGACGCCATCGCTGACGCCGGTCGCCAATCGATCACCGCCAGCGACGGCACGTTCGCCGTGGCGCAAGTGGTAACTGACGCGCCGGCAGACGTCGGGCCGACACCCATCCGCACCGTGCTCGACGGTGGATGATGGCCGGCTGTCGCTGGCGCTCGATCCCGATCAGGCAATACCTGTCAATGTCACCGTGGTGCTCACCTATGAGGATGCGCTGGCCATGGCGCAGGGTGCGTTGGCCCCGGCCGATGCCTTGGCGGCGGGTCGGGTCAGGGTTCGGGGCGAGCTGGCTGTGCTGGTGGCCGGCCAGGCGGTGCTGGCGGCGGCAACCGCGGCCCTGGGTCCCCGCTTGGCCGAGCTGACCGATCTCAACTGACCCCAACTGACGCCAAACCTCAACGACCCTCCACCAGGGACGATGACCCCGTCCGGGGTCGCCTGAGCAAGGCCCGATCGGCGGCGGTAACGTCTTCGTACCGGCCGGCATAGGGCGGGCCGCAGTAGGGAGGACGAACGTGCATCAGCCGATCGACGACCACTTCCTGACCAGGTACCGCGAGCTGCTTGACGCTGAAGACCTGGCCTTCGATGAACTCGAACACGCCTGCGAAGAAGGCGACCGAGCCCACTTCGACAAGGACATGGTCGATTGGCGGACTGCACTGGAGCAGAAGCTGGTCTTCCTGCAGCACGCCGGCATGGAACTGCGCATGCCCGTTCCGGGCTAGGCGCCAGCCGGGCCCGCCTGGGCGCTCGCTGGCTAGGGCAGGAGTCGTTGGTAGTAGGTCGCCGTCGCCTCGTAACCCAGCCGTTGGTAGAACGCGTCGGCGCGGCGAGTGGCCAATGCGATCAGCTGGGCACCCCGTCCTGCGGTGCGTCGTTCGAACTCGTCCATCAGTAGTCGACCAATGCCGGAGCCGCGCCGGTCCGCGTCGACCGACCAATTCTTCCCACCCAGCCCACGGGCCCGTTGGCGAAGAAGGTCAGATGATGGAAGCCGAGGAGATAGCCCACGATGGCGCCGTCCTGCTCCGCCACCAATAGGTCAGCGTTCGCATCGCCGGTGAGCGGCTCGAAGTGCTGGTTGAAGGCGGCTCGCTCCACCTCGAAGGAGGCGGCCAGCGCATGGGCCAGCACGAAGACCGCGTCGGCGTCCTCGATCCGGGCGGGACGTATCTGCACCGCCCCGCTGGGGGCCGTCATGATGCTGCCGGCAGCCCGACCGATCGCGCCGTGCTGCGCACCGCATCATCAAACAACAGAGTGGGGTCGAGCACCGTTCGATTCCAGTGGCCGAACAATTCCAGGCTGATGATGCCGATCATGGTGGCCCATGCTTCCAGCACCCGGGCCACCACCACGGTGGGTACCCCCGGCAAGAGGCCTTCGGTCACGGGCAACAACGCCGCCGACCATGCGGAGGCCGAACCCGGCAGCACACCCACGTCGTGATCGAGCTGTCCAGCTGCGTGGGCCTCGACCACCGGCCGCACCAGCGCCCCGGTCAATCGCACGTAGGGCACCACCGTTTCATTCGGCGCGCGATAGCCGGGCACCGGCGAACCGAAGATCAGGCCCCATTGGTGAGGATGCTCGAGGGCCCAGGTGCGCATGCAGTGCAGCACCACCGACCAGCGCGTGGTGGCACTTGGTGCTTTCCCATTGCGAGCTGGCGTGGCGGCGTGGTCCGCCGCCGACTCGGCAGCGTCGGCCAACGAGTCATAGGCATCAAGAATCAGTGCGGTGAGGAGGGCATCTCGCCCGGAGAAGTAGCGGTACAGAGCCGACGGGGCCATCTCCAGGTCACGGGCAATGGAGCGAAGGGAAAGGGCCGCGGCACCGTCCCGGGCCAGGTGCACCTTGGCCACCTGCAGGATCTCCTGGGTCATCTCAACCCGGATCCGGTCCCTCGCCGTGCGTGGAGCTGCCATGCGATGAGTCTGCACGTCCCAGGACGAGAACACAAGTACTTGACAAGAACACTGTTCACATTTAATATCAGTGTTCGTAGGAAGCCATCGAAACGGAGGCAACATGACCATGACCGCAGCCACGACCGCCCCATCCAGCGCCCTCATTGGCGCCCACTACAAGCGCCCCGACTGGTTCACCCGCAACGTCATGAACCGCCTGGTGAGTCGCCTGACCCGCCTGGGCCTGAGCGTCCGGGGCTCCCGGGTGCTGGAGCACAAGGGTCGCAACTCCGGCGTGCTGCACCACACTCCGGTCAACGTGCTCAGCGTGGGCTCGGCCAACTACCTGGTCGCCGCTCGCGGGAACACCGAATGGGTGCGCAATGTGCGGGCCAACCAGGGTGACCTGGTGTTGCAGCTAGGTCGCCGTCGCCACGAGTACTACGGCAGTTGAGGTGCCGGCGGGTGAGGGCACGGAGATCCTGCGGGCGTATCTGGCCCGCTGGAAGTTCGAGGTCGGGATGTTCTTCGAGGGCGTTGGCCCCGATTCGACCGACGCCGAATTCGAAGCCATTGCCGACCGCCACCCGGTCTTCCTGTTGAACGAGCGCTCGGCGCACTAAGTACAGATGGGCTAGACCGTCACATCACACCGATGAGGCACATCACGCCGATGAGGATGGTCGAGGCCGAACCACGTGACTGACCCGCTCGGCGGGGAACTGACACCCAGCATCGGCCGGCCGGGTCGACTCCGAGTCTTGCTCGGTCCGGCCGGCTACCTGCCCATCATGCTGCTGGTGGGATTGGCCGTGACCCAGGGGTTCGATGGTGCCGCCTTCGGTGTGCTCTCACCCGAAATCCGCCACACGTTCCACCTCGATAACGCCGGGATTGACACCGTCACTTCCCTGACCGCGGCCGTCCCGGTGATGTGTTCCATCTTCCTGGGCTACTTCGGCGACAAGGGCAACCGGATTTGGTTGACCACGGCCGGCGCGGTGCTCTGGGGAGTGGCGGCCATCTTCACCGGACTGGCGCCCGTGTTGGCCGTGCTCATCATCGCCCGGCTGGTCGGCGGCGTGGGCCTGTTGTCATCGCAGACCATCTACCCCAGCCTGCTGTCGGACTACTACCCACCCGAGGGTGTGGCCCAGATCTTCACGGTGTTCCTCATCGGCTCGAGCGGGCTCGGGCTCATCGGCAGCCCACTGGCCGGGTGGTTGGGTTCACAAGTGGGCTGGCGACCAGCGTTCGTGGTCTTGGCCATCCCGACCTTTATTTGTGCGGCGGCCGTGAGGCTGACGCTGCGCGAGCCCGAGCGTCGAGTGGTGCAAGCCAGCGTCGAGGGCGTGCCGCCAGTACCCGGTCTGCCGGTGGGCCAAGCCTTCGAAGGTTCGATCCGCGACGGGTTCCGGGCCGTGCGCAGCATCCGCACCCTGCGACGCTTCTGGTACGGCGCGTTCCTGTTCGGAGCCGGCACCATCCCGCTGGCCACACTGGCGTCGGTGTTCTTCCACGACGTGTACCACGTGGGCTCGACGGAACGAGGCGGCATCGCCGCCCTCATCGGGGTGTTCGGCCTGTGCGGCATTGTCATTGGCGGCACGGTGTCGCAGCGCCTCATCAACCGCAACAAACTCTCCCGTTTCCCTCTGGTGTCGGGCTGTTTTGTGGTCGAGTTCGGGGTGATGGCCTTTGTGGTGGCCAACCTGCACACGCTGGCCGGCTCCGTGGTGGGGGCCTGCATCCTGGCCATCGGTGCCATTGGCTTCCTCCCGACCTACGTCACGCTGGTGGCGGTCATTGCGCCGCCGAAGCTGCGCAGTCAGGCCTACGCCTGGTCGCTTTTCTTCTACGCCCTCGGGGCCATCTGCATTTCCGGCTTCATCGGCACGGTGGCCGATGCGCATGGGCAGCGGGCGGCGCTGAGTTTCCTCGGTGTGTTGGTCTTGACCGGTGGCCTCATCTCCATGTCGGCCAGTCGCTACGTGAAGAGCGATCTGGCCCGGGCGGCCGCTGTCCCGACTCCCCCTACCTCGACGCCCCCCACCACCTGACAAAGTGTCGTGGTGATCACGCCGGAGGACATCGAACTCGGTCATCAGAACCTGGTGAGTTACTCGCGAGTCATGTCGGGGTGGAGCGTCAAAGGGGTGTACCGGGAGGAGCCCGGGTCATTGCTGTGCGCCGGCGGCTCCTGGCTGCCGGCCGTGGGCAACGTGGCCCTGCGATCCGATGCCACCCTGCCCGGTTCGGTCCTGTTGGAGCGGGCCTTTGCCTTCTTCGCTGAGCACGAGCGCGGCTTCAACGTCATGGTGCGCGACCTGAGCCAGGACGACGACCTGGCGGCGGCGTGCGAGTCGCACGGCATCAAGCCGTTTGGTGATCCCACCCCGCAAATGATCTGTCCGGCTCGACTGGCCGACCCGGTGGTGCCCGACGGGGTGAAGTTGGTGGAGGTGCACGACGTGAAGGGCGTGCGCGATGCCGTCGCCGTGAACGCGGAGGCCTACGCCACCTACGGCATGCCGCTCGATGTGCTGCCCGACGTCTTCGACCATCCAGAAGCCGTCGTGGCCAATCCGGACACCGTGATCGTGGTGGCCTACTTGGGCGATCGTCCCGTGGCGACGGCGCTGACCTATATGAGTCACGGTGTCGGCGCACTGCAGTGGGTCGGCACGGCGTCCGACGTGCGCTCGATGCACCTGGGTCGAGCCGTGACCGTGTGGGCCACCAACGCCGCCTTTGATCGTGGTGCTCGGACCTGCAGCCTGCAGGCTTCGCCGATGGGCGAACCGCTCTACGCCAAGCTCGGCTACGAGACCGTGTACCGCTACCGGGAACTCATTTGCTGGCAGCCACCCGAGGCGCCGGCCTCGTAAGGGCGAAGGTCAGCCCAGGCTGATCGGGACTCCCCCACCATCAGCCGAGCGGTAGGCGGCATCGACCAGGCGATGGGCCATCAGCGCCTCGCCCAGTGACGGTGCGGGCTCAGTACCCTGCTCGACCGCGGTGATGAAATCCCGATCGGCCTCCACGTAGGCCCGCAGGGCCAGCCCCATCTCGTCGTGGTCGAGGGGCAGGTCGTCCACCCATTGGGGCGCCGGACAATGTCGTTCCTCCACACCGTCGCTGGTGTGGATGGAGAGCGGCCCCTGGAACTCCTCGGTCAACGACACCATGGCGTCCTCAAAGAACACTTCAATGGAACGACTCGAGCCCCGGCTCAAGATGTTGTGCCACACGCTGGTCAGGTTGGCCGTCAGTCCGGATTCGAACGACATGGTCACCGACGCCATGTCCTCGATGCCGGGATGGCCGGCGAAGCTCGACGTCCGTGCCGCCACCGAGTTCACCTCGCCGAAGCAGAAGCGCAGGATGTCGACATCGTGGATCGAGTGCTCAATGAGGCAACCGCCCCCGGCCTGGCTGACGTCGGAGCGCCAACGTGACCCCATGCCGTAGCGACCTTGGGTCGGGAAGAACTGATCGTCCCGGAACACGGCCGCCATGGGTCGCCCGAAGGTGCCCGACTGCACCAGGTCGCGCAGCGTCCGGAAGACCGGGGCCGACCGCAGCACCAGACCCGACTGGGAGGCGACCCGGCCGGCTCCCACTGCATCCACCAACGCGGCCGCCGACGTCAGATCCGTAGCCAATGGCTTCTCGCAGAAGATCGGGTGGCCCGCCGCTATGGCGGCATCGGACGGCGGCCCGGTGCGCCGACGTGGGGGTGCAAATCCACACGACGTCGCAGTCGGCCATCACGGCATCGAGGTCGGGCACTGATTGGGCGCCCAGTGTGGTGGCGAAACCCTGGGCTCGGGCGTCACTCACATCGTGGGCGACCGTGATCTCCGCGGCAATGACGCCACCGTCGATCATGGCCTTGAGCCCCATGCCGTGGGCCCAGGCGATCAGTCCGGTGCCGACGAAGCCGATGCGCAGCATGTTCGGGACACTACCGGTGGGTGGTGAGAGCCGGCGGGAGGGAGGACGGCAGCGAGGGCGGGCCTAGTGAGCGTGCTCGCGCCAGCTCAGCGCATCGACGAAGCGGGCCGGTCACCGTGATGAGGGTGGCGATCTCGTGGCGCTCGCGGCGTCGAATAGAGGCCGAGCGGCCGCCGCAGACCGAGAGTGGCGTAGTCGACCACCGGCTCAATGAACACGCCGGATCGGCCGGTGTCGTTGGCCGGGTCGGCCCCACTGCGCTGGCCCTCGGCGAAGGCCGAGAGCCACTGAATCCCTGGCACCTCACCGTGCACCTCGACGAACGGTTTCGAGGCTCAGGTCGGCCAGGGCCAGCCAGGTCAGATCGAACAGCGACAGCAATTGGCTCAGCAGCGAGTTCATGGCCGCCGTCGGGGTGGCCGCCTGCAGAATGGAGGCCGCCGCACTGAGCACCGTGTCCTCGCGGTCCTCGGCCATGGCGGTCAGCTCCTTGACCTCTTCCACGCCGGCGCCGGGAATGTTGCGCACGCCCTTGCACACCGCTTCGATGGCGCCGGGCTCATCGGGCAACTCCACCACCAGTTCGTCGATGGCCACGCCGGCTTCGCGCTCGAGCACCTCCAGGCCGATGACGTTGCCCTGCACGGCGCCGATTTCGGCGGCTACCGCACCCAACACGCCGGGCGCGTCGGGCAGCCAAATGCGCATGCGGGTCAGCACGACTGGTGCCGCTGCATCGCTCCCCATCAGCTCCATCCTCATCAATGCGTCCGTGTGATGCGCACGCCCACCTGCATGGTGTGATTCGCATTGCCGGCGAAGATGCCCTTCACCGGCGGGACGTCGGAGTAGTCACGGCCCCGGCCGATGGCCACGTGTCGCTCGCCGATGGGGCAATCGTTGGTCGGGTCGTAACCCCACCAGCTGCCCGTCCATACCTCGACCCAGGCGTGGCTCTCGCCGGTGATCTCCTCGCCGATGACGGCGTCCTTCTCCGGATGGAAATAGCCCGAGACATAGCGAGATGGCAGGCCCACCGACTTGGTCATGGCCAGGGCGAGGTGCGCGAAGTCCTGGCACACGCCAACGCCGTCAACGAAGGCTTCGTGGGCTGAGGTGTGCACGTTGGTCACGCCGCGCACATATTCGAGGGCGCCGTGGGTGCGTTCCATGATCCGACGCGCCGTCTCCAGTGGGCGGTCGGAGCGGAGACTCTGGGCCAGTTCGGTCAGTTGCTCGTCGGGCAGGGTGTAGAGCTTGTGTGACAGGTGGTCGGCCATCGTCTGAGCGGCGTCGCCCACGTCCTCCCACGATGCGTCTTCGGGCTCCTCCGGACGCTGCGTGTCGACCAGCGACGAGCCGATCATCGAGAGCATCTCGTGCCCCCGGTCGACGTTGAAGGCGATGACGCTGGTGCCCCAGTAGTCGATGTAGCTGTACTGCGGGGCCACCGGGACGGTGACCACCTTGGTCTCCAGGGCGGTCTGGCGCCGCTCCGTGCGCGGGGTGAGCCGCAGCTCGTTGTAGGAAGCCCGGGCGGGCGCGTCGTAATCGAAGCGGGTCTCGTGCGCCACCTTCAGGCGCCACCCGTCGGCCCGACTCATGAGCCCGCCCCTCCCCCGAGGCGCCACTGCGTCGGGAGGTCCTGGGCGAAGTAACGGCGGGTGACGGCGTCACTGACCGAGGAGATGGAGGCTTGAAGTCGCTCGAGTCGCATATCGAGCCCGCGGGAGAGGGTGGCGGGCGCCGAGTATTCGAGTTCGGCCCGGGCCAATCCGACCAGACCCCGGGCGTCCTCCCAGGTGCCGTCCTTGCCGACGTTGATCTGGTCCAGGCATTCCTCGGCCAGGGTGAGTGAGGCGAAGGCGGAGCGGGGAAAGAGGCGGTCCCGCAACAAGAAGTCGAGCACCCGGACCGGCTCGACCACGCCCTGCGAGAGGCGCAGGTAGGGCTCGTAGCCACCGCACGAACGCAACAGCATCACCAGTCCGCTGTCATAGACCTCGTCGAAGGGCACCGTGGCCAGCTGCCGGGCCACCACGTCGGTCCGCTCCAGGCAGCGGCCCAGGGTGAAGAACAGCCAGGTCTGGTCCCGGCTCATCATGGTGTCGGCCAGGCCGGTCATGCCGGCGCACTGGGTCTTGACGAACGACAGAAACGGCGCCGGCCCGGAACTCCGGGTGGCGGCCCACTGCCCCGGCAACTCCGACCAGGTCGAGTTGATGTGCTCCCAGAATTCGACCGGCACCACATGGCGGATGCCGCGGGTGTTCTCCCGGGCCGCCGCCAACGCGCCGGCGATCGACGAGCGACTCTGGAGGTCGGTCGCCAGGCGCTCGGTGGCCTGCCACAGCGTCTCGTTCTCCTTGTCGGGCATGCCCATCACGGCCAGGAGGCGGCGAGCCGCCTGACCGCCGACGGCGTCGCTCTGTTCCAGGGCTTGATAGACGGAGACATCGAGGATGCGCGCCGTACCCTCGGCCCGCTCGACGTAGCGGCCGACCCAGAAGATGGACTCGGCTACCCGGCTGAGGAGGGCGCGGGTCATCGCTCGATCTCGTATTTGATGGGCTGCAGCTGTTGTTGCTGCTGCTGTTGCTGTTGTTGGCGCTGCGATTGCTGTTGTTGCTGCTGTTGCTGGCCCAGCTCGGAGTCCGCTCGGGGGCCGGCGTCCATGGGCTGGCTGGCCGTCACCACGGCGGGCACCCGCATGGGCGCCACCGGAGTAGGTGGACCGCCACCGACCACCCAGGTGTCCTTGGAGCCGCCACCCTGGCTGGAGTTGACGACCAGTCCGCCTTCTTGCAGGGCCACCCGGGTCAGGCCGCCGGGTAGCACCCAGACATTTTCACCATCGTTGACGGCGAAGGGACGCAGGTCGACGTGGCGCCGGACCATGGTGTTGTCCACCCAGGTCGGCGAGGTCGACAGTGCGACCACCCGTTGCGCCACCCAATGACGGGGGTCGGCCTCGACCTCAAGGGCCAGCTCGTCCAGCTCCTGGCCGGTGGCCGCCGGTCCGATGATCAGTCCCTTGCCACCCGAACCATCCACCCGTTTGAAGACCAGTTCGTCCCGCCGTGACAAGGCGTCGGCCCGCACCTTGTTGTCGACCAGGTGCATGGTTTCCACGTTGCGCAGGATGGGCTCTTCACCCAGGTAGTACTGGATCATGGCCGGGACGTAGGTGTAGACCAGCTTGTCGTCGGCCACGCCCGTTGCCGGTGGCGTTGGCAATGGTGACCCGGCCGGCCCGGGCGGCGTTGAGCACGCCGGGGCAACCCACCAGCGATTCGGGCTTGAACTGCAGCGGGTCGAGATAGTCGTCGTCGATCCGGCGGTAGATGACATGCACCGGCACCTCACCCTCGGTGGTGCGCAGGAACACCTCGGTGCCGTGGCAGACCAGGTCCCGACCCTCCACCAGATGGACACCCATGAGACGGGCCAGCAGCGCATGCTCGTAGAAGGCCGAGTTGTGGACGCCGGGCGTCAGCACGACCACCGTCGGA
This sequence comes from uncultured Acidimicrobiaceae bacterium, assembly GCA_963730785.1. Taxonomy (GTDB): domain Bacteria; phylum Actinomycetota; class Acidimicrobiia; order Acidimicrobiales; family RAAP-2; genus Bog-473. The sequence continues at coordinate 36,880 of CAVSTF010000013.1, forward strand.
TCGTTGACGCCGGCCGGCGCGGAACGGCGCAGGGCGTGAATGAGGTGGGCCGGATAGTCGGTCACCATCTGGATGGGCTGACCCCAGAAGAGCTCGGGCAGCACGCGGGCCATGGCGGCCCGGTTGGCCAGCACGTAACTGACACCCGACGGGCTGCGCACGTTGTCCTCTAAGACCCGGATCTCACCCTCTTCGTCGCGCACGACATCGATGCCGGCCACGTGGATCCGCACGCCGTTCGGCGGGTGCAACCCGTGGGCGGCGCGGACAAAGCCCGGCGAGCTGCACACCACCTCGTGCGGGATGAGGCCGTCGCTGACGATGCGCAGCGCCCCGTAGGCGTCGGCCAGGAAGGCTTCGAGGGCGCGCACCCGCTGGGCCACCCCGTCGGCCACCTGCTTCCAGTCCTCGGCCGGGAAGATGCGGGGCACCACATCGAGCGGGAAGGGCCGCTCCTCGCCGTCGAGGTCAAAGGTGACGCCCTGGTCCATGAAGGCCCGGGCCAGACGGGCCCCCCGGGCCGAGACATCGTCGGGACCCATTTGCGACAGCGACGACGCCACCCCGACATAGGGGGTGCGCGTCGAGCCGTCCGGCCGCACCATCTCGTCGAAGGCGCTCTCGGTTAGGCCACTCGCGTCACTGCCGTAGCCATCGAATAGGTCACCCACACCCGGCAGCGTGTCAGACCTGTGTTTCGGAGTGGTTTCGCAGGCGCGAACGGGTGATGACGCCGGGTGACTGGGGTGAATCGATCCTGGTCACCGGCTTAGGGTATCGCTCTGCCCGGACCCCGAATACCGGGCCAGCGTGGCCCGGCCGGCCCGGAGGCCGCGGAAGCCCCGGATCAAGCGATGAGGCCCAGGCCCTGTACGTCGGACCGCTCGCCCAGCAGCTCTTCGGTGGTGGTGGCGATACGACCCTGGGCGAATTCGTCGTGGGTCAGGCCCTCCGCCACCGACCAGCCGCCTTCGCCGTCGGCGATGATCGGGTAGCCGAACTGCAGGCCCTCGGGCACGCCGTACTGGCCGGAGCTGGCCACGGCCACCGAGGTGCAGTCGCCGGGAGCGGTCTTGGTGCGCAGGCTGACCACGGTGTCGATGGCCGCCGCCGCCGCCGAAGCTGCCGACGAGAGGCCACGGGCCTCGATGATGGCGGCGCCGCGCTTTTGCACGGTCGAGATGAAGTCGCCCTGCAGCCACTCACTGTCGGTGATGACCTCAGGTACCGGCTTGCCGTCGATGGTGGCGTTGGCGAAGTCGGGGAACTGGGTGGCGGAGTGGTTACCCCAAATGGCCACATGCCCGACGGAGGCGACGGGTACGCCCGCCTTCTGGGCCAGTTGCGCCTTGGCCCGGTTCTCATCGAGGCGGGTCATGGCAAACCAACGGTCGGCCGGCACTTCGGGGGCGTTGGAACGAGCGATCAGGCAGTTGGTGTTGCAGGGGTTGCCGACCACCAGGATGCGCACGTCCGAGGCCGCATTGGCGGCGATGGCCTGGCCCTGGGGCTTGAAGATGCCGCCGTTGACGCTGAGCAGGTCGCCCCGCTCCATCCCGGCCTTGCGGGGCACCGAACCGACCAGCAAAGCCCAGTTCGTGCCGTCGAAGGCGGTCTTGAGGTCGGAGGTGGCGACGATGTCGGTCACCAGGGGGAAGGCGCAGTCGTCGATCTCCATGACGACCCCCTCGAGCACCTTCAGCGCCGGTTCAATCTCGAGCAGGCGCAGCACGATGGGCTGGTCCTGGCCGAGCAGCTGGCCCGAAGCGATCCGGAAGAGGAGCGAGTAGCCGATTTGGCCGGCTGCTCCGGTGACAGTGACATGAAGGGGAGGTTTCGTAGCCATGGGGCCACGTTATGCGGCCCGTGGCGACAATCGAAATCCGTTCCTGTGAAGCGCTGGCGCCGGTGAGCGGCCTAATGGGAGCTGATCAGTCCTTTTGAAAGACTGGTCGCCGAGCCACCTGGCGGGAGCACTTTTCTCGGCCCGGGCCGTGAGCCCTATAGCTAGAGCGTGCCCCGTCGGGTTGGTGAGGAGACAGACAGCTGGTGGGGTGTCGTGCCTCGAGCACTAATCCATTAGGTCGCTGCGCATCTCCTCAGGCTCACGAGAGAGAGGAGATGCAGGTGCTCTTTGTCGGAGTGGACTGGGCCGAGGACCATCACGACTTGTGTGTGATGGCCGAGGACGGAGCGGTGCTCGCCAAACGCCGGGTGCCCGACAGCGTGATGGGTATCGGGGAGCTCCATGCGCTCGTCGCCGAACATGCCAACGACGACGAGTCGGTCGTGGTGGGCATCGAGGTCGACCGAGGGCTTTTGGTTGGCTCACTGGTGAGTGCCGGCTACGAGGTCTTCGCCGTCAACCCAATGGCATCGGCCCGCTATCGGGAGCGCCACGCGGTCTCTGGGGCCAAGTCGGACCCCGGCGACGCCAAGGTACTGGCCGACCTGGTGCGCACCGATCGACACAACCACCGTCCGGTGGCCGGCGACTCGGAGCTGGCCGAGGGGGTCAAGCTCTTGGCCCGAGCCCACCAGAACGCCATCTGGGGCCGCCAGCGTCAGGTCAACACGCTGCGCTCAGCGTTGCGGGAGTACTACCCCGGCGCCCTCGAGGCCTTCGGCACCGACCTGTCCAGCTCAGATGCTGTGGGGGTTCTCGCAGTCGCCCCCACGCCCGAGCTCGGTCGGGGGTTGTCGCGTTCGAAGATCGCCTCGGCACTGCGCCGCGGTGGCCGTCAGCGCAGGATCGAGCGGCGGGCTGAAGAGATCCAGGCGGTCCTGCGAGCTGAATATCTCGAGGCGCCCAAGCTCATCGCCGACGCCCATGGGTTGGTGACGCGATCGGCGATCGACCTGATCAGGACCTTCAATGTTCAAATCACCGAGCTCGAGGCTGGGCTCTCGGAGCATTTTGAGCAGCACCCGGACGCCAAGGTCGTCCTCTCCCTGCCAGGACTAGGGACGGTCCTCGGTGCCCGGGTGCTGGGCGAGTTCGGTGATGACCGCACTCGTTTCTCCAGTCCCAAGTGTCGCAAGAATTACGCCGGCACGTCGCCCATTACCAAAGCCTCAGGTCACAGCCGCGTTGTGCTGGCCCGCTATGCCCGCAACCGCCGGCTGGGTGACGCCTGCGATCAGTGGGCCTTCTGCACATTGACGCATTCACCAGGCGCCAAGCGCTACTACGGCGAATTACGAGCCAGAGGAAAAACCCATCATCAAGCTCTCCGTCAGCTTGGCAATCGCCTGGTCGGGATCCTGCACGTCTGCCTCGAGCGAGAGGTGCTCTATGACGAAACCATCGCCTGGTCGGCTGATTCAGCTGCGGCTGCTTGACGACTTAGCGGCGTGGGGTGTCTAGCTCGGCCCCAATCCGAGCGAGGCGTAGATCTCCCGGGTCGCGCTCGAGGTATTGAAGGTATAGAAGTGGAGGCCAGGCACGCCGGCCTGGAGGAGGTCGGCACACAGCTCGGTGGCCAGCTCCACACCCATCTTGCGGACGGCTTCGGGGCCGCCATCGGCGTCGGCCTGGCGGAGGCGTTCCTGCATCCAGTCGGGGGCGGCGGCACCCATGGCGCCCAGTCGACCCATGGTCGAGAGCGACGTCACGGGAAGGATGCCCGGCAGCACCGGCGTGTGGACGTCGCGGTCGTGGAGGTCAGCCACCAGCTGCCGGTACTCGGCCGCCTCAAAGAAGAACTGGGTGACGCCGAAATCGGCCAGCCTGAGCTTTTCGGCCAGGAAGTCGCGGTCGCTGTCGTTGGAGGGTGAGCGGGGGTGGCCGGCCGGGTGGGCGGCCACGCCGATGGAGAAGCCACCGATGGCCCGAGCCAACTCCACCAGTTCGGCGGCGTAGGCCAGTTCCCCGGGGCCGGCGTCGGGATCGGCCGGCGGGTCGCCACCCAACGCCATCAGGTTCTCGACGCCGGCCTTGCGGAGCGACACCAAAATGTCGGCCAGCTCCAACCGGGTGTGGGCCACGCAGATCAGGTGGGCCATTGGATTGAGCGAGGTGGTGTGCAGCATGCCGCTGACCAGGTCGAAGGTGCGCTGGCGCGACTCGGCGCCCCCTCGGTAGGTGACCGACACGAACGAAGGCCCGAGCGGCTGCAACTCGCCGATGGTGCGAGCCAACGTCTTGAGCTCGCTGTCATTCTTGGGCGGGAAGAACTCGAACGAGTAGGTCTGGCCGGCCGCCAACAGGTCGGCGATGCGCGTCATGGAGTCTCCCCGCGTTGCCCGTAGGTGATGGTCATGTCGCTTGCTGGGGTCATGTCGCTCGCTCTGCTGCTCGCACGGCGTTGCGCAAAAGCATGGCACGGGTCATCGGGCCGACGCCCCCGAGACGGGGTGTCATCCACCCGGCGACCTCGGCCACGTCCTCGTGCACGTCGGAGAGCAGTTTCCGGCCCTCCCAGCTGGTGCCGGCCCCCACCACGGCCGCCCCCGGCTTGACCATGTCCGGTGTGATCAGTCCCGGTTGCCCGGCCGCCGCCACCACGATGTCCCCCGAGCGCACCAAGGCCGCAAACTCCTCTTTGTCCTTCACGCCGGTATGCACCACCGTCACGGCGGCGTTGCAACCGGGCCGCTTCATGGCCAGCAGCAGCGAGAGCGGCCGGCCGATGGTGAGGCCGCGACCGACGATGACGACGTGCTTGCCCTCGACCGGCACATCGAAGGCGTGCAGCAGATCGACAATGCCGGCCGGGGTGCACGGCAGCGGTCCGGGGGCCCCCATGACCAGGCGACCCAGGTTGACCGGATGCAGCCCGTCCACGTCCTTGTTGGGGTCGACGGCCATGAGCGCCTGCTCTTCGTTGAGGCCATCGGGGAGCGGCAACTGCACCAGATAGGCGTTGACCGCCGGGTCCTCGTTAAAGCGACGGATGACCTCGATGACCTCTTCCTGCGTGGCCGTCGACGGCAGATGCTCGCCCACCGAGTGCATGCCCACTTCGGCACAGTCAGCGTGCTTCATGGCTACGTAGCGCTCGCTCGGGCCGTCCTCGCCCACCAGCACCGTGCCCAGGCCGACGGTGATGCCCTCGCCCCTGAGGCGGGCCACCCGGTCGGCCACTTCGGCCCGCACCCGGGCCGCCACGGCTTCGCCGTCCAAGAGGATGGCGGTCATTGATGAGCGGCAGTCATTAGTGGCGGCGTCATTGGGTGCGTCATTAGTGGCGGAAGTGGCGTTCGCTGGTGACCACCATGGCCACGCCGGCCTCATTGGCTGCGGCGATGACCACCTCGTCCTTCACCGAACCTCCCGGCTGCACAATCGCCGTCACGCCGGCATCGGCCAACACCATCAGCCCGTCAGGGAACGGGAAGAAGGCATCGCTGGCGCCGGCCCCACCCTTGGCCCGCTCGCCCGCCTTCTGCACGGCGATCTCGGCCGCCACCACCCGGGACTGCTGGCCGGCACCCACGCCGACCGCCTGCCCGGCGTTGACGATGGCGATGGCGTTGGACGTCGTGCGCCCGCACACCCGCCAGGCCAACTGCAGGTCCAGCCACTCCTCGTCGGTCGGCGAGCGGTCGGTCACCACCTGCCAGGTGGAGCGGGGCGAGAGGAACGCATCTATGTCCTGAACCAGCACGCTGGTGCCCAAGCTCCGGAGCTGGCGCACCGCCGTTTCGGGGGCCGGACCGGAGAGGAGGCGGGTGGCCTTCCGTCGCGACGTGAGCTTCTCCAGGGCCGCCGGGTCGTAGCCGGCCGCGATGATCACATCGGCCTGCGGTCCGGCGGCGATGGCATCGGCCACCTCGTCGGTCACCACACCGCCGATGGCGACCACGCCGCCGAACGCGGACTGGACGTCGCACTCGAGGGCGCGCTCGTAGGCGGTGACCAGGTTGTCGGCCACGGCAGCCCCACACGGGTTGGCGTGCTTGATGATCGCAACGGCAGGCCGACCAGCATCGTTGGCCAACTCGTGCACCAGCCGCCAGGCGGCATCACCGTCGAACAGGTTCAGGTAAGAGAGTTCCTTGCCGCCGTGCTGCTCGAGCGAGTCCCACCAACTGGTGGTGCCGGCCGTCTTGTAGCGGGCGCCGCGCTGGTGCGGGTTCTCGCCGTAGCGGAGCACCGCCGTGCGCTCGAGCGTGAGGTGAAGGGTCTGCGGCAACACCGAACCGAGTGCCGCCTCGTCGGGGTCAGCACCCTCGACCGGGGCCGGTCCTCCGTCATCGAGCCAGGCCACAATGGCGGCGTCATAGGCCGCGGTGTGGGCGAAGGCGGCCCGGGCCAGGCGGCGCTTGGTGGCCGCTGAGAGCGCTCCCGTGTTGCGCAGTTCGGCCAGCACCACCGGGTAGTCGGCCGGCGAGGTGACGATGCCCACGTGGTCGTGGTTCTTGGCCGCGCTGCGCACCATGGACGGGCCACCAATGTCGATCAGCTCAATGGAGGGATCGGACGAGAAGGGGTACAGGTTGGTGACCACCAGGTCGATGGGATCGATGCCGTTGGCTTCCAAGTCGGCCAGGTGACTCGGCTCGTCCCGGTTGGCCAGGATGCCGCCGTGGATCTTGGGGTGGAGGGTCTTGACCCGCCCGCCGAGCATCTCGGGCGAGCCGGTCACTTCGGCCACTTGCCGGTGCGCAATGCCCGCCCCTTCGAGTGCGGTCGAGGTGTTGCCGCTGGCCACCAAATCCCAGCCGAGGTCAGAGAGACCCTGGGCCAGTTCGACGAGCCCTTCCTTGTCATAGACCGACAGCAGCGCTCTCACGCCCGTACCTCCTCGTTGGTCTCCTTCGCAGCAGACGCGGCTTCAGCAGATGCCGTGGCGTACTGCGCCGGAGAGGTGATCGATCGACCGGCCGCCAGCTCGTCCAGCACCCAGGCCAGTGTGGCCGGGTACAGGGTCCGCTCGGCGGTCTTGATGCGTTCGTGCAGCGTTGATTCGGTGTCGTCGGGAAGGACCGGGACCCGTTCCTGGGCCAGGATCGGCCCGGCATCCATTTCCAGGGTGGCCAGGTGCACGGTGCAGCCCGACTCGGTGACCCCGGCGGCCAGGGCGTCGCGGACCCCGTGCCAACCGGGGAAGAGCGGAAGCAGGGCGGGGTGCGTGTTCACAATGCGGTCAGGGAAGGCATTGTGGACGGCCTGGGTCAGCACGGTGCCGAAGCCGGCCATGGCGATGAGGTCCACCTGCTCGGCCACCAGGTTGGCGGCCAGGGTGGCGGTATAGGCCTCGCGGTTGAAGTGCTTGCCGTAACCGCCATAGCCCCGGCGATCGATGAGTTGGCCCTCGATGCCGAATTCCTGGGCCACATCGAGGGCGTCGCAGGGGCGATCGGTGATGACTGTCGTGATGGGCAAGCCCCGTTCGAACATGGCCCGCATGATCGTTCCACTGCCAGATACCAGGACCGCCATGCGCACAGGCTCAGGCTACTCAGCCGTCGGGCGGTGCCCGACCCGTCACCAGGTCCTGATTGCGCAGGCGATTATGAAAACCGCAGAGCAGTCGGCCATTTTCCTGAGACGTAATCCCGCCCTGGGAGTACATCTGGATGTGGTCCACCTGGCAGTTGATGGCCGGCTCTTCACAGAACTCATGCGTGCACTGACGATCCCGCAGCTCAATGGCCCGGCGGGTGGCGCCGGTGAACAGCCGGGACTGAATAGAGATTTCCAGGCGGGTGCCCGGCGTGAAGATGGCCCGCTCGAAGTAGGCGGACTCCATCCACGGGAACAGCGCACCGGGGGCGATCGGACTGCCCTCCTCCAGCTGGCACATCCGCTCGAGCAGTTTTGGCAGTCCGACCAGTACCGAGAACAGCGGCTCCGGACGTCGTCCGTTGGCGGGCGCCGTCTCACTGCGGATGGCCATCTCGACCAGCGCATCGGCTCGGCGCTGGGCCGAGGTTCGACATAACTCGTGCGGCTTGGGCTCACGACCCAGGCGCTGCTTGGCTTCCGCCCAGTCAGCCTCGAAAAACGCGCGCTCAAGGCGGTTCAGCACACGGGAGACGATGGTCCCGGATATCGGATCGAGCGTCATGCCCCCGAGCCACATACCGCCCAACGACTGCCCCAGATACACGTCACGCCGGCTCCGCCGCTCCTCCTCGCTGGCGTCGGCACCATCGGGATCGACCACCTGCTCGAAGTAGGCCGCCGCCCGTACGAACTCGCTGAACCGGAGCTTCTTGGCTTGCTTGATCAGCAGGCCTTCACCCCGTTCGAGTGGCTCCTCGGTGGCTCCCTTGTGGAGCCCGGTGATCACGCGCACATGCTCAGAGGTGATGCTTCCCTCCTGGAAGGCTGCGGCGGTCTCAGGGAGGTGGCGCAGCGTCCGACCTTCCTGGATCCGACGGCGGGCCCGCCCCAGCGGCAGGCGGCACTTGGTGGAGATCCAGGCGGCGGCCGTGCGGGCCCCGTCCGTGGCCCAGGCGCCCTCGGTATCGAACTGGGCGGCGGCCTGCGTGTTGAAGGCGTCCAGGCGGTTGAATTCGGCCTGCAGCGCCACGATCGACTCGGGGTCGGCGCAGGCGGACGCACCCTCCTCAACGAGCGAATCGATCGCCTCTCGCAGCTGCGCCAAACCCATATCTAGATGAAATCAGGAGGGTGTGACATCTTGGTGAACAGCAAAAGATTCCCCCGAAAACGTCACCTGATGTCACACCTATCTGCAACCATGCGGGGGTGGACGGGCGATCGTTCCGGCCAAGGAGGTGGCAGCATGGCTGTATGCACGTTGTGCAGTCTGGAGATGACCGAGCACGTGAGCTGCACCGCTCCGTTCGTCATCCGGGGCGTGAAATTTCGAGGCGATCCGCTGGGGCAAGGAGCGCACCAGGCCCCGCTGGAAAGCGGACGGTCCCTGCCCCGATTGCGGTTCTCCCATAGGGGGCATCCACCACCATGGCTGCGATATCGAGCAATGCCCCAATTGCATGGGGCAGGCACTGTCATGCGGCTGCCAGGAAATAGACGACGCAGATTTGGACGAGGCCGATGAAGCGTGGCCGGCGGACCCGAGGCACTGCCGGGCCCACCGGTCGTTTCGTCTCAGCCCGGGCTGATTTCCTCGGGTTGATCTCTTGGGGCTGACCGCCCCCGAACCGCCCGAACTCCCTACCGGCGGCCGCCCCTGGGGCCTAACTGAAACCCTTAGCTGAGCCCCCGCACAATGGCGACCATCTTCTCGCCACATTCGGTCGGGTTCTGGGCCACCTGCACACCGGCGGCGGTCAATGCGTCCATTTTGGCCTGGGCCGTGCCCTGCGAGCCCGAGATGATGGCACCCGCGTGCCCCATCTTCCGGCCCGGAGGCGCCGTCACGCCGGCCACGTAGGCCGCCACGGGCTTGGTCATGGAGTTGGCGATGAACTCGGCGGCGCGCTCCTCTTCGGAGCCGCCGATCTCGCCGATCATCATGACGGCCTTGGTCTCGGGGTCAGCCTCGAAGGCGGCCAGGCAGTCGATGAAGTTGGTCCCGGGGACCGGGTCGCCACCGATGCCGACACACGTCGTCTGGCCGATGCCCTGCTGCGACAGCTCGTGGAGGGCTTGGTAGGTCAGGGTGCCCGAACGTGAGACGATGCCCACCGGGCCACCGGCCAGCGCGATGTCGCCCGAAGTGATGCCGATGTTGCACTTACCCGGGCTGATGATGCCCGGGCAGTTCGGACCCAGCAGGCGGGTGCCGGGGAAGTCCTGAACGAGGCGGTTGTAGGCCAGCGCCTCATCTTGGGCGGGGATGCCCTCGGTGATGCAGACAATGAAGGCGATACCGGCTTCGGCCGCCTCGATGATGGCGTCGGCCGCCCCTCTCGGTGGCACCGAAATGAACGACGCCGTGGCGCCGGTCTCCTTGACCGCTTCGGCCATGGAGGCGTAGACGGCGATGCCCTCGATCTCCTCACCGCCACGCTTGGGGTTGGTGCCACCCACGATCTTGGTGCCGTAGGCCTTGTTGCGCAGGCCGTGGTAGAGGCCCTGGCTGGTCGGGCTGATGCCTTGGATCAAGACCTTGGTGGTCTCGTCGACGAAAATGCTCACGTTCTTTCCTCTGCTGTCGTGTGGTTCAGTGGAGTTCGGTTAGGTGGGGGTGGCGCTCGGGGGCGGTGACGCTCAGGCCTTGGCCAGAGCCACGACTCGGGCGGCGGCCTCAAGCATGGTCGGCTCGGCGATCAGCGAGTCGGACAGATGGTCGGCCAGCAGGGCCCGACCTTCGACGGCGTTGGTGCCATCGAGGCGCATGACCACCGGGGAGTTCAGCTTGACCCGGCTCATGGCCTCGATGATGCCCTTGGCCACATCGTCCACTCTCGTAATCCCACCGAAGATGTTGACGAAGATGGCCCGCACGGCCGGGTCGGCGTTGATGACCTCCATGGCGGCGGCCATGACGTCGGCGTTGGCGCCTCCACCAATATCGAGGAAGTTGGCGGCCTCGCCACCGGCCTGAGTGACCACGTCCAGCGTGCTCATGGCCAGCCCGGCCCCGTTGGCGATGATGCCGACGGAGCCGCTGAGGCCGATGTAGTTGAGCCCCTTCTCCTTGGCCATCTTTTCCCGGGGGTCGATGTCGGAGTCGTCGTTGTACTCCTCCCACTCGGGGTGGCGGAAGGTGGCGTTCTCGTCCAGCGTGACCTTGGCGTCGAGGGCGTGCACTTTGCCCTCCGGCGTGAGGATGAGCGGGTTGATTTCGGCCAGGTCGCAGTCGCCCTCGACGTAGCAGGAGTAGAGCCGGACCAGCAGCGTGGCCGCCTGGTCACGAGCCTCCGGGTCGAGGTTGGCCCGCTCCACCCATTCACGGGCGGTGGGCTCGTCCAGCCCGACAATCGGGTCAATGTGGATCATGGCGATGGCGTCAGGGTTGGTGACGGCCACCTCCTCAATCTCCACGCCACCCTCGGCGGAGAGCATGCCCAGGTGCTTCTTGTTCGGGCGGTCCAGCGTGAAGCTGGCGTAGTACTCCTTCGAGATGTCGGAGGCGTGCTCCACCCAGAGGCGCTTGACCACGTGGCCCTTGATGTCGAGCCCGAGGATGTTGCCGGCATGGAAGCGGGCCTCATCGGCGTCGGCGGCCAGCTTCACTCCGCCGGCCTTCCCTCGACCACCCACCTTGACCTGGGCCTTGACCACCACCGGGTAGCCGGCGGCGTCCGCCTGCTCGACGGCCTCATCGACAGTGTCGGCCACCCCTCCGGGCGAGGTCGGGATGCCGAAGCGGGCGAAGTACTGCTTGCCCTGGTACTCGTAGAGATCCACTGCGATGCCTTCTCCTTGTATCGGTGGGTGCTGCCATAAGTGCTGCCAAAAGTAAGACGGTGCCCTGTTTAACGGATCCACCGCGTGACGGGTATTCGGTGTTGCGGTGCGGATCAGCCGGTGGGCGCCTCGTGCCAGTGGGCGACGACCACCCGGCAGGGATGCCTCATCAAGCGGGAATGATAGGGAAGCCCCAGGTAAGACGCCAGACCGAGCTTGTTCCCAGCTTCGGCGTCAGGCCGGGAAGGTGCCGTCTCAGGCGCGGCGCAACGGGGTGGCCGACAGCAGCAGGCCCTTCTTGCCCACCGAGTCGAAGTCAACGGTGGCCTGGGCCCGGGCGCCCTCGCCCTTCGTATCGATGACCACGCCATGCCCCCAGTGATCGTGCACGACCTCGTCGCCCGCCACCAGGGCCAGCTCCTCGGCCCCGGTAGTCGAACGTGGGCCGGCCGGCCGGATCGGGAGCGCCTCGGCGGACCGGAAGGTCCCGGTCCCGAAGGTGGATCCCGACGGGGACGAGTCGCGATCCCATCGATTGTCGTCGCGCTCCCAGCGGTCGGTGGAGTAGTTCCGCTGCGAACGGGTGGTGACCAGCCCGACGTCCTTGATCAGCTCGGCGGGGATCTCCCCCAGGAAGCGGCTCGGGATGTTGTGCTGGGTCCGCCCGAAAATGGTGCGCATCCAGGCATGGGAGATGGCCAGATGGCGCCGGGCCCGGGTGATACCGACGTAGAAGAGGCGGCGCTCCTCTTCCAACTCCAGCGGCTCACCGAGCGTGCGGAAGTGGGGAAAGATCCCGTCTTCGAGGCCGACCACGAACACGGCCGGGAACTCGAGTCCCTTGGCCGTGTGCAGGGTCATGAGCGAGACCTGCGATCCATCACCGTCGACTTCGTCGGCGTTGGCCGTCAGGGCCACCGTCTCCAAGAACCCCACCACGTCGTCGAACTCGCCGGCCACACTGCCCAGTTCGGCGATGTTCTCAATCCGTCCGTCCGCCTCATGGGAGTGTTCGGCCACCAACTCGGCCATGTAGCCGGTGCGGTCGGCCACCAGTTGCACGAAGTCGGCCGGGTTGACGGTCAACACCAGCGGGCGCAGCTCGCCCAGCGTTTTCGACAGCTGCTGGGCCCCCTTGAGCGCCTTGCCCGACAAGCCGGCTTCTTCGGCCCGGTCGATCGCTTCGGCAAAGGAGACCCGGTTGACCTGGGCCCAGGCGGCCAGCCGGGCCACCGAGGTATCGCCGATGCCGCGCTTGGGCACGTTGACGATGCGGCGAGCCGAGACCTCGTCATCGGGATTGGCCAGCACCCGCACGAAGGCCAGGATGTCCTTGACCTCTTTGCGGTCATAGAACTTGGCGCCGCCCACCACCTTGTACGGGATGCCGGTGTAGATGAAGGAGTCCTCCAGCGGCCGGCTCTGGGCATTGGTGCGGTAGAAGATGGCGATGTCGCCCCAGTTCAGCGACTCGGCCGTCCGCAGCCGCAGGATCTCACCCGAGACCCACGAGGCCTCGTCCCGCTCGTCCTCGGCCCGGTAGCGCAGCACAGGGTCGCCGGCGTCGCCCACGGTGAACAGCGACTTGGCCGGCCGGCCCAGATTGTTGGCGATCACCGCGTTGGCGGCGCTCAAGATGGTCTGGGTGGAACGGAAGTTCTGCTCCAACACAATGGTGGTGGCGTTGGGGAAGGCCCGCTCGAACTCGAGGATGTTGCGGATGTCGGCGCCCCGCCACTTGTAGACCGATTGGTCGGAGTCGCCCACCACGCAGACGTTGCCGTGCTTCTTGCCGATGAGCTCGATGATCTCGTTCTGGGCCCGGTTGGTGTCCTGGAACTCGTCGACCAACACATGGCGGAAGCGCTCCTGGTAGGCCTCGCGGACGTCGTCGCAGGCCTGCAACAGGTTGGCCGTCACCATGAGGAGATCGTCGAAGTCCATGGCGTTGGCCGCCAGCAGGCGCTGCTGGTATTCGGCGTACACATCGGCGATGCGACGGGCGAACGGATCGGGTTCGGAGCGGGCGCGCTCGCGGAAACTCTCGAAGTCGATGAGCTCGGACTTGGCCTGGCCGATGACGGCGGCCACGGTCCGTGGGGGGAGTCGCTTCGTATCGAGCCCCATCTCGGCCACGATCATCTCAATGAGGCGGCGCGAATCGGTGTCGTCGTAGACGGTGAAGGACGAGCGGTAGCCCAGCCGGTCGGCGTGGCCCCGCAGGATCCGCAGGCACGACGAGTGGAAGGTCGACACCCACATCTTCTCGCCCACCGGTCCCACCAGGTCGGCCACCCGACTGCGCATTTCGCCGGCGGCCTTGTTGGTGAAGGTGATGGCCAGCACGCCCCACGGCGGGGCGTCACCGCTCGCCAGCAGGTGGGCGATGCGACGGGTGAGCACCCGCGTCTTGCCCGAGCCGGCGCCGGCTACCACCAGCAAGGGGCTCCCCCGGTGCTCCACGGCGGCCCGCTGGGGCAGCGTCAGATCATCGACCAGCTCCGCCAGTCGGCGCCGGTTGGCGTTGCGTTGGGTCTCGGACGAGTCCGGGCCGGCCGACTCGAATTCGGCCGCCGCGAAGAGCGAGTCGTCCAGCTGCGGCTCGTACTCGGGCTCAGTCGGGGGTGGGGCGCTTACTCCCATTCAATGGTGCCCGGCGGCTTCGACGTCACGTCGAGTGCCACCCGGTTGACGCCATCCACCTCATTGATGATGCGCGAGGCGATGCGTTCCACCAGGTCGTAGGGCAGGCGGGCCCAGTCGGCCGTCATGGCATCGTCGCTGGTGACGGCCCGGATCACGATCGGATAGGCGTAGGTGCGCCCGTCGCCCATGACCCCGACCGTCCGCACGGCCGGCATGACGGCGAAGCTCTGCCACAGCTCGCGGTAGAGACCGGCCCGGCGGATCTCCTCAATCACGACGGCGTCGGCATTGCGCAGGATCTCGGCCCGCTCGGCCGTCACCTCGCCGATGATGCGCACGCCCAGCCCAGGTCCGGGGAAGGGCTGGCGCCACACAATGTCGTGGGGCAGGCCGAGTTCTTCACCCACCGCCCGCACCTCGTCCTTGAAGAGCAGCCGCAGGGGCTCAACCAGATCAAAGGCCAGGTCGTCGGGCAGGCCGCCCACGTTGTGATGCGACTTGATGTTGGCCGCGGTGTCGTTGCCCGACTCAATCACGTCGGGGTAGAGCGTCCCCTGGACCAAGAATTTGGGACCCGCTTCTCCTTCGCCCTCGTGGGCGCCGTCGCCGGCGCCGAGGTCCCGGGCCACCTCTTCAAAGATACGGATGAAGAATTCGCCGATGATCTTTCGCTTCCGCTCGGGGTCGGTGACCCCAGCCAGGGCCGTGAAGTAACGGTCGGCTGCCTTGACGTGGATGAGGTCGATCTTGAACTGGCGCCGGAAGGTGTCCTCGACTTGTTCGGCCTCGCCGGAGCGCATGAGCCCCGTATCGACGAAGACGCAGGTGAGTTGGTCCCCGATGGCCTTGTGCACCAGCGCCGCCGCCACGGCGGAGTCGACCCCACCGCTCAGCGCGCACAGCACCCGATCGGTGCCCACCTGGGCCTGCACGGCGGCCACCTGCTGCTCGATGATCGACACGTGCGTCCACCCGGGCAAGCACCCGCAAGCGTCAATGAGGAAGCGTTCGAAGATCTCACTGCCCCGCTCGGTGTGCACCACCTCGGGATGGAACTGCAAGCCGAAGATGCGTCGCTCGGCGTCATGGAAGGCGGCCACCGGCGCGTCGGTACTGCTGGCCGTGGCCACGAATCCGGCCGGCGCCTCGGTGATGGCGTCGCCGTGACTCATCCACACCGTCGAGGTCGACGGCCAATCGGTGCACAGCGGCGAGTTGCCGGTCAGCGTCAGTTCGGTGCGCCCGTACTCGCCGCGACCGGTGTGCGCCACCGTGCCGCCCAGCTGGAGGGCGATGAGTTGCGCGCCGTAGCAGAGCCCCAAAATGGGGATGCCCAGGTCGTAGACCGCCGGATCGATACTGGGGGCCGGCGTCTCGTAGACGGACTTGGGCCCACCGGAAAAAATGATGCCCTTGGGATTGCGGGCCTTGAGCTCCTCCACGCTGATGGTGGACGGCACAATTTCGGAATAGACGTGCGCTTCGCGCACCCGGCGGGCAATCAGTCGGGCGTATTGAGCCCCGAAGTCAACGACGAGGACAGTGTCGGTCACCGAACCTGACTTAGTGGCCCATGCCCACACCCTGCGACCGTTGGAAGTACTTGCCTTCGGTCTGCAGGGAGGGGGCGACCATGACTTCGGCCTTCTGGAATTCCTTGACCGTCTCGTACCCGCAGGTGGCCATGGCGGTGCGCAGGGCCCCGAACAGGTTCATGCGGCCGTCGTTCTCATGGGCTGGGCCAAGCAGGATTTCGCGCAGGCTGCCCCGCACGGCGGTGCGCACCCGAGCCCCGCGGGGAAGGGTGGGGTGGAAGGTGGCCATGCCCCAGTGGAAGCCGCGGGCCGGGGCCTCGAAGGCCGAGGACAGCGGGGAGCCGATCATGACGGCGTCGGCGCCACAGGCGATGGCCTTGGCCACGTCGCCACCCTTGGACATGCCGCCGTCGGCAATCACGTGCACGTAGACGCCGGTCTCGTCGAGGTGGCGCATGCGGGCGCCGGCCACGTCGGCGATGGCCGTGGCCTGGGGCACGCCGATGCCGAGCACGCCGCGTGAGGTGCAGGCATTGCCCGGGCCGATACCGACCAGCACACCCACGGCGCCGGTGCGCATGAGGTGAAGGCCGGCTTGGTAGGAGGCGCAACCGCCGACAATGACCGGGATGTCGAACTCACGAATGAACTTCTTGAGGTTGAGCGGCTCGGAGGTCTTCGATACGTGCTCGGCCGATACCACGGTGCCCTGAATGACCAGGATGTCGAGCTCGGCATCGAGGCAGGCCTTGGCGAATTCCTGCGTCTTCTGCGGCGTGACCGAGGCGGCGGTCGTGATGCCGCCCGCCTTCATTTCCTTGATGCGGGCCGTGACCAGTTCGGGGATGATCGGCTCCTGGTACATCTGCTGCATGCGGGCGGTGGCCTTGTCGTCGTCCAGCTCGCGGATCTCATCGAAGAGTGGCATGGGGTCCTCGTAACGGGTCCACAGACCTTCGAGGTTCAGCACGCCAAGACCGCCCAGCTGGCCCAGTTCGATGGCGGTGGCCGGGCTGATCACGCCGTCCATGGCGGAACCCATCATGGGCAGCTCGAACTCG
The DNA here is from genome assembly GCA_963730785.1 of uncultured Acidimicrobiaceae bacterium. Taxonomy (GTDB): domain Bacteria; phylum Actinomycetota; class Acidimicrobiia; order Acidimicrobiales; family RAAP-2; genus Bog-473. Next base: position 53,358 of record CAVSTF010000013.1, read on the forward strand.
TAGGCGTCGATCTGCCACTTGATATCGACGTCCTCGGGGTCCCGGGTGCGCCGGCTCGGCACGATGGCAATGTCGTCAAACCCGTAGGCCTGTCGCCCGGACTTGAAAATGCCGATTTCGATCTCAGCCATGTGTTTCGCCCTCCGGCATTCGATGGGGCCGGTACGGCTCACCGTCCACACCGGCATGTCAAAAGCGAACGCCGGGCCGACACGCCGACGATCCTTCACTTTACTCGCTGGCACTCCGGGCCCGGCGCACAATGGTGCTGCTTTTGGCCGTTGGTGGGGCAATTGTCGGGCAAATGTCGACTCCCGGTCGATCTACCCCGGGTCGAGGACGGTCACTGGCAGAAGTAGACGGTGAGCTTGGCCACCCGTCCGGGCGCCGCCGCCACCCGCAGGCAGTGATGCGCGATGTAGGCCGCACTGGCCGTGGCGTTCGGGCGGGCGATCAGGGCCAGATGGAAGGCACCGGAAGCAATGTCGGAACTGATCGAGCTGGGTCGTGGGCGTTGGAATGGTGCCGGTGTAGCCACCGAGGGGGAGGACCTCCTGCCCGGTGGCATAGATGTACAAGGCGGCGACGGCCGAGGTCTGCGCCGCCATGAGGTCTGGAGCGCCCTTGCGTACGGACTCGATCTTGACCAACCCGGGCGGCGCGGTCACCGGGCCGAAAACGGCGCGGTTAGCCGTCGTCACGACCTGGGGCTGGAATGGGGTGTCGAAGGCGCCCAGTCCTTCGGCCACGACGGAAGCGCTGGCCACTGCCGGCACCAGCAGGACGGCGGCGCCCGCCATGATCAATCCGGCCATGTCCACCCGTTGCGACGACGACGCCTGCCGCGCTCGCCAGGCGGCCCAACCGAGAGCCAACGCGGTCGCGAGGCCGAGCCCAATGGCGACGGCGGCGATCCCACCCGGTAGGCCAGTGCCCTGGGTCGGCAAGAGCCACGCCGCGTAGGCCACGGTAACCAGCACGACGCTCGCCACCGTCGTCAGCGTGCGGACCTCGCCCCGACGCTCCCAGGCCAGGGCAGCCCCAATCCCGAGCAAGCCGGCCACGGCCGGCGACAACGCACCGGCGTAGTACGAGTTCATGGTCGTGCTGACCGTGAACACGATGGCCAGCGTCAGCAGCCACACGCCCCACAACAACGCGCCGGCTCGCCACGGGTCAAAGCGCTTCGAGCGACGGCGTTGCCACAGCACGGCCAGACCGGCGAGGAGCGCGGCCGGCAAGAGCCACCCGGTGTCGCGGCCATAGCCGCTGGTGAAGAGGCGGTCCCAGACCGGCTTCGGCTCAGACTGTGAGAACAGTGGTGACCCCAAGGTCTGAGCCAGGGTCGCATTGGGTGATTTCTGACCCACCCGTGAGAAACCGTTGTAGTTGAAGACCTGTTGGTAGACGGAGTTGTGTGTGCTGCCGTCCACATAGGGGCGATGCGAGGCCGGGGTCAGGGTGACGAACGTCATGTAGGAGAGCGAGATGGCGGCGGCAACCACTCCCAGAACAGCGAGGCGACCGATCCGAGTTACCCACTCTCCGCGCCCAGCCAGCAGGTAGACCAGGCCGATGGCCGGTAGTACCAGCCAGGCCTCAATCATTTTGGCCTGGAAGGCCAGGCCCACCCAGACGCCGGCCAGGACGACGTTCCTCCAGCGGCCGTTCATGATGGCGCTCACCGTCGAGTTGGCCGCCAAGACCAGCAAGAGAATCATGAGTGAATCCGGGACGTTGCCTCTGTCCAGGGTGGTGGTGGCTGGGCTGGCGGCCAACACAACGGCGGCGACCAATCCGGCGAGTGGAGTGGCCAGACGACGCACGGTCCGGAACAGCACGAGGACGGTCAATGCGCCTTCGACGGCCTGCGGGAGCATGATCGACCACACGTGAAACCCGAAGAGCCGGACCGACAGGGCCTGCACCCACAAAGCGCCCGGAAGCTTGTCGACCGTTACCGTGCCGGCCGGGTCGAAGGCACCGAAGACAAAGTCGTGCCAGTTGGCCGACATGCTGCGCACGGAGGCGGCATAGAAGATTTCGATCGTCGAGCCCACATGCCAGGAGTACGCCAAGGCGGCCAGGGCGGCAACGAGTAGCAGCGCTGGACGGGCCCATGACGGCTGGTCCGGCGGGGAACGCCACACTTGCCACCTCAATGCCGATCGGCCCGCCGTCGGCGCAGCTGGGACGCAGTGGAATCCATGCCGGTGTCTTCGACTGGGGTCGCAGTCACGACGCCCAAGATAGGTGACTCAGTCCACGGGTAGGCCATGCCAAACTCGGCACGTGACTGAGGGCGTCGATGAAAGCGGAGTTGCCTGGGGCATGCGCACGCTGCTCCATCGGCGCCGCGCTGCACTCGCCGATGGAGCAGCCTCGGTCGGCTGGAAGATCGGCCTCAACGCACCGGCCATCCAGCAGCACTTCGGACTCGACGGTCCTGTCGTCGGCTGCCTGCTCTCATCCACCGTGATGGCGCATGGTGATCCGATCGCCGTGGGCGGCTGGGCCAAACCGGCACTCGAAGTCGAGGTCGCTATCAGGGTGGGGCCCGATGGCCACATAGCCGGACTGGCGCCGGCCCTGGAGTTGGTGGACCTGGGCGACTTCTTTGACGAGATCGGACAGATCGTGGCGGCCAACATCTGTCACCGGGGTGTCGTATTCGGCGACGGAGTTGAGCGGTGATGACCTCTTGGACCTTGTGTCAGACCTTGAGGTGCAAGTCACTTCGGCTGAAGGAGCAGTGCGCGCCGCTGGCGGACTTGTCGAGCCGCCCGAGACCACGGTGGAGGTTGTTCGGGCCTACCTCAACACCCATGGCGCCACCCTCAGCGAAGGCGATCGCATCATCGCCGGCTCGCTCATCACTCCCCTGCCCATTGCGCCGGGCGAGCACGTCACCGTGACCTTTGGCGCGCTCGGAAACCTGTCGGCCCAGTTCACCTAGCCCTACCGTCAAGCCGAAGGAACGAGCACCACGCTGAGGATCTCGTGAATCATCCGGGCCGTGGCACCCCAGATCATTTCGCCCTCCACTTCAAAGAACCAGACGGCGAATGAATTGTCCGGGCTCCCCGGGATCTCCCGTCCGGGGATGGTCCAACGCTCCTCATGGAAGATGGAGGGATCCGCCAACGCACGAAGCGACACGTCGAAGACCCGTTCCACTTCAGCTGGACTGGCCACCACTTTGGGTCGGGCGGCGACGGTGGCCATCACCGGCATGATCAGCGAGCCCGATACCAAGGTCAGCACCGGATGGATCCATCCGACCACCGTCACATCGGCCGGATTCAGCGCCACTTCCTCATACGCTTCTCGAAGCGCCGCTGCCGTCGGTGTCTCGCCGCTATCCAGCCTCCCGCCGGGGAAACTGACCTCACCCCGGTGGGCCCGCAGCGACGAGGACCGGCGAGTGAACAGCAGCCGCGCCTCACCAGCCTCTTCGAACAACACGGCCAATACGGCCGAGTTGATGAATCGAACATCGGGCAACACGGTCTCGTTGATCAGGATGGACGGACCCAGGATCCGATCCGCCCCAATGTCGTCAGGGACGGGCCCCGCCTGGCCTATTGCCTCCAAGGCTTCGATCACCCGGGCCACACTCACGGGCGAATCCGTCACAACACCAGCCACATCCCACGGTGCGGCCTCGCCCAGACGCCAGTTGGCCGGCCGAGGAATTACTCTGGGGCGGCACGGGACGAGACACGGGGCCACGATACGAGATCGACGCCACGGCCCAAGCGGTAGCCAGCCCCGCCACGGTCGTTCAAGCGCCTTCGGCGACCGCCTGCTGCAGATCGGTCATGGTGAAGAGCGACTCCAGGGTCACCCCGGACTGGGCCAACAGATCCGGACCCCCGGATTCCCGGTCGATGACGCAGAGCGCATTGGTCACCACGGCCCCAGCCGCCCGCAGATCATCGGTGGACAGCACAATCTGACCACCGGTCGTGACCACGTCCTCCACCACCAACAGGCGAAGGCCCGCCATATCCCCGCCTTCACAGATCCGCTCGGTGCCGTACTTCTTGGCCTCCTTGCGAATGAAGAACAAGGGCAGCCCGGTCCGCAACGAAAGCGCGGTGGCGATGGGCACGCCACCGAACTCCAGGCCGGCCAAGCCCTGAGTCCCCTCCGGGATGTGATCCGCGGCCAGCTCGGCGATCTCGGCCAACAGGACAGGATCGGACTCAAAGCGGTACTTGTCGAAGTACTCACTGGCCACCCGACCCGAACGAAGCGTGAAGCTGCCCGTGAGATGCGATGACGCATAAATCCGACCAGCCAGACTCATGTCGCCATCATGACGTGCCCGGGTAGCCGCCGAGTGACCACAACGTGACACACCAACAGCCCCGCCCCCGGACAGCACGATGGCCGGATCCGAAGACCCGGCCATCGCCACAACAAACCACCTCGAAAGAGGCGGAGTTACATCATTCCGCCCATACCGCCCATGCCACCCATACCGCCCATGGCGGCAGCAGCAGCGGCGGCATCGCCGGCCTTCTCGGGCTTGTCGGCCACGAGTGCTTCGGTGGTGAGTAGCAGTGCCGCAATGGAGGCCGCGTTCTGCAGCGCAGAGCGGGTCACCTTGGCGGGGTCGATGATCCCGGCCGCAACCAGGTCCTCGATCTCGCCGGTGGCGGCATTGAGGCCAATGCCGCCCTTGGCCTTCTCGACCAGGCTGACCAGCACGGCGCCTTCGAGTCCGGCGTTGGAGGCGATGCAGCGCAGCGGGGCCTCAAGGGCCCGAGCCACGATGCTGGCCCCGGTGGCCTCGTCACCTTCCAGCGTGGCGATGAGCTCGACCACTGACTTGCGTGAGCGCAGAAGTGCAGTCCCACCGCCGGCCACAATGCCCTCCTCCACCGCAGCGCGGGTGGCGGACAGTGCGTCCTCAATACGGTGCTTCTTTTCCTTCAGCTCAACCTCGGTGGCGGCGCCGACCTTGACCACAGCCACACCGCCGGCCAGCTTGGCCAAGCGCTCCTGCAGCTTCTCGCGGTCCCAGTCGGAGTCAGTGTCGTCAATGGCGCGCTTGATCTGCGCCACGCGGCCCTTGACGTCCTCTGAAGTTCCGGCACCCTCAACGATGGTGGTGTCGTCCTTGGTCACGATGACCCGACGGGCACTGCCCAGCAGGTCGATGGTGGCGGACTCGAGCTTGAGGCCGATCTCTTCGCTGATGACCTGGGCGCCTGTAAGGACGGCCATGTCCTGCAGCATTTCCTTGCGGCGCTCACCGAAGCCCGGGGCCTTGACGGCGACGGAGGTGAAGGTGCCACGGATCTTGTTGACCACCAGGGTGGCCAGGGCTTCGCCATCGACATCCTCGGCGATGATCAGCAGCGGCTTGCCGGTCTGCATGACCTTCTCGAGTACCGGCACCAGGTCGTGCACGGCGCTGATCTTCGAGTTGTAGAAGAGGATGACCGGGTCGTCCAGCACGGCTTCCTGACGCTCGGCGTCAGTCACGAAGTACGGGGACAGGTAACCCTTGTCGAACTGCATACCCTCGGTGAGCTCGAGCTCAATACCGAAGGTGTTCGACTCTTCGACCGTGACCGTGCCGTCCTTGCCGACCTTGTCGATGGCCTCGGCCAGGACATCGCCGATGGCGGGGTCGGCGGCGGATATGGAGGCCACCTGGGCGATCTCGGTCTTGCCGCCAACTTCCTTGGCTTGCTTCTTGATCGAAGCAACCGCGGCGGCGACACCCTTCTCAATACCCCTCTTCAGCCCGGTGGGGCTGGCGCCGGCGGCCACGTTGCGGAGGCCTTCGGTGATCAGGGACTGAGCCAGGACCGTCGCGGTCGTGGTGCCGTCACCGGCCACGTCGTTGGTCTTGGTGGCTACTTCCTTGACCAGCTGGGCACCCATGTTCTCGAACGGGTCGTCGAGCTCGACTTCACGAGCGATCGACACACCGTCGTTGGTGATCGTGGGGGCACCGAACTTCTTCTCAATGACAACGTTGCGACCTTTCGGTCCCAGGGTCACCTTGACCGTGTCGGCCAACTTATTGACGCCGGCTTCGAGCCCACGGCGGGCGGCCTCGTCAAACTTCAGAATCTTGGGCATGACTGTATTGAACTCCTCTCGAGTCCTCGTACTGCAGGATGTGGTGCGGGATTCGGATTCGGTAGGGTGGCCCCAACTTCGGGACCACCCTCCGTCCGAGGGTCACTAGGCCAGCTTGGCCAAAACGTCCCGACTGGAGAGGATCAAAAGGTCCTCGCCTTCGACGGTGATTTCGGTTCCGCCGTACTTGGAGTAGACGACGGTGTCGCCAATGGCGACGTCGACCGGGATCAGTTCGCCGGAATCCTCACCGCGGCGACCTGGGCCGACGGCCAGAACTTCGCCCTGCTGGGGCTTCTCTTTTGCGGTGTCTGGGATCACCAGTCCGGACGCGGTGGTCTCTTCAGACTCGCCGGGCCGGACGACGATCCGGTCTTCGAGCGGGTGCAGCTTCATCTGAACGGGCCTCCTTGGCACTCGTTAGCACTCTCGGGTTGAGAGTGCCAAAGATAGCGGCCGCGGTGGCACTCGGCAACCGCGAGCGCCAAATTTCCTTTCGGAAACCCCCAGATGCCGCCCTAGGGTGTGCCCCGTGACCCACTCTCACCGCCTTCGACCTGGACGTTCGCCCCATCTGATCGCCATCTTGGCGACCGCTCTCACGCTGGCCTTCAGCCTGACCGCCACCGCGGCCGGTGCCAGCAACTCCTCGAAGGTGGCCCAGGCCAAGAAGTTGCTCCTGGTGCTGTCCGACCTGCCCCAGGGCTGGAGCAAGCAGAAGGGATCGAGCAACAGCGGATCCAACAGTTTCCCGGGCGCCAATAAGTTGGCGGCCTGTATTGGCGTGCCGGCCAAGCTCATTGAGGCGAACCCGCCTCAGGCGAACAGCCCGACCTACCAGAACAAGGGCGACACTCTGGAGGTGCAGGACGGCGTGTCGGTGTTCTCGTCGGCCAAGGAGGCCAAGGCGGAATTCAATGCCGTGGCCAACGCCAAGGCACCGGCCTGCACGGCCACAGCGATGAACACTCCCGTCTTCCGAAAGACGGTGCTGTCCGGAGCCGGCAAGGGGTCACAAATAGGGACGATTACGGCGACTGCCATCGACCCGGCCACCTACGCTCCCGGCGCGGCCGGTTTCGTCTTGGTGATTCCCCTCAAAGTCCAGGGCGTCTCGCTGAACATCAGCTTCGCGGTGGTCTATTACGTCAAGGGCAAACTGGGCCAGCAGATCCAGTTCACTTCTTACGGCGCCACCTTCCCGCCCAGTCTGGCCAGCGCTCTGAGCGCGGTGGCGGCACACCGCCTGTAGGTCAGAAGACCGGAGGCGCCGATCGGCCGCGATGCCCTTGGGCCTACTCTGGTGCTCCACCGAGGGGGAGATCCAGTATGCGAAGGAGTCACGGCGCAATTGGCATGGTGGTCGCGAGCACGCTCATTCTCGGCGTGTTCGCCGGAACGGCCGGAGCTGCCAAGTCCAGCTCGTCCGCCCAGAATGCCCAGGCCAAGAAGGGCTTGCTCAAGCTGTCCGACCTACCCAAAGGTTGGACCTCCTCTGGTTCGGTGAGTTACGGCGACGGACCGACACTTCCTGGGGCAGTACAACTGGCCCATTGCCTCGGCGTCCCCACCAGCTTCGTCACTGCCAACCCACCAACGGCCAACAGCCCCGCTTTCAACAGCAAGAACGGCCTGGAGTTGGTCAGCGACAGCGTCTCGGTGTACCCCTCGGCACACGCAGCGAAGGAATCACACAACGTTCTGGTCAGCGCCAAAGCGCCAGCCTGTCTCACTGCCGACTTCAACGGACCGGCCAAATCACTGGTCCAGAAGGCTTTCGGCGAAGGTGGCACCGTGGGCAACCTCTTGGTCACCAGAACCCAATCGGCGAACTATGCAGCCCACACCGCCAATTACACAATGTTCTTTCCCATCACCATCCACGAAACGCCCATCAACGTGGAGGTAATCACGGTGGATTACGTGCAGGGAAATGAGGAGCAGACGGTGACGATGATCGACTTCGGCGGCAACTTCCCGGTCGCCAGCTCTCGGCAGCTCACGAAGGTGGCGGACAGCCGCATCTGATTCCGGAGCAGCGCCCGGAGGATCAGTACGCTCCTGAAGCACGCTCGGCGCCGGCCCGGGCCATCGAACACCGGAGGGAAGCCCACATGGCGCCAGTGCGCAGACCAAGCCCGACCGCCCCCAGGTCCACCCGACGGACGCCCACCCCGCGATCACGCACCGGAACCTCCACTGCGACCTCAGCCGCTCGACGGGCGCCCAGAGCAGTCCGCCGGAGAACCCATGTCGGGATTGGCTCGACGCCGGGTCACGGCGTCATCGTCACCGGCGGCGCGTCCGGCATCGGACAGGCCACTGCGCTGGCGTTGGCCGCGGCCGGACGGGCCGTCGCTATTTGGGATCAGAACGGCACCGGGGCCCGCAAACTGGCCGGGCGCATCATTGAGGAGTTCGGCGTTCGCGCCGTGGGCCTCAAGCTCGATGTGACCAAGACCCCCACCCTCAAGTCCGCCCTCAGGCGCTCCCGCGCCGAACTCGGCCCCATCGGCGGACTCGTCCATGCCGCCGGCATTGGTGGGCCACAGCTGATCACCATGATCGACGACGAGGGCTGGGACGCCGTGCTGGATGTGAACCTGCGCGCCGCGGCCACCCTGACCCGGGAGGTGCACAGCTCCCTGCTCGAAGCCAACCCCGGCTCGGCCATCGTCTACGTCTCCTCCATTGAGGCCTTCACCGGCAGCCCCTTCCTGCCGGCCTACTGCGCCTCCAAGGCCGGGCTGCTCGGGCTCACCCGCTCGGCCGCCACCCTCCTCGGGCCCGACGGCATCCGGGTCAACTCGGTCTGCCCGGGCGCGGTGGACACCCCACTGCTCGCCCCGCTCCTGGAACTGCCCGGCGCCCGGGAACGATTGGTCACCACCACGCCGTTGGGCCGACTGGCCCAACCCGACGACATCGCCTCGGTCATCCGGTTCCTGCTCTCCGATGAGGCGGCCTTCATCACCGGCACCAGCCTTACCGTCGACGGCGGCCTGACCGCAGTGGGACCGGTCTGATGGCGGCCGACGACAGCACGCACCAGGACCCCGATCGCTGGTGGCACGGCGGCGTCTTCTACCAGATCTACCCTCGCTCCTACGCTGACTCGAACGGCGACGGGGCCGGCGACCTCCCGGGCATCATCAGCAAGCTCGACTACTTGGCCGAGCTCGGGATCGCAGGCATCTGGCTCTCGCCGGTGACCTGTTCTCCCGACCGGGACTGGGGCTACGACGTCTCGGACTACTGCGACATCGACCCCGACTTCGGCACCTTGGCCGACCTCGACACGCTGGTGGCCGAAGGGGCAAAGCGGGGCATTCGGATTCTGCTCGACCTGGTGCCCAATCACACCAGCAACCAACACGCGTGGTTCGTCGACGCCGCGAGCAGCCCCGACGCCGCACATCGGGATTGGTATGTCTGGGCTGATCCGAAGCCCGACGGCAGCCCGCCCAACAACTGGGCCAGCATCTTCGGTGGCTCGGCCTGGGAGATGGACGAGGCCAGCGGTCAGTACTTCCTTCACAACTTCGAAGCCGAGCAGCCCGACCTCAACTGGTGGAGCGACGACGTCCGGGGCGCCTTCGAGGACATCATCCGGTTCTGGTGGGATCGCGGCGTGTCCGGCTTCCGCATAGATGTGTGCAACATGATGATCAAGGACGCCGAGCTGCGCGACAACCCGCCGGCCACGAAGGACGATCCCATCGACCAACAACTGATGGGCGTCAAGGCCGTTTACAACAGTGACCGACCCGAGGCGCACGACATCCTGCAGAGCTGGCGCACCATTTCGGATACCTACGAGACGCCGCGGCTGCTCATCGGCGAGACCAACGTGGAAAGCCTGCCGGCGCTGATGCAGTTCTACGGCAGCGGCCGCGACGAACTCCACGGCGGATTCAACTTTGTCTTCCTGAACGCACCACTGGACGCCGTCGGTCATGCGACCCATCGTGGAGGAAGTCGAAGCCACCCTGCCCAATGGATCGTGGCCCATCTGGACCGGCTCCAACCACGACGTCTCCCGCCTGGCCACCCGGTGGGCCGGCGGTGACATGGCCAAGGCACGCTGTGCCCTGTTGCTGCTGCTCACGCTGCGGGGCACGCCGTTCCTCTACCAAGGGGACGAAATAGGACTGACCGACGGTCCCATCGAAAAAGAGGATCTGCACGACGCCGTGGGCATCCGCTTCTGGCCCTATTACAAGGGCCGCGACGCCGAACGCACCCCCATGCCATGGTCGGATGCACCCAACGGCGGCTTCACCAGTCGCGATGCCACGCCATGGTTGCCGATGGCCGACCCCGCCGAATGCAACGTGGCCCAACAGGCGGCCGACCCCGACTCCACCTTGGCCTTCACCCGCCGGGTCATCGCCCGTCGATCGGGCAACGAAGACTTGGCCGTCGGCGCCTACCGCTCACTGACGTCGCCCGATGGCGGATGGGTCTTCGCCCGGGGCGACCAGACGGTGGTGGCGCTCAACATGTCCGACGATCAGCTCGACTTCAACGTCAGCTCGGGCACCATCACGGTGGCCACCGATCGCTGCCCTCGAAGGCACGCGCCACCGGAGACCACCCTGTCGCTGTCACCCTGGAGCGGAGTAGTGATCGAGTCGTGAGTCCTCGGCGCTTCGTGCTCTGCACGACGCCGGCGCTTGGTCACACGGCGCCGCTCCTCTCCATCGCCCGGCGCTTGGTGGCCGACGGACATGAAGTGGTGTTCTTCACCACCGAGCACTACCGCCAACGAGTTGAAGCCACCGGGGCCCGACTGTTCCCGTTTGCCGAGGACTACGACGCCCACGACCTCATGGTGGCCAATCCGGAACGCGAGGCCGCGTCCAAGCGCGGCACCCGCGGCGTGAAGGACGACCTGCGGCGCATCTTCGTGGGCCCGCTCACCGGTCAGTATGCCGACCTGGCGCGTCTGCTCGAAACGTTTCCGGCCGACGTCATTGTGGTGGACACCATGTTCTTCGGCGCCTGGCCGCTGGCCTTGGGACCCCGATCCGAACGTCCCGCCCTGGCCTGCATCGGCGTCATGCCCTACGCCGCCAACAGCCGCGACACTGCACCCTTCGGCGCCGCCATGCAGCCGGGGAAGGGGCCGATCTTCCGGGCCCGCAATCGACTCCTCAATTTGCTCGCCGGCAACGTCGTGTTGGGTGACATCAACCGACTGGCCAATCGATGCCTGGCGGCCAGCGGCGCGCCGCCGTTCAAGGGCTCGACCATGGACCTGATGCCCAAAGTGGTCGACGCCTACTTGCAGGCTGGCGTGGCCGCCTTCGAGTACCGGCGCTCGGATCTACCGTCCTGCGTGCAGTTCGTCGGGCCCATCCTCGATCCGCCTTCGTCGCACTTCGACCCACCCGCCTGGTGGCCCGAGCTCGAGTCCGGCCGTCCGGTGGTCCATGTCACCCAGGGCACCCTCGACAACGCCGATCCCGGCCGGCTGCTCGTGCCGACCATGCAGGGACTGGCCAACGACGACGTGTTGGTCGTGGCCACGACGGGCGGACCGGACCCCGAACCACTCAGGTCGCAGCTGCCGGCCAATGTCCGGTTGGAGCGATTCATTCCGCACCATCTCTTACTGCCCCACGTCAACGTCATGGTCACCAATGGCGGCTACGGGGGCGTGCAGCAAGCGCTAGCCAACGGCGTCCCTCTTGTGATGGCCGGTGACAGCGAGGACAAGCCCGAAGTAGCGGCCCGGGTGCACTGGGCCGGCGTCGGCGTCGACCTGCACACCGGCAAGCCGTCGGCGACCAAGATCGCCAAGGCGGTGCGGCGCATTCTGGGCCAACCGTCCTACGCCGAGAATTCGAAGAGGGTGCAGGCCGAGATTGCGGCCAGCCGCCCCATCGACACCATCACCGCCACCTTGGTTGCCCTGGCCGAACGGGGAGCGACCACCAGCGCCTAGTGGTCCTCCATGTACAAGTTGACCGCCGACATGTCGGGGTAGCGATCCCCGTGCACCGCGAGGCCGTCGAGCTGAGCCAACTCGTCGTCGGTGAACTTGATGTCCAGCGCGCCCACGTTGTCCTCCAAATAGGTGCGTCGCTTGGTGCCGGGGATGGGTGCGATGTCGTCGCCTTGCGCGTGGACCCAGGCCAACGCCACTTGGGCCGGTGTGCATCCCTTGGCTGCGGCCAGCGCATCGATGCGTTCCACGATGGCGATATTGGCCTCGAGGTTGTCGCCCACAAAGCGCGGATTCTGGCGACGGAAGTCACCGTCGTCCAGCGAGTCGAGGGTGCGCAACGTCCCGGTCAAAAAGCCACGGCCCAACGGGCTGTAGGGCACGAATCCGATTCCCAGTTCACGCAACGTCGGCAGAATCGCCGCTTCGGGGTCGCGGGACCAGATGGAGTACTCCGTCTGCAGGGCAGAAATGGGATGGACGGCATGGGCTCGGCGAATGACGCTCGGGGCCGCTTCGGATAATCCGAGGAAGCGGACCTTCCCGGCGGCGACCAACTCGGACATGGCACCGACCGTTTCTTCAATCGGCGTGTCCGGATCCACCCGGTGCTGGTAGTAGAGGTCGATGTGGTCGGTGCCCAAGTCGGCTCAACGAGGCGTCACAGGCTTGCCGCACGTACTCGGGCCGGCCATTGATGGCTCGCACCGAGGGATCGTCGGGATCGCGCACAATGCCGAACTTGGTGGCCACCACCACCTCATCGCGCCTTGAGCCGAGTGCCTGACCGAGCAGCACTTCGTTTTTGAAGGGGCCGTACATGTCGGCGGTGTCGAAGAAGGTCAGACCCAGTTCAAGGGCCCGGTGGATGGTGGCCACGGACTCAACATCGTCGGTGGCGCCGTAGAAATCCGACATACCCATGCAGCCCAGACCCTGACGAGACACCTTCAGGCCCTGACTTCCCAGCGAAATGATCTCCATTCCGTGGACCCTAACGGGCGTCGGTGCCGACCAACTCAGTCGTCGGCGCCCTCATTTGCGTCTTCATCTGCACCCGTCATGGCGCGTAGACGCTCGGCGTATTCGGGCGTGTCGATGTCGTAGGCCCACATGATCAGGGCATCTTCACCGGAGACTTGGTAGTACCCCTTGCGCACGCCGACGGGCGCGAACCCGAAACGCCGGTAGAGGGCTTGGGCGGGCTCGTTGCCGGCTGCTACCTCCAACGTCAGGTGCTTGACGCCGGCCGGAAGCAAGGTGGCAATGCCATCGAGCAAGAGTGCGGTGGCCACCCCCTGGCGGCGGTAGTCGGCCGAGGTGGCGATGGTCGTGATGTGGGCCTCGTCGTCGACGATCATGAACCCGATGTAACCCACCATCCGATCGCCGTCCCAGGCACCCCGGTAGAGCCGACCCTCGCGCAGGGCCAGTTCGGAGTTGAACACGGTCGCGCTCCAAGGCTCGGGGAACGCCGCTGCCTCAATAGGCAGGATGAAGCGAAGGTCCCTTCGCTTCAATTTCTCGAGTCGAAACTCCATGGCGATCAACCGTCAGGCGAGCTTGATCTGAGCGAAGTTGCTGACAGCATCGGCGGCACGCATATAGATGGGAACGACTTCCGCCGCCGGAACTGGCGCTCGTCCATCGGCCAGTTGCTGCGCTGCCAATGAAAGTAAGACCGAGGGGGGCGGGAACATCAGACCGTGTTGTTGCACCGTGACGCCCTCCGTCGAGGCCAGCTGCTCGGCGTAGCGCACCGAACCGTCGCCCACGGCGTGGATCGCTCGACCTTCAAATCGCTTCAACTCGAGTACCAGTGCCTCAGGGCCAAACAGCCCAGCCGTCAGATGGTCGATGACCACGCCGTCTTGGTCAACCTCACGAACGGCGGCAAACACCTCGCCACGGCGGGCATCGACGGCGGCCAATACGAGTCCCGACTGACCGGATCGAACCGACGCCGCCAACAAGACATCCAAACTGGAAAGTCCAACTACGCCGATCCCAAGCGCCTGGGCCAATCCCTTGGCGGCCGACACGCCGACCCGCAGTCCGGTGAAGAGACCGGGTCCCACGTCGACCGCCACCACCTCGATGTCGGGTGCCCGCAGTCCGACCTGGCCCAACAGATGTTGGAGGGCCGGTGTCAACGATTCGACATGACGCCGCCGGCCGGTCAGGGTCATCTCGGCTTCGGCGCCATCGGCACTGCGCACGGCCACGCCAACCGTCTCGGTGGCCGTCTCGATGGCCACGATGTTCATGCCGTTCATGACGGCACCTGGCTGGTGGTCGGATCTCCGGTCAGCTCGCCGGCCAGCACACCAGCCACGGCGGCAACGCGATGCACCCATTCGCCCCGTCCGCTCAGGGTGATGATGCGTTGGTCGGTGACCTCGTGGCCAGCCTCGTCGGGCAGCGCAATGTGGACGTCCAGGGCGTCGCGACCCAGCGCGGGGGCGGCCATGTCACCCCATTCGACCAAGGCGACGGCCCGCTCCTCCACCAATTCAGCCAGAGCCAGATCAGTCACCTCATCGAGCGAGCCTGTGCGATAGATGTCGGCGTGCAGCAGTGTCTCAATCGATCCGCCGCTGGGACAGTCGTATTGACGCACCAGGGTGAAGGTGGGACTGGTCACCGGACCCTCGACACCCAGCGCGGCGGCGAAGCCCTGGGCGAAGGCGGTCTTGCCCGCCCCGAGATCCCCGATCAGCAAAATGATGTCCCCGGACGTGCAGACGGTGGCCAGCAATCCGGCCACCCGCTTGGTCGCCTCGGGTGAATCTGAGTGCACCACCAAGGGCCACGTCATGATGCCATGACCTTTTTGGCTCGCACCATGTCGGCCCGCATTTCGGCCAATGCCTCACCACCGGCTCGCAGGGCGTAGGCCGGGTGATACATGGGCACCACGTGCGCCTCCCCGTAGGGGAACACGGTGCCGCGCAATTGCCCGATGCCATCGGTCGTGTTGAGCAGGAGTCGGGTGGCGAAGTTGCCCAGGGTGATGATGACCGCCGGCGCAATGAGGACGATTTGTTCCTCCAAGTACGGGCGGCACGCCGCAATCTCCGCCACTTCGGGATTACGATTGTTGGGCGGGCGGCACTTGACCACGTTGGCGATGTAGCAACGGTCCCGGGTCAGGCCGAGTTCTTCCCACATCAGGCGATCGAGCAGTTTGCCTGAACGCCCCACAAAGGGCTCGCCGGACAGGTCTTCTTCACGGCCCGGGGCTTCACCAACGAACATCAGGTCCGCCTGGGGATCGCCCACGCCGAACACCACTTGGGTGCGGCCGGCCGCCAGTGCACACTTGGTACACGTGCTCGACTCGACCCGCAGCTGCTCCAACGGCGACGTCACCGCGTGACCGGCGGGGCGTTCACGACCAACCGGGGCACACGGGGTCCGATGCCGCACAGCACTTCGTAGCTGATGGTGCCCAACATGGTGGCCCACTCATCCGCCGTGATCACTTCGGAACCCTGACGACCCAGCAACACCACTTCGTCGCCCGGCGCCACCGAATCGTCGTCCCCGCAATCGACCACAATCTGATCCATCGTCACCATGCCGGCCAGCGGTCGGCGCCGGCCTCCGATCAGCACCGAGTACCCGGCCCCGAAGAGACCCCGCGGCACGCCGTCGGCGTAGCCGATGGGCACCGTGGCCACGAGTGACCGCTTGGGTAGTGGGCGCAGGCGACCATAGGAGGGGCGTTCGCCAGCATCGAGCGTGCGCACGGCCACCACGCGAGCCTTCAGCGACAGGGCCGGTTGCAGGGACTCGCCGACGTTGGCCGCCTCAAATGAAGAGGTGACAGCGGTCCCCGGTAGGTATCCATAGAGCCCAATGCCACAACGGACCATGCTGTAGCGCGCCGACGGAAAGGCAATGGCGCCGGCGGTGTTGGCGGCGTGGAGCACATCGATGGACACGCCCGACTCCACCAGCTGCGCCACTAAGGCATCGAACCGGGCGATCTGATCCTTGGTGTACAAAAGGTCGTCGCCGTCACCGTCAGCCACCGGGAAGTGCGTCCACAGACCTTCGAGTCGCAAGGCGGTTTCGTTCACCACGGTTTGGATCAACGCCGGGATATCGGCCGGTTGCGCCCCCACTCGGTGCATGCCGGTGTCGACCTTGACGTGCACCCGGGCCGGGCGACCCAGGTCGTGCGCCACCTGCGCCACCTGTTCGATCCCCGCCGCGGTGTACAGCGTCGGTGTCAGTCGTTCGGTCAGTGCGGCCTCGACCGCGTCGTGGCCGCATTCGCTCAGCAACAGGATCGGGCCCCGCACCTCATGCTGGCGGAGCTCAATACCCTCGTCGACCAACGCCACCGCCAATCCGACCGCACCGCCGGCCAGCGCCGCCCGAGCCACCGCCGGACCGCCATGCCCGTAGCCGTGGGCCTTGACCACGGCACACAACTTGGCCGGCTGGACCAATTCGGAAAGCACACGAGCGTTGTGGGTGATGGCCTCGGCATCCACCTCGGCCCAGGCCGGGCGGGAACGCCCCTGCGCCATGGCCACCTCTATGCCGCCGTCGACAGCCGGGTCATCGAGCTGCCACTTCATGGTGTCGCGCCAGCGTCCACGAGCGCTCTCAGCCACGACGAGCCTCGGTCAACACTCGAGAGACCAAGGCGGGCAGATCGCCGGCCACCAACCCTTCCTTCGATCCCAAGGCTGCGGCTCGGCCGTGCACATGGGCGGCCAGCGCGGCGGCGGCGTGAGCGGGCACGCCGCGGGCCAAGAAGGCCCCGATGACGCCGGAGAGGACATCGCCCGTGCCGGCCGTGGCCAATGCGGTGACACCGGCGGCCGACAGCAGCACGTCCGGCGTGCGGTCCTGGTTGGTCGCCACCACGGTCAGCGGTCCCTTGAGGAGGACGATGGCCCCGAGCCGGTCGGCCAGGGCCCGGGCAGCGGCCAATCGATCGGTACCCGGGGTGTGTCCGGCCAGGCGGGTGTACTCGCCGTCATGCGGCGTGAGCACGGTAGGGGCAGTTCGCTGGGCCAGCAGCGCCCGAGCCTCATCGGCTCCGCCCAGTGCGTTCAGGCCGTCGGCATCAATCACCAGCGGCACGCCGACCTTTTGTATGACGGTGCGGACGGCCTGCTTGGTCGTCTCGTCGGTACCGAGGCCGGGGCCGATCACCACCGCGCCGCATTTGGCCACGCCCTCAAGGAAGGTGTCGGACCAGTCGCCCGGTGGCAACGTCATCCGCACCACTTCGACCGGCTGCGTAGAGGTGGGATTGCCGGGCGAACCCAGGCGCACCATGCCCGAACCGGACCGCAGCGCGCCCAGCGAACACAGCACCGCCGCGCCCTCCATGCCGGTCGAACCGGCGGCAATGCCGACGGCCGCCTTCCACTTGTGACCGTCACGGGCTCGGGCGGGCAGCAGCGGGGCGATGTCGGCGTCCTCCAGCAGAGCCGCCTGGGGCGTACCCACGCCGATCCCGATGTCGACCACCTGCACCGAACCACAGTGAGCAGGTCCGTCGCCCTGCAGCAAGCCCGGCTTGGCGGCGGCGAACGTCACCGTGACATCGGCTCGTACGGCCGATCCGGACGCGGCGCCAGTGTCGGCGTCGACCCCGGACGGGATGTCAATGGCCAGGACCGGCGTGCCGGGCGGCAGCTCGGGCATGTCGAAGGTGCCATGAAAGCCGGTGCCGTAGGCGCCGTCGATGACCAGATCGCAGGCGGGCAGGAACGGAGGGAGGTCGGCCGCGCCGATCACGGTCACCTTGGCGCCGCGCCGCGACAGCCCGTGCGCGGCCACCCGGGCGTCGGCGCCGTTACTCCCCTTGCCGGCGATCACCACCACGTGGGCTCCGTAGCCGCCACCCAACAGACGGAGGGCGGCGTGGGTCACGGCGGTCCCGGCGCGCTGCACCAGGGTCTCGTGGCTCACGTCAGCCAGCGCCGCTGCGTCGGCGGCGCGCATTTCCTCTCGGGTCAGGACGGGTTGCACGAGCGCAACCGTTCCGCCACGACGAAGGCGATGGCCACCTCACTGGTATGGGTCAGCGAGAGGTGCAGCCGACCCGCCTGCAGGCGTGCGGCCAGCTCGGCCGCGCCACCGTGCAACAACAGCGTCGGCACGCCACTGAGCGAGCCTTCGCCGGGCGCCCGTTCCACCTCGACGTCGGTCAGGGCAAAGGCGCCGAGGCCGGATCCGAACGCTTTCATGACGGCTTCCTTGGCGGCGAAGCGGGCGGCCAGGCTCTCTGCCGGATCGGGCATGCGATCGGCGTCGGCCTGCTCGCGGGGCGAGAAGTATCGAGCGGCGAACTTGGGCCGGCGAGCCAGTACGTCCCGGAAGCGCGACACGTCGACCGCGTCCACCCCAATGCCGACAATCGGCTCGGTGACCCGCTGCAGCATCTCTTCGACGGCGAGCAATTGCACCGCACTCATGACCGAGTCCTCACTCAACCGTGACGGTCTTGGCCAGGTTCCGGGGCCGATCCACGTCGTGACCGTGCAGTCGGGCCAGCCGGTAGGCCAGCTGCTGCAGCGGGACGACCCCCACCACCGGCGACAACATCGGGTCGGTGGGTGGCACCCACAGGACATGGTCGGCCACGGACGCTGCTTCCTCGTCGCCGTCGTCGGCCACCAGCACCACGGTGGCGCCCCGGCTGTGCACTTCGGCGATGTTGGACAGCAGCTTCTCCTGCAGCCGGTTGCGGGTGGCGATGCCCACCACGACCGTGCCCGGCTCAATGAGGGCGATCGGTCCGTGCTTGAGTTCACCGGCCGGGTAACCCTCGGCCCTCAGATAGGCCAGTTCCTTGAGTTTGAGCGCACCTTCGAGCGCCATCGGGAAGCCGACATGGCGACCAAGGAAGAAGAAGTCGCGGGCGTCCACCAGCTTGCCGGCTACGTCGTCCACGTCGGACACCCTTTGCAGCGCCTGCTCCACCAGTCCGGGCAACCGCTCCATCTCGGCCAACACGGCGGCGATCTCCGTGGGCGCCATGGTGCCCTGGTATTGGGCCAAGGTCAGTCCGAGAATCTCGAGCGCCACAATCTGCGCCACGTGACACTTGGTCGAGGCCACGCAGATCTCCGGCCCGGCCCGGGTGTACAACACGCCGTCAGCGGCGCGGGCCATGGATGAATCGACCACGTTGGAGACGACCAGCACCTTGGCGCCGAGGCGGGCGGCTTCGCGCATGGCCTCCGAGGTATCGAGCGTTTCGCCGGACTGGGAGACGCCGACGCAGAGGGTGCGCTCGGTCAGCACCGGATCGCGGTAGCGGAACTCGCTGGCGATATCGACCTCGGTGGGCAGCTTGACCCAGTGCTCAATGGCGTACTTGGCCACCAGGGCGGAGTGGTAGCTGCTGCCGCAGGCCACGATGCAGACCTTGTCGATCTGCCGGAGATCGTCGGCCGACAACCGCATCTCGTCCAGCACCAGTTCGCCGCCCGGGCCGCGCCGGTCCAGCAGCGTGTTGGCCACCGCCTGGGGCTGCTCGTGCATCTCCTTGGACATGAAGTCGTCGTAACCGCCCTTCTGGGCGGCCTCGATATCCCACGTGATGTGCAGTTGCTCGGGCACCACCTCGTCGCCGTCCAAGGTGGTGACGACGATGGCGCCGGGGGTGAGGACAGCCAACTCGTCGTCGCCCAGGGCGAACAGCTCGCGGGTGTGGCCGAGCAGGGCCGGGATGTCGGAGGCCAAATAGGCCCGCCCGTCGCCTAACCCGAGGACCATGGGAGTCGACCGCCGCGCCGCCACAATCCGTTCCGGCTCGTCGGCGTGGATGACGGCGATGGAGAAGGCGCCGCGGACGGAGCGCAGCATCGCTCTGGTGGCCTCGGTCAGGCTCAGCCCGGCCGCCATGTGCCGCTCAATGAGGTGGGCCATCACCTCGGTGTCGGTGGCCGACGTCATCACATGGCCGTCAGCCACCAGATCGGCCCGCAACTCGGCGTGGTTCTCGATGATCCCGTTGTGGATCAGCGCCAAGCGCCCCGTGCAGTCCACGTGCGGGTGCGCGTTCTCGGGCGTCGGATGCCCGTGGGTGGCCCAACGGGTGTGGCCAATGGCGGCCGAATGGCCGGCCGGCGCCCCGGCCGTGATCACGGCCAACTCGGCCACCGAGCGTTTCCCATCGGCGGCCCGGGCCCGCCAGATCTCCCCGTCGATGACCATGGCCACGCCGGCGGAGTCATACCCGCGGTACTCCAGTTGATGGAGCGCGCCCAACATCAGGGGCAGAGCGTCTGGTTCACCAATGACGCCGATAATTCCGCACATAGGACCAGGTTACCGGGGGGTCAACGCTGAACCCTTCCAGCGGGGGGAATCAGCCGCCGACGCGACCCAGCACCGCTTCGACCACGCCGGCCAGTTGCGCCGCCACGGCGTTGGCCTGGGCCTCCAGTCGAGCCTCGACCATCACCCGGACCAGCGGCTCGGTGCCGCTCGGCCGGAGCAGGATCCGTCCCTCGTGACCGAGTTCCGATTCCGCCTTGGCTACCGCGTCCCACACCTCGGTGCTGTCGGCCAGGCGTTCGGGTTGGGGAATGGGTACGTTGACCAGAATCTGCGGCACCCGCTCCACCAGCCCGTCGGCCGCCTCGGCCAGCGAACGGCCGGTCCGTAGCAACAGGTCGCCCAGGGCCAGACCGGTCAGGATCCCGTCACCGGTGGTGGAACGGGAGCGGAAAATGATGTGGCCGGACTGCTCGCCCCCCAGCGACAGCCCATCGGCATCGAGCGCAGCCAGCACGTGACGGTCGCCCACGTCGGTTTCCCGGACGCTGATGCCGTGGCCATCCATAGCCAGACGGAAGCCCAGGTTGGTCATCACCGTCACCACCACGGTGTTGCCGGCCAACTGCCCTCGACCGGCCAGGTCGAGGGCGAACAGAGCCAGCAGCACATCTCCGTCGACGATGGCCCCGTACTGGTCGACGGCGATGACCCGGTCGGCATCACCATCGAGCGCCAGCCCGAAGTCGGCCCCGTGGGCCACCACCGCCAGGGCCAGTTCCGACGGGTCGGTCGACCCGCACTTGTCGTTGATGTTGGCCCCGTCCGGCTTGTCGTGCAGCGTCACCACCCGCGCCCCCAAGTCGGCCAACACGCCGGGGGCGAAGGCGCTGGCGGCGCCGTTGGCACAATCCACCACAATCTGAAGGCCCTCAAGGCTGCGACCCTCGAGCGTGCTCACCAGGTGTTGGCGATACACGTCGGCGGCCGCTGGCTCGGCCACGATGCGCCCCACCCCATACCCCGTGGGCCGACGGGGTGGCCGCTCGGAATCCTCAAGAATCACATCGAGTTCGCGCTGGACCTCGCCTTCGAGTTCCACCGGCAGCTTGGTGCCCAGCAGGCTGAAGAGCTTGATGCCGTTGTCGCCGAAGGGGTTGTGCGAGGCCGACACCATGGCCCCGGGTAAGCGGCGTCGCTCGGCGATGGTGGCCACGCCGGGCGTGGGCACCACACCCAGGTCAATGACGTCGGCGCCTTCGGTGGCCAAACCAGCCGAGAGCGCAGCCTGCAGTAACGGTCCCGAGCGGCGCGTGTCGCGGCCGACCACGAAGGCGGGGGCGGGCAGGATGCGGGCCGCGGCCCGACCCAGCGCTAAGGCCAGCTCAGCCGTGAGTTCGTCATTGGCGACACCTCGGACCCCATCGGTGCCGAAGCGTGCCGGCGCCATGCGACTACCGCTTGGAGTACTGGGGCGCCTTGCGAGCCTTCTTCAGGCCGTACTTCTTTGATTCCTTCTCACGGGCGTCGCGAGTCAGGAGTCCGGAGCGCTTGAGGATGGCCCGGTGCTCGGGGTCCAGCTCAATGAGGCTGCGGGCGAT
Source organism: uncultured Acidimicrobiaceae bacterium (assembly GCA_963730785.1). Classification (GTDB taxonomy): domain Bacteria; phylum Actinomycetota; class Acidimicrobiia; order Acidimicrobiales; family RAAP-2; genus Bog-473. The sequence goes on from CAVSTF010000013.1 coordinate 75,267, forward strand.
GCCCAGGCGCATGGCGCCGGCCTGGCCCGAAATGCCGCCACCGTCGATGGTGGCGTCGATGTCCCAGGACTCGGCGGTGCTGGTGAGCCGAAGGGGCTCGGTCAGCAGCATGCGGTGGGTGGCCGAGGTGAAGTAGGCCTCAATCGGCAACTTGTTGACCGTGATGGCACCCTGGCCGGGGCGAAAACGCACACGGGCGACCGCTTGCTTGCGGCGACCGGTGGTCTGAGTAAGTGGAGTGGGCATTTCGTCCTTCCGAAAATTCAGCTGGCCCGGCGGGCCTGAGGCAACTCGAGCGGCTGTGGCTGCTGAGCGGCGTGGGGGTGATCAGGACCGGCGTACACGTTGAGCTTGCCGAGCATTTGGCGACCCAGGGTGTTCTTGGGGATCATGCCGCGGACCGAACGACGGATCAGCTCGGCCGGCTTCTTCTCCAACAGTTCGGTGTAGCTGGTCGAGCGCAGACCACCCGGGTAGCCACTGTGGCGGTAGGCCATCTTGCCGTCGGCCTTGTTGGAGGTCATCACGATCTTGTCGGCGTTGATCACAATGACGTGGTCGCCGGTGTCGACGTGGGGGGCGTAGTAGGGGCGGTGCTTCCCTCGCAGGATGCTCGCCACTTCGGTGGCCAGGCGGCCGAGGACGAGGCCTTCGGCGTCGATGACGTACCAGGCTCGTTGGATCTCGGAGACTTTGGGCGTAAATGTGCGCAAGGGAAGGTCTTTCGCTGCTGGATGGAACGGAGAGCGTGTACCCGTCAGGGTGGGCTCAAACCCTCGGAGGTCCCGTGGGCCGACGTAACAGGATAGGGCCCCGGAGCCGGGCGGGCAAGCCGCCCGTTCAGTCGTAGTCCACCGAGAGCAGGCAGAGGCCCTGCGCCGGGGCCGGGATCAGGGGCTCGGTGGCGATTTTGCATGCGCAGCCGCTCCAGCAGGGTGGCCGCATTTCCCTCCCCACGGCCCACCTCGACCAGGCTGCCCACCAGGGAGCGGACCATCTGGTGGCAGAACGAGGCCGCCGGTAATTTCGAAGCGCAGGAGGCGGCCCACCCCGATATCGGCCACTTCGGGACCCTCATCGAGCCGCCAGGTGGCTCTGGTCACCCGGCGGGTGATCGCCTCGTCCGGGCTGGTGCCGGGCTTGCGGCGGCAGAAGGACCGGAAATCGTGGGTGCCGAGCAGGACGTCGGCCGCCGCATTCATGGCCCGGAGGTCCAGCTCATCGCGGATATGCCAGGACAAGGGGGCCAGCAACGGATCCGGGTGCTGAGCGTTCCAGACCAGGTACCGGTAGGTGCGAGCCACTGCGGCCCGGCGGGCGTCGAAGCTGTCGGGCACCGCGGTGGCGCTGAGGACCACCACCGACGGGGCGACCTGGCGGTTGATGGCTCGAGCGAGCCCCACGCCATCAAAGGGCACCGGGGGAAGGTCGACGTGGATGACCTGGCCCCGGGCATGCACACCGGCGTCGGTGCGCCCGGCGCAGGTGATCGCGGGAGGCGGGTCGACCCGGGCCGTGCGGCCCAGGGCCTCACGCAGCGTGCCCGCCACCGTGGGCAGTGACGGTTGGTCGGCGAATCCTCGAAACGGCGCGCCGTCGTAGGCGACCAGGAGGCGCCAGCGTTGCCACCCACCGTTGGTGGGCAACGACACGCTCAGACGAACTCGATGCCGCGCCATCGGCGCGTTGTCGCCCGGACGCGGGCCCAGCTTGAGGATCCGGGTGTACCCACCCGGGCGCTCAACGTAGCGAGGTCCGATTTCGGCGAACAACTTGTGGGCCATGTCCTTGTCCCGGATGAGGGCGACGACCTGACGCTGCTGGTGCAGGCCACCCTTGCGGGCCGCGGTCACACACTTCTCGGCCACCGGCCGCAGTGCCTTGGCCTTGGCCTCGGTGGTCACCAATGATTCGGCGGCGATGAGTGAGGCCACCAGGTTGCCCAGCATGGCCTTCTGGTGAGCGGCACTGCCGCCCATGCGACGTCCGCGCTTCGGTGTTCCTTGCATGTTCGATCAGTCCCGGCTGCGGAGCGAAAGTCCGCGCTCGTCCAGCCGCTGCACGACTTCGTCGGCCGACTTCTGCCCGAAGTTCGTGATAGCCAGCAGGTCTTCCATGGTCCGCTCGACCAGTTCGCCGATGGTGTTGATCTGCGCCCGCTTCAAGCAGTTGCGGGGACGCTCGGAGAGGTCAAGCTCTTCAATGCGCAGGTCGAGATCCGGCGAGCCGCTGGTCGTGGTGCCGGTGTCGCCCAGCTCCAGTCCCTGCGGTGCGTCCTCAAGCTCGGCGACCAGGGCCACCAGGTTGCGCAACGTGTCACCGGCCGAGGCCAGCGCCTCGCGGGGTGAGATGGTGCCGTCGGTCTCGATGTCGAGCACCAGGCGGTCGTAGTTGGTCGACTGCTCCACCCGGACCGGCTCAATGTCGAAGGTCACCCGGTGCACGGGCGAGAAGATCGAGTCGATCGGAATGACGCCGATCACATTCGAGCGCTTGTTCTTGTCCGCCGAGACGTAGCCCCGTCCACGCTCCACCGTGACGTCGACGGCCAGACGGCCCTTGGCGTTGATGGAGGCGATGTGCAGGTCCGGGTTGAGGATCTCCACATCGGAGGTGGTCTGCAGGTCGGCCGCCGTGGCGTCCGCCGGACCCCGAACGTCGAGACGCAGGGTCACGGGCTCGTCGGTCTGGATCTGCACCAGCAGGTCCTTGAGGTTGAGGATGATGTCGGTGACATCTTCCTTGACACCCGGGAGCGTCGTGAACTCGTGCAGCGCCTCATCGAAGCGCAGCTGGGTCACGGCCCCGCCGGGGATGGAGGAGAGCAGTGTCCGGCGTAGCGAGTTGCCCAGGGTGGTGCCGAAGCCGGGGTCGAGCGGGCCGATAGCAAAGCGCTGCCGGTTGTGCTGCTCTTCGTCGATGGCTTCGACTGTCGGGCGTTGGATGATCAGCATGGTGTGGCTCCTGTTGCGGTGGGGGGTGTCGGTCGTTCGTCGGACGCCGGAGCGCCGCTCGTCCTACTTCGAGTACAGCTCGACGATGAGCTGCTCTTGTACGGGCTCGTCGATGTGCGCCCGCTCTGGCGGGTTCAGGACGGCAACGCTGAAGCCGCTGTCGCCGGTCTCCAACCAGGCCGGGGTCTGACGCTCCAGGGTGTCCATGTTGCGACGCACCAAGAAGTTCTCGCGGGTGGCGGGCTTCAGGGTGACCTGGTCGCCCTTGCGGACCCGGTAGCTAGGGATGGTGACGCGCTTGCCGTTGACCGTGACATGGCCGTGGCGAACGAACTGGCGCGCCTGGCGGCGGCTGGCGCCCCAACCGGCCCGGAAGGCCACGTTGTCGAGGCGAAGCTCCAGGTTGCGCAGCAGGTTCTCACCGGTGATGCCGGGCTGGCGGCTCGACTCTTCGTAGAGGTTGCGGAACTGCTTTTCCAGCAGACCGTAAATACGGCGAGCCTTCTGCTTCTCGCGCAGCTGGGTCAGGTACTCAGAGCCCTGGCGCATGCGGTCACGCCCGTGCTCACCCGGTGGGTAGGCGCGGCTGTGCCGGTCCGTCACCGCTTCGGAGACGGGGCACTTGAGCGAGTAGCAACGCTCGCCCTTGAGGAACAATTTGGTCCGCTCACGCCGGCAAAGGCGGCAGACGGGTCCGGTGTATCTAGCCATGAATAATCCTTAAACCCGGCGGCGCTTCTTGGGGCGGCAGCCGTTATGGGGGATGGGAGTGACGTCCTTGATGCCAACGACCTCAATGCCGACCGCAGCCAGCGAACGGATAGCCGTCTCACGGCCGGAGCCGGGGCCACGGACGAGGACATCGACCTTGCGCACACCGTGCTCCATGGCTCGCTTGGCACAGGCCTCGGCGGCCAGCTGGGCGGCGAACGGGGTGGACTTGCGGGAACCCTTGAAGCCGACATTGCCGGCGGAGGCCCAGGCCAACACGTTCCCCTCGGGGTCGGCGATGGACACGATGGTGTTGTTGAACGAGCTCTTGATGTGCGCCACGCCGTAACTGACGTTCTTGCGCTCCTTCTTGCGAGGCCGACGAGCCTGCTTGGTGGGCTTTGCCATTTACTTCTTCACCTTTTTCTTCCCGGCCACGGTCTTCTTCGGGCCCTTACGGGTCCGTGCGTTGGTGTGCGTGCGCTGCCCATGGACCGGCAGCCCCTTGCGGTGACGCACACCCTGGTAGCAGTTGATCTCCATCTTGCGCTTGATGTCCTGGGACACGTCACGGCGCAGGTCACCCTCGACGCGGAAATTGGCGTCGATGTAGGTACGCAGACGAGCGACTTCCTCGTCGGTCAGGTCACGCACCCGGGTGGAAGGGTTGACGTCGACCGCCTCGCAGATCTGCTCCGAGATGGTGTTGCCGATCCCAAAAATGTAGGTAAGGGAGATGACGAGCCGCTTTTCGCGGGGGATGTCCACTCCAGAAATACGGGCCATAAGTATCCTCTCCTCAGCCCTGGCGCTGCTTGTGGCGCGGGTTTTCGCAGATCACCCGTACAACGCCATGGCGCCGGATGACCTTGCACTTCTCACAGATCGGCTTCACGCTCGGCCGGACTTTCACGTCGCGTCCCTATCTCTACTTGTACCGGTAGGTAATACGGCCTCGGTTGAGGTCGTACGGAGTGATCTCCACCTGGACTTTGTCCCCCGGAAGGATGCGGATGCGGTGCATCCGCATTTTGCCCGAGCTGTGCGCCAATACTTTGTGTCCGTTTTCCAACTCGACACGGAACATTGCATTGGGCAGTGGCTCGACCACCGTGCCTTCGAGCACGATGGCGTCTTCCTTGGGCTTGGGCAGGTGACTCTCCTCTAAATTTCGTTCTGGTGCCTGCAGGGCCAGCGGGACGGCATGAAACCGACACGAAGGTTCTGCGGGTATGGCCCCGAAAATCGGCCCCCGCGAGGGAACCAGGCTCAGAGCCAGCAAATGAGTCTACCCGAAACAAAAGAAATTACCAGCCGGACTTTGAGGCACCCGCTGGACCTTCCTGCTAGGGGTTCTGCTGCCACCCATTCTCCCCGGTCGGCCGGACCGGCCGCGCCAACGGCGCCACCTGCGGGAACACCGAATCAGGCTCCCAATGGACCCGCTCCAGCGACCGGAGCATCGGCCGCTCCCCTGGAGCGCCAGTCTTCGTTGACGACCAATTATATAACCGTTAGGTTTATAGATAACTGTTATATCCCTACCTGCAAGGACCCCGGAGTGCAGCAAGAAGTAGTGCTGGCCATGTTGGCCCAGGAGCCGTCCCACGGGTACGAACTGCGCGCCCGCCTCGACGAGGCCCTGGGGCCGCTGAGCGAGCCCATGAACGCCGGGCAGATCTACGTGACCCTGACCCGGCTGGAAAAGGCCGGCCTCGTCATTTCCGAGCGAACCGAGCACGGGGCCGCCGACCGGCCGGAGCGAAAGATCTACGTCCTCACGCCGGCCGGGGAGCGCAAGGTGGCCGAGTGGCTGGCCGAGGTCAGCTGGCCCAAGCCCGATTTGGCCGAATTTCACCTCAAGTTGATTGCCGCCGCGGCGGCCCATCTGGCTGACCCGGTCAGCCTCGTCGAGGCCCAACGCCAGGAACTCCTCCGACGCCTCGATGAGGTTCAGGAAGTCGCCCTCGCCCCGCCCGAGGGCTCCGACGGCGCGCTCCTCCTTGAGGGCGTGGTGCTGCGGCTTCAGGCCGACCTGCGCTGGCTCGACGCCTGCGAATCGAACTGGAGCCAACGAAACTCCAGAAGTTGATCCGGTCCACCTAGGCGACGGTGAAGACCTCAGGCCCGTCGGGCGTCACCGCAATGGTGTGCTCCCAGTGGGCCGAGAGACGCCCGTCGGCCGTGACCACGCTCCAGTTATCGTCCAGGGTCACCGTCTCCGCCGTCCCGGCATTGACCATGGGCTCAATGGCGAACACGTTGCCGGTCTTGAGCGTCGGACCGCGATGGCCGGGCCAGTAGTTGGGTACCTGCGGCTGCTCGTGCATGGCCGTGCCGATGGCGTGCCCCACGTATTCCCGCACCACGGTGAACCCGGCCGCTTCGGCTACCTGCTGGACGGCTCGACCGACCTCATGCAACGCGTTGCCCTTCTTGAGTTGCTCGATGCCGGCCCACAGCGAGCGCTCGGTCACGTCGATGAGCTTCTGGGCCTCGGCCGAGATCTGCCCGATGCCCATGGTGAAGGCGGCATCCCCGTGGTACCCCTCAATGATGGCCCCGCAGTCGATGGAGAGAATGTCCCCCTCCTCCAACCGGTACGCCCCCGGGATGCCGTGCACGATCATGTCGTTGGGCGAGGTGCAGATCACGGCGGGGAAGCCGTGGTAGCCCAGGAAATTGGACTTGGCGTGCCGGCGCTCCAAGACGTCGCGGGCCACCTTGTCGATTTCGAGCGTGGTGACCCCGGGCTTGGCGGCGGCCCGGGTGGCCTCGTGCATTTCGGCCACCACCTTGCCGGCCTTGCGCATCTTGTCGAGTTCCTCGTCGTTGCGTCTCATCCCTCGAGCCTCCGCTGGCGCCGTTGGTCGATGGCCCCCACCACCCGGCGGGTCACGGCATCGGGCGAACCGGTGCCGTTGACACCGACCAGGAGATCCCGCTCGGAGTACCAGGCGATGAGCGGTGCCGTCTGCTTCTCGTAGAGGTCGAGTCGGCGCTGAATGGCCTCTTCGGTGTCGTCCTCGCGCTGGACCACTTCCCCACCACAGACGTCGCAGGTCCAGTTGACCATGGGCGGTGCGGCGGTCGAATAGTTGGAGCCGCAGTCGACGCAGACCCGGCGTGAGGCCAGGCGCTTCATCACCATGGCGGTCGGCACTTCGAGGTCCACCACCAGATCCAGGCCGAAGGGGTGGGCGATGTCTTGGAGGACTTCAGCCTGGTACGTGGTCCGGGGGCAGCCATCGAGGACGAAGCCCCGACCCCGGGTATCGCGCTCCGAGAGGCGACCACGGACCATCTCCATGACCATGTCGTCGGAAATGAGCTCACCCTTGTCCATCAGTGATTGGGCGCGTAGGCCTAGCTCAGTCTTGGACTTCACTTCGGCTCGCAGCATGTCCCCGGTGGAGACGTGCGGAACGACGTAGTGATGTGAAAGGCGAACGCACTGCGTTCCCTTACCGGCCCCCTGTTTGCCGAGGACCACGAGCCTGACCCCGGGAATCACAGATCCCCTACTTGAGGAAGCCCTCGTAGTTGCGCATCATCAGCTGGCTGTCGATCTGGCGCATCGTCTCGAGCGCGACACCTACCGAGATCAGGAGGGTGGTGCCATAGAACGGGAAGCGGTTGATATGCCAGAGCGCCATGAGAATAGAGGGCACGACCGCCACCGAACCCAAGAACAAGGCTCCGACCACGGTGATGCGGCTCAGGATGTGGGCGAAGTAGCGCTCAGTGGGCGGTCCAGGCCTGATACCAGGCACGAATCCACCCTGCTTACGGATCAGATCGGCCTGCTGGTGCGGGTCGAACGCCACGTACACGTAGAAGAACGTGAACATGAAGATCAAGAGGAAGTACACGATGATGTAGAAGAAGCTGGTCGGGGTGAGGCTGTTCCGCACGAAGTTCTGGAACCCCGCCCATTGGACCACGTTCGACAGCAGCACCGGGATGTAGAGCACCGATGACGCGAAGATGATCGGGATCACACCGGACTGGTTGACCTTGAGGGGGATGTAGGTACTACTGCCCCCATACATTCGTCTTCCCACCACACGTCTGGCGAAGGTCACGGGTATTCGTCGTTGACCCTGGTCAAAGAAGACGATGGTCACCAAAAGGCCGATCGAAACCAGAATGATGATGATGAACTTGGGCTTGCCGCCCTCCTGGAGGATGGCATTGAACCCGGTCGGGATGGCCGCCACCACGTTGGCGAAGATCAGGATCGACATGCCCTGGCCGATGCCTCGCTGGGAGATCAACTCAGCCAGCCACATCACGAAGGCCGTACCGGCCGTCAGGCACATGACCATGAAGGCGGCCAGACCCAGGTTGAACTTGGGAATCAGGTCGATATTGGTCCCCAACAGGGCCGCGTCATGGCCATGGAAGGCGTAGACGAGGCCCGAGGACTGCATGAGAGCCAGGGCCACCGTGAGGTACCGGGTGGTCTGGGTGATCTTCTTCTGGCCGACCGCGCCCTGCTCCCGCCACTCTTCGAGCTTGGGAATGACCGTCGAGAGCAGCTGAATGATGATGGAGCTGGTGATGTAGGGCATGACACCCAGGCCGAAGACGGCCAGGCGCACCAGCGCGCCACCACTGAACAGGTTCAGGAAGCCGAGCACGCCGGAGGCGGACGCGGTGCTCTGCAACGACTGCAGCTGACTCCAGCTCACGCCCGGGCACCGGGACATTGGCCCCGATTTGGTACAGGGCGACGACGGCCAGGGTGAAGATGACCTTGTTACGAAGGTCAGGAACCCTGAAGATGTTGGCGAGACGAGAGAGCATGGCCGAGCTAGTAGCCGGGTCCGGTTGCTGTCACTAGCGGTTCATGAGGGCGTTGCCCGAAGCCGGGGGACGACCATGACCGAAGGGAAGTGGCACCCGCTCGACGCTACCGCCTGCAGAGGTGATGGCCGCTTCGGCCGAGGCCGAGAAGGCGTGGGCCGACACCGACACCGGTCGGGTCAGGGCACCCTGCCCGAGCACCTTGACCAGATCCTTGGGACGGCACAAACCGGCCTCGACCATGGAGGCGATGGTAATGGCGTTGCCTTCGATTTCAGCCAGCGCGCCCAGGTTGACCGGTGTGTAGGCAATGCGGAACGGGTTCGTGAACCCGCGCAGCTTCGGGATGCGCTGCATCAGGGGCAGCTGGCCACCTTCGAAGCCGGCCGGCACGGTGTTACGAGCGTGCTGGCCCTTGGTGCCTCGACCGGCGGTCTTGTGACCTTTACCACCGGTACCGCGACCGACACGGCGCTTGGCCTTGGTCGACCCCTTGGGGGGCGTCAGATCGTGCAGCTTCATGCTGACACCTCCTCGACAGAAATGAGATGGGGCACGCGGGCCAACATGCCCCTGATTTCGGGACGGTCGGGCAGGTCATTGGACTGACCGATGCCGCGCAGGCCCAGGGCCCGCAGCGTGCCGCGGTGCTTGGGCTTGGAGCCAATGGCCGAGCGTGTTTGGGTGACCAGGAGGCGTGCCTCGCCGGCCACCACCTGCTTTTCAGGACGTGCAGGCATGGCTATCGCGCCTCCGCCGTGTACAGGTCGGTCTCACGCTTGCGCTCACGGTAGGAACGCAGGACACCGGCCGGGGTGACCTCGTCGGCTGCCTTGCCACGCAGGGCCGCCACTTCGTCGGGTCGGCGCAGGGCCTTGAGACCGGCGATGGTGGCGTGGGCCACGTTGATCCCGTTGGAGGAACCAAGCGACTTGGCCAGGATGTCCCGGATGCCGGCCATCTCGAGGATGGCGCGGGCGGCACCGCCGGCGATGACGCCGGTACCGGGGGCAGCGGGCTTGAGCATGACTCGCCCAGCACCGCTCTCACCGATGACCGGGTGCACGATGGTGGTACCGGCCAGCGGCACTTCGAACATGTTCTTGCGAGCTTCTTCGATGCCCTTCTGCACGGCCAGGCCGGCTTCCTTGGCCTTGCCGTAACCGAGACCGACGTTGCCGTTGCCATCGCCGATCACCATGAGGGCGGCAAAGGAGAAGCGACGGCCACCCTTGACGACCTTGGCCACCCGGTTCACCTTGATGGTGCGCTCTTCGTACTGTGACTCGGCCATGCTTAAAACTCCAGTCCTTCGGCCCGTGCCGCATCAGCCAGGACGGCGATGCGGCCGTGGTAGGCGAAGCCCCCACGGTCAAAGACCACTTTGGTGATGCCGGCCGCTTTGGCCCTTGAACCCAACAGGCGTCCGACGCTGGCGGCGCCGGTCACGTTACCGCCGCCGCTCTGACCCAATGAACTACGAAGGTCAGCTTCCACCGACGCGGCGGCGACCAGGGTGCGGCCGGTGCTGTCGTCAATGACCTGGGCTGAGATGTGACGGTTCGAGCGGTGCACGGCCAGCCGAGGAACCTCGGCCGTGCCGATGACCTTGGCCCGCAGGCGGGCGTGTCGCCGCAGGCGCAGCCTGGATCGATCGTGTGTTTTTGCCATTACTTCGCTGCCTTCCCGGCCTTGCGGAGGACCCGCTCGCCGGCGTAGCGCACTCCCTTGCCCTTGTAGGGCTCAGGCTTGCGGAGCTTGCGGATGTTGGCGGCCACCTGGCCAACCAACTCCTTGTTGTTGCCCTTGACGATGATGCGGGTCGGCACCGGCACCTCGAAGGAGATCCCCTCGGGGGCATTGACGGGCACCGAGTGGGAGTAGCCGAGCGCAAGCTCAAGGGCGTTCGGGCCCTTGGCCGTGGCCCGGTAACCAACGCCCACGATTTCGAGCTCCTTGCTGAAGCCCTCCGTGACGCCGATGACCATGTTGTTGACCAGCGAGCGCGACAGTCCGTGCAGCGCACGGTGTTGCCGCTCGTCGTCCGGGCGCGTCACCAGGAGCTCGTCGCCCTCCTGGGTGATGGAGATCCCAGAAGGAAGCGTGCGCTCCAGGGTGCCTTGCGGCCCCTTGACCGTCACCGTGGCCCCACTGAGGGTGACCGTGACGTTGGAGGGAACCGGAATGGGTGAACGTCCAATACGCGACATCAGCCTTCACCTCGCTCAGATACGAATGCGTTACCAGACATGGCACAGCACCTCGCCGCCCAAGTGGCGCTTTCGAGCTTCTCGATCGGTCACCAGACCCTGGCTGGTCGACAGCACGGCCACGCCCATGCCACCGAGCACGCGCTGGATGCCATCGGCGCGAGCGTAAATACGCAGGCCGGGCTTGGAGATTCGCTTGATCCCGGCGATGGTGCGGGTGCGATCAGCCGAGTACTTCAGGGCGATCTCCAGCGTGGTGCCGGGCTTCTCGTCGTTGGGCTTCACCGTGTAACCGGCGATGAAACCTTCACGCTCGAGGATGGAGGCCAGTGAGACCTTCAACTTCGAGCCGGGCATCTTCACCGTGTCGAACATGGCCGAGTTGGCATTACGGATACGCGTGAGCATGTCCGCGATGGGGTCAGTCATTGTCATGGCTGGCCTACCAACTTGCCTTCGTCACGCCGGGAATTTCGCCGGCATGCACCATCACGCGCAGACAGATACGGCACAGGCCGAACTTCTTGTACACGGCCTTCGGCCGACCACACCGCTGGCAACGCGTGTACCCGCGTACCTTGAACTTCGGCGTGCGCTGCTGCTTCTCAATCAAAGCCTTTTTTGCCATGATGCTTATCGAGTCTCCTGTCGGAACGGGAAGCCGAACGCTTGCAAAAGCGCCCGCCCTTCCTCGTTGGTGCGTGCAGTGGTGACGATCGTGATGTCCATGCCCCGGGTGGAGTCGATCTTGTCGTAATCGATTTCGGGGAAGATGAGTTGCTCGGTCACGCCGAAGGTGTAGTTGCCCTTGCCGTCGAATGACCGGGGCGACAAGCCTCGGAAGTCACGGATGCGGGGAATGGCCAGGCTGATCAGGCGGTCGAAGAACTCCCAGGCCCGATCGCCGCGCAGGGTCACCTTGGCCCCAATGGCCTGACCCTCACGCAGCTTGAAGCCGGCGATGGACTGCTTGGCCCGGGTGACAATCGGCTTCTGTCCGGTGATCAGTTCCAGGTCTCGCTGGGCCCCCTCAATGAGGGACGCCTGCTGAGTGGCCCGGCCAACTCCCATGTTGATGACGATCTTCTCAAGGCGCGGTACCTCCATGATGTTGCCGAGGCCCAGCTCTTCCTGCAGCTTGGCCCGCAACTCACCTTGGTAGCGGTCTTTCAGCCGGGGACGTGCCGGCGCAGTGGCGATGGTCACAGTTCAGCTCCACACTTGCGACAGATACGAACCTTTTCGCCGGCGGCATCGAACTTCATGCCAATCCGGGTCGGCTTGTCACAGCTCTTGCAGAGCATGGCCACCGAGGACACGTGCACCGGCATGAACTTGTCGATCACGCCGCCCTGTTGGGTGGCGCGGGTCGGCTTGGCGTGACGCTTGGCCACGTTGACGCCTTCGAGGATCACCTTGTGGGCTGAGGGAAAGGCGCGAATCACTTCTGCCTTCTTGCCCTTGTCCTTGCCGGACAGCACGATGACCTGATCACCCTTGTGGATCCGCATTACAACACCTCCGGAGCCAACGACACGATGCGCATGAACTTCTTGTCCCGCAGCTCACGACCCACTGGGCCGAAGATGCGCGTCCCACGCGGCTGCTGCTGGTCGTTGATCAGCACGGCTGCGTTCTCGTCGAAGCGGATGTAACTGCCATCGGGACGGCGCTTTTCTTTCTTGGTGCGGACGACGACACACTTCACGACGTCGCCCTTCTTGACCGTGGCACCCGGGATGGCGTCCTTGACCGTGGCCACGAACACATCACCGATGCTGGCGTAACGGCGGCGCGAGCCTCCGAGCACGCGGATGCACAGCACCTCACGTGCGCCTGAGTTGTCGGCCACTCGAAGTCGGGATTCCTGCTGAATCATCGGGCCCGCTCCACCACTTCGGTCAGCCGCCAGCGCTTGAGCTTGGACAGCGGTCGGGTCTCTTGCACGCGCACCCGGTCGCCCACCTTGGCGGTGTCCTCGGCATCGTGCACGTAGAGCTTCTTGGTGCGCTGGACCGTCTTGCCGTAACGAGGGTGACGGGTCCGCTCGACGATGGCCACCACGATGGTCGACTGCATGGCGTCGGAGACCACCAGACCTTCGCGGATCTTGCGGCGGTTCGGGCGCGCACCGTCTTCTTCGACGACGGCGGCGGCGGCTTCGGCGCGGCTTCGGCGCGGCAGCCACGGGCGCCACGACGGGAGCCTCCTCAGCCACGACGTCGCTCTCGGCCACTTCAGCCACCGGCTCGGTCACTTCTTCTGTTGTCTCTTCGATTTCGTCGGCCATCAGGCCTCTTCCTCTTCCACTTCGTCGTCGTCAAGTTCGACTTCGCCGGCCTCTTCTTCGGCCTTGGCTGCGGCAGCCCGTGCTTCGGCCTTTTCGGCAATCTCCGCATCCTCAGCGGCCAGCTTGGCCAGCGCCTCGGCGTGCTCAGCGGCCGTCGGCGCCACGTAGGCGCCTTCAGCCTCGAGAATTTCGCGGGCCCGCAACACCGTCAGGATGCGAGCCACGTCGTGTCGCACCTGGCCCACCCGGGCCGGGTTGTCCAACTGGCCGGTGGCCAGCTGGAAGCGAAGGTTGAACAACTCGCGGCGGGAGTCACCCAAGCGGGTGGCCAGCTCGTCGCCGTCCAGTTGAGCCAAATCGGTTGCGCTCGCCATCAGATTGCCACTTCCGCATGTCCGTGGGTACCAGGTCGAACCACGAAGCGAGCCTTGAACGGCAGCTTCTGAATGGCCCGCTCCATGGCGGCCCGTGCCAACTCTTCATCCACACCGGCCAGCTCGAAAAGGATGCGGCCGGGGTGCACCACGGCGACCCACAGCTCGGGGTTGCCCTTACCTGAACCCATGCGGGTTTCGGCCGGCTTGTGTGTCACCGGCTTGTCCGGGAAGACCCGAATCCAAACCTTTCCACCACGCTTGACGTGGCGGGTCATGGCAATACGAGCCGCTTCGATCTGGCGGGCCGTCAGCCACCCAGGCTCCATGGCCTGAATGCCGAAGTCACCAAAGGAGACCGATGCACCACCCTTGGCTTGTCCGCGCAAACGACCGCGCTGTGTCTTGCGGTGCTTGACCTTCTTGGGCATCAACATGGTCAGTCAGACTCCTTGCGGAAGTGCGGAGCCTCGTGATGCTCGTGGCGGTTCTGACGTTCCATCTCTTCGTCCTTGGCCAACTGGCGCTCAAGGTCGTCGGGCTCAGAGGGCGCCACGGGCAGCAGGTCGGCCACCGGGGCCTCGACTGCTTCGTCGTCGACTTCGGGAGCGGCCACGGCAGCTTCGGGCGCTGCCACCGGAGCGGCCTCGTCCTGCAGCAACTCACTCAGCAGTTCTTCGTCGTGCAGGACGCCATTGGTGACCACGGCATCGTCACCGGGTTCTCCCGGGGCACCGAAGTCGGCCTTGCGGCGTCCACCACCAGCGGTGATGAGGCGACGGGGACCACTCTGACCGGACGTCTCGCCCACGGCCATGGCGGCTTCGCGGGTGATCTTGTCCTCAATGGACACCTTGTAGGGCAGGATGTCGCCCTTGTAGATCCACACTTTGACGCCCACGCGACCTGACGTCGTACGGGCCTCACGGAAGCCGTAGTCAATGTCGGCCCGCAACGTGTGCAGCGGCACCCGACCCTCGCGGTACTGCTCCTTGCGGGACATTTCCGAACCGCCCAGACGACCCGAGCACTGGACCTTGATGCCCTGGGCACCGGCCTTCTGCACGGTCTGGATGGCCCGCTTCATGGCCCGGCGGAAGGCGACCCGGCGCACGAGCTGGTCGCAGATCCCTTGGGCGATAAGGGCGGCGTCGAGCTCAGGCTGCTTGATCTCCTGAATGTTCAGCTGAATACGGTTCTGCAGTCCGGTGATCTCTTCGAGCTTCTTCTTGAGGCGGTCGGCCTCGGAACCACGACGACCGATCACGATGCCCGGGCGCGCCGTGTGGATGTCCACCCGAAGGCGGTCACGCGTGCGCTCAACTTCGATTCGGCTGACGGCCGCCGCTTCGAGCTGCGTCATCAGGTAGTCGCGGATCTTCCAGTCCTCCACCACGAACTCGCGGTAGTGGCGCTCTTCGAACCAGCGGGACTTCCAGTCGGTAGTGATACCGAGGCGGAAGCCATAGGGGTTGACCTTCTGGCCCATCTACTCGCCCTTCTCCTCGGTGTCGGCCTCTGCCGTTACCGTGTCGTCTTCTTCGCTGACTGCGTCGACTGGCTCGTCGACTGCCACTTCTTCCACCACGTCGGTCACTTCATGCTCGTGATCGTGTTCGTGATCATGGGCGTGGTCGTGTTCATGATCGTGTTCCTGCGCCTCGACTGCGGCCGCTTCGGCCTCGGCCACCGCCTGGGCAGCCCGGCGACGGGTCAGACGACCCGAAAGGTCGGCCCGGCGACGTGAGGCGTCGACCCGGCGGGACCGGTTGGCGCTGACGGCTTCCATGCGCTTGCGGCGCAGCTCAAGCTTCTCTTCCGGCAACCGGCTGACAATGATGGTGATGTGGCTGGACCGCTTGCGGATGCGGGTGGCCCGACCACGGGCCCGGGGGCGCCAGCGCTTGGCCGTCGTGCCCTCGTCGGCGAAGCAGGCCGACACGTAGAGCTCTTCGGGATTCTGAAAGTCGTTGTGGGCCGCGTTGGCCACGGCCGAGTTCAGCACCTTGCCAATGACTCGGGCCGCTTCACGCTCGGTGCCGATCAGGATTTCGGCCGCTCGGTCCACGTCCTGACCTCGGATGAGGTCGAGCACCTGGCGGACCTTGGAAGCCGACAGTCCACTGTGGCGCAGGACAGCCTTGGTACCGGGACGCTCGTTGGTCTTGGTAGCGGTCATCGACGAGCTCCCCGCTCCTGGCCGGCGTGGTACCGGAAGGTACGTGTGGGCGCGAATTCGCCCAGTTTGTGGCCCACCATGGACTCGGTGACGTACACCGGCACGTGCCGGCGCCCGTCGTGGACGGCGATGGTGTGACCCACCATGTCCGGGATGATGGTCGAGCGACGGGACCAGGTCTTGATGACCTTCTTCTCGCCGCTCGAGTTGAGCACGTCGACCTTCTTCAACAGGTGACCGTCAACGAACGGGCCCTTCTTCAAGCTACGCGGCATAAATACTCAACCCCTGCCCTATCGCCGTGCGCCGCGGGTGCGGCGACGACGGACGATCATCGAATCTGACTTCTTCTTGCGCGACCTCGTGCGGCCCTCGGGCTTGCCCCAAGGCGACACCGGGTGACGACCACCGGACGACTTACCTTCGCCACCACCCAACGGGTGGTCGACCGGGTTCATGGCCACACCACGAGTCTGCGGGCGCTTGCCCTTCCAGCGGTTACGGCCGGCCTTTCCGATCTTGATCAGCTCAGCCTCGGCGTTGCCAACGGTGCCCAGCGTGCCCCGACAGTCGATGGAGACGCGGCGCATTTCCGTCGACGGCAGCCGGAGAGTGGCGAATGCACCCTCCTTGGCCACCAGCTGAATACTCATGCCCGCCCCGCGGGCCATTTTGCCGCCGCCACCGGGGCGCAGTTCGACGTTGTGAATGGTCGAACCAACCGGGATGTAGCGCAAGGGCAAGGCGTTGCCGGTGCGGATGTCCGCGCCCTGGCCGCTCTGCACCTTGTCGTCAACGTTCAATCCGGCGGGAGCCAGGATGTACCGCTTCTCGCCATCGGCGTAGTGCAGCAGAGCGATCCGAGCATTGCGGTTGGGGTCGTACTCAATGGAGGCGACCCGAGCCGGGATGCCGTCCTTGTTCCGTCGGAAGTCGATGATGCGGTACTGCTGCTTGTGTCCACCACCGATGTGGCGGGCCGTCTTGCGGCCGTAGCTGTTGCGACCACCCGATCGGGGGTTCGGCGACAGCAGTGACTTCTCGGGGTGGTCACGAGTGATCTCGGAGAAATCCGAGACAGTCTGGAACCGACGACCGGGGCTGGTTGGTTTACGTGAGCGAAGTGGCATAGGTGCGATCCTGTGATCAGCGATCGAAAAGATCGATGGAGTCGTCGGGATGGAGGGTCACGATGGCGCGCTTGGTGTTGGGGCGGTGACCCTTGATGTTGGTGCGGCGATTCCGCGTGGTCTTGCCCTTGCGGTTCAAGGTGTTGACGTTGGTCACCCGCACGCCAAAGGCCTGCTCGACGGCGTGACGGACATCAATCTTGGTGGCACCGGGATCGACAATGAACACGTACACGTTCTTGTCCATCAGCCCGTAGCTCTTCTCAGAGACCACCGGGCGAATCAGCACTGACATGGCGTCACGCATCGGTGGCAGCCTCCTCGGTCTTGTCGGCCGCGGCAACGGGCGCACCCGGCAACGTGGCGTCGGTGAAGAGGAGCCAGTCGTGACGGATGACGTCGTGAGCCGACAGCTGGTTGAACGTGGTCGTGCGGACGTTCGGCAAGTTGGCCAACGACTTCTGCACCACGGTGTCACCCTCGGCGACGACCACGAGGACGGTGCCGGTGATCTTCATCTTGGAAATGGCGACGGCGGCATCTCGGGTCTTGGGCGTCTCGAAGGTCCACTGATCGAGCACGACGATGCGCTCAATCTGGGCCCGGTCACTCAGCGCCGAAAGAAGGGCCAGACGCACCATCTTCTTGGGCGTGTGCTGGCGGTAGCTACGGGGCTTCGGTCCGAGGGCAATCCCACCACCACTCATGGACGGCGAACGGCTGGAACCCTGACGGGCTCGGCCGGTGCCCTTCTGCGAGAACGGCTTGGCGCCACCACCACGAACCTCGGCCCGAGTCTTGGTCGACTGGGTGCCCGAGCGGGCGGCGGCCAGCTGGGCGGTGATGACCTGGTGGAGCACGGCCTGGTTGGGCTCAATCCCGAAGATGGTCGGCTCCAGGTCGACCTTGCCCAGCACCTTCCCGGCCACGTTGCGGCGGGTGGCGGTACGGGTGACCGGAGCCAAGCGCTCCTTCTTCACCGAACCGCGGACCACGGTGTCGATGGTCATCGAATCCCTCCACGCTTGGTCGGGGTCTTGACCGAGTCACGCAGCACCACGACGGTGCCTCGACCGCCGGGCACGGCGCCCTTGACCAGGACGAGCTGACGCTCGGGATCGGCCGAGACGAT
The DNA here is from genome assembly GCA_963730785.1 of uncultured Acidimicrobiaceae bacterium. GTDB lineage: Bacteria > Actinomycetota > Acidimicrobiia > Acidimicrobiales > RAAP-2 > Bog-473. The sequence continues at coordinate 93,056 of CAVSTF010000013.1, forward strand.
CTGAAGATTCAGAGCGGTGACCTGCTTGCCGCCCATCTGGCCGGCCATGCGGGTGCCCTTGAACACCCGGGAGGGCGTGGCGCAGGCGCCAATCGATCCCGGCACACGGTGACTCTTGTGGTTACCGTGCGATGCGCCCTGGCCCTTGAAGTTGTGACGCTTCATGCCACCGGCAAATCCCTTGCCCTTGCTGACTGAGATGGCATCGACCCGGTCACCGGCAGCCCAAATATCGGCGGTCAGTTCCTGACCGACGCTGAATTCGGTGACATCGTCCAGCCGCAGCTCGACCAGGCCTCGGCCTGGCTCGACGCTGGCCTTGGCGTAGTGACCAAGCTGAGGCTTGGTCAGGGTCGACGTGCGGCGGAAGCCCCACGTGACCTGCAGCGCCGAGTAGCCGTCCGACTCTTCCGTCTTCACCTGGACCACGCGAACGGGCGCGACCTTGAGCACCGTCACCGGAATGGCGCGGTTTTGGTCGTCCCAGACCTGGGTCATGCCGACCTTCTCGCCGACGATCGCCTTGCTTGCCACGTGTCTTACTCTCCCTGCGCTGCGACCGGTCTCCCGTGCGCACGCCAACGCTCCGCCCGGGAATCCCGAGCGGAGCGCTCGAATGGTTTGGCGTGAGGTACCGGACAGGCCGGCGTTCACGCACTTCTGTTGTAGTGAGCAGCGCCGGAGGCGCCACTAGCTGCCGAAATCGGCCTTGCGACGTTACACCACCTGGGCGCCTGAGTGCCAGGCGCCCTGCCTGTGGCTAGGCGGTTTGAATCTTTATTTCGATGTCGACGCCGGCCGGCAGGTCGAGTCGCTGAAGCGAGTCAACTGTCTTGGGCGTGTGCTCGACGATGTCCACCAAGCGCTTGTGCACCCGCATTTCGAAGTGCTCGCGGGAGTCCTTGTACTTGTGGGGCGACCGGATCACCGTGTAGCGGTGCTTGTCGGTCGGCAACGGAACGGGTCCAAGCACCTTGGCCTGGGTCCGCAGCACGGTCTGCACGATCTTCTCGGTCGACTGATCGAGAATCTCGTGGTCGTAGGCCTTGAGCCTGATGCGGATCTTCTGCTTTGGGCCGTCAGCCATGGTGTCTGCTCTCGTTCCGGTTGAACTACTTGAGGATCTTCGTGACCCGACCGGAAGCAACCGTGCGGCCACCCTCACGGATGGCAAAACGCAGACCTTCAGTCATGGCGATGGGCTTGCCCAGTTCGACCGTCATCTCCGTGTTGTCACCGGGCATGACCATTTCCGTACCCTCAGGCAGGCTGATGGTGCCGGTCACGTCGGTGGTGCGGAAGTAGAACTGCGGGCGGTAGTTGGTGAAGAACGGCTTGTGACGGCCACCCTCCTCCTTGTTCAGCACGTAGACGTTGGCCTCGAAGTTGGTGTGGGGCGTAATGGAACCAGGCTTGCAAAGCACCTGGCCACGCTCGACGTCTTCCTTCTTGGTACCTCGCAGCAGCGCACCGGCGTTGTCACCGGCCCGACCTTCGTCCAGCTGCTTACGGAACATCTCAATACCGGTGACGGTGGTCTTCTGCGTGTCGGTCAGACCGACGATTTCCACTTCGTCACCGACCTTGACGATGCCCTGCTCAATCTTGCCGGTCACCACGGTGCCACGACCGGTGATGGACATAACGTCCTCGATCGGCATGAGGAAGGGCTTGTCGACGTCGCGGTCGGGCTCCGGAATGAAGGAGTCAACGGCGTCCATGAGCTCGACGATCTTCTCGCTCCACTCGGCGTCGCCTTCGAGGGCCTTCAGGGCGCTGACCTGGATAATCGGCGTGTCGTCACCCGGGAACTCGTACTGGTTCAGGAGCTCGCGTACTTCCAGCTCGACCAGCTCAAGCAGCTCGGGGTCGTCCACCATGTCGGCCTTGTTCAGGGCGACCACGATGTACGGCACACCCACCTGGCGGGCCAGGAGCACGTGCTCACGGGTCTGCGGCATGGGGCCGTCGGCGGCGGACACGACCAGGATGGCGCCGTCGATCTGGGCGGCACCGGTGATCATGTTCTTGATGTAGTCGGCGTGACCAGGCATGTCGACGTGGGCGTAGTGACGCTTGTCCGTCTCGTACTCCACGTGGGCGATGGTGATCGTGATGCCACGCTGGCGCTCTTCGGGCGCCGCGTCGATCTTGTCGAACGCCGTGAACGAAGTGCTGGCGGGGTTCTTTTCCGACAGGACCTTGGTGATGGCCGCGGTCAGTGTGGTCTTGCCATGGTCAATGTGACCCATGGTTCCCACATTGACGTGGGGCTTCGTGCGCTCGAACTTCTGCTTGGCCATCGCCGTTGCTACTCCCTGATATCGGACGGGACACCCTTGGTCCCGTCGCGGCGACCGAACGCCGCTTTTTCTGTCTCTTTTTTGTGCGAACTATGCCGAAAACCGGAGGTTTTCGACTACTCCCCGTGGGCCCGAGCGATGATTTCCTTGGAAATCGACTCAGGCACCTCGTTGTACGAGTGAAACTGCATCGTGTACGTGGCGCGACCCTGGGTGCGCGAACGCAGGTCAGTAGCGTAGCCGAACATATCGGCCAGCGGTACCTGCGCGTTGATCACGTGGCTGCTCCCCAGCTGATCCATGCCTTCCATCTTCCCTCGACGGGAAGAAAGGTCGCCGATGACGTCACCCATGTAGTCGTCGGGTGTGGTCACCGTCACGGCCATGACCGGCTCAAGCAGGACGGGCCTCGCCGCCCGCAGGGCCTTCTTGATGGCCAGCGAACCGGCGATTTTGAAGGCCATTTCCGAGGAGTCGACGTCGTGGTAGGAGCCGTAGGTCAGCGTGACCCGGACGTCCACCGTCGGGTAGCCGGCCAGCACACCGGTGGTCAGCGCACCCTGAATACCGGCGTCGACCGAGGGGATGTACTCCTTGGGGATCACACCACCGCTGATCTTGTCGATGAACTCGTAGCCACCGCCCGGGCCGGTCGGCTCGGCGCTGATGACCACGTGGCCGTACTGACCCTTACCACCGGTCTGGCGGACGTACTTCTCTTCGATCTTCTCGACCGTGTCGCGGATGGTCTCGCGGTAGGCCACCTGGGGCTTGCCCACGTTGGCGTCCACGCTGAACTCCCGCAGCATGCGGTCAACCAGGACCTCAAGGTGGAGCTCGCCCATACCCGAAATGACGGTCTGGCCGGTCTCCTCGTCCGAGCGGACCCGGAAGGTCGGGTCTTCCTCGCTGAGCGAGTAGAGCGCCTTGGAGAGTTTGTCCTGGTCAGCCTTGGTCTTGGGCTCGACCGCCACGTGGATGACGGGCTCGGGGAACTCCAGGGCTTCGAGCACGATGGGGTGGCCGGGGTCACACAGGGTGTCGCCCGTGGTCGTGTTCTTCATGCCGACGAACGCCATGATGTCGCCGGTGAATATGGCGTCCTTGTCGACCCGGTCGTTGGCGTGCATCTGGAGGATGCGCCCGACCCGCTCTTTCTTGTCCTTGGTCGAGTTCGAGATCGACGAGCCCTTGGTCAGGGTGCCCGAGTAGACCCGGACGTAGGTCAGCTTGCCCACGTAGGGGTCCGTGGCCACTTTGAAGGCCAGCGCAGAGAAGGGCTCGGCGTCATCGGCCTTGCGCTCCAGCGTGTCTTCGGGGTGGTTGGGGCGAATGCCCTCGGTCGGCGGCAGGTCGAGCGGGCTGGGCAGGTAGTCGACCACGGCGTCGAGCATGGGCTGGACGCCCTTGTTCTTGAAGGCCGAGCCGCACAGGGTCGGCACCACTTCAGCGGCCAGGGTGGCCGTGCGCAGGGCGCGACGTAGGTCGTCGGCGGTGATGAACTCCTCGCCCAGGTACTTCTCCATGATGGTGTCGTCGAAGTTGGAGACCACGTCAATGAGCTGGTGACGGGCATCTTCGGCGTCGGCCACCATGTCCTCGGGGATCTCGCGGGTTTCCCACTCTTCACCCATGTCGTTGGCCCAGACCAGGGCCTTTTGCTCCAGCAGGTCGACGACGCCCTTGAATTCGGACTCGGCGCCGATGGGCAGCTGGGTGATGGCGGGCAGCGCGTCGAGGCGGTCACGGATCATCTCGACCGTGCGCTCGAAGTTGGCGCCGATGCGGTCCATCTTGTTGACGAAACAGATGCGGGGCACGCTGTACTTGTTGGCCTGGCGCCACACCGTCTCGGTCTGGGGCTCCACGCCGGCCACGGCGTCGAAGACAGCTACGGCGCCGTCGAGCACGCGAAGAGAGCGCTCCACCTCGACGGTGAAGTCCACGTGGCCGGGGGTGTCGATGATGTTGATCCAGGTGTCGCGCCACATGCAGGTGGTAGCGGCCGAGGTGATGGTGATGCCTCGCTCCTGCTCCTGCACCATCCAGTCCATGGTGGCGGCACCTTCGTGCACTTCACCGATCTTGTAGTTGCGCCCCGTGTAATAGAGGATGCGCTCGGTGGTGGTGGTTTTGCCCGCGTCAATGTGGGCCATGATCCCGATGTTTCGGGTCTTGGCCAGGGGAAAGTCGCGAGTGGGCAGGGCTTCAGCCATGGTGCGGAATGATCCTTGTGAACGAGGTGCGATCCACTACCAGCGGTAGTGGGCGAATGCTTTGTTGGATTCAGCCATCTTGTGCATGTCCTCACGCCGCTTCACGGCGGCGCCGATGTTGTTCGACGCATCGAGGATTTCGCCGGCCAGGCGCTCGGCCATGGTCTTCTCACGGCGCTGCCGCGAGTAGGTGGTCAGCCAGCGGATGGCCAGGGTGGTGGCCCGGCGGGGACGAACCTCAACCGGGACCTGGTAGGTGGCGCCACCGACCCGACGGCTCTTGACCTCGAGCTCGGGGCGGGTGTTCTCGACGGCGCGCTTGAGGGCGGCCACCGGGTCGCCGCCGGAGCGCTCTTCGACCAGGGTCAGGGCGCCATAGACGATGCGCTCGGCCAGCGTGCGCTTGCCACGCGGAGAGCACCTTGTTGACCACCTGGGTCACCAGCACCGACCGGTAGACCGGGTCCGGGGCGAGTTCACGTCGAGTTGCTGGTCCGTTACGGGGCATTGCTTAGGACTCCTTCTTGGCGCCGTAGCGACTGCGAGATTGCTTGCGCTCACGAACACCGGAGGTGTCCAGGGCGCCGCGAACGACCTTGTACCGCACACCCGGCAGGTCCTTTACACGTCCACCACGGACGAGGACGATGGAGTGCTCCTGCAGGTTGTGGCCCACACCAGGGATGTAGGCCGTGATTTCAACACCACTGGACAGGCGGACACGAGCCACCTTGCGCAGGGCCGAGTTCGGCTTCTTGGGGGTAGTGGTGTACACACGGGTGCACACGCCCCGTCGCTGGGGCGCGCCCTTCAGGGCCGGGGTCTTGGTCTTTGTGACTTTGGCCTGTCGTCCCTTGCGGACGAGCTGGGCGATTGTGGGCACGCGCTACCTCTCGATACTGAAATGGTGAACCCATGTGCGACGCGGCGTCGCGTCGGCCGAAGCCTCACATGGCAGACAGAAGATGATAGCGGCTGCCTGGTGGCCCCACAATCGCGCCTCGTCAACGGGCGCAATCCACCACCGCCGCTATGCCGCTGAACCCTCCACCAACACGCCGGCCGGGCCGCCGCTACTGGTGCCCAGCGGTCGGGACTCGCTCTGCCCGGCGAATAACGACTGCACGTTCCGCCGCACCCACAAGATGACCAAAGGGATCAGCCCGTCGGGGTTGGCGCCCAAGGTGACGCCGGCCGTCCCGATGACCAGGAACTCGACGCTGCTGGGCAGGAACCCGAGCAACATGCCACCGGCCAGGGCGCCCGAGCAGGTGGCGGCGCCGCACACGGCGATGGCAGCCAGCACGACCAGGCTCAGAAACATTTCGAAGTCGGTGGAACCGGCCACCGCACTGGCCGCCCCGAACATGGCGCCGGCGAAGCCGGCGATGGCGGCCGACATGGCGAACACCACCAACTTGGTCATGGTCAGGCTGAGCCCCAGGGTGGAGCAGGCCGGCTCGGAGTCCTTCATGGCGATCAGCACCCGACCGAAGGGGCCCCGCCGCAACGCCAGCAGGCCAATCGACAAGAGGGCGAATATCACGGCCAGGAAGATGTCGAGCTGGCGTCCACCCGTCACGTGCAGCCCGAAGATGTGCGGCGGCGCAATGCGCACCGAACCGTCGAAACCGAAGGCGGCCGACCAGGGGAAGAAGCCGTTGTCCATCAAGGTGGCGAAGGCCATGGTGGCCAGGGCCAGGTAGAGGCCGCGTAGCCGCAGCGCGGGCAGCGCCACCAGGGCACCCACCGCGGCGGCCAGGCCGGTGGCCGTGATCAAGCCGAGCACCGAACAACCGCCGTACTTCGATGCCGCGAAGGCACCCAACCCGGCGAAGGTCATTTGGCAGATCGAGACCTGGCCACCCCAACCGGTCAAGGGCACCAGTGAGAGGCCGACGAGGCCATAGGCCAGGGCGATGCCAAGGGTGATGGTGTTGCCCGGATCGAGGAACATGGTGGCCAGCACGACGGCCGCCACCAGGGCCACGCCGCCCTGGACGCTGCGCCCGAAGCCGGCCGGGGCCAGGCTGACCTGACGGCGGAGTGAACCCACCTTGATGCGGTCCTGCGGGAGGACCAGCAGGACGATGAAGAGAAGGATGGACGGGACGGAGAGGGCGATGGCCTTGACTGGGACTGAGGTCCAGATGCCGGTGGAAGGGAAGTAACCCGTGGCGTACGACCCCAGCAGACCGATACCGAGCGCGCCCACGAAGGTCATCGGCAGGTTCTTGAGCCGGCCCAACATGGCGGCGGCGTAGGCATCGATGACCAGGAGCGTCAGGATCAGCGGGTTCAACTGCAAGATCGGCGCGGCCAGGATGCCGGCCATCGAGGCCAATGAGGCGCCGATCGACCAGCTGAAGGTGGACAGGAGGGAGGGTCGGCCACCGAAGAGCCCGACCAACTCCCGGTTGTCCACCACCCCGCGCATGGCGATGCCGACCCGGGTCCGGAACAGCAGCAGGCGCAGCCCAACGGCGATGGCAATGGCAATCCCGATGGTGATGACGTCTTCGTAGACGATGTAGACGCCGAAGAGATTGAACCCGTCGTGCCCGAAGAACTGGGCCACCACCGGGGAATCATTGCCCCAGATCTTCTGGGCCAGGCCGATCAGGGCCAGGGTCATGCCGACGGTGACCACCAGGGTGACCGTGACCGAGGCGTTCGACACCCGGCGGATGAGCAGCCGCTCAATCAGCCCACCGAAGATCGGGGCCAGGACGAACACGCAGATGATGAAGGCCCAGCCCGGCGGGATATGCCAGGGCACCGAGAGTTGCCAGAACACGAAGGCCATGAACATGCCGATGGCCCCGTGGGCGATGTTGAAGATGCCCGACGTCGAGTAGGTCACCACCAGCCCCGTTGCCGCCACGGCGTAGGTGGCGCCGGCGACGATTCCGATGATGGTGAAGGCAAAGAACTCGTGCACGAACGGCCTGACCTAGTACGAGTAGAGGGGGGTGCTGCAGTCGAATGTGTCGGGCGCGGTCGGATAGACCCGCTGGAAGGCGCCGTTCTCAATCTTCACGTAGGCGAAGCATTTAGAGGGGATCTTCTGGCTGATGTTGACCGGGGGTTGAATCCCATTTCCCGTCCAGTTGGCCAACGCTGGCAACGTTTTAAACTGGTTCAAAAGCGCCGCCCGGGTGAGATCAGGTCCGACCGCCTTCGCCGCGGCCTCGAAAGCCAAACCGGCCGACCAGGCCAGGATGGCGAAAATGTCCTGATGGAAGCCGGGAGCAACCCGGTTCATCCAGCTCAAGAACAGTTGCAGCGCCGGGCTGGAGGAGGCATCGGAATAGGCATCGGTGGCCGAAATCAGCACCAGGTCCCCGTTGGATGACGGCGAGGTCTGCTGGGCGAACTGGGGCGAATACTCCTCGGAGAACCAGTCGACCACCTGGGGGTTGAAGTTGTACTGCTCCATGGACTGCAGCAGGCGTTCGGCCGACGAGGCGTCGGAATACTCGGTCACGTACTGGACGCCGGCACTTTGCATGGCTTCGACGTTGGCCGCGTAGTTGGGCTGCGTCGGCGTGGCGGAGGTGTTGTAGACGTAGTTGAACCCGACGCTCGTGTAGGCCTTGACCTCTTGCTCGGCGTTGGCCTGGGTGGCCGGGACATTGAGGTAGATCATGGCGGCGTGCTTGACCGCGTTGGGGTAGAGCTTGGACAGGTAGACCGCGGCACCGGTGGCGGTGTAGTGGGCCAAGCCGGGACTGGCGCCGAAAATGTAAGGGGACCCGCCGGCGGCGTCGGTTGAGACTTCGCCCGCCATGATCGGAATTTGGCAGTTGTTGGCCGCCGAGGCGCTGCCGTCGTCGAAGCCCGAGGCGTTGCCGACCATGGCGAAGGTGGCCGTGCAGGCCTGCACCGTGTCGGCGTAGCTCACGCTGGAGTCGTTCTGGTCGTCGTACGGCGTCACCTTGATCTGCCGTCCGCAGATCCCACCTTGGCTGTTGACATAGGCCGCCCAGGCCTCAGTGGCCTGTTGGGCACTCTGGGTCAGGCCCGGAGCCACGCCGGTGATGCTGGCGATGTTCCCGACGGTGATGGTGGTGGCCGTGACGCCGGGTGCGGTGGATCCACCGTTACCGGCGGCCGGCGTTTGATTGCCGTTGGCGCCGCAGGGCCCAGCCGAGGCGCCCCCCGTGCCTCCAGTCGAAGTAGCCCCGCCGCCGGTCGAAGCCACCGTGCCACCCGAAGGTGTGGTGCCGGCCGTGCCGGTACCCGTCGCGCCCACCGTGGTGGCAGTGCTCGTGCCGGCGAGGGTCGTCGTGGTGGCGTCCCCGCTGGCGCTGGCCACACCGGATCCGGTGTTGGTCGCCGAACCGCCCGTGCTCTTGGCCGCTCCTTGGGCCAATGCCGCTTGGCTACCGGTCAGGCGGGATCCGCAGGCCGAGGCCAACAGCGCTAACGCGGCAACGGTGGCGAAGGCCACCCGGCGTCGGCGGACAATGCTGGTGGAAGATCGTTGCCGTTTCACATCGCCTCTTCTTGCAGTCGTTCATCAGATGCGCCATCGCGGGTGACCTCGCGCAGCACCCGTTCCAGGCGGTCCACTGAGCGGACGATGGCCAGGGCGTTGCGCCGCGATTCCTCGACCTGGCGGAGGCTCCAGGCGCAGAGCACCAGCACCCCGCCCCCGATCACGAGGGCCACCCCGAGCAGACCCCCGGAAATCACGTAGGGGATTTCCTCGTACTGGTACGGGCTATGGGAAGCGCCGTACCAACCCAGCAGGATGCACACGAACCCGAAGGCAATAGCCAACATGCCGAGTATCTGCATGATCTTGCGCAGGTCCCGATCACTTCGACGCTGGCGACCGTTGTCGACCGCCTGGGCCAAGCGCTGCAATCGGCTCGATGCCGGCGTCGCACCCGCCACCACCGGAGTGCTCGCCGCCCCCGGACCGCCGGTCACCCGCCGTACTGAGGCCGGTGGGGCTTCAGGGTCGGTGGTGGAACGTTGCCAGAACTTCAGCTTCATGCTCCAAAGTCTCCCGCGTGAGTGTCGAAATCGCCGCTATCGCTGAACCGCTCGCCCAATGGGTCGCCGTCCGTACAGGCCGGTCCCACCAATTCACTGACGTCGTCCACCCGCTTGTAGGCGTAGGCCAGCGCGGCCGCCGCCGCCAAGCCGAGCAACACGAGACCGGTCCCAATGCCCTTGAAGACCGGCGTCACCGCCGAGGTCGGCTCCCCGGTGCCACTACCGAGAGGCGCGGTCGATCCGGGTGTGGTGGACGTGCCGCCTCCCGTGGGGGCGGTGAAGCCGCCCGTGTCGCCGAGACCGCCGCTCGTACCGCCGAAGGTGTCGGTGCCGGTCGAGGGCGACGAGAATCCACCGGAACCAGCATCAGCCGCCGAGGCCGTACCGGGAGTGGCCGAATCATCGAAGGCCTGCGAGGCCGAGGAGGCCACCGTGACGGTGCCCAGGTCGACGGTGATCAGCTGCTGGTTGGGAATTGGAATGGGCAGCTGTGAGGTCAGCGACTCGGGCAGCAGCGAGGCGAACTTGTTGGCCGCATCGTCCAGCGTGTTCAGGTTGATGGTCAACTTCAACCCATCGAGCGTGCGGGTGGCCCCGGCGCCCTGAATGGAGTCGGTCGGATTGCTCACGGTCAGGGTGATGCCGAGCTCGTTGAGCAGCGTGTTCAGCGCCGATATCGGGAGGGCCAGGAGGGAGCTGGCGCCGGCGGCCTGAATGCCGTTCGCCGTCACGGTGACCGTCTGGCCGGCGATGGTCATGCCGGCCACCACCGTGGAGCCGGTCACCTTCCCGGTGGTCCCGTCCGAGGTGGCGGTGGCGGTGGACGTCACGGCACCGATGGTGATGAAGCCGGCCAACAGCGAGATGCCGCTGACGGTGGCGCTGGCCGACGCGATGGCCGCCGTGTCGGTGGTGCTCGAGGTCGAGGTCCCGGAAATCACGCCCAGTCCGAGGATGGACGACGAGGCGCCCAGGGTGTTGCCGGTTCCGGAATTGGATCCGGCCGACTGGCTCCCGGTTGAGCCCGAGGCCGGGGCGTCATCGCCGATGGTGGAGGTAGCGGTGTTGGCAGTGGCCGTCGACGTCACGTCCATATTGACGCCCGGTTCGTCCAGAGATGCCGTGTTGGGCACCTGCGGGTAGTCGGAGGTGGCCTCGAGGGGCCAGACCGGTGCCGGTGGCAATGGCGCGCCGGGCACCAACAGGGCCAGCTCGGGTCCGGCGTTGGCGATGACCTGGCCCGGGTAGAAGACGGACGCCACCGCGTTCCCGGTCGGCCCGAAGTTGTCGCTGGTGGCGGCGTAGCCCTCATCGAGCTCGACCGAGGGATCCGAGGGCAACGGCAGGTTGGGCTGCTCGTACTGGACGGTCGCCCCCTCGGCCAGGGCCGTCACGGTGAATCCGCCCAAGGTGGAGTCAGCTCCGGCCGATTCCCCGGTCAGCGCAGCCGCGAGCAGGCCGGCCCCACCACCGAGCAGGAGAGCGGTGGCCGCACACAGCACGGGCAGTCGACGTCGGGTGACGCGCCTCGACGACAGTCGCATCAGGCGGCGACCCCACCCAGGTAGGCATCGGCCAAGTCCTTGGGCAGTTCATCCGGTGTGCCGGCGGCCACGATCTTGCCCTGCACCACGACGGCCACGTGGGTGGCCACCCGAAGGGCGGTGGCCGCGAACTGCTCGGCCAAAATCACGGCGACACCCTCGGCCGCGATCTGGGCCACCAGCTCGTAGAGCTCGGCCACAATCATGGGAGCCAGGCCCATGGAGATCTCATCGAGCAGGAGCACGGCCGGCTCCACGCTCAGCGTCCGGGCCATGGCCAACATCTGCTGCTCGCCCCCGGACAGCGTGCCGGCCACCTGACTTCGACGTTCGGACAGGCGAGGAAAACGGGAGAAGGCCCGCTCCTCCACCGTGGACTTGGACGCCCCGCCGAAGGTCATCAGGCGGAGGTTTTCGGACACGGTCAAGTTGGGAAAGATGCCTCGCCCATCGGGCAACGTGCAGATCCCGGCCCGGGACAGGGTCTCCGGCTTGATCCCGTTGACGTGCCGACCCATGACATGGAGACAGCCCGAGGTCGGTTCCATCTGACCGCTGGCCACCCGGAGGGCCGTGGTCTTCCCCGCCCCGTTTGGTCCCAGCAGGGCCAAGACGCCACCGTCGATCACCGAGAGATCGACGCCGTGCAGCACCTCAATCTGGCCATAGGCCGCGTGCACACGCCGCAGCTCCAGGATGGGGGTTGGCGGGGCCTCAACCATCGGTACCGGCTCCCGGCAGGAAGGCCGGATCGACCGTCGGCTTAGGAGAGGATGGAGTGGTCATGGGCGTTGGGGTGACGTCGGTGTCGTCCATGGAGCCGAGGTAGGCGGCCCGGACCCGTTCGTCCGCTCGAACCTCCGCCGGCGTCCCCACGGTCAACACGGCCCCGAAGTCAAGCACGTTGATGCCTGAGCACACGCGCATGACCAACTCCATGTCGTGCTCGACCAGGAGCACCGCCATGCCGTTGGCCACCAACTTCAAGAGGAGTTCGCCCAGCTCTTCGCTCTCCGATTCGCTCAACCCGGATGAGGGCTCATCCAGCAAGAGGAGTCGGGGCTTCGTGGCCAGGGATCGGGCCAACTCCAGTAGACGGGCCTGGCCGGTGGGCAGGGTATCGGCCGGGCGGTCACCCAGGGCGAAAAGTCCCACCTGGTTGAGCACGTCGTCGGCCACCGCCCCGGTGTCGGAGCGGTCCCGGGACCAGCGCCGTCGGATTTCGGCGGCGGCCAATACGTTCTCCCGGACCGAGAGCGAACCAAAGACTTCCAGGCGTTGAAAGGTGCGGGCGATGCCGAGGCGGGCTCGTTTATGGGGTCCGAGACCGTCCATAGATTTGCCGTCAAAGGTGATCCGGCCACCGTTGATGCTCTGTAGACCGCAGATGGCGTTGAAGAGGGTGGTCTTGCCGGCGCCGTTGGGGCCGATGAGTCCGGTGACGGCGTTGGGGTCGACGGAAAGGTTGACGCCTCGCAGCGCGTGGACCCCGCCGAACCGAACCTCGGCCTCGGCTACTTGCAGCAGCGCCACACTCATCACCCCCCTTTTTCGCACTCGCCGGCGAGCCGGTCCAATGCCCCACCAATGCCACTACTGGTCTATCGGGCCGGCCCAGTGTGTCAAAAAATAGAACGTGTTTCCATCTTCACACTTGTGAACCCCATTTTTGCCAGTCCCCGAGTGGCGTTAGCCTGCTCCCACTATGGAACATTCAATGGCTGACCGCTTGGCAGAGCTGGCTGATCGCAAGCAACAGGCCTTGCAGGCGGGTAGCGAGAAATCGATCGAAAAGCACCACGCCAAGGGCAAAATGACGGCCCGGGAACGGATTGAGTACCTGCTGGACGACGGCTCGTTCCAAGAGCTGGACATGTTGGCCCGCCATCGGGCCCACGGCATGGGTCTGGAGGACAACCGTCCCTACACCGACGGCGTGATCACCGGCTTCGGGACCATCGATGGTCGCCGCATCTGCATCTTCAGTCAGGACTTCACCGTCTTCGGTGGCGCCCTGGGCGAGGTCTTTGCCGAGAAGATCCACAAGGTGATGGACCTGGCCTCCTCCACCGGGGTTCCGATGATCGGCCTCAACGACGGCGCCGGCGCCCGCATTCAAGAGGGCGTGGTCTCCCTCCACTCCTACGGCGGCATCTTCCACCGCAACGTGGCCGCCTCCGGGGTCATCCCCCAGATCAGCGTCATCCTTGGCCCATGTGCCGGTGGGGCCGTCTACTCCCCCGCCATGACCGACTTCATCTTCATGGTCCAGGGCACCTCACACATGTTCATCACCGGTCCCGACGTGGTGAAGACCGTGACCGGAGAGGACGTCACCCTCGAGGAGCTGGGCGGGGCCATGAGTCACGCCACCAAGTCGGGCGTGGCCACCTTCGTGTCGCCCGACGAAAAGGCCTGCCTGGACGACGTCCGCCATCTGCTCTCGTTCCTGCCCTCCAACAACCTGGAGGAGCCGCCGATAGAGCTGACCGACGACCCGGCCGAGCGCCAGGTGCCCGAGCTGATCGACATCATGCCGGCATCTCCGAACCAGCCCTACGACATGAAGAAGGTCATCGCCGCGGTGGTCGATGACGGCGAGTACTTCGAAGTGCACCGCCACTGGGCCATGTCGATTACCTGTGGCTTCGCCCGCATGGACGGACGGGTCGTGGGCATTGTCGGTAACCAGCCCGCCGTTCTGGCCGGTGTGCTCGATATTGACTCATCGGAAAAGGCCTCTCGATTCGTGCGTACCTGCGATGCCTTCAACATCCCCTTGCTGACCTTCGTCGACGTCCCGGGCTTCATGCCGGGTACCGACCAGGAGTACGGCGGGATCATTCGCCACGGCGCCAAGCTGCTCTACGCCTACTGCGAGTCCACCGTGCCCCGCATCCAGATCATCACCCGCAAGGCCTACGGCGGGGCCTACGTGGTCATGAACTCCAAGTCCATCGGGGCCGACCTGGCCTTCGCCTGGCCGTCAGCCGAGCTGGCCGTGATGGGTCCCAATGGTGCGGTCGAGATCGTCTACCGCCGCGAGCTGGCCGAGGCCACCGACCCGGTCGCCCGTCGGGCCGAGCTCATTGATGAATACACCGAGCGCTACGCCAACCCCTACATCGCGGCGGAACGGGGCTACATCGACGATGTGATCTCGCCGGCCGAGACCCGCTCGGTCATCTGCCATGCCCTGGACATCCTGGCCTCCAAGCGCGAGGAACTGCCGCGGCGCAAGCACGGGAACGTGCCGCTGTGACCCTGGAGTCAACGGGCATCGACCCCGAACAGCTTTCGCTGCGTCCACGCCCCGGACCCGATCCGGTGGCCCTGGCCGCTATCACGGCGGCCGTGCAGATGTCCTGGCCGCAGGCGGCGCCGCCCGACGAGCAGGATCCGGTGCACCAGTCGTGGCGCTTCAGTGGACGCTGGTGGAACACCCCGATGGTGCTGCGCCGCGAGCGACCGAGGGCTCGCCGCTGACCGTCTACGTCGATGATTGGCGACAGCGGGCCACCATCCGGGACAGGGAAGATCGGTGGTCGCATCTGCTGGCCGACGATCAAGACGAGTTGCACGCCCTGGCCGCCGAATTGGGTATCCCACGGCGCGGCTACCAACAACACCGCCGATCAGCTGCGCTCAATCACTACGACCTGCCCGAGAGCTACCGCCTCAGAGCGATCGCGCTGGGAGCCCAGCCGGTGACCTGGCGGGAAATGGCCCGACTTACGCGGGAGTGGCGGCGCGCTGACGTTCAGCCAGCCCGACCAGGTCCTCCATGATGCGATCGAAGGAATAGTCCTTCGGCGTGTAGACCGAGTTCACGCCCTTGCCCTTGAGGATTTCGGCATCCTCGGGCGGGATGATTCCACCGACCACCACGGCGGCCGTGCTGCCGGCGGCCCGGAGGCGGTCGAGCACATCGGGCACCAACTCAAGGTGGGAGCCCGACAGGATGGACAGGCCGACGATGTCGACGTCCTCGTCGATGGCGGCGGCCACGATCTGCGCCGGCGTCAGGCGAATCCCTTGGTAGATGACTTCGAACCCGGCGTCACGGGCCGCCACGGCAATCTGCTCCGCCCCGTTGGAGTGACCGTCCAGACCCGGCTTGGCGACCAGAAAGCGAGGGGGTCCCCCAATGCGGTCGGCCAACGCCTTGGTCCGCAGGCGGATCGGAGCCAGTTCTTCACCGCGCCGTCCGCCGGCGCCACTCACCCCGGTGGGGGCCCGGAACTCGCCGAAGACCTCACGCAGGGCGCCGGCCCACTCGCCGGTGGTGCCACCGGCATGGGCCAGGGCGATGGTGGCCTCCATGATGTTGCCGTCGGGACCGCTGTTCTCGGCCACTTCGCGCAGCACATCGAGCGCCTTCTGCACCGCACCCTGATCCCGCTCGGCCCGCCAGCGCTGCACATCGGCGATCTGCTGGGACTCGACCTGCGGATCGACCCGCATGATGTTGTCGATCTCGCCGTCGCCGGTCAGCGGTGAGGGTGCCGTCTCCTGGAACTTGTTGACGCCCACCACAATCTGCTCGCCGGTTTCGATGCGACGCACCCGGTCGGCCTGACTGCGGACCAAGCGCATCTTCAACTCATCGATGGCCTCGAAGGCGCCACCCAATGATTCGACATCGGCCAGCTCGGCCAGGGCCGACTCCATGATCTCCTCGGTCTTGGCCTCAATGACCTTGGACCCCTCGAAGATGTCGTCGTACTCAAGCAGGTCGGACTCGAAGGCCAGCACCTGCATCATGCGCAGCGACCACTGCTGGTCCCACGGCCGCGGCAGGCCCAGGGCCTCGTTCCAGGCCGGCAGCTGCAGGGCCCGGGCCCGGGCATCCTTGGAGAGGGTGACCCCGAGGGACTCGAGCACAATCCGCTGCACGTTGTTCTCCGGTTGCTGCTCGGTCAGGCCGAGCGAGTTCACCTGCACGCCGTAACGGAACCGACGCAGTTTGGGGTCGGTGACGCCGTAGCGCTCCGCGCAGATGGTGTCCCACAAGCGGGTGAAGGCCCGCATTTTGCAGGTCTCCTCCACGAAGCGAACGCTGGCGTTCACGAAGAAGCTGATCCGACCCACCACCTCGGGCAGTTCGGATTCGTCGATCTTGCCGGACTCACGGACGCCGTCGAGAACTCCGATAGCGGTGGCCAACGCGTAGGCCACCTCCTGGGTCGGGGTCGCGCCGGCTTCTTGGAGGTGGTAGCTGCAGACGTTGATCGGGTTCCACTTGGGCACGTGCCGCACGGTGTAGGCGATGGTGTCCACCGTGAGTCGGAGGCTCGGGCCGGGTGGGTAGATGAAGGTGCCGCGGCTCAGGTATTCCTTGACGATGTCGTTCTGCGTCGTCCCCGACAAGAGACGCTGGTCCACTCCCTGGTTCTGGGCGTTGGCCACGTAGAGACCAAGTAGCCACGCCGCGGTGGCATTGATGGTCATGGAGGTGTTCATGTCGGCGACGGGGATCTCCGCCATCAGCTCTTCCATGTGGCCCAGGTGGGCCACCGGCACGCCCACCTTCCCCACCTCGCCGGCCGCTTCCGGCGAGTCGGGGTCGTAGCCCGTCTGGGTGGGCAGGTCGAAGGCGATGGAGAGCCCGGTCTGACCCTTGGCCAGGTTGGTGCGGTAGAGCTCGTTCGACGCCTTGGCGGTCGAGTGGCCCGAGTAGGTGCGCATCACCCACGGCTTGTCACGCGTCACTTCTTTGCTCATGGCTCACCTCCTTCGGGTGCCAGCAGCACTGCCACCATTCTGCCCGTTCTGCGGCGTCGTCAATCGCCGAAGCTGATGGGCGGCCCTATCGGTTGTAGTCGTAGAAGCCGCGCTTGGTCTTACGCCCGAGCTGGCCGGAAGTCACCAGGCGGCGCAGCAGTGGCACGGCGGCGTAGTTCGGGTCACGGAACTCCTCGTACAGGGCATCGAGGATGGACAGCGACGTGTCCAGGCCGACCAGGTCGAGCAGCGCAAATGGGCCCATCGGGAAGCCGCAGCCGCCCTTCATGGCCGAGTCGATGCCTTCCTTGCTCGCCACGCCCTGGTCCAGCAGGCGGACCGCGTTGTTGAGGTAGGGGAAGAGCAGCGCGTTGACGATGAAGCCAGCCTGGTCCTTGACCTCGACCGGGTCCTTGCCGCAGGCAGCGGCGAACTCGAGCGCGGCGGCGACCGTCGAGTCATCGGCCGTGATGGGCCGGACGACTTCGACCAGCGCCATGGCCGGCGCGGGATTGAAGAAGTGGATGCCGCAGACCAGCTCGGGGCGACCGGTCGCCATGGCCATCTCCACCACCGGCAGGGTGGAGGTGTTGGTGGCCAAGATGGCGCCGGCCTTGACCACCGAGTCGAGCTCGGCGAAGAGGGCCTTCTTGACGGCCAGATCCTCGACCACTGACTCGATGACCAGGTCGGCATCGGCCAGCTCGCCCAGGTGGGTGGTGCCCGAGACGCGGGCGGCAATGGTGGCCGCCTCCTCCTCGGTGCGCTTGCCCTTCTCGACCTGCTTGGCCAATGACTTGGCCAAGCCGGCCACCATGGCGTCGGCGCTGGCCTGGCTCCGACTGCGCAGGACTACCTGGTAGCCCGAGGCGGCAGCCACCTCGGCGATACCTGAGCCCATGATTCCCGAACCGACAATTCCAACCTTTGAGATCGACATGGGGGCAGAGGCTACTGGCCGGTAACCGCTCCGGTCGAAGCCAAGCCTGGTCGGCGGTCGTGCAAGAGTGGCCCATGGACAAGAACGGCGTGCTGGCCCTGGTCGGCGGAGCGGAATGGACCCCCGGCTGCAGTTTTGATGCCGACCTGCTGGCGGCATCGGGCGGCACTGATGTGCTGGTCCTGCCCACGGCGGCGGCCTACCAAAACCCCGAGCGGGTGGTGCTCCAGGCGGCCGAATGGTTCGCCGTCCTCGGGGCCCAGGTCGAGGGCCTGATGGTGCTGGACCGGGCCTCCTCGGA
The DNA here is from genome assembly GCA_963730785.1 of uncultured Acidimicrobiaceae bacterium. Lineage (GTDB taxonomy): Bacteria > Actinomycetota > Acidimicrobiia > Acidimicrobiales > RAAP-2 > Bog-473. Next base: position 111,091 of record CAVSTF010000013.1, read on the forward strand.
AGACCCCGGGATGGCCAATGTGGTGCGCCAGGCCCGCTTCATCTACCTGGCCGGCGGATCGCCACTGCACCTCAAGGCCGTGCTGAAGAAGTCGGCCACCTTTGAAGCCCTTCGCCAGGCCTGGTCGGACGGTGCGGTCATCGCCGGATCGGGTGCCGGCGCCATGGTCCTGACCGACCCCATGGTCGACCCCCGGGGGGGCGCACTGACGTTGGGTCTGGGTCTGCTGAACCAGTTGGCGGTGATGGCGGAGTACGTCGACGCCCAGGAGCAGAAGGTGGAACGCACGGTGGCCATGGCCCCGGCGGTACTGCCGGTGGTGGGGCTACCCGAGCGGACGGCGCTTATTCGTGAGGTCGACGGCAGCTGGCGCTACGCCGGGGATCGGGCTCCGGTGGTCTTTTTGAATGGGGTCGAGACCGAGGGGCTGACGGCCCTCAAATAGAAGGCGCGATCAGTCGCTTTCGGCGATGGTGACCGACTCGATGGTCACCTTTTCCTTGGGCGTGCCCGAGCGGGTGCCGATGTCGTTGATCTTCTGGACCACGTCGCCACCACTCACCACGGCACCGAAGAGGGCGTAGAGCGGGGGCAGCGCGGCGCCGTCGGGACCGCTGATGATGAAGAACTGGCTGCCGTTGGTGTTCGGCCCGGCGTTGGCCATGGCCAGCGAGCCGATCCGGTACTTGCCGGCGGCCGGCAACTCGTCGGCGTACTTGTAGCCCGGGCCACCACTGCCGGTGCCGGTGGGGTCGCCGCCCTGCAGCACGAAACCGGGGATGATCCGGTGGAAGATGACGCCGTCGTAGAAGTGATAGCGGGCCAGGAACACGAAGCTGTTCACCGTGGCGGGGGCGGCCAGCGGGTCCAGCTCAATCACCATGGTGCCGTGCGAGGTGACCATGGTGGCCGTGTAGCGCTTGGCCGGATCGATGAACATCGGCGGCGCCTCATCAAACTTGCGCTGCTGTGGGCTGCTGCCGTCGACGGCTGGTGCGGTGGGTGTGGCCATGGTTTCTTAGCTCCCTGCTGGGGCCGCTGCGGCGGCGATATGGATGGTGACCGAAAGGATGCGTTGTGTGACGTCCGGTGGGACGCCGGCGGTGGAACCCTCGGCGTTGATCTTGTCGACCACGTTCATGCCGGAGATGACTCGACCGAAGAGGGTGTAGGTGTTGGGGAGGCTCTCCCCTTCAGTTCCGGACACAATGAAGAACTGGCTGCCGCCGGTGTTGGCGGCTCCGGTATTGGCCATGGCCACCGAGCCCAACGGGTACTGGTCCGCCGCCACCGCGGCCTTGGCGGGAAGCTCATCGGGGATGGTGTACCCGGGTCCGCCGGTGCCGGTGCCCGTGGGGTCACCGGCCTGGTCCATGAAGTTGGGAATGACCCGGTGGAAGATCACGCAGTGGTAGTAGCCCTTTTGGGCCAAGAACACGAAGTTGTTGGTGGTGATCGGCGCACTCTTGGCGTTCAGGGCAATCTCGAAGGTGCCGGCGGTCGTGACCACGGTGGCCGAATACAGCTTGCTGGTGTCGATCGTCATGGCCGGGGCGGCTGAGTATTTCTGCGTGTTGACCCTGGTCCCCGTGTTGGCCGGACATCCGGCGGCCACGGCGACCTTGTTGGCCGCCGCCTGGGCCTTGGTGTCGGCGGTCGTGGCCGGCACCGTGGTGGTGGTGCTGGTGCCCGGCTTTGTGGTGGTGGTCGATGACGCCGTCTTGGAAGGCGTCTTGCTGTTGCCTGAGACGAGGAAGACGATGCCGATGATCAGGAGGGCCACGACGGCGACGATGCTGACGTTGCGGATCTGCGTGCGACGCTTCTTGGCCCTGGCCTCGGCAGCCAGACGGGCCTCGCGGGCTTCACGTTGACGTTGTCGTTTGTCGCTGGGCACGGCCCGAGACCCTATCTGCCCAGACGCAGCCCGTTCGATCGCGACGGTCCAGGCCGGTTAGCTACGCCCATTAACCTCGTGGAATGCCGTTACTGGTCCAGAAATACGGCGGGACGTCGGTCGGAGACGCTGACCGTATCCGCGCCGTGGCCGATCACATCGCCCGATCCCGTCGTGATGGTTACGACGTGGTGGCCGTGGTGAGCGCCATGGGCAAGACGACCGATGACCTGATTCACCTGGCCGATTCGGTCAGTGCGGTGCAGCCGGCCCGGGAGTACGACATGTTGGTCAGCGCGGGCGAGCGCATCACCATGCCGCTGCTGTGCATGGCGCTGGCCGAACTGGGCGTCGAGGCCGCCTCCTTCACGGGGAGCCAGGCCGGGGTGATCACCGACGGCGACCACACCCGGGCCAAAATTCTCGAGGTACGGGCCGATCGCCTGCGCAAGGCCCTGGCGGCCGGCCAGGTGCCGGTGGTGGCCGGGTTTCAGGGCATGTCCGAGGGCGGCGAGATCACGACCCTCGGTCGGGGCGGCTCGGATACCACCGCGGTGGCGCTGGCCGCCGTATTGGGAGCCGACGCCTGCGAGATCTACACCGACGTCACCGGTGTCTTCACGGCCGATCCTCGGGTGGAACCCACGGCGCATCGCATCAATCGGATCTCGTTCGAGGAAATGCTCGAGATCGCCGCCACCGGAGGGCGCGTCTTGAACCTGCGCTCGGTGGAGTTCGCCCGCAATCACAACGTCCCGCTGCACGTGCGCAGCAGTTTCACCTGGGAGCCGGGCACCTGGGTGGTAGAGGAGGAGCCTGACATGGAAGCAGCCGTCGTCACCGCCGTCAGTCACGACACGTCGGAAGCCAAGGTGACGGTCAGCGGCGTGCCGGACCGGCCCGGTGTGGCGGCCCAGCTCTTCCGGGCCCTGGCCGACCGATCTGTCAACGTCGACATGATTGTGCAGAACACCTCGGCTCACGGCACCACCGATATCTCCTTCACGGTGCCCAAGACGGACCTGGCCGTGTCGGTGGAAACTGCGCAGTCCCACGCCGACAAGTTGGGGGCCACCGGCGTCACCTCGGACCGCGACGTCTCGCGCATTTCGCTCATCGGGGCGGGCATGAAGTCGCACCCGGGCATTGCCGCCCTCATGTTCGAGACCCTGGCCAACGAGGAGATCAATATCGACATGATCTCCACGTCGACCATTCGCACCTCTTGCATCGTGCGCACCGACGATGTCGAGCGGGCGGTGCGGTCGCTCCACGCCGCCTTCGAACTGAGCTGATGGCCCGGACCCTTTGGCTGCTTCGGCATGCCAAGACGGTCACCGATCCGCCGGAGGGCGGTTCGGACTTCGACCGGGTCCTGGCACCCCGGGGCCGCCGCGACGCCAAGGCGCTGGCGGAATGCTTGGCCCCCAAGGGCTCGCTGCCCGGGTTGGGCCGAGCGCCCCGACCAACGGTGGCCCTGGTGTCGCCCGCCGCCCGAACCGCCGCCACCGCCGAACTGACGTTGGCCCAATGGGCCAAGCCACCGGCCGTCCAATTGGTGCCCGACCTCTACGGCGCCGAGCCCAACGATGTGCTGGATGCGTTGCGGAAGCTGGACGACGACATTGAGTCGGTCATGGTGGTGGGCCACAACCCAACCGCTCATGCCCTCTCGGTCGGACTGATCGCTCAGACCGACACGAAAGGACTGGCGCTAGCCGCCAAGCGAGGTTTTCCAACCTGCGCGCTGGGGATCTACACGTTCGCCATCGATTCGTGGCGAGACGTGGAGGGTCATTCGGCCAAGCTCAAGGGCCTCTGGATCCCGCCTTTCGGCGGGCACTGAACGAGTTGGTCGCGGTCGTCTAGAGCACGCGCAGGATGGCGGCGTCACCTTGACCGCCACCACCGCAGAGGGCAACGGCAGCCGTGCTGGCGCCACGGCGGCGCAGCTCGAGCAGCGCGGTCAGCGCCACCCGGGTGCCCGACATGCCGACCGGGTGACCCAGGGCGATGGCGCCACCGTTGACGTTGACGATGTCCTCGGAAATGCCCAGGTCGTCCACCGAGGCCAGACCGACGGCGGCGAAGGCCTCGTTGATCTCGAACAGGTCGATGTCGCTCACGGCGATGCCGGCCTTGCCCGCCGCCTTGATGATGGCCCGGGACGGCTGGGTCAGCAGCGAGGTGTCGGGGCCGGCCACCATGCCGTAGCCGACGATCTGGCCCAGGGGGGCAATGCCCAGTTCCTTGGCCTTGGCCGCTGACATCACGATGACGGCGGCGCCGCCGTCGGAAATCTGCGAGGCGTTACCGGCCGTGATGGTGCCGTCCTTGGTGAAGGCCGGCTTGAGGGCGCCGAGCGACTCGGCGGTGGTGCCGGGGCGCACGCCCTCGTCGGTCTCGACCAGCAGGGGGTCACCCTTGCGCTGGGGGACCTTGACGGCGACGATCTCTTCGGCCAGTCGGCCTTCCTTGGCCGCCGCGGCGGCCTTCTCGTGACTGCCGGCCGAGAAAGCGTCCTGGCGTTCCCGGGAGATCTTGGTCTTCTCGTTGTACTGCTCGGTCGAGAGTCCCATGGCGATGTGGTCGAAGGCGTCGGTCAGGCCGTCGTACATCATGGAGTCGACCAGGGCGCCGTCGCCGATGCGGTAGCCGGCGCGGGCGCCGGGCAGCAGGTACGGGGCCTGGGTCATGGAGTCCATGCCCCCGGCCACCACGATCTCGGCGTCACCGGCCTTGATCATCTGGTCGGCCAGGTAGATGGTGTTCAGGCCGGAGAGGCACACCTTGTTGATGGTGTTGGCCGGCACGGACATGGGGATGCCGGCCTTGTGCGGCCGCCTGGCGGGCCGTGATCTGGCCCTGCCCGGCCTGGAGGACCTGGCCCATGAGCACATAGTCCACCTGGTCAGGGGAAATACCGGCCCGCACGAGCGCCTCGGCGATGGCGAAGCCACCCAGATCCATGGCCGTGAAGCCAGCGAATGCGCCCGAGAGCTTGCCGATCGGGGTACGGGCCCCAGCAACAATGACGGCCTCAGCCATGTCCAAAACCTCCGAATCTTGCCGGTCAAGTTACCGGTCGGAAACTACATCTTACGGGCCAACTATCGTCGGTGCCCATGAGCGACATTTTGGATGCCGTATTGGCAAATGCCCCCGCCGAAGAGCTGGCTGCACTCCCCCTCCCTGAGGCGTATCGAGCGGCCGTGGTCCGCCGCAGCGAAGCGGAGATGTTCGCCGGGATGGAGTCCTCCGACAAGGATCCCCGCAAGTCGCTGCACGTCGAGGAGGTGCCGCTGCCCGAGCTGGCGCCGGACGAGGCCTACATCGCCGTCATGGCCTCCTCCATCAACTTCAACACGGTCTGGACCTCGATTTTCGAGCCGCTCTCGACCTTCGGCTTCCTGGACCGGCTGGCCAAGGAAGGGCCGTGGGCGGCCCGCCATGCGCTCGACTACCACGTGGTCGGGTCCGACGCCTCCGGCGTGGTGCTGCGCACCGGCTCGTCGGTTCGCAACTGGAAGGTGGGCGACAAGGTCACCGTCCACTGCAACTACGTGGACGACCAGGACCCCTCGGCGCACGACGACTCCATGTTGGCGGCCAACCAGCGCATCTGGGGCTTCGAGACCAACTTCGGCGGCCTGGCCGACGTGGCCGTGGTCAAGGCCAACCAGCTGATGCCCAAGCCGGCCCACCTGAGCTGGGAAGAAGCGGCCATCAACGCGCTCTGCAACTCGACCTCCTACCGCATGCTCGTCTCGCCCAACGGCGCCCGCATGACCCAGGGCGACACCGTCCTGGTCTGGGGAGCCAGCGGTGGGCTCGGCAGTTACGCCGTCCAGCACGTCCTCAACGGCGGCGGCACGCCCATCGGCGTGGTCAGCTCACCCGAGAAGGTGGCGCTGCTCAACGACCTCGGCGTCGAGGCGGTCATCGATCGCCGGGCGGCCAACTACAAGTTCTGGAAGGACGAGCACACCCAGGACGAGTCGGAGTGGCGTCGTTTCGGCAAGGACATCCGTGGCCTGGTGGGCGGCGAGCCGGACATCATTTTCGAACACCCGGGTCGGCAGACCATGGGCGCCTCGGTCTTCGCCTGCAAGCGGGCCGGCACCATCGTCACCTGCGCCGCCACCTCGGGCTACATGATTGAGTACGACAACCGCCACCTCTGGATGAAGCTCAAGACCATCAAGGGGTCCCACTTCGCCAACTACCGCGAGGCCTGGGACTCCAACAAGTTGATCTGCGACGGCAAGGTGCTGCCCCCGCTGTCGGCCGTGTACCCATTGACGGACGTCGGCGAGGCGGCCTACCAGGTGCACCACAACCTGCACGAGGGCAAGATCGGCGTGCTCTGCCTGGCCCCCGAAGAGGGCCTCGGCATTGATGATCCCGAGCTGCGGGCCAAGGTCGGCGAGGACCGGATCACCCTCTTCCGGCGGCACGGCGCATGAGCGACTCGCTGCTGACCGAAATCGACCACGTGGCCATCGCGGTCAACGACCTGGAGGCCGCCATCGCCTGGTACCAGGACGTCTTCGGGGCCACGGTGGACCACCGCGAGCGGGTCGAATCCGACGGTGTCGAAGAGGCGCTCCTCAAGGTGGCTGACTCCTACGTGCAACTCCTGACCCCCACGAACGACACCTCGCCGGTGGCGAAGTACCTGGCCAACAAGGGTGAGGGACTCCACCACATCGGCTACCGGGTCGACGACTGCGCCGTGGCGCTCCAGGCGATCAAGGATGCCGGCGGCCGGGTCATTGACGAGGCTCCACGGCCGGGTTCCCGAGGCACCACCGTGGCCTTCGTGCACCCCAAGACCTCGTTCGGCACCCTGATCGAGCTGGTGCAGGAGTAGCGACTCAGCCCTTCGAAGCCTCGGCAATGCCGCCGGGATTCGCTTCGGCAATCCATACCTTCGAGCCCAGGCCAACCATGGCCCGTGGCGTGGCCTTGAGATTGAATGACCGGCTGGCCGGGGTGGGATAGATCGTTCGGAGGGTCTGTGCCGTCCCGTCGGCCACCCATACGGTGCCTTGCACCACCGAGACCACCAGCGGTTGGCCACCGATCCGGTACTGGTGCACCACCCGGTCGGTCGTCGGGTCAAGGCGCGACACCGAGCCACTGGCCGCGTTGGCTACCCAGACCGACCCGTCCCCGACCGAGATGCCGATGGGGATCTGACCCACCGTGATCTCCCGAGGGTGAGGATGGGCCGCATTGGGCTGCAGCCGGGTGACCTGGTCGTTGGTCCCGGTGACCCACAGCGAACCGAACCCGGCGGCAATGCGCACGGCGCCGGCGGCCATCGGAATCTGTGCGCTCAGCTTCCCGGTCGAGAGGGTGATGGAGGAGACCGAGTTGGCGGTGATGTTGGCCATCCAGATCCGCTGCCCCATCACCACCAGGCTGGCCGGACCGTCGGGGACGGCAATGGTACGGATCACCTTGAGGTTGGAGGCCTTGAATTCCTGTACCGAGTTACTGATCATGTTGGCCACCCACAGATCGCCCCCGGCCGCCACCAGGGCCACCGGTCGACCATTCAGGTGCACCGAGCTCGACGTTCGACCAGCGCCAAATCGCTCCAGGCGATCAGTGAGGTCATCGGTGACAAAGGACTGACCATCGGCTTCCGCCACCGCAGAGGCCGACGAGACCTTCACCACCGAGTGGACGTGCAGGACCGGCGCCGACGGGGCCGGACCCGGACCCGACTGCGACGAGGTAGCGACCACCACGCCGACGATGGCGAGCACAATGACGAGCGCGCTGGCGCCGATCAGACGCCGCCGCATCCGACGGGTCAGATGCCGGCGGGGGGCCTGGACCTTTTTCTGCCGATCAGCTTCGCTCTGGGCCTGCCGTCGCCGTTGCCGTTCAGTTGGTGCGACCACTGTCTGAGACCTCCTGGCGCAGCAGCTGCGGCGGTGACGTCACGGTTGACGCGATGAAGGCGCACCCTTGCGGGCGCGCCTTCATCGCAAGCAGTTTCTTGGAGCGAGTGCCCGGGCTTATGCCCCGGCCTCCGCCGCCCCGTCAGTAGTGGGCTCAACTTCAATGGCATTGCCAAAGGCGTCTTCGGCCGTTGGCGCCGCGCCCAACCAGCTGGCGTCGATGGACGGGTCGAAGGGGTCGTCGCCGACACTCTCCCCGCTCATGTCCCGCAGCCAGGCGGCCAGGTCCTCCGTGTCGGAGTCACCCGAACCGAGAGCCCAGAACGGCATGGCCTCGGCGTCCGGCATCTCCAGGCGGATGTGGCGGTAGTGCTCCATACCCGAACCGGCCGGGATGAGCTTGCCGATGATGATGTTCTCCTTGAGGCCGAAGAGCTGGTCGCTCTTGCCCTCAATGGCCGCCTCGGTCAGCACCCGCGTCGTCTCCTGGAAGGAGGCAGCGGAAAGCCAGCTCTCGGTGGCCAGCGAAGCCTTGGTGATACCCATCAGCTCAGGGCGGCCTTCGGCCGGGGTCTGACCCTCTTCGACCAATGTGCGGTTGACCTCAGCGTAAATCTGGTTGTCAACCCGCTCACCGGGCAGGAAGGGGGCATCGCCGGGCTCGGCCACCAACACCCGCCGCAGCATCTGGCGGACGATGAGTTCGATGTGCTTGTCGTGAATCGACACACCCTGGTCGCGGTACACCTTCTGGACTTCTTCGACGAGGTACTGCTGCGTCTCGCGGATGCCCTTGACCTCGAGCAGTTCCTTGGGGTCCTTGGGCCCTTCCACCAGCGCATCGCCGGCTTCGACGTCTTGACCGTCCACCACTTCAAGGTGGGCCCGAGGGGCCAACAGCGTGGAGACCTCTTCACCGTCGTCGGCCACCACCACAACGTGGCGACCAATCTCATCGTCATCAATACGGACGACGCCGGAGTGATGAGCCAGGACGGCGGCACCCTTCGGGGTACGGGCTTCGAAGAGCTCGACCACTCGGGGCAGGCCGTGGGTGATGTCCTCACCGACCACACCACCGGTGTGGAAGGTACGCATGGTCAGCTGGGTACCGGGCTCGCCGATGGATTGGGCGGCAATGACGCCGACCGCTTCACCGAGCTCGATCATGATGCCGGTGGCCAGTGAAAGGCCGTAACAGGCGGCGCACACACCGTGCGGCGACTCGCAGGTCAGCACCGAGCGGGTACGGATGCGGTCGACGGTCTCATCGTCACGGATGGTGGCGATGTTCACGTCGTCGAGCAGCGTGCCCACGTCGTAGAAGGTGCCGTCGGCCAGCGTGACCGGCTCGGTCAGCAGACGACCGAAGGCGCGGGTCTCCAGGTAGTTACGGTGACCCGGTCCATCGGGCGACACGCCTTCGATCCAGATGCCTCGGGTGGAGCCACAGTCATCAATACGGATGATGAGCTCCTGAGCCACGTCGACCAGTCGACGGGTCAGGTACCCGGAGTCAGCGGTACGGAGCGCGGTGTCAGCCAAGCCCTTGCGGGCGCCGTGGGTGGAGATGAAGTACTCCAAGACCGACAGTCCTTCACGGAAGGAGGACTTGATCGGACGAGGAATCATCTCACCACGGGGGTTGGAGACCAATCCCTTCATACCGGCGATCTGACGGATCTGCTGCGAGTTACCTCGAGCGCCCGAGTCCACCATCATGTCCAACGGGTTGAAGGCGATGGTGGCCAGCTGCGTTTCCATGGCCCGACCGACTTCGGAGTTGGCCGACGTCCAGATTTCGATTTCCTTCTGGCGCCGCTCGTCGTCGGTGATGATGCCCCGCTTGAACTGGGTCTCGGCCTTCTCGGCTTCCTTCTCGTAACGGTCCAGAATGGCCTGCTTGTCGGGCGGGGTCTGGACGTCGTTGATGGAAATGGTCAGACCGGACTGGGCGGCGAAGCGGAATCCCAGTGCCTTGATGCGGTCCAGGCTGTTGGCCACCATGTACTTGGGGTAGTTGGCAGCCAGGTCCTCGACGATGGTGCCGATCGGGATGTGCTTCTTGCCGATCACCTCGTTGACGAAGGCAAAGCCCTCGGGCAACGCTTCGTTGAAGAAGACGCGACCCGGCGTGGTGTCGTAGGACAACTCGCCCTCCGCGTTGGGCAGGACACCGGCGCCGGCGAGACGCTTGGCCAGCGGCGAGTCAGCCGACGGACGGACGACGATCGGCACCTGAAGACCGAGGTTGCCTTCTTCGAAGGCGGCCTCAATCTCGTGGATGTGCCGGAACGTGCGCCCCGCTCCCTTGCCTTCCTCAACCCGCAGGGTGAGGTAGTAGGCGCCGAAGACCATGTCCTGGGTGGGCACGGTGATCGGGCGGCCGGTGGCCGGGGACAGGATGTTGTTGGCCGACAGCATCAGCACGCGCGCTTCGGCCTGAGCCTCGGCGGACAGTGGCAGGTGGACGGCCATCTGGTCACCGTCGAAGTCAGCGTTGAAGGCGGTGCAGACCAACGGGTGGACCTGGATGGCCTTGCCCTCGACCAGGACGGGCTCGAAAGCCTGGATGCCCAGACGGTGAAGGGTGGGGGCACGGTTCAAGAACACGGGGTGTTCGCGAATGACGCCCTCGAGCACGTCCCACACCTGGGGACGCCGACGCTCGACCATGCGCTTGGCCGACTTGATGTTCTGAGCCAGCTCGGCATCGACCAGCCGCTTCATGACGAAGGGCTTGAAGAGCTCGAGCGCCATCAGCTTGGGCAGGCCGCACTGGTGGAGCTTGAGGTTCGGGCCAATGACGATGACGGAACGGCCGGAGTAGTCGACGCGCTTGCCGAGCAGGTTCTGACGGAACCGGCCCTGCTTGCCCTTCAACATGTCGGACAGCGACTTGAGCGGGCGGTTGCCCGGTCCGGTCACGGGACGGCCACGACGACCATTGTCGAAGAGGGCGTCCACGGCTTCTTGGAGCATCCGCTTTTCGTTGTTGATGATGATCTCAGGCGCCCCGAGGTCCAGCAGTCGCTTGAGCCGGTTGTTCCGGTTGATCACGCGGCGGTACAGGTCGTTGAGGTCCGAGGTGGCGAAGCGGCCACCATCGAGCTGCACCATGGGGCGCAGGTCGGGCGGGATGACCGGCACAGCCTCGAGGATCATGGCCCGGGGGTCGTTGATCCGGCGGCCGTGGTCGTCACGCCGGTTGAAGGCGGTGACGATCTTCAGTCGCTTGATGGTCTTCTGGCGACGCTGCGCCGACAGGGGGCGACGGCCGTCCTTGGCGTCGATCATGTCGCGGAGCTTGATCTCCTCGGCGTCGAGATCGATGCGGTCGATCAGCTTGAGGATGTACTCGGCCCCCATGCCACCCTCGAAGTACTCGTCGTAGCGAAGCCGGAGCTCACGCCACAACATTTCGTCTTCGATGATTTTGCGACCGTGCAGGTTGCGGAATTCGTCCAGACTGCGCTGGGCGATTTCGGCGTCTTCCTGAGCCCGGTCACGCACGGAGCCGATTTCCTTCTCGACGGCGCGCTGCTTGGCCTTGATTTCGGCATCCTTGGCCCCGTCGGCTTCGAGCGCCTTCAGGTCGTCCTCGAGCGCCTTGAAACGACGGTCAATATCGAGGTCGCGCTTCTTCTCAATGTCGGCGATCTCTTCGGCCATTTCGGCCTCGAGGGACGGCAGGTCCTGGTGGCGCTTGTCGTCGTCGACCCAGGTGACCAGGTTGGCGGCGAAGTAGATGACCTTCTCCAGCTGCTTGGCCTTGAGCTCCTCGCGGGGCTCGGTGCCCATCAGCAGGTAGGCCAGCCAGCTACGGGTTCCCCGCAGGTACCAGATGTGGACGACCGGGGCGGCCAGCTCAATGTGCCCCATGCGGTCGCGGCGGACCTTGCTGCGGGTGACTTCCACGCCACAGCGCTCGCAGATGATGCCCTTGAAGCGCACCCGCTTGTACTTGCCGCAGTAGCACTCCCAGTCCTTGGTGGGACCGAAGATCTTCTCGCAGAACAGGCCGTCCTTCTCGGGACGGAGCGTGCGGTAGTTGATCGTTTCCGGCTTCTTCACCTCACCGTTGGACCAACCGCGGATGGAATCCCCGGTGGCCAATCCGATGCGCAGCTGGTCAAAGGTGTTCACGTCGAGAGCCATTAGTTGAAGCTCCTCTCTGCGGCACGCCGCTCGTCTTCTTCGTCCGACCCGCGCTCGTTGCGGCTGATGTCAATGCCCAGCTCTTCCGCGGTGCGGAACACGTCCTCATCGAGTTCGTGCATTTCAATCTCACGGCCGTCAATGGCCAATACCTCGACATCGAGGCAGAGCGACTGCATTTCCTTGATCAGCACCTTGAAGCTCTCGGGGATGCCGGGCTCGGGAATGTTCTCGCCCTTGACGATGGCCTCGTAGACCTTCACCCGGCCCAGGACGTCGTCGGACTTGATGGTCAACAGCTCCTGGAGGGCGTAGGCGGCACCGAATGCTTCGAGGGCCCACACCTCCATTTCACCGAATCGCTGTCCACCGAACTGCGCCTTACCACCGAGCGGCTGCTGGGTGATCATGGAGTACGGGCCAGTGGAACGGGCGTGGATCTTGTCGTCGACCAGGTGGGCCAGCTTCAGGATGTAGACGAAGCCGACCGAAATCGGGTTGTCGTAGGCCTCGCCGGTCCGACCGTTGTACAGCGTGGTCTTGCCGTCGATCTGCATCTGCACGTCACCGTTGGCCGAGTCGGAGTTCAACATCCCGAAGATGCGTTGGATCGTCGGGTGCTTCCCGGCGTCCTCGGCCTCGTCCCAGTGCGCACCGTCGAAGACCGGGCGTGGCCACCCAGGCGGCCGGCTGGGTGCGGGGGCGGGTCTTGCGAGCCGCTCCATCACCCTTGGCACTGGTGCCCACTTCATCGTTGACGGTGACGCCTTCCCACCCGTGGCGGGCGGCGTAACCGAAGTGCGACTCGAGCACCTGACCGACGTTCATCCGGCTCGGCACGCCGAGGGGGTTCAGGATGATGTCGACCGGGGTGCCGTCGGCCAGGTACGGCATGTCCTCGACCGGCAGGATCTTGGAGATGACGCCCTTGTTGCCGTGACGGCCGGCGAGCTTGTCGCCTTCCGAGATCTTGCGCTTCTGGGCCACGTAGACCCGCACCAGCTGGTTGACCCCGGGGGGCAGCTCGTGCGATTCCTCACGGGAGAAGACGCGGACATCAATGACCTTGCCGTACTCACCGTGCGGGACCTTGAGGCTGGTGTCACGGACCTCGCGGGCCTTCTCACCGAAGATGGCGCGCAGCAGGCGCTCTTCGGGCGTCTGCTCGGTCTCACCCTTGGGAGTGACCTTGCCCACCAGGACATCGCCCGGGGACACCTCGGCCCCCACGCGAATGATGCCGCGGTCGTCCAGGTCGGCCAGGATCTCCTCGGAGAGGTTCGGGATGTCCCGGGTGATCTCCTCGGCGCCGAGCTTGGTGTCGCGGGCATCGACCTCGTGCTCCTCAATGTGGATGGAGGTGAGCACGTCGTCGCGCACGAGACGCTCGGAGAGGATGATGGCGTCCTCGTAGTTGTAGCCCTCCCAGGGCATGAAGGCGACCATCAGGTTCTTGCCCAGCGCCAGCTCACCGTTGTGGGTCGAAGGGCCGTCGGCGATGAGATCGCCGGTCGACAACTTCTGACCCTCAGCCACCAGCGTGCGGTGGTTGATGCAGGTGTTCTGGTTGGAACGGCGGAACTTGGAGAGTCGGTAGACCTTCTTGGCCAACGTGGTGCCCAGGCGGTCCTTCTGGCCCGGTGCGTAGTCGATGGTGACCGAGTCGCCACTGACTTCGAGCACGGTGCCGTTGCCTTCGGCCACCAGCACGTCGCCGGCGTCACGCGCCGCACGACCTTCGACACCGGTGCCGATGTAGGGAGCTTCGGGCACCACCAGGGGCACCGCCTGCTTCTGCATGTTGGCGCCCATGAGGGCCCGGTTGGCGTCGTCGTGCTCGACGAAGGGGATCAGTGCGGTCGAGACCGACACGATCTGCTTCGGGGAGACGTCCATGAGGTCCACCTCGGATGGCGGCACGAAGTCGATCTCACTGGTGGTGCCGTAGGAGGTGTTGACCGCGCCCATGCGCACGCCGGTGCCTTGCGGGCCACGGCGCACCAGCACGCGCTCTTCGGTCAGACGGCCGTCGGCGCCGACGGCCGCGTTGGCCTGGGCGATGACGTGCTCTTCCTCCTCGTCGGCGGCCAGGTAGCTGACCTCGTCGGTGACTACGACCGTCGACCACGGTGCGGTACGGCGTCTCAATGAAGCCGTACTCGTTGACCCGGGCGTAGGTGGCCAGGGCACCGATCAGACCGATGTTCGGTCCTTCCGGCGTCTCGATCGGGCACATGCGGCCGTAGTGGGACGTGTGCACGTCTCGCACTTCGAAACCGGCGCGCTCACGGGAGAGACCACCAGGTCCAAGCGCCGACAGGCGACGCTTGTGGGCCAGACCCGACAGCGGGTTGTTCTGGTCCATGAACTGGCTGAGCTGGCTGGTCCCGAAGAACTCCTTGACCGCCGCCACCACGGGGCGGATGTTGATCAGGGTCTGCGGGGTGATGGCTTCGACGTCCTGGGTGGTCATGCGCTCGCGCACGACCCGCTCCATACGGGAGAGGCCGACTCGGACCTGGTTCTGAATCAGTTCGCCGACCGAGCGGATACGCCGGTTGGCAAAGTGGTCCTGGTCGTCAATCCGGTAGGTGGACTCACCGTCGGCCATGTGCAGCGCCAGGTGGAGCATGTAGGTGGCCGAGGCCAGGATCTCCGACGGGCTGAGCACGCTCTGGTTGGGTGCCGGCTTCTCAATCTCGATGCCGAACAGATCTTCCAGGCGGTCGATTTCCGGGCCGAGCTTGCGGTTCAACTTGTAGCGGCCGACCCGGGTGAGGTCGTAGCGCTTGGGGTTGAAGAAGGCGTTCTCGAAGTAGACCCGGGCGGCTTCCGCCGACAGGGGCTCACCGGGACGGGCGCGCTTGTAGATCTCAAGCAGTGCCTCTTCACGGGTGGGAGCCAGTCCCCGCTCCTTCTCCCACTGACCTTCAAGGAAGTCGAAGTGGCGGACGAAGCGGTCCAGGAAGGCCTCATCGCCATACCCGAGGGCACGCAGCAGCACGAAGAGCGACAGACGACGCTTGCGAGCCACGCGGCAACCTGCGGTGACGTCCTTACCCGGCTTGGCCTCAATATCGAGCTCGATCCACTCACCACGGTAGGGGTGGATGGTGCCGGTGAAGACCGTCTTGGCATCACGGCCAGGCTGGAAGATGACGCCAGGTGAGCGGACCAGCTGGCTCACCACGACACGCTCGGTGCCGTTGACGATGAACGTCCCACGGTCGGTCATCATCGGGAAGTCCCCCATGAAGACCGTCTGCTCCTTGATTTCGCCGGTGGTGGCGTTCAGGAACCGGGCCCGGACGAACACCGGTGCGGCGTACGTCATGTCCTTTTCCTTGCACTCCTCCACCGTGAACTTCGGCGGCGGGCGCAGGTCAGGGTCGGTCGGATCGAACTCGAGCTCGAGGCTCAGCTGTCCGGTGAAGTCTTCAATGGGACTGATGTCGTGGTAGGCCTCGGCCAACCCCTTGTCGAGAAACCATTGAAACGAGTCGCGCTGAATGGCGATCAAGTCTGGAAGCTGGAGTGCCTCATCAATGTTGGCGAATGTGACACGTTCGGGACTGCGGGACCGTGAGGACAACGGTCAACTCCTCCCAGGTGGGCTTGCGGCGGGTGGGTGCGGGTACTGCGTGGGTACAACGACGGTTACTAAGGGACCTGATCAGGGTCCGGGACGGTGCCGGGGCGCGTGCTGGCCCGCGGAATTACGGGAAAACGAGCACAAGGACGCACGGCAACCCTGCATCTTACCCATGGGCGTGCCTGAGCACAACCCCTAGGCCGCGACAACCTAAGCGGGCCGAAGCCCGGAGCTGCGCGCCAGGCTATGAGCGCCCAATCTCGACGTCAAGCATCCTGGCATCGGACCGGGCGACAGGCGCCCGGTCCGAGCCCGGAACTACTTAACTTCGACGGTGGCTCCAGCTGCCTCAAGGGCCGCCTTGGCCTTCTCGGCGTCTTCCTTGTTGGCCTTCTCGAGGACGGGCTTGGGAGCCGCCTCGACCAGGTCCTTGGCTTCCTTGAGACCCAGGCTGGTCAGTGCACGCACTTCCTTGATCACCTGGATCTTCTTGTCGCCGGCGTCGGTGAGGATGACGTCGAACTCGACCTTCTCCTCTTCGTCACCACCAGCGTCGCCTCCGCCACCGGCCGGGGCCGCGGCAGCAACGGCCACGGGGGCGGCGGCAGTGACGCCGAAGCGCTCCTCAAAGTCCTTCAACAGTTCGCTCAGCTGGATCACCGATAGTTCGGCGATGCCATCGAGGATCTGGTCCTTCGTCAGGGTTCCTGCCATCTGAATGGCCTTCCTTTCTTACCTTCGGTCTTGGGTGTTCGTCGTATCGATCTGGGACTACTCAGCCGCGTCGTCAGCGGCGGGTTCGGCCGCCACTTCTTCGGCTGGTGCTTCGGCTTCCACCGCGGCCTCGGCTGGTGCTTCGGCTTCCACCGCAGCCTCAGCTGGAGCGTCGGCTACTTCGGTGGCGGCTTCAGGAGCAGCTGCCTCCTCGGTTGCCGGGGCTTCCGCCGGCTCAGCGGCCGCCTCGGGCACCTTTTCGCCGCCGGCCTCGCGCTGCTCAATGAGGGCGGAGATGCCGTAGGCCAAGTTGCGGGGCAGGGCCTGGAGGAGGCCGGCCATCTGCTGCATGGGCGCCGCCAGGGCACCGGCGATGCGGGCCAACAGCACGTCGCGTGAGGGCAGATCGGCCAGCGCGCTCAGGTCGGAGGCCGAGAGCAGGGAGCCGTCGGCCAGTCCACCCTTAATGACCAGCAGCGGATTCGAGCGGGCGAAGTCGCGGAGGGCCTTGGCGACCGCACTGACGTCACCGTCGACGAAGGTGAGGGCGGTCGGACCGCTCAGGTACTCAGCCAACGGCTGGTAGTCACTGCCATCGATGGCCCGGCGGACCAGGGTGTTCTTGAAGATCTTGTAGTCCCCACCCACGCTGGCCAGGGTGTTGCGAAGGTCGGCCAGTTCTGAGGTGCTCAGACCGCGGTACTCGCTGACGATGGATGCGGTGGAGTCGCCCATGAGCGTCTTCACCTCGTCAACGACGGCGATCTTGTGGGTCATCTGTGCGTTCTGCGTTGCCATCTTTAGTCCTCCACCGGGATCAACCGCCCGGCGACGGGCCAGGATCTCCGATGTGCGACGGCGCAGAAGCCGAGACCGGCTCTTGCAGTTGTCGCCTCGTCAGGCGGACCCGTGAGGGCCCCTTACGCACCCGAGGGTGCACCGGAGGTCTTTGGCGTGTGGATTCAGTGCTCGTCCGCCGGAGCGGTGAGCTGTACGGGTAATGGTAGTACGGCGATCGGGAGGGTCCCGACCGGCTATGCGGTGGCGGCCAATTCCTCCGCCACAAAGCGGGCGCGAGCTGGGTCGATGTGGACCCCGGGGCCCATGGTGCTGGCGATGGTGACCGAGAGGAGGTAGCGCCCCTTGGCCGAAGGCGGCTTGGCCCGCTGCAGTTCCTCAATCACGGCATGCACGTTGGCCACCAGTTGCTCACGGGTGAACGAGGCCTTGCCGACCCGGATGTGGACGTTGCCCACCTTGTCGGTGCGGTATTCGACCCGGCCACCCTTGAACTCGGTGACGGCCTTGCCGACGTCCATGGTCACGGTGCCGGTCTTGGGGTTGGGCATGAGCCCACGGGGACCCAGCACCCGGCCGAGCGTTCCCACCTGGCCCATGAGGTCCGGCGTGGCGATGGCCACGTCGAAGTCCAGGAAGCCCCCGGCGACCTTGGCCACCAGGTCGTCCGCGCCGACCACGTCGGCGCCAGCGGCCCGGGCCTCGGCGGCGGCTTCACCGGCCGCGAAGACGGCCACGCGCTCGGTCCGACCGGTACCCGAGGGCAGCGACAGCGTGCCCCGGACGATCTGGTCGGCCTTGCGGGGGTCCACGCCGAGTCGGACGGCCAACTCCACCGTCTCGTCGAACTTGGCACCGGCCAAGGACTTGATGAGCTCAACCGCCTCGACGACGCTGTACAGCGCCTCGCGGTCGACCTTGCCTAGTGCTTCTGTGTACTTCTTGCCGTGCTGGGCCATCGTCTGTCTCCTGTTGCGGTCTGGTGTGGTCGCTTAGCCAGCGACCTTGATCCCCATGGAACGGGCTGTCCCGGCGACCTGCTTCTTGGCCGCCTCGAGATCATTGGTGTTGAGGTCCTTGAGCTTCACCTGGGCGATTTCAGCCAGCTGAGCCTCGGTGATGGTGCCGACTTGCTCACGACCGGCGGTCGCTGCGCCCTTGGCCAACCCGGCGGCGGTGCGCAAGAGCACCGGCGTCGGCGAGGTCTTGAGGACGAAACTGAACGTGCGGTCCTCGTAAATGGTGATGTCGACCGGTACAACGGTGCCCCGCATGCTCTCGGTGGCCGAGTTGTACTGCTTGCAGAATTCCATTGTCTGGACCCCGTGAGGTCCGAGTGCCGTACCCACTGGCGGGGCGGGGGTTGCCGATCCGGCTTCGAGCTGGATCTTCACCACGGCGAGGACACGCTTCTTGGGTGCCATCGTCTGTTGTCTCCTTCTTCCTCTTCGAACCTAGAGCTTGGCGACTTGACTGAACTCGAGCTCCACTGGAGTCTCTCGTCCAAAAATGTTCACCAACACCTTGAGCTTGAGCTGGTCTTCGTTGATTTCGGCGATTTGGCCGGAGAAGTCCGCGAACGGGCCTTCCTTCACCCGCACCGTCTCGTCCACTTCGTACTCAAGACGGGGACGGCTGCGCTTGGTGGTGGCTTCGACACCCTCGGCCTTGACCTGCAGGATGTTCTCGACCTCACGGCGGGACAGCGGCGTCGGCTTGGTGCCCGGGCCCACGAAACCGGTCACGCCAGGCGTGTTCCGGATGGCGCCCCAGGTGTCGTCGTCCAGGTCGCAGCGCACCAGGAGGTAGCCCGGGAACACCTTCTTCTGGACGGTGACCTTCTTGCCGCCCTTGAACTCGACGACGTCTTCCATGGGGATGACCACTTCGAAGACTCGGTCTTCGATGCCACGAGAGGCGACCACGTTGCCCATGTTGGAGCGCACCTTGTTCTCGTAACCCGAGTAAGTGTGCACGACGTACCAGCGTCCGGGACGGTCGTACGGACTCTCGACCGGGACGATTTCCTCTTCTTCGCCGTCTTCGCCCCACCCGCCGAGCTCAATGGTCTCGTCAGTCGGGTCGGCGGTGGCATCCAGCACGAGGTCCGGCTCAGCCGGGCTCTCGACGGATTCTTGGGTCGTCACTGCAGTGTCCTCCGCATCAATATCGGTCGTATCGCTCATCGCATTACCGGTTGAAGAGCTGAGTGATCAGCTTCCCGATCCCCAGGTTGAGCACGAAGATCAGGCTGATCATGATGACCAGGACGGTGACAACGATGGTGGTGTAGTTGATGAGTTCGGTCCGGCTGGGCCACGCCACCTGGCGCATCTCATCGCGGATCTCCCGGGTGAACTGGACCGGCGTCGTGCGCTTGCGACCCGACGGGCCACGGGCGGTGCGGTTGGCCCGCTGCTGGTTCTGCGCTCCAGTGGCGCGGCGCGCCGACGGAGACCCATCGGCCTCCATCTGACCCTGGCGCTGCATCATGCGCTTGGTTTCGCGGTTCACGGGTTCTGCCTCACATCAATAGTCGGTTACTACATGGGGTTCTGAGCAGGGCAGGAGGGACTTGAACCCCCAACCTACGGTTTTGGAGACCGTTGCTCTGCCAATTGAGCTACTGCCCTCGGTGGGGTGGTGCATCCCCCTGACCTGGGGAACGGCCAGCCAGAGTAGCACTGGCCAACTGAGGAACGCTCAGCGGGTCTCCTTGTGGACCGTGTGCTGGCGGTCCCAGCGGCAGAACTTCTTCATTTCGATCCGCTCGCGGTCGTTCAGTTTGTTCTTGGTGGTGATGTAGTTACGCCGCTTGCATACCTCGCACGCCAGCGTGACCTGCACCCGCTTCTCGTTCTTTGCCATCCTGGTCCTTCCTCTTCTGCTTCTGCCCCGGGAACCACCCCAGGCTGGTAGCGGCGGCGGGACTCGAACCCGCGACAACACGATTATGAGCCGTGTGCTCTGACCAACTGAGCTACGCCGCCATGGGCGAGCCCCCTGTCAGAATTGAACTGACGACACCAGCCTTACCATGGCTGTGCTCTACCGACTGAGCTAAGGGGGCGCCGCGACCTTCCGGTCACGAACCGTCAATGATAGCCAGAGCACGGCAAGCGACGCCTGCGCCATCACTGCCGGTGACCGGTCAACAGTACCATCCGGCCATGGAGATCAGATTGGCCACGCCCGGGGATGCCGAAGCCATCCGCTCCATCTACAACATCGAGGTGCTCGGGAGCACCAACACCTTCGACATGGTGGCCCGGACCAAAGAGGAGCAGGAAGCCTGGTTGGCCCACCACGGTGGGGTCCATCCGGCGGTGGTGGCCACCGAATCGCCGACCGTGACGACCGGCCATCTCGGCACCGGTGGTGAGGTCATTTTGGGCTTCGGATCCCTCTCCTCGTTCCGGGAGCGCTCCGGGTATGCCGCCACGGCCGAGAATTCGGTCTACGTCGACCGCGACCATCGGGGGAAGGGGGTGGGCAAAGCGATCCTGGCCGAGTTGCTCACCCTGGCGGCCTCGCACGGATTCCACTCGATCATCGCCCGCATTGCCGGGCACAACGAGACCTCCATTGCGCTGCACCAAGCCGCCGGCTTCGAATTGGTGGGGGTCGAACGCGAGGTCGGCCGCAAGCACCGCCAGTGGCTGGACGTGGTCGAGCTCCAGCGCCTGCTGTAAGCCGGAGTTAGGCCTCGAAGGCGGGTGTGGTCGACCCGTGTGTCGCCGGTAGGGCCGACGCCAGGCGGGTGGTGTCGATCTGCCACGAGGTGGTCCAGCGTCCCAACGGGAACATAGCCACCCCCCACAGGACGGCCACGGCGGCCACCATGCTGGCCGGATTGGTGTGGATCAGCTGGTTCAGGAGTGAGGCGCCACCGGTCAGGCCGATGAAGGGCGCCACCATGGAGAGGCCCACCGAAAGGGTGCGCATGCGCCCGGTGACGATGGGGGCCATCAAGATGATGCCCCAGGTCAGGTACCACGGCTGCACGACCGGGCCCAGCAGGACGAACATCAGCATGGAGATGCCGACCGCCCGCAGTGTGCCCATCCGCACGTGGTGCTTGAGGCAGTAGAGGGCCACCCCGGCCGCTGCCATCAACCCGAGCAGCCGGGTCACGGTCAATACGCCGCCGAGGCTGACGTTGAGGTGCACCAGATGCAGGGCGCCGCTGAGCACGAGGCCAATGGCGGTGGCGGGGGCCATCCAGGAGCGGACCGTACCCGGAGTACCCAAGTTCACTATCCAGCCCCAGCCCAGACCCGAGAACAGGGTCAAGGCGGTCATGACCACCAGGGCGATGAGGGCCGCCTTGGCCACCGGGCGTACCCGTTGCCGCCAGTCGACGCCCGGCCCGGCCCAGTCCCAGGCCACATAGATAATTCCCATGGCCGCCGGCACCTTGATGGCGGCCGCCATGGTGCACAGCACCACGCCGATGACCGGATGCTTGTACTTGGCCGCCGTCAGCCCGGCCAGCAGCAGGCCAACCATGATGGCGTCGTTATGGGCGCCGCCGATGAGCGCCAACAGCGTCAGCGGGTTCAGCACGGCAAAGACAAAGGCCAGCCCGGGGTCGCGCCCGTAGGCGGCGGCCAACTTCGGGCACGCAGTAGGCGATCAGAGCCACGCCGACGACCGACATGAAGCGGAGGAACAGGACGGTGATCTGGGCGTTGTGGCCACTCAGTGAGGCGAACCACCCGTCGACAATGAGAAAGAGCGGTCCGTAGGGGGCGGGGGTATTGATCCAGAGCCCGTCGACCGGATTGACGAACTGCCCCGACCCGAGCGTGCCGGGGCCGTAGTTGTACGGGTTGATGTGGTGGCTCATCATTTCGCCCTGGGCCGCGTAGGAGAAGACGTCGCGACTGAAGAGCGGGGCCACCAACAACAACGGGACGATCCACATGGCCAGCATCATGGCCAGCTGGCGCACGGGCGCACCCGGGCGGTAGCGCAGGGTCTGCACCAGGCCGAACCACACCCGGGCGAACAGCAACATGCCGCCGTAGACGGCCACCACGCCAGGCAGCAAGAGGAACGGATTGTTCGGACCATTGCCCTCGCCGAAGAACCAGGTGCCGGCCATCTCCAGTTTGAAGGGCGAACTGGGCAGCGAGGCGCCGATGCACACGGACACGATGGCGATGAACCCGAGCAGGGCCGGGCGACGAAGGAAGCTCCAGTCGTCCGGGGCGCCGACTTCAGCCTCGACGCGCTCGGTAATGGTCAGATGGGGCGTCAGGCGAAGGCGAACGCCTTCGGCCAGCATGTTGAGTCGTTGCGCTTGTGCCTGGACGCGCTCCAACACGGCGGTTGCCGATGTTCTCGAGTGATCGTCCACTGGAAGTGTCAGTCTCGCTTCTTGAGGATTGAGCCGGCCCGACCATCCGGTTTTGGCTGCACTTGAAAAAGGGGAAGCCCTGCTCGCAACGCTTTCGCAATGTCATTGTAATGACATCCGGCCTCGAAGCAAGAGCAGCGCTGGGGTGCCAAATGACACTCCAGCTGCGTGGGCCGGGGAGGATTCGAACCTCCGTAGGTATTAACCGACAGGTTTACAGCCTGTTTCCTTTGGCCACTCGGACACCAACCCGCAGCCGGCGAGAATAGCCGGTTCCGCAGCCAGGTTTGTCAACGGGTGACCGGTATCCTGGCGGGCATGCCTACCTTCGACATCGTCTCTGAAGTCGACATGCAGGAAGTTCGCAATGCAGTCGATCAGGCCAACCGCGAGGCCTCCACCCGCTTCGATTTCAAGAACACCGATTCGGTCATCGAACTGGCCGAAACCGAGCTGGTGCTCAAGTCGTCCACCGAGGATCGCCTACGGGCCTTGCACCAGGTGCTCGATGAGAAGTTGGTCAAGCGACAGGTCTCGCTCAAGGCCTTCGAGGACGCCAAGATCGAAGAAGCCACCAAGGGCACCGTGCGGCAGAAGATCAGCATCCGGGCCGGCATTTCGTCCGATCACGCCAAGAAGCTCAACAAGTTCATTAAGGACCTGGCGCTCAAGGGGGTCTCGTCGCAGACCCAGGGTGATCAACTGCGCGTCACCGGCAAGAAGCGGGACGACCTGCAAGACGTCATCGCCGCCTGCAAAGGCGAGGACTTCGGCATCCCGCTGCAGTTCGAAAACTTCCGCGACTGAGGAGCTCAGTCCGGCGGTTCAGTGATCGACCGTCACATCCTCTTCGAGATGCTCGTCGAATTCGATGGGCGCGATGTGGAACAACTTGTTGTAAATGATGAACTTGCCGACCCATAGGACGGCGAAGGAGGCCAGGTTGGCCCCGTTGACCAGGATGCCCGTGCCGAAGTGATGCAGGTGGTGGTGCCGGGCGAAGGCGCCGGCGCCCCAGACGGCCAGGCTGGAGACGGTCAGTCCGATGAACGACAGGATCCAGAACGGCGCCACCTCCCGCCAAAAATGCGACTGACCCGACTTGCCCCACACCCACTTTCGATTCAGCGAATAGGAGGGCACGGTGGCCAACACATTGGCGATGATGTTGGCCGGCACCTCGGTGGTCAGCGAGAAGACGTCAAAGACCAGGAAAAGGGTCAGCTGCGACACCGCCGTCGAAATGACGGAGACGGCGGAATACTTGATGACTTTCAGGCTGGACGGGTGGGCAATGATCTGACGAACCCGCACCAAAAGTGGCTCGTCCGACCCCCAAAGATGGGCAATCGGCGGGTGTGGATCGCGCTCAGGCACGCGCTGATGCTATCCGCACCGGCTGTGAAACCAAGGTGCAGCCGCTAGCGGCCGGCTGTGAGGGTGAGGGCGTTCTGACGTGCCACGTCGCCGAACCAGTGCGCACTCGGCTTGGGGCGACGCTCAAATGTGCCGGCGGCGACCGAGGCCAGCCCGAACTTGGGTCCGTACCCAAGATGCCACTCGAAATTGTCCAGCAGGCTCCAGACGAAGTAGCCCCGGAGGTCAATCCCCGCCGCAACACAGGCGTGGGCGCTGGCGATGGCATCGGTCAAGAAAGCCACCCGTTCGGTGTCGTCCTCGGTGGCGATGCCGTTCTCTGTCACCACAATGGGTCGGCCGCTGACCAGCGCGGCCCGGCGGACGGTGTGCTCAACCGCCTGCGGCCACCGCTCGTCACCCATCTGCGTCAACGGCACGTTGGGGTCGTTGTCGGCCACGCCTTCGGGACCGAAATGCATGCGGGTGTAGCACTGGACCCCGACGAAGTCGTCGTCACCGGTGGCCCGCAGGAAGACGTTCTCCAACGTTTCTTCGGCCGCCGGCGGCCAACTCCTCGCCGCCGGGCTCGGCCACGATTTCGGCCATGGACAGGGTCAGCCCCACCGGGAATCGGCCGGGTCCCGAACGCAGCACCTCCACCGCCAGGCGATGCGCCTTGATCATCGAATCGTTGACGGCGGCTGAAACGGAAGAAGTCGTCCTTGACCCCGGGCGGGTATTGCCCTTGGAAGTACCCCATCACGCCGACCACATTGGGCTCGTTGATGGTGCAGGCCCAGCCGATCAGATCCCCCAAATAGGCGGTGGCCCGGGTAACGAACCGGGCGAAGCACTCGGCCGCATCGGGCGATTCCCAGCCGCCGCGGGCGGTCAGCCAGCGGGGTGTGGTGAAGTGATGGAAGGTGACCACCGGGGTGATGCCCTGCCCGTGGCAGGCGGCGCAGATTCGTCGATAGTGCTCCAGCGCGGCGATGGAGAACTCACCCTCCTCCGGCTCAATCCGGCTCCACTCCAGCGAGAATCGGTAGGCCGACAATCCCCACTCGGCCACCAGGTTCACGTCTTCGCGCCAGCGGTGGAACGAGTCGCAGGCGTCCCCACTCGGCGCCAAGGTGCCGGATTCGGGATTGTGCTCCCACTCCCACCAGTCGTTGTTGACGTTGCCACCCTCAATCTGGTGGGCCGCCGTGGCCACGCCCCAGACAAATCCTTCAGGAAAGGTGAGACGCCCGGGCACGCTGGTCATAGCGGCGCAGGGTAGCGGTCGGACGTGGCCGATGCCCGGACACGGGGTTCCCGATCGCCTGCGATCATGGGGGCATGAGTGCCCATCTGGACTTCCTCGTCAACCTGCTCGACCTCGAACCGATTGAAGTGAACATTTTCCGCGGCATTCAGCCCAACGAGGAACGCCAGCGTGTCTTCGGTGGGCAGGTGGCCGCCCAGGCCCTGGTGGCCGCCGGACGGACGGTCGAGCACGGCCGGGTCCACTCCCTGCACTCGTATTTCCTGCGGCCGGGCGACCCCAACGTGCCCATCTTGTACGAGGTCGATCGTATTCGCGACGGGCGGTCGTTCACCACCCGCCGGGTCGTCGCCGTGCAGCACGGTCGGGCCATCTTCAACATGTCGGCCTCGTTCAATGACGACGAGGTCGGGCTCGATCATCAATTCCCGATGCCCGAGGTCCCCGATCCGGAGACGCTGGCCCCGCTCTTCGAGCGGCTGGAACCCTTCAAGGCCGAGTTGGCCGACTGGTTCGATCGTCCCCACCCGATTGAGCAACGTCACATTGGTCAATTGCCGTGGCACCGCAAGGGGGTGGCCGAGCCGTATCAACGACTGTGGATACGGGCGGACGGCACGTTGCCCGACGACCCACTCCTCCACGCCGCCGTGGCGGCCTACGCCTCGGACATGTCGCTCTTCGACACCATCCTGGCCCCCCACGACATTCGGTGGGAGGACGCCAACTTCATGGGCGCCAGCCTGGACCACTGCATGTGGTTCCACCGCTCGTTCCGCTCCGACGAGTGGCTGCTGTACGACACCGATTCACCGGTGGCCGCGGGCGGGCGCGGCCTGGCTCGCGGCTTTTTGTTTGATCAGGCGGGACGGCTGTGTGTCTCCATGGTCCAGGAAGGCCTGGTCCGGGTGCGCGCTACCGACTCGTGATCGGGGCGTAGTCGCGGGGCTCGGCGCCGATGTAGAGCTGGCGGGGCCGGGCGATTTTCGAGTCCTGGTCCAGCATTTCCTGCCAGTGCGCCAGCCAGCCGGCGGTGCGGGGAATGGAGAACAGGACGGTGAACATCTCCATCGGGAATCCCATGGCCTGGTAGATGAGCCCGGAGTAGAAGTCCACGTTGGGGTAGAGCTTGCGTGAGGTGAAGTACTCGTCGGAGAGGGCGATCTCCTCGAGCTTGAGCGCGATGTCGAGCAAGGGGTTCTTGCCGGTGACTTCGAAGACCTCGTCGGCCACCTTCTTGATGATCTTGGCCCGGGGGTCGTAG
This sequence comes from uncultured Acidimicrobiaceae bacterium, assembly GCA_963730785.1. Lineage (GTDB taxonomy): Bacteria > Actinomycetota > Acidimicrobiia > Acidimicrobiales > RAAP-2 > Bog-473. The sequence continues at coordinate 137,417 of CAVSTF010000013.1, forward strand.
CTCTTGTAGACCCGGTGACCGAAGCCCTGGAGCCGCTGGGCCCCGTGGCCGCTCTTCACCTGGGCGATGAAGTCGGGCACGTTCTCGATGCTCCCGATGTCGGTCAGCATGCGGATGACGGCCTCGTTGGCCCCACCGTGACGGGGGCCGTAGAGGGCGGCCGCGGCAGCGGCGGTGGCCGAGTACGGGTCCGAATGCGAGGAACCCACGACCCGCATGGCCGTGGTGGAGCAGTTCTGCTCATGGTCGGCGTGCAGGATGAAGAGGATGTCGAGCGCCTTGGCCAGCACGGGATCGGCTTCGAACCGGGGCTCGGCCACCTTCCAGAGCATGGAGAGGAAGTTGCCGGCGAAGTCCAGCGAGTTGTCCGGGTAGACGAACGGCATGCCCACGCTGAAGCGGTGGGCGGCGGCGGCCAGGGTCGGCATCTTGGCGATCAGCCGGATGATCTGCTTCTTCCGCGATTCGGGGTCGAAGATGTCCTTGGCGTCCAGGTAGAAGGTCGAGAGGGCGGCGACGGCCGAGACCAGCATGCCCATGGGGTGGGCGTCGTAATGGAAGCCATCGAGGAAGCGCTTGCGCACGTTCTCGTGAATGAACGTGTGGTACGTGATCTCGTGACGCCAGGCTTCGAACTCAACCGGGGTGGGCAGTTCGCCGTTCAGCAGCAGGTAGGCCACTTCGAGGTAGTTCGACTTTTCGGCCAACTGTTCAATGGGATAGCCGCGGTAGCGCAGGATCCCCGCCTCGCCATCGAGGTAGGTGATGGAGCTCTCGCAGGCGGCCGTGGCCATGAAGCCAGGATCGAAGAACCACACGCCGGGAAGGAGTTTCGACCACTCCTCAGCCGGGATCCCTCCGTTGACGAAGGGGATCTCCATCGTCTCGCCATTCCGATTGTCTGTGATTGTGATGCTTTCGGCCACGAGAACGATCTCTCCAATTCCTGATTGGGTTCGATCCCGATCCTATGGCCCTCACACCGCTGCGGTCGAGACGCGGCTTAGAGGGATGCGGATGTCCCCTTCGGCACCGTGCTCGGAGCGATCTGCAGATCCTCGGCCTGCGAGGTCTGGCTGACGTCGGTCTGACCCGCCGGGAGGACGATGGCCACACTCAATTGATATTGCTGACCTGGCTTCACCTTGAAACTGACGGTCGGCAGGACCCCGGAGGCGCCCGTCGCCAGCGCCTCCCGCCGAGTGATCGAAACGGGGCCAGCGGTGGTCCCGCCCGCCTCGGGGGTCAGCGTGAACTCCACCGCGGCGCGTGGCTCGTCGACGGTGCCCACGTTGGTCATGACGGCGGTGACCGACACGGTCGAGGTGGGTGGCAACACCGCGTTCGCCCCGCCGTTGGCCGGCAGCACCTGGGGTGTGAGGCGCACCGTGCTGAGCACGAGCCTGGGCGCCGACGCCAGGCTGGGTGAGGCGACCACCTGATCGACGGTGTCGTTCACCGTGGCCGGTTGCCACTCCTGGGCCTGGGTCACCCAGACCGATGCGGGCAGCCGGCCGTGTCCCCTGGCCTGGCGGAGGGCCACCCGAGCCAAGTGGTAGTTGCGGTCGGATTGCGTAAGGAGCGCGCCCGCATTGGTGATTCGGGTGGCCACCACCACCGACGACACCAAGGTCGGCGCGGCGACCAACGACCCGGCTGCCGGCGAGCCGACGATTTGGAGAGGACGGAGACCCAAGAGGGCATTGAGGGCGTTGCGAAGGGCCAACACGGCCGAGGCCCGCTCGCTGAAGGCGTCGGCAAATTCGGCCTGGGCCCGGGAGAGGGCGGGCGAGGCCTGGGCTGATGCGGCCAGCGTGGCCTGGCGGGACGTCAGCTGCACCAATTGGTCAAGCTGCACTTCCAGCTTGGGCCGACTCTGGGTGGCCAAACTCGTCATGAGCGATCGGAAGCGCACCGCCGTGGTGTTCGATTCGGTGGCCGCCGCCGACCCGAGCGACGCGAAGGACTGGTTCAGCGTCGTGTCGTAGGGGCCTGATTGAGGGCCGATCTGCGTCACCCCACCCACGATCAGCGCCGTGACAACCAGTCCACAGATGAGGAAGATCAGTCGCCCCGAAATCGACCGGCGTCGGGACCGGCGGCGCGGGATGAACGGCTGCATCGGCGCGCCACGCTACTGCTGGGTCAGACCTCCAGGAACGAGGTCTCCGTCGAGGGATCAGCCGTCTTGAGCGTGCTGGCGCTGGAGCGCCACTGGACGGTCGGTGCGATGGCGTTCGCATCCACCCTGTCCTGGTACTTCTCCACCAGATCCAACATGCTGACGATGACGTCCTTGGTCAGCAGGTGAGGCTCAAGACCCAGGTCGAGCAGCTTCGTGTTGGCCGCATTGAAGTAGTGCTCTTCGTGCTCAACCCTCGGGTTGGCGGTGCCGGTGGCGATCTCAACCGGCTTGGAGGAAGCGTCCTTGACCATGTCGGCCATGTCCCGCACGGAGAACGACTCGGTGAACTGGTTGAAGACGCGGAACTCGCCCTTGTCGGCCGGACTCTCAATGGCCAAGGTCACGCAGGCCAAGGTGTCGAGGATGTTCAGCATGCCGCGGGTCTGGCCACCGGCGCCGTAGACGGTCAGCGGGTGACCGGTCACGGCCTGGACGCAGAATCGGTTGAGGACCGTGCCGAAGACGCCGTCGTAATCGAAGCGGGTGGCCAACACAGGATCGAGGTCGGTCTCGGGAGTGGACTGGCCGTAGACGATGCCCTGATTCAGATCGGTGGACCGCAGCCCCCAGACCCGGCAGGCGAACATGATGTTGTGACTGTCGTGCACTTTGGACAGGTGGTAGAAGGACCCGGGTTGTTTCGGATAGGGCATGACGTCGGTCCGACCCTTGTGGGTGATCTCGATGAATCCCTCTTCGATGTCGATGTTGGGGTAGCCGTACTCCCCCATCGTCCCCAGCTTGACCAGGTGAATGTCGGGGTTGGTCTCGGCGATGGCGTACATCACGTTGAGGTTGCCGACCACGTTGTTCACCTGGGTGTACACGGCATGCTCGCGGTCGATCATTGAGTACGGCGCCGAGCGCTGCTCGCCGAAGTGCACGATGGTGTCGGGGTTGGTCTCCGCCACGGCGGCGTACGTGAACGCGGCATCGGTGAGGTTGCCGATCCGAATATCGACTTGATGACCCGAGAGCTCTTTCCACTTCTTCACCCGGTCCTGCAGCGACGCAATGGGCACCAGGCTGTCGACGCCCATTTCGACGTCGTATTCGCGCCGCACCAAGTTGTCAACGATCGTGACGTGGTGACCCAACCCGGAAAGGTGGAGTGCGGTGGGCCAACCCAGGTAGCCGTCTCCGCCCAGTACCAAGATATTCATCGTTGTCCTTTGCTCGCCGACTCCACCATGACTGATGCCACCTCCGGCGTTGACATCATCCGATCCGAAACTGAAGCCACGCTGTGAAATGTGCGTGGATTTGGTGATTTCGTCTCGCCCACGGTGCTCAAAGCCTAAGTGAGCGCCGCCGGTCCCAACGGGACCCCTGATCAGAAGGCGTAATTGGCCAAAAGTGCGGCCACTTCGACCAGGGCCGACAACGGACACCCAGATGTCACACCAGCCGCTTACCATCGCCCCATGAGCATCGACATTCAGTGGGTGCGCTATGGGCGACCGGCCGCCGAGGCACTGCATTCGACGATCAGTGTGGCCAAAGGTGACGAGCCGCTCGCCCCCGTGTCAGTCGTGGTGCCCTCGAACTATGTCGGGGTGGCGACTCGTCGCCTCCTGGCCGCCGGCACGCTGGGATCGATCTCGACCCGGGGCAACGGCCTGGCGGCCGTGTCATTCGTCACCGTGTATCGCCTGGCCGAACTGCTCGGGTCGCACCGACTGGCCGGCAGCGGTCGGCGCCCGGTTTCCACCCCCGTCATCGCGGCGGCACTACGGGCTGCGCTCAACCAGGACCCCGGCATCTTCGAACCGGTGGCCGCCCACGTGGCCACCGAGACCGCCCTGGTCGCCGCCTACAAGGATCTGCGGGATCTCTCCGACGACGCGCTCGATGCCCTATCGGGTAGAAGCGCTCGCGCCGCCGATGTCGTGCGTCTGCACCGAGCAGCGCGAGCAAGTCTGGTCACCGAGTTCTACGACGAAAGCGATCTGCTCGACGCGGCGGCTGAGGTCATCAAGGAAGATCCGACTTCGACTTCACATCTCGGCACGGTCGTCGTCTACCTACCCGAACTGCTGTCGCGACACGCCAGCCAGTTGTTGGGTGCCGTCGGCGCCAGCGGCCCACTGGTTGTGCTCGCCGGCACCACGGGGAACGAGCGAGCCGATGCCGAAGTCGACCGATCGGTCTCGCGCATCGACCACCACGCACGACGCGCCGTCCCCGACATTGACCTCTCGTTGGATTGCGTGGATGTCGATCGAACCCGAATTGTCACCCTGTCCGATTGCGATGAAGAGGTGCGGGCGGCGGTACGCACCATCGTTGACGCCGCTCGGGCCGGGACGGCACTCGACCGCATGGCCATCCTGCACGCCAGTCCGCAGCCCTACGCCCGCCTGATCCACGAACAACTCACCGCGGCCGGGATTGCCTTCAACGGCGCCGCCGTGATGGCGCTGACGGCACGACTGGTTGGCCGTACCTTGCTGGGGCTCCTTGACCTACCCGACGGTGGATTTCGCCGAGAGGAGTTCTTCGCCTGGTTGGCCGGAGGACCGATGCGCCACGAAGGGCATGCCGTCCCCGTCGTGGCCTGGGAACGACTCTCGCGGGAAGCGGGAGTGGTGGCCGGACGTACTGATTGGGAACAGCGATTGACCGTCCTGGCCGACGAGCGAACCGAGCGGGCGGAACAGCTCCTCCGCGAAGACCCCGAGGCGCCACCTTGGCGCATCGAGAGCTTGCAAAACGAGGCGATGCAAGCCCGAGCGCTGCAAGATTTTGTGCTGGGACTCATCGATGCGGTCGGTGGCGCCAGTGAACAACCGCAGCCGTGGAGCGAGCGGGTCGAGTGGACCCGGGGCCTCCTAACCCGCTTACTGGGTGACGAGCGCCGGCAATCGGTGTGGCCCCGCACCGAACAGAAGGCGGCCGAACGGGTGGACCGGGCGCTGGATCGGCTTTCGGGTTTGGATGCACTTGAGAGTGCCGTCAGTTTGGACGTCTTCGCCCGCTCCCTGGCCCTCGAACTCGAGGCCGACCTAGGGCGGGTCGGTCGCATGGGCGAGGGCGTGCTGGTCGGCTCGGTGGATATGGGCGTGGGCCTCGACCTCGACCTGGTGATCGTGCTGGGTCTGGCCGAGGGGATCTTTCCCTCCCCGCTGCAGGATGATTCGTTGCTCCCGGACCAAGAGCGGGCGGCGACCGGCGATGAGTTGCCTCTGCGGGCCCAACGGGTCGAGCGCCAGCACCGCCAACTCTTGGCCGCGCTGGCTGGCGCCGCGCATCAGGTGTTGTCGGTGCCGCGCGGTGACCTGCGCCGCAACGTCGAGCGCGTCCCTTCTCGGTGGATCCTGCAGGTGGCCAGTGCCTTGGCCGGTGAGCGCTGGTGGTCTGACGAGTTCTGGAATGCCAACGCCGACTGGCTGACCCACGTCGCCTCCTTTGACGCCGGCATCCGGCACATGGCCTTTCCGGCCAACGAACAAGAACACCGACTGCGCGCCCTCATGGCTCAGGGCTCGAGCCACTTGCCGCTCTCAGTCCTGAAGACAGCCGACGCCGTATTGGGGTTGGGCGCCGAAGCTCTGACGGCCCGTCGCAGTGATCAATTCACCCGCTTCGACGCCAACTTGAACGGTCTGCGGGTGCCTTCACCGGCCGAAGAAGTCATGTCGGCCACTCGTCTGGAGGAATGGGCCATCTGCCCCTTCGCCTACTTCATGCACAACATCTTGAAGGTGGACGAGGTTGAAAACCCCGAGGATGAATTACAGATCACGCCACTGGTCAAAGGCTCCCTGGTGCACAAGGTCTTGGAAGTCTTTGTCAAAGAAATGATGCTGCTGGCCGAATCGGGCCAGGTCGACCTCAGTGCCCCCTGGACGGCAGAGCAGCGAACCCGATTGCTGCAGATCGCCGAGGAGGAGTGCCTGAAAATCGAAGCCAAGGGACGCACCGGCCGACCCATCTTCTGGCGGGGAGACAAGAAGCGAATCATGGCCGATCTCCTAAGATTTCTGGAAAGGGACTCCTCTTACCGCATGACGCATGGCACACAGCCGGTGGCAGCCGAGTTGGCTTTCGGCCTTCCAAAGGCCACTGTCGGCACGGTCGCCCTAGCCTTGCCCGACGGACGCAGCGTGCGCTTCCGGGGTCTGGCTGATCGAGTTGATCGCGCCGCCGACGGCACGCTCTACGTGGTCGATTACAAGACGGGCAAGTCCGAGGCCTTCAAGAACCTCACTGAAGAGAACCCCGACGACAACGGACATCGACTCCAGCTCGCCGTCTACGGCCAGGCTGCTCGACTCAGTCACGGAGATACGGCCAACGTGCGAGCCGACTATTGGTTCGTCTCGGCGTTGGGTCAATTTCGAGCGCTATGGCTATTCCGTCACTCCCGCCGTCTTGAGCCATGTGGGCGAGACCATCGGGGCCATGGTGGACGGGATTGAGGCCGGCTGCTTTCCCTCCTTCCCTACTGAAAATGATGCAACACCATGGGTTCAATGCGCCTTTTGCGATCCTGACGGATTGGGAGTGGCCGACCTGCGAAGGCAACACAGGCGGAAGCTGGCCGATCCCGCCATGGGACCGTTCCTCAGCTTCGTCGTCGACGATGATTCGGACGACGCCGACTCTCAATTGGGTACCGATGGCTGAGTCCACGCAGTTGCCAGCACCCGACCAAGCGGACCGCAATCGGATCGCCACCGAACTCGACACCACGCTCTTCGTCGAAGCGGGCGCCGGATCAGGCAAGACGTCAGCGCTGGTCGGACGCGTCCTCGCCCTCGTGACCGACGGAAATATTGAGCTTCGCCACATCGCCGCCATCACCTTCACCGAAAAGGCTGGAGCTGAGTTACGTGATCGCCTCCGCAACGAGCTCGAGAAGGCAGCCGGCGATAAAGCTGATCCGGCCAAGGCAACTCTCTGTCGGGTGGCCTTGGATCAACTCGATGGAGCCGCCATTGGCACGTTGCACTCCTTCGCCCAACGACTGCTCTCCGAGCATCCGGTGGAGGCCGGGCTGCCGCCTCGAATCGAAATACTTGATGAAGTCAGTTCATCCATCGCGTTCGATGCCCGATGGTCGGCGTTCCGTGACCAGTTACTGTCCGACCCGGCCCTCGAGCAGACCGTGCTGCTGCTCTTTGCCACCGGCGTGAAGCCGAATGCGCTGGAGGTACTGGCTCAAGCGTTTGACCAGAACTGGGACCTGGTCGAGGAGCGAGTGCCCACCATCGCCGCCGACCCTCCTTCGGTCCGCCAACTCTTTGACGCCGCGGCGTCGAACATTCGGGCCGTCTGCGCTGAACCATGCCACGACGCGAGCGACAAACTTCGGGCTCGACTCGACGAGATCGTCGCTCGAATCGACCAACTGGCTAACCTGAATGACGAACTTGAATTACTGGAAGCCATCGGCCCCAAAGCAGACCCCAAATGGCCCAGCTTCAAGGTAGGCGGGATCGGTAAGGCGGCTTCCTGGGCCTGCGACTTGAAGGAATTCCGTAGTCGCGTCGGTGACGTGGGCGAAAGCCTGACCGCCGTCAGTGCGGCCGTGGCCAACGCCTGCGCGGTTCGCCTGGGCAGCGCCGTCAGAGAGTTCACCTTGGCCGGTGCCAAGGCACGACAGCGCGAGGGGCAGCTTGAATTCCACGATTTGCTGGTGCTGGCCCGAGCAGTGTTGCGCGATCCCGACCGCGGGCCGACAGTGCGAGCCAACCTGCACGAACGCTATAAGCGACTGCTGCTCGACGAGTTCCAGGACACCGATCCGATCCAGATTGAGCTGGCGGTGCGCATTGCAGCGGCGGACCCCGCGAGTACAGCCGCCGGGAACAACGTCTGGGACAAAGTCGATGTCGCCCCCGGGCACTTGTTCATTGTGGGTGACCCAAAACAATCGATCTATCGCTTCCGTCGGGCCGACATCTCCACCTTCTTACGCGCCGCCGACCACTTCGGCCAGGGCAAGGGAAAGGTCGAACTTTTCGCCAACTTCCGAACCGTCGAACCGATCGTCGAATGGGTGAACCATTGCTTTGACACGTTGATGGGTGAAGCGAACGATGCCAGTGTGCCGGTGTCATCACAGGCCACCTATCTACCCCTTACGGCAACCCGCCCGCCTTCGCGCACCGGACCCGCCGTGGCGGTCATCGGACGTTCAGAACACCCGAAGGGCACCAACGCCGGCGACATGCGCACGGCCGAGGCGAACAATGTGGCTGCCGTCATCGTCCGAGTGATTGATGAGGGATGGGACGTCAGTCAGGCGGACGGCACTTGGCGACCGGCCAACTTGGGCGACATCACCGTCTTGGTGCCCGCCAAGACATCCCTCCCGTTTCTCGAAGAGGCCTTCGATCAGGCCGGCATCGCCTTTCGGGCCGAGACCAGTTCGTTGGTCTATTCCAGTCGAGCGGTACGGGACCTCTTCATGGTGCTCCGAGCCATTGACGATCCTTCCAACCACCTCCACGTGGTGTCTGCGCTGCGCACACCTCTCTTGGGCTGTGGCGATGACGATCTCTTTCATTTCAAGAGCGAACGAAAAGGAAACTGGAATTATCTGGCCAACCAGCCCGACTCAGTGCCCGAGAATAATCCGGTCCGAGTTGGTCTGGCCTACCTCCGCGAACTCCACCATCTGCGCTCATGGACGACTCCGTCCGAATTGCTGGGGCGAATCGTCACCGATCGAAGAGGCTTGGAACTCGGATTTGCCGAAGGACGACCCCGGGATGTGTGGAGGCGACTTCGCTTCGTCACCGACCAGGCCCGGGCCTGGAGTGAGGTCACCGGCGGCAACCTGCGCCAGTACCTGCAGTGGGTGACGAAGCTGACTGCTGATGGATCCCGAATTGCCGAATCGATCCTGCCCGAGACGGACGACAATGCGGTGCGCATTCTGACCATTCATGGCGCCAAAGGCCTCGAGTTCCCGATCACCATCGTGTCGGGCATGTCAGCGGTGCCGTCGGGGCGCTCAGCCGCGGCCGAAGTGGTGTTCCCTCCCGCACGAGACGGCGAAAAGGCCAACGTTGGGTACAAGTTCGGCAAAAACGTCAGCACGGACGAGTTCGTGGACTGGGCCCCCATTGACGAGCAGATGGGTCTGCACGAGCGGATTCGTCTGCTGTACGTGGCCTGCACCCGAGCGCGTGATCACCTGGTCGTGTCCGTCCATCGCAAGGACCGAGCTAAAACACCCGAGGCCAAGTCCCGCACCAACTCAGAACTGTTGCTGGCCGGCATGGGGGACCTGTTGGACCAGTTGCCGGATGGTGTCGAGACGACTGGCTCCATAACAACATTGGAGGGAGCGCTGCCCTCACCCCCCCTCCCCTTTAACGAATGGGCCAACCAGCGAGCGTCAGCGCTCTTGACGGCTTCCCGTCTGACGACGGTGGCCGCCAGCGCATTGACCGATGAGGGCACGCCCGACATCGAGCCGGACCCGGGACTCGAAAAGCGGGCCCGAGACATCGATCTTCCTCCCTGGGTCAAGGGCCGCTACGGGACCTCGGTAGGTCGAGCAGTCCACGGGGTGCTGCAAACGATTGACCTGGACAACGGGGCCGGGCTGGACGAAGCGCTGTTGGCTCAATGTGAAGCGGAGGCGGTCGCTGACCGGACCGACGACGTGCGTTCCCTCGTACTGCAGGCGCTCGGCGCTCCGTCGGTGGTCGAAGCGGCAGCCTCGCCGTTCTGGCGCGAGGTCTATGTCTGCACACCGGTGGGCGAACGGCTGCTTGAGGGCTACATCGACCTCTTGTACCGCGGGCCTGACGGATTGGTCGTGGTCGACTACAAGACCGCGGGTACTTCAGATCCTCGAGATTCTTGACCAGCGCGTTGAGGGCTACCGATCCCAAGGTGCCTCCTACGCCCTCATGGTCGCGTCGGCCACCGAGGAGATAGTGAGTCGAGTCACGTTCCTCTTCCTCACGCCCGATGGCGCCATTGAGCGCCACTTGTCCGACCTGGATGGTTCAGTGTCGAAGATCCGTGAACTGGTGATGGCTGGCGGCGAGATCGTCACCGCCTGAGCTGGTTACGAAGAAGCGGCGGCTGATTCGCCGCCAGCGATAGCTTGCGGCTCTTCTTCGACACCACTGACCAACTCAATGGCCTGCATCAGGCGGGGCGACGCCACGATCGGTGTCAGTTCTGACAATCTCTTCGGCGTCGACACCCAACACGCCCAACTCGGGAAAGCGACGAGCTGACACCAGAACGCGGGACTCCAGGGAGCCAACGGCATCGTTGTAGGCCGACACGCTGTTGGTCAGGCTCCGTTGCAGGCTCTGCAGATGGGTGCTCATGGTGCGCAGGCGCTCGTACATTTCGGCTCCGAGCTTCTGCACTTCCCGAGCGTTCTCGGCCAGCGTTTCCTGACGCCAGCCGAAGGCCACGGTTCGCAGCAGTGCGATGAGCATGGTGGGCGTGGTCAAGAAGACCCCGTTGGCCATGGCGTGCTCCTGCAATGTCGGATCCGACTCATAGGCCGCCGACAACAACTGGTCACCCGGGATGAAGGCGACGACCTGTTCCGGCGAACGATCGAACTGCCGCCAGTACTCCTTCTTGGCCAGCTGGTCGACGTGGGTTCGCAGCTGGCGCGCATGGGCCAACTGGAGGGTGGAACGACTCTCGTCGTCGTCGGCATCGATGAGACGGAGGAAGGCGTCCAACGGAACCTTGGCGTCCACCACCATTTCGCGGCCGCCCGGCATGTGCACGACCATGTCGGGACGGAGGCGCCCTTCTTCGGTAGTGGACGAGACCTGCTCGTCGAAGTCGCAATGCTCCAGCATGCCGGCCATCTCCACCACGCGCCGTAAGCTGGATCTCTCCCCACCGACCACGCGTCTGCGGCGAACGGAGCGCCGTCACCAGATTGCGGGTTTCCTTCTGGAGCTGCTCGTTGCCCAATGTCAGCTGAGCCACCTTCTCGCTCAGGCCTTCGTAGGCGCCCTTGCGATCGACTTCAATCTGCTTGAGGTGCAGCTCGTAACGACCCAGGGTCTCGCTGAGCGGACCCAATAGTTGGGAGATCGCCTGTTGGCGCTGGGCCAAGTCGCCTTCAGCCGCCGTCTGCGCTTGGCTGAGTTTGGTTTCGGCCAGGGCCAGGAATTGTTCGTTGTTCTTCTGGAGCGCTTCCGCCGACAATTCGGCGAAGGTGCCGACCAGACGAGACCGCTCTTGATTCGCCCGCTCCTCGAACTCACTCGCTGTCTTCTGCGCATGCTGCAGTTCAGACGCCAGCACCGCTCGTGCGGTCTCGGCCGCCGCGGTGGCGGCGACCGCCGCCTGCAACTGCCCGTTGAGCTGGGACAATGTCACCTGCGCGTCGGCCAGGCGTGCCTCGGTGGCATGGGTCGATGCCCTGCCATTGGCCACCCGCATCAGGTGCCACAACAGGCCAATCGCCAATCCAACCGCTATTCCAATTATCAGTCCGAGAGCCACCCGATCAGCGTAACGGTGGGGTGTGTCACGACCCTGGTTCATTTCGTAGGGCGAAAAATAGGCACGCAGGCGAACCGGTAGCGTTGGCGCGGTGGCGTTTCGACTCGGAACCAGTGCACGGCGGTTGTGGGGCACTGACGACGATGCTGAGCCGTCGACCGAGGTGGCCGGACCGCTCCTTATGGAGCAACCCCTCTGGCCCACCGTGCCCGAGCCCCACGAGATCGATCGCAAGTTCGCTCAGGTCTTCGCGCTGGTGGGCGAAGGGATCGCTGGGGCGACCCACGCCCTCCTTTCCGGCGACCGCGAGGCCGCCAAGCAGCTCGTCATGCGCGATGAGGTAATCGACCAGATCATCAATGACATTTCTCGTATCACCCAGCAGCAGCTGATTTACGGGGAGACCACACCGGACGAGCGCCGCGAGTTGGTCGCCATCCTGCGGATGTTGCCCGACATGGAACGAAATGGGGACTTGGCCGAGCACATCGCCCGCCGAGCCGCCCGCGGCCTCGGGGCTGAAATGTCAGCTCGCAGCCGAGGACTGGTCGAGCGCATGGGGGAAGTGGCCACGAGCATCTGGCGCTACACCGCTGACGCCTTCGCCGAGCGGTCGGCTACGGCGGCCAGCTCGGTGGACGACCTCGACGACGAGCTCGATGATCTGCACGTCACGCTCACGGCCGAACTGGTGGCCGGCACCATGCCGCTGCCGGTGGCCATTGAGTTGGCCATGGTCGCCCGCTTCTACGAGCGCTTCGGCGACCACGCCGTCAACCTGGCTCGTCGACTCTCCGCCCTGGTGGCCGGTGGTCCCGAGCCCGGTTCATCCGGCCCGGACTGACCCCGACGTTAGATCCGGCCCATCTCCAACAGCGTCTCGGCAATCTGCACCACGTTGAGGGCGGCACCCTTGCGGACGTTGTCACCGACCACAAAGAACGTCAGCGCGTGGGGCGCACCATCGGCCTTGCGAATCCGACCGACGTAAGAGATGTCGCCGCCGGCCGCCATCAGCGGCGTCGGGATCTCGGCGATCGCCACGCCGGGCGCATCGAGAGCAGGACCTCGGTCGCCCGCTCCACCGAAATGTCGCGACTGAACTCGGCCATGATCATGGCCGAGTGACCGGTGAACACGGGCACCCGCACGCAGGTACAGGTCACGGCCAGGTCCGGTAGGCCGAGAATCTTCCGACTCTCGTTGCGGTACTTCTGCTCCTCGTCGGTTTCAAACGAACCGTCGTCGACCACTTTGAATTGCAGCGGAATCACGTTGTGGGCGATGGGCACGTCGTAGACCGAACTGGGCGGGTACTCCACCGCGCCGCCATCAAAGGTGAGCTCGTGAGCCCGGTCATAGGTCTTTCCCAATTGCTCGGACAACTCGCGTACCGCTTCGACGCCGCCGCCGGACACGGCTTGATAGGTGGCGATCACCAACCTGGTCAGGCCCGGCGGCGTCATGCAATACCTTCAGCACCGGAATGGCCACCATGGTCGTGCAGTTCGGATTGGCCACGATCCCCTTGGGGATGGAGGCCAGTGCCTCCGGATTGGCTTCCGGTACCACCAGCGGCACGTCCGGATCCATCCGCCAGGCCGACGAATTGTCGATCACGATGGCACCGGCCGCCGCCAGGCGGGGCGCCAGTTCTCGAGACAGCGAGGCCGGGGCCGAACACAGCGCCAGGTCGATGCCCGACAGATCGGCGGTCGAGGCGTCCTCCACCACAATGTCCCGGTCACCCCACGGCAGCGTCGTGCCGGCCGAACGGCTAGAGGCCAGGTAGCGGATGTCGTCGACGGGAAAGGAGCGCTCGGCCAAAATGGACCGCAGGACCACGCCCACCTGGCCTGTGGCTCCGACAATGGCGATTCGCATCCGGCAAGTTTACGAGAAACGAGAACCCCTCAGACCTCCAGGGTTCGCCGTCCTTCCAGCGCCCGCCCGAGGGTGAGTTCGTCGGCGTATTCCAGATCGCCGCCCACCGGGAGTCCACTGGCCAGTCGGGACACCACAATTCCCAGTGGCGTCAGGAGTCGGGCCACGTACATGGCGGTGGCTTCGCCCTCCAGATTGGGATTGGTGCACACGATCACCTCGGTGATCTGGCCTTCATTAATACGGGTCAGCAGCTTCCCGGACCTTCAGTTGCTCCGGGCCCGACTCCCTCGAGCGGATTCAGGGATCCGCCCAGCACGTGGTAGCGACCACGGAACTGACCGGTCCGCTCCACCGCCACGATGTCCCGGGGATCCTCGACCACACACAGGACGGTGTCGTCCCGCTGGGAGTCATTGCAGACCGAGCACAGCGTCGCCGTCTTCGGCCACATTGAAGCAACGCTCACACAGCGTGGTGCGTTCCTTGACCGCCACGATGGCATCGGACAGCCGATGGGCGTCCTCGGTCGGCACCTTCAAGAGGTGAAAGGCAATGCGCTGCGCCGACTTCGGACCAATGCCCGGCAGTCGACCCAACTCATCAATCAGGGCTCGGAGCGGTCCGGTGAACAACTAGTTCGTCACTTCGCTGGTGCCCGGAAACGCCTCGAGAAGTCGGGCTTCGGCGGCCGCCGCCTGATCAGGCTGACCCGGCCGCGTCCATTTCGAAGCGTCGATGTCGACCTCTTCAATCCCGTTGTCGTCTTCGACGGCGGCTGCCCCGGCGCTGGGGTGTCGGCGACGACCGGTGGCGCCACGTCGGCCGCACCGGTGCGCCCATCATCGACGATGAGTTGCAGTGTCACCGGCGCCCCGAAGTGCTGCGTCAGGGCAGACTCCACGACGGAGGCCAGTTCGGCGCAGCGATCGCGGTGCGCCGCATTGGGCAGGGCGAACTGCGCGCCGGACTGCTCAACCGTGACGAACCGTCCGCCGGCATAGACCGCCTTGGCCCGCGCCGGGAGGCTCTCGCAGGATCACGTCCCCCCAGGCTTGAGTCACGCTGTCGTGATCAAGCGGGCGCCCTCGAGCGGTCGGCGCCACCTTGGGCTGCGGTGGTCATCGGACAGCTGGTGCGGGAACCGACGATGGCTCGGCTGCGGCCGGAGCCTCCTCTTTGCCCCTGCCGGCGCTGGACCGCACCGAGCGAGGGCCGAGAGCCGACACCGGTGCCGACGGGGCCGTAGGGGCCGCGAGATGCACGGTGGCTCGGCGGCACGTGAGCCGGCACCGGCGCAGCCGGACGGCCGGAGCCGGAGCACGCTGGCGCGCCGGCAGGGACACCCCGTTCAAGGGCCGCCACCCGCTCGGTCAACGCCGCAATGCCGCTGTCGAGATCGGGCTGAGTCGACTCGGACCAGGGCAATCTCAAGCACCACCTGCGCATCGGGTGCGTCCCGCATGTCGATGAGGGCCTGACCCAGGATCTCCATGCTGCGCACCACCCGGGGCAGTCCCATTGCTTCAGCCAAGGCCGCGTAGGGCGGCTCGAGCGTCTCCCGAGACCGCACAGAGTTCCGGGGCCAAGTGCGGCCAGGAACACCTGGCGCAACTCATCGACCAGCTCGGTGGCCAGCGGTTGTGGCCCCCATCCCCCGGCCAACAGGCCACTGAGCGCCACCAGCAGATCGCTGGCCTCTCCGTCGGCCAGGGCGCGCAGCACCGGCGCCACCTCCGGGCGAGCCGAGTCGGCACTGCCCGAAGCCGCCACCTGATCCAGCGCCGACAGGGCGTCCCGGGCCGAGCCACGGCCACGCCGCACGGCGGCCTCGACCGAGTCTTCGCCGATGTCGAGCCCGGCCTTTTCCCGAACCGACTGGAGCAGCTCGTGGAGGGTGTCGGCGCCGATGAGCCGGAATTCAAGATGCTGCGTCCGGCTGCGAATGGTCGGCGGGACCTTCTGCGGATCGGTGGTGGCCAATACGAAGACCACGTGGCTGGGCGGCTCTTCCAGCGTCTTCAGCAGGGCGTTGGCCGCCGCATTGGACAGCATGTGGACTTCGTCCACGATGTAGATCTTCCAGCGCCCGGGGGTCCCCAGACCGGCGTGGGCCACCAGGTCCCGCATGGCGTCCACGCCATTGTTGGATGCCGCGTCCAACTCATGGACGTTCAAGGAGGTGCCCTGGGTGATCTCGACGCACGAGGCGCAGACGCCACACGGTTCCCCGTCCTGCGCATCGGTGCAGTTCAGCGCCTTGGCCAGGATCCGGGCCGACGAGGTCTTGCCCGGTCCCCCGAGGACCACTGAACGAGATAGGCGTGGGAGACCCGGTCGTCGCGCACCGCACTCTGCAGGGCCCGAACCACGTGGTCCTGACCGAGGATCTCGCTGAAACGTCCGGGCCGGAAACGCCGGTACAGCGAGACGAACGGGTCATCAGCCATGGGCGCCGAGCCTATCGGTGCCCTATGACAGCCACGCCGGTGCTCGGTGCGGTGGCCAGGTTGGCTACGGCACACGGCCATACCCACTGAGAGCTGCTGTCTTCCGACCCTGACTCGATTCACGAGCGGCCGTTGCGCAGGACCCGGCCACCGCACCCAACACCGGCGCGGCGGAACTGACCACGTTACCCTCGGAATCCCCCTCAAGTCGCCTCGGCTAGCCTGACCAGGCTGTACATCCGGAGGCGTGCGAGAGCGGCCGAATCGGCACGATTGGAAATCGTGTGTTGTGAAAGCAACCGTGGGTTCAAATCCCACCGCCTCCGCCAACTGGCGAGTGCACCTGATTTAGCAACCTGGGTTTGACTTCTGAGACGATGGGGGCGCAACGCTGGTGAGCTGACCATCATCGCCCCTTCATCCTAGGAGGTCCCTTCCGTCCATGCAGTCGTGCCCGTCACACCCAATCGGCGGTCGGTGGCGCCGCCACATGCCGGTTGCGCTTGCCTCGGCCCCCTGCTGTTGATCGGATAGTTGACGTTGGGCAGTCCAGCGGGCGCCATGGTGTCGTCCCATGCCGCCGTCAACGCGCCCCAACGCCCCTCTCGGTCGATCTCGGCCACCCAAGCCGGTCCATCGGCTCGGATGTCACCGTGAGCTGGGTGGCGTCGAGCCTCGGGACCGGCCGCCATGGGTGTGATGGTGCGAACTCGAGGACGTGGCCGGCGGCGCC
Organism: uncultured Acidimicrobiaceae bacterium; assembly: GCA_963730785.1. GTDB lineage: Bacteria > Actinomycetota > Acidimicrobiia > Acidimicrobiales > RAAP-2 > Bog-473. The sequence continues at coordinate 154,119 of CAVSTF010000013.1, forward strand.
TACACCGTCGTCTCGCAGATCACCTGTGGTGCGTCGTGCATCTCGGTCTTCCGGAACCTGAACTTCGGCACGACGTATATCGGCGTGGTCACGCCATGGGACGTGGCCGGGTCAGGGGCCGTCCGGCCGAATCGCCGCCGGTGACGCCTACGACCACCTGCGCCACGGTGCCTGCGTGACGCTGAACGCCACGACGCCGATCGGGCCGGCCAATCATGCCGACTCGGGCATCGTCAATTCGGTCTTCAACGTGGGCAACGTGGTGAAGCGACATGGCGTCCTTGGACACCACCATGTACCGAGGGCTCACCGAGTTACAACGCCGACGGCAGTCTGAACTGGGATGACTGGAACCTGGCCGTCGGCGACGGCACCAAGACCCAACTCATCCTGTCCAATCTCTGGAGCGCGGCCAACGGGGCAACCCGCCACGCCGTGGTCGGATTGGTCCGACCTACAACTCCTGGGTGAAGTCGACCGTGAAGACCGATCGTCGCCAGCGGCGAGCAAGTGAGCTACTGGGATGTGTACAACGAACCCGGTGGCGCCAACTACTACAGCGCCGCCAACTTGCAAGACGGTCACGCCCGCCCTCTTGCTCCAGCAGTTCCTGGTCACCTATCAGGACATCAAGGCAGTTGATCCATCGGCGGCCATCGTCGGACCTTCGCTGGCCGAATGGCAGGACTACCCGAATCAGTACGGCACCAGCGCCAATCCGGATCCGGAATTCGATATGGCGACCTTCCTCACGTTTGCCGCCGACCAACACCTCCAACTGGCCGCCATCTCGTGGCATGAGATCGCCGACTCAACCGGGTCCGAATCCGGAGGAGAACTCCCTCTTCCCGGCCACCATCACTCGACCACGTCAATGAAGCCAGACGCTTCATTGCCGCGCTCCCGGCGCTGGGCAACCCGCAGATTTTCATCAACGAGTTCGGGCTGCCCGAAGTGCAGACAGATACCCGGATGGGATGTGAGCTACCTGTCCGCATTGACCACCGCCGGTGTCGGCTCCGCCGTCCGCTCGTGCTGGCCCGCATCCCAGTGCGCCAACCCGACACTCGACAGCCTGCTGGCCAACAACGCCGTCTACCCCGAGCCGGACTACTGGGTGCGTGTTGCCTACGCCGCCATGAGCGGCAACATGATCGCCAGCTCATCCAACCTTGATTGGGTGACCGCCCTCGGCTCCTACAACGCCTCCACGCAGACGATCACCGGTCTGATCGGCCGCGGCGAGGGTTGCGACCAGGAGGCCTACTGCGAATCAGTCTGATCCCTACGACCCGCCCATGGCCCCGATATCGGCCACCATCACCGTCACCGTCCCGTGGCATTCCGGAACGGTCAACGTGGGTCTGGGCGACATCGGCGGGCAAAACCTGACGCCCGCCTACCAGCCCGTACCGGTGCAGAGCACGCTCAAGATTTCACCGGCCGGGACGAACTCGGGAACGGTCACCATTCCCATCTCGAGCTTCGCCGACGGCGATGCCTACAGCCTGACCATTACCCACTAGGCGGTCTGGGCCATATGCGACACTGCTGTCGCTCATGACGCCTTCTCCTCTCACCGATGAACAGGCGATGGAGCTTGCCCTCGCCCAGGCCCGATTGGCCGAGCGACATGGTGATGTGCCGGTCGGCGCTGTTGCCCTTATTGATGGGCTGGTGGTGGCCTCTCGCCACAACGAACGCGAGCTCACCGGCGATCCAACCGCGCACGCCGAACTGCTGGCCCTGCGTGACACGGCGGCGGCCATCGGGAACTGGCGCCTCCACGACGTCACGCTGGTCGTCACCCTGGAGCCCTGCCCCATGTGCGCCGGGGCCGTGGTGGCCTCGCGCCTGGGACGCCTCGTGTTTGGCGCCACCGATCCCAGGGCTGGGGCGTGCGGCACCCTCTACAACCTGTGCGCCGACCCCCGGCTGAATCATGAAACCCCGATCACCGCCGGGGTCATGGCCGCCAAATGCGGAACCCTCCTGACTGCCTTCTTTGCTGGCAAGCGGGGGCCCTCGGCCAGTTGACCCGCCCTTGGGCCCAAGATTTGGCCAGGACCCCTCTTGCAACGCCGGTTGTAACACGTACCTCCACCCGGACACCACAGAAACCCCAATTAAGCAGCCCGTATAGAAGGTCGACAAGGGCCGCTGGTAGCCTCATCGACGGAGCGGTGTCCGAGAGGCCGAAGGTGCAACACTCGAAATGTTGTGTGGTGCAAGCCACCGTGGGTTCAAATCCCACCCGCTCCGCTGGCCGGTAGACTGCCGGATGGCCCTGAGCTAGAGCATTCAGGGTGCGTAAGGATGTACATGCAGGTCAGGAGGGGTGGGGACTCACCCGGCCCGACGGTGTCGAAACCGTTGAGCCTTATGGGTTCCGTGGGATTACATCCCACTCCCCCCGGCCGTGGGTCGAAATGACCCTTTTTTCTTTGGTTGGAATCACCCGGCGGGGCACGAGCCCCGCCCGCAGTACCTGGTCGACCCCTCGACCGGAAAGGAGTAAACCATGGCACGCGCACGCTCGACATTTGGCAAGCTGCAGCGGGATCAGGCCAAGAAGGACCGGGCCCGAGCAAAAATGGATGACCGACAGACTCGTCGGGAGGACAAGGACTTAGAGGATCCGAACGACGGTGCACCTACCGAAGTGGTGGATCAGACTCGCCTCCTTGAGCAGTTCGCCGCTCTGCACGAAGACCTGGCTGACGGTCGCATCTCGCTGGATGACTTCGAGGTCCGCCAGGAGGAGCTCCGCGCCAAAATGGTGGTCGACTGAGCATTTGCTCAGCTCGATTGCGCTCCGTCGTTAGCCGGTAGGTGGCGCCTAATCCTGCGTCGTCCTTCGAGGCCGACCAGCAGGAGCAGCAGCCCCACCCCTAGGACCACGATGACTCCCTGTCCCAGGCCGGTGTCGGCCAGGGCGGGCTGAACGGGGGCCGACGGGGCGGGAGCGGGAGCGGGAGCCGGCGCAGCGGCCGGAGCCGCGACAGCAATCGGTGCACTCGGCGTCACCGCAGACACAGCTCCCTTGGCCAGGGGAACCTGAGCGCAGGACGCCGAGCACGCAGGCGGACTCGACGTACCGGATGGAGCTGGCGCCGTAGAGGTGGTGGCCGAAGTCACTGGCACCGGTGCAGTGGAAATAGGCCCAGAACTTCCCGCCGGCGTCGTGACGGTGATGCCATCAAATGTCGCACCTGCCGGTTCGACAGCGGTGATGGAGCCGTCCCAGTTCACGGCGAATGACGTGGCGGGCGATGAGCCGAACATGACCGACGAGGCGCCGGTGAAGTAGTTCCCCTCAAGGGTCACGGTGTCGTCCAAGGTCGATACCGAGACGACATCTGGCACGACGGACGTCGGGTATGCGATGGCGGAATACGGGAACTCCACGTTGTCCGAACCACCTCCCGCCGTGAATAACTCGGCATAACTCGGATCGTCGGCCTGGCCGGACAGGGCAGTCTCGGCGGCTCCCATGATTGGGGTGCCGAACGATGCCCAGTTCCCGAGGATGATCTCCCGGTGCTCCCAGCAGCCCCCGGCAGCGCTGCCCTGACAGGCCTCGTTCGAACCTCCGGGGCCGTCGGCGTACATCCACTCGTAGTCGGCCTGAAGAACGCTGGCCGTTCCGGAGGCCTGAATGCTGCCGGCCTCAGTGCCGGAGGGCAGCGCCGGATCATCGCCGGCCGCGGCACCAGCCAAGGCAACGGAGTTCAACGAAGGATCGAGCCCGACATAGGCAACGAGCCCACGACTCACTCGCTCAAGATTGGTGACAACCAGTTCTTGTTCCGCCGCTGGCATCGACTGATAGCCATTCGGGAGGACCATCGGTGGCACTCCCTCGAGATGGCGCGCGTAGTTGATGTCGTGCAGTTCCGAGTCCGTGCATACAGCTGAATTATCGGGGGCAGTATTTAGGCATTGAAGCGGTACGTCCACGGCAACATTTGATGATGGATTGGTTCCCTCATAGCTAAATGATGTCGCCCCCGCCGGACTGGGAACCACAACTATCCCTCCGGCGACCACCAGAGGTGCGATTGCCGCCACCAGCCGTCCTCCGCCGAATTTGCCGACAATTCCCACCAAAATCCGCCATTTCACTGGGCTGAAGGCCCCACGCTACGCCTAGCCAAGTGACCGCAAGGTGTCCCCACGATGAACCTTTCGCGTCCCCCATCTCCTGGAGTGGCGGCGGCCCTATCGGGAATCCGCCACTTGCTTTGAGACGTAACTCCGCAAGCATTTACAGTCCGAACAAGTCGCCATATATCGATATTTACCCTGAAGCCAACGGCGCCGACGGGCCACCTCTGCACTCCTCAAGCGGCCGGTGATGACGCCTGGGGAAGAGAGGAAATCGGAATCGCGCTCGGCGGCTGGGGCACCTTGACCTTCTCTCCCCAACGGGAGAGCTCCACGATTTCGCCCGTCTGCTGCTTAGCGCTCCCAACCTCGGACACCGCTTCGACTGGGAGCGGCGTGCCCTTGCTGGCCACGAACATTGTTGTCCTCGTCTCGCCGGGAGAACCGCCGCCAGTGATGCTCAGGGTTGACTTGCCATCCTCTCGAGATTTCTTGCCGAACTCGTAAGGACTGGTCGGCGTTATTTCTTTCAACGCCGAGGTCAACGTCATGCCTGCGGTCACCGAGTCGAAACTTGGGTCACCCGGTACCACCGAAATCCACTTGTTGGACAGAGTGGCCGACACGGACTGCGGGAAACCAAAGTAGGAAATAAATCCCTGTTCATTGGCCGTGAAGTAAGCCGTGCCATCGCGCAAGAGAATTGGACGCGCTCTTTGCCAATAGCGACCGTCTCAACAGCCGAGGACTTCGATGAATCCTCGACTACTTCTCCCGTCGTTTTACCGGAGACAAAGTGAACCGTCACCCGAACTGAGCCCTTTTTGAGGGCCGCAGCGGTGGCAGCTCGGAGTACTTGACGAGCCGACTTGGTTGACTTGGGCGTCGAACCCGATGCACTTGAAACTGCGCCAACCAGAGCCAGGTTCAGTCCGAGGAACATCGCTACTGACGCCGACCACCGACTTCTTTTTGTCTTGCGAGCAATTGAACGCATCATGTAGTCAGCGGCCCATCCACATTTGAGCTTGCATACCGATATCCATTTCGCACCTGCACGCTCTCAAATTGATTCGAATGAATTGATCATGAAGAAGATGGTTTGGTCTGCATTCGCATAGCCAATGGCATCGTGACGCAATGTCACTGAACCAACCGCCAACTTCAGCCCATTAGGCAGTCAAGAGTCGGCGATGAGATGACCTCGAGGGCTCAGATTGCCTGGATCCAGAGCGGCTTAGCGTGCGGATCGGGCCGCTAAATGACGCTTCCGGCCAAATGTACCGGCCAAGAGAAGTATCGATCCCGCAAGGATGAGCCAAAGCAGCAGCGTGGGTGCTCCAGTAAAGGCCAAGCCACCGGAACCAGAACCGGTGTCCGATGTGTCGGTGCTGCCACTTCCAGAGTTGCCGCTCGTCGTCGTCGTGGTTCCAGCTCCCGTGTAAGTGAACTGATCGGCTGAACTAATGGCCGACGTCTTGGATGCCACGGTCACGGTGATGTCGACTACTCCATCCGAACTACCCGCTGGGCTGTTCGCACCGCAACTAGTGGCCGAGCTACAGACGACCCCAGTACTCGGAATGGTCCCGAAGTAGACCGTGGTGCCAGTCGTCGCAAATCCCGTGCCGGTGATGGTCACTGCGGTGCCGCCCGACAATGGCCCCGACGTCGGGCTGATAGCCGTCACAGTAGGCCCACCAGTAGCCGTGCTGCTGGAATAGGTGAATTTGTCGGCGGCGCTCTGAGTCGACGTCGTTGTGCCAGCGACGACCGTCACATCGACCGAGCCTGCGGTACCAGCTGGACTGGTAGCGGTGCAGCTGGTGACCGAAGGACAGGCCACCGCGGTGCCAGCGGCGGTACCAAAATTGACCGTGTCAGTTGTGGCAAATCCCGTTCCGGTGATCGTCACGACGGTGCCGCCCGCCAGAGGTCCAGATGTCGGGTTAATGGATACAACAGACGGGCCGCTCGTGTAGAGGAATAGGTCGGCGGCGCTGGTCGATGAGGTGGTACTGGTTCCGGCCAACACGGTGACGTCCACCGACCCTGCGGTACCAGCTGGACTGGTAGCGGTGCAGCTGGTGGCCGAAGGACAGGTCACCACGGTCCCAGCAGCAGTGCCGAAGTTGACCGTGTCAGCGGTGGCGAAGCCGGTGCCCGTGATGGTGACAACGGTGCCGCCGGCCAAGGGACCCGAGTTGGGACTGATGGAAGAAACAGCCGGGCCACTTGTGTAGGTGAATTTATCGGTGGTGCTGGTCGAAGAGGTGGTCGTGGTTCCAGCCGACACGGTGACGTCCACCGACCCTGCCGCCTCGGCCGGACTAGTAGCGGTGCAGCTGGTGGCCGAAGAACAGGTCACAGCGGTGCCGGCAGCAGTACCGAAGTTGACCGTGTCAGCGGTGGCGAAGCCGGTGCCCGTGATAGTGACGACAGTTCCGCCGGTCAAGGGGCCTGAGTTTGGACTTATTGCGGTCACCGTTGGCGTGGCGCCAGCAGTGGCGCTCGTGTAGACGAATTGATCAGCAGTGCCGGTTGTCGATGTCGTGCCGCCGACGGTCACGGTGATGTCGTAGGTGCCGGCGGTGTTCACCACTGGGCTAGAGACCGAACAAGTCGTGGTGGATGCGCAAGACACTCCAGTGGCTGCGGTAGTGGTAGTTGGAGTGGCTGTACTTACAAAATTGACCGTGGTCGAACCAGCAGTTGTCGAGAATCCGGTTCCAGTAATGGCAACTGTGGTGCCGCCGGCTATGGGTCCCGTAGCTGGATTGACTCCTGTGACAGTTGGACCAGCAGTGGCGCTCGTGTAGACGAATTGATCAGCAGTGCCGGTTGTCGATGTCGTGCCGCCGACGGTCACGGTGATGTCGTAGGTGCCGGCGGTGTTCACCACTGGGCTAGAGACCGAACAAGTCGTGGTGGATGCGCAAGACACTCCAGTGGCTGCGGTAGTGGTAGTTGGAGTGGCTGTACTTACAAAATTGACCGTGGTCGAACCAGCAGTTGTCGAGAATCCGGTTCCAGTAATGGCAACTGTGGTGCCGCCGGCTATGGGTCCCGTAGCTGGATTGACTCCTGTGACGGTTGGCGGCGAGACGGCTGAGGCAACGCCTGGCAGTAGCCCGACGAACACGCCTGCCAAGAGGGTCATTGCGCCGATCAGCTGCGAAATCCGAAAAAGGGACTTGGAATTGACCACTGGCTCCGTCCGCTTTTTCAAGTGCTTGGCCCTCTTGTTCGTAGTAAATCCCAGTCGGTTCCGCATCACTTGCACTCTCCCGAACCAAGTATCCGAAGTGGAAGTATCCGCCTTCGGGTCATGAGGCGGCTCAACCTATCGGGCACCCATGAACCGAAGGTGAACGTTGTTTGAAATCGAGGTAATTGTCACGCGAACAACATCGAGTTCCTTACCACCAGGACTTCGAGACCTCAAAGCGCTGAAGGCAGGAAGTTACTCAGGCTCTGGAAAAGCACGTACAGCCCGGCGATCCAGAGGGGAGAGAGGATCAGCCAGCGACCAAAACTGCCAAAGATCGCGCACAGGCGCACATTGCTGAGCCCAAGCAACAGCAGGAATCCCAATTCGAAAGCGACAAAGGGAAGCAGTGCCCAATCCCAGCTGGCCGTCTGGGAGTTTGCAATCTTGTAGGCGCGTGGCTTGACCTTCTTGGCCGAAGGAGGATTCGGTTGCTTCAACTCTCCGACCACTATCAGGCGCTGGGTCGAAGAAAATTCGGGGTTGCAGGTCGTAAGTGTGATCCGGTTGTCCCCAAAGTTGTCCAACACCGTCACATCCGAGGGAGGTACGGGATACGGCGACTGCGACACCACATAGGTGAGACGCTCACCAGAGGATGTCGTGAGGTAGATCGGATCTCCGACGGCCAGCGAACCAATACGGTTGAAGGGAGCTCCATTGGTCGTCCGATGTCCCGCGGATCGCGACATTGCCTGCCTGACCGGGCGCAGCCGTGCCGATGTAGTGACCCGGGCCTTTCGCCAAGTCTCCTTCGGCCGTACCGGAGACCACGATCTCATTCAACTCGATCGCCGGAATCTGTAGTTGCGCCAACTGTGAGCCTTCGGCGGGTGGCGCTACCGCCTGACTGCCGGGTATGAGTGCAGGCCCATTCGCCGAATCGCTGGGTTTGTGATGTGCCGCTTCCGACGCTTTGAAGGCTGCCTGAAGCTGTTGCTGAGCATGGTGCTGTGAAATTGAAGTGCCCCAAAGCTGCCATGCAACGAAGAGAAGAATAACGATCCCAATATTGCGAATCCACCCGAAAAAAGAAGCAGCTTGCTGACGGCGAACGAAACTTCGTAATGCATGAGGGTCAACCTGATTTTGAATTTGTACGAACGGAGGGCGAACTTCCGTGTTTGGAGCGATCACCGTACCCGGACTCATTGAGGCATATTGGCCGTCGACTTGCAGTGGCACGTACGAAACCGACTGCGCTGACACAGAATTAACTGGAGAACCATCGGATGTCCCCTGAGCTTCACGGGCCGCCGCATAGCCGGCGACGATGACTCGTCCGATGGCTTGCTCTGTGGAATCGGCACCCTGAGCTGCCGACCAGATGCCTTCCCAGTCGACTTCAGGGAGACCGGCCACTGGATCCTGGCGCCGGCGCAAGTCCCAATTCGAGGCAAACATCTGCACCAAGAACTGTCCAACTAGCGGCAGTGAACGGGGGTCCTGACCCCGGCGAGGCATCTCGTGCTGTCGCGATCGGCGAGCCCGCGACCCTTCGTGGGATGCCCAATGCTCCGGTCGCAGCGTTGACTTCACCACGGCAACCCTAGGCCGCAGTAGGAGAATCTAGAGAGCGTGGGCGTCATCCGGTAGACGTTCTACGTCACCCGTGCGCCATGCTGCGCTTGAGCCAAGATCATCTCTCGAGCAAACGCCACCAGAAACGCACGATTCTCAATGAGCTGCTTGCCGTCGGGGGTAGTGCTGTCAATAGAACCCGCCAGGTTACGAATGTCTGCTTGGGTCTGAGTTGCCTGCACGCGAATACCCTTACCTGAGTTCTTTACGTACAGAACCACTCGTTCGTAACTCGTCGTACTGCCGGTCTTCACCGGCACGATCCAATAGACAATCGACCAGCTTCCAAACTGCTGGGAAGTGTAGGACAACGACTGTCCGGTGATACCGCCGCCGACGCTCACCTGAGCCACGTCAGAAAGCGAATACCCGTGGAATTGATAACACGCCTCAACGCCATAGGCCGAGAATGAGGCGAGATCCGGGGAATCGATTACATCCACCACTACAGGGACCGACGTATTGAGATTGCCTCCCGTCGAATTCAACAACGAATAGCGATACCAGCTCGAAGTGTCACCAAAGAGCGGCTTCGCCCAGTCATATTCGTCAATGAGGTACGGCTTCCATCCGGTTGGGGCAACGGGAGTCGTCTGGTAAGAGAGAAGCCTCGATTCTCCAGAGGCGTTGGCGACAAGATTGTATGTGCGTAGCCCCAAGTTGGATGCACCAAGGAACACTGCCAAGACAATGACCACAATGATGGCCGCGTAGACTTTGGGCACGGCCAACGCACGCTTCGACTTGACGGTGGCGGCCACCGCATCGTCCTGTGTCGTCGCCTCGGACCTTCCGATGTCGATCCGCATGCCGAGCGGTCGAATACACAGAATCATCGCCAGCACGCCGATACCAAATGTCAGGAGGCCGATGAATGGGTGGAGAATGTCGATGGCGACGTACTCGCCCCATGTCTTTCCAGCCCAAAAAATAAAGGTAATTCTTGCCAAATTAATCACCCACAAGAGCAGCATTCCTCCGGCGAGCCAGAGCACTTTGCGCACGATGGGGCCGCGGACCACTGCGGCAAATGCAGATCCGATAAGCAAGAATCCAACGACGCTATTCACGCCCGAACACGCTGATACGACACTGAGGGGAAATGAATGGCCATTGTGAACTACTTCGAAGAGGGTGTTTCCGGGAGACGGGATTACCTTTGCGATCGGAATCACCTTGAGGATCTCATTCATGGCGGAGAGGGTCGCGTTAGTGAATCCATCGAGCAGCTTCAGCAGCACCGATGAATACGGATACGGCCACCCGAGGAAGAGGTAGCAAACCGCCAATTTCTGCCGCCACAGGATGCGAACTCCAAAAATGATGGCCACCGCACCAGCCACAAATACCGGCAAGGTGAGTAGATCAATCCGCCACACCCAGAACATGGCTGAAAGCACCGATGGCAGAAAAATATTGGCAGCCAGCGCAGTTGCTACCAGTGGTAAGCCAACTATGTAGTCGACCTGGCGGTCATGTATGGCTGGCTCAGGCTTCACTGGGCGAGCCCGCACGCTGGCCAGTGCGAGTGCGATGGCAGGTACCAAACTCACATATGCGAGTGGGGTATTCAGACCGGCATTCTGAATGAGCGTCGTGAGCGAATAGTTGTAAGCGATTACCACTGACCCGAGCAACGCCGCCATCTGGACTCTGGATCGAGTGCGCGGATCAGCGTTGTGCCAAATTGACTGGGCCCTCTGTATCAGCTTGCGCGGCACGTCCAGACGCGAGCGATCAACGAGGTCGATGGAACTGTCAATTGTCATCCGAACCGTCCATGTACGTAGTCAGCGGTACGGGGGTCGAGCGGTTGACCGAATACGAGTTCCGTTGGACCTGACTCGACAATGTGCCCGGGCAATCCTTCACCGTCAAGCAGGAACAGTGCGCAGTTCTGAGATACTCGCATGGCCTGCTGCATGTTGTGAGTCACGATGACGATGGTGACCTGTTGGGACAACTCCCTGATCGTCTCCTCGATCACTCCGGTCGAAATGGGGTCGAGAGCGGAGCATGGTTCGTCCATTAAAAGAACCCTGGGTTGCACAGCCAACGACCTGGCGATGCATAGGCGCTGTTGTTGGCCTCCCGAAAGCGAGCCACCCGCTTGGTTCAGGCGATTTCTAGCTTCTTTCCAAAGACCAGCACGTTCTAGGCACTCCTTGACAAGAGCATCCTTGTTGGACACTTTGGTGCCTGACAATCTCAACCCAGCCAACACGTTCTGTGCAATCGTCATCGACGGGAATGGATTCGGTTTCTGAAAGACCATGCCAATTCTCAAGCGAGTTTCCGTCACCCGCAATGAAGGTCCGTAAATGTCGGTCCCATCCAGTCTGACGGATCCAGACAACGCGGCCCCAGGGACAAGCTCGTGCATCCGATTGAGGATTCTGAGGAAGGTCGACTTGCCACAACCAGAGGGCCCGATGAGAGCGGTGACTTTTCCTGGCTCCATTTCGAGCGATATACGTTCAAGAACTTTGCGACCACCGAACCACGCGCTGACGTTGTTGGCTTCCAAAAGAGACGGCGATGCAGGCGCCACTGAGCCGGCGAAGACTGGGGCTGGCATGAAAGGTGGACTGCCCGGCGGCGCCATGCCTGAGGTGCCATAGGTAGCCTGAGCTCCGGGAGGTGGCCCAACTGGTGGCACTATGCCAGTCTGCTGTGTGTAGGTCATGTTGTCCTTCTCTGCCGCCGTAAGCGGCGTACCAGGAGTTCCGCCGTGATGACCATGGCGGAACCAACGGCCAATAGGGGCCAGATATTTGAACCGGTGAATGCGAGCGATCCCGACGAATCATCGGTGGCGGACGTGTCCGACGAAGTCCCCCCGCTTACTCCATCGGTAGTTTGTGTCGTGGCATTCGACCCCGCTCCGGCGCTAGTTGTAGTGGTCGACGAGCCGGAAGCGACGGTAGTCGTCGTACCTTGCGGTGTGGTTGTGGTTGTGGTCGTGGTCGTGGTCGTGGAACTTGAAGTCGTCGTTGCACTGTCGGCTAGGGCCTCTGCATTTAGCTGCGCCGCGACCTTGAGCCCCGCCATCACCATTGCCGGAGTAGCCGGAGCTGAGCCGTACTTCGAGACATCCGCCTGTCCTTTGGTACCCAATGCAAATCGAATCAATTGGGCCAGCGCCGTGGCCTTGGCGGAGGGAAGACCGCTTGTTGGAACGACCAAATAGTCCTCCACCATGAGGTTGTTGTTGTAAGCGGCGGCATCAGTAGCGCTCGAGTTGAAGGTCACTAAATTATTGGTGGTCGGATCACTGGTTGATGCAAGAGTCGCATCATTCTCAGCGGCGGCTGCCGCTGCTTCAGATGGAGGGACGAAGGCTCCCTGCAAGTTCTGGACGGCCGCTGTTGGGATGTCGAACGAGACCCCTAGCGGAGCGCCCGTCCAAACGGATGAAATGGGGAAGGTGGCGCCTAATTGCCACTCCGAAGCATTGTTGGACGGCGCATTGGTCGTCTGACTAATGCCCATTACCTTGGCCAAGAACGCTTCGTCGCCGCCCGGCACCTGGTTCTGCGGATTGATTGGATAATTTTCCGCCGGTATGTCGCAGTTCGTAATCGGAGTGGTTGTGCATGTCGATCCCGAAGCAGCAACAGCCTGCTGGATACCCGCATCGAATAGGGCTTTGGATCCCGTCACAGGTGTGGTGTCACTATCTAGAACGGCCATGAGTGCGGAGTTCTCCATGGTTGGGTCCAAATTGGCCCAGGTTGATATGGAGACTCCGCTTAGACCATCGCCGTTGGTGCAGTTTTGGATCCGGGAGTCATTCCACTGCCTGTAAGGCTGACTGGCGTCGTACCCGAAGATGTCGCCCAATTGATCAACGGTAAGAGGAATGTGCGGGCAAAGATCGGAGACTTGGATAAATCCGTTATCCAGGTACGAAGAAGTCGGAACCAAGGTGGCAATGGCGACTGGCGTAGCCGCAATCGGTACGTAGGCGAAGGATCTGCCATCGGTCTTTGCCGTCTGTGCTTCGGCGGTAGTTAAGGGGCGTTCAGATACCGCAAAATCATTGCTGAACTGATCCGATCCGCTTCCGATGAAGTCGGAGATTCCGACATCGAGATCGACGTTCGTGTAGGAAGGATCGATTGGGGCGAGAGCGGCTGAATCGTCTTTGTACAGTTTGCTCACCACCGGTTCGAGAAACGTCCCACCTTCTCCGACGAGTGTTCCCGAATCGGTATCAGCGCCGGCTGGGGATTCATGGAGTCCCCCTGACACGGTTCCTACCAGGCCGATCACCAGAACGAATGCGAGAGTCGTAAGCCGAGCCCAACTGCGGCGAGAGGCTGTCATTTCGTCGCGCCTCTAACACGTAGCAACTTCCGCCGGACGCGCCAACCCACCACAAAGAGGAATCCACCGACCAAAGCAATTGGCACTGGATTTCCACCGGTTTGCGCCATCGTGCCAGGAGCGCTCGACAATGCCACGGAAGGATCAACTCCGGAGCCGGTCACCCCTCCGCTGGAGCCGCTGCCGATTGCGGAGAGCGTGCCAGCGGCCTCATTCGATCCGATGGCTCCGGTGCTCTTACTGGTCGCTCCACTCTTACTGGAAGTCGTGCCCGTCTTGCTAGTACCGGAGCCCGTCGTAGTGGCCGTACTGGAACCGGCCTTCGTAGCGCTGGTGGTAGTGGGCGTCGTACTCGTGGCCGACGTCGGGACGGTCGTGCCGGCCGACTGGGTGGCACCGACGTTGGTGACGCCGCAGGTAGGGGCAGTTTGACCAGCCTGCACTTCGGTGGGCGTGAGGTCACCGCACGAAAACCCGCTGTCCTCGGCCGACCCCTTGGCGGGCGCAGCTGCGCCAGGCACATTGTCGGTCACCTCGGTTATTCCGTATTGCTCCAGCGAAAGGCCCAAACTTGCGTACCCAAATGAGGGCGCAGCCTTTTGGCCCAGTGTGAGGACGTAGTTTACAAAACCGCTCAGGACTGCTCCCTTGGCAGCGGGCCAACCGGTTGTTCGAGCCAGCAGGTAGCTGTACGTCGACGGGTTGTACACGTTGGGCCCAGCGCCTCCGAAATTGAGTTTGTGCGTGCCATTGGACAACTGGGTGGCATAGGCAAGTGCCGAGGCGACGCCGACTGGGGTCGGCTCGGTGAAGTCACCACTGGCATTTTGAACAGCTGCAACTCCGTGGGCGGGAACGGGAACTGCCCCGGTTACCGTCCCGTAGTGGAGGTCCGTGGCGTACTTCACCTGAACAGCTCCAATGCCTCCAGGATTGGTAGAGATATCACCCGCAACCTGTGACGTACTCTGGGCATCCAATCCACCAGTGATGCCGGGCCAGTTGGAGTTCGGAGAGCCGGCCTGAATCGTCACTCCGTCGGTTGGGCCACCCGACTGTGAGTTTTGATGATTGGCAAACGCGGTCCATATTGCGGATTGCTCGTTAATGCACCACTCCTCAAGAACAAAGTTCGTACCAGCCGAGTCACTCTCGGTGACGGGCACGATCGGAACATTAAGACTCGAAAGATTCGAACCCGAGTTTGCTCCACCCTGTTCGAGGAGCGGGCTATTCCAGTTGGTGATGCCACCGGTCAAGATGGCACAGGCCGTGTAGCTCGTCAGCTGTAGCGGCTTTGACAGCCCGGGGATGTTGTACATAAACGCAATTCCACCGGCGGTGATCGGCACGTAGATAAACGGGAAAGTGGGAGGCGATGTGTCAGTACTTCCGAGTCCATAGGCGATGTCCGAAGCTGCAAAGTCAGCGGTTTGAGTACTGAACTTGTAGCGCCCGTCGCCAGAGCTCGAGCTCTCGTAGTTGATGCCCAAACTGTAGGGCGATTGCCCGACAGCCTGACCCCACTGTTCAATAGCCGGAGCTGCGAATGATGAGCCAACTCCGTTCAGCGTGATACCCGATGCGGATGCCGGACTTGCAGCGAAGACGCCTGAGAGGAGCGACGGCAAGACCGCAGTCAGTAGACACGCTGCCGTCGCACATAGACGTCGCCGAAATCGACCACTTTGCAACGGACCGTGGTTGTGATCAGTGACCTGCATCCCTGTGTGCTCCTTCGTAGTTGTAGATCGAATCGTTTGGTGGATCTTCGACATTGGGTCATCGAGGTGGGTCATGCGTCTCCCATTCGCCGGCGCGGCAGTCGAATTCGCCGCCGACCTCCTGGACTTGATCGACCCAGAATGCGGGCCACAAAGAATAAGAAAAATACGAACAGGATCAGCACCAGACTGGTACCCCACGCATCGCGCACCGCGTTGGCATCGGGCTGATTAACCAGAGAGAACACTCGTAGCGCCAGATTGTCCTGTTGTCCGGAGAACGGATTCCAGTTGTACCGGTTACTTCCTCCAACGTCGAACAGAATTGGGGCTGTCTCACCAGTTACCCGAGCAATGGCCAAGATAATGGCATTGGCCAATCCCGACCTAGCCGTTGGAATTACGACGCGCAATGCGACCCGCCATTCCGGCGCACCAAGAGCCAGAGCAGCTTCCCGAAGCGTGCCCGGCACCACCGCTATCACTTCTTGAGAGGCTCGAGTGACCATCGGCAGCATCATGATGGCCAGTGCCAGGGCACCAGCAAAACCTGACTCGCCGCTGGAGTGGCGCGGAGCCACCCAGAACAGGTAGACGAAGAGACCCGCGATGATCGCCGGTGATCCGGTCATGGCGTCGACCACCGAGGCGACGGAACGGGCGAAGATCCCCGAAGCGTCGACCAGATACATCGCAGTAAGGACACCGATGGGAACCGTGAAAAGAGCAGCTAATCCAACCTGTTCGGCCGTTCCTACGATGGCCGGTCCCACCCCAACGGCAGTTACCGGGGTGTCCGCTCCGAGGCGGGACATGTCGGCAACGAAGAAGTGGGGGAAGTCAGCGAAGGCAACGGACCCTCCCTGCACACCCACGTCAAAGAGCACCACGCCCAGTGCGAACAGGGCCAGGATCGCACCACTGCCGATCATGAGTGCCGCCATGCGCTGCTTCATGAGCGACACACCATGAGTTCGCCAGCAGAGGATCCCGTAGAACGTGATGAAGAGTAGGTAGCAGCTCACGATGAAGCCGAACGGGGCTGAGACTCCAGTGATACTAAAGATCACCCAAATCACTGCGAATGCTGCCATAGCGGAACCGATGAATTCGACAACACTGGACTGACTTATCCGCTTCGGTCGATTGGGCCGATCGTCTCCAGGTCGTCCAAATTCATTGCGGATGAGGCCTCCGCTATTCGGTGGACCCTGTCCTTGGCGGTCGAGGAGGAGGGTCATCGAACCCGCGCTCCTGATTTCCGGACCACGCTGCGAGCCACCGTGCTCACGGCGAGAGTCGTGACGAATAGCGTCAGCCCAGCCAAGATCAAAGCGCTCTTGTCAATGGGTGGGCCTGTCTCGAAGTCTTGTGCGATCTCCTTTGCGATCGAGCCGAGGCCGCCGGGACCGGCAAGGGCTGCGGTCAGTTTGTTAGCGGTCGACAGCACCAGAACCGGAATCATCGTTTCGCCCAGACCGCGACCGAAGCCAAGGAGCGCGCCGCCAATGATCCCATTGCGACTGAAGGGAAGAACGACATCAGTGATCATTCCCCACTTGGTTCCACCGAGTCCGAGTGAGGCCTCGCAGACGTCTCGAGGCACCTGCCCCATCACTTCGCGGACGATTGAAGTGATGATTGGAATAATCGTGAGGGCACACACCAGACCAGTGGCAAGAATTGAAAGTACAAAACTTGCCGGATCAGCCGAACGAAAGATCGGTATGAATGCGAAGTGATGAGCCAACCATTTCGCTGGGCCTGCCTGCCAATTAGAGAACAGTTCGTAACCCCAAAGTCCATAGACAATGCTCGGCACCGTGGCCAGGGCGTCCACGAATGCAATGAGTGGCGAGCGGAGCCAAGTCGGCGAATACTCGTTGATCATGAGCGCCATCGCCAAGGAGACCGGCAATGCCACGAAGAGGCCCACTATGGCGATGGCCCACGAACCAACAAGCAGCGGAAGGACGCCAAATCGACCGGAATCGGGTCCCCAATAGATCGACGTGAAAAAACTCAATCCGGCCTTGTGGAGCGCGGGCCAACCCCGGACGATCAAGAACACCGTTGTGGCAGCGAGAAGAAGCAACACCAAAGTGCTGCTCCCCCCCAAGATGGCCCTGAATAGACGATCGGCGTTCGTGGGAGTTCGACGCAACACGATTGGTACGTCATCAGCCGGCATGCCTGGCGGTGAACCGTCAGGAGGCAAAGCGACCGTCATGACCGCAACCTCGTCATACAACGGATGCCTGCGCTACCCGAAAGAATCAGAAATGCAGCCAGTCCGGCAAGCCAGCCAAGGAGAGCTGGAGCACCGGTATTGGCGAGAGCAGCCGCGGCCGGATCTGAGGGTGCCAGTGATGATGCGGTTGCTATCGGCGCTGTCGTTGTGGTGGGCGATACGGATGGTGCAGTTGCCTGCGCCGTCGTCGTCGTTGCTGGTTGGGAAGAGGCCGTTGTCGCAGTCCCGCTAGCCGTTCGACTCGCATCGGGAACGACGGTGAAGGGAGCTGAGAACAGTTTTGGCTGGGTGAAATCTTCTTGATTTTGCCCAACATAGAGAACGCACATTTCGGTGGCATTGCACACCGGAAGCTTGTTCGATTGTTCCCCAAGCGTTGCATTGGGCAACGAGAACACTTGGTAGTCATTCGCTGAGAAACTTCCATCGTGATTGATGAGAATGGTTCCGCCTTGAATGCTATTCCCGTCACACGAACTGATACTGGTGGGCAAGTTGGCGGTCTTGCCGCCTGGATCGGCACATTCGAGGATGTTGACCTTTAGCAGTGGCGTGAAGAAGCTGTTGGGCCCTACTGAAACCGTCACCGTTTGACCTGACCGATATGAACCACCGCTGGGCCCCGGTGTGACGGTCAGAGCTGGTTGTGCTGCATCGGCGCGCCCCACTGCGGAAAGGATCACCCACGGCATGGCGACGGCGATGACCGGTAGTGCCACGATCGGCCCAATCCATTTGACAGAGAAATGGCTGTTCACCGAGTCATCGCTTCACGACTGGCTTCACCGTGAAAGGAGCTGAAAACACCTTTGGCTGAGTGAAGTCCTCTTGATTTTCGCCGATATAGAGCACGCAGGCGTGTGTGAGATTGCAGATCGGCTGATCATTCGATTGTTCTCCCAGGACAGCATTGGGCAACGAGAACACCGGATAATCAGCTTGCGAGAAGCTGCCGTTCTGATTTATCAGAATGGTTCCCCCCTGAATCGTGTTCCCATCGCAGTTGGCGATGCTCTTGGGCAAATGGGCCACAGTGCCGCCCGGGTCCGAGCACTCAAGAATGTTTACCTTGAGGTACTTCGTGAAGAACTTGTTAGGCCCAACTCGGATGTCGATGAGTTCACCACTTCGATAGGTCCCATTTGCCGATCCGTGAACTGGAGTAATGGTCAGGGGTACCTGCGATGTTTGATGTGGCGGGCTAGAGGAGCAACTGGAAGCCAATAATCCTCCGCCGGCGAGAAGTGCTGCCAGACCAATGAAGCCGGCAAGTCGGGGTGTTCTCGGAGTCGTAGATCTGATCATCATCCAAGACCCTCGACTTGCCTCATAACGCGTAGGCGACGGCCGATACTTCCGACGATCGCCAACAACAGTCCAAAGGCGAGCAGCCAAGGCAACGCCTGCGGAGCACCGGTAAAGGCAAGCCCATCGGCTGAACCTGTAGGCGCAGGGCCTCCGGAAGATAACGAGTCATCGGAGGAAGTCCCAGTATCGGCACTGCCGGACGATCCCGACAACGGAGACGTTGTTGTGGATGTTGTTGTGGTCGCATTTGGTGAGGTGTTCGACGTAGTGCTGGTGGTGGTCGAAGTTGACGTGGTACTCGTCGTAGAGGTGGTCGATGTCGTTGAAGCATTAGTGAACTCAATGGTCACGGTCTGATTCGTGAGCTGCACGTTGTCAGTCGTATCCGTTGCCGTAAAAGTGACCGACTCTGAAGTGGTGTCGGTCACGTCGAATGAGGCTTGTCCACTCATGTCAGTGGTAGCGGTAGCGGGCGTAACAACGGCTTTACCTCCCGACGCCGTCAGCTTGACGACCTTGCCCGTCACGGGATCACCATTGGCATCAGCGAGCAGTACCAAGATGGTGCCCTTGGTCGACCCATCCGCTGGGACACTGGTCCCGTCGGAAAGCACAACTGAGTCCGCTACAGCCGCGGGAGGCGGAGGTGGTGTGCCAAAAGTCACCGACACTTGGTCCGCTACCAGCACATTTGGAGTGTCTGTTGTCTCCGTGGCGCTGTAGGTCACGACTTCCGCTGTCGAATCCATGACAGTAAATACGGCATTGCCGGAACTATCAGTAGTCACGCTTCCTGGTGAGATGGAGGATGTCCCACCTGATGCGGTGAGCGTCACGGATTTACCGGGAACAGGGTTTCCGACGCCCGATGCATAGTGATCCCGGATTGTCACCGTGACGTGAGCCGGTGATCCCAGTGCAACTTGAGGGCTATCGACGGTCATGGTCGATGAGTTTGCATCTGGCGTGCCGGGCACGAAAGTAACGCTCCCCGTTTGTGTGACGGTCACCCCATTCGAGCCGCCGTCGGTGGTGTCGAGTGCGCTCAGGGTCACCGTCTCCGCCACATTGTCTCTTATCGCATAGAACGCATCACCGCCGTCGTCCGTAGTCCCCGGAGCGAGGCTGCCCGACGATGTGGGAGTGATGATGACCGACGTGTCAGGCGATCCGGACAGCGTCACCACCTTTCCGGATAACGGATTGCCAAACTGATCTTCAATCTGGACCTTCACGGCCAGACTGCTAATTCCGTCAGCTGGCATTGACGTAGTGGGGGCGACGACTTGGGAAGTGGTGGCGGAAGCTACCGGCACTGAGAACTCGATGGTCGCGGTATGAGTGATCGACAACGTGTCAGATACATCGGTCGCCGAGAAGGTCACCGTTTCAGGATTGGCGTCAGTCACCGTAAAGACGGCTTGTCCATTGGCGTCCGTCATTGCAGACGAGGGCGTAACTGTCGCTGAAGAGCTAGGTGAAGGTGCCAAAGAGACCATTTGCCCGGAGACAGGACTTACTCCATCCGGAGCCAATAGCGTCACGGTCACCTGCGAGGGTCTGCCGGTTGGTGCGCAGAACGTTGTAGTCCCGCACACCCCCGACGTACCTTGGGGCGTCACCGTAGACTTTGAAGCATCGACAGACACCGTTCCGAATTGGACAGTCGCGTGTCCGATGGTGAGGGTGTCACTGGTGTCAACCACCGTGTAGACAACCTGTTCGGCGGTGGTGTCGGTCACATTGAATGTAGCAACGCCGTGAGAGTCTGTCGCAACCGTCGAAGCCGGAGATATGGCCGACCCACCTCCTGACGGAGTCAGACTGACGTTTTTCCCGGCCACCCCTACTGCAGTGGCGCCCTGATCCCCGAGCGTCACCGTGATGGTGACCGGGGTTGTCCCGTCGTTCGGTACCATGCCCGAAGCAGGAGTCAACGCAACCGATGAACTGCCGACAGCAACCATGGGTGTGGCAAATTGAATCGTCGCCGTTTGGGCAATCGTCGTGGGGACCGTGGTGTCCTTCGCCGTAAACGTGACCGACTCTGCAACTGTATCGGTTACTCCGAACTGCACCATCCCGTTAGCGTCTGAGGTACCAGTTGTCGGACTGATTACAGAAGATCCGCCGGATGGAGTCAATGTGACCGAATCACCCACAACTGGGACATCTCCGGCGAGCAGGGTGACGGTCACAGTCGATGCATTCGTCCCATCGGCTGGGATCGTGGCCAAACTGGCGTGCACCGTCGAGTCAGTGGCTGACGGTGCCGTCGCTGCTGGGGGAGCCGACCCGTCGCCGGGATTCTCAGCTCCGTCGTCAGTGCCCTGCACAAAGAACGACGGGGAAAAGGCAATCCCGGAAGGGTCAGAGAAATTGCCCGGGTCTGTAATGACCGCCAGGACGCAGGCGTTGCTCCCGTTGCAAATTGGGGTATGGGAACCGGCTTCGCCAAGGCCGCCATGGGCGGCCGCAACCGTGTTGGGTAGGAAATAGACCTCATAGCCCGAGTAATCCACCGAGCCGTCGCTATTCGTAGTGCCGTTGGTCCCTTCCGACGTATTGGAGTCACATGCAGAGATATCGGTTGGGAGATTGGCGGTGGTACCGCCCGGGTCAGCGCATTCCCAGATGGTGAAGTTGGTATTCGCTGCGAGCGGTCCATCCCCGGAATTATCAACATTGGCGGGAACGATGACACCGACAAGCTGTCCACTTGAGAAAGGCGTTCCCGCTGTGACGCCAGTCGTAGAACCACCATTACTCGGATCAATGACGGCCGACTGTTGATTCGCAGACGCCGAAGCCGGGGACCATATCAATCCAATGCCAGACACCACACCAATGGCAAGACCCATGGCTTGCAGCCATCTCCATATCGACGAAGTAGTACCCCTATGTCTCAAGAACACTTCACCGCTTTTTGTTGCTGCAGCGCCACAATCCTCCTAAAAATGCCTTCCCCCTTTAAACGCCCCGCTACCCGGAGCCCAACGGAAATCCGTCGGAACCCCGGGTAGTGGTGGTTACTTCCGATCACGCAGGTGCGCAAGAACCTCCTTGCGACTACCCACCTGTGGAGCTACTTCTGCGAATCTGCTGTCGGAACACTCAGCACCGGCGGAAGACCAAAGGTCAACAACTCACTTGAGTTGTCTCCCAGATCTGGTGCCGACAGTGTGATCGTGGTGGTCGTCCCATTGTCGACGATGTTGGTGATGGTCGACACCGGCGAGGTCGGCAGGTCAGCACCGGAAACGGTCACGCCGTTCACTAGTACTGAGGGTGCTGCCGTCAATCCGTTGGCCCATCCAGTGGCATCGGCGATGGTGATGGTGCTTCCCGACAGGTTGCCGGTCGCCTCAACACCACAAGTGCCATTTAGGGCTGCGAATCCATCCTTGGTTGAGCCTGCAGTCTCAATACTCTGGTCGGTCAGGCGAATAAACCCGAAGCCTCCACCAATAATGGTGTTCAACTCACTGTCGTAGTTCGAACCCGTTGTGGTGTCCGTCACCTTCTGGAAGTCGTTGTTGCTGTCGCAGAGCCAGTTAATGAAGCCGGCGGTGGATGCCCTCACCGTGGCTGGCTGGTAGATGTTGAACAACGTACGAGCCGTCGGGTAGATGTTGTTCAAGAGGTTCTGAGTGGTCGGCTTGGTGCTGTCTTCCTGAACCTCACTGCCCGAATAGGTCGTCGTCGTCCCGTTGAAGGTGATTTGCGACACACCAGCGTGTGGGTTGGTGTTGAACACTCCGTTTGACTCGAAGTACAGCGTCGTGGCCAGTTCAATAGCCTGGTTCGCTGCATCGTTCGTGTCAGTCGGACCGCTGATCGGGAAGTCGGCGGCGTCGAAGTCGCCGATCTGCGAGGCGTTGTTCTCCAGCGCAGTGTGGGGCGTGGCGTTGTCACCAGTGTTCGTGGCTGCGTTGGGGTCCGTCTCGACGACTGACAACGCTGGAACCTGTGAGGCGCAGGCGTTGGTGCCTGAGACGCCGAAGCTGGCAAATCCCGCGAAGATCTTCTCCGTACCCGAGGAGGTGTTCACTCCCAGGGCGCGGATCGGCAGTCCGTAGGGAACTCCTTCACCGGCTATGGCGGCCGTCGGGG
Organism: uncultured Acidimicrobiaceae bacterium; assembly: GCA_963730785.1. GTDB lineage: Bacteria > Actinomycetota > Acidimicrobiia > Acidimicrobiales > RAAP-2 > Bog-473. The sequence continues at coordinate 176,800 of CAVSTF010000013.1, forward strand.
TGACGAAGTCCACCGTCACGGGTCCGCCGGTTGAGGTCGCCGGCTGACTGAGCGTGATGGAGGAGGTTCCAACGCCCGAGGAAACGGTCGAACCCGCAGCGATTTCATTCGAGCCACCGAAGGAGCTGGCGCCACCTGACACCGCATCGCCGCTCGTGATGAGCGACGGGAAGGTGGTGACAGGGAATGCCTTCGACGCCGTTGCGGGCAGGGTCAGAACAGCGTCGCCGCCCGGACCTGTGTTAGCCACCGTCACACCGACGATTGCCAGTTGCTTACCGGCACCACCGAGGTTGGTCAGATAGCCCCAGTCGTTAATTGTGCCGCTGCACCAGATGCCGTACACCGTGCTGTTGGTTGGTGTGGCGTCCGTGTTCTTGAGGGTGCCCGTCGTGCTGTTGTAAGCGAATCCGTGGAACGGACCAGTCGGGTTGTCACCAGGCAGCCAACCGTCTGCAACCTCGCCGATTCGGCCGAAGTTCACGCTGGCGTATGAGACCCCCGTGCCACCCGCGCTGAACGTTGAGGCTCCGTAGCTCGATGGGTTGACCAACGGGAAGTCAATGATCGGCACGCCGTCCTTGGCGTAGCCAGCCCCGACCAGCGGGTTCGCACAAGTCACCGAGACAGGGGTGGACGAGCGGGCAAAGTCAACCGGGAGGGGCGAGCTAAGGGTGCTGGCTCCACACAGTTGATTCTGTCCGGCTCCGGAACCAACATCGTCGACACCTTCAGTGATTTCAGTACGGTCCCAGTTGTCGGCCGTGTCAGTGGTGTCGATGTTCTTGTTCTGTTGGCAGTAGAACTGCTCAGTCGCGGCACTCTCCGAGTCGGATGAGTTGTACAGCGGCTGTCCAGTAGCAGCTGAGTTAAGCGTGCAACCGTAGAGACCAGCTGAGGTGTAAAGGTCGCCGATCTTCTGCATCATGAAGATGGTGGTGTCCGAACCGGTGTCTCGGATCCCCTCGACGTTACCGTTGTAGAAGTGGGGGTAAACCGGGGTCACGCCCCCGGGAGGGTCTGTAGGCGGATCGGCCGAGGCCACCCCCGCGCCGATCATCAGTGCTACGGACGAGGCCGCTGCTCCGATTGTGGCTGCAGCCGCAAAGCGGTTGCGCAGCTTTTGGAAATTCATAGCGTGCGATGCTCCTTTTCGTTTTTGGGTAACTGCGTACTTAGGAACTGAGAGATCCGGATTTCCTAGGCGGCCGAGACTGAGGATGCGTTCTTTTCCTTGCGGCGGCGGAGGAAGAGGGTGCCGCCAATGGCCGCTATTCCCACCAGGGGAATCCCAATCATGAGGGGGGCCTCAGGCGTGAGGGCACCCGGAGTGCCGTCGCCGGGATTGCTGCCGCTGTCATTGGTGCCCTGCACGACGAAGGGCTGCGTGAATGCGAGGCCGTTGGGGTCGGAGAAGTTACCGGAATCCGTCAGGACTGCGAGCACGCATGGATTCGTGGCGTTGCACACGGGCAGGTGGCCCGCGTTCTCGCCGAGGCCACCAGATGCTGCAGACTCTGTATTGGGCAACACGTAGAGCTCGTAGCCCGTGTACTGCACGGATCCGTCAGAGTTCGTGGTGCCGTTTGTGCCCTCTGAGGTGTTGGAGTCGCACTGGGCAACGCTCGTCGGCAGATTGGCGACGGTTCCACCCGGGTCTGAGCACTCCCAGATCGTGTAGTTCGTGTTGGCGGCTAGCTCGCCAGTCCCACCGTTGGCGACGTCAGCAGGAACGTTCACCGTCACCATCTGGCCGCTCGAGAACGGCGTGCTGGCGGTGACGGTCTGTCCACCGCTATTGGTCGGGTCAATGGTCGCCGATTGTTGGGTTCCGGCAGCTGATGCCGTGCCCCCCATGGCGATCAGGGAAAACGAACCAATGGCCAATGTGACCGGGACGGCCACGGCAAGGTTCTTAAGCAGGTGCTTGATCGACATTCACAATCTCCTTGGTAAGCGTTTCGCGTTCTTGAGTGTGCCCAGGGGGATATCCGCTTTTTCCCGCCAGGCCATAAGTTTCCATGTCAGGGTCCGAACGACCAGTGAGAACGCCCATTGACACGCAAAGATCATCTTCGTGTTTCGGGATTGTCACGCTGCGATTTCCCATCAGCCAAGGCGGTCCGAATTCGACACGGTGGGCCCGCTTCGGTCAGCTAACAGAACCGTGCGGGACTGGCGCTACGGAATCCACCATGGCGTGTCTCAGCACCGCCAACACCTGCTGGAGAACGTGACAGTTTGGTGACAACACGGTGTCTTGGAAGTCAAGGGGTCAGCTCTTGATGCCAATCACAGGTCCTATCTAAGTCAAGGGTGGGGACGCGAGCGGTACTCTTCCTTCGTGATCACCAGTGCCTCGCGTGGGTTCTATCTCGAGCTAACCGAAATACTTGAACGTCTCACCGCAAACGAAGAGTTGTTGCTCTTTCATTTGCATCGGTTACGCATTGAGCGCCAGGTGTTAGGAGTACCAGCGCCAGGCATGATCCCTTGGATTGAAAATCCGACGCCCACGACCCCCCGCCAAGGAACTCTGGTTGTGGCACAAAGCTCGGACACCCCTCGACAGCCCCCTGGGCAATATGAGTTCGCAAATTCCACAGAGGAATCGGTTACGCAAGGAATTCCACATGTCGCGGCGGGGCATCCCGGGGCGACTCTCGCTTCAGCAGCATTGATGTCGCCACCGCCTCCCCCTCCGACAATGCCGCCCGCGAACACATGGTCCGATGCCGGCACGCCACAGATGCCTCACGTGGCGGCGGGGTACTCCGATGTGCCCCCGGCGCCACCCGAATTCCCCATCTCCGCGCCAGCGGCACCTCGCCCATCACAATCTTGGCCTGCAGCGGCCGATGTCGATCGGACAGACGAATCGCCGAAGAGGCGAAACTACGACTACTTCGCCGAGCTAGACAGGACTCTGGCTGATCTGGCGCGAAGGAGTCAGGAACCGCCGACAGCTGGGTAGCGGGCTCGAAGCTTGGCTACGAGCCGGTCACCTTGACGATCCAAATGCAGTTTGCCGGAGCTTCGACCACCAACATTTGTTGGCCCGTAGTCGACTGCGACGAGACTGATTGACCCGTCAAGCCGCTCTCCGATACTGCTGGCGTTTCTGAAGGCGAGCCGCCCGACGGTGCCACGAAAACCTCGAACGAGCTTCCGGATGCCGGAGCGGTTGTGCATTGAAATGCCCAACCGATATCCCAACTAGAAGACGTGATCGAGAAAGCCGGGCTCGTCCAGTTTCCATGAGACTGCGGCGACGTTAAGAGCACTTGAGCCGTCGCTGTCGTTTGTGACGCCGCTCCCGCCGTCGTTGGCGTTGATGACGATGCCACTGTTGTCGTAGTCGAATAGTCTGCAGTCGTGGTCGTGGTATCGCCTCCACTGGCACCTGAATCGACTGTGGTTGTTGTCGCTGAAGACCCTGGAGGTGGTGGCAACTTGTACGCACCGCTACCACCCGATGCCGACGCTGTCGTGGAGGCGGGTTGAAGCCAGTAGTCGATGAGCATGCCACCGAGTGCTGCCAAGAAGGCGGCAACGAGAAGCTGCCATGTCTTCCATGATCGCTGTTCTCTTATTTGGAGTTCACCCGGGGCAGGAGCCCTGTTCATTTCCAATGGGCTTGACGGTGGGTTCGGCAGAGTAGTCAGAGGATATTGTGCTTCGCTACCTGGGGGCTGAGTGGGTGGAAGCATTCCTAAACCGTGGCCGCTATTTTCCAGTACGTCAAGACGGATCGTTGGAATTCACACGCCCGCCCATGTTGTATTGCCGCTCGACAGACCGGATCAAGTTGGGTCTGCCGTTCTCATCCTTTTGGTTGAATCTGAATTAGTTATCGATTTTTACTGCGCTGACGTACCAACCACCGGACGCTTGCGACACGTCTATCTCGAAGATTGCGTCGTTTGGTGAGGCACCCCCTGGTGGGCCATAGGTGCACACAATGGGCGAAAACGCGACACTGCACCCTCTGGCGATGGCCAAGCCCCTGGGGTATGGAACAGCGAAAATAGTGGCCACCGCGGTAGGCGTCGCAACCGCCAAGGCAGCCGTCCGATTTCCATCTGCCCAACTCGAGACAAGAGTGGCCGCCGAACTAGCGGCGCTTGGACTCAGCTGCACTGGTATGACCTGAACGTCCGACGATGTGGTGGGCAAAGTACTTGACGCTGTCGTAGACGAGGCAGTCTGAGAAGGAATACTCGGCTTCTTCGTGTTGAAGTGGTCAACGAGAATGGCTACTCCGCTCGCACACATGACTGCGATGATCAATCCATAGGCAATCTTGGTTGGTATGCCCATGGATTGTGCCGGCCCTTGGTAAGTGCCGACGACGGCCGCAATTTGGGCTGGCTCCTGGGATTCAGCGGGCTGACCTTGATTCGACGTGGGAGCGACGAGCCGCTCCGGTTGGAGCAAGCTGGTCGCTCCCGGCGGGATGACCCGCTCCTCGTTTGGCAATGAAGCTTCGGCGCGCCAAGTCCCGGGCGGTGGAGGAGGATCATGCGACTTTGCCCCCCTGTCGCTGACGAGCAGGGTCGGCTTACCGTCATCCGAATAGAACCGATACTCATGAATGCCATAGATGTCCGGCTGCCAGCCTCGTCGCACGTTCTCTGGAGTCAAAGCAACCAATTTTCTCTGACCGGATCACAAGACGCAACCGATGCGCTTTTCCTCATTTCGCCAGCTTTTCCACGCACCAGCCTCGCGACATAGGAGTCGTGACCTTAGGGCACTCCAGTCCTAGAGACTTCTCGGCGGCAGTGAATCGGCAGGCGGTCTCGATAGTGCGGCCACCTTGGCCATAGGTTCGAATTTGTGTGTCCTCCAAGGTGAAGTGAGCACTTGGTGACACCTGGGTATCCAACATTAAGCGAGCGTGAACTCGAGGCAAAACCTTCCCGGCCGGCTTGGTCCTGACCCTTCGTTCCTGGTAGCAAGATGATTGAAATGAGCACCAGTCCATGGAATCCGGTGTTCGGCGAACCGACACAGAGCGATGTCAGCCCGCAGGGGTCCCCAAACCGCCCGTACCAATTCGCCAACGGGAATCCTCCAGTTCCGCCAGCCACAGACCCCGTGTATCCCGATGCCGCCAATGCTGAGATTCACTCGATAGCGTCGGCAATCGAGGAACTGCAGAATCGGCTGGAAGTAGCCAACAGCCACTTGGGACATGCAACCGCTTTACGAGATTCAGAAGTTGAGATAGGTCGACTCTTCGTTGAAGCGCAGCGGTTCTCTGAATCATCGATTTCGAGGCTTGAACAGCAGATTCAAGAGATCCTGTTGGAGGCAGAATCCAAGGCCACTCAGATTTTGCGAGAGGCAACTGAAGAAGCCCAGGAGATTCGCCGGCAAGCCCACGAAGCAGCATTTGTCTCTTCAAGAGCGGCCAAGGAATTGCAGTCTGCCATCGCTGGATTCACAGTAGTGAACAGTGCGCTTGTGAATGAGCTGAGCGCTCTGAACACAATGCTTACTCCGTCTTCGGAGCAACAAGTGGCACAGCAGTTGGGTCACCAACCGCCAATTACGGGATCCTTCTAGCGTTCCCACTTGTCACTAGGTCGCTCCACTTGCAACGTCAGCGATAGTGGCAGTCCTCAGTGAGCACGGAGTTCATCGACCTTGCCGGATTCAGCGAAAACCAACCTTTGACGAGCGACCTTCACATGCCTGAATCCCACCTGACGCCACCCTCCCAGCCGATTGATCCGGGCCACGGTTCAGGACCAATCGGCTTTCGATCGTTCGATCTGGTCCGTCAGTACTTCGAGGAACTTGCATCCAATGAGCCCTCCGCCGAAGGTCCAAATGGCCGTGAGGCCATTGACTGGGACGTTGTACGGGAGTCGCTAGCTGGTTCCGAGTCCGTTGAGGAAGCAATCGGCCGGGCTGTCGTCATCGCTGACTTGATGAGCCGTGGCAAGTACAAGGGACCAGGCTCAAGTAGTCAGCGGAATTCGAGTGCCTTCTTCTCCTTCGACAACACGAACGCAATAGCGAATTTTGGAGAAAAGACAAGGTTTAGAACTTGGATTGCAGAAAGAGCCTCCGCTCATCGAGCACTCACCTCAATGGCCATATGCGTCGCAATGATTCTGACGGCGCTCACCATTTCGGTCGCAACGAGCCGAGGAAGTACTGCGCCAACTGTCTTTAAGAAACCTGGGGTAAGTGTCGTCAGCGGCAACGCGCAGCTCGCAGCGGTGTCACTTTCAGACTCCGATGCAGGATCAGCAGCAGTGACTCTCACTACCCTGCCTGCGGCTACGGCACCTCCTGCCCCTTCTCCGCCGTCACTGGCAACTGCGCCGCCCTTGCGTCCTCATGAAGTGTTCGGTTTTGCGCCTTACTGGACGCTTGACCAAAGCGCCGGATTCGACGTGAATCGGATCTCGACATTCGACTACTTCAGCATTCCTGTAAACGCCGACGGGAGTTTGTCGGAATCGGGCCCAGGTTGGAACGGATTCCAAAGCCAAGCACTCACCAATCTCATCACTCGAGCTCACACGGCGGGGGACCGAGTCGTGCTCACCGTCAACTGCTTTGATCAGAGCACACTCAATCAGCTCACCTCTTCTCCCAGCGCGCCTTCAACTCTTGCTGCCGCGCTTTTAGGGGCAATGCGGGAGAAAAGCTTCGATGGGGTCAATTTGGACCTCGAAGGAACGGGTAGTGGCGATCAGGCTGGACTCACGAATCTCGTCACTCAAGTTTCAACCGCAATCCATCAGGCGAATCCCCACTATCAGGTGACCATGGACACCTATGCCAGCTCCGGCGGAGATCCAAATGGGTTCTACAACATAAAGGCCCTTGCTCCAGCCGTCGATGCATTCTTCGTCATGCAGTATCAGTTGAATCTCCAATCTGGTGGGTCGGCCACCTCACCCCTCACCAGCACAATGCTGAGCGACAAGGAGACGATCGATCAATACGTGGCTGCCGTTCCAGGCTCCAAGGTAATTCTCGGCTTGCCCTATTTCGGAATCGATTGGCCGACGAGCAATGGCACTCTGTCTGCGCAAGCGACTGGAGCGGCCACCACGCCGTCGGATGGACAGATCATGTCGAGTGGCCATCCGATTTATTGGGACACGACCACCGATACGGCTTGGACCTCATACCAGGTGGGCTCGCAGTGGCACGAGACGTTCTATGAAGATCCGACGTCCCTGTACGAAGCGGCCCAGTTAGCAAACAACGCAAATCTCGCCGGAGTTGGGATCTGGGCCCTCGGCATGGACGGAAATAGTCCGAGCATGCTGTCAGCACTTCTAGGTGGTGCAGTTCCGATCAAGGAAGGTGGAGCCGGCCCTTCTTCAACTTCTGAGTCCCCAAGCAGTTCGACCACGACAACCACCAGTTCGCCCCCCTCGCCCGCTTCGTCGACCACTAGTTCGCCAACTTCAACTTCGTCATCGACTACCACCAGCACCACAACACCCGCACCCTTCGGAGGGTTTCCGGTAACGACCACCACGACTGCACCGATCCTTGGTCCGATACCCTCGCCTCCTAGCTCAACTGCCACTTCGCTGCCGACAGCCCCAACGGCCTATCAGTACTCCGGAACGTGGAACGGGCAGCAGGTGACGTTGACTCCCACTTCCGCCGGAACGTCGACCGGTGCCGATGTGGCGGCCGGAACGTTGACAGGGTTTGCTACCAATGACCCAGAGATGTCCTGCCTGACAAACGTCCCGCTTCACGTTGTTGCGCTCAGTGGGGAGTCAAACGAGTACTTCGTAGAGACGCCACAGCCCAACGACTGCGCGGAAGCGTATCTTCACCTTTTTTGCGACGTCATGACCCCCATAAGACGTTCGGGTAGGGATTCCTGATGGAACACACCACTACCTCGACACTCGTACGGGCGCCGGTGAATGAACCTGAGGTGGAACTAGATTCGCCAGCGCCGCGACCGAGAACGCTGCGATTTCCCCAGGTGCCTCGAAGTGTGCGGGAGCCTCAACCAGCACTAGGTGTCCGCTCACCCGCCGCTCCCAAAATACTCAGCGAGGGCGGCTCAGTATTTCTCGTTGCATTTGGCATCTACCTTGTCGTTGCCATCCTGCTCGACTTCAAATACAAGGTTTATCCGGGTGACGCCTTCTCGCGAATGGCCAATGGATTCTACGTCATCTATTCGAGCGATCCCCATCTCGCGGCGATCGGGTTTGTTTGGGAACCGCTGCAATCACTGGCCGATATGGTCGTTCTTCTTCTAGGGAATCACATCTGGCCTGCGCTCTCACACGATGAGTTTTCCGGGAGTCTGGTGAGCGCACTTGCCATGGCCGGCGCAGCCTTCCAAATGTGCGCTGCGCTGCGTGAGTGGGGGGTTAGTCGGGCTCCACGGCTCCTGCTGACCGGGCTTTTTGCTGTGGATCCCATGATTGCCTACTACGCGGGTAATGGGATGAGCGAGTCCCTATTTACCTTCACACTCATTACCGCCACCCGTTACCTACTGCGATGGATGCGCGACCGTGATCTCCGTTCGCTCGCCTACAGCGCGACGGCGTTGGCCTTGTGTTACTTAACCCGTAACGAAGCTGCCACAGCCGCCCTCATTGGGGGAATAGTCGTGGGTCTCGTCACTTACTCGCGATCGAAAGGGAAGCGATCAGATCGAGCCAAAAGGGGTGTCTCCGACCTGCTGATCTTCGGTGCCCCGGCCTTCATTGCTGCGTTGGGTTGGGCCATCTGCAGCTATGTGATCATCGGCGCCATTATTGACGGAGGTGCTCTGCAGGTTCGCCTCGCCCACCAAGAAGGACTCGGTGGCACCTTGTTCCACCGAATCTGCTACGAGACAGACGCCATTCTCGCTCTGGCACCTTTCCTGCTCCCCTTGCTGGTCGTTGCGGTGGCTGTTGCGCTCATAAGGCGGGATCCTCGGATCCTGGCGCCTTTGGGTGTGCTTGGTGGTTCCCTGGCCTTTGACACCTTCTCTCGTACTTGAGCAACTCCATCGACGCCGCTCTCCGGTACTGGATCGTGATTATCCCACTTGGTGTGCTGCTCCTCGGATCTTTGGTGGCGGCAATTCAGACTCCTCGGCCAGACCGGATTGCCTTGTCCTCCCCAAGGCGCACAGAAGGTTCCGGTCTCCCCAACCTTGGAAGCCTGTTCGCCATCGGACTAGTGCTGCTGGTGATGATCCCAACCATCATCATCACTGGATCCGGGATCGTGAATCCCAACATTGGCGTAGAGGAGTCGGCACAAATCGGATTCATCTTCAAACCTCACGACAAGAGCTTTACGCCTAGAGCCGTGTATCCGTTTACTGAGTCGCTCGATGCTTACCTCGCAACTTTGCACCTCCCAAACAGCGACGTCCTAGTCGACAACGCCGACTCCACCGGCTGCGTGGCGCAAATGATCGTCATGAGCCCACAACCGAGAGTCTTTGTGATTCCGAACAACAGGGACTTCCAGCGGGTCTTAGCCGATCCCATAGCGTTTCATGACCGCTACCTTTTGGTACCCGATCCGACAACGCTGTCAGAACCCGGTGAACTCAATAACACGTACCCCACCCTTTGGAAAACTGGGGCGGGTTTCGCCAAAATGGTGCACCAGTTTCAAGGGGGAAGGTCGGCATGCCCTGACTACCGTCTCTTCCACGTTCTCAGGCACACCAATACACTTGGCTAACGCGACTGACAGCCGACAATGAGCAGGTTGTCCAATGGACTTCAATCGTCTCAAACAGCCCCTAGGGACGAAGAGACTCGACCTCTCAACCTATGGGAGGAGCGGGTCAGCTGCTCCATTGCAGCAACCTGCTTGCGTGCGCTTGGTCGTCTCCCCAGCCAAGGCTTCGAGAGCGTGTCGTGCCGTTGCATCCCAGTTGAAGTGGCCAGCGTGCACTAACGCACCACCTGAGAGTCGGCCACGCATACCTTTGTCCATCAACATCTGGGCCAACGTTCCGCCGAAGTCTTCAATCCCTCTTGGCGTGCGGCAGTCCACCAAGAGACCCGACGCACCGTCGATCACCGCATCAGCATGCCCAGCGATAGCTGAGGCCACAGCCGGTGTTCCGCAGGCTGCCGCCTCGGTGAGCGTCATACCCCACCCCTCGCGCTCCGACGTGCTCGCCACCGCCCAAGCTTGGCGATACCAAGCCACCAATTCCTCGTCCCCCACCCGACCGGGCAGGTGCAACCAATTGGCCGCTCCCAGCTCGGCCCGGAGAGCCTCAAGTGCGGGTCGCTCGTAGCCTTCCCCGATGATTACTGCCTTGAGGTCGGGTACCGACGTTTTCGCCAGTGCCAGGGCGCGCATCAATACGTCGAAGCGCTTCACGGGCACTAGCCGACCCACAGCAACTACCAATGGTGGCCCTGAGCGTGTTCCCCCAGGCGAGTAACGATCATCGATGCCGGGAGGCGCCACTGTGATGTTGCCGCGCGGCAATCCGAGCATGTCGACGATCTCAGTGCGCGAGGACTCCGAGAGGGTGACGATACGAGTTGAGCGGTACAGCCGCGGGGCAAATCGTCGTTCCATAGTGTTGCCAACTTTGGCCAGGACCGGCGGCAGGACCATTCCCCACATTTCGGCATGCACGTGGTGCAGGAAGACCAGACGCGGACCGCGGTACCAAACCGGTGAAAGAAAGGGCACCCCGTTCCATATCTCGACGAGAGCATCCCCGGATCGGTAATCCTGTCCGATCCCCTCCCAGATCGCTCCTGGAAAAACCGCATAGCGCCCAGCACGCCGATCCACCTCGTAGCCGCTGCGCAAAATAGTCTCGGGGCCACCGGGGACCGCAGATGTGCGAAACGACACCTCGATCCCGGCAGCGGCCCAGCGCGAGGCAATCATGTGGGCGTGGAGCTCAGAGCCCCCTGCCTCGGGATCACCCAGGTCGCGCCACGCCAAGAAGCGGACCCGCCGGATTCCGGCTTTGGCTGCGATTGCGGCCAGTACTTCCGCCGAAGAAGGTTGGTCTCGTGCGCCGCTCGCTGCCTGGTCTTGGGGTGCTACCTCAAGTATGCCGTCTACCTCGTCCGTCGTGCAGTCGACGGGAATCTCTATGTCCACGAGTGCCTGATCTGCGACTGGGAGGGTCTGAGTCATCGATCGCCATTGTCACGACCCTGAGTCCGGTCCACAAGCGAAAATGGCCTCTGACACGAAGAGATAACCGAATGATCGCGCCAATTTCGCAAGTGGGGTTAACCACCTCAGATGCGATCTTTTTCAACGGCTATTGGCGCGATGCTGCCTCGGGTGTGAGCCCGTGTTGCGTCTTCTCCCAGAAGGAGGGAGTGACAATCAGTTGCCATGCCGCCTTGAGAGCGGCCACGGACATCATCACCCAGTACAGGGGGATCAAGAGCGCCGCCAGCACCAACCCGTCTTGGGAAGCATGGCGCGCCGTCAAAACGGTCAGGTACCAAAGAAGGAAATTGCCCACTGCCCACAACAGGATGCTGACGTAGTAGACGGGGGCTGGAAAAATCTGCTTTAGGAATAGAGGATGAGCCACGAACCACAGGACCGTCATGATCCAAAAAAACGGATTCAGAAGCGCCAGGATGGGCGTGCCACCGACGAAGGCGTTCAAATGCATCACACCCTTGCCGCCGACCTCCTTGGTCACGCTTCGCGGAGAGCGTAAGTGAATGAGAAACGTTTGTAGGTAGCCCTTGTACCAACGAGAACGCTGTTTTATCCAGTTCACAAAGTCGCTGTTTGCCTCTTCGAGAGTCACGGATTCGAGGATCTTGATCTGCAGCCCTTCCCGGTACATGCGGATGCCCAAGTCACAATCCTCGGTCACGTTATAGGGATCCCATCCGCCGAGCGCCCGCAGCGAGTTCCGGCGGAAATGGTTCGAGGTACCGCCAAGTGGGATGGGGGCATTGAGCGACACCAAGCCAGGTAGGAAAAAGGAGAACCACATGCCGTATTCAACCGTGAACCATTTGGTGATGATGTTCTGTCCCGCGTTGCCATAGGAAAGCTTGGCCTGTACACAAGCAACTTCAGGACCGAAACGGGCCAGAGTCACAGCCGCCCGGCGGAGTTGTAAGACATCTGGAGCATCCTCGACATCGAAGACGGCGACGATGTCGCCCCGGGCCATGGTCAGACCGAAGTTAAGTGCTTTGGGCTTCGTGCGAGGTTCGGCTACCGGAACGACCACGAGTTTGAACTGCTCACCAGGATCGCTGTGTTGCAAGGCTTGCAAGGTCTCCTGATCATCCTCTTCAACCAAGATAAGGACTTCAAGGCGATCAATGGGATAGTCAAGGTGGCCGATGTTTTCGATCAGCTTCACAATGACTGATGCTTCTTGATACGCGGGAATCAGGACGGTGTAGAAGGGAAGTTGATCATCGGGCACGCTCAGTGCCTCTTCATCTGTGACGATTTCAACCGCATCAGTTTTAGACGACCTCTGGAAGAGGTACACCCGGTAGACGACCGCCAGCACGTAGATCATGGTGAAAAAGGCGATGACGAGGGTAAAGGTCAACTGCGCGCCAAGAACGACTCCAATGATTAACAGCGCGAGTATGACAAATAGGGCATTCCGCTGGCCCTTGGTCACCAGACTTCGGGCCGACACCAAAGGCACTCGATTCGCCAGGCCGGAGACACTGGCTTCGAGACGCAGCTGGGACTCTTCTGGCTGCATCAGGGTGGGTTGCACCGTCCGGAGGCTAGCAACAGATCTATCGACGAATCTAGGAAGTTTACCCGTTGATCACATTGAATGACCTTATGGTTACCTTCTGTTGGCACGGTTCACTTTTGTCAGGAATACCTGCCTCACTACCGTTTGTCGTGCAGGTGACATTCGGATGAAACGCCTACGAAATTGAGCTCGCACCAGAATGGATCACCGATTAATTCTGTTACGTTGCCGAACAAGCGGAAGCACGCAATGCTGTTGGCGGTGCATCCATTCAAGAGAATTTGCCCACGGAAGGTGACCAGAGTGACTGCGGGTATGTCGCCCAATGAGTGACGACGCCAACTCGACTCAGTCGTCCGCCAATGGGCTTGGTCAATCCGGACTCCCGGATGCCGACGCCGAAAATGCACCCAACACTTCGCCGCCAATCAATCCGAGGGTCAATGTCCCGGTAGAGGCTCGACTCAATGCCCTCGTCGAAGCCATTCGAAACTGGGACTGGCGCACCATGCCAGTAAGCGAAGCCGTTAGACCGCTGACGGAACCAGTCCCGCCGAGCGACCTCATCGGGAGGCAACCGCAGCCTCAGCCGTCCCACACGCCGCAAACGAATCCTCCCCTGCCAATCCAGCCGTCTCAATCAACTGCACCTCAGCCGCCGGTTGGTGCGCCACCGACGAATGGCAGACCACCGGCGAATCCAATGCAATGGACTCAGCGCAGCGGCGATCGGGTGGCTGGGGTCGCTCAGCCCGATCTTTCAACGTCACCCCCTCCGAATGTTGGCCCAGCGACCGAACAAGTTCGTGTTGATGTGCCCGGACCAGCTGCCGATCCAAGCATGGAGCCGGAGCGCGCGAGTCGGGCCCAGAGCGCGCGCCACCTAGCCAGTGGCCCCTCAGCTTCATCGCGAATTAAACCAGCGCTCCCGTGGATTTTTGCCATTGTCTTCGTGGTAGTCACAATCGTGGTCATTCGGGCTGCGGTGGCGTCACCCAACTCTGACGAGCTACCACCCACCACGAGCTCGACTACTACCACCACGAGCATCACGCCACCCACCGCCGCGCTTGCCGTTCCTGGAGCGTCGCAACTTACTCAGTTCACCAAGAACATGAACGTTGCCAACGACACCGCAAAGCATGCGCTGGACAAGGCGGGGGGGGCGATATCTCTGGCCCGCCTCAACGCGATCGTCGCCCCGTACACCACCGCTGTCAAGGTCTACGAATACCAGCTCCACTTTGTCGTGTGGCCGACGTCGGCCCAGATTGCTGTCCAAAACGAATACACCCAGTTGAGCTCATTCCAGTCGTTTCTGGAGACGATTACCGCAGTGAACCAAAACACGTTGCGAGTCTGGGAGTCGCAATTTCACTCGGCTGCGGCGACGACACAAAGCACCGACAACGTTCTCCGAAGCGACGTCGGATTGGGACCTTCATATACCTTTCCGTGACCTGAATCAGGTCACGGCCGCCCGACCCTCCAGCCAACGCCGGAAGCCGGCGGCATTGGAGTGGACCCCGTTCATGACATCGAGCTTCTCCTTGTGGGCGGCATCGATGTCGCCCAATAGCGGATCGAATCGAGCGGACAAGGCGTCGGCAATGTCCAGCCCGTTCTGAAATGCGTGCTCCGCCGTTTCGGCCCACAGCGTCAATGTTTCCTCGGCTTCGGCGAGGAGATTTTCTGGCTCATTGAGCAGGCCATAGTGCGCCAGTGCGATTCCGGTGGGTCGGCGGGCGGCGAACTTGTGAAGTGAATCGAGTGCCTGATTCAGGTCGAAGTCAGGCGGTGGCGTGGATGGGCGCAGACACACCACCGTCGGGGAGCTTCACGCCGACCGCGTCACCGGCAAAGAGCACGCCACTCTGCGAGTCGTGCAGTCCGATGTGATGTTTGGCGTGTCCCGGTGAGTCGATCGCCGTGAGCACCCGGTCGGCACTGACCACAATCTCCTCGCCGTCCTCCAACACATGGAGACGTTCGGCCGGCGTCGGATCGAGTCGGCCGTAGAGCGAATCGAGCAGCGGCCCATAGACGCGGGAGGCCGAGTCGATGAGACGGGTCGGATCAGCCAGGTGGCGTGCGCCCTTCTCGTGCACGTACACCGTGGCCGAGGGGAAAGCTCTGGCCACGTCGCCCACTCCGCCGGCGTGATCAAGGTGGATGTGGGTCACCACCACACCAGCCAACTCCTCTGGCCCGACGCCAATTGCGTTCAAGCGCGGCCAGCAGGACTGGGACAGACGACTGGCTTCCGGTTTCTACGAGCACTGGTGCACTGCCTTCGATCAGATAGCCAGCAGTGACCCGCTCCCAACCACCCAGAAGGGTGTCGATCTCCAGGACTCCGGGTGCGATGGTCCGCGGTGTTGGCACCACCATTTGTTCTTCGCCGGTCAGCGGGATCGTGCGTGTGTCGTGGACCAACGCCATGGCTGTGTGGGTGCTGGTGGTTGCCGCTCACTCGGGATTCACCTCAATGATCACCTTCACGTCATCGGCTCCCCGGGTTAACGCCTGCTGCCAGTCCTCCAGCGGGACCCGGCGATTCACCAATCGGGCCAGCCAAGCCCGATCGGCCTTGGCCAGCGCGGCGGCCGCTGCTTCGTAGTGTCGGCGATTGGCATTGACCGAGCCCACCACGGCCACGTTCTCGAGAACCATGCTCCGGTTCAGAGCCCCTTCGTCCACCTCAATGGTGTGACCACCCGAGGACACCCCGGTGAGGCAGACCACACCACCGGTACCGACGTGACTCATGGCATCGAGCACCAGTGAAGCCACTCCGGTGCATTCGATGATCACGTCAGGAGAGGGACACGCATCGGCCAAAGCGCCGGTGTGATAGGTCGCACCCAAGTCGCGGACCAGATCGGGTTTGACGCCACTCGTCATCTGATCAATGACATGGACTTCCAGACCTCGCTGCACACCGAGAAGCGCCGCCAACAAACCAATAGGTCCGGCGCCGGTCACGAGGGCCGTTTTGGGCTCCCAGTGGGCTCGGCCGCCGACCCGATCGACCTCTTCCCAAGCTTTGGCCACCACACTCGTCGGCTCCAACAGCACGCCGAGAATGCCCAAGGTCGAGTCCACCTTCACCACAAAATCCGGGGTGATGCGATAGCGCTCTGACAGGTAGCCGTCGTGTTCCTTGATGCCGCGCTCGGTGTATTGACCGTTGCGGCAGAAGTCCCACTCCAGCACCGCGCAGTTGGCGCAGGGCACTGGGTCGGGACGCCGCACAATCCCGACGACCAGGTCGCCCTTGGCGACCGGTGCGCCATCGGGTGCTTCCAACACGCGACCCAACGACTCATGGCCGAGCACCAATCGCTCCTTGCCCGGCGGTGCCCACCCGTAGGCGCCCGACAGAATCTCAATGTCGGTGCCGCAGATGCCGACGGCCAGGGTCTCCACGAGGATCGGACCGTCGGACTCCGGTGGATCATCAATGTCGGAAAGTTCAGCCGAGCCAGCCTTGAGGGGTACGACGGTCAACGCCTTCATTAGGGCTCCTTTCGTTAGTGGCGGGAATCGCCTCGGTGAATGGGCAGGCGCCGACGCCGTTTCTTTTGTGCGTAGGCAGTCGGCGTGGAGGTCAAGGTGTAAGCGACCACCTTCGGCGCCACATTTTGCTCCTCAGGAGAAGTGGCAAGGGTGTCGCGCCCGCTGAGACGACAGGCCGAGTTCACCAGTGAGACGTGGGAGAACGCCTGGGGGAAATTGCCGACCAGGCGGCCAGCCACCGCGTCGTACTCCTCGGACAGCAGGCCGAGATCGTTGCGCAGTGAAAGCAGTCGCTCGAAGAGTTCCTTGGCGTCGTCTTGACGACCGATCATGTGGAGACAATCCACCAGCCAGAACGAACAGGCCAGGAAGGCACCTTCTCGGCCGGTGAGACCATCGACCGAACCGTCTTCGGCCGTGCGGTACCGCAGCACGAAGCCGTCGTCGACCAACTCCCGTTCCACGGCTTCGACCGTGCTCACCACCCGAGGGTCGCTCGGCGGGAGGAAGCCGACCAACGGAATCATCAGGACACTGGCGTCGAGTTGATCGCTGCCGTAGAACTGCGTGAAAGCGCCGACTTTCTCGTTGTAGCCCTTCTCGCAGACCTCGGTGAAGATCTGGTGTCGCAACATCCGCCACTCTTCAAGTGGACCTTCCAACTCGGGCCATTCCTCCAACGTGCGCACCGCTCGGTCGACGGCCACCCAGGCCATCACCTTGGAGTGGGTGAAGTGCCGGCGGGGTCCGCGCACCTCCCAAATCCCATCGTCGGGCTCAGCCCAGCCCTTTTCTAGGAATTTGACCAGCTGGATTTGCAAATCCCAGGCCGCCTTGCTGTGAATTCCCTCGGCATGGGCCGAGGCATACAGAGCAGACATGACTTCACCGTAGACATCGAGCTGGTATTGACCAGAAGCCGCGTTGCCGATCCGCACCGGAGCCGAGCCCTCGTACCCGGGAAGCCACGATGCTTCCCATTCCTCCAGTCGCCGCTCACCGGCTGGGCCGTACATGATCTGCAGCTGCGAGACATCACCCGCCACGGCTCGGAGCAACCAGTCGCGCCACGACATGGCCTCCTCGAAGTAGCCACCGCGCATCAGCGATTCCAAGGTCAACGTGGCATCCCGGAGCCAGCAGTAGCGGTAGTCCCAGTTCCGGCTACCGCCAAGGGCTTCAGGCAGCGAGGTCGTAGCGGCCGCCACGATGCCGCCGGTCGGCTCGAAAGTCAATGCCTTGAGCGTAAGGAGCGAGCGGACGACGGCGTCGCGCCAGTTTCCGTCATAAGTGCACTGGGCGGTCCATTCCTTCCAGTAGGTGTCAGTCAGACTTATGGCATACGTGGCATCCAACGGCGGAGGGGGATCTTCGTGCGATGGGTACCAGACGAAGGTGAAAGGGACGACCTGTCCTTCGTGCACCGTGAAATCGGCCACCGTGCGCAGGCCTTCGCCGACCAGATCGACGTGGTGCCAGAGGGCCACTGCGTCGGGCCCGGCTCGCATGCGCATGAGCCCTTCGGACGAGGTGACCCAGGGGACCACCTCGCCGTAGTCAAAGCGCAGGGCGAGTTCCATCCGCATATCGACGGTGCCCTTGATGCCCTCGACGAGTCGCACCACGTGCGGGTGGCTATCCCTCAAGGGCATGCAGTCGGTGATCCGCACCGTGCCCTTGGCCGTATCGAACTCGGTTTCCAGGACCAGTGAGCCATCCCGGTACTGGCGGCGGCACGCCTTTATCGTCTTGGGATCGCCAGCCGGTCGGATCTGCCAGTAGCCGTGCTCCTCATCGCCCAATAGGCGGCTGAAGCACGACGGGGAATCGAAATGCGGCAGGCACAACCAGTCAATGGAGCCGTCGAGCCCGACGATGGCGGCCGTGTGCAGGTCCCCGATCACCGCGTAGTCCTCTATGCGCTGCGCCATTGGCTCGTTGTTCCCTTCTATTCAGAGATGCATTTGCCGGTACTCACCGCAGCCTGTCGAGATTCAGCCATGCGCACCCTGGCTAATACCCCGGGCGACGTCAATGCATAACCGACATTTGGGTAGACGGTGGATCGGGAGAACACCACGCCGATGACTTCGCCACCCGAAATCACCAGCGGTCCTCCCGAATTGCCGGGCCGCACCGAGGCGTTAAGGGCATAGACGCCACGAGTGACCGCCCCCTCGTTGTAGATATCGCGCCCAAGTGCAGTTACTTCTTGGGTCACCCCGGCCGCTCCGATAGCCAACTGGCCATTTTCCGGATAGCCCAAGAAGGCCGCTTGGGTGCCCTCCGGCACGTCGGTTGGATCGATGTTGAGCACCGGACCGAGCGGCGCTCTCGTTCGCAAGATGGCCAGATCGAACTGGGGATCAAAGAGCACGGGTGTGGCGCTGTACGAGGTGCCGCCGACGAGCAGCTGAGGATTCTGTTCTCCGGCCACCACGTGGGCATTGGTGGCCACCAACCCCTTTCCGACCACGAAGGCTGAACCTTCCTGTTCGTTGCCGCACGCCATGCCCAGCACCTTGTCGACGGAGGTCAGCGCCGGGTTGGCCAGGGCCTGCGTCTTGGCATCGGTGGGAGGCGAGACGACACCCGGGGTCGGTGGGGTCAGGGTGGAAAATACCTGAGGGAAACCCTGCTCATTGAGGAAGTTCTGCAGGTCAGCGAATACCGAGGGCACATGGGGCAACACTCGGTCGATCGAATGGAGAATGTCGGACCTGGCCACGGCTGAACTCAGAAAGGTGAACCGACTATTGGGCGATGACACCACGTTGGCCACCAACCACGACGAGAGCAGCACGGCCACCACCGCCACCATCACCCCGAGCCCGCTATCTATGTGTCCGAGGTGGTAGCGGCGCAGCGTGGTATTGCTGTACGTCCCCACCACACGACCGATAAAGCCCAGCCCACTGGCGGTAAGAAGGACCACGGCCACGGTGATGATCGCCCGTGCGTATTCATGATGGATGAAGGACAGGGCCGGGACCCACAGCAGGGTGCCCAGCAGCATGCCCAGCCAAAAGCCCCCGAAAGTGAAGAGCTGCACCAACGCGCCCAGACGAAGGCCGTGAACCGCGGCCAGCAACATCAGCCCGATGAGCAGCAGATCGACCCAGTTCACAGCAGCGAGGGTAGCGAAGGATGCACGTCCATTCTGCCTGTCCGCCGATAGTGTCCCTGCGCGGTGACCCTCCGCCAACCCCTATCCACGCTGGGCCGTCGGCATTTCGGAACCCGGGGTCTCCTCGCGGTCGTGCTCACCCTGGGTATTGGGTTGGCTGCGTGCCACACCACTCCCCCCTCGGCCACGCAACCGATCAGTCCGGTACTCGGGCAGACGTCGGTGAGCCCGAGTGTTGAGGGTCAACCGGCTCCCAATGGCACCGGCCAGCTCGGCGCCGTGTCGTGCGCCGACGCCTCTCATTGCTGGGCGGTTGGGGTCGGTACACCATCGGCCGACGGCAGCCCCACCGCATCCACCGTCATTGTGGCCACCGCCGACGGGGGATTGCATTGGGTGGCCGATGCATTGCCACCGACGCTGACACCCGATCTCACCGGAATCGCCTGCCCGACGAAGTCGTCTTGCATGGCTGTCGGTTCCGTCGGGGCCAATCCACCAGTTGGTGAGGTCCTGGCTACCCGCAATGGAGGTCATTCGTGGCAGGCCATGAGCATTCCGCTGGGAGCGCTGGCGGTGATCAGCGTGAGCTGCACTGATAGTTCGGACTGCAACGTATTGGTGAGCGACGGCACCATCATTTGGTCGGCCACCACCACCGATTTCGGACAGACCTGGGACCGGGAGGGCAATCTGCCCACCGGCTTGAACGATGCCGCGTGATCTGAGCTGCACCGTCGCCGGTATCTGTCTGGTGGCGGGGAACACTTCTACTTCCACTGGCCACGGACAAGGGACCGTGGCGTTGAGCCTCGATGCCGGCGTCAGCTGGACCGCCGCCGACGTGCCATCGGGCACCGGACTCCTCCAAGACGCCTGGTGTGCCAGCGCCACCCGATGCCTCGCCGTCGGCACCACTTCTGACACCGTGAGTGACGTCGTTCCGGCTCACGGCGCCCTGCTGGTCAGCAATGACGGTGGGCACACCTGGTTTCCATCCGCCGCGGTCCAACCGGTGGACGACATCTTCGGCGTGAGCTGTCCGTCGGCCCGTGATTGCGTCGTGGTCGGCACGCAATGGGTCAACCACACCTCAGTCGGAGTTGGCGGGGTGGCCACCAGCGTCAATGCCGGAGCCAAGTTCACTGCCGCGCACACCGTGTACACGCCACTGTCGCTCATCGCCGTGACGTGCCCAACTGCCTTTAGTTGCATTGCCGTGGGTGGCGATACGGTGGCCCGAATCGCGCTACCCAAAAAGGTCGTTGTGGTGCGCCGTCAGCGTTGAGTGCGAGACCGTCCACCTACTTCTTCATCGCTGCCAACAACAGACCTGGAATCTTCGAAGCTGACGGGTCGGCTTCGAAAGCGACGAAACGCCGCATGACGTCGAAGGAGTCAGGCGCCGTGGCGAACCACGGTGGCTTGGGCCGGGAGCGGAACGGACCGCGAACCACTGACTTCTGTGGCCGTCCGAACATGGACGAGTTGCCCACCACGCCTGAGCCGGACTGGATATCGGTCCGCGGGTGTCCTGGGTAGGCGCCCCAGGTCGTACTCCCGATGGCGAAGGCGAGGCCGTGCCACACATTGACGCCAATGGCGCCATAGCGAAGTTCGGCCACGGATCGTTCGACGGCGGCGGCCACCGCTTCGTCCTTCAGCGTGCTCGGACTCACCAAAATGGTGGCCGAGAGTGTGCCCCACACCACGTCGTTGCAAAATGCGGTGGCGGCGTCAACAAACTCCGCCGTCGATGATGCCGTGAGGGCGGTCTCGGCGAACTCCCCGCAGAACGACTCGACGTTGAAGCAGATGTCACCCGAGTGCCCCGGAGGCACGCCGCGAATGAAGGTCCACGGCAACTCGCCTTCCTTGGCCACGCCGAACTGCTCCGCCTCGGGATGCGCCTGCACGAAGGCGGCGCAACGTTCTGATGCGCCCGGGTAATAGGCCCGGCGGGGTGCAATACCGGCCAACACCTGCGTCAGGGCACCCAGGAAGGCATCACGCTGCGGCCAGTCCGCATGCGTCACGATCACCCGCGCCGCCAGACAATTGAAGCCGGCGTTGTTCACCAACATGGTGGCCACATGCTCGGCTTGGTACAGCAACTCCGCACTTGACCATTTCCCCGGGACAACGATGACGGGCGAGACATTGCCCAGCTCGGCGCTGACCGGCTTGGTCAGGGCGGGCTCGTCCGCTGCCTTCCGGCGTGCCCCTTCTTCACCGGTGCCAAAGACAACGGCGTCATAGGTCTTGTCAGAACCAGTGATGTGGACATCGGCGACGAGTTCATGATTGGTCAGATACTTGCCAACCTCCGCCCCACCATCGACGATGCGCAGCACACCCGCCTCCACCAACGCGGCCAGCGCACGACCCCAATGCGGCACGAGGTAGTCGTTGACGGGATTGGCCTTCATCACCACGACCTTGCCCTCGACGAACAACTTGCTGAGGACGTCCCGTGGTCCTAGCGAGGCCACATTGCCGGCCGCCAACACCAACGAGACCCCGGAGTGGCTCTCGGGATCACGGTACGCAGTGGCCTGCTCGAGGGTCAGATCGGAGCGGCTGACCCCAGGCTGCATCCATACCTCCGCGGTGGTCTGCGGAAAGACGACGCGGTCGAACGCCGTCTCGGGAAAGACCCGCACCCGCAAACGTCCGTCCGTGTACTCAGTGACCGGACCGGCAAAGGAAGGCCGACCGGTCCGAGCGATTTGACGCAGCGAGTCGCGAAACAGGCGAGTCATCCGCACCAGCGTCCCGATGCCGGCAAACAACTCCTCGCCCGCCTCAGTGGTGCCGAGCGCGATTCCCTTGGCCGCACAGGCATCCCGTAGCCAATCGTCCTGCGCGGCCATGGTGTCGCGCAACACCCGGTCAAGCAGATCCGCCCGGTCGGACGGGGATGTCAGGGCCCACTTCTGGGCATTGGCGGCCAAGCCGCTCACTGCCGCGTTCAGTGCCTCGATGTCGACCCCAGCTTGGGCCGGAGTGGACTCGGACTGGGTATTGATCGGGGCCACAGCCCCCCGGGTGGTCAGCGTCACGCCACCACGCTAACGGTCCAGAATCGCCGGCACCTCGCGGTAACCCAGAGGGCAAACTGGTCGTATGACCACCATGCAGATCGGGGTGTTATTCCCCCAAACCGAACTCGGAGGCGATCGAGCAGCGATCCGAGCCTACGGCCAAGCCTCCGCTGACCTGGGATTCCGCCACGTGGCCGCCTACGAACACGTGCTGGGGGCAGATAGATCCGTGCATGGAGACCTCGGCGGTCCCTACGACCTCCATCACACCTTCCATGAACCCCTGCTGCTTTTCTCCTACCTGGCCGGATTCACGGACCTGGCCTTCGCCACCTCCATCCTCATCGGCCCGCAGCGCCAAACCGCCTTGCTGGCCAAACAAGTGGCCGAACTGGACATTCTCTGCAACGGCCAGTTTCGGCTCGGACTCGGTATCGGCTGGAACCGGGTCGAATACGACGCGTTGGGGCACTCATTCGCCGCCCGGGCCGCCATCCTTGAGGAGCAGATCGGCGTGCTCCGAGACCTGTGGACCAATGAGTCCGTGACCGTCGACTCCAAGTTCCATCACATCAAGGCGGCCGGTCTGGCCCCGCTGCCAATCCAACGACCCATTCCGATCTGGATCGGCGCCTGGGCGCCATCGGCCCTGCGGCGAGTCGGTCGACTGGCCGACGGGTGGTTCCCCCAAGTCCGCCCGGGCGGAGGCTTGGACGAAGCGCTGGCCGTTATTGCCGAGGGTGCCGCCGAAGTCGGGCGAGATCCGGCGCAGATTCAATTTGAGGGCCGGGTCGACTACGCCACTCGCGATCCCGAACGAATGGCCCGCCAGGCCGAACGGTGGCGTAGCGCTGGCGCAACCCACCTGTCGGTGAACACCATGGCCGCCGGACTCAAGGGTGTGGACGCCCATATTGAAGCCCTCGAGGAACTGGCTCAGCTGCTGCTCTAAGGGAGCCGTTCCGGACGACCTCCCAACCTTTGCAAGGATGGGTGACGTGACTGACCAATCAGGGGGCGGCTATCCGGGTGCGCCACCGGGTTGGTACCCAGATCCGGCCGGCGGGCCAGGTCAACGCTGGTGGGACGGCTACGCCTGGACCGACACCGTGGTCCTCCCCACGCCACCTCCTCCACCACCCCCCAGTCCGCAGCAACTCGTCCCGAGCTATGCCCCATATTCGACTGGACCCCTGCCGGGCCAACCCGCTGCGCTCTTTCAGCGGGAGCTGGCCATCTCCCGTCTGGCCCGGCTCGCGGTGGCGGTACCCCCCTTCGCTCTCCTCATCAATCTGATTTTCGAGCAGGCCAACCGAGCCCAACTTCGGACCCTTGGGCACCAATTTCACCTAATTTATATAGCGGCGCAGAACGGTCAGACCGCTCCGAACTTTTCGCAAAACGTCAACTTTGACCCGCTCAGCCCACTGCTCCTCCTCCTGGAGGTGTTGGCCATTGTGGCCGCCTGTATGTGGCAACACCGAGCCGCCTCATCGGCCCGATCCCTCGGCCTCCCATTCACCCATTCACCTGGATGGGGGGTCGGGTCGTGGTTCGTGCCCATCGTCCATTTCTGGATGCCGTATCAGGCCATCCGGGACTGCCTGCCCCTGAACGACCCCAACCGGGCCCTCGTGTTGCGGTGGTGGTTGCTCTTGCTGGCGGCCGAGATCTTCGCGATCGCCGCGTTCTTGGCCGCCCTTGGGTCGGAGCATGCCGGGCTCATCCTGTCCGTCCCCGCCGCACTCTTGGCCCTGGGTCAGCTGGCCACGGCGCCTCGGGTTGTTATGGCCGTCACGTCGGCCCACCGGTCGCTCATCGATCCTTCCGCTTCCTGATTCACCGGGTCCGCCCGACCACATAGGGTTGGCCTCGTTGATCGAGAAAAAGGAGTGTCAGTGAGCGCAGGACCTGAATGGGGACCATTGGCCCGGTTGGCCGGCATCTGGGAAGGCGACCAGGGCGAGGACGTCGCCTACTCGAATGAAAAGGGCAGCGTGGGACTCACGCCCTACCGGGAACACATTGATTTCAAGCCCTTTGGCCCCGTGGAAAACGGCAGCCAGACCCTCTACGGCCTCGACTATCGCATGGCCGCCTGGCGGGGCAGCGAAGAGAACCCCTTCCACACCGAAGTCGGGTACTGGCTGTGGGATGCCGCTGACCAGCAGGTCATGCGCACGTTCTTGATCCCCCGCGGCTCCGCCCTCATCGCCGGCGGCCTCGTGGCAGCCGATGCCACGACCTACACCCTGGTTTCCGATGTCGGGTCTGAGACCTACGGGATCCTGTCCAACAACTTCTTGGCCGCCCAGGCCCGGACGGTGCACTACGAGGTGGCCATCGACGTGAGCACCGAGGGTGTCTTCAGCTACGAAGAGGTCTCCCTCATTGAGCACGGCAAGCTCTCCGAGCACCTGAGCCACACTGACAGCAACACCCTGCACAAGATCGCCGACGCCTAGGGGAAACCAGTAGGGTCGTGCCCGATCTGAAGGAGGGGCGACATGTTCGAGTGGTCCGAAGAGCAGCAAGCGATCCGCGATGCGGTGCGCAGTTTCGTCGAAGCCGAGGTCAAGCCTCTCATCGACGACCTGGAGCACGGCGACACCCCGCCGTACGAGGTGATCCGCAAGCTCTACCGCACCTTTGGTCTGGACGTCATGGCCCGCGAGGGCTTCAAGCGACAGCTGGAGCGCAAGCTCTCTAACTCGCCCGCGCCCGAACGCCAAGAGGGTGGCGGCAATGCCGCCATGATGCTCATTCCCATCATTGAGCTCTGCCACTACTGCCCCGGCATCGTGACGGCCCTGGGCGTCAGCACCGGGTTGGCTGCCGGCACCATCATGAAGAGCGGCACCCCGGCTCAGATGGAGCGCTGGGGTCTTGACCTCCTGACCTTGGACAAGGTCGGCGCCTGGGCCATCACTGAACCCAACTCCGGATCAGATGCCCTGGGCGGGATGACGTCGACGGCCAAACGTGATGGTGACGAATACATCCTCAACGGCAGCAAGACCTTCATCACCAATGGTCCCTACGCCGACACCATCGTCTTCTACGCCAAGCTGGACGACGGGAGCGACACGCCGATGCGCCAGCGTCCGGTCTTGACCTTCATCCTCGACACCGGCACGCCGGGGCTTGAGCAGTCCAAGCCATTCCGCAAAATGGGGCTGCACTCCTCGCCCACCGGCGAGCTCTTTCTCACCGACGTGCGGGTGGGCAAGGAGCACCTCCTGGGTGAGACCGAGGGAGTACCCGGTGGCAGTGAAGGCCGTGAAAGCGCCAAGGGCAACTTCGTGACCGAGCGGGCCGGCGTCGCAGCCATGTCCCTGGGCCTGATCGAAGAATGCCTGAAGCTGTCGGTCCAGTACGCCAAGGACCGTCTCCTGTGGGAACGGCCCATTTCCGAATACCAGCTCATTCAGTTGAAGCTGGCCAAAATGGAAGTGGCCCGCCTCAACGTCGAGAATCTGGTCTTCCGCCACATTGAGATGTCGTCAGCCGGCAAGGGACTGACGTTGGCCGAAGCCTCGGCCATGAAGCTCTACTCAGCCCAGGCCGCATCCGAAGTGGCCATGGAAGCGGTGCAGCTCTTCGGTGGGAACGGTTACATGGCCGAATTCCGAGTTGAGCAGTTGGCCCGGGATGCCAAGGTATTCCAGATCTACGCCGGCACCGACGAGATCCAAGTCACCCACATCGCCCGCGATCTCCTCAGCCGCTGAGGCCGCTGCGCCATGACTGAAGCGTTCGGTCCAGGCGCCATTGACGATGTGTTCGACCACATGGTCGATCTTCGTCGCGCCGTGCACCAGCAGCCCGAGTTGGCCTTCAAAGAACACGCCACCACCGATCTCATACGCCAAGAAATGGCGTCCTTGGGCATCGCCGAGCTGGACCGGGTGGTCGACACCGGTGGCATCTTCGTCATGGACGGCGGACGACCAGGCGAATTCCGTGGTCATGCGAGCGGACATTGATGCCCTGCCGGTCCACGAGAGTGAACACAATCCGTTCCATTCCGATGTCGACGGCCTCATGCACGCCTGTGGCCACGATGTCCATGTGGCTTCACTCCTCGGGACCGCTCGCGCGCTCAGTCAACGTCGGCAGGAGTTGTCGGGTCGATTCATCTTTCTGTTCCAGCCTGGTGAAGAGGCTCTCTGTGGAGCCAAGGCCATGGTGGAAAACGGTGCGCTGAATCTCATCGGCGATGCCCGGTTGGTTGGCTTCCACGTGACCTCCCAGTTGCCCACCGGGTTCGTCGCCCTGCGCCAAGGGATTGCCATGTCGGAGGCCCATTCGTTGCGCATCACGCTGCACGGTCCCGGCGGCCACGGCGCCATGCCGACTGCCGGTGGAGACGTCATCAAGGCGACGGCTGACTTGGTATCCCGATTGGGCACGGTGGCCGAAGGGTTGTCCCATGAAGGCGCCAGCTGCATCTGCAGCGCTGGCACGTTGGCTGCCGGCACCGCCGTCAACGTGGTGCCGACATCAGCCAAGGTGACAGGCACGATGCGCAGCTTCACCGACGGCCAACGCGAAGAGATGTTCGATCGTCTACGCCAACTCTGTGCCGCAGTGGGCGACAGCCATGGGGTGACGGTGGAACTCGAGGTGCCCGACCACACGCCGGCAGTCGTAAATGACGGAGGCGTCACTGATTTAGTGGAGCTGCAGGCTCAGGCCTTGATCGGGAAGGACAAGGTCCTTCGCATGCCTCCGAGCTCACCCAGTGATGACGTCAGCGAGTTTCTCAATCATCTCCCCGGTTGTTACTTCTTTGTCGGGGGGGCCAGCGGTGACGGATCGAGCGGTATGCACCACAGCCCCACTTTCTCGGTGCAAGACGAATCCCTTCGGGTGGGCGCTGCCGTCATAGCCCGCAGCGCCATCGCATTAGCCACCCCTTGAGTATTCGGCCACAATGACCCCATGAGCGCACAGGATCTGTTCTCCATATCGGGCAAGACCGCCTTGGTCACCGGCGGCACCAGAGGTATCGGCAAAATGATCGCCGAAGGTTTCGTCGAGGCTGGGGCCAAGGTCTACATCGCCTCTCGCAAGGCTGAGGTGTGTGCCGAGGTGGCCGAGGAGCTCTCAGCCAAGGGCACGTGCATCGGGATCGCCGCCGATCTCTCCACCGAGGCCGAGTGCCGACGATTGGCCGACGAGATCGCCTCCCGCGAGGACCGGCTCGACATTTTGGTCAACAACGCCGGCGCCACCTGGGGCACGCCACTGGCCGACTTCGACGAGGCCGCGTTCGAGAAAGTACTGGCCCTCAACGTCAAGGGCGTGTTTCACCTGACCCGTTTCCTGGTGCCTCTGCTCGAAGCAGCCGGGACCCAGGAAGAGCCGGCCCGCGTCATCAATATCGGATCCATTGACGGCATCGGCGTGCCCTTAATGGAGACGTACTCCTACTCGGCCTCCAAGGCGGCGGTCCATCAACTCACCCGACACCTGGCCAAGCGACTCGCTCCACGGATCACGGTCAACGCCATCGCGCCGGGTCCGTTCGAATCCAAAATGATGGCGGCCACCCTGGATGCCTTCAGCGACCAGATCATCGCCAGCGCCCCACTCAAGCGGATCGGGCGTCCCGACGACATGGCCGGCACGGCGATATTCCTGTCGTCACGGGCTGGGGCGTACCTCACCGGCACGATCATCCCGGTCGACGGGGGCATCGCCACCACCCGCTAGTTCGAGGTGGTGACAGAACTTCAGCTGGGCGCTAGGTCGTGTGGACCCTGGGGTGGATACCCACCGGCACTGCGGACCGCATTGCCCCATGGCGTCAGGATCTGAATCAACTCCTCGGCATCTTCGCCCAGCGCGTCGATGATCACTTCACACTGGCCATCGGTGGCGACCTCAATGGCTTCACGGAGCTCACGGCCTGACTCCGTCATAGTGCCGTTAGCCATCAGTCCGCGACGAATTCAACCCGCTTCGGCAGTATCTAGTTGCTCGGCGGACCACGCTCGCGTGCGCACGTAGCTGCGAGTGGGTAATCCCCAGTACAACTCCGAAAGCAGTCCGATTTCGGTGGCATTGAGTCCGGCCGATATCCATGACGCAGTGTGTGAGTCACCGCGGTACTCGCGCAGCATGTCAGCCAAGCGCCACATGTCGCCTACGGGGTCGCCGGGTACTCCCAAGTTCCGGAGCCCCGCGAACAGTGGCCGACCTTCAGGTCGCAGCGGGCCGACGGCACGTTCCAGTAGTTCGGTGGCCCGAGAAAGCCCTTCTGGTTGTTCGCCCAGCACACGGACCAGTTGCCCGACTGCGCCCTCTGTGCGCGCCGCACAAATCGTCGGGGCATCGCATTTGGTCCAACCGAAGGTGACGGACGGAACGACCGCCTGCGGGTTGAACACGGCAAACGCCGCCGCCACGACCTCCCCCGGTACCTGACCCATCACCGAACCTCGACTGGTGAAGTAAGCCGGCCCATCGGGCAACTGCACCCCGGTCGGGAGTGTCCCGGGACTAGGAGCGAACCCCAGGCCCTCATAGGCGGCATGCGCCTCGGGTGCGAAGTACACCTGGCCGGTCACCGGTTCAATCGCCATGGCCAGTCGTCTGCTCAGCATGCCCGCTTCGCTGGCCATTTCCGCAACCCCCTGGTCGAGATTCCTCACCCTCACCCTACGACGACCATCCCGGATAATCCCAACCCATTGAGGACCGCTGAAAATGTCACCGTGACCGGGATTGTGCAAAAACTAATTGGGTAGCGGAGATGAAGAGTGGTCAGTTAGTGGCAGACCTGAGGCACTTCAGCGCTCAGTGTTCGCGGGAACGATTTGTCGCGACCGTCTGCGCCGAGCGTACACAGCACCTCCCATGATCCCGAAGGCGAGAACGGGGAGAGCGAGGGCATAGGGGACTTCTGGTGTACCGGTCCCCGGAGAACATGAGGGAGTGGTCTCGCCGAGTGCCACATCGGACGTGGTCAGGTCACCGCACTCGTAGTCTGTTTGTTCATCTGGAGTAAGCGGAACTGCTCCCGGCACGTCGGCGGTCACTTCGTTGATGCCAGCCTGTTCCAGTGGCAGGCCCAGGTTGGCATAGCCAATCTGTGGGGCAATCTGCTGCCCGACTGTCAGTGCATAGTTCACGAAGCCGCTCAGGGTCGCTCCCTTATCTGACTCCCAACCCGTCGTTGGTGTGAGGAGATAGTCCACGGTCGACGGGTTGTAGACATTGGCGCCCACGCCAGTGAAGTCGAGATTCACCGTGCCGTTGGAGTTCTCAGTGGCGTAGGTGAGTGCCGAGTCGACGTCGACTCCTGTTGGTTGCGTGAAGTCGCCGCTCAAGTTCCCGACCGATACCATGCCCTTGGCCGGATTCGTATTGACGCCTGAGGCATTACCGAACCCTTGGCCAATGGCGAAGCGCGTTTCCACGAAGCCAATAGCCCCGTTGTTAGTGGCCGTGTCCGTGGCCACTCCGCTCGTGTTTTGCTGTCCGAGGCCGGTGGAAATGCCAGGCCAATTGGCGTTGGGGGCGGTGGAAGACAGCGTGACTCCCTCTGACGGACCTCCCGGTTGATTCTCTTCTTGATTAACGAACGCTGCCCACAACACTGGCTGCTCGTCGATGCACCAGTCCTCCATGGCATAGTTCGTCCCCACCGTGTCAGACTCGGTCACCGGAACGATTGGGATATTGAGGGTTGAGAGGTTCGAACCATCGTTTGCTCCACCTTGCTCTAGGAGTGGGCTGTCCCAGTTAGTAATCCCACCCGTCATGATGGCGCACGCTGTGTAGCTCGTCAGTTGCAGAGTTTGATTCAGACCGGGAATGTTGTACATGAATGCAACGCCTTCAGCCAGGACCGGCACGTAAATGAATGGAAAGCTCGGTGGTGTGGTATCCACAGACCCAAGGCCATAGGCAATATCAGTGATTCCGAAGTCACTGAGGTCATTGGCGAACTCGTAGCGCGCATCGCCCGAACTAGTGGACGAGTAGTTGATACCCAAGTTATACGGAGATGATCGACTAGCTGCCGCCCACTGTTCAATCGCCGGCGCGGCGTAGCTCGATCCCACGCCGTTGATCGACGTAGTCGCGCCGGCTACCGTCGCAAAGGTTGCTCCCACCATTGGCAGTAACAACACGGTGACCAAGGTCGCAACGGCACCTCGTCGCCACATGTGCGTCCTCCAAGCAAATCCGCCTATCGAGTAGATCGGTCTCAGTGTGGACGACCTGCAGGTAGCCGTCTAACGAGTTTGGAAAAGTTCACTCTGAGGTCACGAATTGTTCGCAAAGAGGCCGGCACTTTCTGGCTACCGAGGATCGATGGTCAGAACTGGCTGCCAGCGGATCAACCGTCGGGGAGAGGCGTTATTCGCGCCGTGTCCGTTTCGCCGGGTGCCAGATTCGCGGTCGCCCGAATCCGAACGCGGGGCCTATCTCAACTGAAGTGTCGGCTGCGTCGAGCGCTCGCTGAGGGTCCCAATATTCAAGTTGAGCGTCGTCGGCCCTTCGGGTTGAGTCCGGGCTCCATGGGGTGCAATCCGTTCTGGGACTACATGCGGTGCCTCGTCTGGTGGCTCGTCGCGGGACTCCACATCGCCGTCCCTTACGAGGGACGTTGGCCGACCGGAGGAGATCCATCGGGCTTCATGTCGGCCAAATGGGTCGGTGTACCACCCTTCAAGGCTCTCATCCATGGCTTCCTCCTCGGTTTGCCCATGGTACTTCGCAAGGTCAATCGTGAGGTCTCCAAGAGAAGGCGCCGGAGTTAGCTCTCCTTGGCAGTGAACACCAGGGGGAAATGCTCAATCGACCGAATAGAAGGCGTGTAGACCAGCGTGTGTCCATCCACCACTGAGTACTCAGGGATACGGCGGTGCCATTCCCGCAAAGCCACCCGCAGTTCCATCCGGGCCAGGTGCGAACCCAGGCAGCGGTGGACGCCACCGCCGAAGGCGATGTGGCGGTTGACCTCGCGGTCAAAGCGCACGACGTCAGCGTCGGGGAACTCAGCCTCATCGGTGTTGGCCGAGCCCAGCATGATCATCACGTGGTCGCCCTTCTTGATGGGGCAGCCGTTGAGCTCGGTATCGATGATGGCCGACCGGGCCACACCCATGACCGGAGTCTCCCAACGTAGGAGCTCTTCGATGGTCGAGGGGATGATGGCGGGGTCGTCCACGACCTGCTGACGGTGCTCGGGGTGCTGGGCCAGGAACGAGAACATGCAATCCAAGGTGGCCGTCACGGTGTCCAAACCGGCAATGAGGAACAGGAAGCAGATGTCGAGGATGTCATTGCGGGTGAGCTTGTTGCCGTCCACTTCGGCATCGAGGAAGTGCGAGAGCAGATCGTCCTTGCGCTCCTTCTCCCGCTCGTCCAGCACCATGTCGAAGTAGTCATAGACCGAGTCGGCGATTTCCTGCTGGTAGTCGGTGGCCTTCTTCGAGCCGTACTTCGAGCCGGTGACGTGGTCGGGCCGGATGATGCCGTCCTTCATTTTCAAGAAGCGGTCCAGCTCGTCCAACGGCAGACCGAGCAGGGTCAGGAACACCTGGGACGGGAAACGGGACTGAGAACCCTTTCGAGAAGTCGACTTCTCCCTCGTCAATGAACTTGTCGATCAGATCATTGGCCAATTCGGCCACCGCTTCTTCCATGGCCACCATCTTGCGCGGAGCGAATAGTGGGTCGAGCAACTTGCGGTACTTCTTCTGCTCTGGCGGGTCGATCTGCAGCGGGATCATCGGTCGCTTGTTCTTGAGGTCGACTGCGTCCATGTTGGACGAGAAGATCTCAGGGTGGCGGAGGGCTTCGTCAATCTCAGCCTTGCGGCTCAACAGCACGCCCATGCCCTCTATCGGCATGACCGGCACTTCACGCATGGCTTTGAAGACCGGCTGCGGGTGGGCGGCCATCTCCGGGTCCATGCCGCTCATCGGGTTTTCCCCCGTGCCTTCTTCTTCTGTCTCATCAATAGTTTCCATCGATGTTCTCCTTGTTGCTCAGAATTCAGGTCGGCGATACGAAAGTTGGAAACGATCACGTCCCGAGCATCAACAGTCCGTTGATCGACTGCACGAGGGCGCGATCATCGGGTTCGGGAATGATGAAGCTCGACGTGAAGAGGCGAACGATCACGTCGGCCAGCTGCTCGCGGCTGAGATTCCCGGAAGCCACAGCGGGAACCGTGTCGAAGGCGTCGCCCAGTTGCTCCAATAGAGATGCCTGGAGCTTGGGCAGATGGGCCAGCAGGTAGCCCAGGACGAAATCAGGCTCGCTCTCGAAGAGCGAGCGAGCCGGATGGGTCCGGATGTAGTCAAAGGCAAAAGCCACCAGTGCCTGGGTGCGCCCAGCGGGATCATCGACGGCCCCAAGGGTGGCCGCCAATCCTTCGGTGAACGTCCGCTCGTCATAGCTGGCCACGCCGGCCAGCAGCTGGTCCTTGCTGGGGAAGTAGCGATACAGGGTGCCGCGAGATACGCCGGCTGCCTC
Source organism: uncultured Acidimicrobiaceae bacterium (assembly GCA_963730785.1). GTDB lineage: Bacteria > Actinomycetota > Acidimicrobiia > Acidimicrobiales > RAAP-2 > Bog-473. The sequence goes on from CAVSTF010000013.1 coordinate 209,687, forward strand.
GCTGACCTCCTGCATCCCCAGTCGCCGCACGCCGCGTCGACCGATCAGCCGCAGGGTGGCGCTCAGGATGCGCTCCTCCATGGGGCTGAACTGCACTTCATCGCTCTGCAGCAAGGCGACCGTCACTTCGGACAGATTAGACAACTTCCGTCTGTTTTGTCTTATCGCCAGGCAGACGACACGAAGACCCGATCCGATTCGAGTCAGTGACCCCCTATTTCCCAGGTCAGGCCAATTTGATTGCGGCTTTCCGAGCGCAACTGGCGTGGATCTTCTTACGCCTTCAGTTCGAAGGGCAGGGTGGCCCCGACAAAGGGGCGGATCGATCCACTCTCGTCTCTGGCATCGCCGAGGTACGAGATCCGGTAGGTGCCTGAAGGGGCATCCCCGGGCACGTCCCACATCACCGACAACTCGGACAATCCGCCTCGCAGGCGTTTCCAGCTGAATCGAGTGGCCCAGTCGCCATCATCTTGAACAGTGGACCACTCAGCACCCGCCTGTCGTTCGACTCGCGTATAGGTGTCGCCCCGGCGGAGGAGGTTGTTTGGATTGGCGGCGGCAAAGACCACGGTGACTCGCTGTCCGGGCTGGTACGTCGCTCGCGGTGCCACCAGAACATCGCCGAAATCACCATCGCATCGGCGCCACATCAGCTCTACCCCGATCGCGGCGGATGCGATGACGTCCCGACAGATCGTCGGTAGCGGTGCCGGCATCGACCGGAGTGCCACTCTTCATGGCCTTCGCCAAGTCGGCCACCGTCTGTTGCAGGGCCGGAAGCTCCCACTTCCCAAACAAGGTGCTGCCGCCTTCGTACTGCTGAGCCTCGTACTCCTCCGGCGTGGTGACGTAGTGGATGTAGCCGTTGGAGTACCCCGCCACGAGGACATTCTCCAGATCAGCCTCCACGATGGCGGCGACCGTTCGACGCAGCCGAAGTCCGGCGGTGATCGTCACCTCACCGGGAATGCCGATGAGATACAACGATCCCAGCCGGAGCAATTGAATGGGGACTCGCTGAGCCACCACGGGAAGGAATCGGTTGATGATGCCTCCCGGCAACATGATGCCCTTGGGGGCCTGCGAATCCTTCAGCTTCGAAGACATGGCATACGCAATTTTCGATGGCCAGTCCGCCCACACGTTGCGACCTTCACGAAAACCAGGAAAGGCCGGTCCGTCGGCCCAGGCGCCCGCAAAGGAGGCCGATCCACCGGCAGGCCCGCTCGTTGTATGGCTACGTCCGTCACCACTGAACTCCGGGCGCACCGTGATGTTGTTCATTTCAACGTAGACAACGCGTGAATCAATGGGTCCGTCGAGAGCAGTGCCACCGCTGGCCGCCAGCTCGGCGGCGGCTTCGTACTGGCGCAGTCCGATGAGCCGAGCATTCTCGAATTCGTCCTTGGTGGGTCCATCTCCGGGATGCAGGTTCAAGTTGGGCGACATATCCCCGGCATTTGTCTGGGCAAATGCCCCAATGAACGATGGGTGGCCGGCCGGATCGTTCAGGTAGTCCATGCCCTCGACGATGCGTTCCCAGAAGTATCCCGCATACCCCTTGTTGTCCGAGCTGATCAGCCGGTTCTGATTGGTCATGGAGGTGTTGTGGGTGGGAAACCAGTTGATGGCGCCAACGGTTACATCAGATCTGGCCATCCGAAGCAGGGTCGTCTGGGGATCGATGGCATTGGGGAAGAAGGCCTTATCCGCTTCAGGATTCAGCTCGAAGGACACTCGGGAACGATTGACGCTGGCATTGTGGAGTTCCCCATGAGCCAGGGTGAGCTGAGTGGGGGCCACGTCAGCGTGCGCCCGATCGACGGCCTCAACGATGCCATCCACCAGCGCCGAGAAGGTCTTGGACCGAAAGCCCTTGGTGTTGGAGTTGTAGAGGAGATGATGCGAATAGCCACCGGGCGCGCAATGGGTGTGCGTCGCCGTGATCATGGTGTTCTTGGCCGTATAGAGGTCGCCGTAAGAATGGGCGAGACGTCGCAGCACCTCTTGATGCACGCTGTCGAACATCAGCGGCAGGTCGTTGATCACCAGCAAGACACGCTCACCGGATTCTGCCGCCACCACAAAGGCGCGGGATCGTTGACGGGTGTGAATTCCTTCCGTCTGTTGGTCAGCTCGGCCGTAGCCGAGCATCCCGCATTCCACTGCTTCCCCGGTGATGTCGGACAGACCCCGGCCAACCAGATAGACGCCGTTACTCATGGCCCCACACCGTAGGGGGTCCATTGGTAACGTGCCGACGTGCGGATCGTATCCCTACTGCCGTCGGCAACAGAGATCCTTTTTGCCTTGGGCGTGGGTGACTCGGTGAGCGGCGTGACGTTTGAATGCGACTTTCCACCGGAGGCCCGCAAGCGTCGGATTGTGTCCGACACCACGCTCACACTTGGACTCACTCCGGGAGAAATCGACGCCGAGGTACGCGCCCGATTAGCGGCCGGCGAGGACCTCTACACGCTTGGATGAAGGGGCCCTGCGAGAGATTGATCCCGACCTGGTGATTACACAGGACCTCTGCGCTGTCTGCGCCGTCGATATCACCGAGGTTGATCAGGCACTCGAGCACCTGGGCTGTCATGCCGAGGTGCTGACGCTCGACCCCATGACCCTCGAGGAGGTACTGCGCTCGATCGAAGCGGTGGGTAAAGCCACCAATTCCGAAGATCGGTCCGCCGACTTGGTGCAGGAACTCCGAATGCGGCTGGACCACATTGCCGCCGCTGTCAGTACGCAGCCGCGACCGAGAATCGCCATGCTGGAGTGGACCGATCCGCCGTTCTCAAGCGGCCATTGGGTTCCGGACATGGTGGCCGCAGCAGGAGCCGAGTCGGTGCTTGGCACCAGTGGAAGCAGATCCTTCCAGATCACATGGGACGACCTGTCGAACGCCCGGCCCGACATCATTGTCGTCACCCCATGTGGCTTCCGCTTGGACGGCGCGCGCACACTGGCTGAAGAAGTGATCTCGGCAGGTGTCCTCCCGACTGATATCCCAGTCTGGGCCGTTGACGCTGACGCTGCCTTCGTACGTCCCGGCCCACGGCTCATAGATGGCGTGCAGGCCATCGCCCATATCGCTCACCCAACTTTGGTTGAGCCGCCAGAGGGCATGCAGGCACTGGCTCGGGGCTAAACCGAACTCAGGTCCGTCATTGGACACGCGGCTCCCACCGCCACGTCCCGCAAGGTCCGCCAGCTAAGGGGCATCCGCCGTGCCATGTCCGCGAAATCCTGATCTGCTGACCACCTGCATCGCAGGGTCCAGCAGATCAGGTCGCTCTTTTCGGTACTACTTGTGCTGACCAGCTCTTACGAACTGATCAATGTGTGCCTACAGCCAGATGGTGAGGTGCAGCAACGGCTCCAGGCTGATGATGATGGCGTTACCCACAACCGTGATGGGCGAGGCCGCAGCGGCTGTTGCTGCTGGGGCGGCCACAACCGCGACAGCGGCGAGGGCGCCGGCGACGGGAGCGGAAATAGCAGCTGCAATACGTGCTTTCTTGGTCATGCCCGCATGCTATTGCAGTTGGAACATTTATCCAAGTCTTAGGTTGACAGAATTGTGAACTTTCGGCAGGTGGGAGTAGAGGTGCAATGACTTTGCGTCAGCGGTCACGTTCGGATCGTTGGCGCTTCCATTCTGAAGGATTCGACCATGCCCACCATGTTGGCGGACTGGCTCCCGGCAGCCAAGAATTCTCCGTGGCGAGACCAGACATTGACGGTCCCGTGAGCGTGTGCCCCCACCGCCATCAGACCGCGAAGCTCCAGGAGTACCCACTCTTCCTGGATCGGATTTCGACCAAACCGAAGACTGTTGTCGAGGCTCGTCCCCCCACCCAGCTTTCGGGCGCTTCTGGCGATGCCGGCCGGGACCATGTCAGCCATAAAGGCGATGGCGGCATTGGTGGCCGGCTGACCATTTCTAAGCCGTGACCACATCATGAGAGGGAGGTCCTCCTGGCTTTCTGAGGGGACCAGCCGGTATTCCACCTGTTCGATGAATCCTCGGAAATCGTCTTCTCTGAGAAACCCGAAATCCATTTCCTCGCAGCTCTCCGGTGGGAGCACCCTCGGCATGGGCTGATACTGCCCTTCGAGTCCGTCCTCCCGGGGGGTCGCGGTGGCTCCAACGGTGACGAACAGCAGTCGGTCCGCGGTTCGGCCGTTCACCTGTACCTGCGTGATGTTGCGGCCATTAGCCCGTATCTCGGTGGTGCATTCGATGAGATCGCCGAGCCGAGCGGTCGAAATGTATTGAGTGGTGACCCAAAGTGCGGGCCGCTGAGTCGCACACTCCATAGCCACCACCGATGCCGCTATGGCCGTGCCTCCGTAGAGTCCCCCGTCGTGCCGGGCCACTCCCGGCACCAATGTGAATTCGCAGCTCAGTGGGTCCTCACCAATTGAGATGCCGAGCATCTTCAGGTCATCGCTATCGGGAAAGGCGCTCACAGGCCGACACTCTTTCATTGCTGGCCGACCAGTGGCCAAGCGAGCTCGAAGCTTTCTCTATCGGGTTGCGCTGGCCCCCGGGCCAATCCTCAGGACCCAAGCTGGTGATTCCGGCAATGGATCCGACACCTCAACGTGAAGTTCGTTGTGAAGCCCCGACCACGTCACAGATCCCACTGATGCCACGGGGTCAACCTCAGTGACATCGGTCACGTCTACCTGATGGGTCCGCACCCACTCCCACGTGTTGGATCAAACACAGCGCCTTCTCAGGCAGGTCGTGGATGGGATCCATGAACAGCACATGACCATGTTGCCGGATGCTTGACATGGTCTGCATTCCCTGTTCCGATAGCCACCACATATCTGTTGCAGCATCGCACTACGCGAACAATCCGAGGAGACACATGACAACTACTCCTGTCGGACCAAGCGACAGCACGGCGGTCAATGCCGACGTCGCACAACTGCATGCAATGGGCTATGCCCAGGAACTCCGGCGGAGGATGGGCGGCTTCTCCAACTTTGCTGTTTCATTCACCATCATTTCAGTGCTGTCCGGCTGTCTCACGCTCTACTACTTCGGCATGACGTACGGGGGTCCGGTCGACCTCGTCTGGGGATGGATCATCGTCGGGGTCATGACGACCATCGTCGGTCTAGGGATGGCTGAAATCGCATCAGCCTATCCAACGGCGGGAGGTCTCTATTACTGGTCAGCCAAGCTCTCGAAGAGAAACCCTGGCGCCTGGAGCTGGTTTACCGGGTGGTTCAACCTCCTCGGTCAGGTTGCTGTTACCGCTGGCATCGACTTCGGGTTCGCCACTTTTTTCACCGTGTTCCTCAACTTGACCGAGGGCTACAAGACCACGGCCGGATACGTCCTGATTATTTACGCGGCCATCCTCATAGTGCACGGTGTGCTCAACACCTTCGGCGTGAAGATTGTGTCGTTCCTGTCGGATGTGAGTGCGTGGTGGCACGTCCTTGGTGTGCTCACCATCGCCATAGTGCTGTTTTTCGTTCCGACTCACCACGCGTCAGCCAGCTTCATCTTCACCAAATTCGAGAACAAGTCCACCCTGGGAGTTCCGATCTACGTCTTCATGCTCGGGCTGCTCATGGCCCAGTACACCTTTACGGGATACGACGCTTCGGCACACATGTCTGAAGAGACCCACAACGCCGACCTGGCGGCACCCAGGGGCATCGTTACTTCTATTGTGGTCTCGCTCGTGGCTGGCTGGATCCTGATCTTGGCCATCACCTCAGTGATTCCAACCGATTCTGCGACTTACACAGCTGTGGCAGGCAATACAGCGGCACCGGTAGCCATCTGGACAAGCGCGCTCTCCAGGGTTGGCGCAGAACTACTGCTCCTGATTGCGGTCATCGCACAAGCCTTCTGCGGCATGGCGTCGGTGACCGCCAACTCAAGAATGCTCTTCGCATTTAGCCGCGATGGTGCTGTACCTGGACACAAGTACTGGCACCGCATCAACCCTCGTACCAGGACGCCCACCAATTCCATTTGGTTCTGCGTCGTGTTTGCGTTCATTTTGGCGGTGCCGTCGTTATGGAGCGGTGTCGCCTATGCCGCAGTGACCTCGATCGCCACCATTGGACTTTATATTGCCTACGTACTGCCCACCCTCTTGCGTCGGCTGCAGGGAAAGAGTTGGGAGGGTGGACGTTGGTCGCTCGGAAAATGGAGCCCCATTGTGGGCTGGGTCGGGATCATCTGGGTGGCCTTCATCGCCGTGCTCTTCCTGCTCCCTGAAGTCGCCTTTAGCTCAATCAATCGGGACAATTTTAACTACGTGCCCGTGGCTGTTGGCGTGGTCTTGCTCTTCTCGGGGGGTTACTGGCTTCTCAGTGCCCGCAAGTGGTTCACGGGACCGAAAACCATGGGCAGCGAGGATGAGTTGAAGCAAATTGAAGTTGGATTCACCGTCTCTGATTGACGAAGTGGATTCAAAACTTCTTGCTTTCCAATAAGAGACACCATCGGTGACGTTCACTCCCAATTTCCCGATGAGCCATCAACTGTTTGGTGACAGTTACGCGAACTGACGCTCCGGCATTGGGGGCCCAAGGGGGTGACTCGATAGCCTCAGCCTGTGCCGTCCGGCGGAACGCGCATCATTGAGTATCAGATCGTCTCATGGGCGGATTTGATCACCATGGGCGACTGGTCGCGCCTGGTCCAAGACGCTCTGGGCACCGTCACGGAAGTCGGCGTACTGCGCTGCGTCACGGAAGATGGACGAAGACTGACTTTCATCGGAGATGCCGAGGCAACTCAAGAGCTCGTGAGAAGCGGTGCCGCCAGTAATCCCGAAGGTATCGCCATCGCCAAGAAGCCGTTTCCGATCATGCTGGCTGGCTGGCCGCATCGATTGCGACTGGACTAGCCCGCCCCTACACCGTCACGTCTCAGACGCCATGCCCTCCCTGCGTCGGCGGTAGGTGAGGAACACCGCTCCACCAATCACCGCGGCGGCAATCACTGGCAACCCGAGAGGGAAGGACGTCTCAGGCAGTTCGGTATTCGGCTGGGGTGAGAGCGTCACCACCAAGATATTCCGGTACGTCGTCAGGTCATTGGCACCCACGGTCCATTGCGGTGACGCGGTACCCAGGGCAGTGCCAGCCGGTTCGATGGACTTAGGAAAGCGATAGCCGGCGAACACCATGGTGAGCGTGCCGTCAGGATTTTGGACGACGCTTGACCCATAGGCACGACCCTCGTAGTAGGCCGAGATGCCGAGCGGCTGGTTGGTCCCGCCGACATTGTTGTCCTGGTTATACGACGCCGAGAACGTGTAGTCGGTGCTGATGATTGGCGTGGGCACTGACCAGTTCAGTCCGTCGCTGGAGGAGGAGTAGAAGATCTGATTGAAGGCATCACTGTCACCATCCGCCGCCCAGGCGCCTGACAAGAAGAGGCCGTATGAACCGTCAGGATTGGTGATGATGCTGCCGGCCGACCCGACCCAGCGCATTTCGTCGATGTCGCCGCCCGCCGTGCCTCCGGTGTCAGTACCACTTGAGACACCGGGTGCACCTTCCCCGGTGGCGTACTGGTTCAGGTTGGCTGGGCTGACGGTTGTGGCCGGGTTGTTGACACCGGAGTAGGGCGAGGTGCAGGCCGTCGTGGTGCTCACACGCACTACTTCTGGAATGCCGGCGGCAGTCGTACAGTCGCTCACCACTCCGCCGTTGTTCAAACCTGCCGTCGAGAACGTGGCCCCATTGGTGGTGTAGGCCACTCGGAGCACGGAGACGTCCTCGTTGTTCTTGTACAGCTTCACGACGTTGGAGGCACTCCCCTCACCCGTCTGCGCCAGAGTGGACTGCGGAACGTCGGCGGCCCCGGGAGCACCCACGTAGGTCTTGGCTTGCTCAAAGAGGGTGTTGTCAGCCGTGGGAACGGTGCAGCCCGTCAAGCTGGATGCGGCACCATTCTCAACCAGACCGGTGCAGGTCACGGGAACCACTGAACCAGTTGAACTTGAGGCGGTAGTGGTGAGGCCCATCAAAACGGTCACCGGGCTCGCCGTGGTCACCGCACTGGGACTGGGCATGTCTTGAGAGACGTAGGGGCCGGCAATGAAGCTGATGGTGGCGCCGCCTGCGGTAGCCCAGCTGTTGGTACCGGTCGGCGCCACTGCGGTCGTGCTGTCACCAGCCAGGAAGTAGTTAAGTTCCTTCTCGGTGTACATGACATAGGTGGCTCCCACGGGAACCGTTCCGTCGTTGGGGAAGGTCGGGAGGGTGCCCACGATGCCATCGGGCGCGACCAGAACCGGAGGTCATGCCGCCAGCGGCTGGGTCACTTGTGTAGGCCCCAGCCGGAATGATCGGGTCTGAGGTAATGATCTGCCCGGTGGCGGTCTGGAACGCGGCACCCGTCGCCCCGGTAGTGCAGTCCTCAATTTTGGTAGTCGGATTGTTGTTGCCCTGGGAGCAATAGATGACAGTCCCATTGACGTAGAGCCGGCCGGGAGCGTTGGCGTTGTACGTCGACCCGGTGATGGGCAGGGTGAAGCCCAAGTTGGTCGAACCGCTGGTGAGGGCGGCCGCAGTGGGGTTGGGCGACACGTCGATAGTGGCCAAGCCTCCGTCACCGTTGGTGGTATTCGGACCAACCGGAATCGTTGGAACCAATCCCCCGACTTTGGGTGTCTGGGCCGAGTCGTAGCCGATGACCTGTTCAATCAGGTCGCCCGCATTGACGGTCAACGCCGTGGCGGCGGTGCACGAGGTAAGCGATCCCGGCGTGGCCAGTGTCGTCACGGTACAGCTGATGACGTTGGCTGGCACCGGGTTGGGGTCCTGGGTCAGGTCGATGAATCCTCCGGTTACCAGCTGCTCGTTTGAGTTGGCACTCCCGGTCGTTGTCAACGGCACGCTCACGCCGCCGGTGGTCGGGACGCTGACGGAGGCGGTGGCAAATCCGTCGGGGTCGATGCCAGTTTTCTCGGCCGGCGGAAGGGCTCCCAGGGGTTTGGCCTCGGTGGGTGAGAACTGATGCACAACCAGGCCGACTCCCTGCGTGTCACCCGCCGCCCGGGGCAACGTGTACAGGAAACTTTGACCACCAACTGTGATGACGTTGGCGTGGCCCTCTCCGTCATCGTTTTGGTCGTCCGACGGGCAATAGCCGGGGTTTTGCTCGAGCGCCTCGCCGTTATAGGTCCATTGCTGTCCGTTGTCGGTGGAAGTAGCCGCCATGAGCGCCTCGTCGGCGTCCTTCGGCCGGTAGTCGAAGTAGCCGGTGAGGGACCCATCGGTGTTTCGGATGATGTGGGGGAAATACGAAGGAGCGAACGGGAGCGTGGTGCCAGCGGCCTGGCGCGAGACGGGCTGCGTGGCCTCGGTCGTGGTGCTCCCGGAGCCGCAGTAGTCGTCGAGTGGACCGGGCGTCCCGACCACGCCGCTCGGGTAGGCCGCCACGCCGTCAGTTCCACTCGAGGCACTGGGCACGACGGCGAGGTTGGGCGCAGTCACGGTGGCGCCACTCACCCCATTGGCCGTGCTCGTGATGGCGCCGCCCGGTGTGTACGTGGGCAGAAGCGTCCCGCCCCCGCTCGAGGTGTAGCTCGGAAAGGCCGAGTCGCCCTGATATTCATTCCAAGGGGCACAACTCGAGCCGCTGCAGCCAGCGGGGCTGGTCAGCGAGGCCAGTGACGGTGCCTCTGGCGTGTACTGCGTCCCGGACGCTCCGGCGATGGAGGGATCAAGGATAAGTGCGGTGGGTGTCACGACCAGTACGGAAAGCAGGGCGAGGGCCATGCTCCCTTTGGTGAAACGACCTTCTTTGGTTCGGGACGCGACGCATGACTTCACAGGGACAACCTTCCGCCAGAGAGGGTGAGGGGCAGCGCCTGCGATTGTGATTCAGGTCAAACCCAGAAATGAAGCGCATCGTCGTGAATTCATTTCCCAGTCGCGGCTTCGTCACTGATGGGTTGCTCAATTGTCACGAACGCTGCGTTAGGCGATCGTGAGACGTCGATCAGCGCACCATCCATCGCTTTGAACGAGGCCATTGCCATATCTGGGAGGATTGCAACGACCGGGCGCACGGACAGGAGGCATGTCAATGGAACCCAATCTGCCGAGTCTTCTCCATCCCTTTGCCCGACCGGCTGCGCCACCCGAAGCCTTCTTGAACATTGTGAGTGGCAGCGGGGCCGAGGTCACCGATGTGGATGGCAACGTCTACGTGGATGCGTTGGGCAGCCTCTGGTACTGCAACGTCGGCCACGGCCGGACCGAGATCGCCGATGCGGTTGCCGATCAGATGCGTCGGCTCGAGGTCTTTCACACCTTTGACCGGTTCACCAATCCCCCGGCCGATGCGTTGGCTGAACGCCTGGTGGGACTGGCACCCATGGCCAATGCCCGGGTCTTTCTGACCTCGGGCGGCTCCGAGTCGGTCGAGACGGCAATCAAGCTGGCTCGAATCGCTCAGGTGCAGGCCGGCCACCCGGAGCGCACCATCGTCGTGAGCCGTCAACCCTCGTACCACGGCGTTACCTACGGGGCGATGTCCGCCACCGGGCTGCCCGGCAACCGGGCCGGGTTCGGTCCGCTGCTCCCCGACATGCAACAGATCCCCTACGACGACCTGCAGGCTTTGGACGATCTCGCCGAGAAGGCGCAGGGACGCATTGCGGCGGTGATTGCCGAACCGGTCATCGGCGCCGGCGGCGTCTACCCGCCACCACCCGGCTATCTGGCCGGTCTACGCGAACGGTGTGACCGTTTGGGCGCCTTTCTCATTTTCGATGAGGTCATCTGTGGATTCGGTCGGCTGGGCGCCTGGTGGGCAGCTGACCATTTCGGCGTCAGCCCAGACATGACCACCTTCGCCAAAGGTGTGACCTCGGGCTATCTCCCGCTCGGCGGGGTGCTCGTGGGTCCGGCGGTGCGAGAACCCTTGGAGTCGGATCCCGAATTCATCTTCAAGCATGGCTACACCTACAGCGGCCACCCGTTGTCAGCGGTGGCTGCCTTGGCCAACTTGGACATCCTTGAAAAGGAAGGACTACTCGACAGCGCCGCAGGAATACGCGATCAGCTGGGCCAGGGATTGTCCGGTCTGGTGGATGGCGAGATGGTGGTGGGCTGTCGGGGCGCTATGGGCGTCTGGGCGATTGAGCTTGCATCGCATCTGGACGCGCCAACGGTTCGCAACGCACTACTGAAGTTTGGTGTGATTGCCCGGCCGGTCGGCAACTCTGTACTGGCCTACTGTCCCCCGCTCGTCATCACCGATGAACAGATGGACACGTGCATCGTTGGAACAGGCCGGGCCCTCAAGGCAGTCGCCGCCGAGAATCATTAGGCCTCTCCAAGATTTCTATAGCGGCGCTTGGAGAGCCTGGTTCTACCGGCGTTTCAATGATTGCGACCGCTGATGATGGCGTGACTGCAGTTGTTGTTGTGCGAAAGGCTTCCAGTGCTCACGACGTGGTTGCCGACGCAACCAGTCAAGGCGAAGGTGACCGTGGTCTGGACCGAGGAGGTCGAGGAATGCGTGGCGTCGCCGGCCTTGGTGGCGGTGACCAGACACGTGCCGACGCTGGTTGCACTCAAGGTCGATCCGCTGAGGGTGCAGCCAGTGGCCGTGCCGTTGATGACCGCGTAGGTGATGGCTCCGGTCCCTGAGCCGCCTTTGGTCGTCAGCTGCAGTGGCGCGCCGAGGACCCCCGTGACTGACGTCACGGTCAAGGTGGCCTGAGTGGCCAAGCCAAAGGTGACCGTGGTCGGGAGCGAGGACACCGGGGAATGCGTGGCGTCTCCGGCCTTGGTGGCGGTGACGATACAAGTGCCCAGGCCATTGGCTTTCAGGCTGGAGCCACTGACAATGGTGCAGCCGGTGGCCGTGCCATTGATAACTGCATAGGTGACCTTCCCGGTCCCCGAGCCACCACTGGTGGTCAGTGGCAATGCCGTGCCGACCACGCCCGTGACTGACGTGAGGGTGAGCGCACTCTGGGCGGCCAGGGCGAAGGTGACCGTGGTGGGAGCCGAGGAGGTTTTCGGGTGCGTGGCGTCAGCTGCCTTGGTGGCGGTGACGATACAAGTGCCAGCACTGGTCACTTTCAAGGTGGACCCACTGATGGTGCACCCCTTGGCCGTGCCGTTGGTGGCCACATAGGTCACGTTCCCGGTCCCTGAGCCACCGGTGGTGGTCAGTGGCAATGGCGTGCCCACGGTTCCATTGAGCGAGGTGATGGTCAGGGCGCCCAGAGAGAAGGTGACCGTGGTCACCGGCGAAGACGTAGCCGAGAAGGTGGCGTCAGCCGCCTTGGTGGCCGTGACATTGCAGGTGCCGGCCGTGGTGACACTCAAGGTATAGGGCGAAGCACTGCTGACCGCGCAGCCGGTGGCGGAGCCAGTGGCCACGAAAGTGATGGCACCGTTGCCCGAGCCACCGGTGGTGGTGAGCGTCAGCGGAGTGCCCACGGTTCCGGTGAGCGACGTGATGGTCAACGCACTCTGGGTGCCGAGACTGAAGGTGACGGTGGTTGGATCCGACGACACCTCGGAATGCGTGGCATCAGCCGCCTTGGTGGCCGTCACGGTGCAGGTGCCGGCCGTGGTGACGCTGAGATCCGACCCGGTCACGGTGCAGCCGGTGGCCGTGCCATCGGTGGCCACGAAGGTGATGGCCCCGTTGCCCGAACCACCGGTGGTGGTGAGCGTGAGCGGGGTGCCGACGGTTCCGCTGAGCGAGGTGATGGTCAGCGCACTCTGGGTGCCGAGACTGAAGGTGACCGTGGTCGGGTCCGACGAGACCTCGGAGTGGGTGGCGTCAGCCGCCTTGGTGGCGGTGACAGTGCAGGTGCCGGCCGTGGTGACGCTGAGACTCGATCCGGTCACGGTGCAGCCGGTGGCGGTGCCATCGGTGGCCACGAAGGTGATGGCGCCGGCGCCCGAACCGCCCGTGGTGGTGAGCGTGAGCGGGGTGCCCACGGTTCCGCTGAGCGACGTGATGGAGAGCGCACTCTGGGTGCCCAAGGAGAAGGTGACCGTGGTCGGGTCCGACGAGACCTCGGAGTGGGTGGCATCGGCCGCCTTGGTGGCCGTCACGGTGCAGGTCCCGGCCGTGGTGACGCTGAGACTCGATCCGGTCACGGTGCAGCCGGTGGCCGTGCCATCGGTGGCCACGAAGGTGATGGCGCCGTTGCCCGAGCCACCGGTGGTGGTGAGCGTGAGCGGGGTGCCCACGGTTCCACTGAGCGAGGTGATGGTCAGCGCGCTCTGGGTGCCGAGACTGAAGGTGACTGGGGTCGGGTCCGAAGACACCTCGGAGTGGGTGGCGTCAGCCGCCTTGGTGGCGGTGACAGTGCAGGTCCCGGCGGTGGTGACGCTGAGATCTGCCCCGGTCACGGTGCAGCCGGTGGCCGTGCCGTCGGTGGCCACGAAGGTGATGGCGCCGTTGCCCGAGCCACCGGTGGTGGTGAGCGTGAGCGGGGTGCCCACGGTTCCGGTGAGCGACGTGATGGTCAGCGCGCTCTGGGTGCCGAGACTGAAGGTGACTGGGGTCGGGTCCGACGACACCTCGGAGTGGGTGGCGTCAGCCGCCTTGGTGGCGGTGACAGTGCAGGTGCCGGCGTTGGTGACGCTGAGATCTGCCCCGGTCACGGTGCAGCCGGTGGCGGTGCCGTCGGTAGCCACGAAGGTGATGGCGCCGGCGCCCGAACCGCCCGTGGTGGTGAGCGTGAGCGGGGTGCCCACGGTTCCACTGAGCGACGTGATGGTCAGCGCGCTCTGGGTGCCGAGACTGAAGGTGACCGTGGTCGGGTCCGAAGACACCGAGGAGAAGGTGGCATCAGCTGCCTTGGTGGCGGTGACAGTGCAGGTGCCGGCCGTGGTGACGCTGAGATCCGCCCCGGTCACGGTGCAGCCGGTGGCGGTGCCATCGGTGGCCACGAAAGTGATGGCACCGTTGCCCGAACCACCCGTGGTGGTCAGTGGCAGCGGCGTGCCGACGGTTCCACTGAGCGAGGTGATGGTCAACGCAGCCTGGGTGCCGAGCGTGAAGGTGACCGTGGTGGGGTCCGAAGACACCGAGGAGAAGGTGGCGTCAGCTGCCTTGGTGGCCGTGACGGTGCAGGTGCCGGCCGTGGTCACGCTCAGACTCGATCCGGTCACCGCGCAGCCGGTGGCGGTGCCATCGGTGGCCACGAAGGTGATGGCGCCGGTGCCCGAGCCACCGGTGGTGGTGAGCGTCAGCGGAGTGCCCACGGTTCCACTGAGCGAGGTGATGGTCAGCGCACTCTGGGTGCCGAGCGAGAAGGTGACTGGGGTCGGGTCCGAAGACACCGAGGAGAAGGTGGCGTCAGCCGCCTTGGTGGCGGTGACAGTGCAGGTGCCGGCGGTGGTCACACTGAGACTCGATCCGGTCACGGTGCAGCCGGTGGCCGTGCCATCGGTGGCCACGAAGGTGATGGCCCCGTTGCCCGAACCGCCCGTGGTGGTCAGCGTGAGTGGGGTGCCGACCACGCCACTGAGAGAGGTGATGGAAAGTGGAGATTGCGCAGACAGCGAGTTGGACTGGAAGGCGCCGCTGTCGCAGGCCGCTCCGGGGGCGCTTGACTCGCCCCGTTGATCAATACGGGGACACAACATCGACGTTCCAGATGGAATGACGCCTATCGCGGGGCTGCCGGCTAGTAGTGCCATCGTCTGTGTCGGGCCGCCGTTGTTCTGAAGCGTCCCGAGGAGCGGATCGACGTTCGTGGTGTTGTCTGTCAATACCGCTGACGTACCCAGACAGGTTCCATCGTCGAAGTTGTAGCCCAGACTTGTGCGAGTGACTGCTGCAATTTGACAGGCAGCCCCATCGGTGCGATGCAGGATCGTCCCGCCCAGCGTTAGGCTGCCGCCCGCGCTCTCGAGATTGACGGACCCCGAATTGTCAAATGTGCTGCCGATGATTGTGGCGGCGCTGCTCTCTACGTACACTCCGGCGGCAGAAGAAGCAGTGTTTCCAACCACGGTGCTGTCAGTAATGGCAATATCGCCCGTCCAGACACCACCGCCTTCATTCGCCGAGTTCCCGGTGATCGTGCTGTTGGTTATTTTGAGGACGTTTGGAGAGGCGTTAACGATCCCGCCTCCGTCACCCGGGGAGGTATTCCCGCTCACCGTGCTGTCGAGGATTGTGACATTTCCGCCCTCGATATCAATTCCCCCACCGCTGATGCCGGTTCTGGTGGAGGTGTTGTCCGACACAACGGAGTTCTGGATCAATACGGTGCCGGCACTAGTTGACAGCCCCCCGCCAATAGCAGCCGTGTTTCCGGTGATGGTGCTGTTGGTGATCGTCAGATCACCCTGGTTGTTGATGCCACCGCCCCCGCTGCCAGCGGAGGTAAGGGTATTCGATGAAATGGTGCTGTTGTTGATCGTCAGATCTCCGGTGTTGAAAACTCCACCGCCGCTAACGGAAAAAGTGCCACCACCGTCCCTAAGGGTCAAGTCGTCGAGAAACATCGTGCCGCCGGTAAACAAGACGTTGGCTCCTGCGCCATCAATGATGGCAGGCGAAGCGGCAGGAGCGTTGGCGCCAGTAATCGTGACATTAGCTGAGGTCTGAATGTTGTCCTTAATCGTTCCCGACACATTGATGGTGGCCCCATCAGCAGCGTGCGTCAACGCGTAGGACACGGTGGCGCAAGGAGCAACTGAGGATGAGCAGTCGCCGGTATTTTTACCGGTCGACGACACGAAGAGCGTCGTGGGTAGGTTCTTGAATGTCTCTGTCGTCGGTGCAGAAGACGCTGGGGCGAATGTGGAGTCTCCCGCCTTCGTGGCCGTTACAGAGCACGTGCCGTCCGACGTCGCCGTGAGGGATGACCCACTCACCGTGCATCCGGTGGCCGTGCCATCACTGGCGAAGAACGTCACTGCGCCAGTGCCCGAACCACCCGTGGTGGTGAGCGTGAGCGGCTTGCCGACAATTGCGGTAGTCGACTTGACGGTGAGGGTGGCCTGGGTAACCAGTGCAATGTGCAGCGTAAACAACTGCGTCGCGTCGGGTCCAGTGCTATTCGATGCGGTGAAAGTCAGCGGATAGTCACCCGCGGTGCCCGCCGCCGGTGTGCCCGAGAGAATGGCAGTGCCGTCATGGTTGTCGGTGAATGTGACGCCAGACGGGAGTAGTCCGTCGCTCGACACTGCAGCGATGGGCACTCCAGTCGACATGACCGTGAAGGTTCCAGCCGATCCAATAGTGAACGTGGCGGCAGCGTTCGACGTGATAGCCGGAGATTGCGATGGAGACGTCGTTGTCTGGTAGGCGCCGCTGTCACAGGCGGCGCCCGGGGGGCTCGGCAGCCCCCGCTGATCGACACGCGGGCACAGCATCGACGTCCCAGATGGAATCGCGCCTATTGCCGGGCTACCAGCCTGCAGTGCCATGGTCTGAGTCGGTCCGCCGTTGTTCTGAAGTGCCCCGAGAAGCGGATCGGCGTTGGTGATGTTGTCTCCCGGTCCCGTGGCCACGCAGGTCCCATCGTGGAAGTTGTAGCCCAAACTTGTTTCCTGGATCGTTCCGGTACTGCCGCAATCAGCCCCATTGCTTCGGTGCAAGATCGTTCCGCCTAGCGTCAAGTTGCTGAAGAAATTCTCAATATTTGCGGAGCTTGAACTTTCCAGGGTGCTGTCCAAAATCGAGCCACTGCCATTGGAGAGGAAGACCCCGGCGCCGAACGACGCAGAGTTGCCCGCCAATGTGCTGTCTTCGATGATCATGGACGCCCCCCAGAAGCCACCTCCTTCCGACGCCGAGTTTCCGGTAATGGTGCTACCGATTATCTGCAAGCCGTTTAGCGACCCACCGAATATGCCACCACCATCGTTGGCAGCGGTGTTGTTACTAAACGTGCTGTCGAAGATCGTCATGGTTCCCCCGGTGAAATAGAGGCCTCCACCGCCATCGAATTGGCTATTCGCCGTGTTGTCGGACACAGTCGAATCCTGAATCGTGGTTGTTCCGCCAGCGATATACAGACCGCCGCCGGTCAGAGCTGTGTTTCCCGTGATTGTGCAGTCGGTAACCGTCAGATCACCAGTACTGGAAACTCCTCCCCCGGTGCTATTCGAGTCGGCGTGTTCAATCGTCAAATCATCGAGCACGACGGTGCCGCTGAGAACAAAGCCGCTACCTTCTCCACTGGCATCTATGACGGCGGGAGACGCAGCACCGACTCCGGTGATGGTGACGTTTTTACTCGTCGTTACGTTGTCCTTGATCGTCCCCGACACGTTGATAGTGGCCTTATCGGCGGCTTGCGTCAGCGCATAAGTGATGGTGGCGCAAGCGGTACCTAAGGTCGAGCAATCTCCCGTGTCGGTACCGGTCGACGACACGAACAATGACGTGCCCAGCGCACCAGCCGGCGCAGCGGCCACCAAACTCACGGCCAATGCCGTGGGCAGCACCAACATTGAAGCCAAGACGGCCCGGGGGAACCGTCGGAAGAAGTGCCGAGTTGCCGTGCTTGTCATGAGCGTTATTTCCCGTCCCGTCGATTGTTGTTGCGTCTCAATGATTGCGACCGCTGATGACGGCGTGACTGCAGTTGTTGTTGTGCGAAAGGCTTCCCGTGCTCACGACGTGGTTGCCGACGCAACCAGTCAGGGCGAAGGTGACCGTGGTCTGAACCGAGGAGGTCGAGGAATGCGTGGAGTCTCCGGCCTTGGTGGCGGTGACCAGACACGTGCCGACGCTGGTCGCACTCAAGGTCGATCCGCTGAGGGTGCAGCCAGTGGCCGTGCCGTTGATGACCGCGTAGGTGATGGCCCCGGTCCCGGAGCCACCTTTGGTCGTCAGCTGCAGTGGCGTGCCGAGGACCCCAGTGACTGACGTCACGGTCAAGGTGGCCTGGGTGGCCAAGGCGAAGGTGACCGTGGTCGGGAGCGAGGACACCGGGGAATGCGTGGCGTCTCCGGCCTTGGTGGCGGTGACGATACAAGTGCCCAGGCCATTGGCTTTCAGGCTGGAGCCGTTCACGATGATGCAGCCGGTGGCCGTGCCATTGATAACTGCATAGGTGACCTTCCCGGTTCCGGAGCCACCGGTGGTGGTCAACGACAGTGGGGTGTCGAACACGCCGCTGAGCGAGGTGAGGGTGAGCGCACTCTGGGCGGCCAGCGTGAAGGTGACCGTGGTGGGAGCCGAGGAGGTTTTCGGGTGCGTGGCGTCAGCTGCCTTGGTGGCGGTGACGATACAAGTGCCAGCACTGGTCACTTTCAAGGTGGACCCACTGATGGTGCACCCCTTGGCCGTGCCGTTGGTGGCCACATAGGTCACGTTCCCGGTCCCCGAGCCACCGGTGGTGGTCAGTGGCAATGGCGTGCCCACGGTTCCAATGAGCGAGGTGATGGTCAGGGCGCCCAGGGAGAAGGTGACCGTGGTCACCGGCGAAGACGTAGCCGAGAAGGTGGCGTCAGCCGCCTTGGTGGCCGTGACATTGCAGGTGCCGGCCGTGGTGACACTCAAGGTATAGGGCGAAGCACTGCTGACCGCGCAGCCGGTGGCGGAGCCATCGGTGGCCACGAAAGTGATGGCCCCGTTGCCCGAGCCACCGGTGGTGGTGAGCGTCAGCGGAGTGCCCACGGTTCCGGTGAGCGAGGTGATGGTCAGCGCAGTTTGGGTGCCGAGCGAGAAGGTGACCGTGGTCGGGTCCGAAGACACCGAGGAGAAGGTGGCGTCAGCCGCCTTGGTGGCGGTGACAGTGCAGGTGCCGGCGGTGGTGACGCTGAGACTCGATCCGGTCACGGTGCAGCCGGTGGCCGTGCCATCGGTGGCCACATAGGTGATGGCCCCGTTACCCGAACCACCGGTGGTGGTGAGCGTGAGTGGGATGCCGACCACTCCGCTGAGCGAGGTGATGGAGAGCGCACTCTGGGTCCCGAGACTGAAGGTGACGGTGGTCGGGTCCGAGGACACCTCCGAGTGGGTGGCGTCAGCGGCCTTGGTGGCGGTGACAGTGCAGGTCCCGGCCGTGGTGACGCTGAGATCCGATCCGGTCACCGTGCAGCCGGTGGCGGTGCCATCGGTGGCCACGAACGTGATGGCCCCGTTGCCCGAGCCGCCGGTGGTGGTGAGCGTGAGCGGGGTGCCGACGGTTCCGCTGAGCGAGGTGATGGTCAGCGCAGCTCTGGGTGCCCAAGGAGAAGGTGACCGTGGTCGGGTCCGAAGACACCGAGGAGAAGGTGGCGTCAGCCGCCTTGGTGGCGGTCACGGTGCAGGTGCCGGCCGTGGTGACGCTGAGATCCGATCCGGTCACCGTGCAGCCGGTGGCGGTGCCATCGGTGGCCACGAACGTGATGGCGCCGGCGCCCGAACCACCCGTGGTGGTCAGTGGCAGCGGGGTGCCCACGGTTCCACTGAGCGACGTGATGGTCAGCGCAGTCTGGGTGCCGAGACTGAAGGTGACGGTGGTCGGGTCCGACGACACCTCGGAGTGGGTGGCGTCAGCAGCCTTGGTGGCGGTGACGGTGCAGGTGCCGGCCGTGGTGACACTGAGACTCGATCCGGTCACCGTGCAGCCGGTGGCCGTGCCATCGGTGGCGACAAGGTGATGGCCCCGTTGCCCGAGCCGCCGGTGGTGGTGAGCGTGAGCGGGGTGCCAACGGTTCCGCTGAGCGAGGTGATGGTCAGCGCAGCCTGGGTGCCGAGACTGAAGGTGACGGTGGTGGGGTCCGAGGAGACCTCGGAGTGGCTGGCGTCAGCCGCCTTGGTGGCCGTCACGGTGCAGGTGCCGGCGGTGGTCACACTGAGACTCGATCCGGTCACCGTGCAGCCGGTGGCGGTGCCGTCGGTGGCCACGAAGGTGATGGCCCCGTTGCCCGAACCACCCGATGTGGTCAGCGTGAGCGGGGTGCCCACGGTTCCGCTGAGCGACGTGATGGAGAGCGCACTCTGGGTGCCCGAGGAGAAGGTGACCGGGGTCGGGTCCGAGGACACCTCGGAGTGGGTGGCGTCGGCCGCCTTGGTGGCCGTCGACGGTGCAGGTGCCGGCGGTGGTGACACTGAGATCTCGATCCCGGTCACCGTGCAGCCGGTGGCCGTGCCGTCGGTGGCCACGAAGGTGACGGCGCCGGTGCCCGAACCGCCCGTGGTGGTGAGCGTGAGTGGGGTGCCGACCACTCCACTGAGCGACGTGATGGTGAGCGCAGCTCTGGGTGCCCAAGGAGAAGGTGACCGTGGTCGGGTCCGAAGACACCGAGGAGAAGGTGGCGTCAGCCGCCTTGGTGGCCGTGACGGTGCAGGTGCCGGCGGTGGTCACGCTGAGATCTCGATCCGGTCACCGTGCAGCCGGTGGCGGTGCCATCGGTGGCGACGAAAGTGATGGCCCCGTTACCCGAACCACCGGTGGTGGTGAGCGTGAGCGGGGTGCCGACGGTTCCACTGAGCGAGGTGATGGTCAGCGCACTCTGGGTGCCGAGACTGAAGGTGACCGTGGTCGGGTCCGAGGACACCTCGCGAATGCGTGGCGTCAGCCGCCTTGGTGGCGGTCACGGTGCAGGTGCCGGCCGTGGTCACGCTGAGATCCGATCCGGTCACCGTGCAGCCGGTGGCCGTGCCATCGGTGGCCACGAAGGTGATGGCCCCGTTGCCTGAACCGCCCGACGTGGTGAGTGGCAGCGGGGTGCCGACGGTGCCGGTGAGCGAGGTGATGGTCAGCGCAGTCTGGGTGCCCGAGACTGAAGGTGACCGTGGTCGGGTCCGACACGGCGGCAAGAAAGGTGGGGTCGGCCGCCTTAATGGCCGTCACGGTGCAGGTGCCGGCGGTGGTGGAACTCAAGGTGTAGGGCGAAGCGCTGCTCACCGTGCAGCCGGTGGCGGTGCCATCGGTGGCCACGAAGGTCACGGCCCCGTTACCCGAGCCACCGGGGTGGTGAGCGTGAGCGGGGTGCCCACCACCCCGGCAATGGACGTCACAATCAGGGGTGCCTGTGATGTCTGCGATCCGGTCACCGTCAATGTGAACGACTGAGGAAACGAAGGTCCGAAGTCGTTGGATGCAGTGAACGTCAGCGGATATGTACCCGCAGTGCCGGTCGCCGGGGTGCCTGACAAGGTGGCGGTGCCATTGAGATTGTCAGTGAAGGTGATGCCCGGCGGCAAGGCCCCGAGGCTCGTGATCTCCGGAAGAGGAATACCCGTGCCGAGGACGAAGAAGGACAAAGATGTGTTCTCCATGACGCTGGCGGAGTTCGCCCGAAGCGATCGATGGCGCGATGCCGCCGGGTGATGAGGACTGGTAAGCGCCGCTGTCACACGGCCCACTTGGGGTGCTGGGTAACCCTCGCTGATCGACGCGAGGGCAAAATCCTGGCGTCCCGGACGGGATGGCACCTATGGCAGGGCTTCCGGGCCCGAGTGCACTGGTCTGCGTCGGGCCGCCATTGCCCGAGAGACCCTCGACGAGAGGATTGATATTCGTGGTGTCATCGCCCGGTCCGGATGTCCCAAAGCAGGTTCCATCGACAAAGTTGTAGCCGGAGCTGGTGACAGTCGCTCCTTGGTTGTTGCAATCCACTCCGCCAGCGCTGTCGTAACGATGCAGGATCGATCCTCCGAGAGTGAGGGAGTCTGAGTTGTTGTAGATATTCTCGGCCCCCGTGTTTAGAAACGTGCTGGCCAGGATTGAGCTGCTGCCACTCTCGAGCCACAATCCAGCGCCAAACGTGGCGGTGTTGTTTTCGACTGAGCTGTCGGTCATCGTCAGGGATTTAGCCCAGATGCCGCCACCGTCATTGGAAGTTCCGTTGCCCGTGAAGGTGCTGTCCGTTACATGCAACGTGTTATCCGTGGCACTCTCGATACCACCACCATCGTTGCTGAAAGCACTGTTTCCGCTAAACGTGCTGCCGAGGACGGTGACGTTTCCGCCGCTGACATAGGCACCACCACCACCAAAATCGTTGCCGTTGGCGTTGTTATCGTTCACCGCCGTGTTGTGAATCAACGTTGTGCCGGAGTCGATCCACAGACCGCCGCCGCCGCCATCTGCGGTGTTACTCGAGATGCTGTCATTGGCCATCGTGATATCGCCGGCGGCGAAAATGCCAGCACCATTGCCGGCGGCTGTGTTTTGACTAAACGTGCTGTTAGTGACGGTCACGATGTTTCCGCCATTGATAAAGAGACCCCCGCCACCGAGGCTGTCACTCGTAGCGGTGTTGTTGGACACAGTCGAGCTTTGGATAGACACTGTGCCGTCATTAATCCACAGACCCGCACCCCCAGGAGCAGTGTTCCCGGTAACGGTGCTACTGATGATCGTCAGGTCGCCGGTGCTGTAGATACCGCCGCCGCCCGTGGTCGAATTGCCGTTTTGGATGGTCACGTGGTCAAGAACCACATTGCCGCTGAGAGTCAAAACAGCATTAATTCCTCCACCGTCTATGACGGCGGGGGACGCAGCTCCGGCTCCGGTGATCGTGACGTTCTGACTGGTCGTGACATTGTCCTCGATCGTCCCCGACACATTGATGGTGGCCCCATCGGCGGCTTGCGTCAGCGCATAGGTGATGGTGGCGCACGCGGTGCCCGTGGTCGAACAGTCACCCGTGTCGGTACCGGTCGATGACACAAATAGTGACGTCCCCAGTGCGCCGGCCGGTGCAGCTGCCACCAAGCTCACGGCCACTGCTGTGGGCAGCACCAGCATCGATGTCAAGACGGCCCGAGGGAGCCGTCGGAAGAAGTGCCGTGGCAATCCGCCTGTGTTGACCATGATCCCCCGTCTCGTCGTCACGCCGGCGGTCAGCCGCCCACTCAATCCTGTGGAACGTTGCCTCGGGTGTCATCCGTGCCAGCACGGACGACTGCGGGCTCAGGAACGAAAAACGCAGCGTCCATCTCAAGGGACGGTGAGGAATCGAGAAACACACCCTCCCGAAAAGGGGCAGTCGGTTGTGAGCGGGTCCTCAACCTGAACTACAGGTTCACCCTTCTCGAACTGACCGCGCTGTCGGCGACTGATCCCGTGGTTCCAGGAACGATTCCGAGCTTCAGAAGTCACCCGTTCAATCGGCCGCTTTGTCTTAAAAAGTGGCCCGCTAGCCGGGGTCAAGCTCACAGAGCGCGCTCGGAGGGATTCGAACCCCCAACCTTCTGATCCGTAGGGGGATTTCGATCGTCCAGCGAGTGCGACCGAATCTATTGGGCCAGCTCAGGATGGGTGCGGAATCCAGCCCGTCCCCCGAATCGACCCTCGTCCACCGATTTGAGTAGCAAAGCAGTAGCAAGAATTTGGGGCTGAATTCGAATCATTTGGAGTTCGAATCGAATTATTTCCAATCCGAATTCCAATTACTTCCAATTCGAAAGCCATTTGCAGTCTGACTCGAATCAGATGCCGGTTCAAATGTTGTTACTGAACTCGACCATTGCTACTGGGTTGCTAGTGAACTCAACCCCGGCAGCATCTGCAATAAATAGTAGCAACCCAGTAGCAATCCCCGGCGGGAGTTGAATCGAAGCAGGGACCGTATTTCGTGACGTTCATGACAGCTCCCAACACCAACCGTCGTCGTACTCGCGGGTGATGGTTTCGTCGTCTCTGGCCCGACCCGTCGTCCCATGATCGTCGTCATGGCAGTACTCCCCAGGTTCATAGCGCCCACCTTCGTCGTCGATCGGGTCACGGCGCTCGCCAGACGGCGGCTCTGGGAGAGATCCTCAACTTCCTTACAATGCAAATCCATTTTCCCTAGTCAGGGCACTTCAAGTCAGCCTCAGCATTCACGGGTTTGACACATCCATCGGCAAGACTGAACACATGATTCTTGGGCGGTCTGTTTCGCTGTTCTCTGGAGCCGGTGGGTTCGATCTCGGGGCAGAACTAGCCGGGTTCGAAACCGCCGTCGCTGTCGAGTGGGACGGGGACGCGGCCGACACTATGGAGAAAAACTCAGATCGATACTTTCCGGGACTGCAGGCCGTTCTGCGGGGAGACCTCTACCCCTTGGCCACCGGGATCGGAACTGGCATCACAACCAAGGACATTTTGAGGGCTGGAGGATTTCGAGGACGGGAACGACCTGATCTCCTTATCGGCGGTCCGCCATGTACCGCCTTCTCCAAATCGGGATTTTGGCTTGAGTGGAAGCACGCCGGGATCGATCCGGCTGCCAGCTTGTTGCAGGCCTTCACCCGAGTTCTTGAAGAGGCCCGTCCCCGACATTTCGTCTTGGAGAACGTCAACGCCTTGACGTTTGACAATCAGGCGAGTCGACCACCATTTGAAAGGCTTCTGTCCGAGATCAGGAATATCGGGTACCAGTTTCGGTGGGCGGTACTCAACGCCGCCGACTTTGGCGTGCCTCAACTTCGCTCGCGCTTATTCATCGTGGGCGCCCGTAGGGGTGAAGCGCTCCCGGAGTTGCCGACACCGACTCACGACGGCCCGTCGGGGCGACGACTGGTTAGAAGCGTCCTGCCTCACCACGTGACGGTCGGCCAAGCATTGAAGGGCCTCACCACACGAACTGAACCAGAAGAGGTGGTGAGAGGCAGATGGGCGCACCTACTGCCCGATATCCCGCCAGGAGACAACTACTTGTTCTATACCGATAAGCGAGGACATAGCGATCCAATCTTTGATTGGCGCTCTCGCTATTGGTCATTCCTGTTGAAACTGCACCCGGACCGGCCATCTCCCACGATTCAAGCCCAACCAGGTCCGAACATTGGACCCTTCCATTGGGATAATCGACGTTTGCGGCTCCCAGAGTTGAGGCGACTCTTCACATTCCCCGACGACTTTGAGTTCGTTGGATCGAGATTGGCGATTCAGTCTCAGGTTGGCAATGCCGTTCCTCCACTTTTGGCCCGATCAGTAGTCGAGCAGATTCCAGGGGAGCAACGGAACGCAGCGTGAGTCGAAAGTCCACGGCCTATCGTCTTGAAGCTCTGTGCCCATCACTTCGCATCGTCGACGTACAGAGCGGTTGGCCGTTTCTTTGGTGCCGTCTCAGTCGACGACAGCGAAGTCCCTGTCTCTGTCTGGTTAGGTGTCGTGGGCAAATCTCATCGGGGACGTGACGCAGTCGAGCGCCGGTTCCAGAACCCGGGATCAAACCGGCCTATTTGGGTGGATGACACCAAGGTATCCCTGCTCCTTGCGCTATGGGACGCCGACTCCAATCCCAACGGTCCAGTCATTGTGGCTGCAGATCCATACAGACGACTAGGTAGGAAGACACGTTTCTCAATCTTTGTCGGGCTCGATCACTTGGAAGAAGCGGCCGAGACGGGCTGGTCGGAAGGCGCCAACACGGATGGCGAATGGTTGTGCTGCTTTTCCCCTTTGAACCTTCCACGACTTGTCAAGATCCTCCGTCCGAAAGAAGCCAGCCTCGAAGAAGTGCCAGAAGCTTCAGATGAGACGGCTGCAGCGCGAGATCGACTAGGCAAATACAAAAGCTCGCTGAAGAAGGACTCAAACTTGCGGAAATCGCATCTCAGGTTGGCGTAACGCGAGAGCGAGTCCGGCAGATCCTAGCTCGATGGCCGGAACTATCGCAGTACCGCAAGGTGCGCAGCAGAGAACGGAGAGCCGAATACACGGCGGCTTCCGCCGAGTCTTTAAAGAACACTCGAGTGGCGCTGATCATTTCTGAACTTGCTACTCGAGGGGTGACGCCAGATGCGGTCTTAGATGAGCTGCGACGAAGCAGACACCTTGAGAGAACGGCGCGACGCTTCAAGATCGAACCTTCGCAGCTTATGTTCCTCCATCACGCAAGCAGTGCCGAGTTCCAAGTAGCGAGCGACCTACGTCGAACTCGTGCCCGCTTTACGGACGAACAGATGCTTCATTACGTTCGGCTCTGCGCAGAACACCTAGGAACGAACCAACTTTCATACAAGAAGTATTCCGATTTTGCAGCGTCGCAAACGCTGACACCCGAGGCATGGCCCCATAGTCAAACGATCATGCTTCGGTTCGGTACTTGGTCACTTGCCTGCGAGGCTGCAGGCATCGGAAGTGGGAGACCATGGCGAACGAGCTATGAGCTTGAATATCCGCCAGCCCGATGTCGACAAGCAGTCGATGAATACGTTCAACTATGCCTCGTCGGAGGTCGGCGTCCGACCTTCGACGGCTATGAACACTGGGCCCAGTCAAGCGGTGGACCAAGCGGCGGAACGGTGCGGAATCGACTGGGACTTTGGAGCGAGATTCTTGCTAGCTCACTAGCCCGTGTAGATCAACGATGACAACGTTATGTTCGCAGCATTCAAGACTTCTCGACAGATCGGCGACAATGCATCCGGATTCGATGACACATTCTCCACAAGCGTCAGCCGATCGAGCATAAGGGTCCCAAGTTTCTCGGATTCACGGACCTGCGGCGCCCGCTTGGACAGTTGGTAGGGAACTGACAAGGCGACTCGAGGAACTTCTGTAAATGCAATCCATCGTTGCCACATGCCAACGTCGATTTCTCTCGCCTTCGCAAAGATGTCGGAGCCAATTTGTGCACTGAATGAGCCGATGGTCATATGCCTGACCACTCTCGAGACGCCGCCAACTTACGATGTCGACACCTCCATCACGTCGGCGTGGATCTCTGTATCCCTCTCCAAGATCAAGAGACATCTGATCAGCGAGCCACCGTATGGCGTCAGGAAACGGTTCAGGCCGTGAAGAGCGAGACGGCCATCCAAAATGCACCACCCGGCTCCCTTCTCCACTGAGAACAAGAATCGCTCTCTCCGAGAATTGCTCGAAGAGCGTTGCGGCCTGCAAGATTGCCGGGACGTCTCGTGGGTCTATCGAAGACAGCAGCAGCAGAGCAACGTAGGGCAAACTCTCAAAAGTCGCAGATGTTCTGCGCAATCCGCCAGCGGCATTCTGCAGCACATAGCGGCCCCCTAGACGGCGAACCCGGCGGTTGAGCTCTAAGACGGCGCCGGGTACTCCCGGGGAAAAGGCCTCTAGCCCCGAGTTCCGCAAGTGCGTGTGGGCGTTGCCCTCATTGATTCTCCAGGGCTCACCTAGCAGGATCGCCAGCTCGAACCAATCCGCTAGGTCCAATGGCGCATCTGACCGTGGCTCGGTACGTAACTTCAGCACAGACAATCTTAGGTGTCAGTCTCATTTAGAAGGCGCTGAACTTGCTCCGCAACGGCGTTGACGAGGTCGGATATGGACTCGTCAGCTGAAATCGCAGTCAGGTCGATTCGGTTGAGTACTTGCTCCGCCTTGACAAGGTCTCGCCGAATCACCTCCGTAGGGTCGTACTCGGAATCATCAACCCTCTGTCTCGCTTCTTCGAGTGAGAGACCTTCGCGAATGGCCGCCAGGCCCACGGGCTTGCCAATGACTCGGGCCAGATTGCGTATATCGCGAGACTCACTCGCCACAGGCTCGGAGGTTTCACTACCGAAAACCCATTCGAAGACCTCTCCGATCTTTTCTCTATCGGGGTTCTCGATGGCCGATGCTCGTTCAGCGATGCGCCCAGTGGCCCCGATGTGAGCCCTCAACTCAGGCGTACTCATGGCGACAGTCAGAAGGCTGTAAGCCTGGGAAGCGGGAGCGGTATCGATCCCGACGTTCTCAGCGGCTTCAAAGACTTTGAAGGTGCTGTAGGTCTCCTGCACCCATGTTTTGAGTTGCCCGGTTAGGGCAGCAACTTCTTCATAGTCACGGCCATCATTGTCGATCAGAGAGGCGACAAATCGAGCCTGCATCTGCGGTTCCCAAGGCCGAATCCCCGAAATATGCCTGTATCCAAGTGCTGGTGTTGCCTCCTGCCGGTTGCCGACAATGACGGAGGGGACCATTTCTGGGATCGTGTTTGTCGCACCCTCTGCGGTGCGTCGCCACGAGTCGGGATCTTCGAATCGCTCTCGTAAATCTTGATCTAACAGACCCATCAGTGCGGTGAGCCGGCGATTCCCTTCAACAACGATGTACGTAGATCCATCGGGAATCACCACAAGTGCTTCCCACGGATAGAACCCGAAACGTGCGATAGATCGAGCGACCTCCAAGGCATCGAAGATCTCAGCCATGTGAATGGCCAATGTGGATTGATCGGTGGACCCTCGAAGATCTGGCTGCAGACGTGGGTTCAGTGCATCAAGGCGGAGAGAAGAGATCGGTAGAGGTTCTACTCTCAAAGCACCAATGTGGTTGCTCGGTGTGTCTGTCATGTTCTTCGGACCTCCGTCGCGGCCAATATCTCCTCACCAATGTGAAGTGCAAAGGTGTACACAGTGATTCCAGGCTCATCCCTCGGCTGAAGGAGGTGCACCTGAAGGCCCGACCCTTCTCGGAACATCTCGCGATCGCCTGGGTACTCGTGAGGCTGCCCTGAAAACACCAGGTCTCGCCCCTGCATGAGGTTGGAGAACCCAAAGGATTGGCTCCAGGATCGGATCCGTGGAGCATTGTCACTTCCACCATCGAGTAACACGATGTCCATCTCGAGATCAGGTTGGTACCGCGCGACACGTTCTACGAATGCAACGATGTTTGACCTCGACCACCCCGATCTTGGCGGCATCTGCCACTCATCCATGAGTGTGGAGACGTCACCGATCGGGATTTTGCTCAGTGTGCGGAACTGGAGTCGGTTATACATCACCCGGTCCGCCGTCAATAGTCCCGCCTCCGAAAGAAGGTTCTCGTTGTGTCGGCGAGCAGCTTGAGTGAGATCTGGATTCGAGAGTACATGCCATCCCCTCGACGGTGTACGGGAAAGGCCTGGGACCACCGGTCGCCGTGTCGGCTGAAGACCATCTCCAAGGACAAACCCAACGTGACTGCCCCACCCTCGAAGGTCTCGACCTTCCGCGATCCAGCGACGAAGCTCGACGCGGATTGCTTCTTCCGTTTCCACGGAGGCCTTGAAGGCGTCGACAGTTGTGCTGTTTGCAAAGAAGCGACAGTAGGGAAGGTATTCCTGGCGATAGCCAAAGGCTCGAGCCGTTGGGCGAGCGTGTCGGCCTGAACGGAGGTCTGACGGCTTAAGTAGGTCACCGTGAGGCCCTCGACGGTAAAGCCACGATCGAGCTTGTTACCGCCAACCAAAATGTGGGCAGGACTCATGGCCCATCGGATCGAGTCCTGATCGGCAGCGCTGTTGACGGTCCAGATCTTGATCAACTGCAACACACGACGGAGTTGAGTCATGAGCCTGTCACCATCCGTGGGCTGCAGTCCCCAGCGAAGGAGATCACGGTACTGGCCCAAGTAAGGTTCGGGCAGCTGCCTCGGATCATCTATCGAGCCGATGGTGGTCCGCAGATCATCGATTTCCCGACGAATCAGAGTCGTGACACGCTCATGGATTGCCACAAGATGAGTTGGATGTACCAGCATCGAGACTGGAGCAGACAAGGGATCCGTGGCGAGAAGATGAGCAGCACCCAGTAAGTAGTTCGCCAGGGCCTGCCTGAGGCCAATCGGCAACATGGCCGGTGGCTGGGACAGCGCTTCCCCCGCCGACACCAGCCGTATTACTTCATCGCCATGATCGATGAAGAACTCACGGGCACCGGTATACCCGGCCCCAGGTTCGAGAAACTCCACAAAACTTGGTGAAAGTCGATCGTTCGATTCGAGCAAGAGTGGGGCAAAAGGTGTTGCTGTGACTTGCAAGTAGAGATGACTTGGTAGTGCATCAGCAAGATCACCTATCGCCCGGTATGTAGGGCTCTCTCTGCCCTGTGCCACCAAAGTGTTCAATGAGGCTTGATCGCCCTCATCGTCAAGCACTAGAACCGAGGTTTCGCTCAGATCGAGGCGACCAAGTTGGTCCGCAAGGGTTTGCAGCCTCCTTGAATGTTTGAGGACGGTGACAAAGGCGGTGCGATCGCTCTCAATGGCACCCTGGATCTCCGCCCCAAGTCGCTGCCGCTCGAGCGTCGGATCGAGATGGACCCAGGAGTAATCACTCCGCAGGTCGTCCGATTGGCCTAAGCCCCGGAGCATTCTGGTGGTGTTTTGAGACAGGAGAAGATTCGTCGAGCCCAATATGGCGATAACGAGTCGATATCCCTTGTCGTGGGCTAGCGCCGCCAAGCCCGACATCGCTGTCGTCTTTCCGGACTGGATCCTCCCCAAGAGCAAGCCAGTGGCGGCAAATGTCCGACCTGGGAGGTCGGGGCCATGCGCAAGGGTCCGCTCCAGAGTCCCCCACATTTGGTATCGAGTGCCGTCGGCAATCGGTCTCTCCGCGGCGGCCAACCTCCGATCGAGACCCAATGATTGGGTTGGGTCGCCTACAAAGCGGCCGAGAAGATCTGGGATCGACTCCCTGGGATCGGAGTCAGCGCCTTGTTCAGGCACTTGGGACGGCTGTGTTTGTCAAGATCCCACCCCAATCTGTGAGCAATCGATCTGCACTGTACTTCTCCGGCCGTGCCTCACTTGCCGTCATGCCAAAGACTCGTACTGGATAAGCGGTTCGGCTTGCCACCCATAGTGCCTGGAATTCTGACCCGTCCTGTCGACAACGGAGTCACAGATGTAGGCACCACTCGTTGAGCCAACGTCTTATGTTCAGCCATCCGATTTCGAATCTAATTATTCGGGCACCATCTCGATGATCTGTAACTCGGACTCTGGACCCCGTGAAAATTCAAAGTTGCGAATGTAGAGAGTGACTGCTTCATAGTCTCGGCGGGCCTCCGCATCGATCGGTCGTGGCCCCAAGGCATCTTGACCCGTGACATCGTTCGAGGCCCGATAGTCCTCGATCAGGTCAGCGACCCGGTCGTAGTTTCCACGCTGGTCGGAGAACATCGGACGCGAACCCAGCAATTTGATGACATAGCCCGGTGGCTCGGGTCGTGAGACATTCACCCGATGCTCACTCTCGTACTCAATCTTGGATTCCTCGTACAATCCGCCGTCGGGAGAAACCATTGTTCTGGTACGTCGCGCCGTCCGTTCGTCCAGACTCTGCGCAATCCTTCGCTCGGTCCGCATCCTCGCATAGCGGTCGCCGTTTGAGTCCTGTTCGGTTCCCAGTTGGTCACTGGCCAATACTTTTGCTCTGGAAATCTTCAGACGCGCCGCCACGCGTGCCAACGGGTTCCTCATCACCCGTATCGGGACCTAGACCACTCTCTATTCCGCCTGTGACCACAAATAGTTCCGTCCCCGTTCGAGCACGACTCATCGAGACGTAACCCGCCTCCCGGGTAAGCGATTCAGTCGCTAGAACGAATGCCCTGTCATAGGTCGCCCCTTGGGCCTTATGCACTGTCGTGGCGTAGCTGTGGCCGACATGTCCATCGGCCAGATATTCCTCAGTCAGCAAACGAGGGCCTTTGGCAGTTTCTACAAGGAGACACCGGTCTTCTGAGCCAACGACGGTTCCACGCGTGCCATTGATGACGCCGAGCCCGCGGGCATTGCGCAGACAAACGATTTCGTCGCCAATGGCGAAAGAGCGATCATGTGCTCTGAGTATCTCGTCGTCCAGTTCGCCCCGACGGAACAGCTCCGTGCGAGCCAGGTTGTTGAGATTTGTCACGTCGCTACGATTCACGGCCATCATCAGTGACGACTGGCCTTCGCTCCTTCCTCTGGCCCAGGCGTTGACCAGCTCTCTTTGAGCCTCCGCCATTGTTTCTGACATACAGATTCGGTCATGAATGTCGTAAGCGGCCAGGGCCGTAGCAACGTCGCCCGAACGGAGATGGTCGAGGGCGTGGCGTTCCCAGACCTCCACTTGTCGGCGATTCTCCATGAGTTCGGAGGCGCCGAGATCGCGTGGCCAGGGCGGCGAAGGCGCCTCCAGCGTCAATCTCGGACAGCTGACGAGGATCACCAACGAGAATCAGCTTGGCACCGACATCATCGGTCAACTTCACTAAACGCTCAAGGGAACGTGTCCCGACCATGCCGGCTTCGTCGACCACGACAACGTCACTCGGCCCGAGATCACTGTGCCCCCAATCGGTCTCTTTGAAAAACCGGGCCAGAGTGACGGAGGCGATCCCGGCGCTCGCTTCGAGCTCCTCCGCTGCTCGAGCGGCCAGAGCGGTACCGGTGACCCGATACCCGGCCTGCTCGAATGCTTCCCGGGCCAGAAAAAGGGCGGTGGTTTTGCCGGCACCGGCCTTCCCGACGACCACCTGGACGCCCGCTCCCGATGTGGTCAGGGCACGGACCATGGACAGCTGCTCGGCTGACAGCTCGGGCCGCTGAGCCAGAACCGATTCCGTCAAGTCGCGGTCGACGATGCCCGCCTGATCACCTCGACGGGCGATCGACCTCCTGAGCAGTTCGGCTTCGACACTCAGAAGCTCGGTCGTCGTCTGCAGCTGCTCCCCGCCCCTGCCGCGACGAGGCAGCGGAACAACATCAGTGCGGGCCAAGACCCGATCCGCCAGACCATCAATCTGGTCGAGGTACCCACCCTCGGGGAGATTCTCAGCGATGGCACGGACGACATCACGACGCTCGAAGGTCGACTCTTTTTCCGTCAAGCCCCCCAGGCGCGGTCAGGTTCCTCTCTAGCCTTGCGCAGAGGGTCTCGCTGAGTTCGACTTCCCTGGCCAGCCCCAGATTGTTGAAGAGTTCCGCAGGGTCGAACCCAAGTTCCTGGCTTGCTGACGCCATTGATCTCGAAGATGGAGCGCGTTCCCATCCGGTTCAACCGCCAGCGATTTGGCCGAGCGAGTTGCCAGGGCGGCTAGTTCGGCCGCTTTACGAGATGACTCGCCATGGACGGAGAGGTACTCCTCGATCTCGGCTCTGCGAGTGGAGAACGCTCTCAAGAGGGCCGGATCGAGGTCGGCAGTTCGGCGCTGCCGCGGGTTACCGGACCGAATCGCACTCCGAGTGACTCGACCAGGCCGGCCCGCAGGGACGCCTGGTAGACGAAGCCGGCCGTGCGGGCGTGGAAGTAGAGCAGTCGGGCATCGGGGGCGGACCAGCGCCCGTCGAAGCCGAGCACCAGATTGGCCACCAGGACGTGGGTGTGGAGCTGGGGGTCCCCGGCTCGTGATGTTCGATGGTCGAACGCAGCGGCCAACAGGCCGTTGGCTCTCATCCTTCGGGTCCCACCGGCGTCGCGGCGGGCGAAGTGGCATGACGTTCGAGGTAGGTCAGCCCATCGGCGACCGCCTGATCGTGGGCGTCTTTGACCGCGGCCGGGCCTGATCGGGCGACCCCAAGCCGTAGAGGAGTGAGACAGACTTCGGTGCGGAGAAGGTGAGGTCGAAGCCGGCGACTCGACCCGATGCGCCCGATCGATGCCCAGCTGATCGCCGTTCAGCGGGTTATTCCCGGCCAAGAGGGCATGGAGAACGTCGCGGCTCCACGTCCCCACTGAGTCTCAGGTGGGCCATCCCCTACCCATCCAGCTTCCCGGGGCCTCGCCGGCCCCGGTGTAGTACTCCTCCTGGCCTTCGGCCACGATGCCCAGGTAGTAGTTCTCCGCCCCTACCACCATCTTGCCTATCGAGAGCACGACCGACCCGGGAGCCCAGCGAGCTAAATCCATGGGTGCCGAAATCGACAAGCTGAGAAGTGCCACCTTTGGCACCATGATCCTCCGGCCAGCCGGATGACCGGGAAGGTCTCCGCGGGCCGCCAGCTCGTAGGCGAACGCTCGGGAGATACCCAGAAGCTCCCCAGCCTCAGCGACGGTAAGCACGAGTCGATCATTCGCCAGTGGCGCTGGCACCAGGGTCAGTCCTCCGTTGGCGGACCGGTCATCGCGAGGTAGATCCGGAGGAGGAACACTGTCCACTGGACGCTTCCGAAGATCGTGCAGATCGGGGTGATTTGGTACCGCGGTGGCCGACATGACGGGATTGTGCTCCCGGCACTTCCCCATCGACTTCCCTACGGACCAACGAACGGCCGCATTTCGGAAAAATTTGGAATTTCCTTCGAAATGGCGACCGAGTTACGTCCGAACTGGCACTTGAGGCAAGTTCAGCTGCGACTCCTCCAGCACGTGATGAGGCGAGAAGACCGTATTGCCCGGTCAGTTCAGGGCGGTCAAGGCCGGCACTGCCGAAGGAGACACGTGTGGCTCCTCCGCCTTGACGGGCCGGCCCTCACTCACCGACACACTGTGCTCAGCCGGCGGAACGGCCGGCTCAGATGCGCTTTCGTCCCTTGTCATCAGTCGAAAACTCCGCGATTGAACCCAAGACGATGCCCGGCAGAGGTTGGTGGGGAAGTAGCCGGACTTCAGT
>CAVSTF010000014.1:0-11910 GCA_963730785.1 uncultured Acidimicrobiaceae bacterium
TGCGCCGGTGGCGTCTCCACCAGACGCTCCAACGGCGACGCTATAGATCTGCCCAGCACTGACAGGCAAGGTGGCAACCAACTCTCCACCCTCTCCCGGTGCTCCCCCCCGGGTCACCTTGCAGCACCGCCGTGCCTCCCTCGGCCCCATCCACAGTGAACATGGCACTGGTGACGCCGGCAGGAACCGTCCAGTCGTCAGCAATGCCCACGGGACAGGTCACGGTGAAGGGACCGGGGCTAGTTCCGGTCGGATCGCTACAGGTTGTCGAAACGTTGTACGTGATGGTCACCGAACCATTGCCCGACTTCGTTGTGGTCAAGAAGTCGCTGGCTGATGGAGCGAAGCCTGAACCGCCTCCGGCCCCATCGGCTGCACTCTGGGCGTCGGGGTCATTCTCAACAGCTCCGGCACCACCCCAGTAACCACCTCCACCGCCACCGCCAGGGCCATCTGGTGTACTTCCATTGATCTGCGTACCGCTGCCCGAGCCCGCAGCTTGTGTGCCGCCGGGAGCCCCTGAACCTCCGTCGCCTCCTTCAGTGCCTCCTCCAAACCCACCCTGCTCGGCGGCCTGAATGGAGGACCCTTCTCCGCCGCCGCCTCCGGCGATCAAGAGATAGTTAGACGGATTGTCGGCCAGGGCAACAATGGAAGCACCGCCGCCACCACCACCAGCGGTATTCGCTGATAAGCCGCCCGTAGCGCCTCCTGGTGCGCCACCAGCGCCGGCAAAGCTGGCAAATTCGCCGGAACTTGTACCGCCGGCATCGCCGCCAACCGCTCCCACTTCGATGTCATAGGTTTGACCCGCGGTGACCAACATGGTGGCGGTCAGCTCTCCGCCTTCTCCAGGTGATCCGCCCGAATCACCGTTGAACGAGGACCCTCCCTGGGCACCGTCCACATTGAAAGTGGCGGCAACGATGCCGGTAGGGACCGTCCAGGTGTCAGCAAGACCCACCGGCAGTTCACGGTGATGGTGGTCGTACCCGAAGACGTGCAACCGACGTCGGCCGAAGCGGGTGAAATTGGTCCAACGACGACACCCGCTCCCATCACCGTGAGGCCGATCGCAAGCAGTGGCAGGGTCGACAATGCCGCACCGATACGTCTCGCTGGGTTCGGCATGGTCTCCACCTTCTGCTCATTGACGTCGACCCGACGAAGGGACTCTCCTCGTGTTTACTCGATACTAGGGAAAGTGTTATCTGTGGGTTTGCTGAGTTCCGCTACACCGGAGTTGGAGCGATGAGGTAGTGATCGTGGATTCAACCGAACCGAGCCAGTTCTCTACGGAATACGGTCCCGACAAGCTGCTGGACATTTTTCAGTGTTCCGACCGGTTTGGCTCGCCCGTAGTTCTCCTGTGGCATGGAAGCGGACCGAATGAACGGGACGCCCTGTCGACCCTCGCCCGCACCGTGGCCCAGCGAGGGGCAGTGTGCTTCGTTCCCGATTGGCAATCCGACACAATTGCCGAAAGTCGGAAGGATCTCCTCGAGTCCATCGCCTTCGCGCGCACCGAGGCCGAAACGTACGGTGGAGACCCGACGAACATCTCTTTGTGTGGGTGGTCGCTGGGGGCAAATGCAGCCGCCGACGTGACGTTACATCCTCAAGCTACCGAGGGCTGGCGTCCAAGGAACTTTGTCGGTATCGCAGGGGGCTACGACAAATCACCGATCACCGACGGCGCACTCACGGACGCTATGACCAATGAACCTGACGTGCCCTGCCTTCTGGTGCACGGAACCGACGACCACGTTGTGCCTGTCCAACGGTCCAGGGACTTCCACGAAGCACTGCTCGGACGGGGATTGAGGTCCACCCTGAGGGAAGTGGACACGGACCATGCCGGAATCATCGGGACGAGGTACGACCCGCAACAAAGTCGGTGCGTGGCCACAGATGAAGTTGCACGCGTCGAGACTGTCCACGCAGTTGCGGATTGGATCTTTGCGCACGTGACTTCCGTCACCTGAAACCCCAACAACGCTGCAGCTAACCCTCCGCCACGGCAAACTGAATCGTCAGACTAGGACCCCGCGGCCGCAATGATCGGGCCGTTGAGATGAGTCGCTGAGGCGCCGCCCAAATTCGGTGCATCGCCGAATGGGAGCACGGCACCGTTCGCCAGAGCTACCCAGTAACCGGCTCCGTCGGAAATAGCCACAATGGCGTTGGCAGGATTAGCGGTCGTGGCACTGCCGGTGGGTCCACCGAAGTTGCCCGCATCGCCATAGCCGTTCACTGATCCATTGGCGAAGAGGATCCAGTAGCCGTTGCCGTCCGGAGTGCGCACCGCCGAGGTGACCGGGAACACCTGCGGTCCAGGTGCGCCGAAGTAGTTGGCGTCACCAAAGGTGTACACGTGGCCGGTCTTAGTGATGACCCAGTACCCGTTGCCGCTGGCATCAGGCATGACGGCCACGGCGGCGCCCGAACATCCGCCAATGCCTGGGCACGAACCCTTCGAATTTGGCGTCGCCGAAGCTGAAGACACCACCGTCAGATCCCACCATGAAGTAGCCCTTGTTATCCGCGGTCGGCACGATGCCAACAATTGGGGCGGCGAGCGCTCGACCCGTCGTCCCGGCTGGTGTGAATCCATCCCGAGGAAGGGACCCATAGAAGGACGTGTCACCAAAGGAAAACGCCCCGCCGTCCGAGGCCACCAGCAAGTAGCCGAGACGATCGGGCGAGGGCGTGATCCCAACGACTGGGCGTTGCAGCGGCTTTGCTCCCAAGGAGCCCTCAAACGGTGCGCCGCCGAAGGTGAAGATCCCACCATCGGAACCGACGAGCCAGTATCCGTGGTTGCCAGCAGATGACTGCCCGCCATACGTGAAGTCAATTCCATCCGACGCAGGTGACGCGATCCCTTGGACGCTGGCGGTGATAGCGACCGTGCCTGGTCCACCAGGAGGAGAAACAGCAGTGCAATAACTCGACGATTGACAAGTGACGCTCGGAGAAGGGGTCGTACCGAAGTCCACGACGGTGCCGCCAGGCGCCGTTGAGAATCCCGTGCCAGAGAGAAGGACGCTCGTACCACCCAAGATCGACCCGCCGGCTGGGGAAGCTCCGCCCAACGATGGTCCATAGGTAAAGACGGTTGTCTGGGCGTCCGGTTGGCCGCCGACGTAGACCGTCACGTCAGCGGATCCCGTGCCAGGAGGCGTTTGCACCACACAGGAAGTCGTCGAAGCGCAATAGACGCTCTCGGCCTCTCCGCCCGGTGTAAATCGCACGAGTGTTTCGTACGGGCCGACCTCAAAACCTGTTCCTGTGATCGTCACATTGGTGCCGCCGGCCGAGGATCCGATGCTGGGCGAAATACCCGACACCGTCGGCGCCGACACGGCTCCGGCGGGCGAAGCAGACGCCACGACGGCCGAGCCCACTCCAGACCCCATCAGGACACCCAAAAGGAGCACTCGTCTCAGGATCATCTTGCTCGTCATTCCGGTCCCGTCCTTCGATCGCAGGCTGAGTTTGGGAGTCACCGCTCGCCAGGCTTGCACAATTGTCGAAGCTTCGACAGAAATACCCCGCCCCCCTCCGACCATGCACCGCTGGAGCGGAAGCCGAAAGGCTGGAGATGGAGATCCCACCGCGTAGGCTCGCCGGCGATGGAAATGGGCGATGCCGCCGGGATAGACGTGGACGGCAATTCATCAAGCCCCCGAAACGGTTGAAAATCTGACGCCGAATCAAATATGCGTCGAAACCGCCGATAGCCCTGAGCAGGAACAACTCAGCTTCCCCCGGGTCTTCGCCCAGGAGGAGTCGACATCAATCTCCTGGAGGAATCGGGCACTAGGGGTCTGGCGGGCCAACCGACGAGCGCTCCTGATCGCCGTCATCGGCACCGTGAGCCTGCGCATCATCACCGACTGGATCGGACTGGTCGCTCAGTACGGTGTCCGCTTCCCTCGTCAGGTGTTCAAGCACCCGGGCGACCTGCTTCGAGGTGTGGGCTCACGGGAGCGCCGGTTACTACCTCTCAATCGCTCAGCACGGGTATGCCGGTAAAACAGTCCGGCCCGGTCAGTCCATCGACGGCATTGCCTTTGCACCGCTGTATCCCTGGGGCATTCACTTGGTGCACACCATCACGCACTTGAGTTGGTTGGCCAGTGCTGAGCTACTCAGCGCCGCTACCTTGCTGGCGGCCCTCATCATTTTGTATCGGTTGGCGACCGACGCTTTGTCACCAGCGGTAGGTGATGCCACGATGCTGGCCCTCCTAGCTTTTCCCACTGCTTTCTTCTTGCTTGCCCCCTACCCCGACAGCGTGGCGTTGGTCCTGGTTCTCTTCACCTTCTTGGCCGCACGCAAAGGACAATGGCTCTTGGCGGGCGTGTTCGCTGCTGCGGCAACCCTGGACGCGTACTACCTCTGCATTTTGTTGGTCCCAATCGGGGTAGAGCTGTGGCAGCACCGTCAAGACCGCATCAACCATGGGAACCTTCCCGAAGCATGGGGACACGAGCTCGTCCGTGTCACCGCCGTGGTGGCGCCGATGCTGGCCGCCATGGGCCTCTGGATGGCCTACCAGCAGGTCCATATCGGCAATCAGTTCGCCTTTGTGCATGCCCAGACCTTGCAGTTTCACCGACACATCGCACCACCGTGGACGCTCTTCACCAATGTCGGGCGAGATCTCGTTCACTGGCACTTCAACAATGCCGGCGCGGCCGGGGTGACCGAAGCCATGGATGCAGTGACCGTGGTCCTGTTGGCAGTCGTGACGGTGCATGTCTTTTTGCATGTGCGCCGTTCCTACGGCGTGTTGCTCGGCCTCTCGTGGTGCGTGTTCACTTTCCAGACATTTCTTCTGGGCGTCACCCGCGACGTGTTGGTGTTATTCCCGCTCTTCATTGGCCTGGGCACGTGGGCTTCGAAGCGCCGATGGCATGAACGCGCTTTGCTGATCCTCTTCGTGCCGTGTGGCTATTTCCTGATCGCCCGCTTCGTCACCGGCGCCTTCGGCGGCTAGATCTGTCGCAGGACCGCCACAAAGCGCGAACCGCCGTCGCCTGAAACGGGAGACTCGGCTCGCACACTGGCACCCATGGCGGCGGCCAACTCGGCCACGATGGCCAGTCCCAAGCCCGAGCCGACCTTGCGGGTCGGTCCGCGGTCGGCTTGGTAGAAGCGCTCGAACACCCGTTCCAGATCGCCCGGTCCAATGCCAGGTCCATCATCTTCGACGGTGATCACGACGTACCCAGCTTCGGGCGGATGCACGGCGACGGCCACCCTCGAGTGCGCAAAGGTGAGTGCGTTCTCAATCAGGTTGGCCAACAACTGGGCCAAGCGGTCAGGGTCGGCACTCACCGGAGTGTCGGCGGTTGAAGTTTCAGCCGACAGCTCAATCCGACTCTTCTCCGCCACGGGGCGGAATCCTTCAACGGTCGTGCTGACGACCTCTCCCAAATCGGTCGGCCGAATATGCATGGAGAGTTGCCTGGCTTCGAGCTTCGTCAGATCGAGCAGGTCGCCGACCAGCCGCTCAAGTCGGCGTGATTCAGCGATGATCACTTCGGCCGCCCGGCCGCTGTCATCAACGGCGCCGTCCATGATGGCCTCGGCGAAGCCACGAATCGACGTCAACGGTGTACGTAGGTCATGCGACACCGACAACAGGAGATGGCGTTCCCGGACGCGGCTGTCCTGCAGGCTGCGGGCCATTTCATTGACCGACCGACCCAGCGAGGCGAACTCGGGGTAGTCGCTCTCACGTTGGGGCATTCGACTCTCGAGATCACCAGCGGCGATCCGACCGGTCACCTCCATTGCTTCCACCACCGGTCGGGTCATGCGGCGGCTCATTTGGCTCGCCACCAAGGCCGCTATCAGCAACGCGGCTCCGCCGGCAGCCAAGAAGTAGAGCCAGCTTGGCCCCGGGTTCCCGACCTCTCGGGTCAACAGGATGTCGATTTGTCCACGAAGGTGTCGACTGGCCCGCTGGGCGGTGGTCAGCGGGACTGGCACGGCGGCATAGACCAAGTTGCCAGCGCGACCCGATGCGATCTGACCGGCCAACAGTGAGTGCGCATTGAGGTCGGACTCGCTAATGCCCGCAGGTAACGGCGACACCACCACTCCCAGTACATCCACCCGAATGATGCGGGCGTCTTCCAGGCTGAGCACGCGTCGGATGGTCTTGAACTCACGGATTGACTGGTCGGCTCCGCCCTTTCCTTTGGCCAGCGATTGCGCCTCGGTAATCAACTGCTGGGTGGCCTGATGGCGGGCCGCACTGCGGGTCAGGATCAGACTGCCGGCGCCGGCGATCAACAACACCCCGACCACCAGGCCGACCATGGCCAACATCAGACGCCGTCGCATGAAGTCAGGTCATCCGAACCGGTAGCCGACGCCCCAAATGGTCACTAGCGGCAACTCGCCAGAGAACTTCTTGCGTAGCTGCGCCACGTGGACGTCGACCGTGCGTTCGTCGCCGTACCAATCGGCCCCCCACACGCCGTTCAACAGCTGCTGGCGGGAGAGGGCGAGCCCCACGTTGTCGGCCAGGAAGGCCAACAGATCGAATTCACGGGTGGTCAGCGCCACGATGTCGGCACCGAGTCGAGCCTCACGACGCCGAAGGTCGACCTCAATACGGCCCACCGTCAGCGTGCCCTGCGCCGGCTCATCGGCGGCGCCGCGAGTGCGGCGCAGAATCGCTCGCACCCGGGCTACCAGTTCACGCGGCGAGAACGGCTTGACGAGGTAGTCATCAGCGCCGAGCTCCAAACCCAGGATGCGATCCATCTCGTCGTCGCGGGCCGTCAAAAACAACACCGGCACGGAACCATTGGCTCGAATCTCTCGGCAGACATCGAAGCCGTCACGGTGACCTGGCAAGCCCACGTCCAAAATGACGATCAACGGCTCCTGTTGCTTGACCAGCTTGAGCCCTTCGTCACCATCGCGGGCGGTCAGCACGCGGAAGCCGTCGCGGCGAAGGTACAGGTCGACCAGATCCGCAATATGCGGATCGTCTTCAATCAGGACCACGGTGCCCGTGCTGCTACTCACGTTCCTTAGCCTGGCACCTCGTTGGCTCGAAATCGCCTCAATTGGGCCAGCCCTCACACAACCCTCATGTTTCTCCGACACTTGCATCAAACCCGGAGCGCACGATCTTCCCGTTGAGCAGGACGCACCGTGCGATCCCGCCACAGGAGGAAGCATGTCGAAAAAGCCAACCATGAAGAAGGCCGTGCGGTTCGGAGCGATGACGGTGACCTCAGCCATCGCCCTCGGCCTCGGTGCATCCCTCGCCGGAGCGTCGACAGCGACCCCCACCAGCTTGTCGACGGTGCAGGCGAAGGCCGCCGCCGCCATCACGCTCCGCGTCAACGATCTCAATGCCGCCATCAGCAAGGTGAACGGTGCCAAGAATCTGGGTTCAGAAGCATCAGTGCTCGATGCCTACTTGCAGGTGGATATCGGGCCTCTGCAGTCCCTGGGCCAGCAGATCGCCGCCGACACCACGGTGCAATCCGCGCAGGCGGCCGCGTCGACCATCTTCACCAGCTACCGTGTGCTGGCCCTGGTACTCCCGGCCAGCCGTATCGCCGGCGACGCGGCCCGGCTCGACAACGGCGCAATTCCCACACTTGTGACCGATGCCGCCAAGGTGACGGCCAAAGTGACTCCGGCCAACCAGGCTGAGCTAGAGCCACTGATCAACAATCTCAACGGCGAGCTCGGGTCGGCCACCAATGCCACCGCGGGCGTGGCCAACACCGTGCTGAGCTACACGCCGTCCGAGTGGAATGCCAACCAGTCGCTCCTCACCACGGCGCGCGGCCAGGTGAGCAGTGCGGCATCGGATGTCACCAATGCCCTACGTGACCTGCAGCAGATTCGTGCGGACCTCAAGAGTGGACGCGCCGGGTCGACCACTCCAACTACGGCGTCCTAGCCGACCAGCCCAGCCGTGTTCATGTTGAGGCCGTTCTCGGCCTTGGAACGGTGCACCGCTTGGAACTCGGTGAACTCAGCCAGGCCCCAGGGGCCGTTCTCGACGCCGACACCGCTCCACTTGAATCCACCGAAAGGCTGCTGTGGCGAAAGCGCGAGGTGCGTGTTGATCCAGGCCGTCCCGCACTCGAGTTCGGCGGCCACCTTGGCGGCGCGATCCGGGTCGGCACTCCACACCGAGCCCGAGAGTCCGAAGTGGGTGGCGTTGGCCCTGTCCACCGCGTCGCCCTAGTCCCGGTAGGAGATAACAGGCAGGGCGGGACCGAACTGCTCCTCGTCGACAATGCGAGTGCCGTCGGACAGTCCGGCCAGGATGGTCGGCTCGAAGAAGTAACCCGGACGATCCATGGCGTGGCCACCGGTGACGGCGCGGGCGCCCTGCGACAACGCGTCAGCCACCAGTTCCTTGACCCGCTCGAACTGCGGGGCGTTGTTGATCGGGCCGAGCTTGGATTCGGGGTCGGTGCCGTCACCCACCTTCACGGCGTTGGCGTGGACGGCCAGCGCGTCCACCACATCGTCGTAGAGGGCCTCGGGGACGTAGACCCGCTTGATGGCCGAGCAGACCTGGCCGTTGTTGTTGAAGGCGCCGGCGAAGATGGCCTTGGCCACGGTGGCCGGGATCGGCATCATCGAGCACGATGGCCGGGTCATTGCCACCGAGTTCGAGCGTGACCCGCTTGAGGTCCGGCGCGGCCGAGGCGGCCACCTTCTTGCCGGTCTCGATGGAGCCGGTGAAGCTGATCTTGCGGGGCACGGGGTGGCGACGTCATCCAGGCGCCGAGGTCGTCGCCACCGGAGACCACGTTCAGTACGCCCGGAGGAAGGACGTCGCGCAGCAACTCGGCCACCTTCAAGGTGGACAGCGGGGTGAAGGGCGACGGCTTGAGCACCATGGTGTTGCCGGCCAGCAGTGCCGGGGCGATCTTCCAGAAGGCCAGCGTCAGCGGGAAGTTCCACGGCGTGATGGC
The DNA here is from genome assembly GCA_963730785.1 of uncultured Acidimicrobiaceae bacterium. Taxonomy (GTDB): domain Bacteria; phylum Actinomycetota; class Acidimicrobiia; order Acidimicrobiales; family RAAP-2; genus Bog-473. The sequence continues at coordinate 8,976 of CAVSTF010000014.1, forward strand.
GGCCACCACACCGAGCGGGCGGCGCACCACTTCGACGTGGGCCTCGGCGTCGTCTTGGATGACTTGGGGCGGCGTCTCGAGATTGGCGAAGTACTGGCACCAGATGGCGGCGGCGAAAACTTCAATGCCAGCGTCCCCCAGCGGCTTGCCCTGCTCGGAGGTCAGCACCGGGGCCAACTCACCCGTCGAGGCCATGAGGACGTCGGCCACCTTCAGCAGCGCGGCCCGGCGGGCGGCCTCGTCGGACTTCCAGTCCCGGCCGGCCTTGTGGGCGGCGTCGAATGCAGCGTCGAGCTGCTCGCGGCTGCATTCGGGCGCTTGGGCGAACACCTCGCCCGTGGCTGGGTTCCGCACACCGAAGGTTTCTCCGGTGGGAACCGAATCGCCGGCAATGGTCATGACGAAGTCAGACATGGTGCTCCCATCAATGGCTCAGACTGAGTGACGTTCCCCCCTGGGAAGTCGAGTTGAACCCAGCCGCCATCATCCCAGATCGGGCCGGGCGACTCAACGGCGACCGCCGATCGGCGCTACTCCCCCGGCCGGGGACCCGGACCCCTGCCGACGCCGAGCTTCTCGCGGAAGAACGACAGCGTCTGGTCCAGCGCCGCCCGGGTGGGGGTGCCTTCCCGGTCCTGCAGGTGTTCGGTCAGCACCGAGTGGGCCTGCTTGGGGTGATCGTGCGGGTTACCCGGGGCCGAGTCCAGCTCGACGGCGATGAAGGCGTCGCCCAGCTCGCGCCGGAGGGTGTCGAAGCGAGCCTCGAAGCAGAAGGGGTCGTGGCTGAAGCGCAAGCCCAAGAGGCAGGCTCCTCGGCCGTGCGCTCCTTGACCTTGGCCAGGTCGGCGTCCGAGATGCCGATGTCGGCCTTGTACTTCTTGTTGATCGGGAACGGGAGCGAGGGCTGGCTGAGCACCGGGGCGAGCACGAAGTCGTCGACCATCATGGCCAGGGCGAAGCCCCCGGTGAAGCACATGCCGACCACGCCGATGCCGGGGCCGCCGCAGCGCTCGTGCTCGGCCTGGCCCAGCTTGCGCAGCCAGACGGTGACCGGGCTCGTCTTCTTGAGGGCCAGCGCCGAGAACTCCTTGGAGACGCAGGCGGGGCCGATGGACTTGAACAGATAGCCGGCCGAGGCGGGCCGGCCGTCGTCCCCGAACAGATGCGGCATAATCGCGGTGCAGCCAGAGGCCACGACCCGGCGGGCGAAATCGGCCACGCCGGGGGTGATGCCCGGCATTTCGGCGATGACCAGCACCGCAGGTCCGGTGCCCGCCCGATAGATGTCCCGTCGCTTGCCCTCCGCCTCGAAAGACTCCTTGGTGAAGCCCTCCAGCGTGGCAGCCCACTTGCCCACATCGCTTTGCGCCATCGGCGGACCGTAGCATCGCCTCCCATGTGTCCTCAGCTTGGCGGCATTGCTGCTCGAACCCCGGTCCTGGTCGGTGTGGGGACCGACACCAGCAGTGCCCCACTGACCGAGTTGCTGACCGCCGCCGCCCGGTCCGCTGGCGAGGATTGCGGTGCACCTTCGCTGCTCGACGGCCATCGATCGCATCCACCTTCCTCAGGGCAGTTGGGCGCATGACCGACCCGGCCCGCAGCGTGGCCCGGCGATCGGCGCGGCCGCGGCCCGCACCCACCGCTACGAGATCGGCGTCTCGCAGCAAGAGGTCATTGACGAGGCGCTGGCCGCCATCGCCGACGGCTCGGCCGAGGTGGTGCTGGTGGTCGGCGGCGAGGCCCGCCGGTACGAGCGCACCGCCGGCCCCGAAGCCGGACGCCGACACGCAGCCCCCCGACGTCACCGTGACCCGGCCCCCGGACTTCGTGGCCCCCATTGAGATCGACGCCGGCATCGTCTGGCCGCCGGTACAGCAGTACGCCCTCATCGATACGGCACTGGCCCACCACGAGCACATCGATGCCCCGACCCATCGCCAGCAGGTGGCCTCGCTGTGGGCCCGCTTCAACGCCGTGGCCCAGCGCAATCCCGATGCCGCCTTTCCCGCCCCTCGCACGGCCGAGGACATCGCCACCCCCGGTCCGAAGAACCGTCCCCTGGCCCATCCCTACAACCTGTGGCACTCCAGCCAATGGACGGTGGACCAGGCCTCGGCGCTCCTGTTCTGCTCGGCCGAGCGAGCCACCGCCGCCGGCGTCGCCACCGATCGCTGGGTCTTCCCCCGGGTGGCCCTGCACTCGTCGCAGGCCATCACGCTGACCGCCCGCCGGGACCTCCACGCCTGGCCGGCCATGGGCATCCTCGGCCGACCGCCGCCACCCACCTCGGCGTCGCCCTCGCCGACATCCCGCACGCCGAGGTCTACTCCTGCTTCCCGGCCGCCGTGCGGGTGCAACAGCGGGACCTCGGCCTGGCCCCCGAGGGCACCCCCACCCTGACCGGGGGATGGCCTTCGCCGGGGACCCTTCAACAACTTCGTCTTCCTGGCCACCGCCACCATGGCCCATGCACTGCGCAGGCGGCCACGACTTCGGACTGGTCACCACCGTCAGCGGCATGCTGTCCAAGCCCGGCCTGGCATCTGGTCCTGCACCCCACCCACCTCGCAGACCCGCTGCTCATCGCCGACCTGGGTGAGGAGGCCGCTCGACAGACGGCCGTACTGCCGGTCGCCACCTCCGACGACGCTAATGGCCCGGCCACCGTGGCGTCCTACACCGTGACCTTCGATCCCGGCGATCCCCTCCGGGCCAGCCGGGTGGCGATTGTGGCTGACCTGGCCGACGGGCGGCGAGCCGCCGCGACCTGCGAAGATGCAGCGTTCGCCCAGCGCTCGCTGACCGAGTCCCTCATTGGGCAGTCCGTCAACGTGACGCGCACCACTTTCACCTTGTGAACTCGAACCGACCTCATCTCGTCCCGCCGGAACTGGCGGCCCACCTCCCCAAGAGCCGGCAGGCCACCTTCGTC
>CAVSTF010000015.1:0-623595 GCA_963730785.1 uncultured Acidimicrobiaceae bacterium
GTCGCTACGACAGCGACCTCACCGCTTTTGGACCAGCAGCACCGAATCATGAACGGCCGCCGTCTCCCCGTTGGGACCTGTCGTCTCACGCGGTCTAAGCTCACTCACGATGGGACGCCAGGCCGAATCCTCTAACTGAAGGGCCACCAATTCCTCGGCGGGACTGAAGAATTGGTGATGTTGATGTGCCTGCCCATGAGCCCACGGCGGTGCTTCTCCATGGCTGATCAGCAACAGGTGGCCCCCCGGTGCGATTGCGCTGGCCACCCGCTGGAGAATGGGTATACGAGGGAGATCGACAAACGACTGGAAGTAACAGGCTGACACCAAGCCATAGGTTTCCGTCGGCTCCCACGACGCCAAATCCCTCACCAGCCAAGTGATCTGATGCTCCGGGACGTGGCGCTCCACGCTGAGGGCTTTGCCACGCGCAATGGCGGTGGACGCAATGTCGACTGCCGTGACTTCCCAACCCCGGGTCGCCAACCACACGCTGTCGCCGCCCTCGCCGCATCCAAGATCAAGCACCTTCCCCGGCTCAAGACTTGATACCAAGTCGACCAGAAGCGCATTCGGACGGCCGGACCAGATCTGTTCCCGTTCGGCGTACCGCTGCTCCCAATGTTGAGCCGGACTCAGATCGGTCATGAGGGCCCTCTCATTCGTTGCATAGCAGCGACGATCGTGTACCGGGAGGTAAATAGCAATATAATTTGCTGAATCGGCAAGCTGAAAGGCCACCTCATGGACGCCTCACTGCAGGAATTAGGACCCCGCCTCCGCTCCGCTCGCAAGAAGCGAGGGCTTACGTTGGAGGAACTCGCCGATCGCTCGGGCATCTCCACCAGCACGCTTTCTCGCTTGGAAAGCGGCAAGCGCCAGGCCACGCTCGAACTGCTCGTGCCACTGACCCGCCAATTGCAGATCCGGATAGACGATCTCGTGCCGGCCGAGCCGGCCGACCCGAGAATTCGTCAATCCGAGGTGCACCGCCATGGGCTGTTCGTGGTGCCGCTCGCCCCCAGTCATGCGCCTATTCAGACCTACAAGATCACCTACCCACCAGTGACGACCATGCCAAGTCTGCGAACCCACGACGGCTACGAGTGGCTCTATGTGCTCCAAGGCCGTCTCCGAATTCAACTCGGCACACGCGAGTTCGTCCGGAACCGAGGGGAGGCAGCTGAATTCGATACCCGGACTCCCCATGCATCGGGCGCCACAGGAGGCCGTTCGTGTCAGGTGATCAGCATCTTCAACGAGGACGGCGCCCGCATCCACACCAGGGGTGTGGCGTGAACCTAGAAGTAGATGATCTTCTTGGCTCGCTCGGTGACCTCGTCGAGGTCGTCAGTCCAGGCCCCGGTCGAGAGGTACTTCCATCCGCCGTCGGCCGACACCACCACGATGGTGGCCTCAACCCCTGGCTCAAGTGAATTGGCGCATTTGACGGCGCCGGCCACGGCAGCGCCGGTCGAGATGCCGGCGAATATGCCGACGTCGGTCAAGCGGCGAGTCCACTCGATCGACTCCCGCGGGCGCACGACCGTCTTTCGATCGAGCAGCTCAGCGCCACCCAGGTTTTCGAAGATAGGTGGGATGTAGCCGTCGTCCAAGTTGCGCAAGCCGTCGACCATTTCGCCTGAGGGCGGTTCGACGGCCCAGATCTGCACGGCTTCACCCAATTGCTCCCGCAAGTAGCGACCGACGCCCAACAAGGTGCCTGACGTCCCCAGTCCAGCCACGAAATGCGTGACGCCTGGGCAATCCCGCAGGATTTCGGGGCCCGTGCCTTCGTAGTGCGCCTTCGGGTTGGCCGGATTGCCGTATTGATAGAGGAAGACCCAGTCACTGTTTTCGTCCGCCAATTTCCGAGCCATCTGCACCGCTCCGTTGGAGCCTTCGGAACCGGGCGATTCGATTATTTCGGCCCCCCACAACTCCAGGAGCTGCCGGCGTTCAATCGACACATTGGTTGGCATGACCACCTTGAGGTGGTACCCCTTCACCCGGCACACCATGGCCAGTCCGATGCCCGTGTTGCCGGATGACGGCTCCATGAGGATTTGGTCCGGCTTTCCCGGCACCAAAATGCCATCCCGCTCGGCCTGCTCAATCAACGACAGGGCTACCCGGTCCTTGACCGAACCTCCCGGGTTCTGTCCCTCAAGCTTGATGAAGATCCGAGCGGACGGATTGGGGCTGAGCTCACTGATCTCGACCAGTGGGGTGTTACCGATGAGCTCCAAAATGGAGGAGTACGCAGTCATGTCGGGTGTCGATCGGTTGGACTGGTGTCGGTTCAGCCGCCGGCGACGGCAGGCAGGATTGAGATTTCGGACCCATCAGGCACCGGCGTGTCGACGCCGTTGAGGTACCGCACGTCGTCGTCGTTGAGGTAGATGTTGACGAACTTGTGCAGAGAGCCATCCTCCTGAATGACCTGACCGGCCATTCCGGGGTACTCAGCCACCAGCTTGCCCAGCACCTCTCCAATGGTGGCACCGTCGACAGTGACCACTGATGCCCCTCCCGCGTGTGAACGCAGGACGGTCGGTATGCGAACTTCGACGGCCACGGGGCCTCCTCAAGAGTGTTTGACTAGCTGTAAGAGCAGGTCAGCCGATTGTTGACCTATCCGGTGAGGATTCTACAAGGAGAGTCCGGGTACCTCGACGGCTTCCTCGGCGATCACCCCATCGACGATGGAATAGCTACGCACGACCGGGTGGGTATCTCGCAACGAAACCAGTACGTAGTGCCAGCCCGGATCGAGCGCCTGAGCCACGTCGGTGGGTGACGGAAAGGCGTCCGTGTGGGTGTGGGAGTGGAAGACACCCATGATGTCGGCCCCCAGGGCCTGAGCCTGGCGATCGATACCCAGCATCTCTTTGGGGTCGATCTCGTAAATCACCGCCGACGCCGCCACATTCCTGGTGACGAACAAATGGGTGGCCTCGTCTCCCCCATAGGCCCCGACCAGAAGCCCGCAGGCCTCGTCCGGCAGCCCCGCCAGGCAGTGCCCCACCATCTCGAAATAGATCGCTTTGGAGAGGCGCAGCACCAGGTCACGATACCCTCGGTCTGTATGGCTAGGGCGAAGAAGCAGATTGCCAAGCGGGCCGCCGCCCGTGATGAGCGAGGGAGCGACCGGACGGTCGCGACCAACCGACGCGCCCGTCGGGAGTACGAATTCATCGATACGTTCGAGGCCGGCCTGGTATTGCAAGGGTCCGAGGTGAAGTCGCTCCGGGAGGGGAAAGCCCAGCTGTCCGAGGCCTACGCCAGGGTCGACGCCGGCGAAATGTGGCTCTTCCAAATGCATATTCCACCCTGGCAGTACGCCACCGGATTCGGGGCTCACGATCCCGATCGCAAGCGCAAGTTGCTCCTACATCGGGGGGAGATCGACGAGTTACAGGGCAAGACCCAGCAGCAGTCGCTCACGCTCATTCCGGTCTCGCTCTATTTCAAGGATGGTCGGGCCAAGATTGAGATCGCCCTGGCCAAGGGGCGTCGTCTCTACGACAAGCGCAACCTGCTCATGACCCGCGACGCCGAGCGTGAGGCCGCCCGAGCGATCAAGGAAGTCAACCAGTGGGGTGGAGCCTAAAAAGACCCGTAGAATGGATCTCTGGCCAAATGGTCAGGAGAGCAACCCAAACCATGGGGGTGATTGGCTTCGATTTCGTTCGTTGAGGTAGGAGAAGCGAGCCGTGGTCTCCGGAACCACGTTAAAGAGCCGGAACCAAAAATAAATGCCGAGCCTCAGCTCGCACTCGCTGCTTAAGTAGCGACGTTCACCCGGTCTCAGCCCTGCGGATCGGAAAGTGGACGCCATCAAGTAGGGCTTACCTGTAGTGACGTCAACTAGCTACTAGGGACACCAAGTTGGATACGGGGCGGCTCAGCCGCCGGCAGTGACGCCGCCCCCGACAATTTTTGCCGGCTGCGCTCGGAGAAGGCCTACTAAAGCTACGAAAGACGCGGGTTCGAATCCCGCCACCTCCAAGAGGGCATTCGAAGGAGTGCTTTGTTGGAGGTGGCGATGAGTAGCAGACTTGTTCGCCACCCATGGTGATGAAACGGCCGGCCTTCGGGCCGGCCATTTCGCGTCCATGTGCATCAGCCCACTATTCGTGGGCCGGCACTATGTCCAGCATTGAGTCCAGTCCGGTGATCTCGAACAACCGTCGGACGGATGAAGGTGGCGAGAAGATCGTGAGCGTTCCATTGTCGTGTTGGAGCCGTTTGTGTTCAGTGACGATCACCCCTAGGCCGGTGGAATCCATGAAGGCAACCCCAGCCAGGTCGAGCACCACATTGCGAACATCTTCGATCTCAAGATCGGCCAACGCTCCGTAGAGGTCCGACGCCGTTGAGGCATCGAGCTCGCCAGACACCGCGACCAGAGTTCGTTCAGCCGAACGTTCGACCACGATCGTAAGCGTCGCACTGCTCTCTTTAGCCATGCCCGAACCATAGGGGGGATCCATCCGGCAACCCGTTCTCGACCAAACGCCAGCTTTGAATCACCCAGGATGGCTTAAAGGACGATTTCACATAGGGGCTGCCGAAAGAGCGAAGTGGCCAAGTAGGGCGGAGTATCTGCGATCTTCGGACGCGGAGATGGCAGGCCCCTAGTATCTCGTCATGTCGTCGCCATTCGACATGAGCGTGCTTCTCGAATCGAGCACCATCCTGCGCAAGATGGATGTCCTCCAGGCTTCGAGCATGGAACACGTGGCCTTACGCGTGGTGCAACATTTTCGTCAGGAATTTATCGACAAAGACACCGGAGAATCGGCCCTCCCCCTCGTTCGCTTCTATGTCACTCAACGTGGCAAGGACCTGGAACCATCACTACAAGACTTTGCTCTGGCGGCAGGAACTGACTCTTTTGCCGAACATGACATGACCTGCCTGGCTCTGCTGGCCTCGGCTGGAGAGAAAGCTGCTTGGAACGATCGGCGGCAATCGGCGGCGCACAAAGCCATTCCACTCCCCAGTGTTGAGGCCCTCCATCGACTACCCATGGTCTCCCAACTGGTCAAACAGCTCGGCCTCAATCCGCGACACATCATCGAACCTGATCCGACACTTTTCAGGGACCTTGAAGAACGGACCTACAACCTCTTTTACGTCTCCGAGGCGCGAGACTCCGAGTTCGTCCCAGCTCAGAATGATTTTGTGGTGCCCTACGGCATCAGGTCCGTATTGGGGTTCGGCGGAGTTCTCCCAGACGGAATGCTCTTTGTTGTCATCCTTTTCTCCTCGGTGCCCATACCGGCGTCATGTGTTGAGGCCTTTCGGGCCATCGCTCTCAGCGTCAAGTTTGTTCTTCTGCCGCTGGTCGGCCACGACGTGTTCGCCGGCGTCACGCGACCGCAATCGGACCCCCGAACCAGGGATCAGCTGGCAGCTGCTACGGCAGAAGCAAAACTGACGGTGGCCCTGCAACTCCTTGACGAACGAGCGGTCATCGTTGAGAACGAGGCCCTTCGTCTGGAACATGAACTGGTCGTGGCCGATCAACGGGCCGTAGAAGCAACCGCGGCTCAACGGGCATTGGCCAGAACCGAGGCGCGCCAGACGGCCATCGTTGAAGGGGCCCTTGATTGCATCATCGGAATGGATGCCATGGGTCGGATCACCGATTTCAATCGGGCCGCAGAAGTTACCTTCGGCTACCAACGAGACGAGGTCATCGGGGAGCTTCTTTCGGAAACGCTCATTACCGATGACATGCGGACTCGCCATGTCCGAGGGCTCGAGAAGTTCCGACGCACCGGCGAAGGACCGATACTGGGCCGCCGAATCGAGACGGCCGCTCGGCGCAAGGATGGCTCGGAGTTCCCAGTCGAACTGATCGTGACCCATGTGGCAGACAGTGACCCTCCCCTCTTCAATGGCTATCTCCACGACATCACGGCTCGCCACCAGGTGATGGAGGAACTTTCAGCCAGCCGAGAACGCCTGGCGCATATTGCTCGGACGTTGCAGTCGAGTTTTCTCCCGCCAAACCTTCCCTACATCCCCGGCATGGAGTTGGCCGCGTCCTACCGTGCCTTTGGAGATGGCTTCGAAGTTGGTGGCGATTTTTATGACATGTTCGAGCTCGGTGCGGGTCGGTGGGTCCTCGTTTTGGGTGACGTGTGCGGCAAAGGAAGTGAGGCGGCGGTCGTCACGGCTCTGGCCCGACACACTGTGCGGGCGGCGGCAGTGCAGCATCGGGACCCGGCGGCCATCCTTGAAGCAGTCAATGTGGCCATATACCGGCAGTATCCGGATCGATTCTGTACCGCAGTGTGTGTCGTCATGGACACCAACTCCTCAAGACTCGAGCTGTCACTCGGCGGCCACCCCCAGCCGCTTCTGCTCGACGGTTCTGGCGCAGTGACCAAGGTGGGGATTCCGGGCCGTCTGCTTGGATCCTTCCCCGAATGGATCGGAAGCAACACGACGATCAATCTCGGGCACAACGACAGTCTCTTGTTCTACAGCGATGGCTTGACCGAGGCCCGCCGCGATGCAGAGCTGTTCGGCGACGTCAGACTCTCTGACGCCTTTGCTTCGACCTTCGGCTTGTCAGTCTGGGATGCGGTCAACCTCGTCGAGGCGGCTGTGTTGGAGCATGCCGGTGCCCTAGAAGACGACCTGGCCATGATTGTCCTGCGTCGCCAGGATGCTCAATAGAGCATTCTCATTTGAGAGATCGCTTTGCTGCACCGGGAGTCGGCCGCCTGCTCTGAGGCCGCTATGTCTCTTTAAGGTCACGAAGGGCGATGATCGTCTGACCGTCGGCAATGGTGGCGAGCACCATGGCTCCTGCACCAACCTTTGCTCCGATGACACCTTCACGGCGTACAAGGCGCACGCAGTAGGCGGCAATCAACAAGTTCAGTACCGCCCTCGCCGCCATCCACCTCGCCCTACGTTGGCCGAAGAGAAGCCCAGGGACGAGAAGAAGGTCTGAGATCCCAATGGCTCGCAAGGCCGCAGGATGGTCGCCGGTACGCAACAGACGAGAGAACCTTGATGGCGCGGCAACCAAGGCGATACCAATGAACAAGGTGATGGCACCGACCCTGAACGCCGAGCGCTCGGCAGGCGATTGATCCATTCGTCAATCTTGTCAGGTAGCTAATGACGGCCCAGGCGAGTGTTCTCGCTTCGGCTTGTGGGATGGCTGTCGAAACCATCCGTTCCGCCGCCACCATCCAGCTGTCAAATACTCGGGACGTGGCAAGGCGCAATTCATCCATGGTGCGGTCGACTTGGTGGCAGGATCGCGACATGCACACGATTGGACACTGGATCGACGGGAAGGCAACCGTTGGAGCGTCGGAGCGAGTCGGACCCGTCTTCGATCCGGCGCAAGGCGTGCAGACCGCCACGGTAGCGCTGGCCTCAGCTGGTGAAGTGGCCGATGTAGTGGCCATTGCCGCTCGGGCGGCCGCCGATTGGTCGGCGAGCTCACTGAGCGTCCGGGCCGCCGCGCTCTTCCGCTTCCGCGAGCTACTTGACCAGCATCGCCAGGACCTCGCTGCTCTGATTACGGCCGAACACGGCAAAGTGCTCAGCGATGCCGCCGGCGAGGTGGCCCGTGGCCTGGAGAACGTGGAGTTCGCCTGCGCCATCCCTCACTTATTGAAGGGGTCGCACTCGACCGAGGTGTCGTTCGGAGTTGACGTGCATACGTTGCTGCAACCCCTCGGAGTAGTGGCCGGCATCACTCCATTCAACTTCCCGGTCATGGTGCCACTCTGGATGCTGGCCAATGCCATCGCCTGCGGAAACTCCTTCATTCTCAAGCCCTCGGAGAAGGACCCATCGCCGTCACTGCTCTTGGCCGAGCTGGTCCAACAGGCGGGGGTACCCGACGGGGTGTTCAACGTCGTCCAGGGTGACAGCGAAGCGGTGGATGCGCTGCTCACCCATCCCGACATGGCCGCGATCTCCTTCGTTGGGAGTACCCCCGTCGCCCGCCACATATACGAAACGGGCACCAAAATGGGCAAGCGAGTTCAGGCGCTGGGAGGGGCGAAGAACCACATGGTCGTTCTACCTGACGCCGATGTCGCCGCCGCCGCCGATGCTGCCATCTCCGCCGGATACGGTTCGGCCGGCGAGCGGTGCATGGCCATCTCGGTTGTTGTTGCCGTCGGGTCCATTGCCGAGCCATTGGTGGCCGCCATCGCCGAACGTATTCCGTCGGTGGTCGTCGGCCCAGGCGTCGATCCGATCTCTCAGATGGGACCGCTCGTCACGGCGGAGCATCGAGCGCGGTCCTCTCGTATATCGATGGTTCAGAAGCGGAAGGCGCCACTCTGGTGGTGGACGGGCGGGGTGACTGGCCGTCCGGTTTCTACCTCGGATGCACTCTTCTCGACCACGTGTCTCCTGGGATGAAGGTCTATGACGATGAGATATTCGGCCCGGTCCTCGGCGTCGTACGGGTCGGAACATATGACGATGCCGTCAAACTGATCAATGCCAACCCGTACGGCAATGGCGTCGCCGTGTTCACCCGCGATGGCGGTATCGCCCGCCGCTTTCAGCTTGATGTGACCGTCGGCATGGTCGGAGTGAATGTCTCCATCCCGGTCCCGGTTGGATTCCATTCATTCGGGGGATGGAAGTCGTCGCTCTTTGGTGACAGTGCCATGTATGGCCCGGAAGGGATCCGCTTCTATACCCGACCCAAGGTGGTCACCACCCGCTGGCCCGATCCGGCGACCAGCGCCATCGACCTCGGTTTCCCCCGGACCCGCTAAAGCGAAGCCGCCCACTCAATCAGCTGAGGAGTCAAAAGTGGCCAGCGGGAGAAAATACCCACACCGGAAGCGGCCTCCTCGGTGCGCTCGGTCCATTCCCGGTCGCCCCAGGGTGGTTCAACCAGCTTCGCCTGGGGAAGCAAGGCAACCAGGCTTTCGGATGTGGACCGGGTGTGGTGGGGATCGCTCTTTCCGCTTCGAAACACGAGAGCAGGTATATCCATTGCTCTGGCGTCCGCGTCGGCGAGACCGGGCACCAGCTCGTCGAGTCGGGGGCAGTACGCCAGCATCCATTGCTCAAGAGTCTTGACAAAGGATTGAGGATCCTGAGCCAGGAACCGGGCTCGATTGCCCAGGTTGCGCTCGAGAGGTTCCGCCCACGCCGGTAGTGCAGCGACCGCCTCCATCCCGTATCTCCAGGCGGCGGCGATGGAATCTCCGCAGTAGTGGGTAGCCAGCGTCAGCAACCCATATGGGCCCCCACTGATCCACCACAGAGCCAAGGCGCGTGTGGACTCGGGGTGCCGAGCGGCGGTGAGTAGCGAGACGCGGGACCCGCCCGAGCCTCCAATGACGACGGCTGGCGCCATGTCCAAATGGTCCAGGAGTTGGGCGAGCACATCGGCCTGCATGGCCGACTCGGAGCTCCCCTCGAAGCACACATCCGACGCTCCTGTATTGGGGCGGTCCCAAATCAGGACCCGCTTACCGGTCGAGGCCAACGTCCCCGCAAGCTCTCTGACCCCAGGACTGTCCTTACTGAACCGACCTCCCGGAGTGATGACCCAGGGATCGCCATCCCCGATCGTCTCGTATGCGATCCCGAGACCGTTGATGTGCTCCACTGGCATGCGCCGGACCCCCTTCAGCTCTAGGGTATTTCAATCATCAGGAAGCGGGGGGAGCAACATGGCACTGGCACTTGAGGGTCTCCGAGTAATCGACGCGGATACACACTTGACCGAAGCGCACGATCTGTGGACGAGTCGGGCGCCCGCCAAGTTCAAGCACCGAGTGCCCCATGTAGAGCAGATTGAGGGTCGGCCCATGTGGGTGGTCGACGGGGTGGAGCTTGGCTTCGCTGGCGGTGGTGGAGTTATCGACCGCGAAGGCAATAAGGGACGTGCACTCGAAGCGCTGTATGAGTGGACGCAGGACAGGATCCATCGTGGCGCCTTCGACCCAAAAGCCCGAATTGAGGTCATGGATGATTCGGGGATTTACGCGCAAGTCTGCTTTCCCAACTCCGTCGGCTTGGGCGGCCAAGGTCTTTCCGATGTGGTCAAAGATCCCGAGCTCCGGCTGGCCTGCGTGCAGATCTACAACGACGCCATCGCCGAGATACAGGAGGAGTCCAACAATCGACTTCTTCCCATGCCGATCATGCCGGCCTGGGATGTAGCGGAGTCCGTTGTTGAGGCGGAGCGAGTCGCCGGCCTCGGACTGCGTGGCATCAACCTGACGTCGGACACCCAAGATCTGGGCGGACCCGACCTGGCCAGCCTGGAATGGGACCCGCTGTGGGACGTCTGCGCCGACCTCCAATTGCCGGTGCACTTTCACATCGGAGCCAGCCTGACGACGATGACCTACTTCGGGACCTACCCCTGGGCATCGCAGAATGACGACACCAAGCTGGCTATCGGTGGCGCCCTCCTCTTCATCGGTAACGCCCGCGTGGTTACCAACATCATTTTGAGCGGAATGCTCGAGCGTCACCCGACCATGAAGATGGTCTCGGTCGAAAGTGGCGTCGGTTGGATTCCATTCATCCTTGAGGCCCTCGACTATGAGATGTCGGAAAACGCTCCAAAGGAGCTCGACAAGCTGTCCATGTTGCCTTCGGAGTACTTCAAGCGACAGCTGTATGCCACGTTCTGGTTCGAGAAGAACAACGTCCCCGCGCTCATTGCCTCGGTGGGCGAGGACAACGTCCTCTTTGAGACCGACTTTCCCCACCCCACTTGCCTGTACCCCAAGCCATTGGAAACGGTGGCCGACAAGATGTCCACCCTCGCACCGGCGGTACAACGCAAGGTCTTAGGGGAGAACGCAGCCAAGCTCTACCGCATCTAATCCTGGAGTGGCGCGAAAACTCGTCCGTATTTCAGGTGGACTTCGACCTACGGTGTCGTCATTGCCCAAGTGGGTGTCAATTCTCGACGGCGAACAGCCTCCACTCATCAGGCACGCCCTTTAGGACATGAGTGCCGTGCTCGGACGTGGCGATACCTGAGCCGACGAGGTGACCCCTGACGCCCTCCGACACGAAGACTTCGCCCGCCCCCGCCAGATCGCAGATGCGCTTGGCAATGTTGACGGTCAGGCCCGCCACATCATCGTTCCGGAATTCGACCTCACCCGTGTGAACGCCTGCCCTCACTTGGATCCCGATGCCTTTCGCCGCCGTTGCTATCTCCGTAGCGGCGCGGACCGCACGCGTGGTGGCATCGAACGTAGCTAGGAACCCGTCGCCAAGATTCCTGATTTCGCGACCCCGGTGGCGAGCGAAGGCTGCTCGGACCATAGCGTCATGTTGGTCGGTCATCGCGCCCATTTTCGATGCCCCATAGCGGCAGCCTGCTCGGTCGAGCTGACAATGTCGGTGAAGAGAATGGCAGCCATGACTACATCGCCATCCACCCCCTGGTGAGTGCCGGTGAGGAATTCCTCGATCTCGTCTAGGAGGGCGTCAGTATCGCCCACGAAAAAGTAATGGTCCTCGCCAGGCAACTCAATGAACTTGGCATCAGGGATGTGTTCAGCCAGGTAACGACCGGCCCCGACGCGAACGTAGCGGTCCCCCTCGCGATGCAAAACGAGAGTCGGAACCGAGAGAGCCGGCAGTAGGTGCCTCACATCTCGCTGAACGTTGTCCCTCCACGCGGTCATTGCATCGCGAGGGAGGCCAAAACGTTGACACCGCGCCAACCATGAGCGGAACGCTTCGTCATTGGATTTGCTGGGGGCCACAACTTCTACAGTCGCGCCGGTCCCCCATGTGTCCCTCACTAAGGCGACGTGTTGGTCCAGCGTCTCTCGGGATAGACCCCAGGGGTATCCATCTTCTTGCACATAGTGGGCATAAGCATCAATGAGGATTAACGCCTTCACCCGCTCGGGGTAGATGGTCGCGTAGCTGATGGCGAACGGACCGCCGTCCCCTGATGCCACGAGCACGACCCGCTCACACTCGGCCTGGTCGAGCACCGCGGTGAGGTCGCCATAGTGCACTGCTTCGTCAGAATCGAACCCCGGCGTGAGGCCGCCGGAGGCCCCGCCACCCCTAGCCTCCAGCCATACGGTTTGGCTGAATCCACGTAGGCGCTTGGCGAAGTGAACGAAACCGGGGTCGTCCCATAGGAGGTCGAGTGGTATGGCCGGTGGCTGGAAGAACAGGAGCTCCAAAGGCCCTTGGCCGGTGACTTGGTAGGCAATACTCACCCCGTCTGGGGCCGAGGCATACCTCGTCTCGGGTCGGTCGTTCACGGCCGTCAGTCTGTCGCAAGTAACCCCTGGATGCCTAGACAAGGTCGCTCGCAAGGGCGTCCTGGAAATCTCCAACGGAGTGCCGTCCCGAGTTGACCGGCGTCTGATCTGTACAAACGAAGGACACAAAACTGCAGTCTCAGACGGTCACTGGCGGACACAAACGGATCCCCGTTTCCCCAGGTCAGGGGGCGCGGTGAAGTCCTCTGTTGGAGATGGCGATCAGGATGAAACTTGTTCGACATCCATCGCGATGAAACTACCGGCCCTAGGGTCGGCGGTTTCACGCTGATTCATTAGTTCGTGTGGTCCTATCGAGGAGCGAGAGTGGAGCAAAAGTCCGACAACGAGAACGGCTTCTCGGTTGACGAGCTACGGCAGCGGTACCGGAAAGAGCAGCAGAAGCGAATCCGTCCAGATGGGATGGCCCAGTGGCGCGAGCTGGGAGATGAGTTGGACCGTGACCCCTTCGTCGAGCCCGGCTTCACTCGGGACCCGGTGACGGAAGAGACCACCGTCGTGATCGTTGGGGGTGGTTTCGCCGGGATGCTGACGGCGATCGACCTGGTCAAGCACGGGATCAACGACGTGCGCATCGTAGAAAGGGCGGGGGACTTCGGCGGGACCTGGTACTGGAACCGGTATCCGGGCTGCATGTGCGACGTCGAGTCGTATGTGTACCTGCCGCTCCTGGAGGAGACGGGCTTCATGCCTTCGGAGCGTTATGCCAGCGCACCCGAGATATTCGAATACTCCAAGTTGCTGGCCCGGACATTCGATCTCTACCCGCGCGCTCTCTTCCAGACCGACGTCACCGGGGCGGTGTGGGATGAAAAGGCGCTGCGCTGGGAAGTCACCACTAGCCGTGACGATCGGCTCTCAACCCGATTCCTGGTGCTGGCCGGAGGAATTCTCCACAAGGCCAAGCTGCCGGGGATATCCGGGATCGACGACTTCGAGGGCAAGGCCTTCCACACCAGCCGCTGGGACTACACCTACACCGGCGGCAGCCCCACTAGTCCCATGGATCAGCTCGCCGACAAGCGTGTCGGCGTTATTGGCACCGGTGCCACTGCGGTACAGGTAGTCCCACAGGTCGCCCAAGCGGCTAAGGAGGTCTATGTCTTTCAACGCACTCCGGGCGCAGTAGGCGTCCGCGGCCAACGGCCCACCGACGTCGAGTGGTTTCGGAGCCTGCAGCCGGGCTGGCAACACGAACGGATTGTCAACTTCACCCAAGCGGTCACTGGAGCCCAGCCCGAGACAGATCTGGTGGACGATGGCTGGACTGAGGTCATGTGGGTCGACACTCAGAAGATGACGGAGTCTGATGAGGAAGCCGAGGCTCTCGAGCGAACCGACTTCGAGACCATGGAGGCGATACGGCAACGGGTCGCCGAAATTGTGGAGGACCCCGAAACGGCCGAAAAACTCAAGCCGTACTGGGGCAAGCATTGCAAGCGAGTGTGCTTCCATGACGACTACCTCTCGGCATTCAACCGACCCAATGTGCACTTGGTGGACACTAAGGGCCGCGGTGTCGATGCCATCTCCACCCAAGGCCCCGTCGTGAACGGTGTTGAGTACCCAGTGGACCTGCTCATTTACGCCTCCGGCTTCGAGGTCACTACGGATCTGCACAAGCGGCTGGGATTCGACCCCAAGGGTGTGGGGGGCACGCCACTGTCGGAACGGTGGGCCCAAGGTGCCCACACGTTGCATGGCGTGATGGCGAGCGGGTTCCCCAACCTGCTCCTGATCAGCCTCGTGCAGGGAGGTTTCGGGACAAACTTTTCCCATCTCCTGTCCGAAGCGGCCAAACACGTGGCCCATATCGTCGAGGCCTGCGAAAATCAGGGAATCATCGCGATTGAGCCCGAGACGGCAGCGGAGGAGGAGTGGCTTTCCGTACTTCACGGCGTCGGCTTCGGTCATGCTCGCTACTTCGCCAGCTGCACGCCCAGCTTCTACAACAGCGAGCAGCAGGCTATCGATACTCGGGCGGCCCGCAATCTGACCTACTCGGGGAGTCTGCTGGACTACGTCGGGTTTCTCGAGGGTTGGCGCGAGGATCCGGGATTCCCGGGCGTCAAGACCCTGACTGCCGAGTCGCTCGAACAGCGCTGAGCCGTTTCACCTAATCGTAGGCAGACATTCGGTAGCTACTGTCTCGCTGACATACTTCCGATGACCACTAATTTTTCTCGCATTACGTCATGCGTCTCGGCTCAGCACTCTCCAAAACGAGAGCGCTATGAGGCCGGCAGCAAGCACGAGGAAGATCCCAGACTCGATGCCCTGAAATGCCCAGAACCGATTGGCCGGTTGAAATGTGAACGCATTCGAGTATCCATGCGAGGTCAGGCAACTGACGATTCCGCTCTTGTCGATGGATGCTCCAGTTCCACAAGCGCAGGGATTTCGGAGGGACTCGATCCTCTTCCCAGGGCTACGTGACCACCCGGTCCTACGAGGCCCTGCGAAATAAGCCAAGATCCCGGAGGCGGATTGCTTCCGGGTCCGGAGATGGTTGCGGTCTTGACTAGAGGTGTCAGGTAGTGCGGGCGCAGGTAGATGCCGACAGCGGCTCGAAGGAGAACAAATCCGCCAAGCGTCGTAGCGATCGCCGGCAGTACTCGACGGAAGAACGAGCCCACCGCAATACCGAGGGCGACGGCAAACAACGAATAGGCGATCGGTGTGATTCCCTGTTGGTCAAAAGCGTCGAATCGAGAACCTAACGCATTCTCGGGAATTCGCCACCAGAGAACTGCCAGTGACACGACGGCACCCCAGATGGTGGCGGCACTGAGACACCACACGATATTGGAACTGAGCCAACGCCTCCGCGTCACCCCTTGGGTCCACATCAGGTTATGAGTCCCATCTTCGAGTTCCTTGGCTACGAGCGGCGCTCCCCAGAACAGTCCAAACAAGAGAGGCACCACGATCGAAAGGTTCACGATGTCGAAGATTGCGCCGTCTCCGCTGAAGAGCTGCCCCTGCCCATTGGCACAACTCTGAGTAAGTGCGCAGGTTGCTAGGAACTGGTGATAGTCGTTGGCCATCACGAGGCCCGTGATCAGAAGGATCACCACGAAGACAGCGAGGGCTCCAGCCGCAAAATAAGCCTGTCCCCGATGCAGCCGCCAGATCAACTGATTCATGACGCCACCTCCTCTGCCAGCCTTAGATTCTGCGTCCGGACGTCGCCAATGCCCATGTAGGCGACGATGATGTCCTCCAGTCCGAGTTCACCGATTTCCCAAGAAGGGTCAAGTACAGGACCCTCAATTCGTGCCACCAACCGAAGTTGGTTTGTGGTTGAAGTGCTCTTAACCACCTTGATCGATGGTTCGATATTGGTGAGTGGCCGCTTTGGGCCGACCAGCATGCGGTGTGTGGCCAGAACGGATTCAATCTCGTCACACAGTTGCGCGTGACCGGACGCCAGCAAGATCACGTGATCACACACCCGTTCGAGATCATGAAGAAGGTGAGAGGACAACACGACGGAGAGATCACCGTCTGCAACTGCCGCGGTGAGCGACGCCAAGAATTCCAACCGAGCAAGCGGGTCGAGCGCAGCAACCGGCTCGTCAAGCAGCAGGATCTTGGGCTGTTTCGCCAACGCTAAACCGAGGCCGACCTGTGCCCGCTGGCCTCCCGAGAGCCTTGCGATCGGTCGATCCATTGGGATCCCCAAGCCGGCAAGGCGATCGCGCGCTCCAGCGTCGTCCCAGGTCCGATTGACATGGGCACCAAGTCGCAAATGATCGTCTGCCGACAAGCGACGATAAAGAGGGACATCTTGAGCCAGATATCCAATGCTGGCCAAATAGTCCTCTGACTGCTCCGGTGGCCGACCGAGCACCAATGCGTCGCCCGCACTAGGAGTGGCCAATCCAACCAATAGGCGCAGAAGCGTCGTCTTACCCGCTCCGTTCGGTCCAACAAGAGCGGAGACTCGACCTCGGGGCACCTCGATAGTGCATTCCTCAAGAGCCCAGTCGTTACCGAAGCGCTTGCCCAAGCTGTGTGTGCTGATGGCGGCAGAGTCGATGCACGAGTTCATGCGAGCTTCTTCAGTCGGGACTTACGGAGCGTGTCTCTAACCATTGACTCAATCGACTCGTCATCGAGTCCTTCGGATCGTGCTGTCTGCACCCATCGATCCAATCCACGGGCGAGTCGAACCTGGGTGCCCGGCGGTGGGCCACTCGGTCGGCAGACAATGAATGTGCCCACGCCCTGACGCCCCTCGACCAACCCTTCGTGTTCAAGCTCCCAGTACGCCTTCATCACCGTGTTGGGATTGACGGCTACTTCAGCCACCACCTCTTTCACTGTCGGAAGCTTGTCCCCCACGTTCAACGCCCCCATGCGGAGCGCCTGCCTGATCTGTTCGACCAGTTGCATATAGGCCGGAACTCCGCTTGACGTGCTGAGGTGAAAGCTGATTGACTGCCTCAGGTGTTCACTAGTCATCTAGAGAACTATAGATACTTGAAGTCGATTGTCAACCCCGCTGCTGGGCTGGGTAGGCCGAGCGTCCTTTTAGGGCGATCCAGTGGCATGCATTCAGGTCCCGCTGCCGTGTCATCCTGCGTGCTCGGCGGAGTGGGTTCGACCGGAGAAATATCGAGGATGGAGCCAGGGTCGCCTGGCCCGCAGTACGACAGCCTCGGAAACGACCCCCAGACAGCTGAAGCGATGACCTTGTATTGGGAGGGATCACTCGGATCGAGGGCGGACAGAGTTTTTGCTCCGAAATCGCAGCGATACTTGTTTACTAATACATAGGCCCGTGCACCCGCCGGAAGATCGACGACTCGAGGCACGTCGCTGGTGATCATCTGATCTCCACCGCGGCGGTATGTCATGGGGACTGGGTTCCCCGCCCTGTCGAATAGAGAAATGCCGGGATAGCCGATCATGTGGCATGGCGTGCCGGACTTGTTCAGGAAGTCCAATGCCAATGTGTTCTGACCGGTTTTTTCGGAAACTGTCCCGGCAAACTCAAGGACGAGCTGACTCGGCACGCAGGCCGGTCCAAGTGGGGAACCGAAATGGGCGGGTGGGTTGGATGCTGGTTGTCCAAAGATCGGAATGGTGGTCGTGGTCGTTGGTCCGGCTCCCCCGATGTACGTCGTCGTGGGAATAGTCGGCGAGTTCACGCAGGATCCGAACAGACCGATCTGTGAAATCTCTCCAACCCGGACCGTTACGTTGCGCATGAATCCATGAGCCGAAGTCACCCGGTAGGTGCCCGGCGCCAGATCGAAATCAAACGGGACTGAGACCCTGGAACTGGCGAATACGAACTGCGGCAATACAACGTGGTGGCCCATCATGAATTTCACCGGAACGATCGGGCCCAAACCAGATGTCCGTACCGGCCCTGCATTCGGGTACTCGACCCTTCACCCTTCCGGTCGCCGGAGTGAGACCCGTAAAACCCAACACGAACGGGCTCACGATGAGGTCAGAACAGTTCGGCACACTGGTGGGGAACGTCACCGGAGTGCCCACGGCAATATTGACCTTGAAGGATAAGAAGCTCGGACAGGACGCCTGACCCGCTACTGGCGCAATGCCGCCCCCGAAAGCGGCACTTGCGCGCTGACCAGGCTTGAGGATTACCGGCGAGATAGCTGGACTCTGGGGACTGATTGCGCCTGGTCCAGCCGTGTAAGAAGTCTGGATCCCAACTCGCTGAAAGACGAGGAGTGGATAGAGCGGAAGTACACAAGCCTTCGTGCCTGGGTTCTCGACCGAGACGATTTGAGAGAATCCTCCCGCGCTCGGGATTCCGGGGGTGGTGTTGATGCGAACTCCGGACTGAGTGCACTTCGCGGTTCGGGCCGTTCGTCGTGCCTGGGCCGCATGCAGTTTGGCGGCCGCGGTGGCGGCGGCTACTTCCGGCGACCGTACCTCTGCTGCCGCCCGATTCCTTTGGTTGGCCTTTGGCATCGAACCGCCGGCCACCACCGGGGCGACCAAGGTGAGCGCAAGACCCAGCATCAGCGACACCGGCGGAGCCAGCCATTTGAGCGCGTTCAAGGGTTCAACTCGCTCCAATGAATGCCATCGGTAGTCCGCCAGATCCCAATGCCATATTCACAAATCCATCCCTGGGTCGCGCTGATGAAGGTGATGTTGCCGGCACCGCCACTGGCGAACCCGGCGGCAGCGATGTCGCCCACGGGTAACCAAACAGACCCGCCGTCACTTGTCTTAAAGAGAGGCGCCCGAGAAGGAAACAGCCATGCAGTTTTGGGGCTGGCAACGGCCAGGTTTCGGTGGCCAATGGTGAGAGGCGCAATGTAGCCAGGCAAAGGGAGTAGTGCGGTGGGCGAGCCAAAGGTGGTGGTGGTTGGCGGAAACGCATCAATAGACGCTGCCGATGTGGGGATCCACTGCAGTCCGCCGTCATACGAGCGGTAGAGCTCCTTTTGTTGCGAACCACCCGAAGCGTCGCTGCCGCACAAGAGCCAAAGGTCGTTCGTTCCCGAAGCGGCCAATTCGGCGCCGGCGTCGAAGAGTCCCGCGCACGGAACGGGCCGTTGCGTCCAACTCATCCCAGCGTTGTCGGTGAAGGCAATCTCACGGGTGGGCGGAGTACCCATTCCGATGTTCGAAGTAATGCTGAGGACGTAGGCGCTGTTGTGGGTGATGCGGGCCAGTTCAAGGGGAACCTGGAGCCCGACATCGAGGGGCGTCTGCGATGGACTCTCAATGCGAAGGGAGTTCCAGGTGGTGCCTCCGTCATCCGATTCAGCCACCGACATGCGACAGGCACTCGAAGAGCCGGTTGGTCCAGCACATGTGGTGGTCAGGGCCCACACATTGAGCCCGATGGCACTGGCATCCACGACGTAGGGGCCGATGGGGGCCTTTTGCCATGTCGCTCCGTCGTTGTGCGTGACCCACAGGGGTTCTGTCCCGTCGCTGCCTTGCGCACCCCAGAGATAACCCGTAAATCCAACGAACTCAATCTGACCGGGATACCCGTCGGCCGCACCAAGGCCAGCGGGGAGGTGGCCGTTGCGGACAGTCCACTGATCCCCGCTGTCGGTGGTTTCCACCAGGGTGACGTCTCCCCGATGTGACGCCAGCCCGAATCCGTTCATGGGAGACACGAAATCCACGTCGATCAAGGCAGACGAGGGAACCGACACACCCTCTTTGAGAGCCCCGGCAATGGCATTGAATTCGTAATCGGCGGCGCTGGCCGAGAGGGGTGTCGTGGGCGTATGCGCCACGAAGAAAGCGACTGAGGTGACCAAGAGCACCACACAGAGGCCCACGGTCACCAACCGAGTGCGCCGAGCCCGTAGGTCTCGGGCGCGATTGAGCACCCGGTTGAGGTCCTCGGGACCTGGGTCGATGCCTCCGTTGTCGTCAAGATGCTCGAACATCGTCTCCATCCGGATCTGAGGGGATTTCCAAGAACTGTCGAAGGCTGTGCAATCCGCGTGAAGCATGGCTCTTCACCGAACCGACCGAACAACCCAGTGCACGGGCAACCTCGGCCTCAGAGAAATCAGCCAAATAGCGAAGCACCACGACTTCGCGCTGACGCCGACTTAGCCGCCGGAGGCCTCGAACCAGGTCCGCGCGCTCTCCGATATGGCCGTCCGCCAGCCCAATCGGTCCGACCTCGGTGACGTGAGCTTGTGCTCGACGACGCCGCCGAAACCGGTCGATAGCCAGGTTGGAGGCCACCCGGGTCACCCAGCCTTCGGGACCATCCTGGAGGCGAGACCAGCGCAAGGCAGTTCGGGCCAGAGCCTCCTGCGCCACGTCTTCGGCGTCGAGTCGGTCACCCAGGATCCGAAAGGCGACCCGGTACGCCAGGCGGTAGAGGTCAGGGAAGACTGCATCGAACGAGGCGTCACCTGACGGCCGAGTCATCTCAGGTTCCCCATCGGCCCCCCAGGCATCTTCCGATGCACCCGCTAGTGATAACGACATCTCACTAACTTCACGTCGGACTGAGGCAAAAGGTTGTCACCAATCATGGAATGGGTCGACACCACCCCATTCATACCTATTGGTTGGTCGCCGTCCACAGTGTGGTGCCGGAGCCTCGAGCCCGTACGACGAAATGACCGTCGCTGAGCACCGCGGCGGTAGCTCCAGGATGTCCGTAGGTGCCCGAGCTCCATAGAGCGCTCGTTGGCAGGCCTGGAGCAGGGGCCGCCTTGCCGTGGGGGTACAGCACTAGGTCACCGTCGGATTGCATCACGACATACGCCCCGAAGTTGCCGCTTGTATTGCTCTCCCACAGCACGAGTTTGTTCGACCGGCTGTAGTCGACCAAGTTCCCGTCTCGCTGCATCACCACGGCGTACTTCTGGTTGGGGGATTCAAGGGATTGACCGGGTTGGAGGAAATGTCCCGAGCGGAGCGAACTGGCTTTTGCCGTTCCATTGCCACTTCCTCCTCCCGAGAGAAGCGCGACGCTCCCAACGGCCAAGAGCAACAGTGCAGCCAAAATCAACATCACCCTTCGACTCGGCCGTGCCTTCAGTCCCTCATGGCCGGGAAACCCATGGGCAAACGTCGTGACGCCGGAGCGGCCCACTGGAAGGTGCGGAGTCTCTTGGCTCTCTGTCGCTTCGGTGTCCTCGACACTCGGGTACTTCCTTGACTGCGTCAGCCAACGTTCCCACTCCGCCTCATCAACAAACGGAAGGATGGCCTCTCGCATCTCTTGTGCGCTGGTGAATCGATCTGCTGGATCTTTGGCCATTGCTCGTCGAACCACCAGCGAGAGTCCTTCCGGCACGTCTGATCGCTCTTCGGACAATGAAGGTGGATCGGCAAAACGATGTTGGACGACATGCCGCCCCTCCCCGTCCGCCCGGAACGGAGGACGTCCAGAGAGGCATTGGAACAGTACGCAGCCAAACGAATACAGATCGGCCTGCGGTCCTATGTCTGAACCAGCAAGTTGTTCTGGAGATGCATACGTCGACGTGCCAATGAACCCACCGGCGACGGTGAGTTCGGTGATGTCCCCCAGGGATTTGGCAATACCGAAGTCTGCAACTTTGACCGTGCCATTGCTCTGAATCAACAGATTTGCCGGTTTGATGTCCCGATGCACAATTCCTCGGTCATGGGCGTGGGCGAGCCCGGCCAGGACCTGCACCGCAATCGACACTGCGGCCCCAGTCGGGAGTGGGTCCGGCGTTCCCAACAGCTGACGTAGTGATGCTCCGTCAACACATTCCATCACGATGTACGAGAACCCTCCGTCGGTTCCCGAGTCGTATACCATCACGATATTCGGATGGGAGAGAGAGGCAATGTGGAGAGCCTCCCGCTGGAAACGCTTGGCGTTGGCGGGGTCCTGGATGTCGGAATCCGAAAAAACCTTGCAGGCCACATGTCGACGGAGAGACCGATCGAAGGCTCGCCATACGACGCCCATCCCACCTGAACCGATGACGGCCAACAGGCTGTAGCGATGGTTCAGGGTGGAGGGATATCTCTCGGACATGTCCACCACCCGCTCAACACTACTGAGACCACCACTTCAACCAGAGATTGGACGAGGCAATAGGCTCCGGTCATGGCGTGGATCGTTCTTCCAGATGGATCCAAATATCCCCTCGAAGGAACGACGGTGCGAGTTGGACGCGACGACTTGGCAGAACTCGCATTGCCAACCGACACGAAGGTGTCGAGGATCCATGCCGAGTTCCGGTCCGACATGGGTCAGTGGGTGCTTGCTGATCTGGGGAGTAGGAACGGTACGACGGTCAACCAACGTCGGATTGGAGACCACCCACTCAGGAGCGGCGACGTCATTACGCTGGGCAACACCACTCTCCTCTTCGTCGACGACGATGATCCAAATGCGACGGAAGCGAAAACCGGAACCTCCGTCACTGGACCTGAGCTGTCGGAACGAGAGCGAGAAGTACTCGCCCTGGTCGCCACCGGGTTGACCGACCGAGACATTGGCGAGCGGCTCTTCGTCAGCCCCAGCACGGTTCGATCGCACCTTGACCGAATCGGTCAGAAGACCGGACTCCGGCGCCGAGCCGAACTCACCCGATACGCCGTAGATCTCGGGATCGTGAAGTAACGCTAAGGCTCCAAGGTGATCCCGGGCCAGTCCATCGAGTGACGAGTGCCTCCGTCCATCAGCTGAGGCCACGAAGGTGGACCTAGGCATCAGATTTGAGTTAGGCCCAGCCAAACTTGGGGTATGGCTCAAATGTGACAAAAAGATCCAAAGTCGCCCATTTGGTGGTCCTACAGCAGGAGAATGGTGAACTGCAGGAAGATCTCACCGTTTTGAGGGACGCTGCTGATCCAGTCGACGAGCAAGGTGACGATTCCTTTCCGGCCAGTGACCCTCCAACCGGTTGGGCGGGATCGGATGCGCCGATTGAGCCCAAGTCGCACGAAGCAGATCGGGTGATCTCTGTACATATGGTCGAGCATCCCGGGTCAGATCAAGACGATCGAACTCCGCAGACGCTTGATCGCGGGTTGTCCCATCCGGTGCCCGGCAGGATTGAGGGAACGTCGTCAGAGGTCGACTGATCTGGCGCTAGTCAAGCTGGAGCGCACGGTCACCAAGGCGGTCATGGGTTGGATTCCATCGAATGACAAGGACGGCCACATCGTCCTGAGCGTCGTTCTGTTCCATGGCCGAAACCAGATTGCTCATCCATCCGTCAAGGTCGGACGGTGGGGTGGCGGCGATGGACAAGAGGCGATTGAGACCGGCGTCGACACTTTCTCCGCGTCGCTCCACCAACCCATCCGTAAATGCCATGAGTGAAGCTCCGGGATTCAGATTGATGGTCACGGCCTCATACGCGACGGACCCGGTGCCAAGCGGCGGGCCAACCAGGATCGGGACATAGCCTAATTTGTCCTTCTCGATGATGAGCGGCGAAAGATGGCCGGCGCTGGCCAAAACGATTTCGCCGGTGAATATGTCCCCAACACCTACGAGAACCGTTGCTATGTAGCCATCGGTCGTAACGTCGAGTTGGCGTCCAGTCATCGCCAAGGCGATCTCCGGCGGATGTCCCTCGAAGAGGTAGGCCCGAATGGTGAAGCGGAGACGGGCCATGATCGTGGCCGCCCCTATGCCCCTTCCCGAGACATCACCCACCACAAAGGCGAAATGTCGTGCGTCCACAGCGACCACGCTGTACCAGTCCCCGCCGACCTCTACTCCTGCAGCGCCCGCTACGTACCGGGAGGCAATCTCCAGGTTCTCGATGAGAGGGTTCTGCTGCGGGAGGAGCGCCCGCTGGAGCGTCTCCGAAATGGTGCGCTGCTCGCCATAGAGAGCATCCAGTCGGTCATAGAGTCCCGCAATGGTGTGAGCATCGCGTTCGGCAACCTGCCGCCGCCGAACAAGGAGGTTCGCCGCGGCAGCGGTGAGGGCAGTGAGCAGCGCGCCGCCGATAAGAAGGAACCAGGGCAGCTCTACCCCGATCGATCCGCCCAACTGACCGCGCGGCGTCGCCACCAGCGTGATGGAGCTGTTCCCGAACGGGATCGTCACATGGGCGACATTTCCCTCGAGGGGCAGCGCGCTGTCTGGAAGATCAGTGGTCGCCAAATCCGCCAAATTCGTCGTCGGTCCCAAATAGGTCGCAAAGTCAAGATCGGAGAACGCTGAATTGGCTTCGACGGCGACTCGCCTATCGGCCGGGATGGCACGTTCGGCGTAAATGATGACGGGCGCCCCGGACGTGTCCGCCACTGCATAGCCAATCCTCTGCTCCTGTCCCGAGTGGACATTGGCTATGACGAAGGTCGAACTGTGCATCGCCTCCGCCGCCAATTTGACGGCCCTGGCAGAACCAGGCTCGAGGGCCGGTGGCGTTCCCAGTGTGGCAATGGACCGAACGGATTGCGGCTCGATTTCCCACACCGCCGCGGAAACGAACAGGCGTCCGGGACCCACATAAGCCGCCATAAATTTATTGAACTGTGGGCCGGTTCCGCCCGTTGCCACCTCAATCTTTAGAGCGGTCGTCAACGGACCAGCGATGGCGAGGACGCTTGAACTTATGACCGCCGCGGCCTGGCGCGTCTGCTCTTGGAGAAGATGGCGGTTGTTGTTGCGATTGAGGTTCCACGCCACGTACCCGAGCGAAGCGGAAATGAGGGCGCCAACCAACGCCACAATACTGACCGCCAAGATCGGGCTGAGTGAAGACCGCGTTCGTGGCCCGCGGTGGCTTGTACCCATTGCCTCCGACGCTGCAACCACGTGATACTCCGCCCCCTCATATGGTGCTCCGTTGACACCCGTGGCAGGGAGTTTGGACGGTTCGCACCCCCCTTGCAAGTACCGTCCGACGCGAGGAGGTCTTACTGATCAAGCTTCGGAGCCAGCTCCTTGGCGTAGAAGTCGTAGAACCCTTCCTGATCCGGTCCGATCTGATTGATGTACACCTCATCGAACCCAGCGTCCAGATACTTCCGGATGGCCGCCAGATGCCGCTCTGGGTCGGGTCCGCAGGGCACACTGTCGGCGATCATGTCCTCGGTCACGTTTTTGGCGGCAGCTTCAAAATGAGATGGCATGGGAAGTTCCTGAGCCAACTGACCCTCAACCCCTTCGGTCGGCCACAATTCATAGGCCAACTTGCGAGCTTGCTGCTCATCGGAAGCCCAGCAAACCTTGAGTGCGCCGATCGCTGCACCCTTACCTCCCTTCCTCCGGTAGTGCTCAAGCATCTCCTTGTCCGGCTGCACCGTGATGAAGCCGTCCCCGATTCGGGCTGCGACATCGGCTGCCTTCGGCCCAAATGCAGATACGGCAACCGGCGGCGGAGTGTCCGGTAACGAGTAGATCCGAGCGTTCTCCACTGTGTAGAACTCGCCATGGTGGTTCACAATGCCCCCACGCCAAAGCTCTCTCATTACTTCTACCGCTTCTTCAAGCATCTTGTGCCTGGTCTCCACCGGCGGCCAATGATCTCCGAGGATGTGCTCGTTCAGTGCCTCCCCCGAGCCCACGCCGAAGACGAATCGTCCGTCCAGTAGGAGCTGTGATGTGGCGGCAGCCTGGGCCAGGATCGCCGGATGGATTCGCACCGTTGGACAGGTCACCCCTGTCGTGACCTTGTGCTTGGTGGTGGCAGCGATCGCGCCTATCACGCTCCAGACGAATGGGCTTTCTCCCTGTCGATCTATCCACGGGTGGAAGTGGTCTGAAATGAAGACGGAGTGCATTCCTGCCTTCTCAGCAAGCTGCGCTTGCTGGAGCAACGCTCGAGGTCCGTGTTCCTCGCTAGATACGAACGCGCCGATTTCAGCCATAGCGGTCTCCTTGCTTTTGGTCGCTCAACGAATCACTTACCGAAGGCGGCCGCTCCAAAACCCTCTCCAACTCGGAATGCATCTGGCCTCGGCGGGTAGTGCTAAGGGGACATGACCACTTACTTCAGCGGCATTGGACACAATCAGACAGTCGTGATCACTGGCGCATCCGCCGGCCTGGGTCGGGCGATCGCCCTCGAATTCGCCCAGCAGGGCGCCGCAGTCGGCCTTCTCGCCCGGGACCCTGATCGTCTCGAATCCGCGGCGGAAGAAGTGCGATCTCACGGGGGCACGGCGTTGGCAGTACCGACTGACGTGGCTCATTGGGACCAGGTCCGTCACGCTCGTGACGTCATCGAAGACAGCCTTGGGCCGATTGATCTTTGGGTGAACAATGCCATGAGCTCCATCTTCGCCCCCTTCGACGAGGTATCGATAGAGGAGTTCACCCGGGCCACCCAAGTGAACTACCTGGGGTTCGTCCACGGCTCCAAGGCTGCACTGGAAGTCATGAAACCAAGGGGTCACGGCACCATCTTGCAGGTTGGCAGTGCGTTGGCTTATCGCGGCATTCCCCTGCAATCTGCCTACTGCGGCGCGAAGCATGCCATCGTGGGATTCACCGAGTCCCTGCGAACGGAACTGCTTCATCAGAAGTGCGGTGTGAGGGTCACCATGGTGCATATGCCGGCCATGAATACCCCTCAGTTCGATTGGGTTCGTTCTCGGCTGGCGAAGCGTGCGCAACCAGTGGCTCCCATCTACCAACCGGAGGTGGCGGCCCGAGCGGTCCGTTATGCGGCGGAGCATCCCGGGCGTCGGGCCTATTACGTCGGGATGTCAACCACGTTGACCGTGGTCGGCAACAAGTTCGTCCCCCAGCTACTTGACCGATATCTCGCTCGTACGGGGTTCAAGGCTCAGCAAACAGACCAGCCTGAAGACCCATCGAGGCCCGACAACTTGATGCATCCTGTTGCGGGTGCGTTCTCGGCGCACGGACGCTTCGATGACCAATCCCACCATCACGCCCTTTGGTCCTGGCTTATGCGTCATCGCCGTCCTTAGCTTTGGAACTTCCCAGCGACCTCCTCCCGCACGCTCATGCCGTGACCGGGGGTCCCACGGATGGGGCTGAGCCTGCCGTCCACCGGGGTCAGGGCGCCGTTAAAAAGCAGACCTTCGATGCGCACATGATCGTGGAAGTACTCGATATGACGAGCTCGGGGCACGCATACCGCCGCATGAGAGTGCAGGTTTGGCGCACAGTGAGCGGACACGTCAAATCCGTGGGCGGCCGCCAGCCCCGCGCTCCGCAACCAAGAGGTGTAGCCCCCGCACCGAGTGACATCGATCTGCAGGCAGTCGACCGCCTGCGCGGTGATCATTCTCGCAAAATACATCTCGTCGAAGCCATATTCACCGGCGGCGACATCCAGAGCCAGCTGTTGGCGAATATGGGACAGACCCGGCAGATCGTCGGAGGACACTGGCTCTTCGAACCAGGAGACGTCGGCCCGCTCGATCATCTCTCGCCCCAACCGGACGGCTTGTTTTCGGCTATAGCCACCATTGGCATCAACAAATAGCTGTACCTCATCCCCGATGACCCGGCGGGCCAAGTCCACCCGAGCAAGGTCGCGCTCGGGGCGACTGCCCCAGGATTCCCCGATCTTGATCTTCACCCGATCGAGACCCCACTCGCCGACCCAGCGCTCAAGTTGTTCGGTCGTTGTCGTTTCGTTGTAGGTGGTGAAACCTCCGCTCCCGTAGAGCGCCACCCCATCAGTGCAGCGGCCAAAAAGATCCGCCAGGCCGATCCCGAGTAGGCGCGCCTTGCAATCCCAAAGAGCGATATCCACCGCTGAAATGGCGCAACCGACCACCCCGGGGCGTCCGAAGTTCCGACATGCCCGCACCATGGCTTCGTGACACGCTGGGACCGATAGCACGTCGCACCCCATGACGGTCTGCGACAAAACGTCTTCGATGACTGGTCGACATGCCGCCGCGGCATACGTCCAGCCCAGTCCGGTCACACCCCCGGCCGACACTTCGGCCGTCACCACGGTCGTCGAATCCCATTCGAGAGTCCCGTCAGCCTCGGGTTGGTCGGTTGGGACAGTGAACACCCGAGTGGAGATGGATGTGACGGGGGCCAGGGCGGAGTCAGACATGCTCGAGCTCAGCCGCGCACTCAATCAAGAGGGCGTGCACAAATGCCTGGGGAATATTGCCTCGCAACTGCCTCTGGTCCACGTCATATTCCTCGGAGAAGAGACCGCTCGAGCTGCACGACGCTCTGGTTCTCTCGAACCATTGGGCACCGTTGACGACATTGCCAGCGCGGTAATTTCGGCCAGGGCCATCCAGAAGTTACAGATAAGAAAGGCGCCTTCGTCGTCTCCGAGACTGCGCCCCCGATGGGCGTATCGGTACAGATAGTCGTCCTGGCACAGATCTACCGCGACGGCCTCCCGGGTGGCCAGAGAGCGGGGATCACCGGCAGGCAAGGCATCTCTGATTTCAGCCAGAAGCAGCGAGGCATCGACTCGATCGTCCGTCGGTGAGCGCTGCCAGCGGCCGCTCGGATGCAGGCTTGTGCGATCGACCTCACTCAACAATCCGTCGGCCAGCGTGAGAGCCGTCGTTCGCCATCGTTCGGGTGCTTGCTGTGTAGCAATAGCGCGCAGGCCGGCTACACAAATCAGTCGACTGTGCGTCCAGAGATCCGGGCTCACCTCCCAGATGCCCGACTCCCGTTCCGCCTTCCGTTCTCCAATGGCCCGCATGGCCAGCTCGGCCGCTTGCCAACCGTCAGAATCGAGTCGATCGCTCGACGCCGCATTGGCCAGGAGGAGTAACACTTCACCGAACAGATCCAGCTGAAATTGCGAGCGGACCTGATTGCCCACAATGTCCGATCCCCCGGGGTAGCCCGGCAAGCCCAGGTGGGAAGGGTTTGGGACCGGACTCCCATCAACGCAATAGGCCGGCTTGGTGCCGGGGCCATCGGAAAGCACCCGCTCGCAGACCCATCGCACGGCATCATCGAGGAGACCTTCGCCGCCTTTTACTGCTGCGCCGGCGTGACCGATGTAGCAGGTATCCCGTATCCAGGCGTATCGATAGTCGTAGTTTCGACCTGCTTCGGCCCGCTCGGGTAACGAGGTCGTGGCGGCGGCGACCGTTGCTCCGTGTTGATCCGTCATGCCCCGCAAAACGGCGAAGGATCGGCGCACGTCTCTCCCAGCAGGGATGGCCTCACAGGTGGGAACTGCGTGTCGCCATGCCGATTCCGTGGCCGACCAAGCCGCACTGGCGTCAATCGCCGGAACATTCCCGAAGCCGTGTTGCTGGATCTCCAGCACCAAATCTTGAGGTCGTCCAGGCACGAGTTCGAGTTCGACCTTCAAACCTCGGCCAGCGGAACCGTCGGTTATCCGTGCCCTCGGTCCGCCGGTCCATCGGGCGTGCCATTCATTTTCGTCAGCCAGCCAGTGGCTCTGGACACGATGCCACCGAGCCGCCATCGCTCGCCCATAATCCCCGCACATGCTGAGGCCAACCTCAAGCACCGCTGGTCCGTCGAGCGCCGTAACCCGATGGAGGATGACGGCGCGACCGGGCAGGCCGGGATAGGCCATCGCTTGGCGACTCTCCACTATGCCGCCCTCAGTGACCCATCGCTGGCGCCAAATCAACGTCCCGTCCTCGTAGCTGCCCCCGTGGACATGTCGGCCACGGGGTGCCACTTGGTAGGAGCCTCCCGATCCAAGGAGGCCGGCAAAGACCGCCGGGTCCGACCAGGTGGGAAAACAGAGCCAGGCCATATCCCCTTCTGGTCCGACCAAGGCACCACGAGTTCCATCGCCCAGAAAGGCGTAGGCGCGCAGCACCTGCGGGGGGACCACGGGGATCGACGTGGTCATGGTGTGCTGCGTTCCATCAAACCTCTTTCGTCGGTTGTGGTGGATGCATTCCCAACTGCTTCCCTGCCAAAACGGGCGGTGCCGGTCGGCTCGCCCAAATGATTGAGAGAAGTGGCGGCTGGGTAACCCTCCGTTGCCAACCCGCGATACAGAACGAGAGGTCCCATGTCGAAAATCGCATCCGAGACGCTGGTCGAACGACTCATCGACTGGGGTGTCGACACCATCTTCGGACTTCCCGGTGACGGCATCAATGGGATCATGGAGGGATTACGCCGAAACCAGGAGAAGATCCGCTTCGTCTTGGTGCATCACGAAGAGGCCGCTGCTTTCATGGCCACCGGGTACGCCAAGTCGACAGGTCGATTGGGTGTCTGTCTGGCCACGTCAGGTCCCGGCGCCATCCACCTTTTGAACGGGCTCTACGACGCCAAGCTTGACCACGTTCCCGTGCTCGCCATCACCGGCATGCAGGAATCTCAAATGCTTGGCACTGGTTATCAGCAGGAAGTGGCCCTCGAGAAGCTCTTTATTGACGTGGCCGAATATAACGAAATGATTCGAGTGCCCACGCAACTGCCCACATTGGTGGATCTGGCTATCCGCCATGCCTTGACCCGTCGTGGTGTGGCCCACTTGACCATCCCGACCGATATTCAGGTCGCCGATGCTGACGCCAACCCCTGGAGTGCACCCGCACCGGCGGTGATCAAGCCGACGGCACCGATCTATCTGCCGGCTCCGGGGATACCCCGGCCTCAGGATGTGGCGGCCGCGGCCGAAGTACTGAACGGGGGATCCAAAGTGGTCATGTTGGTGGGCGCCGGCGCGTTGGGCGCGCGACACGAAGTGTTGGAAGCGGCGTCCCGATTGGCGGCACCCATCATCAAGACGTTGCCGGGCAAAGCGGTGGTTCCCGATGACCATCCTCTTTGTATTGGGGGCATCGGCCTCCTGGGCACCGCTCCGTCCATCGACGCCATGGAAGGATGCGACACCTTGTTCATGGTGGGCACGAACTTTCCGTACACCAAATACCTACCCGAGACAGGCCAATGCAAGGTGGTGCAGATCGAGGCCGACCCCATTAGGGCCGGCAACCGCATCGCCACTGATGTGCCGATGATTGGCGACGCCAAAGAGAGTCTCAGCGCCCTGCTTCCCCATCTGGTTGAGCGTAAGGACCAGGACTTCCTCAACACGCTTCAGGGCCACATGGAGGACTGGCGCTCCAAAATGGAGGCGATCGAGTCGATCGACGAGGACCCCATTCAGCCCCAATATCTGATGAAGGTCATTGATCGCCTCGCCAC
This sequence comes from uncultured Acidimicrobiaceae bacterium, assembly GCA_963730785.1. GTDB lineage: Bacteria > Actinomycetota > Acidimicrobiia > Acidimicrobiales > RAAP-2 > Bog-473. The sequence goes on from CAVSTF010000015.1 coordinate 30,826, forward strand.
CAACGATGCCATCTTGACCTCTGATTCAGGTACCATCGCCACCTGGGCGGCCCGGCATTTCACCATCCGAGATCGGCGCGAGTTCTATCTGTCGGGGAACTTGGCCACCATGGCCCCCGGCTTGCCTTACACCATCGCCAACCAAATCGCCCATCCCGACCGGCAATGCATCGCTTTCGTCGGCGATGGCGGATTCGCCATGCTGATGGCCGAGTTCGGAACGGCGTGCCGATATGGCCTGCCCATCAAGGTCGTCATCAACAACAACGCGTCGCTGGGCCAAATCATGTGGGAGCAGCTGGTCCTGGGCTACCCCGAGTTCGGCATCCGTTTCGGACGAGCCCCCGACTTTGCGCCGTGGGCGGAAGCATGCGGCGGGCGGGGCATCAGGGTTGAGAAGGCAAACGAAGTTGAGGGTGCCATCGCCGAAGCTTTCTCGTTCCCCGGGCCGGCCCTGGTTGACGTCACGGTCAATCCGGATGAGCCTCCCATGCCAGGCAAGGTGCAATACGAGCAGGCCAAGGGTTTCGTTAAGTCGTTCCTGGCCGGTCAGCCCCGAAAGGCGACAATCGCCAGCACCCTGTTCAGAGACAAGATCACCGAGTTTCGCTCGTGAATCGACGCCGTAGGCACGAGACGGGTTCGGCCTCCACAGCGGGCCTCATCGGGATTGAGCATCTCCTGCAGAATGTCCGTGAGGGTCGCTTTGAGCGCAGTCTGGCCGGACTGACCGGAGTGGGGGCCGTCATCACGGGCGTTGAGATCTGGCTCGAACATGATCGAGCCAGTTTCTCGAATCGGATGATGTGGATACCCGTCACCCTCACACCCGCCATGGCCGCTGCCGCCATAGCGGGTGTGTTCTCCCGCAAGGCAGCTAAAACGGTACTCCCGGTTGTCTCAGCCGCCGTATTGGTAAATTCACTGCAGGGGCAGTACCTCCACCTGCGAGGAGTTGCACAACGACCAGGTGGCTGGAAGATGGCCCGCTACAACGCTGAAATGGGGCCGCCAACGTTCGCTCCCCTTCTCTTCGGGTTGGTCGGGGGCATGGGCCTCGTCGCCGCAGTGCTTCGACGGGAAGATTGAAGAATGGGGGTAACCCCGGGTTCGGCCGAACAGCGATTTCCCGGTTACGACGTCACCGCCGAATCCGATACCTGGGACGGCGTCACGACGGCCGTCGTGCTGAGAAGGCTCGCCCCTTCTGGTGCACCGGTGTTCTTCACGGCGGACGAGGAACCCACGGCGAGAGCCCTGCTCGATCGACTGTTAGCCCAGGACGAGGAACCACGCATCCCGATCTTTGAGATGATTGACCAGCGGCTGGCCGATCGGCGCGGTGACGGATTCCGCTACGACGACATGCCCGAAGACCCGGAGGCGTGGCGCCAGTCCCTTAACGCGCTTGACGCTACCTCTCATGAAAAACATGGCGGACCGTTCGGCTTGATCAGCCATGACGACCAACGTGACATCTTGGAGGACGTCCGACTTTGCGAAGGCAGGTGGCGGGGACTGCCGGCCAAGCGTGTTTTCTCGCTTTGGATGCGCTATGCCTGCAGCGCCTTCTACTCTCATCCGTGGGCCTGGAATGAGATTGGCTTCGGCGGCCCGGCCTATCCGCGTGGGTACAAGCACTTGGCCCTCGATGGGCGGGAGCCGTGGGAGGTGGCGGAACGCGACGCCAGTGACCCGGTGCCCTGGGCCGAGAAAGCCGAAGCAGCCAAACGGCGACACGCCAGCGGACTCTCTTCTCAGTCTGATGACTCTGGGAGTAGCGGGTGAACGGCGTCCGAGCCCGTAACGCCTCGGCCTGGCTCTTACCCAACGATGGCACGCGTACCAACCATGCGCTGCGCCGTGACATGAAGCGTTACGACACGAAGGACGTTGTCGATGCCGTCGTCATCGGTTGTGGCGCCGGGGGCGCAGTGGTCACCCAACGTCTGGCCCGCAAGGGTTGGAAGGTAGTGACCCTCGATGCCGGCCCGTTCTGGGACCCCGACCAGGACTGGATCAGCGACGAGGCCGGCTCCCATCAGCTGTATTGGAATGAGCCTCGCGTCATCTCGGGAAATGACCCCATCGAACTGGGTAGCAATAATTCAGGCCGGGGCGTGGGCGGATCCATGGTGCATTTTGCCGGCTATGTCCCTCGGTTCCACCCCTCGGACTTCCGCACCCTGAGCCAAGACGGAGTCGGTGCTGACTGGCCCATCGAGTATCAGGATCTCAAGCGGTACTACGGACTTCTCGAGGCGGAGCTGCCGGTCGCTGGCCAACATTGGCCCTGGGGCGATCCCCACCGCTATCCGCAATCGCCACACCCAATAGGTGGCAACGGGCTGGCTTTCGTGCGTGGCTGTGAAGCCGCCGGCATCGAGGTCCGCATTGGCCCGGTCGCCATCACCAATGGCCGCTTTGGCAACCGACCTCACTGCATCTATCGCGGCTTCTGCCTCCAGGGCTGCAAGGTAAATGCCAAGGCATCGCCGCTCATCACGCACGTGCCCGATGCCCTGGCCCATGGGGCCGAAATCCGGCCCGACGCCATGGTGACTCGCATCGAAATGGATGATCGTGGGCGCGCTAAAGGCGTGACCTACGAGCACCAGGGACGTGAATACTGCCAGCGCGCTCGCCTCGTCATTGTGTCCGCCTACTCAATTGAAACGCCCCGACTCCTGCTGAACTCTGCGACTCCGACCTTTCCTGACGGCTTATGCAACGAATACGATCAGGTCGGACGCTACGTGATGGTGCAGGGGGCGCCCCAAACCTCAGGTCGGTATTCCGAGGAGATCCGGTCGTATAAGGCTCCCCCTCCCGAGGCGTCCACCGAGGCCTTCTACGAGACCGATCCTTCCAAGCCCTACAAGCGTGGTTTTTCGATCCAGTGCATCTCACCTCAACCCATTGTCTTCTCAGAGCATGTGGGAGCCCAGGGCTACTGGGGTGAAACATTGCGGGAATACATGCGTGACTACGTGCATTGGGCCACGTTCGGCGCCCTCTGCGAGTTTCTACCGCAGGCTGATAACCGAATCACCCTTAGTGACGAGCTCGATCGACACGGACTCCCGGTGGCCCATTTCGCCTATTCGATGTGCGAGAACGACAAAGCGCTCGTAGAAGCAGCACGAAGGGTGATGGAACTGATGCATCACAGCGCGGGAGCCGAAGAGGCCATCACGATCAATCGATACGCACACCTGATCGGGGGCTGTCGCATGGCGACCAAGCCGAGCGAAGGAGTGGTCGACGGCAATCTCCGCTCGTTCGCCATTCCCAATCTCTTCATCGTGGATGGCAGTGTCTGTCCGACGCAAGGAAGTGCCAACCCAGCGCTAACCATCATGGCTCTGGCTGCCCGGGCAGCCGACTACCTACAGCGACCGGAGGCAGTCCAGTGAGCCGACGCTGTTACCGCGATGCGCATATGGGTACTACCCCTGCATGACTCCTCCATCGAATGACAAAGACCCTCGACCTTTAGCGGGCTACGCGGGCATCATCGCCAGCTACAGCGTCCTGACCGGACTTCTGACCTTGACGCTCAAGCAGAAACGGTCCAACCTGCGCCCATTGGGGCCGATGAATCTGGTCCTCTATGCCCTAGCCACCGAACACTTGAGCCGCCTCATCACCAAGGACTCAGTGACAGCCGTACTACGGGCACCGTTCACGACCTTCGAAGAACCCGCAGGAGAGGGCGAAGTGAACGAGGACGTCATCGGACATGGCGCTCGACACGCGGTCGGCGAGCTCCTGACCTGTCCATTCTGTGCGGCGCAATGGGTGGCCACCGCTCTCGTGGCGGGAAGTTTGGCCGCCCCGGCCTTGACCACCGCCGTCATCTCAGTGAGCGCGGCCGCTCGGGCCAGCGATTATTTACAGTTGCTGTACGGCCTGATGCGTCAGAAAGCTGAATGACCGTCGTTCGATCGCCTCACCTCGGATTGCAGCCTAGGCATTTTGGGTAGAAGTGCGGCATGGACAAACTCAATGATGACTTCACTTCTTCAGATGAATTGGCAGGCTTAAACGGCGCGGTCGACGGTGAGACAGTCTCGGCAGGCGAGGCCGGCAACGCCGTGGCGGACGACTCAGCCCGGGATGTCGGATTGGAGGAAGTCATCGTCGGCGAGATTCCCGACGCCGCCGACATCACGCGCATGCTCTGGACGGCGCGGTGTACCAACCCAGCTCATGGATTACTGGGAACTTTTGGAAGTCAGGAACAGGCGGAACAGGCCAAAGCGCAACACCTTGTCAGTCCATTCGAGAGTTGAGCCAGTGCCGAAAAGATTAGAAAACAGCACTCAAAACGGAGGTTTATAGGGAGAGGAGGCGGGTAGACATCTGGCATGATTCTGATACTCGCCCTCCTCATTGTGTTGCTCTTTGCCGGTGCAGGATTCGCCGTGCATCTCCTCTGGATTGCGGCCGTCGTGCTGCTGGTGTTGTGGCTATTTGGTGCCGCCATGGGGCGGGGCGAGAGTGCCGGTCGTCATCGCTTCTATCGCTGGTAGTCATGCCGACCGGACGTTGTGAAATGCGGCAGAAGTAGACGTTCTTTCTGACTTGGGTTGCTGGGCGGAGTTCCCGTCAGGGAGTCAGGCAATTCGGAAGGTAATGAAAGTAGCTCCAACACTAAAAGGACCCGTCGCGTGCCTGATCACTACACATTGAACGAGATCGCCGAAATCTCCGCTCCCGAGTTGCCGTTGCCGGGTGCTGGCCGTACGTGGCATCGATTTGGAGCGCTGGCCCGATGGGCAGCCTTTGATCTTTCGCTGGGGCGTCTAGCCGAGGGTCATGTCGACGCATTGGCCATATTGGCCGAAGCGGGCAGGCGTCCAGTTTCACCAGCGGCTACCTACGGCGTGTGGGCCGCTCGAAACCCTACGCACGGGGTCACGGCCCGCCATACCAAAGATGGATGGCGACTCACCGGTCAGAAGCCGTTCTGTTCGGGCAGTGGTCTCATCGACCGCGCCTTGGTATCCGCAGAGACGAGTGACGGCTACCGCTTGTTTGATATCTCAGTCCCTGAACACGTCGTCCGAACATTGCCCGATTCGTGGCCGGCTGTTGGTATGGCTGGCTCGCTGAGCAACACCCTGGAATTCGGTGGACCGCCCATCCCCGATCATCAGGCGATCGGCGGACCCGAGTTTTACCTTGAGCGCCCGGGGTTCTGGTTCGGGGCGATTGGCGTCGCCGCGTGTTGGTACGGCGGCGCCAGGGGGTTGGTCTCCCACTTGAGCAAATCGCTCGGGGCCACGCCGTCGGACCTTGCGTTGGTTGAACTCGGGTATGCGACGGCTCACGTAGGGACGATGCGCGACATACTCACCAACGCTGCTCGGGCGATTGATGACGACCCGGATGACGCTAAGGGAGAAGCCCAACGGCGGGCGATGGTCGTGCGCCACACCGTGCATCATGCCGCCACCGAGGTCCTCCGTCATACCGCCTCGGCGGGTGGGGCTCGCCCCTTATGCCATGACCACGAACAGGCTCAACGCTCGGCTGACCTCTATGTCTACCTGGCCCAACATCATGGACCCCAGGAAGCCCGGGAGCTGGGGCGTCTCGCCACTGAAGGTACGGAATGGCTCTAGTCGTCGACACCGAGAACCTGGGCCCTTCCGAAGCCACCTGGAGTTCGTCCCTCCGTCTGGCTCAGCTGGACCCCTTGCGCGACCTTCAACCAGACCGCGTAGTGGTCGTCGCTCCTCACCCCGATGATGAGATCTTGGGTGCCGGTGGGCTGCTCCACGCCCTCCACCACCGCGGGATCGCCATTGAAATTATGGCGGTGACCGACGGTGAGGCGTCGCACCCCGAACTGAATTCCGAAGGACAACTCGAAATGCGTTCAACTCGGGCTGAGGAATCCAATGAGGGCCTGAGGCGCCTGGGCTGGGAAGCTCCGTCTATTCGGAGGTTCGCGTTACCCGATGGTGGCGTCAGCAACCACTTCGGTGACCTGTGCGAGCTGCTCGAGGAGGTTCTCCGCCCGGGTGACCTCTGTCTGGCTCCTTGGCAACACGACGGTCACCCTGATCATGACGCCTGCGGTCGGGCGGCGAACCTCGTCGCTCGATCTCGTGGTACCGACCTGTTGCACTACCTCGTCTGGGCCTGGCACTGGACGGACCCTGAAGGAGACGAACTTCCCTGGGAGGACCTCCGCCGGTTTGATCTCTCACGGCGGGCTCGGGCGACCAAGCGGTGGGCGTCCAGCGCTTTTCTCAGTCAGATTCGTCCGCTTAACGCCGACCGAAGCTCCTTACCAATCCTTCCCGCACCAATTATGCGTCGTTTCTGGAGACCCTTTGAGGTCTTCGTCGACCCGAGGGTGGATCAATGACGTCGACCAGTCGGGCCTACTTCGAGGAGATGTACCGAAACGATCCGGACCCGTGGGGTTTCGAGTCCAGCGCATACGAACAGCGAAAGTACGCGCTGACATTGGCGAGTTTGCCCAGGGCCCGGTATGTCTCCGCCTACGAGCCCGGGTGTTCGATCGGTGTGCTGACCGAACAGTTGGCGCTTCGCTGCGATTCACTCTTGGCCACCGACATCGTGCCCGAGGTTTTGGAACGAGCCAGCGCGCGTCTTGAGCCGTTGCCGCATGTGGAACTTCAGCTGAAGCCAGTACCGGAGGCCTGGCCGGATGGGCACTTCGACCTGATCGTTCTCAGTGAGATCGCCTACTACTTCGATGTCGATGACCTCGAATTAGTGATGCAGCGCGTCCTGAAGTCGACCTCCCTCTCGGCTCACCTCGTTGGCGTCCACTGGCGTGGGGCCACCGACTATCCGCTCACCGGGGACGTTGCGCATTCGGTCATCGGTGCGACGCCCGGGTTACGGCATCTGGTCCATCACCTAGAAGACGAGTTCGTGCTCGATGTCTGGGAGCGCCAGAAATGACCGGGAGTCGCTCATCGATCGAGGCGGTAGGCATCGTGCTCCCCGTCCACAACGAGGAGCAGCTACTCCCCCATGCTCTCGAAGCCATCGCCCGCTCGGCCGCGCGACTTCCGAGGGGCGTGAAGTGCCTGACGGCCATTGTCCTGGACGCTTGCAGCGATGGCAGCAGCCATGTCGCCCATCAATGGGCCGAGGATGGCTGGACGCTCGTTGTCTCGTGTGAGGCAAGCAACGTGGGAGTTGCTCGCCAGACCGGTTGTGAGGCCATCCTGCGGACGTGGGAATGTTTGGACCCCGAGGCAATCTGGCTAGCCACCACCGATGCAGATTCACAAGTTCCTCCGAGCTGGCTCATCGCTCAACTTGATGCTCGCTCCGAAGGGGCGGACATGTGGACTGGTCGGGTGGAAATCGCCGATTGGTCCAACCATCGGCGCAGCACATCAGTCCGGTGGTTGACTGAGTACCGGGACGAACTTGCCCCGATTCATGGCGCCAGCATGGGGCTGACCGCCTTGGCGTATCGGAGGGCGGGCGGTTTTCAAGCCTTGACCACCGGTGAAGATCGAGCGCTGTACGAATCAGTCAGCGACGCCGGACATCGCATCCATCATGACCAGGTCGTCAAGGTAATCACGAGCGCCCGCCGAGAGGCACGGGCCCCGTTGGGGTTCGCTCATGCGCTGACCTCAGTCGAGGCGGCAGAGAGCACTGCTCATTGAGGTTCAGCGAATGCCTGCACGAATTCGTTGCAAAAGGCCTTTAGATCGTCTGGCTTCCGGCTGGTGATCAACGTATTAGGGCCAGCCCGACACACCTGTACTTCTTCGTCGACCCAAGATCCCCCGGCATTGCGTATATCCGTCTTGAGGCTGGGCCATGAAGTGAGCGTCCGATCCTTGACGACGTCGGCTTCGACCAAGGTCCACGGGCCGTGGCATATTGCCGCAACGGGCTTTCCGGCGGAGAACATCTCTTTAATGAAAGAGATGGCGGCGTCGTCAAGTCGCAATTGATCGGGATTCGCCACCCCACCTGGTAACACCAAGCCGGCGTACTCATTTGCGCTGACTTGATCGGTGGTGCGATCGACCGGGAACGAGTCCCCCTTATCCATGTGGTTCATCGCCTGAACCTCACCGCTCTTGGTGGCGATGAGTTCGGGCGTCCCTCCCGCGTCTTGGACGGCCTTCCACGGTTCAGTGAGCTCGACTTGCTCGATGCCTTCATTGGCCACCACGAAGGCCACTCGTAGTCCGTTCAGTTCATTCGTCATAGCAATTACCTCCTGCTGCAAGACTTACCCTGGATCCCTCCGCGGAAACCGCATCGGGCTCGAATTCATGCCACTGCTGCGGCGTCTCTTGTCAGTAAGCGGAGCACAGCTTCTTCGACTCGACATTGGACTTGATATCGATTCAAGTCAGAGCCCAAGCGACGCAGCGCCGGACGTATTGTGTCGCCCGCCTCGAAATGATCGATGACGCGTGGATCGATGTAGGAAGACCTGCAGACGGCTGGGGTGTTCCCCAGGTACTGCGCCACCTCTCCCACCGCCCTGGCCACGGCCCTTTTGCGAGACCGCTCAGACGTCAAGGGACCTTCAACTTGTGCCAGCTCTACCGCCGCGCAGACGGTGCCGGCCCAGGTCCGGAAGTCCTTGGCGCTGAACTCGGGACCGGCCTCAGCCTTGATGTAGTCATTGAGGCCCGTCGCACCGACGCTCACCCATTCATCCTTGCGCTTCCAGGCCAAAAGGTCCTCATCGGGGGCTCGGCGGCGGCACAACGAAGCGACCGCCCGCCTGACCTCTGGATCGTGCACAGAGAGAGTGCGCGGAATGGATCCCTTGGCGTCATACCTGAACTCGACTTCCTGCTTACGCACGGTTACATGGGAGGTGCGCAGGGTGGCCACGCCGAACGTCTCATGGTCTTCGGCGTACTCAACGTTGCCGACCCGGAAACATCCGATGTCGAGCAGCCGCACTCCGAGCGCCGTGACCCGTCTCTGGGTCAATCCGCCAGCGGCCAAATCACGTGTTACCGACTCTCGCAGGGTGGGCAACGCCTCGCCAAATTCGAGTACTCGTTTGAACTTGGCCCGATCGCGTTGCAGCCGCCATTGTTCGTGGTAAAGGTACTGACGCCTTCCGGCGGCGTCGGTGCCAATGGCCTGGATATGCCCGTGCGGCCATGGGCAAATCCATACGTCGACCCAAGCCGGCGGAATGACTAGCGCAGCGATCCGATCCAGAATTTCCGGATCAGCTACCCGTGATCCGCCGCTCCAGCGGTAGATGAAGCCGCGTCCGCACCGGTGTCGGGATATGCCGTCGCTATTAACATTCGATCGGCGGAGACGCGGCATTGACGGTCTATGCCCACCAGACAGGGGTCGTTAAACTGGCGTGTCGTCCACCTGATGCACTACATCCATCGCTGCTAGCCCGTGGATGCCGGTCGCCAACTCTTCGCCCTCTCGGATTTCTGTCGCCTGGCCTGGTCCACCAGTCGAAGCCCATACCGTCCAATCGGCTGGCGACCCTGACTAGGGAAACGGCTGCAAGCGCCGTTTCTGAATTTCAACCCGGGGTATCCAAGTCGCATGTTCATTTGGAAACAGCCTCACACCGACCGTCCGGCTGAGCGAGCCGGTAGATGAGGGTGTCAAGACGGGCTCATCAAACCTACGGCAGGCGCGTCTTCGCCCTGTGGATATGGGGCATGGCGACGTGGGCGCTGTTGACCTGGACGGCGACGGCGAGCGAAATCCTCTTCGGGTCGGGATTCGCGCTGGCCGCTGCGCTGGCTTGTGCCGGTCTCGGCCCAGTGGCCGAGCCACTTCAGGTGTTTGGACCGCGCCGACTCGTCAACTCGGTGCGCCTTGTTGGCGCGGGAGCTTGGCGAATCGTGCGAGCCAATCTCTCGTTGGCCAGACGGGTCTGGCTCCCTTCTCGGCCCTTGCGTAGCGGCGTGGTGATCGTACCAACGCAAATCAGATCCGACGGGGCGTTGACTGCAGTTGGACTCGTGACTTCGGTCATTGTGGACAACCAACTGATGGACATTGATCGCCGGCGCAACGAACTGCAGTACCACGCGGTTTCGGTTGTATCAGAGGACCCCAAAGCCAATTACGAGAAGATTAATGGACCCTTGGAGCGGCGGATACAAGGCGTCGTTCCCTCATGAGCCACCTTTATGCCGCGGTATGTCTGGCCGAGCTCGCCATCGGCGCGCTACTCATAGTTCGTCTGGCCATCGGACCGACAACGTCAGATCGGCTGGTGGCGGTCAATACGCTGGCTACGCAGTGCACCCTGGCTGTGCTCTTTTTTGCCGCATTCGCCCAACGCACCATCTACCTCGACGTGTCGCTGTGGTTGTGCTCATTCAGCTACTTGGCCACCATCGTGTGGTCGAGGTACCTCGAACGAGGGCTGTTGTGAGGGAGGGCATCGTGATCGCACTGGTGACGATCGGGCTCGCCTTCTCCCTGTCCGGCGTGGTCGGCATCATCCGCATGCCTGACTTGTACACCCGCATCCAATGCTCATCGAAGACCATCACGATGGGGGCGTTGCCGATGCTGACCGCTCTGGTCGTCGCCGAAGGCCCAATCAGTTCCTTCGGTTCGAGGGCGCTTCTCGTGGCGTTCCTCCTAGTGGTGGTGAATCCCCTCTCGTCGCACGCGTTGGCCCGGGCCGCCTACAAGGCTGGGATTCCCATGTGGCCGGGAGCGGTGATCGATCAGCCGGCCGAGCGGCGCCGCGCTATGGAGAAGGCGGCCGAAAAGGGACCCGATGTTCTGGGCCATTGACTACTTGTGTCTCGCCATTGTTCTTGTCGGCGCCATCCTTGTGGTGGGACTGCGGAACCTCAATGGCTCTGTGGTGGCACTTTCAGGAGTTGGTACTGCCCTCACTTTCCTCTTCGTGGCTCTTGGCGCACCCGATGACGCTCACTCTGAAGCTGTCGTGGGCGCCATCGCCCTACCGACTCTCTACCTCGTCGCCATCGGAAAAATACGGGCCTCGATTGAGGAGTCCGAGGAAACCACTCTGGGCGAAGAGGGCGACGGGCACCGGGCAGCGGACCAATGACCAGTGCGCAACTTGGCGCGGAACCAGAGCAGCTCGCATGTGAGCCCAGACATCGCCACGCCATAGGGCTAGTCCTGGTTTCCGGCATCGCAGTCGTGCTGGGCGCCACCACCTGGGGCATCCCTCGGGAAACGGCCAAGCTCCCAGCAGTCGCCCGTGAAGCTATGACCGTCGCCCTGCCCGACTGGCACACGCTCGAGCCGGTCAACGAGGTCGTCTATGGAACCCGGGGCTTCGACACCTTCGGCGAGACATTTCTCCTCTTGGCCGCAGTGGTCGGCATCGGGCTGATCACCCGCAGCAAGGAGCCCCGTCGTGGCTTCATCGGCGAGGAACGTGCCGGTCGACGTGAGCAGGCCGAGAGTGACCCCCCTGAACCCCAGGGCCACGAGGAGGCGGAAGCCAAGGAGGCCGAGGAGGAGGAGCTGGACCATACAGAGGAGCCAGCCACGCCCGACACCGAACCGCTCGGCCTGCCCGCCCCCGAGAAAGCCCAGGGTATGAGCGTCGTAGTTCGCGGTGCAGTACGGGTCATCGCGCCGATACTGGCCATGGCCGGTTTCTACCTGGTCGCTTGGGGATATTCGCCCGGCGGAGGATTTCCTGGTGGTGCGGTACTCCTCGGCGTGGTCCTCTTGGCTTACGTGTCTCTTGGTTATCGACGGATCTCTGGAATCGTTCGGCCCGGGCTCATTGAGCCTCTTGAAATGGCCGGAGCTTTGCTCATCATCGGGGTTGAGACGCTCGGTCTCGTGTTCAAGGGCTCGTTTTCAGCCAGCTTCCTCCCATTGGGTCAACCGGGCACTATTCCGAGTGGTGGCATCCTCCAAGTGTTCTCGGGCGGGGAGATGATCGAAGTGGCCACGGGTCTCACTCTGGCTGTTTTTGGCTTGTTGGGCATGAGCCACGATTGGGCACCGGCAGACGACGAAGAGGATCGTTCCGATGATGGTCCCGAAACTGACCGCCGCGGTGCGGACGATGCTGCTCCTCAGGACGACCCATCAACGGTTTCGGCCGGAACGACGACATGATTGTCGCCAACTATCTGGCCGCGATCTCTTTGTTCTCGATCGGGCTGTACTCGGTCCTCACCCGCCGCAATTTGCTAAAGATCATCATGGGCCTCTCCCTCATGGAGAGTTCTACCTACCTCTTCCTCATCTCGTTGGCTTACCGGGCCCGTTCGACCGCCCCGGTCCTGCTTAGTCCACCCGGCAAGCAAAGCCCATCCGACTTGGCCCATGGGTCGGTGGCTGATCCGGTGCTCCAAAACTTCTGCCTCACCGCCATCGTGATTGGGGTGGCGGTGACCGGGGTGTTTCTCGCCGTTACCGTGCGCATCGTGCAGCACTACCGCACGCTCGATGCCGACCGGATCCGCGAAATGCGTGGATAAGTGAACCGAGCCGCCTTGTCGTCGCTATTACCGCTGACAGTCGCCATACCGTTGTGCGCCGCGGTGTTGGCTCCTCTGCTCGCCCGATTCTCACGTCGACTGCCCTTGCTGATCGGGGTGACAGCACTGCTGGCCTCCGGGGGTCTTCTAGCCGCCATGTCGCCCACCGTGTACGGGGGTCGAGTCCTCAGCCATTTCATGGGGCACTGGTATCCCGTCGGCGGTCACGCTTTAGGGATCGCCTTCGCCGCCGATTCCTGGGGTTTGACCTTCGCTTTGGTGACCGCGTTCCTCGGGGCACTCTTGGTCCTCTACACCCTGTCCGAGTTGGCCGATCTCGGCCGGCGCGAACTGGGGGGCTACACCTGCCTGTTTCTCCTTCTCTGCGCCGCATTGATCGGATCGGCGCTGACCGCGGACATCTTCAACCTCTTTGTCTGGTTCGAAGTGGCGGCACTCTCGAGCTACGCCTTGACGGCCTTCTTCTTGGAGCGGCCGCTCGCCCTTGAGGCGGCCTTCAAAATCCTTGTCCTGACCACCATTGCCAGCTTCGCCATCTTCCTCGGCGCGGCTCTGCTGTACGGCGATCATGGCGCCCTGAACTTTGCCCAAATTCAGCACGACCTGGCTACCGGAGCCCGCCCCGCCGACATCGTGGCCCTGGCTCTCCTCATCGCCGGTTTTGCCACCAAGGGGGGGCTGGTGCCCTTCCACGGCTGGCTTCCAGATGCCCACACGGCGGCCCCGGGACCCGTCTCTGCGTTGTTCTCGGGGCTTATGGTGAACCTCGGCATCGTTGCCATCGGCCGGATCGTCTTCGAGGCCTACACCCCGCACATCGGTCACCACGTCCTCGGCCTCCTGATGGGCATTGGCCTCATTTCGGCGGTGGGCGGAGCGCTCTTCGCTCTGTTTTCCGATGATCTCAAACGACTATTGGCCTACGACACCATTTCGCAGATGGGTGTGCTCCTGGTCGGGTTGGCCACCGGAAGTGCGAGCGGCATAGCTGGCGCGACCTACCACCTGATCGATCACGCCTTGTTCAAAGCCCTGCTCTTCCTCTGCGCTGGCGCCATCGTGCACATGACGGGCGCCACCAAGCTTTCGGAAATGGGAGGATTGGCCCGTCGCTACCCTCTCCTCGCCGCCGCCTTCACGGTCGGCGTATTGGCTATTTCCGGCATCCCCCCTCTGAACGGATACGTGTCACTTGGGCTGATCCATGATTCGTTGCGCACAAGTGGACAGTGGGCGCCTTACGTGTTCATCCTGGTGGCCCAGGTCATCACGATCGCCGCGCTCGGTAGGGCTGTCTGGGTCGTCTTCGTCCGACCTCGACAGACCGAAGAGGACTTTGAGCGGGATGAGCAGCTTCATCCCGGGATGACCGCCGCTCTGGGCGTGCTAGCTACGGCCTGCGTGGCCTTTGGAGTGGTGCCTAACCTCGTCCTCTCGCATCTCGCCTCACCAGCCGCCAGCGCGCTGTTGCACCCAGCTGCCTACGCCCGGGGAGTGCTGGCCTCCGGGGGCGCCATTCCGCACCTTGTCGTCTCGTTCGACTATGCGAGTCCACTGGGACTCGTCACCGTGGCGGTCACCGTGCTCTTAGCCGTCCCGGTAGGCCGAGCGGCCCTACGCTTTGAGCGGTCGACGCCGGTGGAAGCCATGCGTCGGATTCAGAGTGGTTCGGTGAACGACTACGCCGCCTATGCCGTGGCGGGCATCTTGGTAGTGGCGCTCATCCTCTCCCGAGGGGTGTTGGCCTGATCGCCGATCTACGTCTTACCGAGGCGCTCCCGCAGGCGGTCCCACCAACCGTGGCTCCCGCCACCGAACCATCGGTCTTCGCTGGGGGTCCCTTCGGTGTCATCCACATTTGGGTCGGCCCCAACCGCCTCCAGAGCCTCTTTGGTCTTCCCATGCGCCTTCATCAATCCATCTCCTCCCGTTCAACCGAACTCAAGATGCTTTTCGGGCGGCGGCCTTTCCGCCCTTGCGTCCGGCCTCCTTCTTTTGGGCCGTGGTGCCACCTTGTTTCGGGTTCCCACCGGAACCGGAGGCCTTGCCCCCATGGCTCGAGGCATTGGGCGAATTGGCAATACGGGCAGCACGGCTCTTTGACATCCCTTTGTCTTTGAGGGCCTCGTACTGCTTCTCGTTTTTAACGTTCGCTGACTTGGACGGCATCGCTCCTCCTTGTTGGTTCTGTTTCTCACTGCAGGTCGAGGACCAAGTTGCCACGCACCGACCGGTCCGACAGCCGATCGAAAGCGGTATTGACATCGTTTAGTCCGAGTTCGGAGTCCACCGAAATCCGGAGACGACCGTCTCCCAGCGCTTCGAGCGCATCAGTGATCCGCTGCGCCATCACGTCGTCGGGTGTCTGCAATCCGGCGTAACCGTAGATCGTGATCCCCTTGCGGTAGAGGTCCTGCAGGGGCATGTTCCCATTGGGCTCGACCGATGTGCCAAAGATCACCAGGCGCCCATGGACGGCCATGACAGATACGGCGGCTCCCGTGAATGGACCCCCCAACGGGTCAATCGTCACTGTGGGGGCCACTTTCTCGAGTGCGGTACCGATTCCGTCGGCATCGCCGGTAACCACATGATCGGCGCCCAGCTCCTGGATCCACTCCTTCTTCGCTTCGCCCCCCGTATGTCCCCACACCTCTGCTCCGATGGCATGGGCCACCGATATCGCAATGCTGCCGACACCTCCGCCAGCTCCCAGCACCAGGACCCGATCGGCCGAGGTCACCTTGGCGAATTCGGTAACGGTGCGCCAAGCCGTTACTCCAGCGACACCGATGACGGCGGCTTCCCTGGTGGAAACATCTTTTGGCACATCTATGAGCGCGTCGGCTGGAACAACTGCCTGGTTCGACCACAGCCCGTCACGCGAGGTTCCCAACCCGTGACCGTGCAGGAGGACCGTGCGCCCCTGGTAGATACCAACACCCTCCATGCCCAATGTTCGGGGTAGCGGTGCATCAGCATTGATACGGCCGATGGCGTTGTAACGATCCACGGGGTTGACACCGGCATAAGCCATGTCGACCACTACTTCATCCGGCCCGGTCTGACGGAGCTCAACTTCTTCCACCTTCAGCGGCTGGTGGTGATCCACCAACCGTGCTGCTCTATTCGACACCGAACCGCCCCACCAGAGTGCCGGAGGCCAGCATGTGATCCTTGATGGAGAACCTGAACTTGGCGTAGGTGGTCTGCGCATCGAGGCCGGGCGATGCCACATCCAGCGCGTACACCGTGAATTGATAGCGATGGGGAGGATCTCCGGGCGGAGGCGCCATTCCTCCGTAGTGGCTCTCCCCCCAATCGGTGAATCCGTCGGTTCCGACCTTCTCATCCCCCTCGTCGAGCTTGTGGCAGTCGGCCGGGATGTCGAATCGCACCCAGTGAGAAAAACCGACAGTGGTGGAGGCATCAGGGTCCCAGCACGAGACCGCATACGACTTGGTTCCCGCCGGTCCTTCACTCCAAGACAGGAGCGGGCTCCGGTTTTCACCCCCCACATCCGCGTGAGCCGCCCAGATCGGAATTTGCTCGTCCTGCCCGAAGGCACTACTCGTCACTACTAGTTCATCGACCATCATCCGACCTCCACCTCATGCCGTAACTGGTACCGCGAGCTACCCAGCTTCGCCGGCCGCGAAACCAAAGGATCGAACGCCATGCCGGGGACCTCAGGCGCTGGCCCGCAGGGCGGGTAGCAATGTCGACTCGGCCCAAGCGATGAACTGGTGCTGCGTCTCGCCCCCAATTTGCACGAGGGCTACATGACTGAACCCGGCGTCGGGGAACGAGTGGATGGCTTTCACGAATTCGTCGACATCCGACCCGCAGGGAATCGCTTCGGCGACCTCATCGTGGCTGACCGATTTCGAGGCGGCATCAAACGCGCCCGGCCCTGGCAATTCTGAATTGACCTTCCAGCCTCCACCAAACCAACGAAAGAGCGAGTGGGCCCGATCGACCGCCGCCTCCTTGCTGGCATCAAAGCAGACCGGGATTTGGCCAACTTTGGGCTTGCCCGCTCCTCCGGCCGCCTCGAATCTGGTCGACGAGCCCGGACTCGGGCTCAACCGCAATCATGACGTCGGCGTATTCGGCCGCTAAGCGGCATGACTGGTTGCCAGATACCGCCACTCCTATGGCGGGCGGCTTGTCAGGCAGGTCCCAGAGCTTGGCCGAATCGACTTCAAAGAATCTCCCCGATAGTTGACGTAGTGCCCGGCAAACAATTCTTTAATGATGTCGAGCGACTCACGGAGCATTTCGTGCCGCGTGTTCACCGGAGGCCATCCGCCGCCGGTGACGTGCTCGTTTAGATTCTCCCCCGCTCCCAGACCAAGCGTGAAGCGCCCGTCGGACAGGATGGCGACCGTGGCCGCTTTCTGCGCCACCACTGCCGGGTGATATCGCTTGATCGGACAGGTGACGTACGTCATTAGTTCGATGCGTTCCGTCGCATTGGCAGCGGCACCAAGAACTGTCCAGGCATAGGGCGAATGTCCCATTTCGTCGAGCCAAGGAAAGTAATGATCAGAAATCACTGCGAAATCGAAGCCTGCCGCTTCAGCCTCCTGCACGTCGGACACCAGTTCTTTCGGTCCGCTCTGTTCGCACATCATGGTGTAACCGAACTCAGTCAAGGTATCTCTCTCCCCTTTTCTGCGACCTAACGCCGAACTACCCGGCCCCAGTGGGTCGCAAACCAGCGAATGGGGGAAGACCGTTTCGCTGACAAGGAACCGGGTAGCAAAGGGGAAACCGACAAAAAGGAGGTAGGACCAATGGCCACCGCGAAACAGCGAACCACGGCCCGCCGCAATATCAAGAAGGCGGCGGCGGGGGCGCGGGCCAAGAAATCGATCGCCTCAATGCCTAAGAAGACGCGCTCGGCCTTAGGGCGTCAGGGTGCGGCGGTGGCAAAGCGCAAGCGCACCGGCGCCTCTACACCAAAGACAAAGAAGGAGCTGTACGAGATAGCCAAAGCCCGGAATGTCGCAGGGCGATCGAAGATGGGGCGAGGCGAACTCGCCAAAGTACTCGGCGAGAAGTGACCGCCTGGTCCGGCCAATAACGCATGTCGGTCCTCATCGGAACATCTGGTTGGCAGTACAAGGACTGGCGAGGACGCTTTTATCCTTGGGAATTGGCCACTACAAAGTGGCTGGAATGTTTCGCCAACCAGTTCCAAACGGTTGAAGTCAACAACGCGTTCTATCGTTTGCCCGAAGCTGCGACCTTTCGCCGTTGGCGAGACACGGTGTCCGACGACTTCGTCATCACTGTGAAGGCGAGCCGATATCTGACCCACGTTCTCCGGCTCAAGGAACCTCGGGAACCCGTCCACCGCCTGATGTCACGGGCGCGGCACCTCGGGTCAAAGCTTGGGCCTATCCTCCTTCAGTTACCCCCCAATTTCCAAGTTGACCTGGCAGCGCTCGAAAAGACACTCGGGTACTTTCCCAGCGGTACCCGCATCGCCTTCGAGCCGAGGCATGAATCGTGGTTTGTCCCCTCTGTGGCTGCCCTGCTGAGCGATCGTGATGCGGCGCTCTGCCTGAGTGACACTCGAGGGCCGAACGGTCCGCTCTGGCGGACGGCCAGCTGGGGTTATCTCCGCATGCATGAGGGGCGGTCCCAGCCCCATCCCTGCTATGGGCGGACGGCCCTTCGTTCCTGGGCCAACCGGTTGGCCGAATTGTGGGAGGACGACGAAGACGTCTTTGTCTACTTCAACAATGATCACGGCGGCTGCGCCATTCGAGACGCTCATCAGTTTGCTACGGCCGTTCGTAGGGCTGGTCGCTCTCCATCGCGAGTCCCAGATGGCGCGGCTGCATCACTGAAACTCACTGCACCTCGGTGATCAGAACCAGCAATGTTTGGCCATGTTGGAGGTGGGTACCAACCGATGGTGTGCCTGACAAGGAGAATCACGTGACAGATGGATCGGACGACGACTTTCGCCAGCACAACCACGAATTTGACCGCCCAGAAGCTGACTCCTTGGAACAGGAGATGCCGGTGGCCGCGGTGCCCAGCGCGACCGTCCCTGACGCCGATCGAGTCGAACCAGTCGATGATGCCGACTGGGCTTATGCCGACCGGTAAGCCATCTCTTCGCCAATCGTCAGCGAACCGGGCGTCCTGAACGTTTCGAAACGAGACGTCGGCGGAGGGCCTTCACCGGGCGATCCTTCGGATGTCTGGTTTGCATTCGGAGCCCGGCCAGGCGTTTGCCTGTATCGAGGCGATCGAACCACTCCATTCGCCCGTCGATGCAGAGGCCGGCCACGGGCGCTGAGCAGATTTTCTGACAGCCCACCAGTACAACTTTCACCGGTGCCTTGGCTAGCGCGTCCTCCACGCACCGATGCCGTTTGCACTTCTTGCACACATACACCTTGGGTTTGCTCACTCGACTCATATACCCCCTTGTCCCCTGACTCATCCGCCAAGTGAGATAGCGATGGGCATTGCCGACCCAACCTTCGGGTATGAATCCGGCATGAGGGTGCAAAACGATGGGCCGATAGTTGATGGCAACGACAGCCGGCAGCTCGTGGTGGTGGCCAATCGCCTTCCCCTTCGCCGAGTGGTTGATCGCCACACTGAGCGATGGGAGCCCAGTCCCGGGGGTCTGGTCTCGGCGCTGGCGCCGGTGATGAAGGATCGCCGATGTACTTGGATCGGCTGGGCCGGTGATGGAGGGGTGGTTGAGCCCTTCACCAAGGACGGCATTGAGTTCGTTCCCGTCCCCATAAGCGAGGACGAAGTTGAGGACTACTACGAGGGATTCAGCAATCGCACCCTTTGGCCGCTCTATCACGACGCCATCCGACCTCCCGAATTCCGACTTCCCTGGTGGGAGGCATATCGGCGGGTCAATCAACGATTTGCCGAAGTCATTGCCGCTCAAGCGGAGCCCGGTACGCAGGTATGGATCCACGACTATCAGCTACAACTCGTGCCCCATCTCTTGCGGGGCCTTCGTCCCGACCTACAAATCGGATTCTTCCTCCATATCTCATTTCCACCACAGGAGCTTTTCATGCAGCTCCCCTGGCGTAATGAGATCGTCGAGGGCATGCTCGGAGCCGACCTAATCGGATTCCAAGTACCAGTAGCGGCGCGAAATTTCTCCGTGCTGGCCAATCGTTTGACGGAGGCCCAAGGGCGAGCCGGTCGTCTGCGCCATGAGGGTCGCGACATTCAAGTTGGAGCTTTCCCCGTCTCCATCGATGTCCAGCGTTTTGAGGCCATGGCGCGGCTGCCCGAGACCAAGGAGCGGGCCAAGGAAATTAGATCTCAGTTGGGTAACCCACGCACCATTTTTCTCGGCGTTGACCGACTCGATTACACCAAGGGAATTGAAGCTCGCCTCGAGGTGTACAAGGAGATGCTTGTTGACGGGACCATCGAAGTGCCAGAGAGCGTCCTGGTGCAGATAGCGGTGCCCACCCGCGACAAGGTTCCCGCCTACCAGGACGAGCGGTTGACCATCGAACGACTGATCGGAGAGATAAACGGATCGTTTGCCAAGATGGGGGCGCCAGCCGTCCACTATCTGCATCAGAATCTGCCGATCGAGGAACTCGTCGCTCTCTACTGCGCGGCTGACATACTCCTGGTGACCCCATACCGCGATGGAATGAATCTCGTGGCCAAGGAATACGTGGCCGCCCGCTCCGATTCGGGGGCCCTTGTGCTGAGTGAATTTGCGGGTTCAGCTCAATCGCTGACATCGGCATACCTGGTCAATCCTCATGACCGCCAGCAGGTTAAGGAAGCGATGCTCTTTGCCATCGTCGATGCTCCGGATGAGCGAAAGCGTCGAATGCAAGCCATGCGCCGATCACTGCGCCGATGGACTGACGCCGATTGGACCAATGCCTTCCTCGACGCCCTGGCGGCTCAGCGTACCGACCCCCAGTTAGAACCGTTGAAAGTCCGGGTACAGGTTTCAGGACCGGGTTGATAAGGAGGCACGCATGCCACGATCGATATGGAAAGGTTCCTTGAGTTTCGGCTTGGTCAACGTCCCCGTCGGCCTGTATCCCGCCACCACCGATAAAACGATCCATTTCCACCAGGTCGAGTCAGGCACGTCGGATCGCATCCGCTACAAAAAGGTCAACGAGCGCACCGGCAAAGAGGTTCCTGGCGATCGCATCGTCAAAGCGCTCGACACCGGGGGTGGCGAATACGTAATCCTGAGCGAAGAGGAGCTGGAGGAGGCTGAGCCCGAGAAGTCACGAAATATCGATATTGAGGGTTTCGTCAATCTCAGCGATATCGATCCCATTTACTTCCGGTCGACCTACTACCTGGCCCCGCAAGCTGACTCGGGGACTAAGGCCTACCAGCTGTTGCGCCAGTCCATGGAAGAGGCCGGCAAAATCGGCGTGGCCACATTCGTCATGCGTAACAAGGAATACCTGGTCGCCATTCGTCCAGAGGCCGACGTGTTGGCTCTGGAAACCATGTACTTCGCCGACGAGATTCGGGACCCCACGGCCGATTTGCCTCACCTATCAGAAGCGGGCAAAGCGAAGCCCAAGGAGCATGAAATGGCGAAGACGCTTATCGACTCGCTGGCCGAAGAATGGAACCCTGCCGACTATCACGATTCATTCCGCCAACATGTGCAGGCATTGGCTAAGGAGAAGCAGGCTGGTCACGAAACAGTGAGGCACGATGAGCCAGCAGAAGGAGGCAAGGTCATCAACCTGCTTGAGGCCCTGCAAGCCAGCGTGAGCAACGCGGGGCGTTCGACCAAGACCTCGGCCAAAAAAGCAACAGCCAAGAAGGCTCCAGCGAAGAAGGCGGCGGCGAAGGCCACGAAGAAGCGGGCTGCGACCCGTTCACCTCGCCGAAAGGCATCTTGAGTCAGACCCGCAGGGGTTTCCAGTCGGCTCCTCGTCAGTTCTCTGTCTGAAGATCGGGACGGACGAAATGGCTCACCGCCGCTTCCGAGGCGTGTTCCAGTCGCGCTGAACGCAGGCCTCTTGCGCTCATTGGTTTCGAGGGCCACACCTCAACTCGCTTCCGCTAGAAGATCACCCCACCTCTTCACTCGTTTGAGGACCTCGGCCGAGGTGCGCGCGGGTCGGGAGAATCGCCCGATTTGGCGCAAGCACGCGCCTCTCTCCACGTCAACGGACATGCGGCAGTAGGAAGGCTCCGGTCGATCAGCTGCCTAGTCGGCGTGCAACTCGAGCGACACCAAGTTAACGACGGTGGATCGGTCGTACCGCCAATGAAGTAATACCTATCGCGGCGCCAAGCAGCGCAGTGACAGTGAAAGATCCCAGAGCGGTGAGGAAGAGCACGCCGGAAAGGACAGGGGAACGGCTCACTTCATCCCACATCTGCACCTCGTCATCCATGGTCTCTAGTCTCCTCTCGGCGTGCCATCGGTATTTACCAGCCGCGCCCTCGGGCAAACATGCGAGTTCAAAGTCAATGGCTGCCTACAGACTTGCTTCGGACAACAGGTGACCAAGTGGATTCTGTCGTCATGGATCAAGTGGGGCTTGGATGCCCATACTTGCTCGGGACGGCGGGTGTGCGCCGTTTGCGGTTCTCTTGGTCCGGGTACCAAGAACGCCGGCATCGTCGTTTGCGTTTCTCTTGGTCCGGGTACCAAGGAACTGAGATGAACGCTCCGGAGCAAGCGCCAGGGATAACCAAATTCGAGTTCGGTTTCGAGCCGCGCTACCAAAGGTGGGCCAAATGGTTCGGCGTGACGCCCGTCAACGCATTCGTCGCGGTGGGTCAGTTCGATCTAACGGCTCACTTCGGCCCTTGGACGGTACGCACCCCTCTCTCCAATATTGCGTCGATGGAGGTCACCGGTCCCTACACTTTCTGGAAAACGGGTGGACCGGCCCATCTGTCGTTCAGAGACGGTGGGCTGACGTTCGCCACCAACGGCACGGCTGGCCTCTGCATCAGCTTCACCATTCCCGTTTCTGGTATCGAACCGACGGGCCACCTCCGGCACCGGTCCCTCACCGTCACCGCCGCTGACTGTTCGAAGCTCGCAGCCCGACTGCGCACCGGAATCACCGCCTTGGACGTCACGCATGATCGGGCATTCAGTTGAACAATAATTCCTGTTTCTTCGAGGCGGCTCCGCAAGGGGAACTACCCTCGAACACCTCACCCTTCTATTTCGACGCTTGCCATGGCTGAGCAGGCCCCGCAGGTCCAACGTGCCATTGTAGAATTGGGGTTAGCACTTTTAACCGAGAGGGAACTCCGAACCGATCTCGAACGCATCTTGCACGTGGCACAGCGGACCGTTCCGGGCTGCGAGGCCGGCAGCGTGACGCTGCTCGTTGAAGGGTTACCCAGCACAGAGGCTGCCACCAGCCGAGCAGTGGTCGCCATCGACGTCGCTCAGTACGAGTCCCAAGAAGGTCCTTGCTTGCTCGCAGCGGCGCTCAACATGCCTGTCGTGGTTGACGTCCTTGACGCCGATGAACGCTTTCCCAATTTTGCTGAACGGGTCGCTCCGCTCGGACTGCAGAGTTCGTTGTCACTGCCAGTGGTCATCGATGGCCTGGTGGTCGGAAGTTTAAATCTCTATGCCTGGCAAAGAGAAGCCTTCGATGCGACATCTCAAGATATCGGTGCGATCTTGGCCACCCAAGTAGGCATCGCCGTGGCAAAGTCTCGGGTTTTGACCGATGCCCAAGCCGTGGCCGCAGTCGCCCAGCAGGCGGCTGATGAGGCGTCAGATGTTGCTGTTGCCGAAGGCATGTTAACTGTCCTGGAGCGGTGCAGCCTTGACCAGGCCCAGTCTCTCTTACGCAATGCGGCATCGGCGGAAGCAGAGGCCTTGGTGGTTATCGCTCGACGAATTATCCTCGAAGTTCGCTCCCAAGATTGATGTCGCAAGGACGTCGATTCCAGTGGCGCCAATCGGTTGGACCCGTCGGGAGAATCCGTTCGGAAGCAATTACCGCAACAATTTAACCTTGTGGCTCATGTTCACTTGAAACTCGAGACACGATCTCTTCAGCGATATCCCGAACTCTCCGGTTCTCTCGTTGGGACGCACTTTTGAGTATTTCGAACGCTTTCGATGAGGTTTGCCGTCCGGTAGCCATCAAGATACCGATGGCTTGGCTGATGACGTCACGCGATTCCATTGCCTGCTGGAGATTTTCGCTCAGTTGGCGGGCATCCCAGTACACCTGTGCATTGGCCAGCACTATTGACGCTTGATCGCCGAACAGACTTACTGCTTGCTCATGTCCTTCGTCGAAAGCGCCGACTTCCTCGGCGTACAGATTGAGTGCACCAAGGCCCACTCCTCGAGCGAAGAGGGGTACGGAGAGCGTCGACAGAACACCAAATTCGGAGGCCACTTTGGCGAACTCGGGCCAGCGAGGATCTTCAAGCGTTGAGTCGATGCGATAAATGACCTGGTCATGAAAGGCGGCCAGACACGGTCCCTCTCCTGTTGAGTATTGCGCCTCATCGATCTGAGGAGCATCAGGATGGGTGAAGACACCCGTGCGGGGCGCACCTTCAACCATCATGGTGATCGCCGCATACTTTGCCGGAGTAATCTCACAGGCCATCTGACTCACTCGTAACAGCGTGTCGCCGAGAGTGCCATCGTTGACGAAGAACTTGGTGAGAGCGTCGAGGCTCTCCCTGATCGCATGCTGCTCGTCGTCCATTGACCCCGTCTCAGTGGCCTGAGGTCCAAGCGGGTCCCCGGTTTTGGAGGTCTCGCCGATTCGCCCAGCTGAGTTCAGGTTAACCCTCGCGAACAGTTCATCTTTCGCGAGGCGGTGACATGATCGGCCCGAAGGGCCAAAATCAATTGTGAGCCGCCGGAAACACCGAGTTCAGCGCTTCTTCGTGGCACGAAATCAGTCTCTCCGCTCCTCTCCAAATCCTTGCGATGCTCCCGACGCTGCCACCTGGCCGCTTAGCTCATCGTGCATTGCAGCATGCTCTCACCTCGGATCAGGTCTGGGCGACTCGACCGACACTCAAATCAACCCATTCGAAATCACATTGACCACACACCCAGTGTCGATGATGCATTCGCTCCACCCCTTCGGGACAGTCGTGGTGGGTGTATTCGTCCATCCACCTAGTGGGACAATTCGGACAATGGGGAGGCCGAGACA
This sequence comes from uncultured Acidimicrobiaceae bacterium, assembly GCA_963730785.1. Classification (GTDB taxonomy): domain Bacteria; phylum Actinomycetota; class Acidimicrobiia; order Acidimicrobiales; family RAAP-2; genus Bog-473. The sequence continues at coordinate 55,469 of CAVSTF010000015.1, forward strand.
GCGTTGCTTTAGTCACGACTCAGGCCACCGGGCGCTGCTGGCACTAGGGACATCGGCTTAACGTCGTCAATGTTCGGCCCCTGAGGCGCCTTCGCTACGGTTCCCCTATTCTGAGGCCGTACGTTGAGGAAACCGCACAGGCCGGTTACTTCGAATACTCTGCGGACACAGTCGCACGGCGAGAAGATAATAAGTTCGCCGCCCATGGATTCGACTCGATTGTGCTCGGCAATCATCACCGAAAGTCCAGTCGAATCCATGAAGGTCAACTCGGCCAGATTCAGCGCCACGTGCCGTACGCCTAACTTCGCCAATTCGGCCAGCTGCATATACAGCGCCCCCGCCGTCGACGCATCGAGTTCTCCGGCCAACATGACGAGCGCATGATCGTCTATTTGACGAACTTCGGAATCGAGCAGTTCACAGTGGACCGCGAACCGGTCTCGAGGAGCCAGATCTTCACGGAGAGCCACTGGGCCACCCGCCTTCCATACCGAACTTGCAGGCTGCACCGAGGAAATGGAATCCCGGCTCGACGAGCTTCTTTCAAACCCGGCCTATGGAACCTTGCATAGTTTACGTAGCTCCGGACCCGGCATCAAGGGGGGTTCCTGCTACGGAGATTGCACGGGTGCGTTGGCACCGGTCCTCCTCTACGACAATGAGGGTCACTAAGTAGGAGTAGCGGAAGAATCTCCTTGGGTACGTTCTTCGTACGGTGGTATCAGCGAGCCACCGGCATCAATAGAACCGCCGGGATTCGGATTGAGACCTTCACGATCATCAATGCCTATCCGATCCTTCTTTGGGCTCGGTAGTTTCACTTTCGTCGGCCATCCGATTTCCTCCCCTATCCTTCCGACGGATCAAATCCCTGTCTTGTCCCGTTCACTTGAACTACCAACTGGCCGGCCAGCCTCATCAGAACCCTCGTCATGACGACCAGCCTCTTTGCTGTGTTTTGCTTGGTCTTCGCCCCGTCGTCCAAGACTCTCCCCTGTGTGCTTGGGCGGCTCCCGCCCGACGCTCCCGTCGGTTGCTCCCACCAAGCTCTCAGGGTTCGCTTCCTCTGGAGCCGCTTCTCCGTTCAGCTGACGCTTCACGCCCTCTGCACGGTCTTTCTGTGATTTAGATTGGGTAGCCATTAAGCATCACTCCTTTGCTTCCGATCCACACCTACTGGAATTTGTTGCCCAAAACTTGACGATTAAAACGGCAACTTCAACTAGCGGATTCGTGCGGTGGTTCGCCTTCGAGCGGCTTCAGACGAACGCTCCGGACTGGTTGGTGTCGGCCGAAAGATTGCGTGCGTTGGTGACGTCTCGCTTGGTGAGAAGCCTCGGCAACCACGTTCTCATCAAATCTGATGGACGCAAGATTGGCTGCGTGTAATGGACGGAGTTCCGAACCTGCCGCCAAGTTCGACCACTTGCCCACCTCGTGCTGTTTGAGAAATCCTGCGTTAACCGCCCCAGGATTGCTGGGTGACTTCGGCGCCCACCACCCCCATGGTCTGGGATGGCGCTTCGGTTCCCTTGATTCGTACTTCGTAAGTCCCCTCTTCGAGCGAACCGAAGACGGCGAAGAGTCCTGGAATGGCGGGGACGCCACTGGGCCGGATTCCAGTGTGCATCCCCGCCCACTCCTCGCCCAATGGGCGGATTTCCAACTCTTGACCCTGGTGGATGGGCTGCATGGCCACAATGGCCGCACCGATGTCCCCGCCGATGTTGAGCACGACGGCGCCCATTTCGAGGGGGCCGGCTGGCAGCTCATCGGAGTGGACGTGATCCCCATCGCCATGGTGATGGTGCTCGGTTGCGGTGGCCATGCCGCTCAGCTCTGGGCCGCGACTGGTGCGGTTGAGTCCACGAGGTACCCGCTGTGCGGTACGCCGAGGTAGGGGAACTCGAGGATGTAGTTGGTGCTGTTGTTGGCCGTGATATCGGTCGGCCCACTCGTCAGCCCGAACGACACGGCACCGGCGGCCTTGTCGGCCGTGAACGAGTTGTCCACTAGCGGCAGGGTGGCTCCGGCCAGGGCCCGCAACTCAATGGTGGCCACGTCGTCAAAGACCCGGCGCCCATTGGGGAAGCCGGCCAGGTCGCCGCCAATGAGCCCGAGATTGGAGGTCTTGCCGGCTCCAGTCGAAGGCGGGATGGCCATGTTCAGACGCAGCATCTCGGCTTGGACGTTGGGGGTCTTACGCGGCGTGTAATTCTGGAAACCCGGAATGGCTCCGTTGGGGATGCCGGTCAAGAAGATGGCCAGAATGTCGCCTCGAGGCTTGGACGAGGCTACGAAGGCATTGAGGTTGGGAAAGACGCCCGGGTAGAGCGTGGGCAGCAACTGCGCAAGGAGTGGGTTCGATGCGTACGAAGCGAACGCCTTGTCCTTTGACGGCGGTTGCGAGTTCCAAAGGTCCTTCTTGTCGATGGGATTGATGAGTTCATTGAAGAGGGGATTACCGAGGCGCGAGACCTGAGTCCACGGGCCGCTCTGCGACGTCTTGCCGTTGCCCTCAATCACCCGGGCTTTCTGGCGGTAGGCCGCGGTCCAGACGCCGATGACCGAACTCTGCTTGGTGGCGTCGCTCGGACGAACCCCATCTTCGGCGATGGCGGTCATGGGGACCTCGATGGCAATGGTGTGCACATTGGAGTTCTGCAACGAGTTGATGCCCGCCGCCATCTGCCCGATGCCGGTGTTAGCCAAGCCGAAGGTCGTGTGGTCCTGCTGGAAGGGTCGTGCATTGCCCAGGTCAAAGACGGCGCCGAGGTCCACATAAAAGCCGTCAGCCCGCTGGCCGGCGAACACAGTGATGCCATTGTCGAGTTTGTGCACGGCCGATTGGGCCAGTGCCGGGTAATTCGGTGTGGAAAGTGGTCCGATATTGCAGGGCGGGCAGGCCAGATCGGTAGCGAGCACCTTCTTCGTCGCCTTACCCTTGGCGTTGTAGGTCACCTCGGTCACGGTGTAGGTCTGGCGCCGGTTCCAGTGGGCGTCGGTCAGCGACTGAATCGGCCCGGTGTTGTACAGGAAAACCGAAGGCACGTGGTAAGCCGTGGTGAAGCGAAACTCGTAGCTGACATCGGGGTTGCCGTCGCCGTTGTTATCGACGTGGATGGCGTAGAGGACATCGTCGCCGAACTGATAGAAGTTCGGGCCGCCATCGGGCAACTCGAATGGGATGTAGTTGGCGATGAGCGTGACGTGATCGGACGCGCTCGGACTGACGAAGGCGTAGACGTCGGTGCTGTCAGCTACTTGATCTTCGGAAATTGCGGGCGCTTCACGGTGCGAAGACATGGTTCACCTTTCAGGTGGAAGGAAGAAGGGAAAATTTGGGGGATGAAAAAATGAAGAGGTCCGTGGCGGACCACCGTGTGCTAGTGCGAAGCGCGGTAGATGCGGTTGGCCAGGGAGCGGTCGTGATAAATCACTTCTTGCTCCCCCTTCATCACGCTGATTTCGCCCGTGCGCAGATTGCGCACCTGAGCGAAGAGAGGCTCATCGAACTGCGCACTCTCTTCGTCGGGAATGGGCAGATCATGGGGGGCTGGCGGCGCAGCGGCCCCAGCTGAGAGCTGGCCTGGTAGCACCACGATGGCCCCCGCAGCGGCTGCGGCCATGGATCCGGTCTTTAAGAAAGCCCGTCGGTTCATCTCACTCATGCGTCATCTCCATTCTCAGGTTTGGCGCTCCGGCGAGAGTTGTGCTCCCAGCACATCATCAACTTATTTGCTGTTAACGATTTTCCAGACTTCGCGTTCGCTATCTATGTTGTCCTACGTGTTTCCCCGCTGACCCCGAGACTAAACACACTTACTTTGATGTCGACTCGACGCTCCAGGCCTCCCCTGCCGCGCCGAGCTTTCACGCCAGTCGGTTCGAGGTGCATTTTTGATATCGCACGGAAACGCACCCGCCGCCGTCACCAGGAATGACAGACTTGTCCCATGTCTGACGCCATTGTTCGGTTAACTCGCGTATCGGCTCCGGTCCGAGACAGGCTGCGTTCGTATCGTATTGAGCTGGACGGCAAGGTCGTCGGCAAAATCCGATCCGGCGACACCACCGACTACCGAGTTGAACCGGGCCATCACCGCATCCGCATGCGAGGCGACCTGACGGGCAGCCAAATTCTTTCCTTTGAAATCAAGAGCGGTGCCGTGGCCCATTTCGAGTGCCAACCAAATGGACACTCCCTCACCGCCGTGGTCGACACGTTCAAGGCCATCACTAAACAGGGGGACATGTGGATCGACCTTCGAGAAGTCACGGGCCAGGACATCGAAGGCACCTAAATGCGTGAGGACGTGTGCCAAGCGCTTTCAATAGGTCGGTCTCCCGACATTGGGGCCCGCACCATCGACATCACGACTACTGGGCGGCGTTCCGGAGAACCGCGACGGATAGAGATTGTCTTCTACCAGTTTGAGGATGCCACCTACTTGAGCGGGATACCAGCGCCTCGCATCCGTGACTGGCTGGCCAATCTGAGTTCGAATCCACATTTCACGTTCCATCTCAAGCATGACGTCAAGGCCGACTTGCCCGCGATGGCCACCGTCATCACGGACCCGGACGAGCGTCGCCGCATATTGGCTGACTTCGTGAATCAGTTCAATGAGCGAAACGGACCCGAGAGCGAATGGCCCAGGGCAGAACTCAATGAATGGGTCGAGGGAAGCCCGTTGGCCCGGGTCGACTTCGAAGAGGTCGACTAGTTCGCCTTGGGTAGGGACTTCCAGTTCTGCACGACAACCCAGCACTGACCGGCTGCTGGCGCTGGCGGCTTGCCACGCAGGCACTGCGTGGTGGCGGGATGGTTGTCGTGCACCTTCACCACCCGATACGCCGTTGGGCCGTAGAACTTGCTCGGACCGTAACTGAGGATCGGGCGAGAACCCGCCGGGGAAATTCGTGACCCGCGACATGGCTTCGACGAAGGTCCGGCGGTTGAGACCCCGGCCCGCCATCGAAGCCGCCTTGGTGAAGAGGCGGATCTCCTGACACCAGGCCTGCACCGGGCCCTGCTCTTCGATGTCGTCGTTGATATTTCCCTTGGGGGTCTGCGGATAGGCCTTGTGCCAAGTGGTCCAACAACTGCTCACGCCGGGGTCGTAGCCACCCTGTGAGGAGGGAATGGGCTCATCTATGCCGCCCAGCGTTTCCGTCGTCACGCCTTCCTGCCCGTTCAAGGCCTTCTCGTAGGGAACGGGAATGAGACCGAGTGCAATTTCAATGCCGAACTGATAGTCGCTCAGCAGAAGTTTGGGAAAGAAGCTCTGAGTGGTCTCGGCACCCAAGTAGGGCAGTAGTGCGTTCTCAGGTAGCAGGGGAATCACCGACTGCACCCCCGCACCCTTGAATCGCTCGGCGGCGAGCGCGGCGTCGGAGTCGGTGGTGTTGGTCTCTCCGACGTCCGCCGCCACGGTCTCCACCAAGGGCGTGACCCCGATTTTCTTGAGATCCGGCAGCAGGTAGTAGTTCAGGGCCGCTTGATCGCTGGCCTGGTCCGACACCACCACGCCAAGCTTGCGTGCATGTCCCAACCGGCCCGAAGCCAACCCCCAATTCACGGTGGCGCTGAGTACGGGTGCGTCGTCCGGGCCAGTCCACCAGAGGTAGGGAGCCCCAAGCTGGGTCCAGTCGGTGATGGTGGTCCACTGGGCCAGCATCGGCGTGTGGCCCTCCTGGGTAATGCACAACTCGTTGTCCCCTTCGATCGTGCCAACGCCATCTAGCACGGCGAACACCGGAGGGCTCCCCTCCGTCCATTGCTTGCACAGAGCCCGAATCGAAGCGTCGTCGGCCGGATTAAACGGAACGATCATGGGATTGATCTTTCGCCCATTGATCCCACCGGCATTGTTGACCTGATCCACGAAGAGATGAATCGCCTTGGCCTGCTCGCCGAACTCCGCATCCTCTTCCACTTCGAACTGACCTTCGACGCTGGTCAGCGAAATGATCGGGAACACCACGTTGATCGCATGAGCGATGACGCCCCGCGAGCTCAGGCTGGCCTTGGACACCGGCGTCGGCTTGAAGGCATTGATGGATGCGCCGGCCGAGCTGGGCAGCATCGCGCTCATGAGCGCCAACATGCCAGCGAGAACTGCCACCAGCCCGCCATACTTCATGCCACGCATGGTCCGCCCCTTGTCGACCGCGCCATCCCCCCGGTCGTCAACATAGCGGGAGGATCCTTCCGTGCCAATGTTGCCTCGGAGACGCTTAAATGGACGGATGGCCACTTCGATCACCATCAATAACGTGCCTGAAAGGGTTCGGGATGAACTGACAGCGAGAGCTGCTCGCTTAGGCAAATCTCTCCAAGAGTTCCTTCTACTTCACCTCACTCAGATGGCTTCGCGAAGCAGTGTGGAAGAAATCGTCGCTCGCGCGCGAGGAAGAGTCCAGGTCACCCACTCGGTGATTGAGGTGTCTGCGATACTGGCTGACCGCGACGCCGATCGGCGCTGAGGCATTCACGGCCCACGCCTGTCGAGCAGATCGACCACCTTGGCCACATTGTTGTCCCATTGAGCCGCCGCATCGAGCACCAGATCGGAGTCTTCGGGCGTCATCCAGGATGATCCTGACCGTTGAACCTCCTCCCACGTCAGCTCGTACCAATTGGGGATATGTCGCTGCCGCCCTTCGAGCCGAGACTGATGCACCACAACGTCGGAACAGTGAGTTGCGATCAGGACGAATGCTGCAGCTTCCTCGTGAGCCAACTCTCGACACCGTGCGATCTCCGGTGGGCGGGCTACCCCATCCAGTACCACCGAACGTCGGGCCCTGAGTTGCGACTGCGCCAGCAAAGTCAGGATTGACCAGCCCACGACTCGATGTCCTGAGGGCTCCATCTTTCCAAGCACGCGCTCGCAGCTCCGGATACGGCCGGAGCGCACTCATCGCCCAATCGTGGGCCAGGACAGCGGCGTTGAGTTCACTGGCGACGACATCCGCCACGGACGACTTCCCGGTTCCAGGTAGTCCGGTCACCAGGACCAAGACCGGAGGTGTGTCCATGTCCCTCAGTCCAGATCGAATTGCCAACGGGTGGCGCCACCCGGTTCAACCGTCAAGGTCGCCGTCGCTTGTCGGGCGATCAATCGGTAAACGTGCCAGGGCGGCGGACCGGCTGACGGCGCGCTGTACTCGGCCGTAAGTGCAGTTCCGCTGTCGTCCACTCGAGCGGGCCAACCTGTCGCGTTCCACTGCTCCGCCATGGCGGCCACGGTGGTTGGGTCGCTGATTCGTTCAGCCACACCGTCCACGATCAGATCGAACTCGTGAGTGGAGATACTCAGGGTGCAGCGCGGATCCCGAACCAGGTTCTGCGCCTTGCGAGTGCCGTCTCCGGTTTCAAACCAGAAGGATCCCTCAACCCAAGGCGCGCCAACTCCCGTGACATGGGGCGAGCCATCCGGGTTGATGGTGACCAGCCAACTGGTGTGTCGGTCCGGCCCACCGGAACCCGGTGCTTGCGACACTCCACGTTCGAGACGATTGGTGATGATGGTCCAGTCGATGATCGGCAAGTCATACAGATCAGCAAGATTCTTCGTTTTCATAGGAGGCGTTCAAGCCTACGATCAAACGTGGCTCATAGCGAGGGAGTGGACATGGTCGAGAGCATCAGCGCAAACCGCAGCCCGGTCGTGCTGGCACCGGGCGAGGGACGCCAGTACCCGATGGGCCGCATTTCGGCCGTCTTCAAGGCGGACCATGACGAGGCCGCTGATGGGTATTCGATTTCAGAGTGGTGGCTCGAGCCGCACACCAAGGGTCCCGGTGCGCATGCCCATCCCGAGGACGATGTGTTCTACGTCCTCAGTGGCACCATGAGCGTGCTGGTCGATACCGAGTGGTTTGAGGCCACCACGGGGTCGTTCGTACTGGTCCCGGGAAATGTGACCCATGATTTCGAGAACCGAACCTCCGAGCGAGCGGGAATGCTCAACGTCTCAGCACCGGGCAACTTTGAGGAACACATGCCCGGGATCTCCAAATGGTTCATTGAGCATCCGCCGGGCGATGCCCACTAGGACACCGGTTGCGGTGTCTCTCCCTTGACGCTGGTTCTGAACATCTCTCGACGAACGCCCGAGTAGTCATTCAAGGCGTTGTGCATGGTGCACCGGTTGTCCCAGATGGCCAGCGTGTGCACGTCCCACCGCAGGCGACAAGTGAAGTTCTCGTTGGTGGCATGTCGGTAGAGGTACTCCAAGAGCGACTGTGACTCGGCCGGCATCCAGCCCTGGAACCGGACGGTGTAGATCGGGTTCACATAGAGCGCGGCTTGTCGGGTCACTGGATGCATGATCACCGCCGGGTGCACCTGCTCGGCATAGGCCTCGGCCGACGGCGCGATGGCCATTGAGGTCAGGTCCTTCACCTTGTCGAGCAATCCGCCCGTGCCGTAGGCCAGGCCGGCCGAGTGCACGGCCTGTAGGCCGGCCAGAGTCGCCCTGAGCCCGTGAGACAGCGACTCGTAGGCCAGGTACTGGTTCGACCACAATGTGTCGCCCCCATGATCTGGGACATCCCATGCGTGCAACAACGTGTACGGCGGGCGGAGTTGATCAGATAACTCAGGTCGGTGTGCCAGGCGTTGGCGAAGTTGAGGACATCGCCGGTCTCCTTCACCACCCGGATGACGTAGGGACGATCCTCCAGCGGATTGACGAACGGAGTGACATCTCGGCCACCAAGGAGGTCGGTCACTCGCTCCAGGTCATCAAGCGAGAGATCCTGTTCGGGCAGGAACACGACCAGGTGCTCAGCGAGGGCCTGGCGGACGCCGTCGAGCTGCTGCGCGTTCGAACACCTTGGTCGAGGTCGATACCGGTGACTTCTGCGCCGAGCGCCCCGGCAACCGGCCGCACCACCACTCCATCACCGATGCTGCTTGAGCCCATCGTTCCCCCACCTTCACCCGATAATCAAGCGTACCGGGGCATGGCTGCCGTCCGCTTAGACGATGCCGCTGGGTCGGGGGCGCGGCGGTCCCGGTTCCTGAATCGGCATGATCTGGATCTCAGGCATGAGTGGAGCAGGAAAGAGCTACTGCTCGAAGAAGGCGGCAATGGCCAGGTTGGTGGTGTTGGGAAACTTCGGAACGGTCAGGTCAGGCTTGGCGGCGAAGTTGAGCAGGCTGGTCAGGTCGCCGACGGTGTCTCGCCGCCACTGGCTGACGTAGGGCACTTCCACTCCGAATTTGCGCTCCAAGAAAAAGAGCACCGACGTGTGGTCGTGCACCACGCTCGAACACAACCCGCCCCGGCTGAATGGGGAAATCATCATCATGGGCACCCGGAAGCCCAACCCGACTGGGCCGGGCACGCCGAACGAGCCGATGAAGTTTGAGAGCGCTGCGCCTTCGTAGACCCATTCACCGGGGGTACCGATCGGAGCCGTCGGCGGTACGACGTGGTCGAAGAAGCCGTCGTTCTCGTCGAAATTGAGGATGAGCACCGTCTTGGCCCAGACAGCCGGGTCGGCCATGAGCGCTTCGATGATCTGCCGGGTGAAGTCCGCTCCGTAGCTCGGTGCCGCTTCGGGATGCTCGGAGTTCAGGTAGCTGCCGACAATCCATGACACCTGCGGCAAATTTCCCGACACCACGTCGGCCCTAAGTTTGGCCGCCAGTGCCGGTCCGTATTCTTGGCCCTTCGGCGTCGGGATGAACGAATTGCCCCTCCGGTACAGATCGGTCTTCGTGTCGTTGAACCCCTTGAAGTACGGCAGCATGTTGTCGGTGAAGTTGTCAGTCTCCTGATAGAGGTACCAGTCGATGCCGGCCTTCTGCAGCCGTTCCGGGTAGCTCTCCCACTGCAGCTGGCCGTTGACCTGTGAGTTGTCGATGCACGGCCCACCACCCAAGGTGCCGTCGGGATCGATGGTGCCTGACATGTGCATGATGCGGTTCGGGTTTGTCGGCCCGAAGACGGAGCAGTGGTACGCATCAGAAATGGTGAAGGCATCGGCCAACGCGTAGTGGAACGGGATGTCGTTGCGGGTGAAGTAGCCCATGGTGAGCGGCCCGTAATCGGTCACCGGGATGGCACCGGGCAATCGGTCGATGACGTCGTCGGCCAATCGATGCGAGGTGACAAAACCGTCCATCAGCCCTTCGTTCCAACACAAGTGCTGGATCGGCCAGGCGTGACTGAGGTCTTCGGAGTTCTGAGCACTGGTGGTCTTGGAGTCAAGATGCCATGGCAACACATAGGGCAGGAGCGAAGGATTCTGCAGCAGATCAACATCCGGCTGGGCGAAGACCGAAAGCCCGTTGGCCAAGCTCATGGCTGACGGGTCGGAGAATCCCCGGACTCCGGAAAGCGATCCGAAGTAGTGGTCGAACGAACGATTCTCCTGCATGAGAATGACGACATGTTCAATGTCGGACATTGAAGCCGCAGCCTTCGCCTTGGCTACTCGGGCGTCCGCTGACGCCGCCCCCGATCCAACGACCGATGCGGCACCCAGCACCGCCCCGGCCGTAAGCAACTCACGCCGTGACAGAACTCGCTGTTCGTGGTGATCGCGCCCACCGACGACCTTCGACATGGCTCAGTACCCCTCGCTCGGCCGGCGCCTCATCGGGAAAATGTAGGCCGAGATCCCCCGATCGACGCACAACTTCACAGGAAAGTTGCTAAAACGCCAGCTTGGGGACACTCAGGGTTGCCTTCAGCGCTCGCAGCCAACATTTATCTCACTCATAACAACTCTTGACCTGGCGTACAGCTGGGAAGAGTCCAATGGGAGACAAGCCACCGCCCCCCAAGGTGGCGGATTCCGATTGAGGAGACACAGTGAACGACGGAAATGAGCACCAGAGCGAGGAACAGCCGGCCATCGAAGGCCACGAGGCCATGACCCCGCCGCCGCACACCGAACCGACGCCGAACGTTCCAGCGGCCGCTGGCCCGGAAGTCGCTCCGCCCACCGGTCCGCCCTATGGCTTTCGGGTGCCGCCGCCCATGCCGCCGTCGAGTGCCTATGCCATGGGTGCGTTGGCCGGAAATCCCAACCTGGCCCCGCCAACGGGCCCCGGCTATGGCACGCCCCCGCCCTATGTGACACCACCCTGGGGGACGCCGAGCGCCACTCCTCCCGCCAACAGTCGTCCGCCTCACCGCTTCCGCAACGGCGCGCTCATCACCGGCGCCGCGGTGATTGCGCTGGCGGCCGGCATCGGCATCGGACATTCCGCCTGGAAGGACGGCAGCAGCCCAACCAGGTCCGCCTCGGGTAACTCGGGCAGCCAAGGAAACGCTCCGTCTAACCCCTTCGGGCTTGGCCAGGGTGGCTCCGGTTCAGGTGGCTCGTCGTCCACCACTTCAAATGGCCCCAAGGACGTATCGGCCATTGCGGACAAGGTGGATCCGGGACTGGTCGATATCGACACCACAATCGGCTACTCCCAGGAGGAGGCGGCCGGGACCGGCATTGTGCTCACCTCCAACGGCGAGATTCTGACCAACAACCACGTCATCGATGGTGCCACCACCATCAGCGTGACTGACGTGGGCAACGGCAAGACCTACAGCGCCAACGTCGTTGGGTACGACCGCACCCAGGACATCGCGGTGCTCCAACTGAAGAACGCGTCGGGTCTGACCACGGCCGACATCGGGAACTCCAACAGTGCCTCCACCGGTGAGGACGTGGTCGGCATCGGGAACGCCGGCGGCACCGGTGGCACGCCCAGTGCGGCCGGGGGCACCATCACCGGCCTTAACAAGTCGATCACCGCCAGTGACTCGGGCGACGGCTCTTCCGAGCAGTTGACCAACCTCATTGAGACCAACGCCGACATTCAGGCCGGCGACTCCGGCGGATCGTTGGTGAACACGTCAGGCAAGGTGATCGGCATTGACACCGCGGCTTCCGCTGGGTTCTCCTTCCAGTCCGAGGGCCAAGAGGCCAGCCAGGGTTACGCCATTCCCATCAACGATGCCACTGCCATCGCCAAAAAGATTGAGGCCGGCGACGCCACATCGCTGATTCACATCGGTCCCACCGGTTTCCTAGGAGTCGAGATCCTGTCATCGTCAGCCCAAGGCAATCAGCCGGGCGGCGGCTTATGGAGGATTCGGTGGTGGAAGTTCTGGAGGTTCGACTGCGTCGGGCGCGGTCGTTGAAGGCACCATCACCAGCTCCCCGGCCCAAGATGCCGGTCTGGCCCAGGGTGATGTCATCACCGCCGTCAACGGCAAGACGGTGACCGACGGCACGGATCTGACCAACGACCTGGAGCCGTACCACCCCGGCGACAAGGTCAAGATCACCTGGGTCGACGCTTCCGACAACTCGCATTCGGCCACCGTGTCCTTGACGTCAGGACCCCCGCAGTAGGGAGCGGGCGGACAGTATGATCAGTGTGCTACCTGACCTGTATTCCCGCAGGTCAGGTAGCACACTTACTCATGAACCGGTCCGAACCGATTCTGGGAAGGATTTCCGCTGTGTCCGAGACTGTGCCTGAAGGCGAACCCCTCACCGACGATGAGCTGACTGCCCTCGCCCTAGCCGCCGACCCCTCGACCCCGTTGAGCGACGAAGCAGTGCCTATCGGCGTGCACCTGGCTCAGTTCGCCAGCGCCCTACCCCAGTGGTACATGCCGACCGCTATGGGACACCGAGGTGGACGATGGCGCACCCCGGTAGTGGTCACGGTGATTTCAGCATTCCTATTGATTGAAGCGCTGGGTCTCTGTAATACCTATGGCACGCTCGGGCTGTAGCCCGCCGTCAAAGAGAAATCCGACCGAAAGTATTTCGGTCGCTTGGACCCGTTTCGACCGATCCTCAGGAAGGCTTAAGGCTTTCCCGCTTCAATCCACCCATTGACCCGGCTGTCGCTGATGCGCCGCGCCGTAGCCATGTCGGCCCAAGCACGAAAGCGTTCTTTTTCTTCACTCGACAAGCTGCGAGAAAAGCGTCTTTTCACCGGATCCACCAGCAGGGCGAGGGGCGCGAGACTTTCCATTCGAACCGCTAGGGCGTCCCAGATCAATGAACGGCTTAAAGGCCGATCGGATCTTCGAAGCGTTTGCGTATTTACATCAATCTCGTAGGACTTTCCATCCAACGAAAAGTGAACCGTTTCCTCGGCGTCTCCCCCGTCGATGTCATCCGTCAATCGCACTATTACCGTTTTTGCCATAGGGCAATACTGCCAGATTGTAAACGCTTAGACAATCTTTAGAAATCTTTTGGCTAAAAGTCCTGCTCTAGTGCGCAAAAAATAGAAGTTAATCGGTCTGCTTTGTCGCTATGGGCAGTCAAGCCTTTTGCTTTGGGGCCGCGGTAGTAACACGCACTTTGGCCCCCCAAATGGGCAGTGGCCGCGAGCGTTCGGAAGCCTGCGTGCTCGCGTGAGAGCAGTTGACGGCAAACTGGAGCGATGGCGCGGCGCGGATCACCGGGAAGAGGTCGGCGTCGAGCCATCGGCGACGACCGGCCGTACTCACTCGGCGCTCACTGGCGGGCCGATGGTGCGCCCAAGACTTCGTATTCGTCGCAAGGGGAGGCCCTCAGCGTGGCCGACGAGTTACGGCAGGACACCGGCGCCGATCTCAACGTGTACCGATGCCAGCACTGCTCCGGTTGGCACATGGGCAGCGCGGGTGGTCGTGACCGATGAAGGCGTCAAAGACCGAGGTACCCGATGACGGATTTGCGGCGTGGGATACCCACCGCGGCTTGTGCGACGAGTGCGAGTTCAACTGGGACGACGCCGACTTCGAAGACCTCGTCGGTCAATGCGTCCGCGGCGTGGCCGTCTTTGGCGCCGCCCTGTCCCGCATCGATCCCGAAGAGGCGGTTGGCCCAGGGCTGTGGTCGGCCAGCCGCTATGTCTGGCATACCGTGGATGTCCTGCGCTTCGGGACCGAGCGGCTGTGGACGTTGAGTGCAGATCCCAATTTCGGGGTGCCCTCCTGGGACGAGAACGCCATCGCCGAGGAGCGCAGCTATGACGATCTCTCACCCGTGGTGGGACTCATCGCTCTGATTTCGGCCGTCCAGTCGTGGCGCACCGCCGCGCTGGAGGCGCCCCACGATGTAAGCACCCCACATCCCGAAGCCGGGTTGATCTGTGCCTTCGACGTGGTGCAGCGCAACGCGCATGAGGTTCGACATCACTTGTGGGACATCCAGCGCGGGCTGGACGAAGCCATCGTGCCGCTGTGACCACTTCCGCCCACCATGACTGATCAGGAGCCCGAGGAGCCAGGCGGGTCGAACGACAGAGACGACCTTGAGGCCTTCTACGAAGTGGACGAATTCGACCGGACCGATGATGCGGCCGACCTCCCTTCTCGCAAGTTCGAGTCATGGCGGCGGCGCACGGCCGTCGGTGGCATCGCCACCGGCATCGCCATGGGTCTCCAGGAAATCTTCCAGCCCAACCGGAACGAGCCGGTTCTCGTGTCCGAGGCGCCGGGCGACCCTCCCGACTCCGATCGGGGCTTCCGGGTCGTGCTGGATCCTGATGATCCCACCAAGTCCCGGGTCATCATGACGGCCCCAGCTGAACCCACAGAACCGCCTGACCAGCCCGAATAGGGAATTCGTCGGGGTGATTGCTCACCCGTCCAAATTGGACGTACTATCTTGGGTATCGGACAGTGTGTCCGATTTTCAAGAGGAGCTGTCTGAGCATGACTGACACACTGACTGAAACTCCGGTCGACCTGGCCGACTCCCGATCCTTCGTCAAGAGCGTCCCCCACGCCTGGCTGGCCCACCTGCGCCAGCCACGACCCCGTGACACTGGGTGGAAGAACCCACCGGTCCGGGCTACTGGGCCGTCACCAAGTACGACGACTGCGTCACCGTCAACCGGGACTACGAGCGATTCAGCTCGGCCGCCCAAGGGACCATGCCCTTTGAACTCGACGAGGACGAGATCGCTCAGCAGTAGCCTGATGATGCTGAACATGGACCCGCCGCTGCACACCCGGTACCGGCGCCTGGTCAACAAGGGCTTCACCCCGCGGATGGTGCGCGACCTGGAGGAGTACATCCACCGGGCCACCGACGAGATCATCGACCGGGTCATCGAAGTCCGGAACAGGCCGACTTCGTGACTGACCTTTCGGCCGAGCTGCCACTCCAGGTCATCGCCGAGTTGCTGGGCGTCCCGCAAGAGGACCGCCACAAGATGTTCGAGTGGTCCAACCGCATGGTCGGCAGCGAAGACCCCGAGTACCAGCTGACCGAGGCCGCAATGGCGCTCGACTGCCGCCATGGAGCTCTACGCCTACGCCGTCGAGCCTCTTCGGCGAGAAGCGAATCAATCCCCACGAGGACCTGATGAGCGTGTTGACCACGGTCGAGGTGGAGGGCGAGCGACTGAGCGACATGGAACTCGAGCTGTTCTTCCTGTTGCTCACGGTGGCTGGCAACGAGACGACCCGCAACCTGATCTCGGGCGGCATGCACGCCTTCTTCGAGTACCCGGACCAATGGGAGCGCTCTGCAGCAGGACCGATCGCTGCTCCCGACCGCAGCCGATGAGATGCTGCGCTACGTCTCCCCGGTCATGAACTTCCGTCGCACCGCCATGCGCGACCTGGAGTTGAGCGGCACCAAAATCAAGGAGGGCGACAAGATCGTCTTCTACCACTGCTCGGCCAACCGGGACGAGGACATCTTCGAGAACCCCGATGCATTCGATGTCGGGCGCAATCCCAACCCGCACATCGCGTTCGGTGGCGGTGGGCCCCACTTCTGCCTGGGTACCAACCTGGCCCGCATGGAGATCCGGGTCATGTTCGAACACCTGCTCGACCGCATGCCCGACATCCACCAGAACGGTGACGTGCAACGCCTGCAGTCGCAGTTCATCAACGGGGTGAAGCACCTTCCTGTCGCCTTCACGCCGGGCGCCCGCCTAGGCTCCTGAGGCTCAGCACGACGAGGGGGATGCATGGCGAGACGGGCGCCTGACGCGCTGAAGGAGGTCATTCGTGACTTCCGGCGTGATCAGATCATTGAGACGTCGCGCCGCCTGTTCGGTGAGCGGGGGACCACCGAGGTCTCCATGGACGAGATCGCCCAGCAAGCGGGGGTGGCTCGTTCCACCGTCTACGTCTACTTCGCCAACCGGGACGAGCTACTGCAGACGTGTGTGCAGTCCATGTACGACCAGATCAAAGAGACCATTTCCGGGCTCTTCGAAGACGACTCGGCCGCCCCGTTAGAGCGGCTGCATGCCTTGCTCCTTGGTGTGCTCGAGCGGATTGACGAGAACTCGGCCTTCTTCCGGCTGGCCATGGCTACCCAGTTCACCAGCACGGCGTCCGGTTCGGAGGCCGTCGGTGGCGCGCTCATGTGGATCGGTCTGGATGTCATCCGACTGCTGGACGAGATCCTGATCACCGGCATGGATACCGGCGTGTTCCGGCCGGACCTGGACAAGGACCGGGCCATCACCTTGGTGGGCCAGCAGATCTACGGCGCCCTGTCGGTGCGAGCCGGGGAGCCCGAGCCGATCCCGGCGCAACAAGCGGCCAGCGAAATCTGCGCCTTCGTCGTTCGGGGACTGGGCCGGTAAATGAAGTTCGACCTGTGGATGCCGACGGCCAGCCCCATGACCACGCATGAGTTGCTCGACGCCGTGGCCGAGGAATCCGAGGCGCGTGGCATCTCGACCATTTGGGTGGGCGAGCACGTCGTGCTGTTCGAGGACTACGCCAGTCACTACCCCTACGCGGCCGACGGGAGGGTTCCAGCGCCCGTCGGGCTCGGGCTTACTTGAGCCCATGGTCACGCTTTCCTACTTGGCCGCCCGCACCACAACCGTGCGGCTGGGTACCGCCATGTTGCTGCTGCCCCAGCGCAACCCGGTGTACACGGCCAAGGAAGTGTCGTCACTCGACTGGCTTTCGAGCGGCCGGGTCGACCTCGGCATCGGCGTGGGTTGGCTGAAAGAGGAGTTCGACGCGCTCAATGTGCCGTGGGAACGCCGGGGCGTCCGCACTGATGAATACATTCAGGTGTTGCGCACGCTGTGGTGTGACGACACGTCGTCCTTCAGTGGCACGACGTACCAGCTGCCCGAGTGCGAGATGTTCCCCAAGCCCATCCAGCAGCCGCACCCGCCGATTCACATTGGCGGTGAAACCGATGCGGCCTTGCGTCGGGTGGCTCGCTCGGCCCAGGGCTGGCACACCTTCAACCGCTCTCCCGCCGAGTTGGCCGAGGGATTGGGGCGCCTCGATGTCTTCTTGAAGGAAGAGGGACGCAGCCGTGACGACATTCGCATCACGGTCTGCCCGTATTTCAATCAGTTGACCCCAGAAGGCATGCAGGAATACGCCGAAGCAGGGGCCGACGCAGTGGCCGCCCTCTTCTTCTGCTTCAGTGCCGACGACGTGGCCCAGACCTTCGATGGCCTGGAAGCCTGCCGTCAGGTCGCTGCCCAGTCCGAATAGGCCGGAGGCCGAATAACAGTCGCTGGCGGGCCGTCACTACACTCCGTTGAGTGACCTCAAGTGACATCGAGTTCGGTGCATTTACCGATGTCGGTCCCTGGGTCGTCCGCCCGGACGACCTCACCTGGAAACGAGGGTTGGCCGCCACTCGCCGGGCCTTGCAGGCCTCACTCCCCCAACTCACCAAGCCCCGCCTCCTCCCCCCAGCCAAGCGCATGGGCACCACCGTTCGGCACCTGGGCGGCGCCTTGGCCCTCTGGTATCTCAAAGAGCGGCGTCGGGGCGGCACCGAGAGCCTGACCGGAATTTCGCAGCGGTTGCGGGTGGCCGCTGAGCATCTCGGACCGACCTACATCAAGTTGGGCCAAATCATCGCCTCGGGCGATGGCGTCTTCCCGGCCGAGTTGGTGGCCGAGTTCAAGTGGTGCCGGGACCAGGTCACGCCCGAGCCCTGGGCCACCGTGGAAGAGGTCCTGCGTCAGGAGCTGGGCCGACCCATCGCCGAGGTGTTCGCCAGTATCGATCACACTCCCCTCGCCGCCGCTTCCATCGCCCAGGTGCACGGGGCCACCCTGCTGGACGGCACCGACGTCGTGGTCAAAGTCCAGCGCCCTACCGTGGCCCGCCGGGTCCATCAGGACCTGGCCGTCATGGCCTGGCTGGCCCCGCATCTCACTGGCCGGATTCCCGTGGCTGCGTTGGCCAATCCGCCGGCGTTGGTGGAGCTCTTTGCCGAGACGATCGTCGAAGAGCTCGACTTTCGTTTGGAGGCCGAGAACATGCTCGACGTGGCGGCCACCTTCGCCGAGCTCGACCAGCGTGACTTCGTGATCCCTCGTCCTCACCCCACCTTGGTGACTCGCCGCATGCTGGTCATGGAACGGCTCAGCGGCTTCAACTTTGCCGATGTGGTGGGCATGCACGACGCCGGCATCGACACCGAAGCGGTCGTGCGCAGCGGCATGATCGGCTTCCTCGAAGGCTGCATGATGCACGGCATCTTCCACGGCGACCTGCACGGCGGCAACATGTTCGTGCTGCCCAGCGGCAAAATCGCCCTGTTGGACTTCGGGATCACCGCCCGCTTGAGCGAAGCCAAGCGACTTGGCCCTCTTGTCGCTGGTGGTATCGGCCACCAACGGCGACATCCCCGGTCAGGTGCGGGCCATGCGAGACCTCGGCGCCTTCCCCGAATCGGTAGACGTGGACACGGTGGTCGAACAGCTGGGCCTGAACGGTGCGCCGGTCGATCCCACCAAAATGAGCCCGGATGAGCTGGTGGCCGACCTACAGCGCTCCATGAAATCACTCATGGCCCTGGGCGCCAAGATGCCCAAGGAACTCATGCTGTTCGTAAAGAACATGATGTTCCTGGACGGCTCCATCGCCACGCTGGCCCCGGACCTAGACCTGTTCGGCGAGATTGAGGCGATCTCGCTCATGTTCGCCGAGAAGCATGGCGCCCGGATAATGGCGCAACTGGGTCTGGAACAGACGGTCGACTGGCAGCCGGACCTGACGTCTATCAAGGGGGGCTTCGGGCTCGATGAGTCGACCAAACACATGAGCCACCGGGAACTGCAGGAGCGGCGCGTGCAGATTCGCCAGAAGTTCGATGGCCAGGAACGGCCTCGGCTGGGGCGTCGTCGGGGGCGGGGCTGAGCCTGAGCCTCACGGCGGGGGGACCTGCAGGCACCTCCTCGGGATAGGGACTTCGACCGGGCACGAGAAGCGCCCCGGATCGCCAGAACCTGAGTTTGTCGCACCCGTTCCCTACACTGGCCCCTATGGCACCCCGTCGTCCCACCTCGACCTCCAATTTTGGGGTTGGTCGGCGTGAATCGCATGTGGCAGATGCCTTTTATGCCCGGTTCGAAGCACCCGAGATCAGTGCCGATGACCACGTGGCACAGGTGGGCCCGATTGCCGAGTCCTGCATCTGTGGTGACGCTCGGGACATGAAGGCCTTACCGGACAACTCGGTCGCCCTGGTGGTGACCTCACCCCCCTACTTCGCCGGCAAGCAGTACGAAGAGGAGCTCGACCGCGAAGGTGTCCCCGGGTCGTACCTGGAGTACCTGCAGCTCCTGCGCGAGGTGTTCGCCGAGTGCAAGCGAGTGCTCGAGCCCGGCGGACGAATCGCCGTCAATGTGGCCAACCTCGGTCGCAAGCCTTACCGCAGCCTGGCCGCTGACGTCATGACCATTCTCCAGGACGATCTGCACCTGCTGCCCCGAGGCGAAATCATTTGGCAGAAGGGTGAAGGCGCCAGTGGTTCGTGCGCGTGGGGCTCCTATCGCTCCCCCACCAATCCCGTCCTACGGGACGTGACCGAACGAGTGATCGTGGCCAGCAAAGGCCGCTTCGGTCGGGCCAAGAGCCCCAAGGAACGGATTGAACACGGGCTGCCCCATGAGAGCAGCATCCGGGCCGACGACTTCATGTCCCTCACGCTCGACGTGTGGGACATCCAGCCCGAGAGCGCCAACCGGGTCAAGCATCCGGCGCCCTTCCCAGTCGAACTGCCCCAGCGCCTCATTGAGCTGTACACCTTCGTCGGCGACCTGGTGGTCGACCCCTTCCTGGGTTCGGGCACCACCGTGGTGGCAGCCCATCGCACCGGACGGCGAGGCGTCGGCTACGACCTCGATCCGGCCTACGTGAAATTGGCAAAGGCGCGGCTGGCCGAAGAAAGAGCGGCGACACCAGCGGAGGCAGGCCAGGACTTGAAGGGCCTCGACCTCGGCTCGTCGGCCGGCGTGCTGGCCCACGACACCCTGGTGGCTGCCGGCTTCAAGGACATCCGACCCAATCGACGACTTCGTGGCGTGGGCATGGCCGTCAGCTACACGGCCAGCGACGCCAAGGGTCGCACCTGGTACTTCGACGTGGTCGGTAACAACTCGTCGTATCGAGGCGGGATGGCCAAAACCGAGACGGTATGGCGGGCCCTCGGTCGAGCCCACCTGCTGGCCATCAAAGGCGTGACACCGCTGGTGATCTTGACCCCGCAGTTGCCTCGGGCCGGCAGTGACGGCGACAAGGCCCTGCGCGGCGTCGGTACGACCGGCTTCTTCGATGCCATCGATCTCTTGTCGGACCCAGCCCGCCAACGATTGACCAAATACGCCAAGGGCCGGGTGGTTTCGCCGTTGCCCGGGTTCTGGTCCGCTCGGGACGTCGAACGGGAACACTGATGAGCACGCTGGTGGCCTGTGCCGTCGTGCGTGACGACCCACCTCGGGTGTTCGTGGCTCACGACTTGGCCACGTTGAACTGGGTGCTCGCCTGCCAGCTCGTCGCGCTGACACCCGGCAGTGATCTTCCGGTGGGCGAACGCGATGCCTTGCGGGTGGCTTTGACCGAGGAGCGCTGGGGCGACGCCGTCTTCGCCTTCATCGGTCGCACGGGTATTGCGGTCGATGTCTACGAGAGCATCGACTTCTACGGTCCGGCCGACGTCGAGGTGGGCCCGCTGGAGCTCCAGTTGACCCCGCTCTTCTGCCAATAGGCGCCGCGGCCCATGGCAGGATGCTGACGTGCCCAACCTTCGCACCATGGTGACTGAGGTCGGCACGGGACTGGGCATGCTCGGCCTGGAATCGGTGGACGAGGTCGCTGGCCACCCGTCCGACTGTCATGCGGAGCCTGTCCCCCGAGGATTGGGATCTTTTGGTGTCGGCTCGCACCGGTGGTGCATTCGATGCCGAATTCCACGCGGCTTGGGAGAACGGCCGGGCATTTCTGGCCGCTCGGGACGGCCTTCGGGGTCGGCTGCCTGAGGCAGTGGAATGGAAAGGCTCCATCCGGGCGGCCGGAGACGAAGTCGCACCTGTCGACCTGCGGGTCGATCACGTGTACCTGATCAGCTGCAAGTATCTCTCCAACATCCTGTTCAACGTGTCCCCCTCCAACATCTTCGACACCCTCTTAGTGGGAGGTCAGGGCCGGGGACGCAACAGCGCTGACTGGTACGCCGAGGTTGCGCCGGGACATTTCCAGCGCCTGTACGAGGTAGTTCGGCGCGCCGCACTACAAAACGGTCTCGGTCCGCGACGGACCGCTCCATTCAATGTGTCGCCCCGAGCCCGGGATCTTCGACCGGGCGGATCCATGTTCCTTCCTGGGCTGGGAGCGGAAGACGCCACCGTCGACGTTCGGCGGACTCGTCACCTCGAATCACCCGCTCTCCTGACCGAACTGCCGGAGCGCGCACTCGATATGACAACGGCCCATCGGGCCGCATTGAGTTCCACCCTGAAGGCCGGTTGGCCCGACGAGGCGAAAGAGGCTTATGGCGCCTTGGCGGCCGAAGTGGCGACACTGACAGCCGAGCGCTGGCGGGCCAACTTGTCCGGCGGGTCCAACGCCGGCGAAGCCATGTTGTGGCGGTTGCTTCGCATGGGTAGTGCGCCGTACTTCGTACTGGGGTCGAGCGCGACCCAGTCGCTGCGGCTTCGGATTGCCACTCCCTGGGACTGGCGCCAGCAGTTCACTCTGAGCGCATTCGACGTGTACCCCCAACAAGGTGGCCAACCTCGAGTGGGTTGGCATGCTGACATTCGGGACCGAAACTCCGGTCACGTGTACGAGGTTGAGGGCCACATAGAGATCCGTTGGAGCCATGGACGATTCTCCGGTCCGCCCGAGGCCAAGGGCTACCTGGACACGGCGCACCACCTCGTGCCCGGGTACTTTGCCCTGGGCTAAGAATGGCAGTCATGAGCAATTCGGGACCTCGGCCCGATGGCGATTCGGCCAACTGGGCCAATCCATCCCCCACGTACGATGCCGTGGCGTCCTCATATGCCAAGCAGTTTCTCCACGAACTTGATGAGAAGCCCTTCGATCGAGAGCTCCTCACCCGATTTGCGGCCACCTTGGCGCCAACGACGGTCGTCCTCGCTTCCGATCTGCGACCTCGGATGCGGGCCGGGACAGGTCGGAGGGTTCGTCGCTGCACTAGGCCCGACAGTGATGGGCATCGATCTCTCATCCGGCATGGTCGAGGAGGCTCGACGTTGCTTCCCGCAGTTGACCTTTGAGCAGGGTGACATGACGGCGCTGCCCCTCGAGGACCAGTCACTGGCCGGCATCGTGTGCTTCTACGCCCTGATCCACATCCATCGCACCCTGGTCCCGGTGGCATTGGGCGAAATGCGACGGGTCCTGACCGCCAGTGGTCAACTCTTGGTGGCCGTCCACGGAGGACAAGAATCGCTCCATGCCAGCACCATGGCGGACGAACCGGCCGACCTCGACGCCACCCTTTTCGAATTGGATGAACTGATTCGCTCTATCGAGCGAGCCGGGTTCGACATTGTCGAAGCGCACCAGCGCGACCCCTACGAACACGAACACCCCACCCCACGGCTCTACGTGTGGGCCGAGCGAGCGAACTGATGGCCGGCCTGCTGCACCACCACCATCATCCGGAGTCGATTGCCGAACGGATCGATCAACTCATGGCTGCCGTGTTCGTCGCCGACGATCACGAGCGCATGCGACGACTGCAACGAACACCTGGACGCTGACTTTGTCTACATCAGCCCGGCGGCCGTGGTCGATGGCGCCCAGGGCCTCAGCGATGCGTTCGGGCACTACCGTCACGAGAGTCTGCGCAATTCGTTGCAACGGACCACCGACGTTGACGTGCACCACACCTACTTTCGTTACGCCTGGCGACGAGAGCAGGACGGACACGTGACCATGGAAGGCTGGAGCTTCGGTTGGTTGGATACCGACGGGCAGACTTCTCCGCATCGTCTCGTTCGATGGTCTCGTTCCAGGTCAACCCACATAGGGGAGCTCGTTGCTCCATTTTTCGGCTAATCAATGCCGCAACGAACAAGGGGGGGTCGAAGTGCTGGTTGAAACCGAAATAGACGACGGCGTTGGCGTCATCACTCTGAACCGCGCCGAGGCACGCAACGCGCTTTCGGGTGAATTGATTGAAGCAGCTCGATGCCACCATCGTCGAACTCGACGGTCGTGATGACGTGGGATGCATGGTGCTCACCGGTGCGGACCCGGCGTTCTGCGCCGGCTTCGACCTGCGGTCCCTTTCGACCGAGCTGCGATCGGTTCAACAGGATCGCCAGAAGGGATCAGTGAAGCATCTGGGCCTGATGCCGGATCACGACACTCCAGTGATTGGCGCCATCAACGGGGCCGCCGTCACCGGCGGGCTGGAACTGGCCATGTGCTGCGACTTTCTCATCGCATCCGATCGGGCCCGATTTGCCGATACGCACGCCCGGGTCGGCGTGATTCCAGGTGGTGGCATGACCATCCGGCTGCCTCAGCTCATCGGCATCGACCGGGCCCGGCGCATGACATTCACCGGTGACTTCATCAATGCCCAGACCGCCCTCGACTGGGGACTCGTGGTTGAAGTGGTGCCGCACGAGAATCTGTTCGACCGGGCCCGAGAAGATGGCAGCCACCATCGCCTCCATCCCGGCCGAGAGCATCCGAGCCAATCGAAGGTTGTACGCCGAGATTGGAGACCTTTCCGGAAGGGAAGCATGGATCGTCGAGTCCGCTCGTCACGGGATTGGATGGCTCAGCGGTTCGACCAGCAGCGCTTGGCTGACGAGCGGGCCAACATCATTGCCCGGGGCGCAGCCAGGGTCGGACAGGGACATGAAGGTGTACGCCGGGATGGACCCCCGGCTTTCCTTGCCCGACGTCATGGCCACGCTCAACGAGTGGAGGCGCTGGGCTATGACGGACTGCACGTGGCCGAGACAGTGCACGATGCACTGGCCCTTTCTCTCTTGGTCGCCGAACATACGACCCGCATCACCATCAGGACCAGCGTGGCGCTGGCCTTTGTGCGCAGCCCGACGTTGACCGCCTATGCCGCCTGGGACCTGGCCAAGTTCAGCGCCGGGCGGTTCCAGCTCGGACTGGGAACCCAGATTCGCCAGAACATCGAGGAGCGGTACGCCATGCCCTACGGCGCCGACCCGATCTCCCAGCTGCGTGACTACGTCGGCGCCGTTCGCGCCGCATTCTCAGCGTTCCAAAGTGGTGACGCGCCTCACTTCGAAAGCGAGCACTACTCGGTCACGAGATTGCAGCCCTACTTCAACCCGGTCCGGACGATGTCACGGCCGCGCCACTGATCTATTTGGGCGGGGTGCAGCGGAAAGCCTGTGCCCTCGGCGGCGAAGTGGCCGATGGGTTCGTCGACCCACCCGACCAATTCCAATCCGCTCTACCTCGAATCAGTCTGCGTGCCGGGGCTGGCGGAAGGAGCCGACCGAGCTCGAACGATCGCTGACCGGCGACACCTTCGAACTGGTGATCGGCACGCAGGTCATCACTGGTCCGAATCCTGATGCAGTGATCCTCGAACGGGAGCGACAGCGACGGCTGTTGGCGTTTCTCTATTCGACTCCGGCCTACCGCCCATCATTGGAGCTGTACGGCTGGGGCGAGCTGGGTCCGCAACTACGAAGCCTCATTCGTGCCGAGCGCTGGGACGATTTGTCAGCCGTGCTGTCTGATGAGGTCCTCGACACCCTCGTCCCCAGCGGGCACCTACGACGAACTTGCCGGCACTGTTACACCAGCGCTTCGCCTCCTTCGGCGCCAGTTTGATCGTCAGCCCACCCAGCGACACCAGCGAAGACGGCGCCTTCGCCGAGGTCATCGGAGTCGTTGCGGTCAGCCTGACCGCTAGCGAGGCATCGGGAAGATGAGGTCGTCGGCCGCCATGTCGGTGACAGCCACCTGGCGCTCGGACTCGCTCATCGGCATGAACTGCTCCGCTGCGTCCAGCACCCTGGGCAGTAGGTCGATGTCGCCGGGAGTACAGAATGCGTGCACCCCCTCGGTGGAGAAGGCGAAGCGGACGCCTCGCGTCGATGGCCTCATCGGTCTGGGCCGGTTCGTACCAGGAGTCGGCCCAACGGCTCTCGGTCGCTGGGTCGCCATTCACCGCATCGGAGAGCGGCCTCCCATCGGACCAAGGTCGCCACGCCACCGCCTTGATCACCATCACTCCGAGGTCCCGCTCGGCGCACAGTGCGAGGAGCTCCTGCGGCCGGCTCTCGGTATTCGGGCCTCCCCCACAACGCCGGGTAGACGGGAAACATCACGGTGTCGAGATCGAATCGGCGTAGGGCTTCGAGGAACGTGACAGGGACCGTCATGTCGTGACCAGTGATGCCGGCGAATCGAGTCAGGCCCCGATCACGCAACGAGATGATCCGCTCGATGGCTTCCGATCGACGATTCAACTCGTCGATGGAGGTAACGGCATGGGCCTGGTAGAGGTCCAGCACGTCGGCATGCAGCAGGCGCCGAGTGTTGTCGAACTGATCCTCGACGCCGTCGGGATTGGCTCGCAGCGTCTTGCCGGCCACGAAGAACTCTGATCGAGCCTCGGCCAAATGGGGACCCACCACCGACTCGGCCGCGCCGTATTGCGGGGCAATATCGAGGTGGTTGACGCCCCGGGATCGGGCCAGCTCGAACCACGACTTCGCCTCCTCAGGCGACGCGTCTCCAGCAGGCCGCGCCACCGAGAATGGCCACACTGCTTTCGTGGCCCGTGCGACCCAGTCGTCGACGTTCCACCTACGGGTTGGTCATTTCCTTCAGCGCGAGCACGTTGAAGACGGCGCCAAGCGGATCGGCCAGGACGGCGAACCGTCCAGGCTCGATGTCCGTCGGTCCCATGAACAGCGACGCACCAAGTTTTTGGGCCAGCTCAACCGTCGCGTCGGTGTCGGCCACGGCAAAGTAGACGCCCCAATTGGGTGGCATTTCGGCCGGCATTTCCGGCGACTTGGCCAACATGCCGCCAATGGAGTTCCCGCTCAGCTTCCATTCGGTATAGGCCGGAGGACCCCCTGGAGGTCCCTGATCTTCGGAGCCCCAACCGAAGACAGCGTTGTAGAAGGATTTCGACGCCTCCAGATCGGTGGAGATCAACTCGTTCCAGCACAGGGTGCCGGGCTCATTGACCAGCTGAGCCCCAAGGTGCTCTTCGGGCTGCCACAATCCAATAACGGCGCCGATGGAATCGGCGAACACGGCCATCCGGCCGGAATCCATGACGTCCATGCCGGGCATAAACACGGTGCCACCGTTGGCCTCCACCTTGACCAGGGTGTCGTCGACGCTGTCCACGTTGACGTAGGTCATCCAGGCGGGCGGTGCGCCGGGAGGAGCCATCGGGCTGAGTCCGGCCACCGACTTTCCCCTCAGCGTGCAGACCGAGTAGCCGCCGGCTTCGGGATCGCCCTCGGGGCAATCCCAGCCGAAAAGGCCCGAATAGAACTCCTTGGCCTTGGCGATGTCGGCATTCCCCATATCCACCCAAGACGGAACTCCATTTTCGTAATGCTCCATTTCCATGGCGGTCTCCTTCGTCTGGCCTCTCACTCCGACGGTACCCGATGAACATGAACGGTGCCTTGGAGAATGCCACTCGTTCACGATCCGGACACGAGGGTGTCTACGATGCCGCTCATGTCATTTGTCGAGGTCACGAAGCCGCAGCCCCATACCGCCCTGGTCACGCTGAACCGTCCGGAGCGCATGAACGCCATGGCCTTCGATGTCATGATCCCCTTCCGGGACGCTCTACGAGAGATCGGCAGCGACAATGACATTCGCGTCGTCATCGTCACCGGTGCCGGGACGGGATTCTGCTCAGGCGCCGACCTAGAGGATCCCGGGAACATCCCGCACATTGACGGGCTGACCCTGCCCACGATCGCCCTGCGCTCAATGGAGCTGCTCGACGAGGTGATCGCCACTGTCCGCCGGCTACACCAACCGGTCATTGCCGCCATCAACGGCCCTGCTATCGGTGGTGGCTTCTGCCTGGCCCTCTCGGCCGACATCCGGGTGGCCGCCGAGAGTGCCTACTTCCGGGCCGCCGGCATCAATAACGGGCTCACGGCGGCCGAGCTCGGCATCAGCTTCCTCCTGCCTCGTTCGATCGGCCAAACTCGAGCCTCGGAAATCATGTTCACCGGTCGCGACGTCAGCGCCGAGGAAGCGGAGCGCATCGGGCTGGTCACGCAGGTGGTCAGTGGCGAGGCGCTTCTCGACTCCTGCTACACCCTCGCCGACCGCATCATCGGATGGAGTCGACCGGGCATTGAGCTGACGAAGCGGCAGTTGTGGAACAGCCTCGATGCATCGAGCTTGCAATCGCACATGGATGCCGAGGGCGTGGCCCAGCTCTTCGTGCGGATCACCACCAAGAACTTCGAGGAGTCCATTCGGGCCCGGCGAGAAAGCCGTCCTCCCGAATTCGTCGACTAACTACGGGGCGTTGACCAGCGAGTGAGCGGCCATGTCGAAATAGGCCTTTAGCTCGTCAACATCACTGTCTGAGAGGTCCGTGATGGTGGCCATGTGCTGCACCGCCCCCTGCATGTGCAACAGCCACGCATCCCGCTCGGCCGGACCGATGACGAAGGGCACGTGTCGCATTCGTAGTCTCGGGTGCCCACGGACCTCGTTGTAGGTGGCTGGTCCGCCCCAGTACTGCATCAAGAACAGGGCGAGATGCTGGCGAGCCTCGGTCAGATC
The DNA here is from genome assembly GCA_963730785.1 of uncultured Acidimicrobiaceae bacterium. Classification (GTDB taxonomy): domain Bacteria; phylum Actinomycetota; class Acidimicrobiia; order Acidimicrobiales; family RAAP-2; genus Bog-473. Next base: position 83,500 of record CAVSTF010000015.1, read on the forward strand.
TTCTGGATACAGCGGTCGTAGCAGGGGGTCTCCGGCTACGCCCAGGTAGAACCGGTCGACCAGCGCAATGAAAAATTGCTCGCCATTCACCCTGTCGTACAGCGTGTTCACGGGGTTGACGGTAGACGCTCTAGGATGCTCCCCGATTCGCGGCCGTAGTTCAATGGTAGAACCTCAGCCTTCCAAGCTGATCATGCCGGTTCGATCCCGGTCGGCCGCTCCAAAGAAGTACCTGATCAAGGCAGGATCCTTTCCTAGGATGCCCAGCTCCCGGAGAACTTGGCGTCACCGAAGCTGAAGATGCCGCCGTCGGCCGCGACCAGCCAGTAGCCCTTGCCATCCGAAGAGGACGCCATCCCGACGATTGGTTGGTTCAAATGAATGGCCCCCGTCGAACCCTGAAATTGAGCGTCACCGAAGCTGAAGATGCCGCCGTCGGAGGCGACCAGCCAGTAGCCCTTGCCGTCTGGGGTTGCGGCCATGCCGACGATGGGCTTATTCAACTGCATGGCCCCGGTGGATCCCTGAAACGTGGCATCACCGAAGCTGAAGATGCCACCGTCGGAGGCGACCAGCCAGTAGCCCTTGCCATCGGGAGTTGCGGCCATGCCGACAATGGGCTTGTTGAGGTGTATCACTCCGGTTGAGCCATAAAACGTGGCATCTCCGAAAGTGAAGATGCCCCCGTCGGAAGCGACCAGCCAGTAGCCCTTACCGTCTGGGGTTGCGGCCATGCCGACAATGGGCTTGTTCAGGTGCACTGCACCAGTGGAGCCATAGAACTGGGCATCGCCGAAAGTGAAGACGCCGCCATCAGACGCCACCAACCAGTAGCCCTTGCCATCGGGAGTTGTACTCGTCCCGACGACAGGATGATTGAGAGTCGTTCCACCTATCGACCCCAAGTAAGGGGAGGCAAATGCAGCCACGCCACCATCAGCGCCGACTTCGCGGTAGCCACCGGTGGCCGAATCCACACTCATACCCGCCACTGAGGCGGCACGCGCTTGTCCGTAAGTCGACGTCACCTGAGCAAATAGGGAGTTCTCAAAGTCGCCGCCGTCGGTGACGGCTTCACAGATCAGCGTTTCGACACATGAGATGGAGTTGGATGGCGAAGCATCAGCCTGCACCGTATCGATGGTCCACGAGGCACCGTTCCAGCTCTCACTCAGTGCATCGCCAGCGCTATCCACGTCGTTCTCATCACCCCATCCGCCCACTGCCGCGCAGAATGACGCGGTGGTGCACGAGACTGCAGAGAGAGAGTCGTACCCCTGGTCAGAAATGACGTTCGGGCTTGCCACGATTGACCAATTCTTCCCGTCCCACGTCTCGATCAACGTGTTTGCGAATCGTGACTGCCAGTTGCCTACAGCGGTGCAGGAGTCGGCCGAGGTGCAAGAGACCCCGGAAAGCATCGATGGGTAGGCCAGGACATTTGGCGTTGGTTCAACTAACCACGTGGTGCCGTTCCAGATTTCGGCCAGTGTGTCGACAGTCTTTCCAGAGAACTGCAGGATTGCCTGCGCTTCCCACTGCGACGCAGGCGCTTGCTGACGTACATGAAACGGATTCGAGGGTGACTTTCGGACCAATCACCGGATTGTTGCTCCTGACAGTGGACCACTGCGATCCATTCCACACTTCAATAAGCGTCAAAGTCGAAGCGCCACCTTGGGAACCGACGGCCACACATGAGTTGCTAGCGATGCACGAGATTCCGTTGATGAAGTCAGTGTCACCAGATGCCGGTGCGGCCATGTTCATCGATGCCCATACGGCGCCATTCCACGACTCTGCGAATGGCTCGCCTCCACCAGTGTTCCCAATGGCCATGCACCTGTTCGAAGAGGTGCAGCTCACTCCATCGAGACTGCCATTGCTGGAGCCAGTGAGGCTGGGCGTGGTAACGACGGTCCAGTTGCTGCCATTCCAGAGTTCGGCCAGGGGGTCTATCGAACCAGAGTTTGGCTCAGACGAACCAACAGCCATGCAGAATGAAAACTCGGGACACGAGATACTTGACAGTGAACTCTGCGACGCATTGGGTGGATTTGGAGTGACGAGCTGTCGTCCAGATCGGCGCGGTCAATGCCGCCGCAGGGGCCGATGATCCCGCTGATCCAGCAATGCCGACGACCAGAAGTGAGCCGAGACCGAATGAAGCGAGGACACGAAGCAGGAAGATACGCATGCACCAATCCTGATAATGCGGCTCGGATTGGAATAGGGCGCATCTACCCAATCCCGTTAGGCACAATTGCCTAATTGTTCCGAGATGGTGCCTGGTCGTACTCCTACGCCAGGATCGGCTTCACGAACCCAGCCCACTTCTTGCGCCAAGCAAGTGCCAGCAAGACGCGTACGGGCAGTGGCGGACCGTCAGGTTGCTCGGCTTCGGGCGTCGAACGAATCACCTCGTCGATAGCCCCGACGGCACACGCCATCTGGGGCTTGGGAATGCCCCGAAGGGCTTTGGTTCCCAATTGCTCCCATATGTCGTAGGGGATCCACTTGGCGTACAGAGGGAAGATCTCGGCGTCCTCTCGGTCCAGATGGGGGAAAAAGAGATCCCGTAGCTCCGTGACGGCCGCATTGATCTCATCTCTACCGGCCACGTCGGGCGTCTTCTGGAATGAGTCGATGGCGGCACTGATCTTCTTCATTAACTGGTCCATCTGTTGATGATCCACGCCGAGTTCGTCAATGAGGGGCTGAGCGTCCGGATAGAAGCGGGCCAGTGTCGGGAAGTCCTCGAGGTCTTCGTTGTGATGGTGGTAGTCGAGGATCGCTGAGTAGTACTCCCAGTACGGACCCACTGAGGATTGGAGCGCCGACGGCTCCTGTTTTGCCGTGGCATCGACCAACCTGGTCAAGCCCAGTCGGAACATGTTATGAACCACCTGGATCAGCCGGACGTCCGCCTTACGATCGGTCCTATTCATTCGAATCCCCTTGCATTCGAGTACTCCTCCGCCGGCCATGGGCCGCCGACTCAATGGTGCGGAACGCGGTCGGTTTTGTCATCCGTGCTGGCACGGACAAACGGGGATTCGCCCTCCAAACCCCTCATGCCGATCCTGGTCGGCCCCTGAGCGATACTGGCGTCATCGTCCCCGTGTCGCTGCCAGGAGTTACCGCATGTTCAACCATGATCGTCGAAGCGAGCTGTTGGATTCCTACGAGAACGCCGCGGTGATTGTGTCTGGCATCGATCCTGCGGACCTCGGCCAGCCGACACCGTGCGACAAGTATGACGTGGCTGGTCTGATCGACCACCTCGTCGAAGCGGGCTACCGGGCGGCCGCTCTTGGCCGGGGCCACGCGCCTCCGCCCGGGGACCTTTCCCTCCATATTGAGCTGTCCGACGCGCCTGGCCAGCTACGCCACGCCGCCGAGGACGCCACGCAGGCATGGGGCGACGACTCAAAGTTGATATCGAAATTCACCATGCCATGGGGTGAGGAATACACGGGCGCCACCCTGGTCGACATGTACCTGGCAGAGTTGGCTACCCACGCCTGGGACCTAGCTCAGGCGACCGGACAGATCGATGAATTGGACGCTTCCCTCGCCGTCACGGCGCTCGAGGGGGCTCGAGCCATGATCAGACCCGAGTACCGCGACATGGTGGAACCAGGTTCTCCGTTCGGCCAGGAAGTGTCGCCCCCACCGGATGCCGACAACTGGGAACGCCTCGTCGCCTTCATGGGACGCGACCCGAGGGCTCAATGATTACGCATGATCCAATTGGTTTGGCCCTGACCTGGAACGGCACATCGTGAAGGAAATGGACCTCGCTCCGTTCATAGCCGCCGGCATTTACGATCCTGCCAGCCCAACTGCGGCGGAACGGCTTGAGCTCATCGAACACCTTGTTCAACGATTCACTCCGGAGGACATCATCAAGACGTCTCCGGGCGGACCCTTCTTCTCCGTGGCCGTCGCCTTGACGAACCCAGTGCCGAAGTACCTGAGCGCGCGTGAGATCGCCGACGTTTGCGGAATGGAACTCGGAAAGTTCATGAGGATACGCAGTGCGCTCGGGCTTCGAGTCGACGACGTAGATTCGCTCTCCATTCCGGAGACAACAATCGAAGATATGCAGCTCTTTGCTTTCGCTGAAGGTCAGTTCGGGACCGAAAGGCTCGTGAACTTTATTCGCATCCTCGGAGCAGTCACGGGTCGACTGACGGAAGCCGCCAGGTCATTGTTCACCTCAAGCCTGACCGATGATCAGACGATCAACGTGTCGGAGCTGCAGTTGTCACAGGCAAATGAACTCTCGATGGCAGCGTGGACTTCCCTCACCGTCATCATTGGCCATCTCATGCTTGAGTACACCGCAAGATCAGAGGAATTTACTCTTGCGCTGCTGGAGGGAGAGATTCAGATGACGGTTGTATTCGTCGATCTGGTCGGCTCGACTACCTGGGCACTGGAAGTATCGGCGTCTGAACATTCCCGAGCGCTTTCGAGATTCGAGGAAGCGGCGTGGGACCTTTCCGTTCGACACGGAGGTCGAGTCGTCAAACTCATCGGAGACGAAGCGATGATTGTGGCCGAGAGTCCCGACTCAGCTTGCCGCATTGCCCTCGAGCTCTGCTCATTCGTCGAAACCGACAAGTTTCTTCCTGCTGCGACAGGGGCCGTTGGATTCGGAAACGTGACTGCACGAGACGGCGACTACTTCGGACCGCTCGTCAATCTGGTTGCTCGAGCCACCAAGTCGGCTCCCGCCGGAGGGGTGGTCGTCACTGAAGAAGTGGCTCGCCGTTTGTCCCCGCAATCGTGGTCGATGGGATCGCCAACAACAGTGTCGCTTCGAGGCATCGAACAGCCGGTCGCATTGCAAGTTCTGGCGCGCCAAACCGATTAACCAGGTGCAAGTAGCGCCATCGATTGTGACGTCAACGGGCAGTCTGCCGAATGTAGATACTGATATCGGCAAGTAGACCCTCATCGTTCACTTCAAAAACGAGGCATTCGAAGGTTTCCAACGGTCCACTTTCAACCACAATGGTCTCTCTAAGTTCGACCATGGCTCGTTGATCCCCGAGTTCATTGACTCGGTCGATATCCATTCGGTAGCCGGGCAACGATGGCATCGTCCGCTTGAGGAAGGACAAGTACTCATCGGTCCCTTTAACATCATCGCCAAAAGGTCCGTGTCGGACGACAGCGCTGGCAATACACGCTGACACGGTGGGCCAGTCCTGCTGGGCTACTGCGTCCAGATAACGTTCGGCTAACGGGCCTACTGAATCAATCGCTTCTCGAACCACGCCGTCACGGTACCTCGAACCGGGTCGCAACGAGCTTGATGGAAGCTGGGCGTCCGACTCGGCTACCTGGCACTATTCGCCCCGTCGCGACCTCTCGGGGTCCGCCAGCCTACGAACGGTATTCTTGATGACGTGTTCGAACGCTTCACAGAGCGGGCGCGTAGGACCCTGACGCTGGCCCAAGAGGAAGCCCGTTTACTCAACCACGGGTTTATTGGTACCGAACACATTCTGCTCGGGTTGATGGTTGAGGGCAATGGAATTGGTGCCGCTGCACTGACCTCCATGGGCATCTCATACGAAGACGCGAGACGAGAAGTCGAGAAGGCAATCGGATTCGCTGGTACACCAGCCACAGGCTCGCCTCCGTTCACGCCCCGCGCCAAGAAGGTCCTTGAGTTGTCGCTCCGCGAGGCGCTGGCGATGAACCACAGCTACATCGGCACTGAGCACATCCTTCTTGGCCTTATTCGAGAAGGTGAAGGCGTGGCGGCCAACGTCCTGATGATCCTCGGGGCCGACCTCACTCGCGTGCGGGGCGAAATACTGAAGCTGCTGTCAGGTCACCCGGATACCGGGGAAGGGGGCGAGACCTACCCGCGCGTTTCGGGGGCGCGTCGGGTACATGCCGAACCAGCCTGTCCTCACTGTCGAGCCGAAATCACCCTGGATGTTCGGTTCAGAAGAATTACAGTGCCCTCTGAATCAGATGTTGCGGATCAGATTGAGATCGAGGTTGTGTATTGCACTCGGTGCGGGACCACACTCCACATCTTCAAAGGGCAAAATAATGGCTCGCCGGACGGTCAGACTTGACCAACCGGGCGTAGCCAGCCACGTGGTACCAGCGTGCTGAGAAACCCAAGAGATGCTGCACCAATGGTCACCCACGCTGCGAACTGCAATGTGGACCACGGCAGATGGAGTGGATTGGCGTAGTAGCTATTTGGCAAATGCGACCCGGTGTAGTGGTGCGATACCAACCCGATCCATATCCCGGCTACGAGAAGGGCGAGTAGTGCTCCGAGCGCAGTGAGCACTCGCAGGCCGGATAGGCCGCCGAGCACCATCAATACGCCCAGCAACAGCATGACGAAGCCCACCGACTTCAGATAGGCGTTGTCAGAGGCCAAGGAGTAGTTGAGCATCTTCGAAAGGGACGTGTGATCCATCCTGGGGATGGTCCGCCCTGATCGGAGGTCCATCCATCCGAAGAATCCGCTGACTCCGGTTGCTACCCCGCAGGCGCAGGCCAGAATTGCCATGGGCAGGCGGTGGCGGAGCATATGACCAGTATTCGGAACCGAGGCAGGAACATCCATACGGCCTCCACCCGAAATAAGGGTGGGGCTGACCCCCTTGCTGCCAGCGTTTGAGCTGAGAGTGACTATCGAGTTTCCAGTCGGGCGGCCATCTCCCGATAGCGACTCACCGGAATGAGGTGAATGCCATCAAAGGCATCCGAATCTCGAATCTCTTCGATCAGCTCGCAGGCAATTTCAATTCCGGCATCATGGTCGGATTCGAGTCGTTCGATGATTGGGCCAGGTACGGCCAACTGAGGGACTTCGGCTGAGAGCTTTCTGGCCATGGCAACGCTCGGGAGGACCATTACTCCAGCAAATACAGGCCCTTCAAAATCATTGGACGTACGCCACTGCAACAATTCACTGGCTGAGAAAGTCACTTGGGTCAACAAGAAATCGGCCTCACGCTTCCATGAGGGAATTGAACGCAAGCCAGTTGCTACTCCGATTCGGAAGCCCTCCTTGATGTCTGCCCGTTGAGAGAACTGTCGCGCTTCTGAAATCATTGACCGGACCGTGAGGTCGTCGGACCGGGTACCCGTTTCGGGTCGGTCGCCATAGACGAAGAGGAATTCACTCACTCCATAGGCCGTTGCCGTGAGAAGGTCCCGATGAAATCCAAGAACATTGCGATCTCGGGCATTGATGCAGGCGATAGACCGACCACCCATGAGTTGCACCTCGTGGGCGACGGCAATGCTCGACACCGTGGATCGTCCGATGTGATTGTCGGGGATGAGGAATGCATCGGTGATTGGACTTAGCACGCCGATTTGATGTCGGACGTGGGTCAGGTCCGGTCGTGTTGCTGGTTCGATCTCACAGATGATTTCGAAGGGTCGAGGCACAGACATACGGTAGCCCTGCCGACCATTAACCTGCCCTCGTGCAGGCCGACCCCTCCGAGAAGCAGACTGTCCCCCAACGTCGTCGCATTGAGCATCGGACTTCACAACTACCAGTCTGGAGTCGGCTGCTCTACCGGTTTGAGCACTACGCCTTCCTCCCGGCGGTTGCCCTCACGGTCATCGCTGCTGCGATCGCCCTGCTGGTCACGATTGTCCTCCTCGGATTTCCGAAGGATTGGGTGGATGCCTTCGAGATCTCGGCCTCGTCGATCACCCTGGTCATCGTGTTTGCCATTCAACACACCCAGGGACGTGAACAAGCCGCTACCCAACGAAAGCTCGATGAGCTGATTCGGGCGACCCCCGGAGCCGACGAGTCGCTCATGATGCTCGAAGAGGCATCGAGCCAAACCATGCTCAAGGTCGAAGGCGAGCAGCGGGACGTTCGGCTCAACTCTCCCGATACCGAGACCTGAAATCCCCCGCTATCTTTCAGCTGAGTATGAGCACTCGGGAGCTGACCCCATGGCCAAGCTGATTTTCTCAGCCATTGCCTCACTCGACGGATTCATTGAAGATCTGACGGGCCGCTTTGACTGGGCCGAGCCTGATGCCGAAGTGATGAGCCACGTCAATGAGCTCGAACGCTCCTTCGGCACCTGTTTGTACGGCCGCCGTATGTACGAGACGTTGGTCTATTGGGAAACCGCGGGCGATGAACCTGACTTACCGGAAGGCAGCCGTGACTTCGCTGAAATCTGGCGAGCCGCCGACAAGGTTGTGTACTCGACCACCTTGGACGCAGTGTCGAGTGCGAAGACCAAGATTGTGCGGAAGTTCGACCCCGACGTCATCAGGACTATGAAAAAGGAACTTCCCCGTGACCTTTCGGTGGGCGGTCCCGAACTGGCCGCCCAGGCGTTCCGGGCCGGTCTGGTGGACGAGTGCCAACTCTTCCTGCTCCCCGTATCGGTGGGTGGTGGCAAATCTGCCTTGCCCAGTCATATGCGCCTTGACCTGGAACTACTCAATGAAAACCGATTCACCGGTGGGGCCGTCTACCTCCACTATCGGGTTCGGTCGTAATTATCAGGAAATCCGGAATTGTGGTGGGACGCGACCGCCATGAACAGTGTCCATTGACGTTGTACTTCCAATGATGGAGGAATCTTGGTGAAGCGGCCCAGCGACTCGGACAATGCAGCCTGGAAGGCACTCGGTGCCCAGCTGTCCCGGCGCCAGTTCCTCGGCGGCGCCATGGCAGCCAGCGGGCTCTCAAGCAAGCTCTATACGCACGCGTCACGGATCATTGAGCAGGCGGCTTCAGTGTCGGCGGGCGGAACCGGCAGTCTGAATGACATTGAACATTTCGTGTTTGTCATGCAGGAGAATCGATCCTTCGACCACTACTTCGGGACCTACTCAACGACTCGAGGTTTCTCCGACAAGTACGTCTTGCCCCAGATCGTGAACGGCAAGAAGTACTCCGTCTTCGAGCAGTTCGGGTACGCACCGGGCGTCGGGGTTACTCCCAATGGGTACACCCAGCCTTTTCACGCCAATACGTTGGATCCCACCGTCGATGCCATCTGTCTTGGTGACCCGATTCACGAATGGGGACCACAGCACGCCTGTTGGAACGGCGGGAAAATGGATAAGTGGCTGCCCACGCATTTAGGTACCGACAACGACACCCATGGCACGATCGTGATGGGCTACTACAACCGGGCCGACATACCGGTGCATCATGCGCTGGCCGATGCGTTCACGTTGTGCGACAACTACCACTGCTCGGTACTGGGTCCCACGTACCCCAACCGGCTGTACTGGATGTCGGGCACCATCGATCCCGATGGACTGAACGGTGGCCCCTTGGTCGAGACCTATGACCTCCAAGGTTCATTCAACCAATTCACATGGCAGACCTACCCGGAAGTCTTGGAAGATGCCGGTGTCAGCTGGAAGGTCTACCAAAGCCCGGATGCCGTTGAAGGATTGGATACCTCCTACCAACTCGACAACGTGCTGCGCTATTTTGCGCAATACCTCGACCCCCTCACTCCCCTGTCGCTGAAGGGACTGACACCGACCTACCCGGGCACGTTCGAGCTCGATGTCGCCAATGACAACCTCCCGCAGGTGTCCTGGATCGTGCCGATCTACGAGGAGAGTGAGCACCCGTCGTATCCGGCCGCCTGGGGCGCCTACGCGCTGGCCGACATTCTCAAGACGCTGACCTCAAATCCGAAGATCTGGGAGAAGACCGCCCTCATCATCAGCTACGACGAGAACGGCGGCTTCTTCGATCACGTGCCCCCGCCGGTGGCACCGGTCGGAACGCCCGGCGAGTACTTGACCGTTCCGCTTTCAACGGTCGATGAAGCGGCCGGCATTGCCGGACCAATCGGTTTGGGGTTCCGAGTGCCATGCATGGTCATTTCGCCCTACAGCGTGGGTGGCCTCTACGCCTGGGACACGTTCGATCACACTTCACAGCTACGCCTGTTGGAAACGAAGTTTGGATTGGAGGTGCCGAATCTGTCCGCCTGGCGTCGACAGACCGTCGGGGACATGACCAGCGCCTTCAACTTCGCCGCGCCTCCGACGTATACGGTGCCCTTGCTGCCACCGGCCGACCCGTTCAATCCGCAAGTGTTGCTCGATGTCGCCGTGGACGCGGAGACCAATCAGGTCAATGCCGGTCTTCCCTATCCGGTGCCACCGAACTCGATGCCGGTCCAGGATCTATTGCCCAAGCGAGGTCGCTCCAGCGGACCCGTGTGAGATCAGTGGGCGGCGATGGCCGGTTCTTCAGTGGTGCCGAGGTAACTGGCAATTACCGCGGGGTCAGCCAGGACGTCGGTGGGAGTGCCCTCGGCAATGATGCTGCCAAGTTCCAAGGCAACTAATCGATCGCAGAGTGACGAGATGAGTGCCATGTCGTGGGCGATCACCATCATGGCGCAGCCGGTCTCGGTGGCCACGGTCCGCAGGAGAGGCCCCAGCGTTTCCGTCTCGGCCTGAGCAACGCCGGCGGTCGGCTCGTCCAACAAGAGCAGCGCCGGGCGATGAGCGAGGATGCAGGCCAGCTCGACAATGCGTCTCGTACCTGTCGAGAGTTCCCCGGTGGCCCGGTCCCGGTACCCGGTCAAACCGAGCAGGGTGAGGATTTCATCGACCCGCTCGCTCGCCCTGGCTTCGGAGTCAGTGCTAGCCGGTAGCCGGAAGGCTGCTGCAAACGGATCCCGATTGACCAGGTGACGCTCCAGCGCCACCTTGATGGTCTCGGCCACGCTGAGGGTCGGGAACAGGCGGGCCTCTTGGAAGGAACGGCCCAACCCGCCGATCGACCGGGCGAAGGAAGGCATGTTGGTCACATCGATACCGCGCAGCTTGATGTCACCTTCATCAACCGAGAGGAATCCCGAGATGAGATCGAACAAGGTGGTCTTCCCGGCGCCATTGTGGCCGATCAAACCGACGATCTCCCGTGGCGCCACGGTGAGGCTCACGCCATTGGTGGCCACGATGCCACCGAAGGCCTTCACCAGTTTGGTGACCTGGAGCGCAGGTTCTCCATTGTCGGCTGTCTCGGCGCTTTCTGCCGGAGCCTTCGTAGATGGTGCCGCGCCATTGGTTGTGTGCGCCGGCGCAGACGCTGGAGTTTCGCCGCCAATGAACACGGCCCGCAGCAGGTCCGGTCGATCCAAGAGGTCGGCCGACGGTCCGCTAAATCGGACTTGGCCCTTCTCAAGGAAGGTCGCCTCTTTAGCGACCAGCAGGGCCACCTGCACCGACTGCTCCACAATGATGACGGTGGTGCCTTGACGATGGATTTCCCGCACCGCTTCGATGAGCGGCGCCACCACGGTCGGAGCCAAGCCCAACGACAACTCGTCAATGCACAGCAGGCGAGGCCGGACCAGGAACGCCATGGCCAATGAGAGCATTTGCTGCTCGCCACCGGAGAGGTTGCCGGCGGCCGTGCCAGCTCGTCGTCGCAAAATCGGGAAGCGCTCCATCGCTTCCTCGCGGGCCTTTTCTGCCGCCCGCTGGTCGTTGCGGATCGGCCACGAAGCCACTCGCAGGTTCTCCATCACGGTCAATGAGGCAAAGACACCACGGCCGCCCGGCATCATGGTCAACCCACGCCCGGCGATCCGTTCGGTGGCTTCCTGCGTGATGTCATGCCCGTCGAAATGGATGGAGCCATCGTGGGCTGGGAGGAGACCCGTGATGGACTTCAGGAGGCTCGACTTGCCGGCGCCGTTGGTCCCGAGCAAGGCCACCATTTCGCCCTCGCGCACGGTCAGATCAATGCCAAACAGCACCTGCATGGAGCCGTACGAGGCGTTGACGTTACGGCAACGCAACATGACCTTGTCGTCCGAATCGGCCACGGCCGACCCATCGACCCGGATGATGGTGGGCACGATCGGTCCATCAGGATCCGGTTCCTCCAGCTTCGTGCCGTCACCCCACACGCTCACGTCCATGCCACGTCGCCGCGCCAGCAGGACCAGAACTCGGTCTCGCGCGTTCTGGAAGAGGCCGGCCAGGCCACCCGGGAAGATGGTCAGCACGACCAAAAGGCCAGTACCGGTCAGGAGAATCTGCACGTGCGGATACGCGATGCCCAACCATTGAATGAGAGCCACCCCGGTGAGGGCGCCCCCGACAGACGTAAGGCCTCCGATGACGGCCATGGAAAAGAGGATGAGACTGTCGGCCGAGGGGAATGAAGAGCCGACGTTGGTACTGCTCGCCGTGCCCACAATGATGACGTAGAGGCCGCCGGCCAGCCCGGCGATCAGGCCGGACAGGGCAAAGGCGGCCAAGCGAACTCGCGTGGTCGGGACGGCCGCCGCTTCGGCGCCGCGCAGATTGTCGCGAGTGGCCAACACCGCTCGTCCGAAGCGGGCCCGACGTATACCGCTCACCAGCAGGATGGTCAGGACCAGCATGCCCAGACACAGTCCGTAGAGATCTCCTTCACCGTGCAGGTTGAAGCGCTGCCACAACACCGGTCGGAGCACGGACCCGGGCAGGATCGAGTTGAAGTTGGCGGAGTTGAACAGAAACTCGTCGGCCGCCACGGCAAAAGCCAACGTGGTGACAGCCAAATAGAGGCCCCGCACCCGAAGTGCGGGCAGGCCAAGGATCACCGCACCGACGGCGGCGGCCAGGCCGCCCGCCACCAAGGCCAAGAAGAAATCCACGTTGAAGTGCATCATCAGATCACCAGCGGTGATGGCGCCCACTCCGACCAAGGCGAACTGTCCGAGGCTGATGGTGCCGCCCCAGCCGCTGAGGACGACCAGCGACACGGCCACCATGCCGAAGACGATGGTGACGCTGACCTGGTCGAGGCGACCTGGAGGCAGGAATGACGGAAGCGAGATGGCGAGGGCGGCCAGTGCCAACCCCACGACGATCTTGAAGATCCGCACTTCTCGAAGGCCGCGGAGCGCAGCGGGAATGGGCTTAATGGCGCCCGATACGGACCACGACGACTCGTCGGCGCTGTCGGCCCTGCTTTGCGAGCGGTGTTGCACCACCAGTGCCAGCATGACCACGACCAAGAAGACGACGGTGGAGACCGACAACTTGCTCACATCGAGCTGGACAACCGATTGGATGACACCCAGACCGATGGCGGCCACGAAGGCCACCCACAGGGATTCCATCTTGGCCACGACCGCGGCGGCCAGTGGCGCCAGGAGCAACATCGGACCGGCGGTCGCACTGATGGAGACGCCCTGAGCCGGTGCCTGCAGCATGATGGCGAGCGCAGCCACGACGCCGCTGATGGTCCAGACGGCGAACATGAGTCTGCGGGCCGGAATGCCGATCAGCCGGGCCCGATCTGAGTTGTCCGCGATGGCCCGAACGGCTCGACCCGCATCGGTGCGCAAGAGGAACCAAGAGACGGCGGCCACGACGAGGGGCACCACAATGATGATCAACAGCTCGTTGCCAGTGAACAGCACCGGGTTGATCTCGGTGTGGATCTTGCTCAGTCCGGTTTGGAACCCACCAATGGGTGGCGTCTCCGCCCCGAACCACCGGGGCTCATACACCGTGATGCCACCCAGAAGCTGGGACAGACCCACCGTGGCCACGGTGAGGATCATTCGCGGCGTGTTGGAGAACCGCCAGTTGATCAACGCGCCGACGGCGGCACCGACGAGACCGCCGATGACCAGGGCCACCACAATGGTGGCGCCCCAGGGCATGTGGTGACCCAGGTACAGGCTCACGCCCGCCGCACCAGCGACCGCCCCCATTGAGCCGTAGGCAAAGTTGATGGCGCGGCTGACCCGATAGGTCAATACAAGTCCAATGGCCAAGAGTCCACTGACGCTGCCGTAGATGGCGCCGTAAAGGACAGAACCCATCGGCACCTTGTGCGGATCGATCTGCGTGACTGCCACCGTCACCGCCACCACGGCAGCGATGGTCAATGCCGGTCTAAGGCTTCGTCCTCTCACTGGGGACCATTGGGAAACACCGGAGCGGTCGCGGGAATGGTGCTGCTGGTGTACCACGTACTCCCGGTGATCCAGGTGCCCTCTTCACCGTCGTAGGCCGAAGTTTGGTTCGGGTCATACCACTGGTACTCAAACTGATGGGTTGGCGTGTAGTAGTGCGTTCCCGCGATGTTGTAACTAACCGGACCAAACGGGCCGCTGTCGCTCCGGGATAGTTCCACATGCCTTGAGCGAAGGACTGCGGCGTGAGATTGGGTCCAGCCTCCTGAATGCCGATGGCCAACTGGTAGAGGCGTTGATAGAGCACGTCCACTTCGTTGACGATCAGCGCACCGCTGGGATCCTCCGACTTGGCGGCGGCGTAACCGATGGTCGTCCCGTACTTACCGGCGAATGTGACTTCATTGGTGATCTCATGCCACGTGCGACCAGGTGGTCTGGTTCATGATCTGGGCGATGTCATCGGTGTCCTCGCCGGCGGCGGCCGCGTTTAGCCACTCGGGTTGATACCCAGCATTGTTGAGGTCGCCCGAAACGAGGAGCTGGACGACTGGGTCACACAGACAAAGGATCGTCGTGATGTTGTCGTTCTTGAGCTGCTGGGTGATGCTCTGAGCGGTGGCCGTCGCGTCCGCCGCGTTGGCCGAATAGGCAATGTTGGCTGCTGCCGGGTGGCCCGCTGCCGTTAAGGCCTGCGTAATGCTGGCGGCACACTGCGTGTAGATCTGCTCGTCCGGTTCGAGGACGGCGAAGACGCGCGGCTTGCCATCCCCCACCCCGGTGCCGGCCCACTGTGTGTTGTGCCCTACGAGTTGCTTGGCCGCTACCGTGCCGACCTCTTGCCCGAGCTCCGTGCAGTCAGGCGCATAGCCCCAGGCGTAGGGCGACTCCTGCTGGTAGAACTGCTGCGAGAAATAGCCACCGTCGAAACTGACAACTTTCTGAGCCGTGAGCGCTTCCACGTAGGCCTCGCTGGTGCCATCGAGTTCACCGAAGGCTTTGATGGTGTCCGCCACATTCAGGGCATCAGCATTGACGTTCGACTGGTTGTCACCGGCGTTGTCTTGTTGACCGTTGAAGACCTGGAGCACAATTTTGCGCCCGTAGAACTGGAAGTGGGCGTTGAAGTACGCCACCAGCTGCTGCAACGTATTGATCTCTTGGGCGTACGTCTCGGGGAAGATAACGCTGTTGTAACTGCCGGTATAGGCATGGATGGCCTGGTCGACACTCTGACTGCCATCCGTCGGATTCATGTAGGTGATGGTGATCGTGTTGGCGGTGACACCACGCGAGGTCGCTCCTCCGTTCGACCCGGTGAAGGTCATGCAGGGCGGCGAGTAGGGATCGCCGGTGACCTGCGGACCGCTACAGGCGCCGGTTCCCGCCCCGGCGGCTGGAGTGCCACCGGCCGCCACGGTGCCGCTGGTGACACCCGATGTCGGCGTGCCGGGCACCGTCGTACCAGTCGTCCCCGGCAGCGTGGTGCCGGTGGTGGCCGGCAGGGTCGTGGCGGTCGAACTCGATGCGGTACCAGTGTTGGTGGAACTCGACGCCGAGGAAACGTTCTGCTCAGGGGCGATGCTGGGGATGAAGAGGGCCATGGCGAAGAACCCGGCGATGATGAGCACCGCCGGGCCGTAGCCCATCAGAAGTCGGCGATCGCGCGGCGACAGGCTCTTGCGTTCCTCTGAGGTCACAGGGGGCTCTCTTTCGGTCGTTCAAACCGGCGCCGCCGGCCCTGCACAAAATCAATGGCGAACAGTGCGGCGCCCGCGGCAAGCAGGGCACCGGCAACCACGCCGCCGGCACTACGCCAACATCCGGGGCGTCCGGACGGGCTGGTGGTCACGCAGTGCACGAGTCCAGCCGGCACCGATGCCGGTGTCGCCGTCGTGCCGTGGGTCGGAGTGGTGGTGGAGGTCGCCAGGACTGGCTACCGTGCCCAGCGAGGAGGGGAACGTGGTTCCGGAATTGGACGGGAACGTGCTGCCCGATGACGTCGAGCCGAAACCGTCCGAGTTTGCTCGAGCCGGAACTCGAACTGCCGAACTGGAATCCGGCCGGGGCCGCCGTGGAGGAAGCACTGACACCCCCCAGGTACAAGTTCACCTGACCCGCTCCGGCCAAGACACCCAGCACAATGTCACCCACGAGTTCACCGCTCCCAGCCAGGGTGGCCAACTCTCCCGTACTGGCGATCGACCGTTGATCAATTGCTCAATGGCCGGTTCTTGCGCCAAGAGTGGCTCCAGAAGCGCGTTGGTCGCTGCGGTACCGGTCAGACGTAAGTCCGACGCGCTCACCGTGATAGCTCCCGTGGAGGCGTCCGTACTCGTGGTCGGCAAAATGAGGCTGACCCCAAGCACGCCAAGTGCGACATTGGCCAACGAGACGGCGGATACCAATTCAGCCTCGTTCAGAATCGGCAGTTGGGTTCCCCCAATGGCAATGTCCGCCACGGTAAATCCACCACTGTTCACCGGCGATGTACCCAAATGCTGACTGGCCGTCCACGTGAGCCCCTCGAGCGTGACCAGTCCGTTGCCGATATTCAGCGAGACGATCGTCTTGGCATCTGCCTGTTGGCTCTTACCGCGGTGTAGGTCACTGATGCGGTGGCCTGACCGATCAGTTCCAAAAGCCCAGGAATGCCCACCGACACTGGCGTGGTCTCGGCACTGGCCGACTCAGGTGCTGACGGATTGACGCTGACCGCCTCGGTACCCGAGGCCGGCGGATTACCCGTGAGGCTCGCCGCCCCGCCTGCCGTATCTGCAGTGAGGGCCGAGAGCGCACAGAGCGCCGAAGGACCGGTAGGCGAGGTGCAGGGGCTCGTGACACCCAGCGTGCTGCCGAGCAATCCGAGGTAGACGTCCTGAGAGCTGGCGTTGGCATCGGTGCCTTGAAGTGATGTGGCGGACTGACCCGCACTCACCGAAAGGTTGAAACCACCGAACTGTGGCCCGACGGTCAGGAACTGGGAAGAAGCGGAGGCAGAACCAGGCGAGGTGGGAGGCACGCTCGATGGCAGGGTGGTGGTGGTCGATGAGGTCGGCGTCGAAGTCGTCGTGGTGGTGGCCGCTGCTGCGTCAACGGTCCTGTTCGACGCGCCATACGCCTGCGACACGATGAGCGTCGTCAGGCTGGCGGCCAGCAACGACGCAGCACAGATTCGCCAGACCCGTCGATCCCCCATTGGCTTCTTTATCCCTCATCCTCTATGCCGCCAAGAGTTGGCGACAGCCCCCGCCTATTGGTGCGGCTCCAATTGGCTCACTATTTGCAGGTTGTTATAACAGAATGTTATTTTCGTAGTCAAGCGATCGTTTGGGGGATGGTAGATGGCGGGGAGGGGACCAGCGCAGGCGAACGCGATCGGCAAACCACCGAAAATGACCTTCTGGAGGCCGCCTGGAAGCTGTTTGAGCGCGACGGACCCCTCACCGGTCTCAATCTCAACGAGGTGGCCCAGGCGGCTGGCGCCAACCGAGCATCGATCTATCACTACTTCGGCTCGCGAGAGGGATTGCTTCGCGCCGCCATTGGCAAGCGGCTCGAGGAACTCCGGCCGATCTGGCTCGAGGACAGGCGACTCCCTTTCATCGAACGGCGCATGCATGGCTTCGACGTTGTCGCCCGCGGCGAACCGACGCTGGTCAAGCTGATCCTCCTCTTGATGCTTGAGGACACGGCGCCGATTAACCCGCTGGTGCTCGATCTCGACCGGGCACGCACCTCCATACAAGGAGACGTCCAAGAAGGCGTGCTGCCCGAAGACACCGACGTCGACCTCGTACATGTGATGCCGTTGGCCGCCTATGTCGGCTACGGCATGATGCGCGAAACGATCAGCCAGGAGCTTGGCATCGAACTCGACGAACTCGATGACCGGGCACGACCGGTCTTTGAAGCGATGCTGAAGGGTCTCCTGGCTCCCGCCGAGGATTCGGACACCGATGACTGAAGAACAATCGAGAACGGGGACAGACCATGCCATTCGCTAACCACAACGGGGTCAAGATCCACTGGGAAGAGCAGGGCGAAGGCACACCCGTTCTCCTGGTCATGGGCCATCGCTATAGCGGCCGCATGTGGTACCCCGTATTGCCGGCCTTGAGCGAGCGCCATCGCGTGATCTGGTTCGACAATCGGGGCACCGGTCAAAGTGACGCACCACACGACGCCACCATGCAGGACCTGGCCGGTGATGCCCGATCGGTGCTCGATGCCGCCGGTGTCGAGCACGCACACGTCTTCGGTGTTTCCATGGGCGGACCGGTCATTCAGGAGTTGGCGATGTCGACTCCAGACCGCGTGACCTCGTTGGCCCTTGGCTGCACAGGCGTCCTGACCGCCGAGATTCCCCGGGCCAAGAAATGGACTCGAATCGCCTATTTCGTCCCCACCTGGGTGTACGCCAAGAACAAGAAGCTGAACGAAGGGTCATACGGCACCGCGGCGTCACCCGAAGCGATTGCCCGCGACATGGCGATCTTGAAGGACGACCCCTTCAATCCCTGGGGCGTGATCGCCCAGTCAAAGGCCCTGGCCAGCTATTCCACGACCCATGAGGCGGTCGCCGCCATCGGCAAGCCGGCCATTGTGCTGCATGGAACGCTGGACAAGGCAGTCCCCTACGCACTTGGGCAGGACCTGGCCAACACCATCGCCGGAGCACGCCTCGTCACGTTCGAAGGCGCCGGCCACAACTTTTTGGTGGCCGACCCAGATTTGGTGGCCAAGGAACTCCTGACCTTCTGGGAGTCCGTCGATCACGGCTGACGCAGTCAGCCGTCCTGCTTAGAGGGCGGCCAGTACTTCCTCGGCCGAGCTGGCGTTGAGGCCCGGGCCGGGCTCGACGCCCAGCCAGGTCACGGTGCCGTCTTCAATGATGGCGGCGTAGCGCTGCGAACGGCTCCCCAAACCGAAGCCGGAACCGTCCATGGGCAGTCCCATGGCCTCGGTGAATTCGCCGTTGCCGTCAGCCAGCATCACCACGTTGCTCCCAACCTTCTGGTCGTCACCCCAGGCGCTCATGACGAACGGGTCATTGACCGAAACGCAGACGATCTAATCGACGCCCTTGGCCTTGAGGTCATCGGCCCGCAGGACGAACCCAGGCAGGTGGTGGTCCGAGCAGGTGGGTGTGAAGGCGCCAGGCACGGCAAACAGCACGACCTTCCCGCTGCCCAGGACCTCGCCGGAGGTGGTTGCTTCAGGACCAGACTCGCCGAATGTGAACACCTTCACATTGGGGATCTGGTCGCCGGTCTCGATCGTCATCACATGCTCCTCTGTTGCACCGTCGTTGCCCGCAAGGTTGCCACACCAACGGTTGCCACCCGCAATCGAATAACGAGTTGTAAGGTGCCCAGCGAGGTGCCCATCGGTGCTTCTGGGGGTTGTACTGGATCAACTCGTTTTGGGGGTAGTGATGACGCAGCCGATAGATCGTCGTTCGTTTCTGGCCGGTGGATTGGCGCTCGGTGCCGGCGCCGTCATTCTTGGATCAGGCTCGGAATGGGCTGGGGCGGTCACGAACGGTACGGGACGCAATGGCGTCTCGACCGCCAAGCCGAAGCAAGGGGGCTCCATCGTCTTCGGCATCGACACCGAAGAAGGTGGATTCGACCCGACCAGGGCCCGCTGGGATGAAGGCGGCTATCTCTATGGCCTCACCGTCTTCGACCCCATAGCCATCGTCACGGCCACCGGTGGGTGGGAGCCCTACCTGGCGCAGTCGATCACCCCCAATGCCGACTTCACCTCTTGGGTCATCACCTTGCGGCCCAACGTCGTCTTCCATGACGGGACCGCCGCTCGACGCCAACGCGCTGCATCTCAATCTGTCGAAGCAGAAGGCGTCGGCGCTGACCGGAGCGGTCATCCAGAATGTCACCGCCATCACGGTCACCGGCCCGCTCTCGGTGACGGTGGCCCTGAAGTGCGCCCTGGGCACAATTTCCGTACTACCTGTCGCAGCAAGCCCAGACGGGCTACATCGCCGCCCCGTCCATGCTCAACAATCCCAACGGGACGTCGCACCCGGTCGGCACCGGTCCCTTCGTGTTCAAGGAGTGGATCCCGAACACCCACTTCATCGCCACCGCCAATCCGCACTACTGGCGCAAGGGGCTGCCCTACCTCAGCCAGATCACTTTCAAGCCGATCGTCACCCCAAACTCAAGGGTCGCCGCCCTGGAGACGGGCACCATCGACATCATGCACACCGTTACCCCCGCCAGCATCAAGACGTTCCGGGGCAACAAGAAGTGGTCCTACTTCGACAACAGCGGGTCGCTGCTCGGGCAGGCCGTCGTCAACTGCCTCATGCTGAACACCTCCAAGCCGCCGTTCAACAACAAGACCTTGCGCACCGCCATGGCCAAGGCCACCGACGCGGCTGAGTACTCGAAAGTGGTCGACCTGGGCGTCAACGCGCCGCTGTACGGGATGTACCAACCCGGTTCGCCGTATTACACCAAGACGGCCTACCCCAAGCCCGATCCCAAGGGAGCGGCCAAGCTGGTGTCGCAGATTGCCAAGCAGACGGGCCAGCCGGTGTCGTTCACCCTCAACGCCACCAACGACCCCATTGTCGAACGGGCGGCCCAGTTCCTGCAGCAGGCCTACCAAACCGCCGGCATGAAGGTGTCGATCGACATCACCATCGCAGGCAGCGATCATCAACACCGCGCTGGCCGGCACCTACCAAGCCGTCACGTGGCGCCAGTTCGGCGCCGTGATTCCGGACCTGAACTACGTGTGGTGGAGCACGACCACCGCCGGTCCGCCGCTGCCGCTCAACATGGCCCGCAACTCGGACCCTCGCATTCAGGAAGCCCTGATCGCCGGTCGTCAGGCCAGCTTCCAAGGCGGCCCAGATCAAGGCCTATTCGGAAATCAACCAGTACCTGGCTGAGGACATCCCGTACATTTACCTCGACCGGTCGACCTGGGCCGTGGTGGCCAATCCGAAAGTGCAGAACTTCGTCAACCCGACCACCCCGAAAGGCACCAAGGCCTACGGCTTCGACCAGGGTGTGCTCTGGCCGACGCAGATTTGGGTCAGCTAACGCATCTCGACATCGTCGAGGTATTCGTCACGCCAGTGCGTGTACTGCTCTTCGGGCAGGCGTAGGCAATAGGTCGGATTGAGCGCTTCCACGAAGCCGCGCTCGTGACTCACCGCAATGATGGTGCCGGGCCAGTGCCCGAGCATTTGCCCCACAGCCGTGATGGACGACGGGTCAAGGTTGTTGGTGGGTTCGTCCAGCAGGAGCAGGTTGGCCTCGCCGGCCGACAGCATGGCCAGACCCAGCTTGGCCCGCTCACCACCCGAGAGCGTGGCTGGGCTCTGATCGGCCGCCTTGGAGGGCAGGCCAAAGGAACCGAGTAGGGCACGCCGTTCTTTCTCCGTCGAGAGCACGGCGTCGCTGATGTTGGCCAATGAGCTGATGTCGGGATCGATCTGCTCGTGCTCCTGGGCGAAGTACCCGACCTCGACGTTGGTGCCGACCTCGACCACGCCATTGGTGGGCTCCTGCACGCCGGCCAGGCAGCGCAAGAGGCTGGACTTGCCGGCCCCGTTGCGGCCGATGATCACGATGTGGTCGCCCCGCAGGGCATGGAAGGTGATGTTGGAGATGATCTCCTTCTTCCCGTAGCGCACACCCAGCTTGGAGACCTCAAGCGGGGTGACGCCGGAGCGGGGCGGCGTGGGCAGGCGGAACTTGCTGGCCTTGTCCCGCTTGTCGACCACGGTGCGATCACTTGAAATTCGTTCCACCCGGCGGTCCAATGACTTGGCCACCTTGGCCCGCTTGGCCGTCTGTCCTCGCATGGAGTCAGCCAGCATGGACAGCCGCTTGATCTCTCGCTCTTCGAGCTCGGAGGCTCGCTCACGCTGCGAGGCGTCGGCCTCATGCAGTTCCTCGAACTTGGAGTAGTTGCCCTTCCACTCGGTCAGCTTCTGGTTCGAAATGTGCAGGACCTTGGTGATGGAGTGATCAAGCAGCTTGAGGTCGTGGCTGACCACGAGGAGGGCGCCGGGGAAGCGGGCCAACTCGTCCAGCAGCCAGCGTTTGGCAGAGCGGTCGAGGTGGTTGGTGGGTTCGTCGAGGATCATCAGCTCGGGTTCTTGAAACAGCACCCGCATGAGGTCGACCCGTCGACGTTGTCCTCCGGAGAGCGACTCGATGTCCTCCAGGAGGAGTTCCTGGCGCAGGCCGAGGCCATCCGCCAGGCGGGACATCACCGATTCGGCCTCGTAGCCGCCGTTGGTCTGGAACTTGCTCCTGCAGATCGGTGAACAGTTCGATGTTCTCGGCCGAAGGGTCGTCGGCCATGGCCTTGCGGGCGGCGCCCAGCGCATCATCGAGCACGTCGAGACCCCGGGCCGACAGGATGTGCGAGAACCCGGTCGGCTCCAATCCATGGCCGCCGTGCACCGGCGCCTGGGGAAGGAATCCGAAGGAACCCAGGAGGCGGACATTGCCCCGGTGGCGCAGTTGCGGCGTGGGTTCACCCACCACCACCGAGATAAATGAGGACTTTCCGGTGCCGTTTCGCCCGACCAGGCCGACTTTTTCGCCCGCGCCCACCACGAATGAGGCGTCGGTGACCAGCGTCCGATCGCCAATTTCAATGGTGAGAGATGAACCAACGATCACGTCACAGTGTACGAGGGGGCCGAGGGCCCTCAGTACACTCCGCAGATGCCGACCGAGGCAGGCCCGCCTGCGTCACCCGTGCTGCAAGGACAGTTCGTGCGCCTGGAGCCGCTTTCGGTCGCATCACATCGATGCGTTGGTGGTGGCCGCCGCCGAGGATCGATCCACCTACGCAGTGGACCTACACGCCCGACGGCGCCGACGAAATGACCGATTACGTCGACGATGCGCTGCAAAAGGTGGCCTCGGGCGCGCATATGGCCTTCGCCACCGTGCAGCTCGGCGCGCGACGGTGCAGCCGACCGGGTCGTGGGGGCCACCCGGTACTGCGAATTGGCCTACTGGCAGTGGCCGCCGGGCGCCACGCATCAGCGGGACGGGATCCCCGACGTGGTTGACATCGGGTTCACCTGGCTGGCCGCATCGGCCCAACGGACGCCGATCAACACCGAAGCCAAGCTGCTTGATGATGCAACACGCCTTCGAGGTGTGGGAGGTGCATAGAGTGGCGCTCCAGACGGACGTGCGGAACAAGCGCTCATGGGCGGCCATTGAACGGATCGGCGGGAAGCTCGACGGCATCATGCGGGCCGACCGGCCGGGCGCCGACGACACCGTGCGCACCTCGGCCCGGTTCTCCATCATCGCCAGCGAGTGGCCGGAGGTGAAGGCCCGGCTGTCGGCCCGATTGGGCCCGAGCACTCGGCTTGAGCCCTGGTGGAGGGCCGACGATACGATCGGCGAAAACTCACCAGGGGGAGGCAGCATGCCGAATCAGAGCATTCAAGACGACCCGCGGATCGATCCTCGGATCAAGCGGCTGCTGGGACTGATCGACCTCCCCGAAGGTCAGGGGGACGTGGCCAGCCGCGAGGCATTGGTGGCCGCCGCGGCCACCGATGAGGCCAAGGCCGTGCGTGAGTTCATGGTCAGCTTCATGGACAGCAACGACAACGAAGAGATCGCCCCGTCCAAGGGCCTCTCGATCACCGAATACAGCCTGACCTCTGCCCCCGACGGCAACGAGATCAACCTCCGCCTCATTCGCCCCGATAGCGCTGATCCCCTCCCCTGCGTCTATTACATCCACGGCGGCGGTATGGCCAGCAGCTCCTGTTACGACGGCAACTACCGGGCCTGGGGCAAGATCATCGCCGCCCAGGGCGTGGCCGTGGCCATGATCGACTTCCGCAACTCGGTTTCGCCCTCGTCGGTGGAGGAAGTGGCGCCCTACCCGGCCGGACTCAACGACTGCGTGTCCGGCATCAAGTGGGTGGCCGACCACCACGCCGAACTGGGCATCGACCCCGATCGCATTGTGGTGGCCGGCGAGAGTGGTGGCGGCAATCTGACCCTGGCCACCGGACTCCGTCTCAAGGCCGACGGCGACCTCGGACTCATCCGCGGCCTCTACGCGCTGTGTCCCTACATCTCCGGTGAATGGCCACGTGACGAGTACCCCTCATCGGTGGAGAACAACGGGATTCTGCTGGACCTCCACAACAACCAAGGCGCCATGTCCTACGGGATTGAGGAACTGCACGCCAAGAACCCGTTGGCCTGGCCCGGTTTCGCCAGCGTCGACGACGTGCGGGGCCTGGTGCCCACCATGATCAGCGTGAACGAGTGTGACCCGCTGCGCGACGAGGGCATCGTCTTCTACCGCCGCTTGCTGGAAGCCGATGTGGAAGCTCGGTGCCGCCAGGTCATGGGCACCATCCACGGCACCGAAGTCATGCCGATCATGTGCCCCGAGATCAGCCGTGACACGGCCGCCAGCATCGCCGACTTCACCCGGCGGGTGACGGCATGAAGCTCCCTACTCGCCGGCTAAAGGACGAATGCCGTATTGATGTTCGAGCCAGGACCGAAATTGTCGTTGGCATCGATGGCCTGGGCGACAAACGCATAGATACCGGCTGGCAGTGGTCCGGTGGAGGTGATCGGTATGTCCCAGGCCACGCTGGTCTGGGTCACGCCACAGTTGGCGCACGTGGCCACGAACTCACCCACCGCGCCGGTGACCAAGTTGTCGTAGTAGACCAGCACGTCAGAGACGCCCGGACCACCAACGTCGGAGGCAGTGCCATTGACCTGTTGTCCCGGCAGTATCATAGGTAGTGAGTGAGGTGGTGATGGTCGCTGTTGGAGGCGGAACGACCACCTGAGTGATTGGTGACGACGTCACTGATGGAGGTGTGGTGGTCGACCCGCTGTATGTGGCAGTGATGGAATAGTTCCCGGTCGACGAGAACGACGTCGTGCAGGTGGCCACACCACTGGTGGCGTTGACTGGCGCTGCGGTGCACCCGGGGATCGGTGTGCCGCCGCCGGCAAATGAGACGGTGCCACTGCTGGGGGCCGGGTACACGGTCGCCGTGAAGGTGACGGCTTGGCCAGGAATCGACGGCGAATGGCCGCTCGGAGCAAGAATGATTTGGGGCGGCTGCACCTGGGTGGCGGTCACTGAAGTCGCTGTGTAGTTAATCTGCCAATAACACGGTCCAGGGGCGGCCACGATGCCGCCGTTTGGCAATCGCTACTTCCTTACCACCAACGATTTGTTCGAAGTTCCCAGTGACGCCCGGTGTGGACGACACCAACGTGCCGGTCGTTGGGGGGCATGTAGCAGTACCTGGGCATCCCGTGATGGCGAGATGTTGGCGCCATTCAGAGTTGACGCCGTAGGAAGCGGATTTTCGGTGAGGGTAGGGAAGTTCCAGATCGACTGGGAGGCCAGGTGAGCATGCCCGCCATTTCGCCGCCATTGAAAAACAAGCGTGGTGGCCGGATCAAAGTTCGCCAGCCCGTAGACAGAAAACTGCTGGGCAGGCTGGAAGCCCAGCGAGTTTACTGTGTGGTCAACGTGATGAGCGTCGCCGCTGGTGGCAAACGGTCCCGACTCGGACTCCGAGGGCCAGTTGATGGCTACGTCGGCATAGTAGGCACCGGCGCGTCCCACTGACCCTTCGATGGTGCCGTTGCTGGCGGGCGCGGCCGAGGGATTCGCCCCCTCAATGGCCAGGCCGGAGGTTTGGAAGTTGGCGGTCAGTTGCGACCCGCCGGCCAGACACGACTGTCAGCGGCACGCCAGTCACTTCGCCATTAAAGGTGATGTTCTGTGGGTGAAGGTGCACGTCGGACCGGTGGCCTCAGCCAGATTGAGCGAGACCACGGACACATCGGACCGGTGATGGTGAGCGGGCCGGTCAGATTGATCGGTGTCTCCGTTCGGTCGGCGCCATTGGTGGTGGTAAGCTGGCCGCGGTCAATCCATCGATGTCGTTGTTGCTCAGACAGGCAGTCGAGGCGCATTCGGTGGCGGGGTCGGGAAAACCAGATTCACCGGCGTCACAGTTGTCGGCGCCAAGCCCCCCACCCAATTGGCCCCATCGGACCAGTTGGAGTTCGCCCCATTGTCTGCGTCGGCGCCCGACCAGGTATACGTCGGCACGGGAGAGCCGCCTGAGCGGGGATGGCGAGCACGAAGAGACCTGACCCGATGACACCGGCCGCCGCCATGAGGCGAACGGCTGCTTTCTTTGCTGGCGTACTGATGTGCGGTTGCACGACGAACTTGACGGTGACAATTCATGCCTTATCCCCCCACGAGATGATACTCAGGGTAGTGGCATAGCTGCGAAATATTTACTCATGTTGCAGGCTCGGTAGCAACCAGCATTGCCCGGTGAGGCGCTTAGGCCCGAGCCAGCGTGGCCGAGATCTTGCGCTGCAACAACGCGTGGACCCCGGCTTCGGCTTCGTCCTTGGGCCTGATGGCGGCGACGGCCTTGCCGGTCAGGTGGATCTTCCAGGCCAATTGATCGGCTCGCTCGGCGGTGTGCTGGAAGATTTCCACCAGGGCCTTGATCACGTTCTGGAAGGTATTCACGTCGTCATTCCAGACGATCACCGCCCACAAGTCCTCAGATTCGAAGAACGTGTTGAGGTCGGCGTCACTGATGACGTCGAGGTCGGTGGAGAGTGAATCGAGGGTGGAAGTCATGGAATGGACGGTCGAAAATAGGCCGAGAACATTGTAGTTCTCCCGGTTATGGTGCGGGAATGCGCGCAACGGTCTTGCAGGGTCCGCACGATGTCCGGGTCGAACAGGTACCGGATCCGACCCTGCCCGGCCCATCCGGCGTCATTGTCACCGTCGATCGAACCGCCATCTGCGGCTCGGACCTCCATCTGTACCACGATGCCCCCACAGGCGCCGGTATCCACTTGGGCCATGAAGCCATCGGCACGGTGGCCGAAGCCGGGACCGAGGTGCACACGGTCAAAGTGGGTGATCGGGTCTTGGTCTCGGGCGTCATCGGCTGCGGACTCTGCCGGCCGTGCTTGAGCGGCTTTCCCAACCTTTGCGAGGCCGGCGAGACCGCCGCCTTCGGAACATTGCCGTCGCTCCCGGGCGGTCAGGCCGAAGCCATGGCCGTTCCTTTCGCCGATCGGTTTGTACTGCCCATTCCCGAAGGAATCAGCGATGAAGCGGCCGTCCTCCTGACCGACATTCTTCCCACCGGCTACGTCGGTGCGCTGCGGGCCAACATCGCCCCCGGTTCGACCGTGGTGGTGGTGGGGCTCGGTCCGGTCGGGATCATGGCCCTTCAGTGCGCACAGCTCTTCTCGCCGTCTCGCATTCTGGCCATCGACATGGTGCCCGAGCGACTGGCCCGGGCCGAGCGGATGGGGGCCGAGCCGATCGACGCCCGAGAGGCCCCCGGCTCGCAACAAGTGATGATGGCTACCGGCGGTCGAGGGGCCGACTCCGTCATTGAAGCGGTCGGGGCCGACGCCACCATCATTGAAGCGGTGAACTGCGCCGCCAGCGGCGGCACCGTGTCCATCGTCGGCGTCAACCTGAAGATGGACCTGCCCTTCCCGATGGCACTCGTCCTCTTGAAGAGCCTGACCGTGCGGGCCGTCTTCGCCCCGATTCCCAGCACGTGGCCCGCCCTGGTGCCGCTCATTTTGGCCGGGCGGTTCGAGCTACCCGAGACGTTCACCCATCACATGGGGCTCAGCCAAGCGGCCGAGGCCTACGAACTGTTCGATTCGCGGTCGGACGGCGTCTTGAAGGTCCTGCTGAACACGAACGACTGAACTCCCTCGGGGTCGTCCGGCGTGCGGTTCCTCACGCGGGGCCACTCGGTCTTGCCCAGTTCGGGACGAATGATGAACCACGGAGCAGGTGGCGGCATGATCAGCCTGGTCAGCTCGTCCACGATTGGCTCGTAGTTCACTCGCCAGCCCTGGAAGTGGCGCCATGACTCATCGAGGTCGCGTTCCATCGGAAACTTCACCTCTTCGAGCCGGCGAAACCCGTCGGAGAATTCTTCCTTGGTCATGCGAATGCCGGATTCGGGAAGCGGATCAGGCTCGTAGGGAATCTGCAGGGCGCGGGCCATGGAACGCAGGCAGTTGGTCCCCATGGAGAGGCAGTTGCGGGCTTGCCGGGGCGTGCCCAAAGGGCTGACGGCGTGGTACAGCGCAGCCGAGTCCATCATCGACACCAGACTGAGTAGCCAACTGCGCGACGACACCGGCGAGCGGAACCACATGAGGGCCGGGTAGTTGGTGTGGCTCTCGGACACGGTGGCGGCCCAGCGCTCCCAGTCGGCATAGAGCGGTGGCAGCTCGGCCGTGTTCTGCAGGATGTGGTGGCGAGCCAAGATCTCAGGTCCCCAGGCCGGCGTACCGGATCGGGTGGCCAACAGGGTGACCTCGGTTTCACGAGACGGCAAACGCGTTGTACAGCGCAGGCAGGTAGGCGATCTCGAGGGCCACCACCAGGAGGCCGAGCGCGGCGGAAATGATCTCAAGTGTTCGCGTGCCGGCATCGGGGATTGACGCGATGCCCAACGTGAACACCGACGAACCCGACACCTCCATGGCCGTGCCAAAGTTCTGACCGCTGTCCCACCAGACGATGAGTCCGAACCCCAAAACCAGAAAGGCCAACCAGAGGACGAACAGCGCCACCATGGCCGCCGGGCCTACGTAGGACATCACGCGATCTCGGATTTCGTAGGTGGGCAGGTGCGGCAGGACTTTGCGGGCCAAGCCACCGAGGACCTTGGCAATCGATCGCATCAGTCGGGATGAGGTGACCCGGGGCACCACCAATGCGGTGAACACGCTGGCTGCCGGTCCCGGCGACGATGGCGATACCGAGGATGAACCCGAGCAGTCGAAAGAAGGCCTCCATCACGTCATCCTGCCATTTCGAGTCGGTGGCGCGGTGAGGGCGCCGTCGGCGCGGTGGCGCTGACTACAAGGTGGCTTGAGCCGAGGCCCAACGAGCAGCCGGCTTGCCCTGCTGCACGAAGGAGGCGGGCACGTCCACGGTGCCGGGAGCGAATCAACTCGGCCAGGCCCTTGGCTTGGGTATCCAGCCTCAGGTTGGACGCTACGCCCCAACCCAGAATGCCGCGCACCATGAAGTTCAGCGCCCGCAGGTTGGGCAGTGCATAGCGCTCCACCTCGAAGCCATCGGCTTCGGGCAGCAGCTGCCGGAAGAGCGGAACGTCGAAATCCTGCTGGAGCCACTCGGCCACTTCGTCCGTGTCGGCCCAGAGCCCACGTTGGCCGCACCACCCTTGTCGCCGGACCGACCGCCGACCAACACCCAGAGCGGAATGCTCAGCGTGTCAGTGCGTGGCGTGCTTCGACGTTGGCGGCGTGTCCAGTGGCGGTCGGAACTTGTGGGGGCGGGAACTCGGTGGTTCGGGCGCTGAGCGCGACGGCTGGCCGTCGCAGATCACCACCGGTGTGACTTCGGCCGCCTCAATCAGGGTGGGCCAATAGCGGGCCACGGCCTGGGCGTTGGATGGCGCCGAGGTGAAGAAGGTGCCCGGATAACTGCTCAGGCTGGTCTCGACCACGGCCCCCGAGAAGGCCCGGCCGACCGCTTGCTCGTCGTCGCCACGGACGGCCAGTCGCAGGAAGGCCATGCCCGCCACCGGTGAGGTCGCCCGAGAGGTCCTCTGCCGTCTCGGCAAAGCCGGCGGCGCCACCCGGAATGCCAGCCCAGACCGCCTCGGCCGCCAAGGCCGCCTTCTGTTGGGGCAGTGCGCCGGTGATGGCCAGCGTCATCGAATTGCGCCAGCCACCATTGAGGTTGGCCGTCACCTTCAGGGTCGACGGCGGCGCCTCTCCCCTGGTGCCGCTGATGCGGACCCGGTCCGTGTCCTCCTGGGTCAGCGCAATGGTGTCGAAGCGGGCCACGGCGTCGGGACTGAGGTAGCTGCGGGCGTGGCGATCTCGTAGAGCAGTTGGGCCGTCACCGTTCCCACCGTGACGGCGCCGCCGGTGCCCTGATGCTTGGTCACAACGCACGAACCATCGGGGTGAATTTCGGCAATCGGAAATCCGATGTGTGCTCGATTCGGGATCTCTTCAAAAAAGGCATAGTTGCCGCCACAGCACTGCGCCCCGCACTCAATGACATGACCGGCCACCACGGCGCCGGCAATGGCGTCGAGGTCGGTGTCCTGCCAGCCGAAGGCATGCATGGCCGGTCCGACAATGACCGAGGCGTCGGTCACCCGGCCGGTGACCACCACCTGGGCGCCGGCGGCCAACGCATCGGCGATGGGGCGGGCGCCGATGTAGGCGTTGGCGGTCACCAAGAGGCGCATCGTCGGGCAACGGCTCGTCGGTGTCGAGGTTGACGAAACGGTGACCGGCGGCCCTCAGCTCAGGTACTCGCTGGGTGATGTCGTCACCCGACACCGAGGCCACGCTGACGGTGAGACCCTGCCGGCGGGCCAGCTCGGTCACGGCCTCGGCCAGTCCTTCGGGATTGAGCCCGCCGGCGTTGGACACAATGGTGATGCCCACGCTCAATGCAGGTGGGCAGCACCTCTTCGAGCTGCTTGAGGAACGTGCGGGCGTAGCCACCGCTGCGTTCACGGGTCTTGTGCAGGATGTACATGGTGAGCTCGGCCAACCAGTCGCCGGTCAGCACGTCGATGGGTCCGCCCTCGACCATTTCCTGGGCGGCCTCGACCCGGTCGCCGAAGAAGCCACTGCAGTTGGCGATGCGCAGCGGTTCGGTGCGCGTGCGTCACGCCGGCTCCACCGCAATAAGGAGATCGCCGACATCGACCTGCTGACCGGGCGCACACAGCACCTGCGTGATGGTGCCGGCGCCGGTGGCCCGCAGGGTGTGTTCCATCTTCATGGCTTCCAGCACGGCCAGATCCATCGCCGTCGGCCACCACGTCGCCCACGCTCACCAATACCTTGGTCACCGCCCCCGGGAGAGGCGCCCGGCACTCACCGGCCAAGCCGACCTGCGCATTGGCATCGTCCTCGCCGCGCAAGACGAAGCTGGACTGGCCTTCCGAACCGTTCACGGCGGCCGCATGGGGAGACAGTCGAACCTCGTAGCGACGTCGGATGCCGTCAACGATGAGATCGACCGCCGCACCATCGACGTTGGTGGCATCCACTTCGGCCTCACCAACCGGCTCCCAGGCATCGTCGCGTTGGATTTCGATTGGTCGACCGGAACCAGGGGCCCGGACATGGAGTTCACCGTCGATGTCGGTGAGCACGTCGACGTGCAGTGCCGATCCGACATTGCGCCATCCCGGGGCCAAGACGGGCACCAGACTGGCGGCGGCGCGGCCGGCCAGGAGCGCCGCGGCGACCGCCGCGGCATGTCGAGATCGTGTCGCCGGGTCACTGGAGGCTTGTTGGAGATCCGGACGCGAGTCGAGATAGTCAATGCCAGCCGCACCGCTGATGAATACGTCGTCCTCAATGATGGCGGAGAGGAGTTGGCGGTTGGTCTCCAGCGCATCGAGCTCGAGCGTTCGCAGGGCGCGACCGAGACGGGCCACGGCGGCCGGCCGATCATCACCGTGGGTCATGACCTTGGCCACGAGCGAGTCGTAGGCCGGGCTGACCGTGTTGCCCGATTCGATCGCCGCATCAACCCGGATGCCCGGTCCGCTGGGCCACCGAACATGGCCAGCCGTACCCGGAGTGGGCCGATAGTCCTCACGCGGCCGTTCCGCACAGAGACGAGCCTCAATGGCGTGACCGCTGGTGGTGACGTCATCCTGTTGGAAGGGCAACGGGAGTCCGGCCGCCACGGCCAACTGGAGTCCAACCAGGTCGAGGCCAGTCACCAATTCGGTGACGCCATGTTCGACTTGGAGCCTGGTGTTCATCTCAAGGAAGAAGAACTGGTCGCCATCGACCAGGAATTCGATGGTGCCGACTCCCTCGTAGTCCACCGAGCGAGCGGCGTTGATGGCGGCGTCCCACATGCGCTCGCGGACGGCCGTGTCGACCAGCACGGCGGGGGCTTCCTCAATGACTTTTTGATGCCGACGCTGCACCGAACACTCGCGATCGAACAGATGCAGCGTATGACCGTGGGCATCGGCGATGACCTGCACCTCAATGTGGCGGGGCGAACGCAAGAACCGCTCCAAGAAGACCTCGTCGGAACCGAAAGCCGAGGCCGCCTCTCGTTGGGCGGCGGCGACGGCATCGGTGAGCTCGGCTTCGACCTCGACCAGGCGCATGCCACGACCGCCGCCACCCGCCGAGGCCTTGACCAAGAGCGGAAAGCCCACATCGGCCGCCGCCTTGGTGAGCTCGTCGGCCGTCGGTGTGGCCGAAAGCGTGGCACTGGGCAGCACCGGCACGCCGGCCGCCGCCACCGTGTCCTTGGCCCGGGTCTTGTGGCCCATAACCCGCATCGCCTCGGCTGGAGGCCCGACCCAGGTCAGTCCAGCTTCAGCGCAGGCCGTCGGGAGCACCGGGTTCTCAGAGAGAAAGCCGTAACCGGGATGGATCGAGTCGGCTCCGGCGTGCACGGCCGCCTGCACGATCGCCTGGGGATTGAGATATGTCTCGGCCAGCGTTCGACCGGGCAGCAACACGGCCAGGTCGGCTTCACTGACATAGGGGGCCGACCGATCGTCCTCGGCGAAGACGGCCACGGCTTCGAGGCCGGCATCGTGGGCGCCGCGAATGATGCGTCGGGCAATTTCGCCTCGGTTGGCCACCAAGACCCGCTGCAGACGAGCCGTCATTAGTGACGCACCACGCCGAAGGTGCTGGTGCCCTTGACCGGTGCCGAGTGCACGGCGGTCAAGGCAATGGCCAGGACCGTGCGGGTGTCGCTCGGATTGATGATGCCGTCGTCCCACAGTCGGCCGGTGGCGTAGTGAGCCGTCGACTCCACTTCGATCTGCGCTTCGGTGGCTTCCCGCAATGCATTGTCCGCCGCCTCATCGAAGGGCCGTCCGGCTGCCTCGGCCGCATTGCGGCGCACGATGGACAGCACACCGGCCAGCTGCTTGGGTCCCATGACGGCAATCCGGTGGTTGGGCCAGGTGAAGACGAAGCGGGGCTCGTAGGCCCGGCCGGCCATGGCGTAGTTGCCGGCGCCGTAGCTGGCACCCACCATCAGCGTGAGGTGGGGCACCTTCGAGTTGGACACGGCGTTGATGAGTTTGGCGCCGTCTTTAATGATGCCGCCCTGCTCGTATCGAGTACCAACCATGAATCCGGTGATGTTCTGCACGAAGAGGATGGGCGTGTCGGTGCGGTTGCACAGTTGAATGAACTGCGCCCCCTTCTGCGCCTCTTCGGAGAAGAGGATGCCGTTGTTGGCCACAATGCCGATCGGGTAGCCGGCGAGCTTGGCCCACCCGCAAACCAGTTGGGCGCCGTAGGAGGTCTTGAACTCCTCGAAACGCGACCCGTCAACAATTCGGGCCAGGATCTCGCGCACATCGAAGGGCACTCGCACGTCGACCGAAGCGATGCCCATCAACTCTTCGGCCGGATACAGCGGTGCTTCTGAGGGAGCGGCTGGTCCAGGTCCGAGGCGAGTCCAGTTGAGGTGGCTCACGATGTCCCGGGCGATTCGTAACGCATCGTGTTCGTCGTGGGCCAGGTAGTCACACAGGCCCGAGGTCCGGGCATGCATGAGCGCGCCGCCCAGGTCCTCTTCGTTTGCGTCCTCACCAATGGCCATCTTCACCAGCGGCGGCCCACCGAGGTACACGCGGGCCCGACCCTCAACCATGACGGTGTAGTCGCTCATGCCCGGCAGATAGGCCCCACCGGCGGTGGAGGAACCAAAGACCACGCAGATGGTGGGAATGCCCTGGGCCGACAGCTGGGTGAGGCGACGGAACTGTTCACCGCCCGGCACGAACACATCGGCCTGCCGGGGCAGGTCGGCCCCTCCTGACTCGACCAAAATGACAAGCGGCAGCCGGTTGACCTCGGCCACGTCCATGGCTCGCAAGAGCTTCTTAATAGTGGTGGGGCTGGTGGTACCGCCTCGCACCGTTGGATCGTTGGCGATGACGAGGCATTGGGTCTTGGCAATTTCGGCGATGGCCACGACCACGCCGCCGCCCACTGGATCTTCGGTGGCCAGTCCGGCCAGCGGACAGATCTCCAGCACGGGTGTGCCCGGATCGACCAAAGCCTCGATGCGCTCGCGCACCATCATCTTGTCCCGGGAGCGATGGCGCTCGACGTAGGACGGACCGCCTCCATTGAGGAGATCGTCATGAAGTTCGCGCACCTCGTCGGCCATGGCCGCCATGGCGGCGGCATTGGCCTGGAACTCTTCGCCGTTCGTGGCCAGCCGAGTCGTGATCGGCGCGCTCACCCGGTCGCATCCCAGGACGGCGTGCGCTTGGCCAGAAACGCATCCATGCCCTCGGTGGCTTCCGCGCCGGCAAACAACTCGGCCGAGCGAGTCTGGGCCAGCGCCAGCGCGTCGTCCCACGGAGTGCCGGGCAGCGACTCCAACAGTGCCTTGGTGGCCTTCACCGCACCGGGGGCGCTCTTCAAAATGGAAAGAATCCGATCGGACACCCATTGGTCCAGTCCGGCCTCGTCGTCGACCGTGGCGGTGAGTAGACCCGCTTGTTGTGCTGCCGGGGCGGCGAAGGTCTCACCGGTCAGGCACATCTGAGTCAGGAAGCGTCGGTCCGTCACTCGAAGGGCCGGAACCATGATCATGGCCGGGGCCACGCCAACCCGAACTTCGCTGAAGCCGAAGGAGGCTTTGGTCGGCGCAACCGACATGTCGGCGGCGGCTATCAGGCCCAGGCCACCCGCTCGAGCATGTCCGTTCACCCGAGCGATCACGGGAGCGGATGACGCAGTGATGAGGGACAGGATCTCGGGCATCCCCGTCGTGACGCCTTTGTTGCGCTCCGACAGGTCAGCGCCCGAGCAGAAGACGGTGCCGGCTCCGGTGATGACTATCGCTCGAGTGGCCGGGTCCGAGGTGGCAGCACGCAACCCCTGCGCCAGCTCGCTCAGCAGCTGCGACGAGAGCGCATTGCGGTTGTGCGGCGAGTCCAGGGTGAGGGTGCGAACCCCTTTTTCTTCGTGGTGGTGTACCAGCTCCTCGGACACAGATGCGCAGTGTAGGGGGCACTGCGGGCGCCTGGGGATTCGAAATAGGCCGGTGATATCGTGCGGCGGTGATCGAGACTGACGAGCACCAAATCTTCCGCAAGACCCTGCGCGACCTGTTCGAGCGGGAGATTGAGCCCCACGTCGACGCCTGGGAAGCAGCTCGCACCTTCCCGGCCCACGAGCTCTTTCCCAAGTTGGGCGCCGTCGGTCTGCTGGGACTCGAGTACGAAGAGGCCTTCGGCGGCATGGGAGCCGACCACTCGTTCACCGTCATCGCCGGCGAAGAAATGGGTCGCATCAGTTGCGGCGGTGTCCCCATGGCCATGGCCGTGCAAATGTCGATGGCCACCCCGGCCCTGGCTCGCTTCGGTTCCGATGCGCTGAAGGAGGAGTACCTCGCGCCCTCCATTCGGGGTGAGTTGGTGGCCTCCATTGCGGTGACCGAGCCCGATGCCGGCAGCGATGTGGCCGGCATTCGCACCCGGGCCGTCCGGGACGGCGACGAGTGGATCATCAACGGCTCGAAGCTCTACATCACCAACGGGACGCAGGCGGACTGGTTGTGCCTGCTGGCCCGCACGTCAGAGGACGCGGGCTACCACGGCATGTCGCTCATTGTCGTTCCCACTTCGACTGACGGCTTCACGGTCTCACGCAAGCTCGACAAGTTGGGTATGTGGTCGAGTGACACGGCCGAGCTCTCCTTCAATGACGTGCGCGTGCCGGTGTCCAACACGATCGGCGAAATCGGGCGCGGCTTTCAGCAGCAGATGGCGCAGTTCCAGGCCGAGCGGCTGATCACGGTGTACAAGCAGGTGGGCTCCATTGAGCAGGCGCTGCTGAAGACCAAGAACTACCTGTGTGACCGCCAAGCCTTCGGCAAGCCCCTCATGGCCAACCAGCACTTGCAGTTCGTGCTGGCCGAACTATCGGCGCGCCACGACATGCTCAAGCACTACGCCCGCGCCTCGGCCGATGCCGTGCTGCGGGGTGAAGACGCCACCCGCTTCGCCACCATCGGCAAGCTCATGGGGTCACGACTTCAGCGCGAGGTGGCCGACACCTGCCTGCAGTTCCATGGTGGCATCGCCTACATGGAAGAGCATTGGGCTTCCCGCTTCTACCGCGACACCCGCCTCGACTCCATCGGCGCTGGGGCCGACGAGGTGATGCTGCGCATCCTGGCCCGCATGGACGGCTACGCCACCGAGTAGGAATCAGGTGTGGCGGTAGACGGCTTGGCCGCCGCCACTGGCGATCAGTTGCCGATCTCGACCCCACACCCGCCCGTTCCAGGACAGCAATCCGTCCGCTGACACTGGTGCATGCCCATCGAGCAGCAGCCACTCGTCGTGTTGTCCCGAGTGCTGGAAGGACGCATAGAGGTCCAGGCTCGGGGCGATGAAGGAATGCTGGAGGTGGGCGTGCGGCCGATGTCCGGCAGGCCAGCTCATGACGTCGAGCACCACCAGGGTGCGGGCGGCGTCAATCCAGGGGTCCGTCAGTTCGGGGGGATGGGTGCAACGCACCCAGCTGCGCCACGTGGGGTCCAAGGGTTCCGTTGGTGGCCACTCATTTTGAGGATCGACCGGACGCTGTTCGAAGTTGTCCCAGAACGTGAACGATGGCCCTTCCCGTTCGGGCCAGAGTTCTTGTGGCGACTTCAGTTCGTCAGGGTCGGCCGCGGTCGGAGGATGTACATCGTTGTGCTCCAGCCCTTCGACCTCACCGATCGACCACACCATGGCCTCCAGGACCGGGCGACCGTGTTGGCTCATATGCACCTGTTGAGAGAGCACGGTGCGACCCGACCGCAAGGTGGTGACTTCCAGGTCCACCGGCGCGAACGCGGCTACCGAGAGGTAGTGACAGAAGAAGCTGGCCGGGCGAGCAAAGGGGCTCACGGCACCGGCGGCTCGTAGGGCGATGGCGGCCACGTAGCCCCCTTCGGGGCCCCAGATCTCCCAGTCGGGATGCACCATGGCCGTGAACCGCCGAGATTCCTGATTGCTGGTCTCTCTGTCGACCGGCGTGACGGCGGTCTCGTGGCCCAGGTCACCCACGGTGGAACGTCACTTCAGTGGGAGGCCCGGGGCGTCGGCCAACGAAGGGTCCTTGCCGGGACGGGCCGAGGCGGCATAGAGCTGGTCAACCCGGAACGAGCGAACCGCCCGGTCACCCGTCTTGCCGCCGACTACCTCCACCCATTCTTCGCCGGTGGACACGTTGGCCACATGAGCCACGAATGTCCACGATGCGCCTCGGATCCTCGATCCGTGCACCTGCACTGGGTCCCCGGGTCGAAGTCCGGCCCAATGGACGTTGCGCAGGAGATCAGCCATGAGCCCATCTTTTTAGTGCATCGGTGTTCGTTGTCAGACCCTGGTCCTATCCTGGCTGGCATGGCGCTCGACCTCCCCCGCACGTTGACGCCGTCCAAGGTCACGTCGTTCACCAATTGTCCACTGGCCTTTCGCTACTCGGTGATTGAGCGCCGACCCGAGCCGCCGTCGCCCCATGCCCTCAAGGGCACGTTGGTCCACTCGGCCCTGGAGGGTCTGTTCTGGAACCACGAGGCTGGAAGCCGGACCGAGAAGGCGGCCGAGGACGAGTTGGTCCGGGCCTGGGCCGAACTGCAGCACGACCCGGAATTCGTGGAGCTCCGTCTCCCGGAGTCCGAGGCCGACGCCTTTCTTCGCGATGCCCGGGTGCTGGTGGCCAACTACTTCCGCCTGGAGGATCCCAATTCGGTGCGTGCCATCGGAATTGAATTGGGCGTGGAGTTGGAAGACAACGGCATGCGCCTGCGCGGCATCATCGATCGACTCGACCTGGGACCCAACGGAGAATTCATCGTCGTCGACTACAAGACGGGTCGGGCACCTTCGGCTCGTTTCGAGCAAGGTCGGATGGGCGGGGTACAGACCTATGCCCTCCTCTGCGAACGGGTATTGGGGCGTGCGCCTTCTGAGGTGAGGCTCCTCCATCTGCGCGACCCCCTCGTGCTGTCGGCCGTGGCGACGCCGCAGACCATCCGGGGCCAAAAGGCACGCACGTCCGCCGTGTGGGGGGCCATTGAGCGGGCCTGCGCCAACGAGGACTTTCGGCCCAAAACGGGTCCGCTCTGCAACTACTGCCACTTCAAGCCGACATGCCCGGCGTTCAACGCAGCATGAGCGAGCCCAACGAGGTCGGCCTCAGTGCGCTGGACGGGTTCGATAAGCGCGTCGATGCGCTCTTCGATCGGCTGCGGGGCAAGCCCCGGATTGACCGAGCCGCGGCGTTGATTTCGAACCTGGCCGACTACGGGCTGGTCTGGGTGCTGATCGCCGGCCTGAAGGCTCGTCGTCGGGGCGCCGGACGGCGTCGTGCCGTCATGGCGCTGGGATCCGCCGGATTCAGTTCGCTCGGCTTGAGCCGGGTGGTCAAACAGTCGGTCGAACGTCAACGCCCCGATGCGCATCTCGACGCCATGGTGCGCACACCCACCAGCAGCAGCTTTCCCAGTGGTCATACCCTGGCGGCGTTTTGCACGGCGGTGGTGCTCTCAGAGGGTGAGGCCCAGACGACCGCCGCCGTTGGGTTCGCCAGCGCCGTGGCGGTGAGCCGGGTGCATCTGCGGGCGCACCACCCCAGCGATGTCATTGGCGGGGTGGTCATCGGATCCGCCCTCGGGTTGCTGCTGCGCCCGGTAGTAAACGTGATCACCCCAGGCCGGAAGCCCACCTCAACGCGCCGAGTGAGGGGTCGGGCCTCGGGAATGAAGGGGCAGGACTACCTGTTGAAAAGACTGTGACCCCCTTCTCCGTGACCTGGGACTACCGCTGTCCCTTTGCCCGCAATGCCCATGAGCACATCGTGGCCGGCTTGGCCGATGGGGCCGATTGGGACATCACCTTCCTCCCCTTCTCCCTCACCCAGAGCCACGTGCCCGAAGGCGGTACTCCGGTCTGGGACGACCCCTCCAAGTTCGCCGATCTGATCGCGCTGGCGGCCGGCGTGGTGGTCCGTGATCAGTATCCCGAGCAGTTCGGCGCGGCCCATGAGGCGCTCTTTGCTGCTCGACACGACCAGGGGCTTGACCTGCGTAAGTCCGAAGTGGTGGCCGGCGTATTGGATCGGTCGGGACTTCCCGGCGACAAAATTCTGGCCGAGGTCGAGAGTGGCTCCCCCATCGCCGAAATCCGTCGCTCGCATGAGCAAGCGGTCAACGAATGGGAAGTGTTTGGCGTGCCCACCTTCGTCATGAACGGGCGAGCGGTCTTCGTCCGCTTGATGAGTCGCCCTCAGGGCGATGCTGCGCTGGCCCGGCGGACCATTGACAACGTGATCCGGCTGCTGGACGAGCACCCCGAGCTCAACGAGTTCAAGTACACGACCCTGTCGCAATAAGACAGGCGGCGGCCCCCGGCTGGAGCGCTAGCCCTTGGCGATGTCGCTGATCAAGGCGAAGGTACGAGACCGCTCTTCCTTGGTGCCGACGATGGAAGCGACGTAGTCGGTCGCACCCGCCTCGGCCAGGCGCTCGATGCTGGTCCGGACGGCGTCCTCGTCGCCCATGAACGCCACGTCGGCTGGGGATGAAGCACCTTCCATGTCCAGCATGGCCTTGTAGGACGGGAGATTCGGGTAGATGGCGAACTCCTTGTTGGCTCGTTCCGTGGCCCCCTCGATGTCGTTGGTGACACAGACCGGAAGCGAGACCCCGATGCGAGGTTCGGGCCGTCCGGCCTCTTGAGCCGCCTTCCGGATGGTGGGTGAAATGTGGTCGGCGATGGTCTTCGTGCCCGTCATCCAGGTGACAGTCCCATCGGCCACTCGGCCGGCCAGCTTCAGCATGGCGGTGCCCAGGGCGGCGACCAGCACGGGTGGAGCCTCCACGTCAGGAATTTCGATTGGCGTGTAGGCATTGGTGGTCACGCGCTCGCCGGTGACTTGGATGGCCTCGCCCCGCAGGAGCGGCATCAGTCCGGCCAGATACTCCTTCATGTAGGTGGCCGGCCTCTCGAAGCTCAGGCCCCACATGCCCTCGACCACAATCTGATGCGAGAGGCCGATGCCGAGGATGAGCCGATTGCCCGTCATGGACTGCACGGTCAATGCTTGCTGGGCCAGCATCATCGGGTGCCGGGGATAGATAGGGACCACGCCCGTGCCCAGGTGAATGCCCGGCACCTGGGCGCCAGCGGTGGCGAGCAGGGTCAACGCATCGTGGCCGAAGATCTGCGACGCAAAGGCGTGATCGAGCCCGGCGTCGGCGATGCGCTGCAGCTGGGCCACCGTCTCGGGCAGCGACTTGTCGACTTCAATCATTGAGCCGATCCGAAGGGGCTTTGACATGGGTTTTCGGTCTCCTCGCCTAGTGTGCCGGTCGTGTCCGGCTCACTGCACGCGCTGAGGTTAGCGACCTGAGTACCCACGACGTCGGCTTCGTCGGCGCCGGTCAGCTGGCCCGCATGGCCGGCGAAGCAGCGAGCGCCCTCGGTCTGTCGCTGGCCGTTCTGGCCGAGCGCCCCGATGACGCTGCCTGCGCGGTGGCCGCCGAGGTCCTCCCCGGCTCTCCCCTGGTCGAGGCCGAATTGCGAGCCCTGACCGAGCGGTGCCGGGTGGTCACGTTTGATCACGAGCAGGTCGACCTGGCCATTGTGGCCAGCCTGGTGGCCGAAGGGTCGAACCATCTACCCCGGCGTCGCCACCCTGGAACTGGCCGTCGACAAATCGCGCATGCGGGCGGCCCTGGTGGCGGCCGGCGTGGCCGTGCCGGCCTTCCTGGTCATTGAACAAGGTCCCGACACCGACGCGGCTGCGGCCGTCGCCGATTTCGCCTCCACCCACGGCTGGCCGGTCATCCTCAAGACCGCCCGTGGCGGCTACGACGGTAAGGGCGTCTGGACGGTCGAGGACGAGGCCGCCGCCCGAGCGATCATCGCCCCGCTCTCGGGCACCCTCTTGGTGGAAGAGCTGGTGCCGCTCGAGGCCGAACTGGCCGTCATGGTGGCCCGGCGCCCTTCCGGCGAGACGGTGGCCTGGCCGGCGGTCGAGACGGCGCAGGTGGGCGGCGTGTGCCGCGAGGTCCTGATTCCGGGCCGACTCCCACCCGAGGTCATTCGCGAAGCCGGCGCGCTGGGTCGCCAGGTGGCCGACATCGCCGGCGCGGTGGGCGTGCTGGCCATTGAGCTGTTCTGGTCCGAGGGTCGACTCCTGGTCAACGAAATCGCAGCTCGACCGCACAATTCGGGGCACTGGACCATCGAAGGTGCGGTGACCTCTCAGTTCGAGAATCACCTGCGGGCGGTGCTGGATCTGCCGCTGGGGGCCACTGCACCGGCCCACTCCGAGGTGGCCAGCGTCAATATTTTCGGGGGCGATGACGGGATCGGATCCACATGACCTGCTGGCTGCCGGCCTTTCCCATCAGGGTGCCCATGTGCATCTGTATGGCAAAGAGGCCAGGCCAGGGCGCAAACTGGGACACGTGACGGTCTGCGGCGACAATGCTGAGGAAGTGCGGAAACAGGCGTGGTCGGCCGCTTTGGCCCTCGGAACACCACGCCCCGTCGGCCTCACACTGCCCGAAGGGCTCCAAAACGAAGCAGGATTGACCTCATGACGAGTCCCGTGGTGGCCGTGGTGATGGGGAGCTCGTCCGATCTCGAAGTGATGCAGGGCGCGGTCGAGATGCTCGAACAGTTCGGCATCGAGCACGAGGTGCGAGTGGTGTCGGCTCACCGGACGCCCGACGACATGCTGGCCTTCGGGCACGGCGCCGCGGCCAAGGGCCTCAAGGTGATCATTGCCGGAGCCGGGGGCGCCGCCCACCTGCCGGGCATGCTGGCCGCCGTCACCACGCTGCCGGTGATCGGGGTCCCGGTCGCCTTGGCCCACCTCGAC
The DNA here is from genome assembly GCA_963730785.1 of uncultured Acidimicrobiaceae bacterium. Lineage (GTDB taxonomy): Bacteria > Actinomycetota > Acidimicrobiia > Acidimicrobiales > RAAP-2 > Bog-473. The sequence continues at coordinate 125,420 of CAVSTF010000015.1, forward strand.
GGCCTGGATTCGCTCCTTTCAATCGTGCAGATGCCCAGGGGCGTGCCCGTGGCCGCCATGGCCGTCAACGGGGCCCGGAATGCGGGACTCCTGGCCGTGCGCATCCTGGCGGTTGGCGACGCCGACCTGACTGCCAGAATGGGTACGTACCAGGAAGAGATCGCTGGGAGCGCTCGGGCGCAAGACGCCGAGGTCATCAAGGGAGCAGGAGGAACGAAGGCCGATGGCTAAGCCGAATTTGGCGCAGCGTCTCGGCTATTCCGCTGAGGCCAAGCTGCTGATCATCAACGCTGACGATCTCGGCTCGTGCCACTCGGCCAACGTGGGTGTCTTCGAATGCCTGGCCACCGGCACGGTGACGAGTGCCACGTTGATGGTGCCGTGTCCCTGGGCCAGGGAAGCATCGAGCCGCTACCGAGGCGAAGACATCGGGGTGCACCTGACGGTCAACGCCGAATACGAGCTCTACCGGTGGGGGCCCATCACCCATGCGCCCTCGTTGCTGGGCGGCGACGGCGGCTTCCCTCGCACCATGGAGGACGTGTGGGACCACGCCGATCTGGACGAGGTGCGGCGGGAATGCCGGGCCCAAATTGAGCGGGCCATTCTGTGGGGCTTCGACGTGAGCCACATCGACGCCCACATGGGCACCCTGCAACTGCGTCCAGAATTCTTCGACGTCTATCTCGACATGGCGCTTGAATTTGGGCTGCCCCTGCGCATGATCAGCTCCGGGTCTCGAGCGCTACGCCGGGTTCCCCGGTCGGCAGGTGGCCGAAGAGGCCGGCGCCGTCTTCACCGATCACATGCGTTTCATTCCCGGCGTCGGTTCCCGCGACATGTTCAAGAAGGATCTGGCCTCGTTGCGACCCGGCGTCACCGAAATGCACCTGCATCCGGCCGTCGACAGTGCCGAGCTGCGATCACTGGCCACCGACGACTGGGCGGCCCGGGTCGACGATCACCGGATTATTTGCGAAGAGACCTGGGTCCGCGACGCCATTAATGAATCCGGCGCCACGCTGATTGGCTTCCGCCCCCTGCGCGAGCTGGCCCGGGCGGGTAGTTAGGTCATGCCCGACGTCACCATTCCCGATGTCTCGCTCTTCACCAAGGAGCGGAGCAAGAACCCGGACACCTTCTATCTGACCTTCACCTACGAGGGCATTGACATCATCCGGGCCGGCGAGCCGACGCGGCACCTGTCCTGGGAACGGATCACCGAGTGGGAAATTGAACAGCGCCGTGGCGGTGTGCTGCTGACGCTTCGCGGCAGCGGCTCGGTGACGCCACTCATCATTCCCAAGTGGCGGGTCGATGACCTGGACGAAGTGCTGCGCGACGTGACCGCTGGTGTCCCGGTCCCCGAATCGACCTACGAGGCTGAGCTGGCGGCGCAGCTTGAAGCAGAGCTCGAGCGGCAACGTGGGATTGAAGAGGCCGTGGCGCTGTCGGCGTTGCCGGAACCGGAACTTGAGCCGGAAACCAGAACTCGAGCCGGAACCGGTGGCCGAGGCCGCGTTGGCCGTCGAGCCGGTGATTGAGCCAGCGCCCAGTCCCGAACCAGAGCGACCGCCGATCCAAGAGACAGTGGCCTTCTCCGATCGCTACGCCGAGACGCCCGAACCAGTTCCGAGTTGGGCCGAACCTCCTGTTGCCGCCGTCGTTCCGGAACCGGAGCCGGAGGCGAGCCGGAGCCGGAGCAAGTCGTCTGACGAACCTGAGGTTGCAGCGGTCTCGTGGTCTGAGCCTGAGCCTGAGCCGGTCGTGGTGATAGCAGTGGAGGAACCGATCGCAGAGGTCGCAGAGACCGAAGCGGTCGAAGAGGAGGCCGAGGCCGTTCTCTGGGGTGACGATGTCGATCATGAGGGGTTGGACACCGTGTTGTGGCCCGATTCTTCGGCACCTCGTTTGACCGGGCCGCGGCCTGAACTGCTGATGCCGCATGCGGACGAATCGGAATGGTCAACGGCTGAACCTTCATTTGCCGCGGCCATCGAAGGTGATGTCGCGTTGGACGAAGACGTGGACAGCAATTTGGAATGGCCGTCAGAAGAGTCATCGGCCGAGGAATCGCTGGAAACAGACGGGATTCCCAAGTTGGAATGGCCGGCGGGTTCCGAACAGAAAAAGCGTGATCAAGCGTCGGAAGCTGACGTGCCGGCTGCGGCGGCGGCCACCGCCATGATCCCCGCCGTCGAACCGACTGTCCGGCCTACGCCGGAGCGGACCTTTGAAACTCCGGCTCCTCGCGTTGAGCACTCGACGAGTGCCGCCGATCTGCTGGCGACCGAATTCTCGAAGGTCTCGGCTCCGAAGTTGTCGGCTTCTCCGGACGCACCCGTCCAGCCAAGGACGGAGCGCCGAAAGCAGAAGGCGAAGCTTGAGATTTCATGGAAGGCCGTGAGCACAGCCTCACTGTTGGCCCTACTGGCCGCCGCCGTCGCCATTGTGTTGGCTGACAGCGCGGGCGCCATCCACTTCGGCTTTCTCGGCTAGGACGCGCGCAACCCGGCGAAGAGGTCGTCCTCGGTGACGTCGACCGAACCAATGCGACTGCGGGCCAGCCGGAACAGATCCAGCGGGAAGATCCCGCTCATGACTTCGGGCGGCAATCCAAACCAGAACGGTGAGTTCGGGTCGACCTGCGTGGCGTGCGCCTTCAAGGCGTCGCCGCGCACATTCTGGAATCCATTGATATCGATGGTGGTGGTGTAGGGCTCGTCACGGCCGATACGGGCCAGCCACTTGTCATCGAACGGGGATTCACGCCCCAGTTCGAGGAACTTGGCGTGGATTTGCCGGAAGCGCTCACCGGCCCACACTGAGTAATAGAGCTTGGACGGGGCAAAGGCAGGTCCCGCGTCGGGGTACTTGGTCTCGTCGCCAGCCGCGTCGAAGGCGACCATGGAGATCTCGTGCACCCGAAGGTGATCCGGGTGCGGGTACTCGGTCTGCTCATCCGGGTAGGTGATGATGACCTGCGCCTTCTCGCGTCGGATGATCTTCACCAGACGCTCCACTGCTTCTTCCAACGGGGCCTGGGCAAATGAGTCGGCACGGGCATTGGCCTCGGTATCAGGCATGCCCGAATCTCGATAGCCCAACAAGATGGTCTCGTCGTAGCCGATGATGTCGGTGGCCGCCTTGAGCTCAGCCATCCGCACCTTGCCGATGTCGGCCCGCACTTCGGGGGTGTCCATGGCCGGGTTGAGAATGTCGCCCTCTTCTCCCCCGGTGCAGCAGACCAACACCGTTCGGATGCCTTCGGCGTGGTAGCGGGCCACGGTTGACGCCCCCTTCGACGACTCGTCGTCAGGGTGGGCGTGCACGGAGAGCAGGGTCAGAGATTCAGGCACGTCGGCCACCTTAACGGCGGGCCACCAGGCCTCCCTCCGGTGCCCCCTCCTCCCCGCTGGGCCTTATGCTCAGTCCCATGGCAGGCACGTTGAAGCGAATCGGAGGGATCTTCCAGGCCAAGGCCAACAAGGTCCTGGACAAGGCGGAGGATCCTCGCGACACGCTCGACCTCTCGTACGAGAAGCAGCTGGAGCAGCTCCAGAAGGTGCGGCGCGGAGTGGCCGACGTGGCGACGGCGCGAAAGCGCATTGAACTCCAGGCCCAGGGGTTGCAAAAGCAGGCCGACAAGCTCCAGTCCCAAGCCAAGGCGGCCCTGTCACAAGGCAACGAGGACCTCGCTCGCGAGGCACTGTCGCGCCGGGCCGCCCTCGGTGAGCAATTGGCGGATCTCAAGACCCAGCACGACCAGATCAGCGAGCAGGAGCAGAAGCTGGTCGACACGTCGCAACAACTGCAGACTCGGGTGGAGCAGTTCCGCACCAAGAAGGAAACCCTGAAGGCCAGCTACACCGCCGCCGAAGCGACGACCAAGGTTGGGGAGGCCGTCTCGGGGATTTCCGACTCCATGGGCAACTCGGCCCAGGCCATGCAACGGGCCCAGGACAAGATCGCCAGCATGCAGGCGCGCGCCGGCGCCATGGACGAACTCTTAGCCTCGGGTGCGCTCAATGATCTGAGCACCCCGGTGGACGACATTCAGAAGGAACTGGACAAGGTGACCTCGACCAATCAGGTGGACAACGAGTTGGCCGCCTTGAAAGCCGAACTGGGAACCGGCTCGGTGACGCCGGAGGCGGCAGCACTACCGGCGGTCGAACAGGGCGGTAGTGGAGGAGCAGCAAGTTAATGGCGCTGTCGCGCAACATAAAGGCCGACCGGGGCCTCAACGTCCGGATGCTCATGACCGGTTTCTTCCTCGTCGTGCTGTACGCCGTGTTTATCGGCGTGTTGTTCGCGTTCTTGCACAGCCTGGTGCTGATCCTGGTCATCGCCTTCGGACTGCTCTTCTGCCAGTACTTCTTCAGCGACAAGATCGCCATGTTCGCCATGCACGCCAAGGTGGTGACCCCAGAGGAAGCACCTGAGCTGCACGGTGTCATCGACCGCCTGTGCGCGCTGGCCGACATGCCCAAACCGCGGGTGGCCATTGCCACCACCGACGTGCCCAATGCCTTCGCCACCGGGCGTAGTCCCAAGGCGGCGGTGGTGTGTGCCACGAGTGGCTTGCTGCGGCGGTTGGACGAGCCGGAGATCGAGGCGGTCTTGGCGCATGAGATCTCGCACGTGGCGCACCGCGATGTCGCCATCATGACCATCGCCAGTGGCCTGGGCATGATCGCCGGACTGTTGACCCGGGTGATGTTCTATTCGGAGATCTTCGGTGGCGGCGGCCGGAGCAATAACAACAACAGCGGCAGCCAGCTGGCGATGATCGAGTTGGTGGTCATGCTGGTATCGGTGGTCGTGTACTTCGTCAGCTTCCTGCTCACCATGGCGCTCTCGCGCTACCGAGAACTGGCCGCCGATCGTTCGGGCGCCATCCTGATCGGACGCCCATCACAGTTGGCCTCGGCGCTGATCAAGATCACCGGTGAGATGGGACGCATCCCCACCAAGGACCTGCGGGCGGCCGAGCCGTTCAATGCGTTCTTCTTCACCCCTGCGCTGGCTCACCAGCATGCGCAAGATCAGCAGGGTGGCGGTAGCGGCTTCAGCTTCGGCCAGCTCTTCCGCACGCACCCCACGCTGGAGCGCCGGTTGGCCCAGTTGAGCGAGCTCGAGCACCAGCTCGGCCAAGCCCACTGACCCGACCGGAACCTGCACGTGGGACTCCTCGATTCCATACTGGGCCGTACCAAGCCGATCAAGGCCAATCTCGATGCGTTGTTCGCCCTGCCCACCGCTGCCCTGACCCTGGAAAGCGCCGGCGGCCTGGTGTCGTCGGGCCATGCCGGGGTGTGCTGGAAGCCGCCGGCGGGACAGGGTTCGGAAGATCTGCAAAAAGAGGTCTCCGAACTGGTCGGTGATGGATTTACCCAGAGCCAAGACTCATTCGGCTACGGCTGGCTGCTGTTGAACGTGCCGTCGCTCGAGGACTTGGTGACCGAAGCGCACATGGCCAACTCGACGCTCAGCGATGCCGGCTGGGGACCGCAGTTGCTGTGCTCGGTCTTCGGCTTCGTGCCGGGGCCCGATGCGGCCAGCGATGCCAAACCGTTCTCGCTGGTCTATTTGTTCAAGCGGGGCACCTTCTACCCGTTCGCCCCGACGGATGCGGCCCGTGAGCGGCGAGATACCGAGCTCGAGCTGCGCATCCGCTCCATGCTGGGCGACGACCTTCCGGTGGAACAGGACCTGGCCCGCTGGTTCCCCATGTGGGACATGCCGGTCAAGTGACCCTGCCCCGGATGATCCAGCTGGAGGGCGCGGTCAACTTCCGCGACCTCGGCGGCTACGAGACGATCGACGGACAGCGCACCCGTTGGCGGGTGCTGTTCCGAGCCGATGGCTTGGGCGAACTGACCGAGCCGGACCTGGCCATGATGGCCGAGCTGGGCATCCGGACCGTGGTCGACCTCCGTTCGGGCTACGAGGTCGAGAACAGTCGATTCAACGTGGACGCCCACCCGGTTGACTTCCACCACTTTCCCTTCATTGACGCCTTGCCCGACGTGCAGGAGTGGGACCGCCGACCGGGTCTCCTGGCTGCGCAGTACAAGGAAATGCTGGTCGACGCCATGCCGCAGATCCGCGGCGCGTTGGAGGTACTGGCGGCCGACGGGGCGCACCCGGCTGTTTTCCATTGCACGGCCGGCAAGGATCGAACCGGCTTGCTGTCGGCGCTCCTGCTGTCATTGCTCGGCGTGCCCGAAGAGGTGGTGGTGGCCGACTATGCCCTCAGTGGCGAGGCCATGGAGCGCCTGCGGGCCAAGCTCATTTTGAAGTACCCGGATGGCAGCGATGTCATCGCCGACATTGACGAGGTGTTCTCGGCCGATCCGGCCAACATGGTGGGCCTCTTTACCTACCTGCGGGAGCGGTTTGGCTCCATTGAGGCATGGCGTACCGCCGCCGGCATTGAAGACGGCCTGGTGGCGCAACTCAAGGAGTCGTTGCTCGAACCGGCGGCTTAGGGCTTCAGAGAGTCGATGGCGCTGGCCAAGGCCAGGTCCAGCACCGTCAAGCCACCTTCGCTGTGGGTGGTGAGCAGCAAGGTGACCTTGTTCCACCGGATGTCGATGTCGGGATGATGGTTGGCCGCCTCGGCCGCCGCTCCGACCGCATTGACGAAGGCGAGTGCCGCGGCAAAATCGCGTAGCTCGACGGTGGTGGTCAGCGTGTCGTCGTGTCGCTCCCACGCAATGTGTTGCTCGGCCAGTGCGGCATCCACGTCTTCAGCCGACAACACTGGTTCCCTCACGGGTGTGTCATCTCTTCGGGTCGCACGGCGGCGTCGAACTGCTCGGCGGTGAGATACCCGAGCGCCAGGGCGGACTCACGCAAGGTGGTGCCTTCCTTGTGCGCCTTCTTGGCCACCTCGGCCGACTTGTCGTAGCCAATGATCGGGTTGAGCGCGGTGACGAGCATCAACGAGTTGGTCAGGTGCCGTTGGATCTGTGGGTAGTCCGGCTGCAACCCCTCCACACAGAATTCCCGGAAGCCGCGGCAGGCATCGGTCATCAAGGAAATGGATTGCATGACGTTGTAGATGATCACCGGCTTGCAGACGTTGAGCTCGAGGTTGCCTCGGCTCCCCGCCGTCGCCACGGCGGCATCGTTGCCCATGACTTGAATGCCCACCATGATCATGGCTTCGCTCTGGGTCGGGTTGACCTTGCCCGGCATGATGGACGAGCCCGGCTCGTTCTCCGGCAATGCCAGTTCGCCCAGGCCGCTGCGGGGTCCCGAACCGAGCCAGCGCAGGTCATCGGCGATCTTCATGAGTGAGGCAGCCAACGTGCGGAGCGCGCCGTGAGTGAAGACCAGCGCGTCGTGGGCGGCGAGGGCGGCGAACTTATTGGGGGCGGTCACGAACGGCAGCCCGGTCATGTCGGCGATGGCTTCCGCCACCCGATGCCCGAACTCCGGATGCGTGTTGAGCCCGGTGCCCACGGCGGTTCCGCCGGCGGCCAGTTCGTACAGACCGGGCAGCGTGATCTCGATGCGCTCGATATCGGCCGTGAGTTGGGCCACGTAACCCGAGAACTCCTGACCCAGGGTGAGGGGCACGGCATCCATGAGGTGGGTGCGACCAATTTTGGTGATGTCGGCGTAGGCGACTTCCTTGTCGTGCAACGCATCTCGCAATTTGGTCACCGACGGGAGGAGGCGATGCACAATCTCTTCGACCGCGGCGATGTGCATGGCGGTCGGGAACGTGTCGTTCGAAGACTGCGACATGTTGACGTGGTCGTTGGGGTGGACGGGCTTCTTGCTGCCCATTTCACCGCCGGACAACTCAATGCCTCGGTTGGAGATGACCTCGTTGGCATTCATGTTGGTCTGCGTGCCACTACCGGTCTGCCAAATGTGCAGCGGAAAGTGGTCGTTGAGCTTGCCGTCGGCCACCTCGGAGGCGGCCCGCGTGATGAGGTCAGCCAGTTCGGGCTCGAGCTTGCCCAGGTCCAAGTTCACCTTGGCCGAGGCGCCCTTGAGAATCCCAAAGGCCCGCACCAGCGGGAGGGGCATTGTTTCATTGCCAATGTCGAAATGGTGCAGCGAGCGCTGTGTCTGTGCGCCCCAGTACCGGTCGGAGGGGACGTCGATCTCCCCCATGCTGTCGCTTTCTCTGCGTGTCGTCGCCATATCGCCCGCAGTTTACGACGGCGCCGTGGCCGGTCCGAATGGCAGCCAAGGGCGGCTGTTAGGTGAGTACATGATCTCGGCCTCCCTGAGGGCGCCCTATTGGCCCATCCGATAGTCATGGGCTTCGGACGGTCTCGCTAGGCACAAACCCTCTATAGATGGTTGAGGGTTTGTACCTGAATTGGAATGTTTTCTCCGTAAGACCGTTAGATGCCGCCCCCAGGTGCGTTCCACCTGGAAGTATTGGCGTTGTCTTGCGTAAGACAAGAAATCAAGAGGGGGGCCCTCACTCCATGTTGTTCACTCGAATCAAGAAGGCGGCCTTAGCGGTTGTCGTCCTTTCCGGCACGGCCATTGGGTCGACGGCCTTTCTGGCCGGTACGGCCCATGGGGCCGGCACCGACACCGAAAGCGGCAGCGCCTACGGCGTTGACGTAGACCTGCTCGGCGCCCATCTCATCGACCAGCTGCCTTCGGCAACGCTGGGCGTGACGGGACAGCCCGACTCGGCCACGGTCATCCCGGTCAACCTCCCTGGGGTTGTCAACGTCAATGCGGCGAATGCCACCACTACTTCCACCAACTTCGGCTTGGCCACTGAGACGGTCACATCGAGTGGAGGCGTGGTCGGTGACTTCTCCGTGCTCGGGGTCAACCTGCTCGACGCCCTCGACGTCCAAGCGGTGGAGAGTACATGTACCTCCAACGCAATGGGATCGACCGGGACGACCACGCTCGTCGGTCTGAACGGTAACCAACTGATCGGGCCCAACACCTTGGTGCCCACGTCAGAGCTTGGTCCGTTGGCTGGGTTGGTGTCCGTGGAACTCAACGTCCAGAAGACCAGCGACACCACCGCCACGGCGACTGCTCCGGGTTCGACGAGCATTTCCGTCGACGCGCTGCAGGTCACCATCCTCGCGACCACCGCGGTCGTCACGGCTGGAGAATCGAGCTGCGCCGCGTCTGGTCCCGATATTCACCCGGCCGCGGTGGCCTCACCGACGATCACCTCGTTGGTGCCGAACATCGGTCCATTGGCCGGTGGCACCACGGTGGCCATTAACGGGACCAATCTGCAAAACGCTTCGTCCGTCACCTTCGGTGGCGTGGCGGCCACGATCACTGGTCCAGGCACCGGCGACACCTCAACCCTGTTGACGGTGATTGACCCGGCCCATGGCGCCGGCTCCGTGCCCGTCGTGGTGACGACACCAGGCGGAACGGCGACCTCAACCTTCACCTACGCCGCGGCGACACTGCCCACCGTCGGGGCCAACGGCCTCAATCCTGCCTTCGGCCCAATTGCTGGCGGCACGACCGTCGTCATTACCGGAACCGGATTGACCGGCACGACGGGTGTCACCTTCGGTGGTGCGAGCGCAACTGGCATCGTCAACACCAGTGACACTTCGATCACCGTCGTCACGCCGCCCCACGCCGCCGGTCCCGTTCCGGTCGTGATCACCGCGGCCAGTGGCACCGGTACCGCGACCGAGCAATTCGACTACGTCGCCGTTCCGACCATCAGTGAGACGGGCATCAACCCGACCAGTGGTCCGACCGTTGGCGGTACACCCGTCACCATCACTGGCACCGGATTCGACGGTCCTACCACCGTCGTGTTCGGCACCACGCCAGCCACCGACGTCACCGTGGTGAACAGCACGACGGTGACCGTGCTCAGTCCCGCCCACGCGGCGGGTCCAGTTTCGGTCACGCTGGCTGACCCCGGTGGGGTGGCGACAGCAGCACAACAGTTCACGTACGTCGCCGGCCCGGTGGTAGGCGCTCAAGGTTTGAGTCCTGCCTACGGACCGGTCGCCGGTGGAACCGTGGTCACCATCACGGGAACCGGTCTCACCAACACAACGGCGGTCACCTTCGGCGGAGTGGCGGGCACGAGCATCGTCAACACCAGCGACTCCTCCATCACCGTCACCACGCCAGCGCATGCCGCTGGTCCGGTTCCGGTCGTCATCACCGCTGGTGGTCAGACCGCGACGGCGGTTGAACAGTTCACCTACGTCGCCGTCCCGACGATTTCCGCCAATGGGGTGGTTCCCAACTCAGGTCCAACATCTGGGGGTACCCCGGTGACCATCACCGGCAGCGGTTTCGTGCCCGGTGACCCGACGACGGTGGTCTTCGACACCACCCCCGCCACCAGCGTGGTCGTGGTGAACGCGACGACCATCACGGCTGTCTCTCCGGCGCATGCCCTTGGGGCCGTCTCGGTCACCGTCGGTGACGATGGCGGTGTCGCCACGTTGACCAACGCATTCACCTATGTCACCGCACCCACCGTGATCGGCATCAGCCCGTCCAGTGGTCCTCCCGGTGGCGGCGAGACCGTGACCATCGGTGGCACGAACCTCTGTGGTGCCACGGCGGTGGACTTCGGGTCCACCCCCGCCACCATCACCAACATCAGCGCCGACTGCACCACCGTCACCGTGACCGAGCCCCCGGGCACCGGCACCGTGCCGGTGAGCGTGACCACGCCGGCTGGTGTCGCGGTGTCGCCGATCGACTTCACCTACATCGCTCCCGGCTACTGGGAAGCAGCCGGCGATGGTGGCGTGTTCTCCTTCGGTGGTGCCAAGTTCTTCGGCTCCGTCCCGCAGCTGCTGGGACCTGGCCCCAGGCTCAACTCCCCCATCGTGACGATGGCCGACACGCCGGATCACGGTGGGTACTGGCTCTTCGCCGCTGACGGTGGCGTGTTCGCCTTCGGTGACGCCAAGTTCTTCGGCTCGGTGCCGGGCGTGCTTGGTCCGCAACACCGCACCCTTAATGGTCCGATCGTGGCCGCCCAGGCCTCACCGGACGGGTTGGGCTACCGGATGTTCGCCGCTGATGGTGGTGTCTTCGACTTCGGCGACGCCTTCTTCACCGGTTCGTTGCCGGGCCAAGACATCATTCCCCCTTCACCCATCACCGCGGCCGCCTCGGCCCCGATCGGTCAGGGGTACTGGCTGTCCTCGGCCAACGGTGCCATCTACACCTTCGGTTCGGCCCCCCATGTCGGAACCGCCGCTGGTGCATTCTTCGGTCGGGTTGTCGCCCTGGGCGCCACGCCGACCGGTCAGGGCCTGTACCTGTTCCTGCAGAGTGGCGCCGTCGGTCACCTCGGTGACGCCCTCGGCGGACTCGGTGGTTCGGCTGGAACCTCTCCGATCGTCTTCGGTGAGGACACCTCGACCGGTAAGGGCTACTGGGAGTTCTCGGCCAACGGAACGGTCGCCAGTTACGGCGATGCCCCCAACCTGGGTGGTACAGCAAACATCCCGCTGGCCGCACCGATCACCTCGGGTATTGCCTTCGGAGCGATCTCGCCCGGTTCCTGACACCCGCACAACGACCCCCGGCTGGAAGTTTCAGCCGGGGGTCGTTGTAATTCTGGGCTCAGAGTGGGCATCTGGACCGCTCAGCACAATTTTCACCGTCCGTTCACTCAATATGCCCGGCAATCGAGGTTTGACGTGCAAAGCTTTGGGGAAATGTCGAGATAGGCGGATCTGCCGCGCACGAAATCCCGACCGCTTGAAAGGTCAACGTCACACATGCTCATAAAGCGCATCAAGCAAACAGTCCTATCCGCCGTGGTCGTCACCTCCACGGTGGTGGGCGCCTCGGCGTTGTTCGCCCCGAGTGCCCACGCAGCCAATGCTGACAGTGGAACGGGAAGTGCCTACGGCCTCGAGGTCTTACTAGGCGGCACCCCGCTCATCCCCCCGACACCAATGGCGACGTTGGGGGCGAACGGCGAATCGGGCGCCAGCACGGCGATCTCATTGCCGATAGCTCCGCTCGTCACGGTGGACCTGGCGAACGCCAACACGTCGTCACAGAACTTCGGAGCGGCCAACGAAGCGATCACGTCAACTGGCGGTGTCGCCGGTGACCTCACCGTCGATGGCGTCAACCTGTTGAACTCACTCGGCATTCAAGCCGTGAACTCGGTGTGCGCCTCGAGCTCAGTCGGATCAAGCGGCTCAGCCACCATTGCCTACATCGGCGGCACCAACCCGACCGCCGAGGCGGCCAACTCGACCATCCCAGTTCCCCCAGCACTGAACGCGGTCATCGCCAGCATTGAAGCCAACGTGCAGACGGTCAGCAACGCGCCGGGCGCCACCAGCATCAGTGTCGTGGCCTTGCAGATCACCTTGCTGCCCGTGGCGGGGTTAACCACCGGTCTTGCGCAGATCAACGGCGGCGAGTCGTCCTGCGGAGCGACCGGACCCGACATCAACGTCAGTGCTCCGACGATCTCGGCCACCAACGGGCTGAGCCCAACCTCCGGCCCGACCGCCGGTGGCACGACCGTCACCATCACCGGCACCAACTTCATAACCGGTGACACCAGCGCCGGGGTGGCCTTCGGCGGCACGGCGGCCACCGATGTGACCGTGACGAGCCCCACGACGGTGACCGCGGTTGACCCCGCTCATGCGGCAGGCCCCGTGACTGTGACGTTTGCCGACAAGGCCGGTGTGGCTACCTCATCGCAACTGTTCACCTATCTCGCGCCTGCCGGTCCCGGCACCACACCGCCCACCGTGGTCGGCATCAGTCCGACCAGTGGACCTCCCGGTGGCGGAGAGACGGTCACCATTGGCGGCACCAACCTCTGTGGTGCCACCGCGGTGTTCTTCGGCACGACGCCGGCCACCATCACCGGCATTAGTGCTGACTGCACCAGCGCCACCGTCACCGAGCCCCCAGGCGCTGGCACGGTGCAGGTCACCATCACCACCCCGGGCGGTACGGCCATTTCGCCGATCGACTTCACCTACATCGGCCCCGGCTACTGGGAAGCGGCCGCCGACGGTGGCGTGTTCTCCTTCGGTGACGCCAAGTTCTTCGGCTCCGTCCCCCAGCTGCTGGGACCCGGCCCCACGGCTCAACTCCCCCATCGTGACGATGGCCGACACGCCGGACCACGGTGGGTACTGGCTCTTCGCCGCTGACGGTGGTGTGTTCGCCTTCGGTGACGCCAAGTTCTTCGGCTCGGTGCCGGGCGTGCTCGGTCCGCAACACCGCACGCTCAATGGTCCGATCGTGGCCGCTCAGGCCTCACCGGACGGGTTGGGCTACCGGATGTTCGCCGCCGATGGTGGCGTGTTCGACTTCGGCGATGCCCTGTTCACCGGTTCGTTGCCGGGCTCGCACGTCATCCCGCCGTCGCCCATCACGGCCGCGGCGTCAGCTCCCATCGGCCAGGGCTACTGGTTGGTCTCGTCCAATGGTGGCGTCTACAGCTACGGCAGTGCTGATGCCAACGTCGGCACCGCAGCCGGCGCATTCTTCGGCAAGGTCGTCGCCTTGGGCGCCACGCCAACCGGCAAGGGTCTCTACCTCTTCTTGCAGAGTGGCGCTGTTGGTGTCCTGGGTGACGCCACGGGCAACCTCGGTGGCGGTGGAGCCACCTCGCCCATCGTCTTCGGTGAGGACACCTCGACCGGTAAGGGTTACTGGGAGTTCTCGGCCAACGGCACGGTCGCCAACTTCGGGGACGCACCCAACTTGGGGAGTAGCGCCGGCATTCCGCTTGACCGCGCCGATCACTTCGGGTATCGCCTTCGGAGCAAACTCCTAAAGGATTGGCAACAACCCCCGCCGGGCTGGATGTTCAGCCGGGCGGGGGTTGTTGTAATTCCGGGCTGGTTGAACCTCAGCTCGAGGGGTGATCATCCGGGCAGGCGCCGGGCGGATCGTTGTAGTCGGGATCGGTGGTCCATGAACCGTTCTGCCACGAGTTATTGGCCGCCGGCAGCGGAAGAATCTTCGTGAGGTCACTCAGCACCGCATTGGCGTACCGGGCCGCCCCTTCGGGACACAGGTGCACGTTGTCGAGCTTGCGTACCCGGGTCCAGTCAACCGCCGGCGCATGAGGGTCCCCGACCGGCGGCAGCCAACTGGAGAACTTCCCATTGAGGAGAAGCGAACTGGCCACGGGCAGGTACATGACCCGTCCGGGAAAATAAGTGGTCATCTTCTCGGCGATGGTGTTCCAGGCGGCCACGCCGGCGGCGCGGGCCTTGTTGTAGACCACCTGATTGGCCGGATTGGCGGCCGTGATGCTCGCCCGAAATCGGGAACTGGGTGAAGACGATGCCGATCACCCCGTTGCCAGGCTTCAGCATGGTGGCGACCGCTCGCTTGAGGAGCGCTGTGTAGGCCGCCGGCTGGTGCAATGCGTTCGGCGTCGTCGGTCCGGCCTGATCCCAACTCCAGCTGGCGATGATCAGTTGCGCCTGCGTCTCGTGGATGATGGTGGGCAGCGAGGTCGGCCAGTTGGTGGCGGTGGTGAGCCCGAACCCGTCGATGGTGTTGGTGGCCACGGTCGCTTCACCGGTGGCCTGGAGGGCGGCGGTGAGGGCGAAGGACGCATCGTGCATGACCGAGTCCCCGAGGAGCGTGACTCGCAGCGGGCTGCTCTTCGAAATGACGGTGCCGGTGGGAAGTGCGATGGGTTGTTGATTGGCGTAACCACCCGTGCCGGCCACCACGGTGTTCGCGTTGCTGTTGGAAGTGGGAGGAGACGTTGCGGCCACCGCATCCGGGTCGGCAATGGCCGGCGTGGTGGCCACCACCAAGAGCACGGCCGCGGCGATGCCGGTGACGGGGGCCAGACAGAAACGGAAGCGGTTCCGGAAGTTGGCCCGACGGATCGGTTGCTCAATGAGGTAGTAGCTGGCGGTCGAAATGATCGAGCGTGAGGGCGATCCGGACGATGTCGAGTGGCGCCGTGGACAGGCCGGTCCGAGCGGCGGTGAGGTAGACGAAGATCGGCCAGTGCCACAGGTAGATGCCGTAGGAGATGGTGCCCAGGAAGTGCAGCGGCCGAAGGGCCAACAGGCGACCGAGTGGACCGGGCGCCAGTAGTCGGACGTCGGCCACCACGATGGCGCCCAGGACGGCGCAGAGGAGGAAGCCACCCTCGAACATGAAGTTTTTGGGAGGCCGCCCGAGGATGTCCTGAGCGTGACCCAGAAGTACGCCCAGTGCGATGGCGGCCAGCGGCGCCGCCAGGTGAAGGGTGCGGCGGGCCTGCAGACCCGGTTGCGGACGGGCGGCGGCCAGGAAGGCGACCGAGGCGCCGGCCATGAGGTCGAAGAGCCGGGTGTCGGTGCCGTAGTAGATGCGGGTGGGGTCGGCGCCCGGGGTGGAAGAGGAGCGCCATCAGACCGGCCGAGGCGAGGGCGACGGTCACGGTGACGGCCAGGCCCATCTGGCGCCAGGATCGGCGGGACGCCCGGAGCAGGAAGAGGAGGACCGGGGGCCAAACCAAATAGAACTGCTCTTCAATGGCCAGCGACCAGGTGTGCTGCAGGGGCGAGGGCGTGGAGAACTGGGCGAAGTACGACTGGTGGGCGTAAATGGCGTGCCAGTTGCCCACGTAGAGCAGCGTGGCCAGGGCGTCGCCCCGCAACGCAGACAGGTCGATCAGCCCGTTGGCGCCGCTGCCGCCGAACTGGGCGTTGACGATCACGTAGATCCCGATGCCGGCCACCATCAGGAAGAGGGCCGGGAGGAGACGCTTGGCCCGGCGCCCCCAGAAGGCGGCCAGGTTCAACGCCGCCGACGCCACCCATTCCTCGAGCAGCAGCGTGGTGATGAGGAAGCCCGAGAGGACGAAGAAGAGGTCGACACCGAGGTAGCCGCCTGAGGCCCATCCCAGCTGCAGGTGATACGCCATCACGCCCAGCACGGCCAGGGCGCGCAATCCATTGAGGCCGGGCAGGTGATGGCCGGTGACGGCCGTGGGCGTGGCGGGTGTGCTCTCGCTCACGCGTCGACTATCTGGCATCCGTCACCCTGCCGGTCCTGCAGGAGGAAGTCGGCCAGTTCGAGGAGGTCGGGAGGGGGTGAGTGGCCCTGCGTCGTATCGAGAGCGATCTTGGGCGTGGCGGGGCTGAAAGGGGCCGGGCGATTGATGGCGCCGGCGACCGGATAGTTCGGCCCTTCGCTGGCGGCCACCCCGTTGCGCCACATGTCCCGGCAAAGCGTGGCGGCTTCGGTGGTGGCATCGGTGAACGGGCCGGCGAAGACGAGGAGGGCGCGGCCCTGGCTGAGGAGGTCAAGGGTGGTCATGTCCCGGGCCAACACGGTGGGATGCCGATGGGCCTGCCCTTCGAGATTCGCCACCACGCCGAGCAGGGTTCGTTCGGTGGCCGTCGACAAGGCGGCGGCCAGGGTCACGGCCTCGCCGAGTGGGCTGTCGTCGGGCACCAGCACGGCGAAGGTGCCGGCCTGCTCTTCCTCGGCGGCGGCGGCCCGCGAGCGCGGTGAGATCCGACTGGTTCAAAAAGCGGCCCTCCACGGCGTCGCACACTATTCGTAAAGGACCTGTCCTCTAGAGTCGGCTCATCTCCCTCTCCCCTGGTGACGCCCTTTTGTTGTTCGGCGCGGGCGTGGCCGGAGGCGCCGTGGGTTCGGCCGGCGGCATCACTTCGCTACTCACGTACCCGGCCCTGTTGGCGGTCGGTATCCGCCCATTGCCGGCCAACGTCACCAACTCGATCGCCCTGATCGCCAGTTGGCCCGGGTCGGCGCTGGGGTCGCGACCTGAATTGCGTGGCCAGGGCGCCCGCCTGCGACCGCTCTTGCTGTTCACGGCGATCGGGGGCGTGGTCGGCGCCACTCTCTTGCTGGTCACGCCGGCGGGGGCCTTCGTGCGATTGGTCCCGTTCCTGCTGGTGCTGGCGTCAGCGCTGTTGTTGGCCCAGCCGCGGATTTCCACCTGGCGAGAGACCCGAACCGGCGAGCGGATGCACTACCTGCTGCCCGTTGGACTCTTCGCCGTGGCGGCCTACGACGGGTACTTCGGAGCCGGGGCGGGTGTGATGACGCTGGCCTTGATGCTCGTCTTGGAAGAACAGCACGTGGCCCGGGCCAATGCATATAAGAACATGGTCATTGGTGCGGCCGACGTGTCCGCCGGGGTCGGTTTCGCCATCTTCGGACCGGTGCACTGGTGGGCGGTCTTGTGTCTGGGTTTGGGTGCGCTCTTGGGCAGTTCGCTCGGTCCTTCCGTGACGCGCCGGGTGCCGGGCAACATCCTGCGGGTCGTCGTCGCCCTGGCCGGCATCGGCCTGGCCATCCACCTTTGGGTGTCTCCCAATTAAACGGCACCGCGTTAGGTCCGCTCCCACCAGCCGCCGATGTCACGGGCCACGCCCGCCCCGGCCAGCCGCTCGAGGGCGCCACACAGCGCCGGGAGCTCAAGGCCGCTCTCCCGAACCAGCAGATCCAGCGAGATGGGGTCGGACGACAGGAGGTCGAGAATGGCGCGATCGGGCCCGTCGTAGCGACCCCTGGGCGAGGTGGACGGGGCCGGCAGGGTGAGGTTGGGAACACCGTTGAGTGACAGCGCCATGAGGATGTCAGCCGTCCCGCAGACCGGAATGCACCCTTCTGAGAGCAGACGATTGGTGCCTTCCGAGGTCTGACTGCGCACCGAGCCGGGAACGGCTCCCACCGCGATACCTCGGGCCACGGCGGCATCGACCGTATGCATGGAGCCACCGTGAAAGCGGCTCTCGATGACCACCACCATGTCGCTCAGGGCGGCCAACAAGCGGTTGCGCACCGGGAAGCGCCATTTCTCGGTTCGCACCCCGGCCGGGGACTCCGACACGATGACGCCGGCGCTGGCCACCTTGCCCCAGAGGCGAACGTTTCGGGGCGGGTACGGCGAGTCGAGACCACCGGCGACGACGGCGATCGGTGGGGCTCCGGTCGTGCCCGCCCCCTCGTGCGCCGCCGCATCGATACCCAGGGCCAGGCCCGACACCACGCTCACGCCGGCCGCCGCCAGCTCGGCCCCGAGTTGGGCGGCTACTCCGATGCCGTAGCGAGTGGGGCTCCGGGTTCCGACCAGGGCCACCGTGGGGTGATCGTTGATGACGGAGAGATCGCCCAGGCTGAACAGCACAGCCGGAGCTTCGGGATCATCGAACAATCGAACGGGGTACTCGGCACCATCAGTGAGGCACACGCCGATCGACTGCTCCTCGTGGCGGCGCCAGATCTTTTCGACATCGCCTGAGTGGGGTGAGTTGGCCCAGGCCTTCGACGGCGGATCCTCGGCCAGCAGTCGACGCAGGGTGGCCGGTCCGACCCGATCAGCGGCGGCCAACGCCGCGGCAAATGCTTCCTCTGGCAGTTGGAGTGGACCGGCAGGGCGTGGGGCCATGGGACAGAACGGTCGTCAACCGCCGTCGCGTCGTACCTCCGAGAATTTCTGGCACCGAGCGCACCACGCCACTGGCGTGTTCTCGTTGGACACATGCACCAAGGCACCACACCCGGCACACCGCCAGATCACCGGTGATCGTTCTTTTCCCTCCGACACTGCTCCATCCCTCTTTAGGCGTCGAAGGAAAATAGCCCATGGAGCCCGGCGCGCTATGCGTCCCGCCTGACCAGGCGCCAGAGTCCGATCCCCAAGGCCACGGCGGCGTAGAGGCACAGGAGGGCCATTCCGGTCCAGGGGCTGAACGTGGGTGCCGATCCCGAAGCAACGTGCGTGTTCACGGTCGACATGGCATTGCCGATGCTGACGGGCTCGAACTTGGAGACAGCGTTCTGCACACCGGTCGGAAACGCCGGGATCAAGGCCGGAATGATCAGGAGGATGCCGAAGAAGGCCGCGAGTGCTCCGGCGGTGTGTCGAATGATGGTGCCGATCCCCATGGCCAGCAGACCAATCAGCGTCAGGTACAGGCCGCCGCCGACGACCGCTCGCAACACTCCGGGTTGACCGAGGGTGGCGTGAGGGACCGGATGGGTCAACATCGCCTGCCCGATGAAGAAGGCGGCAAAGGAAATGACCTCACCAACGGTCAGGAGGACCAGGATGAACGCCGCCACCTTGGCCAACAAGAACAGGCCCCGGTTGGGCACGGCAGCCAGACTCGAGCGGATGGTGCCCGTTCCGAATTCGGCGGTGATGACCATGACGCCCAGAATCCCGACGGTCAGTTCCCCGATCGCCAACCCGGAGAGACTCAGATTGGTCGGGTCGAAGGTCAATCGGTCGGCCAATGAGACATGTGACCAGTGACCGGGTTGGATTCCCGTGAGGATGGTGCCGAGGGCGATCGTCAAGACGATGGTGAGCAACAGCGTCCACTTGGTCGAGCGCACGCTGCGCATCTTGGTGAGTTCCGATCGCACGATTCCACCTAGTCGGTAGTGCGAGCCCGACGGCGCCGGAATGGTTGAGGTGATGATGGTCATTGACTGTTCACTTTCCGTTCGGCGTGTCGTGGTCGTTGCTGGCACCAACTGGTCGATAGTCGACGCTGTCGTGCGTCAGTTCCATAAAGGCCTCCTCGAGCGAGGCGTGTTGAGGCGAGAGTTCGTGCAGGGCCAACCTCCGCTCAAAGGCGATGTCGCCGATGTGTTGGGCGTCGAGGCCGGTCACCGAAATAGCCCCATCGTCCTCCTGGACCACCGTCGCTCCCTGGTCGCGAAGAGCTTCGGTGAATGCACCCGGCTGAGGGGTCCGGATGCGCACGAACTGTTGGGAACTCTGGGCGATGAAGGCATCCACTGTCATTTCTGCCATGAGCTGACCTCGTCCGATGACGACCAGGTGGTCGGCCGTCAGGGCCATCTCGCTCATGAGATGACTCGATACGAAGATCGTTCGACCTTCCCTTCCGAGTCCCTTGAGCAGATTGCGCACCCAGAGGATGCCGTCGGGATCGAGTCCGTTGATCGGCTCATCGAAGAGCAGCACGCTGGGATCTCCCAAGAGTGCGCCGGCTATACCGAGTCGTTGGCCCATCCCGAGAGAGAACGTGCCCGCCCGCTTGTGGGCCACGCTCGACAGTCCGACCACATCGAGTACTTCGTCCACCCGTGAGCGGGGGATGTCATTGGTCTGCGCCAACGCCCACAAATGGTTGTAGGCACTGCGGCCCTGATGAATCGCCTTCGCATCCAAGAGGGCGCCGACCTCTCGCAATGGCCAGCCGAGGCCGTTTATGGGGACGCCGTTGATCCGGGCCACTCCGGCATCCGGGCGATCCAGGCCCATGATCATTCGCATGGTGGTCGACTTCCCCGAGCCATTCGGGCCGAGAAACCCCGTGATCTGCCCTGGTTTCACCTCAAACGAGAGCCCATCGACGGCCAGGGTGTCGCCGTAGCGTTTCGTGATGCCGGACACTTCGATCATGTACCGCTCCTTATGGGTGAGTCCTTGCCTCCAGCCTGACTATCCCGGCTGGCCGTTTCGTCGTCCGGACGGCCATTCCGGCAGGCACCGAAAGATGTACCGAGGTGGCGTTTCGGCGCCATTGACTACATCGAGCGATGTAGTCGAAGAACGACTCTGGGCCGATGCACCGGGTGAGGTGGCTCTGTAGCGTCGGGGTGTGATGATTTCCGAGGAAACGAGTGCGCCGCGGCCACCGTTCCTGAATCGGATAACCGCCCGGCAGAGGGTGGCCATCGATACGGTCGTCGGTCTCTTGCTCTTCGTCGGCGGGCTCGGCGGCCTTCATGCCTTCGGTGGTCGCCTACCCGGTCACTTCGCCCTGCTGGTGATCGCCCTGGCTCTAGCCACACTCCCCCTCCCTCTCCGGAATCGGTCCCCTCTTTCAGTCCTGGCGCTGGTGGCCACGGGACTGGTGGTCGGCACCTTGCTCAAGCAAGGGCTGGCTGGCACCCCCGTGGTGGCGATGGCGATGTTTTCGGTGGCCACCCATCTGCGCCGGCGTGAGTCCCTACTGGTCGCACTGGGGACCGCGTTCGTCTTCGGCATCGCATTGGCCGTTGCCGGGTTCCATATCGGCCACGGCGACAACACACCCTTTTACGACGCCACTGACAACATCCTCGCCATCGCCGTGGCTTGGTTCATTGGTGAGAGCGTGCGAGCCCGACGGGCCTATGTGACGGGCTCGGTCCTCCAGGCCGAGCAACGGCAGCGGCTTGAGGCCGAACGAGCGCAGATATCGCTCACCGAAGAGCGACTGCACATCGCCCGCGAACTGCACGACATTGTCGCCCACACCCTCAGCGTGATCGCCATTCAATCCGGGGTGGGCCGCCATGTGCTCGACACCCAGCCAGAGGAAGCTCGCAAGGCCCTGGCCGCCATAGAGACGACCAGTCGATCAGCGCTCAATGACCTTCGTTGGGTACTGGGTGTACTGCGCAGCGACGATGGCGAAGGTCCGGCCCGGGACCCGGCACCAGGGCTGAGTGATGTCGAACGTTTGCTCGAGGAATCCCGGGCGGCCGGGCTGGACGTATCGTTCACAGCAGGGCGGCGACGCGAGGCCCCTCTCGTCCAGCATGGAACTGTGCCTCTACCGGATAATTCAGGAGGGGCTCACCAATGTCACCAAACATGCCGCAACTGCGCACGCGTCGGTCGCCGTGAACTACGAAAACGAAGCGGTCGTGGTGAGCATCACCGACGAAGGGGCATTGCATCGAAATGGTGCCGTCCTCTCGTCGGCGTCGGACCAAGATGCCAAGGCACATCACGGCATCGTCGGCATGCGTGAGCGCACCGCCATTTACGGCGGCACCCTGATCGCCCGACCTCGCCCCGGTGGTGGCTTCGAGGTACATGCCCGGCTCCCCACGTCATCGGTCCTGCCGTGACGATCGGCGTGGTGGTGGTCGACGACCAGGCCCTGGTGCGAGGTGGCTTCCGGGTGCTGGTTGATTCCGACGATGACTTAGAGGTCCTCGGCGAGGCATCCAATGGGGAGGAAGCGATGGCGCTGGCCCGCTCCACCCTCCCCGACGTCATTCTCATGGACGTGCGGATGCCGGTCATGGACGGCATTCAGGCCACCACAGGCATTCTCGGGCTGGACCTTGAACCGATGCCCCGCATCTTGATCCTGACGACCTTCGACCTGGACGAATACGTCTATGCGGCCCTGCGGGCCGGTGCCAGCGGATTCCTGCTCAAGGACACGCCACCAGCTGAGTTGCTGGCGGCCATCAAAGTCATCGCCAGAGGGGACGCGCTGCTCGCTCCTGGCATTACCCGCCGGCTCATTGCCGAGTTCGCCAGCCGCCGATCCACGTCGGCCACGGAATCAGAAGCACTCGATGGGCTGACTGAGCGCGAACGCGAGGTGCTTCGGTCGGTGGCCAAGGGCATGTCCAATCAGGAGTTGGCCGAGGCACTGCACATGAGTCCCGCCACGGCCAAGACGCACGTGAGCCGGATACTCATGAAGTTGGATGCCCGGGATCGGGCCCAGTTGGTCGTGATCGCGTACGAGACGGGTTTTATCTCCCCGGGTTGAGTTGATTGACCCGTCTCGGACCGCACTGCTACTCGACCGGGGTGAGAACGACCACGGGGATCGTACGGGCGGTGTGAGTCTGGTACACGTCGTAGCGACCCCGGGCGCCCCGGTGCACGAGCATGGCCAGCCCACGGTTGTGTTTGTTGGCGAGCTCCCACAGATCTTTTCGCTCATCGCCTTCGGCGATACGAGCGGCCGCTGGAACGTGTCTCCGTCCAATCTGTACCGCGACCATCGGATCAGCTCGCAGATTGTGACACCAGCCAGGATCTCGGTCGCGGCCGCTGTTCGACCCGACCACAATCAGGTCATGGCCCCGCTTTGCGTAGATGAGGCCGTTCGTTCGTCTCTTGCCCGTTCGCCGGCCCTGAGTAGTCAGCAGAAGGGCCCGGTGCCCATTGACGTGCCTGCCTACCCATCCCCGGGATAGCTGGTAGATCGCTTGGTGTAGTCGCAGATAGGGAAGCTGCAGCGCAGCTGCAGGAGACAGGCTCATGAGTACATGCCTACTTGATCCGTGCCTCTGCATTCACCACGATGACAAACGCTCGTACTTTTCATCTCGTAGATCCATCGCCAGCCCACAGGTTTGAGGTAATTCGTCTCACCCATTTGCCGTAGTGACACAAGGTTGAGCTAGGGAATCGCACCAAGCTCTTTGAGTTCGGCGATCCGCTCCCAGCTGTGCCCCAGCTCCAAAAGCACCTCTTCGGTGTGCTGGGCGAATTCGGGAGCTGGCCCCCGGGCGGCCCATGGTGTCCCGAGGAAGTCAATCGGTGTGGCCACCATCTCGATCTCGTCCTCCTCGTCTGACGGGCACGGTCACGAAACCGCCGGCCGCCCGTGCTTGTGGGTCGTCGACCAGTTCATGCGGGATAGTCGGACCGGTGCCCACCACACGTCCTCGCGGTCGAAGATTTCGCTCCACTCCTTGAGCGTTCGGGTCGAGAACACCGTGCTAAGCTCTCGAACCAAGGCAGCCGAATTCTCGGAATCGTGAGGCGAGCGTCGAATACCGCTCATCGGTGGCCCACTCCGCTCGATCGATCGCCCGGAGCAGGTCCGGCCACAATCGATCGCCCTGCAGACCGAGCAGCCAGAACCGGAGGCCGTCCCCGGCCGTGTAGGCGCTGATCATCGGGTTGGGCGGCGCGTCGATCGTCATTGGCACCGTGGGAAACCCGAGGCGCACCGCCATGTTGATGTCCCATCCGACCATGTACATGCCGATGCGGAGGAGGGATACCGACACCAACTGACCGACACCCGTGCGTTCCCGGGCGAAGAGCGCGGCCGATACGGCGCCGGCCGCGGCCAGTCCCGCCATGTGGTCGCCCATGCCCCCACGCTGGTACGGCAATGGCGCACCCTCAGGCACCAGTGCCGCGGCAATGCCCGCCCGGGACCAGAACGCGCCGACGTCGAATGCGGCCCGATCCCGCTCGTCCCCAGCCAGGCCATACCCGGTGATGTGCGCGTACACAAGACGCGGATTGCGGGCCGAGACGGTCTCGTAGTCCAGACCGGCGCGAGCCAGCGCGGCCGGCCGAGCGTTCGTCACGAACACGTCGGACTCGTCGACGAGCGCCGCAGCGATTTCGCGGGCCTCGGGGACGGACAAGTCGAGCCCGACACTGCGCTTATTGCGGTTGTCCAGTTCGAACGGTGGATTGACGTTCACCGTGTGCCCGGGAGCATGGACAGAATGCCGCGCATGGGATCGCCCACCGGTGGCTCGATCTTGATGACGTCGGCACCCCAGTCGCCGAGGATGCCTGCCGCCGCCGGTCCGGCGACCCACATCCCTACCTCGACAACCTTGATGCCCTCCATCGGACCAGCCATGTCGGGGACATTAACCACGGGCGGTTCGGGGCGGGGGACAGCTCGCTCTCGGTACCCTTCTCGTCGACCTGTCGCCGTTTCCGATTCTTGAGTCACCCAACTTGCCAGCACGGGTCAGTGGGCACTTCACCACGGAGGTGCGTAGAGACGGAGGATACGCTTGGTGCACCAAGGCGATGACTTAGAAGGGAGCACGGTGAGCACCACTCGCACGGACGGCACCCTTGAGCTGGCCTCAGGGCCGAAGCCTCGGCTACGCCGATTACGGACCAAAGGGCGGGAGGCCCGTCCTTTGGTGCCACGGCGGGCCGGGGAGCAGGTTGGAGCCCCAGGCCTCGCTGATGACGCGGCGACGGCCGGGTTTCGCATCATCGGCGTCGACCGTCCGGGCTACGGCGGCTCCACACCCGTCCCTGGCCGTTCAATCGGGTCGTGGGTGCCCGACGCCGTGGCGCTCGCCGAACACCTTGATCTCGGGTCTTTCACGGCCGTGGGCTGCTCAACCGGAGGCGCCTACGCGTTGGCATTGGCTGCGCTCGAATCGGATCGCGTCGAGTCCTGTGTGGCGTGTTGCGCGTTGACTGATATGCGTTGGGCCGAGGGGCGCGCCTCCATGTCGGGAGACGACGCCCTCGGCCGTTTGGTCGCCGGCATCTGGGACGCTCCGGATCGTGACAGCGCCCTCCGGCATACGACCGAGATCATTGGGGTCGATGGCAAGGGGCTGATATGCCCAGGCACCGACGCGGCCCATTCCACCCGCCGATCTCGCCGTGCTCATGGATCCCGCCAATCTGTCCGGTTACGCGGAGGCATCGGCTGAAATGTTCCGCTTCGGCGTGCAGGGATTCACCGATGACCGGTTGGCCGACGGCGTGGGCTGGGTGAGCTTCGACGTCAATCAGATCAAGTGCCCGACCGTGGTCCTCCACGGCGCGGCTGATCCGATAGTGGTGCCGTCGCAGGCCGAGCACACCGCCAGTGTCGTGCCCGGGGCGGAGCTCCGCATGATCCCCGAATTGGGGCACTTCAGCATCAGTGCCCAAGTGGTGCCGGTTGCTGACGGAGATGTATGGCTGAGACTGAGCCAGGTGGGTGGGTCAGGCTCGGCGACCCCGCACCGCCTGCCAGGCAGCATCGGCCAGGGCATCGCCCGCTTTGACGAGATCAGCGGCACTCGTCGGGTGCGCCATCCAGAGTCGGGCGTACTCCAGCGTCGCCCCCATCCAGAGCGCCTGGAACATCCGGGGTGACAACTGCCTGATCCGACCAGCATCGATATGCCCGGCCAGCCATTCTGACGCCACGCGGTAGAGCTCCTCGTTCAGGGCCGCCACCGCCGGTTCGCCCCGATCGATCATCTCCAACTCACGCCAGTTGAACACGTAGCGAGCTCGATCGCGGTTGGCGGCCACCCACCTGAGGTGGGCGTGCACCGCCCCGGTCACCCCGGATTTGGCGGAGCGGCTCGTGCGCAGGGCGTCGAGGTAGCTGGCGTGGTGATCGGCCAGCACCTCGACGTAGAGCTGGGCGGCCAGCCCGTCCTTGCTCCCAAAGAAGTGGTAGATGCTGCCCACGCTCGCCCCGGACCGCTCGCGGATGGCCTCAATCGTGGTGGCCGAGACGGTGTTGGCCAGGAAACAGTCCAAGGCCGCGTCAAGGATCGCTTGGCGGCGGGGATGAGCTTCGGTAACGACCGCCGACATGGATGTCGAGGCTAGTCGATCGGAGGCCTTGACTAGAAGGATATTTTAGAGGAATCTTCTAGAATGAGTTACCCGTTGGAGCAACTGCAGTCTGAGGGCTACGTCGTGCTGCGCGATGTGGCCGGGGCGGATCTCCTTCTTCGGTTCCGGGAGGAACTGGCGCCGTACCTCGCCACCGCGCCGTTCGGCCGCAACGACTTCGAGGGTTTCCACAGTCAACGGCTGTACGCGCTGATCACCAAGTCCCGGGCGGCCGCCGAGCTGGCAGCCCATCCGGCGGTGCTCGAGCTCGTCGACGCCGTCCTCGATGCACCATGCCTTCTGTCGGCCAACATCGCCATCAACGTCCACCCGGGCGAGACCGCGCAGTTGCTCCATCCGGACGACGGCTATTGCGGCGTGCCCCGCCCCCGCCGCCCGTTTGGCGTATCGGCGGTCTGGGCCATCGACGAGTTCACGGCGGAGAACGGCGCGACGGAGGTGCTCCCGGGCAGCCACTTGTTCGGCAGCGAACCGGTCGATGCCAACGATCCACGGATCCGCTCGATCGAGATGTCGCCGGGGTCGGTGGTCGTCTTCCTGGGCACCACGCTGCATCGCGGTGGTGCAAACCGCAGCAATGGAGTCCGGCTCGGACTCACGCCGCAGTACTGCCAGCCGTGGCTGCGGCAAATCGAAAACATGGCTCTCGCCGTCCCGCCCGACGTCGTCGTCACGTTGCCCGACCGGGTGCAGGAGCTGCTCGGCTACAGCATCATGCAGCCCTTCATCGGCTACGTGGACGGGCAGCACCCGCGGCGGATGCTTGAACCCGGTGGTGGGCTTCGGCGGGAACCCGTGGCACCCCGGTCATAGCGCTAGCCGCGGGGCCGCAGCGTGGTGGGTGGTTCTCGCAGAAACCTGTTGACTGAAGGTATACTCTCAGTGTATTCTCTCAGGTATGAGCGTACCTATGGCCCTCCTCGGGCTTCTCGATCGTGAACCAAGCCACGGCTATGACCTCAAGCGCGATTACGACACCTATTTCGGTCGCGGCCGGCCACTCCCGTTCGGCCAGGCCTATGCGACCCTGGCCCGCCTGACCAGGGACGGAAAAGCGATGGTGGGCGAGGCGGAACCCGGAGCCGGCCCCGATCGCAAGCGCTACACGATCACCGATACCGGGAAGGTCGAGGTCGAGCAGTGGCTATCCGAGCCGATCCCGGCCGAGCCGCATTTCCAGACCGATCTCTTCGTCAAGGTCGTGCTCTCCCTCATGCTCGGTCGCCCGGCGGAGGAATACCTGGACGTCCAGCGAGCCGCCCACCTGGCGCGGATGCGCGAGCTCACCGACGTCAAGCAGAAAGGTGGGACGGTCGACGCCCTGCTGGCTGACCATGGGCTCTTTCACTTGGAAGCCGACCTGCGCTGGATCGATCTCACCACCGCTCGGCTCGGCGTGCTGGCGCAGGAGGTGGCGGCGTGAAGCAGGAAACTTCCACCGTCGTCGCCGGAGGCATCATCCTCGAGGCACGCAACGTCGTGCTTTCCTTCGGCGAAACCCCGGCCCTGCGGGGAGCGGATCTTTCGGTGACGCGAGGCGAAATCGTGGCCGTCATGGGGCCGAGTGGCTCGGGCAAATCGACGCTGCTCCATTGCCTGGCCGGCATCCTCGTGCCGGACGCCGGCCAGGTCACTTTCGATGGCCAGCGACTTGACACCCGCCGGGAGACGGAGCGCTCCAAGCTGCGGCGTGATCGCTTCGGCTTCGTCTTCCAGTTCGGCCAACTCGTGCCAGAGCTCACGGCCGAGGAAAACATCGCGCTGCCGCTCCTCCTCGGTGGCATGCGCCGTGAAGCGGCACTCCGTGAGGCGCGCACCTGGTTCGACCGTCTCGACCTGGCTGGTTTGGAACGCCACCGCACCGGTGAGATGTCCGGCGGTCAGTCCCAGCGGGTGGCCCTGGCCCGTGGCCTGGTGGCCAATCCCGACGTGCTGTTCGCCGACGAACCGACCGGCTCGCTCGATTCGCTGAGTGGGGAACTGGTCATGGACTTGTTGACCCGGGCGGCGCGTCGCCAGGGATCGACCGTGATCCTCGTGACGCACGAACCACGAGTCGCCGCCTACGCCGACCGTGAGGTCATCGTGCGTGACGGCGTGGTGGCCACCACCGCGCCGGCGCTGGTTCGATGATCCGTCTCGGCCTGCGGCTCACGCTGGGCAGCGGTCGTGAGGCCGCACTGCGGGTGCTGGTTATGGCAGCCGCAGTCGCTTTGGGTGTCGGACTGTTGTTGGCTTGCCTGGCCGGGGTCAACGGACTGCATGCCCAGACTGATCGTGGCGCATGGCTTGACAGTGCGGCCCAGGCGTCGAACTCGGCTTCACCCAATCAACTGTGGTGGATGTCCGGCACCGACCAGTTCGACAACCAAGAAATCGATCAGGTCGACGTGGCGGCTGCTGGCCCGAATGCGCCAGTTCCGCCGGGAATTGCGCACGTGCCGGGTGCCGATGAGTACGACGCCTCCCCCGCTCTGGCGGCTCTCATTCGGTCGGAACCGGCGAGCGAGCTGCGCGACCGATATCCGGGCCGACAGATTGGGATCATTGGCGCATCGGCGCTGCCGTCACCCGAATTCGCTGATCATCATCATCGGCCACTCGGCGCGGCAGCTCTCCCAGGTTCCCGGCGTGCTCAAAATCCGGGCCATCCAACGGACGCCGGCCGACTGTTTTCGCTGTCAGAACGTGACTGGCAGCGGATACGTCCTCCAATTCATTCTGGCCGCTGGTGCCGTTGCGCTCTTGCTACCCGTCCTGATCCTGCTCGCCACGGCCAGCCGACTCTCGGCCGCTCGTCGGGAGGAACGCTTCGCCGCCATGCGGTTGGTGGGTGCCACGCCGCGCCAGATCTCCGTGGTCTCCGCCGTGGAGGCAGTGGTGGCGGGGCTTACGGGTGTGGCCATCGGCTTCGCCCTCTTCTTCGGTTTCCGGCCATTGCTGTACCACGTGTCGTTCACCGGAGCGCCCCTCTCTCAAGGCGATCTCTCGCTGCACTGGGGGAACATCGCGCTCATCGCCATTGGCGTTCCTCTCGCCGCCGTCATTTCGGCCCGTCTCGCGCTGCGAAGGGCGCAAGGGTCACCGCTGAGCGTCCAGCGACGGGCCACGTCACCCGCACCTCACATCTGGCGCATCATCCCGCTGTTGGCCGGCATCGCCCTGCTGGCGTACTTCGACTCGGCCGGCAAGCCAGGTGCCATAGGTGGCCAGCTGCTCGAATTGCTCGTGGGCTTCGTGCTGCTCGTGGTGGGGCTGGTGCTGGCGGGTCCGTGGTTCACGACAGCTGGATCTCGACTCATGACCCGGCGAGCCAATCACCCTGCCGCGCTCATCGCCGGTCGCCGACTCCTGGACAATCCCAAGGCGGCTTTCCGGTTCATCAGTGGGCTCGTGATTGCCCTCTTCGTGGCCAGCGCGCTGATCGGAGCGCTCAGTTCCATCAACGCGGCGGCGGACGCGGTCGGCGGCGTCGGCAGCGGAAGCTCCACCCTCGCCGATACGTTCTGCAGCTTCTCGACAACTGACTGCCCGGTGGCCTCGCACGTACCCTCCGTCCCCGCCCGTGTGATGGCGGAGCTCCGCTCGGCGCCGGGAGTACGCGCGGTGACGGTGGTCCACACCAGCCCTTCCCAAGCCGGTTTTGGTCGATCTTTCGGCTACGTGTCGTGCGCCCAGCTGGCGAAGACTCCGGCGATCGGTACCTGTGGTCCTGGCGTCGCCGTGGCGAGCGTCGGCTACTTCCTCTCACATGTGCTTGGGCACAGCTCGCATACATCGACGATGGTCTGGCCGTCGGCGGGGCTGTCGTTGGCCGCGGCCGAACGTCTTCCCGTTGATGCCATCGTTGTCGCCACCAACGGATCGCCTGGGGCGCTGGAACGGGTGCGGACCACGCTCGAGCGAGCATTTCCCTTTCAGGGCGTGCCGGTCGCCATTGATGCGCTCGATCCCTCGACCGCTCGACTCCTGACCATGATTCAGGACATGACCGATGTGATCATCGTGGCCAGTCTCATCATCGCCGCCTGCAGCCTGGCCGTGAACATCGCCGCCGGGTTGGGCGAACGCAAGCGCCCCTTCAGCCTGCTCAGGCTCACGGGTGTTCCTTTGGGCGTGCTGCGCCGGATCGTGGCGCTCGAAA
Organism: uncultured Acidimicrobiaceae bacterium; assembly: GCA_963730785.1. Taxonomy (GTDB): domain Bacteria; phylum Actinomycetota; class Acidimicrobiia; order Acidimicrobiales; family RAAP-2; genus Bog-473. The sequence goes on from CAVSTF010000015.1 coordinate 155,623, forward strand.
GTGCGCTGCCGCTCCTGATCGTCGCCGCTGTCTCGGTCGTGGTGGGCCTGGTGTCAGCGGCCCTCTACCTCCACTCCCAGGTCGGCATTTCGTTTCGAATCCCCGGTATCGGCTTCTGGGCCACCGTCCTCGGTGGATTGGCGGCATCTCTGGCCATCATCGCCTCCACCTTCCCGCTGCTGAATCGGATGACGGGGCCCGAGGTGGCCCGCAACGACTGATCAGGTCACCAACACCGACCGGGCCGTCCGCAGCGCCAGGGCATCGGCCACGTGGTCGGGGTTGACGACCTCGTCACCGGCCAGGTCGGCCACCGTTCGAGCCACCCGGGAGAGTTTGTGGAGACCCCGGGCACTGAGGGCACCGGCCCGGAGACGATCGGCCAGGAGTTCACTGGCCGCCGGTTCCATGGGTGGCTCGTTGTCCCCTCGTTCGGTCGCCCTGTTTCGGGCGGCGGCCACTCGCGCGAAGGAATCGGCGGTGGATTCGCCCGGCGTTGATGAGAGCAGTTGGTCCGGATCGGGGCGGGACAGCGGCACAATCAGATCGAAACGATCAAGCAAGGGGGCGGAGAGCCGACGGGTGTAGCGGGCCTTCACGTGCAGCCGAGCAGCTACAGGCTCCTTCGTAGACGCCCTCGCCGCAGGGGCACGGGTTCATGGCGGCGACAAGAAGGAAGTCCGCCGGGAAGGTGACGGTGCCACCGGCCCGGCTGACCCGGATCACTCCCTCCTCGAGCGGCTGGCGGAGGGCTTCGAGGGCGGGCACCGGGAACTCGCCCATTTCATCGAGGAAGAGGACGCCACGGTGAGCCAGCCCGATTTCGCCGGGACGGAGCGACCAGCTGCCGCCCCCGATGAGGGCCACGATGGAGGCTCGGTGGTGCGGCGCCCGAAATGGTGGGTGGCTGACCAGCACCCCTTCGGGGAGTGGGGCGCCGGCCGCTGAGTGGATGCGGGTCACCTCGAGCGCTTCGGACGGGCTCAGCGGATTGAGCAGGCCGGGGAGGCGCTCGGCCAGCATGGTCTTGCCGCTGCCGGGCGGGCCGACCATCAGCAGGTGGTGTCGGCCGGCGGCGGCCACTTCGAGGGCGTGGCGACCGAGCGTCTGGCCCTTGACGTCGGCCAGGTCGGGCCCGTGGCTGGGGGTGGTGGTTGGTGGGGCGGGGGGCGGATCGGGCCAGTCGGCGCCACCCCGGAGGATGCGGGCCAGGTCGGCCAGCGTGGAGACGCCGTGTGCCGCGTCCCCCGGATCAGGGCGGCCTCGTGCAGGTCGCAGAAAGGCACCACGAGCTCGAGCGGGGCCATGGCGTCAGCCAGGGCGATCATGCCGGGCACGTGGCGCAGCGAGCCGTTGAGGCCCAGCTCGCCGCAGAAGGCCATGCCGTCGGTGCAGTGGGGTGGAACCTCGCCGATGGCCAGGAGTACCCCGACGGCGATGGCCAGGTCCAGACCGGCGCCACCCTTGCGCACCCCGCTCGGGGCCAGGTTGACCGTGACCCGGCGCAGTGGCCAGGGCAGGCCGCTGGACAGCAGGGCGGCTCGAACCCGGTCCCGGGACTCCCGGACGGCCGCATCGGGCAGGCCGACGATGGTGAATCCGGGCAGCCCGTTCGAGACGTGGACCTCGACCGAGACCTGTTGGCCCACCGCCCCGGTGAGGGTGGCGGCGGAAATGGCAGCGAGCATGCGCGCTCCGTTCTGGGTGGTGACGAACGTGGTGAGGGCGCGGTACTGGCGCGCGCCCCGAGCGCGGTGGAGCTGGTGGTGCTGAAGCTAGGTCTGCGAGATGGGCGGCGGTGGTGGGGGTGGCGGCGGTGTCTGGTCGCTCTCCGGATTGCGGAGGGTGCTCAGCAGCACCTCGGCCGCGCCCATGAGGCTGGCCGCTTCGTAGGGCACGACCACCTTGGCGTTGTTGGAGGCGGCGATGTCTTGGAGGGCGCGCAACTGGAGGACGGCGAGGGTGCGCGGGTTGATGGTGGCCGTATCGAGCGAGGTGAGGCGGGCCGCTTCGCCGGCGCCGCGCAGTTCGAGTGCCTTTTTCTCACCCTCGGCCTGCAGTTCGAGGACTTTCATTTCTGCTTCGGCGCGGAGGATGGCCGCCTGTTTGGCTCCTTCGGCCTCCAGCACGGCGGCCTGCTTGCGACCACCCGCACTGTTGATGGCCGACTGCTGCTCACCCTCTGATTTGAGGATGGCCGCCTTCTTGTGCTGCTCGGCTTCCTTTTGCTCCGACATGGCCGTCACCACATTGATGGGTGGCGTGATGTCGAGGATCTCAATGCGGTTGAGGCGCACGCCCCACTTCACGGTGGCGTCGGCCATGTGGTCCTGCATGCGGACGTTGATGGTCTCGCGCTCGGAGAGCGCCTGGTCGAGTGAGAGTTCGCCGAAGACGGCGCGCAGGGCGGTGCGCGAGAGCTGGTCGACCGCCAACTGGTAGTCGTTGATTTCGAAGAGGGCCGACTTCACATCGATGACCTGACAGAAAATGGTGGCGCTCACCTGCAGCGAGACGTTGTCCTTGGTGATGACGGCCTGCTGGTCACCCGTCATCGGGAACTCACGCATGTCGACCTTCTCCATGCGGTCCATGAACGGCATGAGGATGCGCATGCCCGGTTGATCGACCGAGCGGAACTGGCCCAGGCGCTTGACCACGCCGACGCTCCCCTGCTGCACGATCTTGATGCAGCGGGACATGAACCAGGCGCCGATGGCGATGCCGGCCACGACGGCGACGGCAATGATGCCGGCGACTTCTCCAGCGGCTGCGAACATACTGCCCCCTTAGGTGTCGGCAGCGTAGACGACGAGCAGGCCTCGCTCGACGTCGGCCACCACGACATTGGTCCCGACCGCAATGGTGCTGCTCGGATCGAGCGGAATGGCGAACCACTCCTCGCCCCGGGCCCGCACCCGGCCGGGATGGTGCTCACCCTTGATGGCCTTGGTGACCAAGGCGGTGTCGCCGACCATCCCCTGGACACCGTTGAGCATGGAGCCCACTCTATTCATCGGCCCAAGAATTGGGCGTCCCGCTTCTCGGCGAAGGCCAGCATGGCCTCGCGCGTGTCCTTGGAATAGAAGTTGACGGCCTGGCAGCGGGCCTCGTCCTCGACCGCCTGTTCCATGGTGGCCTGGGCCGAGGCATGCAGCAGCGTCTTGGTCATGGACAGGGCCAGCGGCGGGCCGGCGGCCAGCGTGCCAGCCCACTGGTCGACGAAGGGGTCGAGTTCGTCGAGCGGGAGCGCCCGGTTGATCAGTCCGATGTCGGCTGCTTCCTGGCCGCTCCACATGCCACCGAAGAGCGAGATCTCCTTGGCCCTGGCCATCCCGACCAACCGGGGCAACAACCAGGAGACCCCGTAGTCGAGGGACAGGCCACGCTTGGCGAAAATCAGGGAGAACCTGGCCTGCTCGCTGGCCACCACCAGATCGCACCCGAGAGCCAGCGAGCACCCGGCGCCCACCGCCACCCCATCCACCTTGGCGATGGTGGGCGTCGTCATGCGGTGCAGGGCCAGGGCCACATCGCCCGATCGGCGCATGCGTTGGAGGAAGTGCTGCGCGGCGTCGGAGACAGGACCGTTCGGATCGGCCAGGTCGGCCCCGGAACAGAAACTTCCGCCGGCTCCCGTCAGGACCATGACCCGATCGTCGTTGTTGCGCTCGATCTCCTCGAAGGCCAGCTGCAGTTCCTGCTGCATGACCCCGTTGATGGCGTTCTTCCGTTCGGGGCGGTTCATGGTGACCGTGACCACGCCCTCGTTGCGTTCGACCAGCAAGGTTTCCATGACCGTCGACCCTATTCAAAACGCATCCTCAATGAGGGTGAGGGTGGTGCCGAGGACGGAAGCCACATCGAAGCGGACCTCGGCGTAGCGACGGGGCGAGCGGCCGAGATACGCGGTGGCCAGTCGCCGGAGCCGCACCTGCTTGGCTCTGGTCACGGCTTCGGCCGGGTCACCGTGGCGGTCGGTGCGCCGGGCTTTGACCTCGCAGACGACGAGCAGGTCGGGGCGGGCGCAGATCAGATCGATCTCACCCTCGGGGGTGCGCCAATTGCGTTCCAGGATTTCGAAGCCGTGGGCCCGGTACCAGGCGGCCGCGGTGTCCTCGCCGGCGGCGCCGCGGATGAGATTCGGATGCACGACCGAGAACGGTCGGCCTAGAGGTCCTGTTCGGGCAGCCGTTCGATGTTGACGTCGCGGAAGGTGATGACCCGCACGCTGGGGACGAAGCGGGCCGGGCGGTACATGTCCCAGACCCAGGCGTCGCGCAGTTCCAGTTCGACGCAGGCCGGTGTGGTGTCGGACCGCACATTGACGGACACTTCGTTGGCTAAATAGAAACGCCGCTCGGTTTCGATGACGTAGGCGAAGACCGGCAGTACCGCCCGGTATTCCTGCACCAACCCCAGCTCAATTTCGGCCTCGTATCGCTCGAGGTCCTCTTCGCTCATAGCCGGCCTTAGGACGGCTTGGCGGTCCTGAGCTCCTTGATCTTCGCGGCCTTACCAATCCGATCACGCAGGTAGTAGAGCTTGGCTCGGCGCACGTCACCCAGCGAGGCCACTTCGATCTTCTGGATGGTCGGCGAGTGCACGGGGAAGGTCCGCTCGACACCCACGCCGAAGCTGACCTTGCGCACGGTGAAGGACTCCTGAATCCCGCCACCCTGCCGGCGCATCACGGCGCCCTGGAAGACCTGGACCCGCTCACGGGTGCCCTCGACCACCCGTACGTGCACCTTGACGGTGTCGCCGGGACGGAAGTCGGGGATGTCGTCGCGCAGGCTGTCGCGGTCGATGATTTCGGTGGGGTGCATGGGGGGCGTCCTTACGTATGCTCCGGCTCAGCGCCGGACGGAACATCGTAGCCGTGCGCAAGGAGGAGCCGCACGTCGGCGTCGGAGAGGGCCGAGTCCCGGACCAGGCGATCGATCAGATCGGGCCGGCGTTCGGCCGTGCGCAGGAGGGCCTGCTGGCGGCGCCAGGCGTCGACCTGGCCGTGATCGCCCGAGCGGAGCACCGGCGGCACCTCCCAGCCCTGGTAGTCGGCCGGGCGGGTGTACTGGGGGTACTCGAGCAGGCCGGCCGAGAAGCTCTCGTCCCGGCTGGATTCTTCGTTGCCCAGCACGTCAGGCAGGAGTCGGGCCACCGCCTCAATGATGACCAGGGCCCCCAGTTCGCCGCCGGCCAGCACGAAGTCGCCCACCGAGAGCTCCCCGTCGACCAGGTGGTCGGCGATGCGCTGATCGACCCCCTCGTAGCGGCCACAGAGCAGCGAGAACCCGGCCGGCAGGGCGGCCAGCTCGTGGGCCACCGACTGGTCGAAGCGGCGGCCACTCGGGGTGAGGAGGTAGAGCGGTCGGGGGGCGTCGGGCACCAGCTCGACGGCCTTGAACACGGGCTCGGGCATGAGGACCATGCCGGCCCCGCCGCCGAAGGGGCTGTCATCTATGGTCCGACGGGTGTCGGTGGAGCCGTCCCGCAGGTCATGGGCCCGCACGTGGAGCGCACCGGATTCTTGGGCCCGACCGAGGATGGAGGTGCCGCAGTAGGCGGTGATGGCGTCCGGAAAGATGCTGAAGACGTCGATCCTCACGGATCGAGCAGACCTTCGGGGATGTCGACCACGATGGTGCCGGCCGCCTGATCGTGTTCGGTCATGAAGCGCAGCGGAATGAGCCCACCGGACTCCAGCACGAGCAGATCGCTGGCCGGGTTGGCCTCGACGGCGGTGACGGTGCCGAGCGGGGTGCCGGCCATGTCGCTGACGGTGGCCCCAATCAGTTCGTGGACGAACAGGGCACCGGGGACCTCAATGGCCTCGGCTTCGAGCTCGATACCGCGCCACGATTCGGCCTGGTTGCGGTCGTACATGCCCTCGAACAGCACGATCCAGCGGTCCTGGAAGGGGCGGGCAGCCTCGACGATCAGCGGACCGCGAGCGGTGGTGAGGGTGGCACCAGGGTCCAGCCGTTCCGTCCGCTCCGTCCAGAGCATGACGACGACTTCGCCCCGCAGGCCATGGGCCTTGGTGATCCGCCCGACCTTGAGCAGTTCAGTCGTCGACGATGTCCACGCTGGCCGAGATGCCGTCTTTGGCACCAGCCACGTTGACCAGCGTGCGGATGGCCTGGGCTGTCCGCCCACGTCGACCAATCACGCGGCCCATGTCGTCGGGAGAGACGTGGAGGCTGAGGCGGAGTCCGCCCCGGCGTTCGTCCGTGTCGATGACCACCGAGTCGGGGTCGTTCGACAGCGAGCGGGCCAAGTAGTTCAAGACACCCAGCGGGGTGCCGCCATCCAACTCGACGTTCGGTTCGACGTCGTTGATGTCGTTGTCGCCGCCGCCATCAACCTGGTTGATGTCGCCCGCTTCGTACAGATCGGTCACTTGGCCCTCGCGGCGGCGAAGTCATCCCAGGCACCCGATGTCTTGAGGAGCTTTTCCACTCGCTCGGTCGGCTGAGCACCGTTGACCAGCCACTTTACGGCCTTCTCGTTGTCGATCTTGATGACCGCATCGCGGTCGGTGGTGGAGGCGCCACGGGGCGCGTACGTACCCACGATCTCCAGGAACCGGCCGTCACGAGGCGACCGTGCATCAGCGGCCACGACCCGGTAGGTCGGCTGCTTCTTCTTACCCATCCGCACAAGGCGGAGCTTCACTGCCACGAAACAATTCCTCCATCATCTGGACTTTGAGTGTCCATTCTGGCAGATAGCGCCCCTACCGGCCTTTCGGCGGGGTGACGCGGCCACCTTTCTTCTTCTTTTTGGTGCCTTTGTTGCCGCCGACCACCGGTCTGGGGGCCCCAAGGGGCGCGGCGGGCAGGCCGGGAAATCCGCTCGGGAGGGCGGTGTCGCCCGATTCGCCCATGAGCTGGGAGAGCATGTCGAAGTCCGGGCCACCGGCGCCGGCCGCCTGTTGGGCCAGTTTGCGGGCCGCCCGGCCCCCCATGCCACCTGGCATTGAGGGCATGCCCGGGATGTTGGGCATGTTGCCCGAGGCCATGCCCTTCATCATCTTCTGCATCTCTTTGAACTGCTTGAGCAGGGCATTGACGTCCTGGATGGACGTGCCCGAGCCCCGGGCGATGCGGCTGCGGCGGGAGCCGTCGAGCAGGCTGGTGTCGTCCCGCTCGGCCGGGGTCATGGAGTGGATGATGGCCTCGACCCGGGAGACCTCGCCGTCGTCGATCTGGCCGGCGGCCTGGCGCATCTCCTTGGACATGCCGGGCATGAGCTTCATGAGGCCGCCCAGCGAACCCATCTTCTTGACCTGCTGGAGCTGCGACAGGAAGTCCTGCAGGGTGAAGTGGCCCTGCATGAGACGGGCGGCGCCCTTGGCCACCACGTCGGTGTCCATGGTCCGGTCGGCCTGTTCGATCAGGCTGAGGATGTCCCCCATGCCCAAGATACGGTCGGCCATGCGGTCGGGGTGGAACAGGTCGAAATCGCCCAGGCGCTCACCGGTGCTGGCGAAGGCGATGGGCTTGCCCACCACGCCCTTGACCGAGAGGGCGGCGCCACCGCGGGCGTCACCGTCGAGCTTGGAGAGGATGACGGCGTCCAGTTCCAGGGTCTCGTGGAACGCCTTGGCCGTGGTCACCGCATCCTGGCCGATCATGGCGTCGATGACCAGGAACGTGTAGTGCGGGTCGGTCGCCTTCGAGATGCTCTTGATCTCGTCCATGAGGTCGGCGTCGATGGTGAGACGCCCGGCCGTATCGATGATGCAGATGTCCTTGCCGAGGCGCCGGGCTTCCTCGAGTCCAGCCTTGGCCGCTCGGACCGGGTCGGTGGGCTCGCTGAACACGGTGACGCCGGCTTGCTCACCCAGGATGCGGAGCTGCTCGACGGCGGCCGGGCGCTGCAGGTCGGCCCCGACCAAAATGGGATTGCGGCCCTGCTGCTTCCACCAGAGGGCCAACTTGGCCGAGGCGGTCGTCTTACCGGCCCCCTGCAGACCGGCCATCAAGATGACGGTGGGCGGCCGGGAGGCGTAGCTGATCTTGAGGGTGTCGCCGCCGAGGACGCCGACCAGCTCCTCGTGCACGGCCTTGATGACCTGCTGGCCCGGGGTGAGGCTCTTATTGAGCGCCTCGGTGCTGACCCGCAGGCGGATGCCATCGCAGAAGCGGCGGGCGACCGAGAGCTCGACATCGGCCTCGAGCAGGGCCGTACGGATTTCGCCGATGGCCTCTTCGAGGTCGGCCTCCGAGATGCGGCCCTTGCCTCGGAGGCGGGTGGAAATGCCCTCTAAACGGGAGGAAAGGCCTTCGAACATGGGGACCCAGGCTACCGGGGTCCGGCGGGTGCCGGCGCCCGCCTCCGGACTAGAGCGGTCCGCTGCCGTAGGGGCGGGTGATCACTTCGAGCAGGTGTCCGTCGGGGTCATGCCAGTACACGCCCCGGCCGCCGTCGTGGTGGTTGATCTCACCCTTTTGGTGCAGCCCTGGGTCGGCCCAGTAGTCGAGGCCCCGGGCGACCAGTCGGTCGAAGACCTGATCGAATTCGCCCTCGCTGATGAGGAAGGCGTAGTGCTGCGACTCGATCGCTCCGTCACCGTGGAACCGGTGGAAGTCAACTGACACGCCATTGTCCAGTTCCACCACCATGAACGGCCCGAACGAGTAGGCGGGCGCAAGGCCGAGCAGTTCGGTGAGGAAGGTGGCCGACCGTTGGGTGTCCTGGCACCAGACGATGGTGTGATTGAGCTGCACTGTCATCGCCCGCCACCCTACGGGCACAATGGTCCCGTGCCGTCGTGGGATTGTCCGAAGTGCGGGCGCCGTTTTGGCAAGGCCTCCCAGTCACATCTCTGCGCGCCGGCGCTGACGTTGGAGGAGTACTTCTCGACCGGGCCGACGTTTGAGCGACCCATTTTCGAAGCGGTGCTTCGCCACGTCCAGACATTGGGACCAGTCGTCGTCGAACCCGTCTCGGTGGGAATCTTCTTGAAGCGAGCTCGATCGTTCGCCGAGCTACGGCCCATGACCAAGTGGGTGGCCCTGTGGTTCTCGCTCGACCGCATCGAGTCCCATCCGCTGATCACCCGGAAGGTGAACAACTACAACGGGCGCTACTACCACGTGGCCCATCTGCGAGAGCCGGGCGATCTCGACCCGAAGCTGCGCGGCTGGCTGACCGAGGCCTATCTGGCCTCACCCCCCGCCTAGGCGGGCGGACACAATGGCGGTATGGATATTTCCGAGCACCTCGTCGCCCTACGAGCGGAGGGTGAGCTGATGGCGTCAGTGGTGGATTCAGTTGGCCTCGATGCGCCGGTACCGACCTGCCCCGACTGGACCGTGCGTGATCTGGTCAAGCATCTCGGTGGGGTGCACCGGTGGGCGACTGCATTCGTCGCCCGAGCGCTGACCGAACCGGGGGACGTCAACTTCGCGGAGCTGACGGCCTCGTTTCCCGATGACGCCGGCGTGCTGGATTGGTTTGTCGACGGCCATGGCGCGCTGGTGCACGCGCTGGCCTCGGCCGACCCCGACCTTCGCTGCTGGACCTTCATGGCGGCGCCGTCGCCACTGGCCTTTTGGGCCCGACGACAGGCCCATGAAACGACCATCCATCGCGTCGATGCCCAACTGGCCGCCCACGCTGGAACCGAGCGCCTGCACGCCCACCTTTTCGGCCGACGGGATCGACGAATTCCTCACCGGCTTCATCACCCGACGCGCCAAGGTGACGGGTGATGCGGCGTCGACCTTTGGGGTCCGATGTCTCGACGTTGATGGCGAATGGCTGGTACGGGTCGGACCGGAACAGCTGACCACCGAGCGCCAGGGCGGCGGGGCCGATTGCCGGGCCAGCGGGTCGGCCTCGGATCTGTTCTTCACCTTGTGGAACCGTCGAGCCGCCACCGGCCTCACGGTCGAGGGCGACGATGCCGCATTGCGGAAGTTCCTGGCCGCCACCGGGATCCAATGGACCTGACCCGATCCGGGTCAGTCCAAGCCGAGTAGGGCCTCCACGAACTCGTCGGGGTCGAAGGCCACCAGGTCGTCGGGACCTTCACCCAGGCCCACCAACTTCACCGGGATACCGAGTTCGCGCTGGACGGCGATGACGATGCCGCCCTTGGCCGTGCCGTCGAGCTTGGTCAGCACAATGCCGGTCACGGTCACCGCCTCGGTGAACTGCCGGGCCTGGGCCAACGCGTTCTGTCCGGTGGTCGAGTCCAGCACCAGCAGCACCTCGGTCACGTTGCCGGGATCGCGGTCGGCCACTCGGCGGATCTTCTTGAGTTCCTCGACCAGGTTGACCTTGTTGTGCAGGCGGCCGGCGGTGTCGGCCAACACCAGGTCGTTGTCCCGGGCCGCGGCGCGCTGGACGGCATCGAAGACGATGGCGCTCGGATCGCCGCCTTCGGCGCCCCGGACGATGTCCACCCCGGATCGCTCGGCCCACATGGCGAGCTGGTCGGCCGCGGCGGCTCGGAAGGTGTCGCCGGCGGCCAGCAGCACGGACCGGCCGGCGGCCGTCTGCTGGCGGGCCAGCTTGCCGATGGTCGTGGTCTTGCCCACGCCGTTGACGCCGACCACCAACCACACGTCGGGTTGGCCGGCCAGGCCGTCGAAGCGGAGCGCCCGGGAGTCGGCCACATTGAGCAGGGCCCGGATTTCGTCGCCCAGGGCGGCCAGCAGGTCGGTCCCGCCGGCGATCTCCTTGGCCTCGACCCGTCGGCGCAGTTCGGTCAGCAGTGCAGTCGTGGTCTGCACCCCGACGTCGGCCCGGATGAGCGCTTCTTCGAGCGAGTCCCAGGTGGCGGCGTCGATCTTGCCGCTGCGCAGCGACGAGACGGCACCGCTGAACAGGCCCCGCACGCTGCCCAGGCGGCTGCGATAGGACGGGGCTTCGGCGAGCGGTCGGGTTCTGGCTCGGGAGCCAGGAATGGCGCTGGTTCGCCGGTTCGGGTTCGGGCTTCGGCTGGAGGTCGGTTTCGAGACGGCGGGCTTCGACGGAGCCTTCGTGATGGACGCGCCGGCCCGGCGGCTGCGAAGGACGAGCCCGGTCGCCAGCAGCGCCACGACGACCAGGACGGCAATGACGATGATGAGCAGCGGTCATGCGTGTTCCTTGGCGACCTTTTGGCTGACCACCTGGGAGGAGCCGCCCGGCGCCATGGTCACGCCGTACAAGGCGTCGCCGGTTTCCATGGTGCGCTTCTGGTGACTGACGATGAGCAGCTGGGCCTCGTCACGGAACTCGCGGACCAGGCCGAGGAAGCGGTTGAGGTTCACGTCATCGAGCGCGGCCTCGACCTCGTCCATCAGGTAGAAGGGCGAGGGTCGGCTACGGAAGACGGCGAACAAGAAGGCCAGCGCCGCCATGGAGCGTTCGCCACCCGAGAGCAGCGAGACCCGGCGCACGTTGCGGCCGGCCGGGCGCACTTCGATCTCCACGCCGGTATTGAGCAGGTCGTCGGGTTCGGTCAGCACCAGTCGTCCGGTGCCGCCCGGGAACAACATGGCCACCAGGGTGGAGAAGTGCTCGTTGACGTCGGCCGCGGCGGCCGAGAACGAGGTCATGATCTCCTGGTCCAGCGCCCGCACCACTTCGTGCAGTTCGCGGCGGGCGCCCCGGACGTCGTCGACCTGGGCCTCGAATTCCTTGTGGCGCTCTTCGAGGGTGGACAGCTCTTCGAGGGCCAGCGGGTTGACCGGGCCGAGGGAGGCGATCTTGCGTTCCAGCTCGTCGGCCAGGGCAGGCAGGGAGGTTCCCTCCGGTACCTCCGGGGCGGGGAGGCCGAGGAGGTCCGCCGGCACGGCGGCCAGGTCACGGCGAGATGTGCTCGTGCAGGGCCTCGGTGCGGAGCGAGACCTCGTTGGTCTCAATATCGAGGGCGCGGGTGCGGGTGCGCACGGCCTCGAGGCGCTGCTCGGTGGTGTGGCGGTCCTGGCGCAGCTGCTCCAGGCGCTCGCCGCCGGCCCGGACGGCGTCGACCTGCTCGCGGTAGTCGAGCCGGAGCGTGTCGAAGATGCCCTGCAGGCGGGCGCTCTCGGCCTCGACCACGGCTTCGAGGCGGGTCAGGGCGGCGCCCTCGGCCTCGAGGCGTTGGCGGCGGCTGGCGGCGGTGGCTCGCTCGGCCGGCGTGGCCCTGCAGGCGGCGCTCGACCTCGGACTGGCGCTCGACCAGGACCCGGTGGCGTTCGACCAGACCGGCCACCCGGACCTCGAGCTCCTGCTGGCGCAGGGCCACGGCCCGGCGGCGCTGGGCCACGTCGGCGAAGGAGGCGGCGGCGCTCTCGAGGTCGGGTTGGGAGTTCGTCAGGCGGTCGCGCTCGGCTTGGGCGGCGGCGAGGCGCTGCTCGGCATCGAGGCGGGACTGGCGGACCTTGTCGATCTCGGCCGTGACCCGGACGTGCTCCTCTTCGGTGCGGCGCAGCTCGGACTGGGCGGTGGTGCGCGACAGCGTGTGCCGGTCGACGGCCCGTTCGGCGCCCACCAGGGCCTCGCGGGCGGCGGCCAGGGTCTCTCGGGCCTGCGTCGAGCTGGGTGCGGGTGGCGTCGGCCGACTCGGCGGCCTCGGCGGCTCGACGTTGGGCTTCTTCGAGCCCGGCGGCGGTGACCACGCTGGTCGATGAGCGAACCCGCCATCCGGTGGACGGCGAAGCGGTCGCCGTCGACGGTGACCACCACCAGGTCGGCTCGCGCTCGAGCGAAAGATCGATGGCCGCTTCCCAGGCGTCGACCCGGACGGCGGGTGCCGACCAGGGCGTCGAGCACGGAGTCGGCCACGGACTCGCCGTGACGGGCCCGGACGTGGCTGCGGACGGATTCGGCATGGGCCGGGAAGGTTGAGGGTGGGAGGCCGCTGGTCCGCGGCGCCAGCACGGCACCGGTGACACCCTGGGCCCGCAGCGTGGCCAGTGCCTCGTGGGCCGAGGCCCGGCCGTCGACCACCACGGTGGCCACGCCGGCGCCGACGGCGGCCTCGAAGGCGGCTTCCCAGCCCTCGTCGATCTCGACCAGGTCGACCAATGAACCGACCACGCCGTCGACATCGCGCAGCAGTTCGCGGCCACCGGCCCCCTGGAGGTCGTGCAGCGCCCGCTCGAGCGCCTCGGCCCGGGCGGCGCTGCGGTGACGCGCCTGTTCGGCTTCGTCGGCCGCGCCCTGGGTGGCGTCGACCAGCCGGGTGGCGGCGTCCAGATCACTGCGGCGGGCCACCACGTCGTCTTCGAGCGTGCTGGTGGCCTCTTCGAGCGCACCGGCCTCGGCGGTCAGGCGGTCGGCGGCGACGGCCGTGGCGGCTTGGCGCTCGCCGAGGGTGCCCAGGCGGTCATCGAGCCCGGCCAGGTCCCGCTGCTCCCGGGTGACGGCCTGGGCGATGGCGTCGGTGCGGGCAGCCAGCTTGGAACTGGCCTCCTCGGGCGTGTCGTCGGCCAAGCGTGTCGGCCCAGCGCTGGTGCAGATCGGCCTCTTCGGCGTCGAGCGAGCGCGCAGCTCGGCTCGCCATGGCCTCGCGCTCGGGCTCGGCGGCGTCATCGTCGACGGTGGCGGCTGGCGATCTCGGAGGCCAGACGGGCCGCCTCGGCTTCGAGGGTGGAGACGACGTCGACATCGGCCGCCGCATCCAGGGCGGCCACCACGGCCCGGGCCCGTTCACGCAGCACGCCCGAGGTGCCCCGGGCTCGTTCGACCAGCCCTTGGACCCGACCGAGCGCGGTGGCCAGGTCTTCCTGGCGGCGCGAGGACAGCTCGGCCGAGGTGGAGGTGGCTTCGGCGTCCAAGCTGACCAGCGAGTCATGCAGCTCGCGCTCTTCGGTCCTGGCAGACCTCCAGGTGCTCGGAGGCGATCAGGCGGCGCTGGCCCAGTTCGGCCAGCTCGGTGCCGGCCAGGTACCGCCGGATGGTCATCAGCTCGGTGGAGACGGTGTCGTGGGAGCGGGCGGCGGCGGCCTGGCGCTCCAGCGGGCGGATCTGGCGGCGCACCTCGCGGACGAGATCGCCCAGGCGCTCCAGGTTTTCGGCCGTGGCGGCCAACCGACGTTCGGCCCGCTCGCGACGGCGTCGGTGCTTCAACACCCCGGCCGCCTCCTCAATAATGGCCCGGCGATCCTCGGGACGAGCATTGAGCACGGTGTCGAGTTGGCCCTGACCGATGATCATGTGCTGCTGGCGGCCGACACCCGAGTCGGAGAGCAGTTCCTGGACGTCGAGCAGGCGGCAGGGGGCGCCGTTGATGGCGTACTCGCTGTCGCCGGAGCGGAACAGCGTCCGGGTGATGGTCACCTCGGCCAGGTCGATGGGCAGCTTGCGGCTGGCGTTGTCGATGGTCAGCGACACCTCGGCCCGACCCAACGCCGGGCGGGAGGACGTGCCGGCGAAAATGACGTCCTCCATTTTGGCCGAGCGCAACGAGCGCGGGCCCTGGGCGCCGAGCACCCAGGTGACGGCATCGACCACGTTGGACTTGCCGCTCCCGTTGGGACCGACCACCACGGTGACGCCGGGTTCGAATTCCAGCACGGTGGGATCGGCGAAGGACTTGAATCCCTTCATGCTGAGTGACTTCAGAAACATCGGGGCGACCCTAGTGGTGCTGGCGGGGCCGTGAAACTTAGACTTGGCAGTGGTCACAGAAGAAGGTCGACCGGCCGCCGGTCTTGACCCGCACGATGGTGGCCCGGCAGCGACGGCAGGCCTGGCCCTCCCGGTCGTAGACCTGGTGAGAGCCCTGGAAATCGCCGATTTCACCGAAGAGATCCCGGTACTGCTCGTCGGCCAGCGAGGAGCCTCGGTGCTTGATGGCGTCGGCCAAGGTCTCGACGATGGCCCGGTACAGGCGGCGCACCTCGGTGGCGGTCAACGAATCCGAGGCGCGGTCGTAGCGCAGCCCGGCTTGGTAGAGCATCTCGTCGGAATAGAGGTTGCCGATCCCGGCGGTGAAGTTCTGGTCCATCAGCATCGTCTTGATGCCGGCCTTGTGCTGGTGGAGCAGCAGGCCGAAGCGGTCCCAGCTCATCATGTCCTCAATCGGATCGAAGCCCAGGTGGGACAGTTCAGGAATGGCCTTGCGGATGGCCGCCCCGTCGCCGCCGGCCGTGCCCGATACGGGGCTGAGCGGGGTGCCGTCGGTCTTGAGCGGTGGCGTGGAGACGAACATTTCGCCGAAGGTCCGCGGGTCGACGTAGCGCAGCTCGCCGCCGACGGGTGAAGGTGATCACCACGTGGGTGTGCTTGGGCTTGGGGTCCTTGGCCGACTTCACCCGGAGCAACTGCCCGCTCATGCCGAGGTGGACGACCAGCGTGTCGCCGCTGTCCAGCGTCAGCAGCAGGTACTTGCCCAGGCGGCCGACCGACTTGATGGTCCGGCCCTCGAGCGGGGTGCGGAAGTGCTTGGCCGAGGCATGGCGGCGCACGGAGCGCCCGTTGGACACGGCCACCGTCTTGATCTTCTTGCCGACCACCTCTTTGGAGAGGTCCTGTCGGAGTGTTTCGACTTCAGGCAATTCAGGCATTGAGCAGCGCCTCCCAGGCGTTTCGGGCCGCTGCTTGCTCGGCATCTTTTTTGGAGCGTCCCGCTCCTTCACCCACCAGGGTGCCGGCCACGAACACCTCGGCCACGTACGAGCGGTCGTGGTCCGGACCGGAGCCGACCACCACATAGCGAGGGGTGCCCTCGCCGTCGCGGACGGAACGTTCTTGCAAACGGCTCTTGTGATCGAAGTCGTCGGGTTCGGCGCCGGCCCGGGCGATGCCGTCGGCCAGCTCGCGCAAGATGAGGGCCTCGGCGGCGTCCCATCCGGCATCGAGGTAGACGGCACCGAGAATGGCCTCGAAGGCATCGGCCAGAATGGAGGCCTTGCCCCGCCCGCCGGACGCTTCTTCGCCCTTGCCCAGCAGGAGCTCATCGCCCACGCCGAGACGCTCGGCCACCTGGGCCAGCACCCGGGCGTTCACCACGGCCGATCGGACCTTGGCCAGCATGCCCTCGGGGAAGTAGGGGAACCGTTCATAGCTGTAGCGGGCGACGACCAGCCCGAGCACGGCGTCGCCCAGGAACTCGAGCCGCTCGTTGGAGGGAGCGCCGCCTTCTTGCTCGCCGCACCAACTGCGGTGGGCCAGCGCGTGTTCCAGCAGGCTGATGTCGTCGAAGGTGTGGCCCAGGCGATCGGCCAGTGCGGCCGGCCCGTCACCCCGCCTCGAGCTTGGCGTAGACGTAGTCAACGGCGTCTCGGACGGTGCGGAGATCTTCCAGGTCTTCATCATCAATGCGGAACCCGACGGTCCGCTCCCCCAACTCTTCTTCCAAGCCTTCCACCAGCTCAATGAGGGCCAGCGAGTCGGCGTCGAGATCCTCGACGAAGGACGCGCCCTCGGTGATGGTGGAGGGCTCGGTCTCCAAAATGTCGGCCAGCTGGTCCCTGATCAACTCGAAGACCCCGTTGCGGTCGAGGGGTCCGTGATTGGTGTGGGTTTCGGCAGGCATGAAGGGCATGCTACCGGTTTTTGGGGTCCGAACGCCCGCCTTATGGGCTCTGACCTGGGTTTTTAGCCCTCTTTGACGGAGGCGGCGACGGCGTCAGCCAGGCCCTTGGTGGCACATTCGAAGGCCACCCGGATGGCGTTGACCATGGCCGTGGCGTTGGACGATCCGTGGCTGATCACGCAGACGCCGTCGGTGCCGAGCAGCATGGCGCCCGCCGTGTTCTCGGGCTCGAACTGGGCGGCCAGGGGCAGCAGATGCGGCAGCAGCACGTCGGCGGCGGCCTTGGTGGACTCGTCGGTGCCGAAGACGCCCAACATGGCGTCGAAGAGGAACCGCAACGAGCCCTCGAGGGTCTTGAGGGCCACGTTGCCGGTGAAGCCGTCGGTGACGATGACGTCGGCCGGCGACGGCAGCAGGTCACGCCCCTCCAGGTTGCCGATGAACTCGAAGCCCTGGGCCTCGGCCAGCAACTTGTGGGTCTCCTTGACCAGCGGCGTGCCCTTGGTCGGCTCCTCGCCGATGGAGAGCAGGCCGACGGTGGGGGCCTCGGTGCCGAAGCGGGCCGAGACGTAGGCGGCGCCCATTTCGGCGAACTGGACCAGCATGGCGGCGGTGCACTCGGAGTTGGCGCCGGCATCGACCAGCACGGCCGGGGTGTGGCCCAGGCGGGGCAACGGGGTGGCGATGCAGGGCCGGACCACCGAGGGCAGGCGGCCCATGCGCAACAGTGCGGCGGCCATGGTGGCCCCGGTGTTGCCGGCGCTGACCATGGCCGAGGCCTTGCCGTCCCGCACCAGCTCGGCGGCCCGCACCAGGGAGGAGTCCTTTTTGCGGCGCACGCCGCCGGCCGGGTCCTCGTCCATGGCGATGACCTCGGTGCAGGCGACCAGCGGTAGGCCGAGGGTGTCGCCCACCAGCTCGGGCGGGCCGACCAGAACGACGGGGATGCCGTCCTCATCGACGGCCCGACGGGCCCCGGCGACGATCTCTCCAGGTGACTTGTCGCCGCCCATCGCATCGACGGCGACGGGCAGGGTGGCCAGCGTCTCGGCGGACGGACGCTCGCCCCGCCGGCTCAAGTCAGTCGACCTCTACGGCTTGCCGACCCTTGTACCAGCCGCAGCTGGGGCACACGACATGTGGCGTCTTGGCCACCTGGCAGTGCGGGCACACGCTGCGGGACGGCCGGCGCAACACCCAGGCCGAGGCCTGGCGGCTGCGGCCCTTGGCCTTGGACGTCTTCTTCTTAGGGACTGCCATCGTGTTTCTCCAACGATCGAATCAGGGCGCGCCGACCGCAGAAGGTCAGCTACCGGAGCACATCGAGGTTAGCCCAACGGGCGTCCCGAGGGGCAACGCAGCCGCATTCGCCCTCATTGCGGTCCGCCCCGCACTGCGGGCACAGGCCCAGACAGTCCTCCCGGCACAGAGGGCGCCATGGGCAATTCGAGCACGATGGCGTCCCGGGCCAGGGGCTGCAGGTCGATGGTGCCGTCGGTGATCGGGTACAGCTCGTCCTCGTTGGGATTGGCCGAGCCCGGGGCGAAGCGTTCCTGCACCGGAATGTCCAGCTCGCCGCCCACCGGGGTGGCGCAGCGCCGGCAGATGCCGGTCCACGGGGCGCTCACCGTGCCCTTGACCTCGATCCCGCCACTGAACGCCGTCACGTCGACCACCACCTGCGGCCTCGGCGCCTTCGGGCACCACGCTGCGCCCGGGGTCGATGCCCTCCTGGCGAGGCGGCGCCACCACGCCGTGGCGCTCCTCATGCGAGGGAGTACCGGGGTTACGCCGCAGCGTCGTCACGTGGACCACAAAGGGATCGGTCGTCATCAGGACACGTCCTGATCGAAGAAGCCGTCCTCCTCTGCACCAGCTGCGTCGTCGACCGGCGCGGTGACGTCCACGGGGGCCGCCGCCAACTTGGCCCGGCCCGACTGCACGGTGCGGGTGAGGCGATCCAACACGATCTCCATGCCGGCCAGCTTCTGGTCGCAGAAGTCCTCGGCTTCGTGGCGCATGGTGCGGGCTTCGTCGTTCGCATCATCGAGAATGCGCTGGGCCACCGTGTTGGCCTGACGGACGATCTCGGTGCGCTGCACCATCCGCTCGGCCTGGGCCCGGACCTCTTCCATCAAGATGTCGGCCTCGCGGGCCTTCTCGGCCAGGAACTCCTCGCGCTCCCGCAGCAGCCAGCGGGCCTGACGCAGCTCGTCGGGGAGACGGTCGAGCGCGCCCTGCAGGAGCCCGAGCACCTCGTCCCGCGGCACGATGACCGACGACGACAACGGCATGGACTTGGCGCCCGCCACCATGTCCATGACCTGCACGATGATTGCCTGGGCGTCGATCTCCGGCGCCGCTTCTTCCACTTCCAGGTACTGGTCCGTCACCCGTCCCCCTCCCCGTTGCCGTTCTTGAACTTCTGGGCCATGTGCTCGGCCACCACCTTGGGCACGAAGTACGACACGTCGCCGCCGAAGCGGGCCACCTCGCGCACCAGCTTGGAGGCCACGAAGGAGTACTTCGAGCTGGTCGGGATGAAGATGGTCTCCACGCCGGAGAGGTGGTGGTTCATCTGCGCCATCTGCATTTCGGTCTCGAAGTCGGAGACGGCCCGCAGCCCACGCACAATGGCCGAGGCGCCGACGTCACGGGCCACGTTCACCAGCAGGGTCGACACCGAGACGATGCGCACCGAGGGGATATGGGCCACCACTTCCTCGAGCATCTGCTGGCGCTCGACCAGGTCGAAGAGCGGCTCGCTCTTCTGCGGGTTGCGGAGCGCGGCCACCACCACCTCATCGAAGAGGTGGCTCGCCCGTTCGACAATCTCCAGGTGTCCGTTATGGAATGGGTCGAACGAACCGGGGAACAGTCCGACTTTCACGTTGCAACATCGCTGCGCTGAGCCACGGTGACGAGCGTACCGCCGTACCGGCGCTCCTTCGTGACCACCCAGCCCTCGGGAAGCGGGATTTCTTCCCGCGATTCGAGCACGGCCCGGTCGGCGCGGAGGGCCGAGAGCAACGGAGCCCAGCCCACGAAGTCGTACGGCGGGTCGCACAGGGCCAGGTCAAAGGACGGCGCGGTGGCCAGCCATCCGGGCAGGGCGGCCCGCACAATGGTGGTTGGGGCGTCGTCCAGGCCGACCGACTCGAGATTGGTGCGCACGGCCAGAATGGCGGCCTGGTCCTGATCGACGAAGGTGGCCGAGGCGGCGCCGCGGGACAGCGCCTCGAGCCCCATGCGCCCCGCTGCCGCAGAACAGGTCGACCACCGACAGCCCATCGACGCCACCCTGCGATCCCAAAATATCGAAGATCGATTCGCGGACCCGATCCGAGGTGGGACGCACCGTGAGTGGCAACTTGGCCGCCAGGCGGCGCCCCCGGCTCCGCCCTCCGATCACTCGCACCGCCTGCAACCTACCTAACTCTTGAACAGGTACTCGCCCTCTTCCTCCGACAAAAAGAGCTTCACCTCGTCGGCCAAGCAGCGGCTGCTCCTGCAGTTGGGCATCCGCATTGACCATGGCCTCGGCCACCCGCCGGGCCTCGGTGAGGAGGAGCCGGTCCCCCGCATCCGACAACGAGGCCAACCGCAGGTCGCTCTGGCCCTTCTGCCGCACGCCCAGAATGGTGCCTTCCCCCCGCAGTTTCAGATCCTCCTCGGCCAGCAGGAACCCGTCGGTGGTCCGGGCCACCGCGGCCAGGCGTTCGTCGGCCAACTCCACGGACTCGCCGCTGCCCGCACCGAGCAGGTAGCACCAGCTGGCGGCGTCGCCCCGGCCGACCCGGCCCCGCAACTGGTGCAGCTGGGCGATGCCGAAGCGCTCGGCGCTCTCGATGACCATGACCGTGGCCTCGGGCACATCGATGCCGACCTCGATCACCGTGGTGGCCACCAGCACCTGCACCTCGCCGGCCCGGAACCGGGCCATGGTCTCCTCCCGCAGGGCCGGCGTCATCTGCCCGTGCAGCAGCCCCACCGACAACCCGGCCAGCTCGCCGGCCCGCAACCGATCGCATTCCTCGACGGCCGAACGGGCCTCGACCCGGGCCGACTCGCCCACCAGCGGGCAGACCACGAAGGCTCGATGACCCTGGGCCACCTCGTCCCGCACCCGATCCCAGGCCTGATGTTCGTCGGCCGGGTTGGGCAGCCACTCGGTCGTGATCTGGGTCCGGCCCGGCGGCAGCTCGTCCAGCACGGTCAGGTCCAGGTCGCCGAAGATCACCATGGCGGCCGTGCGCGGGATGGGCGTGGCCGTCATGACCAACAGGTCCGGATCGCCTTCCTCACCCTTGGACCGCAGCGTGGCCCGTTGCTCCACCCCGAAGCGGTGCTGCTCGTCAATGACCACCACCCCGAGCGACTTGAACGTCACGCCCTCCGAGAGCAACGCGTGGGTGCCCGACCACGATCTGCACCTCACCGCTGGCCAGGCCGTCCAGCACCCGCTGCCGGGCCGCCCCCTTGCTGCGGCTGGTCAGCACCTCCACCCGGACATCGAGGCCGCTCAGCAGGGCCAGAACAGCCGAGGTGTGCTGCTCGGCCAGCACCTCGGTCGGCACCATCAGGGCGCCCTGGTGACCACTCTGGACGGCACCGAGCAGGGTGGCCAGCGCCACCACCGTCTTGCCCGACCCGACGTCGCCCTGCAGGAGCCGGTGCATCGGGAACGGGCCGGCCAGGTCGGCCACCACCACCGCCAACGCCCGGCGCTGGGCCGTGGTCAGTTCGAAGGGCAGCCCACGGAGGAAGCGCGCCACCAGCGTGCCTTCTTTGCCTCCCGTCACCTCCAGCGGTGACACATCGTGGCGCAGCGCCCGGGCGTTGTGCTCGAAGGCCCGGCGGCGCAAGACCAGGGACAGCTGCAGCCGGAAGAGCTCGTCGAAGACCAGCCGGCGTTGGGCCGGGGCCACCTCATCCATGCTGGCGGGGCCGTGGATGGCCCGCATGGCCTCGGTCCGGGGCCACAGATCAAGCTCGGCCCGCCACGAGTCCGGCAACGGGTCAGCCAGCTCACCCGCCCGCTCCAGCGCCTCCTCGATATACGTCCCGATCTCCCAACTCGTCAGCCCCGCCTTGGCCGACGCCGGGTACACCGGCAAGATGCGCAAGGTGCGCCGGTTGCGACCGACCGCTTCCTCGCCCACCCCGGCCACCACGTCGACCACCGGGTTGACCATTTGCCGGGCGCCCTTGTAGTCGCCGGCCTTGCCCCAGAAGATGGCCTCGGTGCCGACGGCCAGCTGCGACGACCGCCATGGTTGGTTGAAGAACACGATCTCCAAGGTGCCGGTCTCGTCCCGCACGGTGACGTAGACCATGCTGCGCCGGTTCCGAGCCTGCGCCTTGCGGACCTTGGTCACCTCGGCCAGCACGGCCGCCACGTCGCCCACGTCGAGCCCGGACACGCTGGCCTTGGCCGTGCGGTCGATGTAGCGACCCCGTCTCGGGTACGTGGTGAGCAGGTCGAGCACGGTCTCGACCCCCCACTCGTTCAGTTGGGCCGCCTTGCGGGCCGTGACGTGGTCCAACACCGACACGGGCAGGCGGCTGAGAGCACGCAGGGTGCGCGGGGAAGCCACCCCGGGCGTCTACTCGATACCCAGCAGGTACGGATAGAGGGGCTGTCCCCCGTGATGTACCTCGAGCGCGATCTCCGGATATTCCTCTTCGAGCCAGCTGCCGATGAGCCGGGTGTCACCCGCCGTGGCGCCCTCACCCTCAATCAGCGTGATCAGCTCGTGGTGCGACTCGACCAGCCGGCTCAGCAGCAGACGGGTGGCCATCACGGCCGAGTCGGCAATCGACACCACACCGTCACGGGACACGCCGATGAAGTCGCCGTCGTGCACCTCGCCCACATCGGTGGTGGTGTCGCGCACCGCCCGGGTGATCTCGGCCGGCACCACCCGGGCCGCCGACTCGCTCATGGTGGTCACGTTCTCAGTCGCCTCGGCCGCCGGGTCATAGGCCAGCAGCGCCGCGAACCCCTCGACGATCGATCCGGTCGCCACCACCCGAACCGTCTTGTCGACCAACCCGTCCACCTGCTCGGCCACCGGCCGGATGTTCTTGTTGTTGGGCAGGATCACGACCTGGTCGGAGCCCACCGCCTCGACCGCCTTGATCAGGTCGGCCGTGGAGGGATTCATCGACTGCCCACCGACCACCTGATGGTGCACTCCCAGCGAGCGGAAGATGCGGCCGATGCCGTCGCCGGTCACGACGGCGACCACACTCGTCGTGGGGACGGGACCGGTCGGTTCGACCGGCCGCGCCGTGTCGGCCTCGCGCACCCAGCGCTCTTCTTCCACTTGCTCGTCCAGGTCGGTCACCCTGATCCGCTGCGGGCGCCCGGCGTCGATCCCGGCCTCGATGGCCGCGCCGATGTCATCGGTGTGGATGTGGCAGTTGAAAATGCCGTCCCCACCCACCACCACGATCGAATCCCCGATGCCGGCCCACACTTCCTTGAAGTCGTCGATGGAGTCATCCGGCGCCTGAAGGAAGTACATGACCTCGTAACGGAGATCGCTGACGTCGTGGCTGCCCTCCTCTTTCCCGGCCTTGCCGGCGTCGGTCAACTCCTTGAGCGACTCGTAGTCGATCTGGGCCGGCACCCCGGAGGGTTCGGGCAGCGGCCGGTCATCGATCACCAGCAGCAGCGCATCCAACAGGAGGAGGTAGCCGGTACCCCCGGCGTCGACCACGCCGGCCTGCTTCAACACCGGCAGCATCTCGGGCGTGCGGGCCAGCGCATCGGCTGCGGACGCATGGGCGGACTCGACCACGGCCAGCAAGCTTGCTTCGGCCCCCGCCGCCGTCGCTCCTTCGGCCGCCGCTGAGGCCACCGTGAGAATGGTGCCTTCGACCGGCCGCACCACGGCCCGGCGGGCCAACTCAGCGGCGTGGCCCAAGGCGTCGGCCACCACGTCGGCCCCGACACTCTCGTTCTCGGCCGCCCCCATCCGCTCGCTCATGCCCCGCAGCAGCTGCGACAGGATCACTCCGGAGTTGCCCCGGGCCCCCATCAGCGAGCCGTGCCCGATGGCCTTGGCCACCTGGGGCAACCCCGCGTCGGCCGGCACCCCTTCGAGCTCGGTCACCACGGCTTCGAGCGTGAGGGCCATATTCGTCCCGGTGTCGCCGTCAGGGACCGGATAGACGTTCAGGCGATTGATGTCACCTTGATGTGAACGGAGGGCATCTCGGAATCCCCCCATGACGGCACG
This sequence comes from uncultured Acidimicrobiaceae bacterium, assembly GCA_963730785.1. Lineage (GTDB taxonomy): Bacteria > Actinomycetota > Acidimicrobiia > Acidimicrobiales > RAAP-2 > Bog-473. The sequence goes on from CAVSTF010000015.1 coordinate 179,335, forward strand.
CAGATCGTCGGCACTCAGCGCCGCCCGGGGACTCATGGCAGGGGATGCTAACCTTTGTGCCGTTCGAGATGGCCTGCCTGGTGTCTACACCGCGGCCGCACTCAGGAAGGTTTACCTCATGGCAGCAGTCTGCGACATCTGTGGCAAGAAGCCCTCGTTCGGTATGAGCGTGAGCCACTCTCACCGGCGCACCAAGCGTCGTTGGAACCCGAACATTCAGCGGGTGCGGGCCGTGGTCAATGGAGCGCCCAAGCGCCTCCATGTCTGCACCTCGTGCATCCGGGCCGGCAAGGTGACCAAGCCTGAGCGCCGGAACTACACCCCCGCCGCCAGCTAACTCGCCATCGCGGCAGCTCACCAACGGTTCTTTCGCTTCGACTGTTGAGTGTGGCGCGCCCGCGCCGCCCCTGAACTACCAGATGTTGTTCATGCGCCAGGTGCTGTCTGGCTCATCGGAGATGGCGAGTGGCTTCCGGCGATCCGGGTGGTCCACTGCGAACTCCAGCTGGCGCTCCAAGGCCTTGCGGCGGGTGTAGATCACGATGGCCGCACCCATGATGAGCAAGAACAGTGCGGCGGCAATCAGTGCCGCCAGGTTCGCTCCGGTGAAGGCCAAGCCAACCGCAGGGGTCTTGTTGACGACAGTCCCGACCGTGCCAGTTCCGGTCGAACCGGTCCCAGTGGATCCGCCACTCGTTCCGCCAGTACTGCCGTTGGTTGAGTTCGAAAGCTGGGTGATGTCGATCAGGAAGGTGGCCGTGTTCGTGCCACCGGTGGAGTTGACGCCCGTGGCAATCACCGTGTTCACGCCGAAGACGGCCGGCAGGTACGGGCCACCGTCAATGGAAAGCACAGGATCGTGGGCGCTCGTGGCGAGCGTGATCAGCCCAGTAGTAGGAGCGACCTTCGATTCGAGCGTGGTCCCGTTGTACTTTTCAGTCGTCGTCGAACCACTCGCAAACGGGCAGGGCTCGGTAAGCGACCCAGACACCGCCGCAGAACTGTTGGCAGGGAGGGTCAGCGTTTCGGCCACCGAGCACTCGGTGTTGATGAGGGTAACCGGTGGCGTCTGCGAACCGGTAGGTGAGGCCGCGTTGGCAGCCGACGAGAACACGAGGCCCAACATGGCGCAGATCACCGCAAGTGAAGCGCCCAAGAGCACCGTGAGTCGTAGCTTCACGTTCACCATTTCCTTCCTAGTTCCGCCACTACAAAGGCGAATGATTCTGATGAGAGATCTTACAGTGCCCAGTCGGCACAAGGTAATCGATTTCTTACCGTTTTCACAGCGTTCATAAATTTACCCTATGCGGTGCTGCCAGCCATTTCGCGTCAAATCAGCGCCCGCCAGGGTGCGAATTGTTGCATTTTTCGTGACACGACCGAGGCGGATGGGGGGGTGAATTTGTGAGTGAAGACAGGCCTGAAAAAAGCCCTCAATTCGCTCTGGATCCATCGTGATGAGCAATTCGTAGTCCTCCCCACCCCCCAATGCCTCCTCCAGGGTCGCACCTTCGGCCACCGGGATCTCGTCCAATTCGAACCCGACACCCGAGGCGTCAGCCAGGCGGTGCAGATCCAGCGCCAGTCCATCCGAGATATCGATCATGGCGCTGGCCCCGGCCTGCCTGGCCGCCAGGCCCGCCGCCACCTGGGCCACCGGACGCCGATACGACCGACCAAGCGCGCCCGCTGCCGCCTGCCCCGCACCGGCCCGCAACACCCGCAGCCCCGCCGCCGATCCACCACACGCACCGGTCACCAGGACATCGTCGCCGGCTTGGGCACCCGAACGAGGTACCGCCGCACCCTCGGCATCGCCCAGCACGGTCACCGACACCATCAACTCACCGCTGGAAGACAGATCGCCCCCAATGATGGGACACCCCGCCGCCTCGCCAGCCTCCGCCACCCCTTCCATTACTTGCACGGCCATTGCACCATCGCCGGCCCCCTCGGGCACACACAAGGCAATCAGCGCCCCGACCGGCCGAGCACCCATGGCCGCCAAGTCGCTCAGCGCCCCCATGAGGGCCTTCCACCCGACGTCGTTGGGACTGCACCACGCCAGATCGACATGGACGCCTTCGACCACGCTGTCCACCGAGACCACCAGCGAACCAGCGGCGGGCACCTCGAGATGACCAGCGTCATCGCGCAACCCGAACGCCTCGATTCCACCTCCCAGCGCCTGGCGGATACGCTCCAGTGTCTCGTCTTCAGCGCGAGACGGCGTGTGCCCAAGTTTGGGGGAACCCACGACACATGCCTAGCATTGGACGCCACCGATACCGGTCGGACGAAGGAGTAGAGCTAGCGCATATGCCCCCCACCACGAACGCCAAACTCCTTGCATGGGTCGAAGAGGTCGCCGCACTGACGACACCCGACCGAATTGAATGGTGCGACGGCTCGGCTGACGAGTACGACCGCCTCTGCCAGTCGCTGGTCGACGCCGGCACATTCACCAAACTCTCAGACGCCAAGCGGCCCAACTCGTATTGGGCCCACTCCGACCCGGGCGACGTGGCCCGCGTCGAAGACCGGACCTACATCTGCTCCGAGAAGGAGATCGACGCCGGTCCCACCAACAACTGGCGTGACCCCGCCGAAATGCGCACGTTCCTCAAGGGACTGTTCGCCGGCTGCATGAAGGGCCGCACCATGTACGTGGTCCCCTTCTCCATGGGCCCCCTCGGTTCGGACATCGCGCAGATCGGTGTCGAACTGCACCGACTCCCCCTACGTCGCCGTGTCCATGCGCATCATGACCCGCATGGGCGCCGGCGCCCTTGAGGTCCTCGGCGCCGACGGTGACTTCGTGCCCTGTCTGCACTCGGTCGGTGCACCGCTCGAAGAAGGCCAAGCCGACAGCCCGTGGCCCTGCGACGCCGAGAACAAGTACATCGTCCACTTCCCCGAGACCCGCGAGATCACTTCGTACGGTTCGGGTTACGGCGGCAATGCACTCCTGGGCAAGAAGTGCTTCGCCCTGCGCATCGCCTCGGTCATGGCCCGCGACAATGGCTGGCTGGCCGAGCACATGCTCATCTTGAAGCTGACGTCGCCCGAGGGCGAAACCCGTTACGTGACGGGTGCCTTCCCTTCCGCCTGCGGCAAAACCAACCTGGCCATGCTCATCCCGTCCCTCGAAGGCTGGAAGGTCGAGACGGTCGGTGACGACATCTGCTGGATGAAGTTCGGCGAAGACGGCCGCCTCTACGCCATCAACCCCGAAGCCGGCTTCTTCGGTGTGGCCCCCGGCACCAACAACCACACCAACCCCAACGCCATGTTGACGCTCGACGGCAACGCCATCTTCACCAACACCGCCCTCACCGATGACGGCGACGTGTGGTGGGAAGGCATGACCGACGAGAAGCCGGCCCACTTGATCGACTGGAAGGGCAACGACTGGACGCCCGAGTCCGAGACGCCGGCCGCCCATCCCAACGCCCGCTTCACCACACCGGCCAGCCAGGATCCGGCCATTGCTCCCGAGTGGGAGGACCCGAAGGGCGTGCCGATCTCGGCCATCCTCTTCGGTGGTCGCCGCGCCTCCGTGGTGCCGCTGGTGTTCCAGTCCCACGACTGGGACCACGGGGTGTTCCTCGGCTCGATCATGGCCTCGGAGACCACCGCCGCCGCCGCCGGTGCCGTCGGCAACCTCCGCCGCGACCCCTTCGCCATGCTGCCGTTCTGCGGTTACAACATGGCTGACTACTTCGCCCACTGGCTCTCGATCGGCCGCAATGCTCCCGACCGTGAACTCCTGCCGAAGATCTTCTACGTCAACTGGTTCCGCAAGGATGCCGAAGGTAAGTGGCTGTGGCCGGGCTACGGGGACAACTCCCGCGTCCTTGAGTGGGTCTTCAACCGGGTCACCGGCAAGGCCGAGGCCACCGACACTCCCATCGGCTGGGTCCCGAGCCCCGACGCCATCGACATTGAGGGTCTGTCGGTCTCCAAGGCCGACATGGAGGCCCTCCTCCAGGTCAACACCGAAGAATGGAAGGCCGAAGTGCCCTCCATCCGCGAGCACTTCGCCCAGTTCGGTGATCACCTTCCGGCTGCGTTGACCGAAGCGGTCGACGAGCTCGAGCGTCGTCTGGGCTAAGTCACGGCCGTTCTCGGCGTGCGCAAGGCCCGCCGGCCGGTCACGTAGGTCAGTCCACCGATCCCAGCCAGGACCGCCATCACTGCGTCGCCTTGTCCAAGGTGGAAGTTGATGACGACCGGAATCAGTGCGCCCAATACCCACACCAACTGTTGCCGGGTGGCGAAGCGCGCAAACGCTCGGCCTTGCGCTGCTGGCGGGATATAGCGCTGCGTCATGGCATCGAAGGATGGCTGCGCCAGCGCGCCAGCCAACCCGACAATGAAGGCCAAGACCACCTGCGCCAGCAGCGTCCCCCACACCGCCACCCCGGCCGAGGCCGCCGCGATCAACCACAACGACGCCACCAAAATTTGCTGCTCGGTCATGCGCGGCCCGCATTCGCCCCAACAACACCAGCCCCACAATGGCGCCGGCGCCACTCGCCCCCACCGCCAGTCCATAGATATACAGCGAGACATTCAACCGCCTCAGCCCGAAGGCCAGCAGGAAGATCTGGAAGCCTTGCAAGCCCCGAATAATCGACATGGCCGTGAGGCCGAGCAGTACCTCGGGATGCGCCACCGGCTGTAGCCGCACCAGGTCCGGATTGCGCCGATCCTCCAACGCCGGGGGCCCTGTCTCGGCATCGTCATTCAAACTGGCGCTGGCATTGGCTTGACCGAACTCCCGAGCCGCCGCTCCCCCCGGCCACCGACCGCCGGCAACCTCACGCCGGCGATGGCCGCCCCAACGAATACGAAGGCGTCCACCCACAACAAGGCGGATGAGCCACCCAGCTTCAAAATGAGCCCACCCGGTGGTGCCACCACGAACCCGGCCAAGGTGCCGAGCAGGGTCAGCCGGGCGTTCAAGGTGGCATAGCCCTGTTGTTGTCCTGTCGCATCGGGGGTGCTCATGGCCGACATCTCGGGGACCAGCGCACCCCGGGTCACCAGGTAGAGCTTGGACAACACCAGAGATGGCGAAGGCGCACGGAAACAGCAGCAGGCTGTGCACGTTCATGGCCATGAACGGGCAGATGATGGCGCTGCCCGGCCGCCGAGATCACGACCATGGCCCGCCTGGCCCCCCGACTGCGGTCGATCAATGGCCCCAGCAGGGGCGACACGATGGAGAACGGAGCCAAAGTGAAGAGCAGGTAGTAGAAGACCTTGCTCTTCGCCTCATGGGGCGAAATCGAGAAGAACAAGGAACCGGCCAGCGACAGCGTGACCAGCGTGCTGCCACCCATCATCGCCGTATGGACGAGTGAGAGACGCCCAATGGGGCTCGACTGATCGAAAAGATCATTGCGAGCTTGCCGGGCCATCTCCCGGAATTGCTCGATCTTCGGAGCAATCGGCATCCCGCCAATGTACGGTGTGCCATGACCGTCCATGCATACGTGCTGATCCAGACGGATGTTGGTCATGCAGCGGACGTTGCCCGCCGGATCGCCGACATTCAGGGCGTCGTCCTGGCCGAGGACGTCACTGGCCCCTATGACGTCATCGCCCGCGCCGAAGCCAGCTCCATTGACGAGCTCGGGCGGATGGTCGTCAGCGAGCTCCAGCAGATTCCGGGCATCACCCGGACCATCACCTGCCCTGTCATCAATCTCTGAACCGATAGAGGACTCGACGCATGGTCATCGGTAAGCCCTGGGAAAATCCCGAAGTCCGCCCTGGTTTCGGATTTTGAGACCACCGGTGCTCCACCGGACCCCGACGGCGATATCGATGACATCGACGACATCCAAAGTGACGAGGTCCTCCGCCTTGGCCCCGGCGGCATCGACGATCCCGACACCGAGTGGGAGATCCCTGATACTCCTGGCGCCGACCTGCCCGAGCTCGATGATGACGAGTTCTGGCTACTGACTCCCGGTGAAGATCTGCTGATCGCCACGGAATTGCCCAAGCCCCGTCATCTGCCCATGGGCGTCGCCATGCGACCCGGCGATGTCGCCGTGTGCTACCGGCCGGAAGCGTCAGTGGTGCCGGACCCCGATCAGCGATTTGGAGGATGACGACGAGCTGCCAATGGCTCACACCTTCCACGTGATCTTCATCCGCCATCGGTCCACGGGCGTCAAGACTCGCCCGCGCAAGTACCTCATTCTCAGCGGTGAGAGCGACGGCCTACTGGGATGGCTTGACTACAGCGAGGCGTGGAACTTCGAAGGTGGAATTCTCAAACAGATGGTCGAGGCGGCCGGACTTCGATACGAAGTTGAGCGATACGACACCGAACCTCAGTTCGAGCAGGCACACCGGGCCTGGGTGAGCTGAATCATCAATCTCTAATTCGGTTTGCTCGTGCCTTGGCCACGGCCAATTTGCGAGTCCGGGCGATCCGACCCGCAGTCGGTGGATTCCGGGGAGGCATCCACTTCCGCTGACCTGGCTCACCAGTGATTGCCCAACCGCCGTCAGTTTTCATGGCGTGATGGGCGGCGCACAATCGGGCCAAATTGTCGATCTGAGTCGGTCCGCCTTGACCAAAGTCGACAACACAATGGTCGTCCTCCAGGCCAAGCCGCTTGCCACAGTTGGGTACCGAGCACTTCCGGTCCCGAACGGTCAGCGCCATCAGGAGCTGCTGGGGCAAATGACGGCTCGTGGTGCTGATGGATCGGACATCGGTCCCATTTCGCACCAGGAATTGGACCGAACCTTCACCAAGGAGTTCGATCGCCGCATCGACCGACACCGGTCCGATGCCATCGATCTCGCAGGTTTCGTCACCGTCGACGCTGCCCCGATGGAGAGCAGCCGCATCGACCAGCACCAGAACATGGGGCCGAGCAATGCCGGCCCCGGCGGACCCGGCCACCATCTCAAGAAAGGCGTCGAGTCGATGCGCCTCGAACGAATCAGTGCTGTTGGCGCCAGCCGCCTTCCAGCGATCCTTGGTGCGTGACTCCAGCCCGGGAGCGATCTTCGACCACGCCACCTCGTCGCAGAAGATCTCGGCCCGAATTCCCCCGTTCGCATCCCGATGCCAGCGAAAATGCCGCAATTGATGCACTCGCTCACGCCGGGCACGCGCTGATTCACGGCAGCGGGCGGCGGACCTGAGCTGGGCTGCCGTATCGGAAAGATCCTGGTGGCTTGCACCCTCGGTCACCATGGGCAAGAGGGTTTCGACGGAAGTCTGCGACACTGCCGCAGCGTCGGTCATCAACTTCAGCTGGGGAGCGGAAAGTTCACCCTCTCGAAGGGCATGCGACAACGCTGGATTGGCAGCCGCTCGGCCGGCCGCAACCAGCCGGCCTTTGGCGGACGCCGCCGAGGTGCCCGATATGGAAGCAAGCCAGTCGGGAGCCGTGGCAAAACCAGATTTGGCGAACGTCCCCGTTTCAACCACCACGGGCACCAGCCGGGCGATCCCAGAGGCAGCGGCCCGCTCCCCTTCGCCAAGCAACGCCACGAGTACCTGGGCATCGTCACCCGACAGCGATCCGGGCTCGATGCCCTTGACCACCTCTTTAAATTCATGAACGGCCCGCTGAAGTCGGTCCCTTACGGCGCTTGGTGCCACATGGATACCGTAAGACAGGGCTGTGACATTTCCTCAGTTGACGAAGTTCCGAAGTTCGTTCAGGTCCGGCTTCGATGCAACAGCCCCCGAAATCGCTCCACTACACGGCGTTTCGTTTCGATCCACCTTTGTTCCGTCGGGCTCACTTCCATGGTCAAGCCCATTGCGCCTGCCGGAACAGTGGTGATCGGCGTCTTTGGCAGCAACGGGACTACCGATGCCAGTTGACGGTCCACCTTCGCCTCGCGGTCGAGTGACGGATCCAAGCGTCTCAGGCTGACCCAAAACTGCATGTCGTTGACTTCGGTCGGCACAAAGTGGGCAATCTCGAAGTCGACGAGATCAAGGCGGACGAGTTTTTCGTACAGCTCGAGAAATGAGTCGGGCGTAAATACGTTGCAGTGCACGTCCACGAATTCGTCGGACTGCTGCATCTCCTCGCAGACCGCCATCGCCGCGAAGTCGCGATTGAGACCGTCGGGGCGGACCATATCGGTCAGATCGGCCGTCCCGGCCCAGATGGCATCGGGTTCGAACCTTCCGACCATCTCATGCGAGATGAAGTCGTACACCTGCTTGAAACTGGGTCGACGGAGGCCCCTCAGATAGGCATCGACAATTTCGCTGACGTCCGTGGTTCGGCGGTGAATGTCGAAGGTGTAGCGCTTGTCCGGGACGATGAGCGAAAGAATCCCGTCGGGTCGTAGGAGCTGCGCAATATCGCGCATCCACGACACGGGATCGGGTATGTGCTCAATCAGATGCGAGGCCATAACAAAATCGAACGGTGCTGCATCGGCGACAACATCGAGCAGCACCTGGCCTTCCCCGATGACGAAGTCAACCTCCACAATTTCGTGGAGCCGGTCCTTCATGCTGTGGTCAGGCGAGTACTTTTGCCGGAGCCCTGCCGCATCCATGTGATCGACGTAGAACACCTGCGCCTCGTCCTTGCGGATGCGAGGGGCGTGCAACGGTCCGATCTCCAGGCCCCGCATGGTGCCGGTGTCGATGCAAGCCAGATCGTGTCGGATCGGGAGAGTGTAGGACGGGATCGTCACTCTCTTCCCGGGCGGCGCATTCGAATATCGGGGGCCCGCTCCTCATTGTCGCTCCCATCGGTGCGTTCAATCTCATAGAAACCGGCCCGCCGGTAGAAGCGCTCAGCGCCCATGTTCTCCTCGAACACCCAGAGCAAGAGCTCGCCACTCTCGTGCTCGGCGATCGCCGCCGACAGCAGCCTCCCGCCGATCCCCTGGCTTTGATAGCCCGGACGCACATACAAATGCTCAACCCAGCCGGCTCGCACCACGCAGAATCCGACCAGATCACCGCCCGAGCCCTCCGCCACCATGACCCAGCAACCCGACCCGCCGCCGACGTCGCCGACGATCTCGCTGAAGAACGCCACGTCCTCCGCCGGCGAATGCAACGAGGGCAGATAGGTCATCTCAGCCCGGGCCGCTCCGAACACGGACGCCACCGCCGGTCCCTCCCCGGCCCGCACGCTGCGGTAGGTGATCACGCTCGAAAAACTCCGACCTAACTGATCGCACCAGCTTCTTGCAGCTTGGAAATCTCAGACTCGCTCACACCCCACTCCAGCAACCCAGAAACGGTGTCCGCCCCCGGGGCCGACGGCGGCCGCGAGATAGCCGACGGTGTGCGGCTAAAACGGGGCGCCGGAGCCGGCTGCACCACACCGGCCACCTCGACGAAAGTGGAGCGGGCCACGTTGTGCGGGTGCTCGTTCGCCTCCCACGGCGACAAGACCGGCGTCGCACAAGCATCGGTCCCGTCAAAGATCTCAGACCACTCGTCTCGCGTCTTCGTCTTGAAGATCTCAGCGAAGCGCGCCTTCATAGATGGCCACTGGGCCCGGTCCATCTGATGCGGCAACGTGGCGTCACCGGCCAAGCCGAGGCCCTCCAACAACTCGGCGTAGAACTTGGCCTCAATCCCGCCCACCGCGAAGTACTTTCCATCGGCGGTCTCGTAGACCTCGTAGAACGGCGCGGCGGTGTCGAGCATGTTCGAACCGCGCTCCTCGTTCCAAATACCGAACTCGTGGAAGGCGTGCATCATCGTCATGAGCGAGGCGGCGCCGTCGACCATGGCCGCATCAATGACCTGACCCTCGCCGGAACGGGCCGCCTCCAGTAGGGCGCACGCCATGCCGAAGGCCAGCAGCATGCCGCCGCCCCCGAAGTCACCGACCAGGTTCAGTGGCGGCACCGGCGGCGAGTCGGAACGACCGATGGACCACAGCGCGCCACCGATGGAGATGTACCCGATGTCGTGTCCAGCCGCCTGCGCCATCGGACCGTCCTGTCCGAAGCCGGTCATGCGCCCGTAGACCAGAGCCTTATTGCGGGCGAAACAGGCGTCGGGCCCGAGGCCCAGCCGTTCGGTCACCCCGGGCCGAAATCCCTCGATCAACCCGTCGGCCTGCTCGACCAACCCGAGCACCAACTCGATGGCATCAGGGTGCTTGAGATCGATCCCCACCGAGGGTCGACTGCGGTTCAAGAGGTCCCAGTAGGCCTTACCCTCCGACCCCTCCGGATCCGACCCCGCCACCGCCGACATGGCCGACGCGCCAGGGGCGGCCCGCTCGAGCCGGATGATCTGCGCGCCGGCGTCGGCCAGCATCATGCAGGTGTACGGCGACGGTCCGATACCCGCCAGCTCGATGATTTTGATACCGGTCAGTGGCCCACTGCGAGAGGTTCCCATCGCAGGATCGTGACCCGCAGTGCCCACAGGGGTCAAGCTGGGGTGGTGCAGACCGCGACGGCCCCGGGGCGAGTGACCCTGATTGGCGACCATACCGACTACAACCAGGGACTCTCGCTCCCCTTGGCCATCGACCTGGCCACCACCGCCACCTTCACCCCGACGCCCGGCAGCTTCCTGCTCAGCCTGAGCAGCGATCAGTTTCCGAGCCGCTGGGAGATTCCCCTGCGGGGCACCGCCCCGGTCCCCCGGCACGCCGAACTGGCGGCCGGCCTGGTGCGCCTGGCCGACCCAATGGCCGGCGGCACACTGACCGTGACCAGCACCGTTCCGGTGGGAGCCGGACTGTCCAGCAGCGCCGCCTTCTCCGTGGCCACCCTGCTGGCCCTGCTCGACCCCGAAGCGAAGGATCCCGACCCGATGACGATGGCCATCACCTGTCAGGCCGCCGAGGCGACGGCCGGCTCCAACGTCGGCCTGCTGGATCCGCTGGCCATCATGCTGGGCGGCGCCACCCGCATCGACTTCGCCAGCATGGACACCCGGCCGGTCACCATTCCCGACGGTGCCGCGTTCCTGGTCGTCCACTGCGGCGTGGCCCGGGAACTCGGGGCCTCGCAGTACGCCACCCGGCGGGTCGAGTGCGATTCGGCCGCCAGCCACATCGGTCGGCCCCTCGGCCTGTGTGACCTGGGCGACCTGGCGGCGATCCACGAGCCGGTGCTGCGCCGCCGGGCCAGGTTCGTCATTACCGAATGCGCCCGGGTCAAAGAGGTCGAACGCCTCTTGGGTCGGCGCAACCTGGCCGGCGTGGGGGCGGTCATGACCGAGGGTCATCGCAGCATGGCCGAGGACTACAGGGCCTCAATACCGGCCGTCGACCAGCTGGTGGACTACTTGGTCGGCCTGCCCGGTGTCTACGGGGCCCGCATGACCGGTGGCGGCTTCGGCGGCTGTGTCATCGCTCTCTGCGCCGCCGATTCCCCCGCGCTCGACCTCGACACGCTGGCGCCCCGCCAGGCCTGGAGGGTTAGTCCTGCTCCAGGAGCCAGGCGGCTTGCGACGTCGCCACCAACGACTCGAGGGCCTCGGTAGCTCGGCCGCTGTCGATCGACTCCGCCGCCACGACAAGACCGCTCTCCAAATCGGCGACTCGTCCGGCCACCATGAGGGCGGCCGCCGCATTGAGAAGACCGATGTCACGCCGAGCCCCTTGTTCACCACCCAGCACGGACCGGATCACGTCGGCGTTGAAGGCGGCGTCACCCCCGCGCAGGTCGGCCATGGTGGCCGGGGCCAACCCCAGACGCAACCGGATCCACCCGCCATTCGCTCACCTCGAACGAACCCGTGCCGTCGCCCACCAACTCATGCACGGTCGAGGGCGAGGTCACGCTGAGCTCGTCCAGCCCGTCATCGGCATGAATGACCATGGCGTGGCGGCTGCCGGTAGCGCCCAGCACCTGCAACATGATGGACGCCATGGCCGGGTCGCTCACGCCCACCAGTTGGTACCGGGTGCGGGCCGGGTTGGTCAGCGGGCCGAGGAAGTTGAAGACGGTCGGCACCCCGATCTCCTTGCGGACCGGACCGACGAACTTCATGGCCGGATGAAAGCGCTGGGCGAAGCAGAACCCGATGCCGGCTTCGCGCACGCAGGCGGCCACCCCATCAGGGCCGACCTGGACGGCCACCCCGAGGGCCTCGAGCACGTCGGCCGTGCCGACCGCGGACGAAGCCGCCCGGTTGCCGTGCTTGCAGACAGGCACCCCACTGCCGGCCACGATGAACGAGGCCAGGGTGGTCACATTGATACTGCTCAGGCGATCACCGCCCGTGCCCACCAGATCCACCACCACGTCGGTCAGACCCAGATGGACCGGCACCGACGCCGCCACCATGGCCTGGGCCAACCCGGTGACTTCTTCCACCGTCTCGCCCTTGGCGTGCAACAGCGTGAGGAAGGCGCCGATCTGGGCCGGGGTGGCATCGCCGGCCAGGACGATGCCCAGCACGCCCTCGGCCTCCTCGGTGGTCAGCGACTCGCGCCGGGTGAGCCGGCTCAGCACTTCCGGCCAGCCGAGGGTCAGTCCCACCACAGGTCCCGGTCCAGGACCCCCCGCGAAATCAGCCCCAATTGCACCTGCGAGGTGCCCTCGACGATGGTCAGTTGCTTGGCGTCGCGGTACCACTGCTCGGTCGGGTGGTCCTCCATGTAGCCGGCGGCGCCCAGGAGCTGCACGGCCAGCGAGGAGGCCCGGACCGCCATCTCGGTGGCGTGGTACTTGGCCATCGACAGGTAGGGGACGTACTCCTTGGTGTACTGGCCGGCGTCGGCCATGACGGCCGAGCGGTAGGTCAACAGGCGAGCGGCCTCGATCTCGACGGCACACTTGGCGATCTCCCACTGGATGCCCTGGAAGTCGGCGATGGTCTTGCCGAAGGCGGCCCGTTGTTGGACGTATTCGGTGGCGTACATGAGCGCACCCTCGGCCAGGCCCAGCCCGCGGGCGGCCACGATCGGGCGCATGGCGTTCAACCCCAACATGGCCAACTGGAAGCCACCCACCTCGCCGATGACGTTCTCGGCCGGCACGTGCACGTCGGTCAGGACCAGCTCGCCGGTGTCGACGCCCTTGACCCCCATTTTGTGGTCGGTGCGACCGACGTCGACGCCATCCCACTTGCGCTCAACAATGAACGCCGTAATCGAGTCGTTCGAGCGGCTGGTGGGCTCACTCGTCTTGGCGAAGACGGTGTACCAGTCGGCCTCGCGCACGCCGGACATCCAGCACTTGGTGCCATTGAGCACCCAGCCCTCGTCGCTGCTCCCCACGTCGCGCACGGCCCGGGTCCGCATGCCCTTCACGTCGCTGCCGGCCTGGGGCTCGGACAGCCCGAAGGCACAGCGCAGCGTCCCCTCGGCCACGCCGGGCAGGTACTTCTGCTTCTGGGCTTCGCTGCCGGCGATCATGATCGGTCCGGTGGGCAGCCGGGTCAGCAACAGCATGAGGGCGGCCGAGTTCGAGTACTTGGCTACTTCTTCGATGGCGATGGCCAGCCCGAGGATCCCCGCCCCCGACCCGCCGTATTCGGTCGGAATACACAGCCCGAGCAGGCCGGCGTCACGGAAGGCGTCGAAAATATCCTGGGGGTATTCGCCGGTCTTGTCGATTTCACGAGCCCGAGGCTTGACCTTGTCCTGAGCGAGCCGACGGACCGAATCCCGCAACGCTGCCAGTTCATCCGAAAGTTCAAAATCCACCGGCGAAGGTTACTGGACGGTCCAGCAAGGTATTTTTGGCGCCTTGGCACCTGACGATGAGCCGCCGGACGCGGAACCCGAGGTCAACGAGGCGGACTCAGGCTCAGACTCAATTCCTGAATTACCCGAAAGGGAGGCCGAGCCCGCCGCTCCGGACGCTGACGCTGTCGACGACACGGAAAAGATCGACGAGCCGATCCCCGTCGACGTCACCGGCCTCCAGCTGGACCCCTCGGCCAGCGAAACGGCCACCAAGACGGCCGCTGAGACCGCCGTCGCCGATCGGGCGGCGCATCAAGCCAGCCTCCGCCAGGATCGCAAGAAGGCCAAGAAGCACAAACGCCGATGGCTCCGCCGGACGATGTACTCCTTCCTGGCTCTGATCATCCTGGCCGCCGCCGGAGGGGCCGGCCTGTATTTCTACGCCGGGTACCGCTTCGATCAGATCAAGAAGGTCCATGCCAAACACCTGGTCAAGCAGGCCGCACCGGGCAAACCGTTCGACATGCTGTTGGTGGGCTCGGACTCTCGGGCCTTCGTCAACAATGCCACCCAAGTCAAAGCCTTCGGCAACACCAGCGATGCCGGCGGTCAACGCAGCGACGTCACCATGGTGGCCCGTTTCGTGCCTGCCACCAAGAGTGTCACCATCCTTTCCATCCCCCGAGATCTCTGGGTCGACATTCCAAAGAACAGCGGCGACGTCGAAGGCATGAACCGCATTAATGCGGCCTTCAACTCCGGCCCCGACCTACTCATTGAGACCATTGAGAAGGTGCTTCACATTTCGGTCAACCACTACATGTCGGTGGGTTTCCAGGGATTCGACGGCATGGTCAACGCCCTAGGGGGCGTGACCATGGACTTCCCCACCGAGGTCAAAGATGCCTATACGGGCCTCGACATCACTACCCCGGGCTGCCAGGTCGTGAACGGCACCGTCGGACTGCAACTGGTCCGGAGTCGGCACCTCGAGTACAAGAACAAGAACGGCTACTGGGAGTACGACGGGCTCTCGGACTTCAGCCGCATCCAACGCCAAGATGCGTTCTTCCGAGCCGTCCTGGCCAAGGTGAATACCTCGCTGCACAATCCCTTGGCCATTAACGGGTTCATTTCGGCCGCCGTCGGCAATCTGTCCATTGACGACACATTGAGTAAGGGCGATCTCTTCCACCTGGCCACCGAGTTCAAGGGCCTGCAGTCGTCCCACCTGATCACCGAGACGCTGCCCACCAAGAGCTACGTCACCGGCGGCGGCGCCGACGTCCTGCTGGCGGCGCAGCCCTACGCCGACAACATGATCAAGGCCTTCAACCAGCTCGGCCTGCCCAAGGCCAAGCCGAAGCCGCCGACCGCCAAGGTGCCCACGGTGGCCCACAACCTGGTCGATGTGCAGGTCTTCAACGCCGGCGCCGCCGGTGGGTTGGCCCACGAGACCGGCACGGCGCTGACCGATGACGGCTACAACGTGGTCGAAGTCGGCGATGCGCCCACCCCGATTCCCACCGGCAAGCCCGAGCAGATCTGGTACGGCCCGACCGGTCTGGAGGCCGCCCACACCCTGGGCGCGTCAGTCAAGGGTCCCATCACCTACGTGAGTGACCCCAGCCTGAGCGGGAACACAGTGGCCCTCTTCATCGTCGGCTCGAGCCTGAGCGTGACGACGACCACCTCGACCACGTCGACCACCACCACCACGACCTACCCAGGGGAGTCGACGACGACCACGACCGTGCCAGGCGACGTCTATACGAACAAGCAGCAGGAACCGTGGAACCCGGTTCCCTGCACCCTGTGAGCCTTAGGCCGACTTACGCCTTTGCCGGACGATACGGCGACGCTCCCGCTCCGTCGTGCCGCCCCATACTCCCTCACGCTCGCGGTGGGCCAGGGCGTGCTCAAGGCAAGCCTGACGGACCGGGCATTCGGCGCAAATAGCCTTGGCTTCGGCCGCATCGGCCTCGTCCTCCGAGACGGGGTAAAAAGCCTCAACATCGAGACCCCGACAGGCGGCCTGCTTGCGCCACGTGGTGGCACTCATGGGAAACACTTCCTTGCAATGTTCGGATAGGGGCAGAATTCGCCCTCTTCGGAAGCACTACCTGGCTGGCCTGGTGGCGCGAGCACCGAATTCCGGCGAGCGAAGAGTATGGCTCAATCCTGGCCGGCCTGTAAAGGCCTGCACAAAGAAATCTCCTGGTCAGCCGATTGGAAGAGGTTTTGTTGCGCCGAGAAGGTCCCCCAGCAGTTCTTGGTGTACCTCTGGGGCCAGCACGGACCGTTCTGAATACTCCGGGTGGGTGGACACCAAGGCCACTTCGCCCTCCCCGGCCGCCCCAAAGGCCGCCACCTGCTCCGGCGTGAACCCAAAACGCAGGTAGTGCACCGCCGGTGTCACGGTGTCACGCACCAGGGCCGCCTCGTGATCGGCTTCAGGCACGCTCGGCACCACCACGCCACCGACGCCGCCACCGCCGATCTCCACCCCCAGCGCCCGCTCAATCCCCACCAGGCGAGGTAGCCAGTCCCGCATGGCCCCGTCCGAGGTCAACTCAATGAACAGGGTGGCCGACAACTCGCCCGGCTCGGGCAAGAGGCGGTTGTAGATGTCCAACTCGACCTGGAGCGCCTCATCACTGATGATCTTCTCGACCCGGGCCATCTCCTGAATCTGGAAGCGCACGGTGTCCTCACACTCGAAGACCAGGGTCATGATCGGCCCCAGCGCCACTCGACGGCGGCGCTTCATGGCGATCACCTGTGCTCGATACGCCTCTCGCACCCGCTCGTACTCCCGCAGGTCCATCACGTCCGCCAGCGTCAGCCCACTCGAGCCGCTCATCCGTCCTCCGACAGGCCATAGGCCCGGGCCATCAACTGCAGCGGATGCGAAGGCTTGGTGCCGGTCTCCTGTTCGATGGCGCCGTTGGCCAAGTGGCAGTCACCGCAGACGACCTCGTTGCCCGCGGCCAGAATCTCCCGGGCCAGCGGCGCCGCCACCTTCCGGGCCAGTTCATAGTTCTCGGCCCGGTAGCCCCAGGTGCCATCGATGCCCGAACAGCGCTGCACGATGGTGCACTTCACCCCGGCCACCTTCAGCAAGTCGCGGCTCTTGAAACCGATGTTCTGGGCCTGGAGATGGCAGGCCAAGTGGTAGGTGACGGCATCGGGCACGGCGCCCGACTCTCGCCCCGGGAACTCGGCCCGCAACGCGAACTCGTCCGCGCTGTCTTTCTGGCGCTTCATTAGATACTCGGCCGGGTCGTAGGTGTGGGCGGCCACCAGCTCGGCCTCGGCGCTTTTCACATACAGGGGATAGTCCCGCTTGATGACGTAGGCACAGGTCGGTTGGGCCACCACAATGTCGCGTCCCGCCCGGACCTCATCCGCCAGCGCCTTCACATTGCGCGCCGCCGCCTGACCGAACTGCTCGAGGTTGCCCGTGTGCAACCAGGGCGCACCACAGCACTTGGTCCCCTCGGGGACAGAGCATTCGACCCCGTTGTGCTCGTAGACCCGGACCAGGTCCTTGCCGACGTCCGGATCCATGTACTCCACGAAGCAGGTGGGAAAGACCGAGACGGCTCCCCCTTCCTTTGATCCGGCGGCCGGCCTCCTCCGCTTCTTGAACCAGGTGGTGAAGCGTTGCTTGGCGTAGGGCGGTAGCAGCCGTTCCGAGGCCAGGCCCACCGTCTTCTCCATCACCCGACGCGGCAGCGAGCCGGGCGTCCCGGTGGCCCAGTTCACCACCGGAGCGGCGGCCACCGAGATACTCCCCAGCGCATCGGTACGACCCAAGAACTGATCCGTCAATCGTTCCCGAATCGGTGCCCCCTGCTGCTTGCGCACCGCGTGGACGCGGCTCATCAAGCGCGGGAAATCAAGCTTCCACTCGTGCGGTGGCACGTAGGGACACTTCACGTAGCAGAGCTTGCACTGGTAGCACTCGTCGACCACCTGGCCCTGCTCGGCGTCGCTCATCTGGTGCACGTCGCCCTCGTGGGCATCGATGAACCCGAACATGGTGGGGAACGACGGGCACAAGTTGAAGCAGAGCCGGCAGCCGTGGCACAGGTCGAAGACGCGGTCCAACTCCCCCCGCAGGTCTGCGGGGTCGAAGTACTGCGGATCGGTGGGGTCGTAGGTGGCGGTCATGTGGACGCGCCGCTCCTTAGAGGGTCTCGAGCCCCTGGGTGAATCGACCGGCGTGCGACTTCTCGGCCTTGGCCAGCGTCTCGAGCCATTCACCGATCTCTTCGAAGCCCTCGTCACGAGCCGTCTTGGCGAAGCCCGGGTACATCTCGGTGTACTCGTAGGTTTCACCCTCAATGGCCGACTTGAGGTTGTCCTCGGTGGCGCCGACGGGGACGCCGGTCACCGGGTCGCCCACTTCCTTGGCCAGGAAGTCGAAGTGTCCAAATGCGTGCCCGGTCTCACCTTCGGCGACCGAGCGGAACAGGGCCGCCACATCCGGGTAACCCTCGACGTCGGCCTTCTGCGCGAAGTACAGGTAACGACGGTTGGCTTGGCTCTCGCCGGCGAATGCTTCCTTCAGGTTGGCCTCGGTCTGTGACCCCTTCAGTGCTGGCATGTTGGTTCGTACCTTTCCTAGTGATTGATTGGTCGACACTCGTCGCACAAGCCCCGAAAGATGATGTCGGCGCTGGAGATCTCGAATCCCTGGCTGGCCCCCGCCGGCACCTCAAGGCCGGGGATATCGGCCTTCACGTCGCGCACCTTGCCGCAGGACCGGCAGACCAGGTGGTGGTGTGATTCCTCGGTGTTGGGGTCGAAGCGGGCGGAACCGGTACCCAAGTCCAGGGCCGTGATCTCCCCCAGTTCGGCCAGATCATTCAGGGTTTGGTACACGGTCTTGAGCGAGACATTGGGCATTTCCGCCCGCACCCGCTCGAACACCTTCTCGGCCGATGGATGCGTCACATCGCCATCGAGGGCCCGAAAGATGCACTGGCGTTGCGCCGTGATGTTGCGCCCGTGAGCCCGGAAGAGATCGGTCAGCGCCTCAGGAGATTGCATCGGAAACGCACCCTAGCGGGACTCACCCATTTTGACAATCGTTGTTAATTAGCGGATGGTGCTCCCAAACCGGATCAGGTTGCCGTCGGGGTCCCTGACCGAGCCCTCCCGCTTGCCATAGTCCTCATCCTTCGGACCTTCGACGTCGATCCCCGCGGCTCGCCACTCCTCGGCCACCCGGTTGGCGTCCTGGCAATGGAGGTACAGCGCACCTTGCCCGGCCACGTCATCGCCTTCCGGCTGGGCCAAGTGGATGGTGAGGTGCGGCTCGCGATGTGCGAACCCATAGGAGTCGTCATGCAGTGACACTTCGAAGCCGGCCCGCTCGAACCAGGCCGCCGATCGGGCCACGTCGGCCACCTGGAAGATCGGCTCAAAGCCCCGCACCAGCCAGGTGTCACTGATGAGTTCGAGTTGACCCTCCCGCTGACCGTTCAACCCACCCAGGCAGTCATGGCAGATCGGCAGGTCGGGATGCGATCGGAGGCGCACCCACCAGTCGACCGAGGTCGAACAGCACACACACGTCTCAGCCATTCAGATCCTCCTGGCGTAGTTGACGATTCGTTGACGTAAAGGGCCGAAGCGCAAGTGCCATCGCGCCATGTTGTCACCGAGAGGCCCGTCAGCGACGAAAGAAACGTCGCACCGGCACCCGAAAAGCAACTGAATGACACCACTGCAGCCACACCCAGCGGGCATGCTGGTTGCCATGGTCACTGACCGGCTCCACAAGATCCTCAAGGGTGAGCCTGAAGATGAGTCGGCCGTGCAGGAACTGAAGCCCTGGCGGGAAGTCGGATGGATTTTCAAGGACGGCCAAGCCGTGGCCATTGAGCGCCTCGGAGACGAGTCGAGAATGCGCTCGGTGGAACTCTGATGATCCGGATCACCCGATTCGACGACGGCGGGGCCCAGCAGGCTGAGATCACGCTCGATGACTTCACCATCGAGATCCTCTATTCCGGTATCGCCGACCTGTTGCAACAGGCGGCGACCGTCCCGGAGGAAATCGCTCCGGCGGCTCCGATCTCGCACGAAGCACGACTCCGCCGCTCGCGTATCCTGACCCGCATTTTCGAATAGGTCGGTCCGCCACCAGGGTCAAGATGACCCCTCGCCGCCGTGTGGCAGGCTGGCATGATGCACCGGTTTCAACGCCAGGACTCCCTGCGCCGCCTGGCTGAGGAGCAATTCGACGTCCTCGTCATAGGGGGTGGCATCACCGGTGCCGGCGTGGCGCTCGATGCCGCCAGCCGGGGGTTGAAGACGGCCCTGGTCGAGATGAACGACTTCGCCTCGGGCACTTCGTCCAAGTCCTCGAAGATGATCCATGGCGGTCTGCGGTATCTGCAGCAGCGTGAGTTCCGGCTCGTCTACGAGAATCTGGCCGAGCGGCAACACCTGCTGGACAACGCGCCCCACCTGGTCGCCCCCCTCCCCTTCCTGATCCCGCTCTTCGGTCGCGATGGTGTGGTCTCCAAGACGGTGGCTCGGTCGTACTCGACCGCCCTGTGGCTCTACGACATCACCGGTGGCCTTCGCATCGGCTCCAAACACCGACGGGTCGGCAAGGAAGAAGCCCTGCGCCATCTCCCGACGCTGAACACCGAGCATCTGGTGGCCGGTTTCCTCTACTTCGATGCCCGGGCGGACGACGCTCGCCTCACCTTGACGCTGGCCCGCACCGCCGCCCTGGAACACGATGCCGTCGTCGCCAACTACACCTCCGTGGTCCGCCTGACCACCGACGATCAGGGCCACACCAATGGAGCGGTGGTTCGGTCCGCGCTCGACGACCAGGCCGAAGCGTTCTCCGTGCGAGCTCGGGTCGTGGTCAACGCCACCGGCGTGTGGGCCGACGACATCCGGGAGTTCGACGAAGGCACGCACCCCCACTCCATCCGCCCGGCCAAGGGCGTGCACGTCACCGTGCCGGCCGATCGGCTGCCCTGCGACATCGCGGCCGTGATCCCCGTTCCCAAGGACCGCCGATCCATCTTCGTCGTCTCGTGGCCGGAGACCGACCTCGTCTACCTGGGCACGACCGATACCGACTACCAGGGACCGTTGGTCGATCCGGCCTGCACTCCCGAGGACGTTGACTACCTGTTGGACGCGGCCAACAACGTGACCACCTCCAAGCTGACCCGGGCCGACGTGACCGGCGTTTGGGCCGGCCTGCGACCGTTGCTGGCGCCACCTGATGACGGTGGTCATGTCTCCGAGCGCACCTCTGACCTGTCCCGCCGCCACACGGTGCGGACGTCGGAGCACGGCGTGGTCTCGGTGACCGGCGGCAAGTTGACCACCTACCGCAAGATGGCCGAGGACACCGTCGACGCGGTGACCAAGCAGTTGGGCGAATCACCCAAGAGCCGCCGCTGCGTCACCAAGAAACTGCGCCTGCACGGCTACACCGTGGCCACTCGCGATCCCGTCGCCATGGCGCAGCCCAACTCGCACCTGACCGGTCGCTACGGCACCGACGCCAAGGCTGTCCTGTCCTTGGCCGACGGTCGGCCCGAACTCCTGCAGCCGGTAATCGAGGGCCTCCCCTATATCGGGGCCGAGCTGCTCTACGCCGTCCGCGAGGAGATGGCCCAGACACTGAGTGATGTCTTGGCCCGGCGCACCCGCTCCATGATCCAGCGGGCCCAACCCACCATGGCCGCCGCCCACGCGGCGGCGCGCCTCATCGCTCCCGAACTCAATTGGAGTGAGGAAGAAACAGTCGAGCAAGCCACACGCTTTATCGAGCACTGCGAGAAGGAACTCCTGACCGCCGGATTGGAACTGCCATGACCGTGCCCACGCCCGTCACCCCGGTCGATGCCGATCCGTCCGTCGTCACCGACCGACTATCCGGTCATGTGGTGGACATCAGCAGTCAGCTCCTTGAGAGCTTGATCGCCACCGGAGCGCACGTCACCTCCGATGACGCCGCTCGCGTCGATGCGGCCCGAGACTGGTGGCCGTTGGCCATCGGGTGGGCGGCTGAAGGCACCGTCCCGCAGCGACCGGCCGTGGTGGTCACCCCCACTTCGACTGAGCAGGTGTCGGCCGTGCTGGCGGCCTGCCATGACGCCATCGTGCCCGTCACGCCGATCGCCGGCCGCAGCGGTGTCTGCGGCGGCTCCATTCCGGTCTTTGGCGGCGTGGCCCTCGATCTCACCGGCCTCGATGGGCTGGTCTCGGTGGATGAAGTCTCACTGACCGTCGACGTGCGAGCCGGCATGTTCGGACCCGACCTCGAAGATGCCCTCGGCAACGTCGGACCGGGCTACACCCTCGGCCACTGGCCCCAGTCCATGGACCTCTCCACCGTCGGCGGCTGGCTGGCCTGCCGCGGCGCCGGCCAGTACTCGACCCGCTACGGAAAAATTGAAGACATGGTGCTCGGTCTCGAAGTGGTGCTGGCCGACGGGCGCATCGTGCACACCGAGGGCCACGGCCCCCGCGCCGCCACCGGCCCGAACCTCACCCAACTCTTCGTCGGCAGTGAGGGCACGCTCGGCGTCATCACCGAAGCCAAGTTCCGCATCCATCCGCTGCCACCGGCCCAGGAACGTCGTGCCTTCGGGTTCGACTCCTTTGCCGCCGGCCTCGATGCCTGCCGCAAAATTCTGCGCCGAGGGGCGACCCCGGCCGTCCTCCGGCTCTACGACCAGACTGAATCCGGCCGTAACTTCGACCAGCCCGACACCAATGTGCTGATCGTGCTCGATGAGACCGATCCCGCCCTCCTCGCCGGCACCATGGCCGTCATCGACGATGAGTGCACCAGCGCCGCCGAGGCCCACCCACTCGATGTCGCCTTGGTCGAACGCTGGCTCGGCCACCGCAATGACGTGTCCGCCCTGGCGCCGCTGTGGCGGGCCGGCGTGGTGGTGGACACGGCGGAGATTTCCGGATCGTGGGCGGCCCTGCCCGGCCTGTTCGACGAAATCGTCGGCAGTCTCAAAGCCATCGAGGGCACGCTGGCCGCCTCAGCGCATCAGTCACATGCCTATACCGACGGCGCCTGCCTCTACTTCACCTTCGCCGGTCGTGGCCCCGAGGGCGATGCCGAATGGCGCGAGCAGTACTACCGCCACGCCTGGGACACCGTGACCAACGCCACCATGGCCCACGGTGCGGCCATCAGCCACCATCACGGCATCGGCCTGAACCGTTCACGCTTCCTCCCCGAAGCGCTCGGCACCGGATTCGACGTCCTCACCGGCCTGAAAAAGACATTCGATCCCGCCGGCATCCTCAACCCGGGCAAGTTCGGCCTCCCGTCGCCGTTCGGTCCCTCTCCCTGGCAATGAGCCCATCCGGCGACAGTGTGCTGGTGGTCGATGTCGGCACGTCCGGCGTCCGAGCCGCCATCGTTCGGCCCGACGCCTCGGTCACCAACGCGCACTATGCGCCCGTCCTCCCTGATTCACCGGCCCCCGGCATCGTCGAGTTCGACGCCACTTTGCTGGCGACCGCAGCCTTGCGCATGGCCAAGGTCGCCCTGGCTGATGGCGGCCCGGTGGCGGCCGTCGGCATTGCCAACCAACGGGCGTCGACCATTGTCTGGGAGCGAGCCACCGGTCGACCCGTCGCGCCCGGCATCGGTTGGCAAGACCTACGCACGGTCGGCGACTGTCTCGTGCTGCAGGCTGAAGGCATCCGGTTGGCCCCCAACGCATCGGCTACCAAGTTGATGTCGATCCTCGATGCGGTCGACCCCGAACGCAAGCGGGCCGAAGCCGGCGAACTCTGCTTTGGTACCGTCGACACCTGGGTGGCCTGGACGCTGTCCGGCGGAGCCGAAGCCGGGAGCGACGCGCTGCACATCACCGATGCCAGCAATGCGGCGGTCACTGCCCTGGTTGACGCCGCCACCATCACCTGGGACGAAGCGCTACTGGAACGGCTGCGCATTCCGTTGGCCATGCTGCCACGCATCGTGGACTCGTCCGGCGCCATCGGTCCGTGCTCGGCGCTCGACGGCGCGCCCACCATCAGCGGCATCGCCGGCGACCAACAGGCCTCTCTGGTCGGCCAAGGTTGCACCCGACCCGGCTTGGCCAAGGCCACCTTCGGGACCGGCGGCATGCTCGACCAGTGCACCGGACCCGGCCGTCCGCCCACTCATGCCGGCCAGGGCAATGCCGGGACCTTTCCGATCGTGGCCTACCGGGTCAATGGTGAAGCCACGTGGGGTGTTGAGGCCGTGATGCTCTCGGCCGGCACCTGTGTCGAGTGGCTGCGCGACGACCTCGGCATCCTCTCGTCGTCCGATGAATCAGATGCCGTGGCGGCACAATGCGAGACCACGGGCGACGTCTGGTTCGTGCCCGCCCTGCTCGGTCTGGGCACTCCCGTCTGGGACTTTGGCGCCCGGGGCACCCTGGTTGGACTGACCCGCGGATCGGGGCGACCCGAGATTGTCCGAGCCGTGCTCGAAGGCGTGGCCCACCGCGGGCGCCGACCTGGTCGAAGCGGCCGAGGCCGACAGCGGGCATCCCATCGACACATTGCGCATTGACGGCGGCATGTCGGACAACAAGGTCTTCGTCACCGCGCTGGCCGATGCCATTGGGCGCCCGGTCGAGATCTCACCGGTGCTCGAAGCCACCACGCTCGGCGCCGGCCTTCTGGCCGGATTGGCCATCGGCAACTACTCGTCGACCGATGAACTGGCCGAGACCTTTACTCCCCGAGAGATCGTCGAACCCAGCAACGACGATGCCACTCGTGCGCACACACGTGAGCGGTGGCTGTCGGCCCGGTCCAAGGCCGAAAAGACAATCCCCGAACTTTCGGGCATTTCCTTCTAGTCGGCGACCTAGACCAGAGCGCCGTCAACCGGCGCCGTGCGCCAGCGCGTCATCCCAACTGGAACCCGCTTCAATCAACGGGCGGTAGCCCATCAACTGACGTGGCATGCCAATGGCCATGACGGCCCGCAAGCGCCCGGCTCGACCGAACAGGGCGACCAGCTTGCCCGCTTCGAAGGAACCATCCACGATCTTCACTTCGTCCTGCCCACCAGGATTGCCCAGCACCTGGAATCGGATGTCGAACTGATCCGACCAGAAGTAGGGCACCGGGGTGAACCGAACCGCCGCTTCACGACCGGCCAGCAGACTCCGAGCCGCCGCCACGCCGGCCTCGGCCGCCACCTGCCAGTGCTCAATGCGAATCAGTTCGTCCTGCCCGTCGTGATGCCAATGCCATCGGGCAATATCCCCGGCGGCCACCACCCCATCCGCCGCGAACAAGCGGTCGTCACACACCACGCCGTTCTCAATGGTCAAGCCAGAACCTTCGAGCCAGCCTGTATTCGGAATGACGCCGATCCCGACCACCACCACTTCGGCTTCCAACACTTCGCCGCTGGCCAACTCGACCACCAGCCCACTCGAGCCGGCCCCGCGCCGCACACCGGCCACACCAACCCCGGTCCGCAGATCCACGCCATGCGCGCCGTGCAGCGACGCGCAATGCGCACCAATCTCGGGCCCGAGAATGTTGGCCAGCGGAATCTCCATCGCTTCGAGCACCGTCACTTGGCAACCCAGTCCGGCACAGGTCGAGGCCACCTCGGCCCCGATAAAGCCGGCGCCAATGACAATGACTCGACAGCCCTCCACCGCCGTGACCGCAGCCCGCAGGGCCAATGAGTCGTCAAGCGTGCGGAGAGTAAACACGCCGTCCCGCTGCGACAGTTCTTCAGTGCCCGGCAAGTGCCGAGGGGTGGCACCCGTGGCCAGCACGACGGCATTCGACGGCAACACCTGTCCGTCGGAAAGTTCGATGTCGCCGGTTGCCACATCGAGGCGCACGGCGGCGTGACCAAGTTGTTCATGCACTCGCAGTTCGCTGGTCCGCCGTCGATCGGCCAAGACGGCCTTCTCGGCTGGCCACTTCCCCGACAAGATCTGCTTCGAGAGTGGCGGTCGGTCGTAGGGCAGATGCGGTTCGTCGCCCACCAGCGTGATCTGACCCTCGAAACCTTCAGTGCGCAGTGTCTCAACCGCTCGCCAGCCGGCCAGCGACGCGCCAACCACTACGACGGCATCGGCCGGCGCCAAAGCTGAGGAATCCATCAGCCGAACGCCGCCATCCACTCATCGAGCGAACGGGCCCGAAACACGTAGTTCCACTTCCGGGTCTCGCCCATCAGTTGTGACGGCTCGGCCGAGTAGAGATGTCCGGGATACAACACGGCGTCGTCGGGCACCCGCGCCAGCTTGTGGTTGATGGAGTCGTACATGGCAGCCGGGTCGGCCCCCGGAAGATCGGTGCGACCACAGCCGTCGAGGAAGAGGGTGTCCCCCGCCACCAGCCGACCATCGACCAAGAAGCACTGACTGCCCGGTGTGTGGCCCGGCGTGTGGATCAACTCGATCGCAACCTCGCCCACTCGCACGATGTCACTGCTGTCATGACCAACCAGGTGGTTGCCACCAACCCCCGTGGTCCGCTCGACCCAGGGCAGTTCATCCTTCTGGACATGGATCGGCACTTGTACTTTTTCCAACAGCGCGCTGATGCCTTCCAGGGCAAACCCGGCCATCTGCCCACCAACGTGATCAGGGTGGTAGTGCGTCCCCAATGCGCCGGTCAACGTCATGCCGTCGGCCTCCAAAATGTCGAGCAGATCCTGCACGGCGTAGGCCGGATCGATCACGACGGCCTCTCCCGTGACCCGGTCGCCGATCAAGTACACGAAGTTCACCATCTGGCGGGCCATTTGATCGCCCTTGGCAAAGTCACGACCCGACAACAACTGCTTGAAATACAGGCGGTCGTCCGCCGCCACGTCACTCATCTTCGTCTCCTTCAAGCTCTATCTCGCTCGGCCAACGCATCAAGCCTCGGCACCAATTCCTCGACCTGAGTACGGGTGTGGCGCAATCTCCGGTCCAACTCGTCAATGAGTGCGGTGGCCCGCTCCAGCCGTGACACCAGGATGTCGACGTCCACTTCTCGCTGCTCAAAGAACTCGACAATCGAGTCGAGTTCCCGACTCGCCTCCGTGTAGCTCAACGATTCCACCGGAACCGGAGCTGCCTCATTCGCCGTGGCCATTACTGCGTCACCTCATCCTTTTCAACGATCTCAGTGTTACGACTCTCAGTTCCCTCTATACGAGAACGTGCGGTCCCATCGGCCAATCGTGTGACAATTTCGCTCCCCACCGCCAACTCCGACACACTGCGCACCAAGTGACCCTGCGCATCGAGCGTAAGGCTGTAACCCCGCTCAAGTTGGCGTTCGACGTCATAGGCGGTCAGCAAGCGCCGCCACGATCGCACCCGTTCCCCCTCCCGGGCAAGATGGCCCAGTCCCAGCGGGCCCAATCGAGCCGAATGGGTGCGCAATCCAGTCTGACGAATCTGCAGACTCAGGGGAGCCAGCCGGGACGCTGCGCCGGCCCGCACGACCAGCCGTTCACGATGGATCCGCAGCTGGCTTCGAGCGGCCTGGGTCAGACGACCTCGAGCCCTGGCATCGCGCTGCTGAGCGTCGGACAACAGGGCAGGCACCGTCCGGCCCAACCGGGCCGCCACCTCGCCGACGTTTTCGGCCCACCAATGCCCCACGCGCAGCACTAACTCGTGACCGCACTCAGTGGGCGTAATGAAGGCTCGATTGGCCACGATGTCTGCCACCGATTCATCACCCGTATGCCCGATGCCGGTCCACACCGGCTTCGTCGCCGTGGCAATCGCCCGGGCCACCACTTCAGCATCGAACGCAGCCAGGTCCGCCTTCGATCCGCCACCACGGACCACCACGACAACGTCGCAATCGGTTCGGCACTGCGCTGCGATAGCTCGAGCCACCGCCGTCGGCGCATCACCACCCTGCACGCTGACCGGCACCACCCGCACATCGAATCCAAAAGGCGATCCCGTCAACTGACCCAGAAAGTCCCGGTAACCCTCCGTGCCCGGGCTGGCGACCAAGCCGATCCGCAGCGCAACTTCAGGCAGCGCCACACCCGCATTTCGACGCAACAGACCTTCACCCTCGAGCTTGCGTAACAGCGCCGCCCGTTGCTCGGCCAGGCGACCCAGCAAGGCCGTCACATCGAGTTCGGACATGATGAACCCGATCTCACCCTTGGGTCGATAGAGATCGAGCGTGCCCCGAAGAATGACCACCATGCCTTCGGCCAGCGCGATCCCTTCCTTGCCCAAGGAGCGGCTCATCGGGCCCCAGGTGCCCTTCCAGCACTTCACCTTGAGTGCAGGGGCCATGCGGCCTCGACCACCCGGGCCACCGCTGTCGTCAGGGTCCACCAGGTCCAGGTAGCAATGCCCCGATCGACCGGTCTGATCCGAGAAGCTGTGGATCTCGCCCCGTACCCAGAGCTGCCGGGTCCGGGGAAAGGCCCGCCCTAGTGCGTCCTCCACCTGGTCATAGAGGTCGCCAATGGAGAGGGCGTCGACTGTGCGAATCCGGGGCCACGATTTCCGGCTCGTCCGCCTGAAGGGGCACGTCAGGGTCGAAGAGCTGATGGGCACTGCTGGGCATGGAGGACACCCTACCGAGGAGGTGTACGTACCCCGCCCTACCACTCAGGTGGCAGACTGATGACGACGGTGAGTCGGCCTGGTGGCCGCAGCACGGGTCGCTCTGCGGGACCGTGTTGAGGAAAGTCGGGACTCCGAAGGGCAGGGTGCTGGCTAACAGCCAGTCGGGGTGACTCGCAGGAAAGTGCCACAGAAAGTAAACCGCCGATGGCGGCCCTCCGGGACCGCACAGGTAAGGGTGAAACGGTGCGGTAAGAGCGCACCAGCATCTCGGGCGACCGAGATGGCTCGGTAAACCCCACCCGGAGCAAGGTCAAGCGTGGGAAAAGGGCGGCTCGTCCGTCCTCTTGAGAGAGAGGATTCCCCAGGTAGACCGCTTAGATGGATGGCCACCCATGCCCGCAAGGGCTGGACAGAATCCCGCTTACAAGCCGACTCACCGTCACCAACACTCTCCTCACTGGGAGCAATCAACTCGTGGCTACTGCCCCCACGATGTCGTCAACCTTGACGTCGATGCCGGGCAGTGAGCCCTTGTAGACGCTGTTGCCGAAGTTGAAGATGCCACCGTCGGCGGCAAAGAGCAGATAGCCCAGTCCATTGGCACTCGGCACGAGACCGACCACTGGCTGGTTCAGTCTCATGCCGCCGGTCGATCCGAAGAAGGGGGCATTGAAGGTGAAGACGCCGCCGTCTTTGGCCAAGAGCCAGTAGCCGCCGGTCGACGGGTCGACCGTGATGCTGACGATGGGTGCATTGAGATGAAGGCGTCGAGACATCACCTTGGAAGTGGCCGTCACCGAGCAGGACGTAGACCTTGCCGGTGGCACTGACCAAGTAAAGGTCACCCCCGTCGGGCGTCGATGCCGCACCCACGATGTTGCTCACGTGCGTACCCAAGAGCGGCAGTCCACCGACCTGAGCGGCATTGAAGTCATAGACACTGCCGTCGGCGCCGATGACCCAGTAGCCGCCAGTCGCTGGGTCAGCCACCAGACCCGACAATGTTGTCGACGTGATAGCCCCGGCTGGGCACTGAACCCAAGTAGGGCGCGTCACCGAAGGCGAAGACTCCACCGTCTTTGCCGATGAGCCAGTAGCCGCCATCGTCAGCGGTCGGCACCATGCCCGACAATGTCGTTGGTGTGAATACCTTGGCCAGGCAAAGAGCCGAAGAAGCCGGGCCCGTCTTCTGGGAAAGACGAAGACCCCACCGTCGGAGCCGACCAGGTCATAGCCACCGGGTGTCGAGCTGGGAGGTGGCGTGGCGATGGTGCCAGTGCCAGTGCCAGTTCCAGTGTCCAGTGCCGCCAGCACTACCTGAACCTGAAGTGCCACTGCTGTGGTGCCGACAGTCAGGGTGAAGATCTGGGTGGCATCAGGACTGATCCCGTTCGAGGCGGTCAAACAGAACCGGTAACTTCCCGGTGGCGTGGCCGTGGTGCTCGTGATGCGTGGCTGTGCCGTTGCCGTTGTCGACGAAAGTCACGTCATGCGGTGCGGCCGATGGCGTGCAGCCGTTGAAGCATCGGCATCCAGTGATGGAAGTGACGGTTGGCAACCCAGTGGTCGTGATGGTGAAGGATGCCGGCCTTGCCGGAAAGGAATGTGGCCGAGTTGGCTGAAGTGAACGACGGCGGACCGTCAATGGTCAAGGTGAAGGTCTGAGTGGCGCTAGGGCGTCACGCCATTCGAGGCGGTCAGGCACAAGGTGTAGTTGCCCGGTGGTGTCGCCGTCGGAGGTGGCGATAGTGCCGGTCCCATCGCCGTTGTCGGTGAAGGTCAGACCGGGGGGCAATGGGCTCGTCGGCGTGCAACCGGAGAATGAGGCATCCGAGATTGAAGGGACTGGAAGGCCCGTGGTTGTGACGGGGAATGATCCGGCCGTGCCAGCGATAAATGTATCTGAGTCATTCGACGTGATGGAAGGCGAAGCGCTCACGGTCAATGTGAAGGTCTGGGTGGCGGCGGGACTGACGCAATTCGACGCCGTCAAGCACAAGGTATAGGTGCCCGAGGGCGTCAACGTGGTGCTTTCGATGGTACCGGTCCCGTCCCCGTTGTCGATGAAGGTGAGACCGGTGGGCAATATTGAAAGCGAACAAGACTTAGCCGAAGCATCGTTGATCAGCGTCGGGTTTGGGATGCCACTGGTGGTGACTTGGAATGTGCCCGGCGTGCCCGTCGTAAAGGTTGTCGCGTCGAGCGACGTGAACATGGGGGCAACTTGGAGCGAATAGACGATCGTTACCGAGCCGTCGCCAGCATTGGTGGCGGAAAGGAAGTCGCTCACCGATGGAGCGAACCCTGAACCACCACCGCCGCCGCCACCGCCGGGAGCACCTGCTCCACCCCAGTAACCACCGCCACCGCCACCGCCGAAGTTCGCCGATGCTGAACTTCCATTGATTTGCATGCCGCTGCCCGAACCGGCTGCCTGCGTGCCTCCAGCTGCGGTGCCGTTGCTCCCGCTGCCTCCGACGGCGCCGCCGCCATTACCGCCTATCTCGAGCGACACGGGTGGGTTGGCGGCTCCCTCTCCACCCCCACCTCCAGCAATCAAGAGGTAGTTGGACGGATCGACAGCAAGGGAGACCAGGGAGGCGCCACCCCCGCCACCGGAAGCAAAGCCGTTGGGATCATTGCCGCCCGCAGCGCCACCTGGTGCGCCCCCAACGCCTGCAACAGCAAAACCTTCTGTGCCGCTGGCATCTCCACCAGACGCTCCAACGGCGACGCTATAGATCTGCCCAGCACTGACCGGCAAGGTGGCAACCAACTCTCCACCCTCTCCAGGTGCACCCCCCGGGTCACCTTGCAGCACCGCCGTGCCTCCTTCGGCCCCGTCCACACTGAACGTGGCGCTGGTGACGGCCGCTGGAACCGTCCAAGCGTCAGCAATGCCCACGGGACAGACAACGGTAAACGGTCCGGGGCTGGTTCCAGTTGGAGCGCCACAGGATGTCGAAATGTTGTACGTGATGGTCACCAACCCGTTGCCCGACTTCGTTGTGGACAAGAAGTCGCTGGCCGATGGAGCGAAGCCTGAACCGCCTCCGGCCCCATCCGCAGCACTCTCGGCGTCGGGGTCATTTTCAACCGCTCCGGCACCACCCCAGTAACCACCGCCACCGCCACCGCCAGGGCCATCTGGTGTACTTCCATTGATCTGCGTACCGCTGCCCGAGCTTGCTGCCTGTGTACCGCCAGGAGCCCCTGAACCTCCGTCGCCTCCTTCGGTGCCTCCTCCAAACCCACCCCGCTCGGCGGCCTGAATGGAGGACCCTTCTCCGCCTCCGCCTCCGGCGATCAAGAGATAGTTAGACGGATTGTCGGCGAGGGAAACAATGGAGGCACCGCCGCCACCACCACCAGCGGTATTCGCGGATAGGCCGCCCGAAGCGCCTCCTGGTGCGCCACCAGCGCCGGCAAAGCTGGCAAATTCGCCGGAACTTGTACCGCCGGCATCGCCGCCAAGCGCTCCCACTTCGATGTCATACGTTTGACCCGCGGTGACCAGCAAGGTGGCCATCAGTTCTCCACCCTGTCCAGGTGATCCGCCCGAATCACCGTTGAACGAGGAGCCTCCCTGGGCACCGTCCACATTGAAAGTGGCGGCAACGACGCCGGTAGGGACCGTCCAGGTGTCACCAAGACCAACCGGGCAAGTGACCGTGATAGTGGTCGTACCCGAAGACGTGCAGCCGACGTCGGCCGAAGCCTGCGAGGTTGGTCCAGCAATGACCCCCGCTCCCATCACCGTGAGGCCGACAGCGAGAAGTGGCAGGGACGACAATGCCGCACTAATACGTCTCACTGGATTCAGCATGGTCTCCACCTTCTACTCATTGACGTCGGCCCGCAGAATCACGAAGGATCTCTCCTGGTTTTTACTCGATACCACGGAAGGTGTTATCTGTGAGCTTGCTGAGTTCGAAACACCGGGGTTGGAGGGGTCATGGAACTGGCTGAACCGAGCCATATTTCTACGGAATACAGTCCTTGCAAATTGCTTGACATTTTTCGGTGTCCCGACCGGGTTGGCCTGCCCGTAGTTCTCCTGTGGCATGGAAGCGGACCGAATGAGCGTGACGCCTTGTCGACGCTCGCCAGCGCCGTGAGCAAGGAGGGGGCTGTGTGTTTCGCTCCTGATTGGCAGTCCGACACGATCGCCAAAGGCCGGAAGAATCTCCTCGATTCCATCGTCTTCGCCCGCAAGAAGGCTGAAACGTACGGAGGAGACCCGACGAACATCTCCCTGTGTGGGTGGTCGCTTGGAGCAAATGCAGCCGCCGACGTGATGTTGCATCCTCAAGTCACCGCGGGCTGGCGTCCAATGACCTTTGTCGGTATCGCCGGGGGTTACGACAAATCGCCGATTACCGACGGCGCACTAACAGAAGCCATGACAAATGAACCCGACGTTCCCTGCCTTCTGGTGCACGGAACCAATGACCATGTGGTGCCTGTCCAACGGTCAAGGGACTCCCACGAGGCACTGCTCAGATGGGGATGGAAGTCCGCACTAAGAGAGGTGGACACAGACCATGCCGGCATCATCGGGACGCGGTACGACCCGCAACAAAAACGGTGCATGGCCACCAACGAAATGGCACGCGTCGAAACTGTCAACGCAGTTGCGAGCTGGATCTATGCGCACGTGACTTCCGTCACATGAATCCCCATCGAGGCAGCAGTGAGCTCACTGCCACGGCTTGCACAATCGTCCGGCTAGGACCCCGCAGCCGCAATGATCGAGCCATTGAGATGTGTGCCTGATGCCCCGCCCAAATTCGGTGCATCACCGAATGGGAACACGGCACCGTTGGCCATCGCCACCCAGTAGCCGGCTCCATCGGAAGTGGCCACAATGGCAGTGGCTGGATTGGCGGTCGTGGCGCTGCTGGTCGGCCCACCGAAGTTGCCCGCATCACCGTAACCATTGACAGATCCATTAGAGAAGAGGATCCAGTAGCCGTTGCCGTCCGGAGTGCGCACCGCCGAGGTGACCGGGAAGACCTGCGGTCCGGGTGCGCCGAAATAGTTGGCGTCGCCAAAGGTGTACACGTGGCCGGTCTTGGTGATGACCCAGTACCCATTGCCGCTGGCATCAGGCATGACGGCTACGGCCGCACCCGAACATCCACCAATCCCTGGGCACGAACCCTCGAACTTGGCGTCGCCGAAGCTGAAGACCCCACCGTCGGATCCCACCATGAAGTAGCCCTTGTTATCCGCGGTAGGCACGATGCCAACAATCGGGGCGGCGAGTGCGTGGTACCCGTAGTCCCGGCTGGTGTGAATCCATCCCGAGGAAGTGACCCGTAGAAAGAGGTGTCGCCAAAAGAGAAGGCCCCGCCGTCCGATGCCACCAGCAAATAGCCGAGACGATCAGGCGAAGGCGTGATCCCGACGACGGGTCGTTGCAATGGCATTGCTCCCAGAGAGCCCTCAAACGGTGCGCCGCCGAAGGTGAAGATCCCACCATCGGAACCGACGAGCCAGTAGCCGTGGTTGCCAGCAGATGACGGCCCGCCATACGTGAAGTCAATCCCATCCGACGCAGGTGACGCGATCCCCTGGACACTGGCCGTAATGGCCACCGTGCCTGGTCCACCTGCAGGAGAAACTGCAGTGCAATAACTCGACGATTGACAAGTGACGCTCGGAGACGGGGTCGTACCGAAGTCCACGATGGTGCCCCCAGGCGCCGTTGAGAATCCCGTGCCCGACAGAAGGACGCTCGTACCACCCAAGATGGATCCGCTGGCCGGGGAAGCTCCACCCAACGATGGTCCATAGGTAAAGACGGTTGTCTGGGCGTCAGGTTGTCCGCTGACGTACACCGTTACGTCAGAGGATCCCGTGCCAGGAGGCGTTTGCACTACGCAGGAAGTCGTCGAAGCGCAATAGACGCTCTCGGCCTCTCCGCCCGGTGTAAATCGCACGAGCGTCTCGTACGGGCCGACCTCAAAACCAGTTCCTGTGATCGTCACATTGGTGCCGCCGGCTGCCGATCCGATGCTGGGCGAAATACCCGACACCGTCGGTGCCGATACGGCTCCGGCGGGCGATGCAGAAGCCACGACGGCCGAGCCCACTCCAGACCCCATCAGGACACCAAACAGCAGCACTCGTCGCAGGATCATCTTGCTCGTCACTCCAGTCCCGTCCTTCGTCGTTTTCGCTCGCCAGGCTTGCACAATTGTCGAAGCTTCGACAGAAATACCCCACTACCCCCTCCGCCATGCACCGCTGGAGCGGAACCCACAACTGAGATGGAGATCCCACCGCGTAGGCTCGCCGGCGATGGAAATGGGCGATGCCGCCGGGATAGACGTGGACGGCAATTCATCAGCCCCCGAAGCGGTTGAAAATCCGACGCCGAATCAAACATCCGCCGAAACCGCCGATAGCCCTGAGCAGGAACAACTCAGCTTCCCCCGGGTCTTCGCCCAGGAGGAGTCGACATCAATCTCCTGGAGGAATCGGGCACTAGGAGTCTGGCGGGCCAACCGACGAGCGCTCCTGATCGCCTTCATTGGCACCGTGAGCCTGCGCATCATCACCGACTGGATCGGACTGGTCGCTCAGTACGGTGTCCGCTTCCCTCGTCAGGTGTTCAAGCACCCGGGCGACCTGCTTGAGGTGTGGGCTCACGGGAGCGCCGGTTATTACCTCTCAATCGCTCAGCACGGGTACGCCGGTAAAGCAGTCCGGCCCGGTCAGTCCATCGACGGCATTGCCTTTGCACCGCTGTATCCCTGGGGCATTCACTTGGTGCACACCATCACGCACTTGAGTTGGTTGGCCAGTGCTGAGCTACTCAGCGCCGCTACCTTGCTGGCGGCCCTCACCATTTTGTATCGGTTGGCGACCGACGCTTTGTCACCGTCGGTAGGTGATGCCACGATGCTGGCCCTTCTCGCTTTTCCCACTGCCTTCTTCTTCCTAGCCCCCTACCCCGACAGCGTGGCGTTGGTCCTGGTTCTCTTCACCCTCGTGGCCGCACGCAAAGGACAGTGGCTCTTGGCGGGCGTGTTCGTGGCTGCAGCAGCCTTGGACGCGTACTACCTCTGCATCTTGCTCATCCCCGTCGGGGTGGAGCTCTGGCAGCACCGTCAAGACCGCATCAACCAAGGGAACCTTCCCGAAGCCTGGGGACACGAACTGGTCCGCGTCACCGCCGTGGTGGCACCGATACTGGCGGCCATGGGCCTCTGGATGGCCTACCAGCAGGTCCATATCGGCAATCAGTTCGCTTTTGTGCATGCCCAGACCTTGCAGTTTCACCGACACATCGCACCGCCGTGGACGCTCTTCACCAATGTCGGTCGAGATCTCATTCATTGGCGCTTCACCAATGCCGGCGCGGCCGGGGTGACCGAAGCCATGGATGCCGTGACGGTGGTCCTCCTGGCGATCGTGACGGTGCATGTCTTTTTGCATGTGCGCCGTTCCTATGGCGTGTTGCTCGGCCTCTCGTGGTGCGTGTTCACTTTCCAGACCTTTCTTCTGGGCGTCACCCGTGACGTGTTGGTGTTATTCCCGCTCTTCATCGGGCTGGGCGTCTGGGCCTCGAAGCGCCGGTGGCATGAACGCGCCTTGCTCGTGCTCTTCTTGCCGTGCGGCTATTTCTTGATCGCCCGCTTCGTCACCGGCGCCTTCGCGGGTTAGATCTGCTGCAGGACGACCACAAATCGCGAACCGCCGTCGGCCGAGACGGGAGACTCGGCCCGCACGCTGGCACCCATGGCCGAGGCCAACTCGGCCACGATGGCCAGACCCAGACCCGAGCCCACCTTGCGGGTCGGTCCGCGATCGGCTTGGTAGAAGCGCTCGAACACTCGATCCAAATCGCCTGATGCAATTCCAGGCCCGTCATCTTCGACGGTAATCACGACGTGCCCGGCGTCGGGTGGATGCACGGCTACGGACACTCTCGAGTGCGCAAAGGTGAGCGCGTTCTCAAGCAGGTTGGCCAGTAACTGGGCCAAACGGTCAGGGTCGGCACTCGCTGGCGCAGTGGCGCCTGAGGACTCCGCCGACAACTCAATCCGGCTCTTCTCCGCCACGGGGCGGAATCCTTCAACGGTTGTACTGACGACTTCTCCCACATCGGTCGGTCGAATATGCATGGAGAGTTGCCTGGCTTCGAGTTTGGTCAGATCGAGCAGGTCGCCGACCAGTCGCTCGAGCCGGCGTGATTCAGCGATGATCACTTCGGCCGCCCGGCCGCTGTCATCAACGGCGCCGTCCATGATGGCCTCGGCGAAGCCACGAATCGACGTCAGCGGTGTACGCAGGTCATGCGACACCGACAACAAGAGGTGACGTTCCCGCACTCGGCTGTCCTGCAGGCTGCGGGCCATTTCATTGACCGATCGACCCAGCGAGGCGAACTCGGGGTAATCGCTCTCACGTTGCGGCATTCGACTTTCAAGGTCACCGGCGGCGATCCGTCCGGTCACCTCCATAGCTTCCACGACCGGTCGAGTCATTCGTCGACTCATTTGGGCTGCCACTAACGCAGCCACTACCAGCGCGGCACCTCCTGCGGCCAGGAAGTAGAGCCAGCTCGGTCCCGGGTTCCCGACCTCACGGGTCAACAAGATGTCGATCTGTCCACGAAGGTGTCGGCTTGCCCGCTCGGCGGTGGTCAGCGGAACTGGCACAGCGGCGTACACCAGGTCGCCATCGCGGCCCGATGCGATCTGACCGGCGAGCAGTGAGTGCGCATTGAGGTCGGACTCGCTAATGCCCGCAGGTAACGGCGACACCACCACACCCAGTACATCCACCCGAATGATGCGAGCGTCTTCGAGGCTGAGCACGCGTCGGATGACCTTGAACTCCCGGATCGACTGGTCGGCTCCGCCCTTTCCTTTGGCCAGTGATTGCGCCTCGGCAATTAATTGCTGTGTGGCCTCATTGCGGGCTGCACTTCGGGTGAGGATCAGGCTGCCGACACCGGCGATCAACAAGACCCCCACCACCAGTCCGACCATGGCCAACATCAGACGCCGTCGCATGAACTCAGGTCATCCGAACCGGTAGCCGACGCCCCAAATGGTGACCAGCGGCAACTCGCCATTGAACTTCTTGCGCAGCTGCGCCACGTGCACGTCGACCGTGCGTTCGTCGCCGTACCAATCGGCCCCCCACACGCCGTTCAACAGCTGCTGGCGGGAGAGGGCGAGTCCCACGTTGTCGGCCAGGAAGGCCAGTAGGTCGAATTCACGGGTCGTCAGCGAGACGACGTCGGCACCAAGTCGAGCTTCACGACGACGAAGGTCGACCTCAATGGAGCCAACCGTCAGCGTGCCTTGCACCGGCTCGTCAGCGGCGCCGCGAGTGCGGCGCAAAATCGCTCGCACCCGGGCTACCAGCTCACGCGGCGAGAACGGTTTGACGAGGTAGTCATCCGCGCCGAGCTCCAATCCCAGGATGCGATCCATTTCGTCGTCGCGGGCCGTCAAAAACAGCACCGGCACGGAACCATTGGCTCGAATCTCTCGGCACACATCGAAGCCGTCCCGGTGACCTGGCAAGCCCACGTCCAAAATCACGATCAACGGCTCCTGTTGCTTGACCAGCTTGAGCCCTTCGTCACCATCGCGGGCGGTCAGCACGCGGAAACCGTCACGGCGAAGGTACAGGTCGACCAGATCCGCAATATGCGGATCGTCTTCAATCAGGACCACGGTGCCCGTGCTGCTACTCACGTTCCTTAGCCTGGCACCTCGTTGGCTCTAAATCGCCTCATTTGGGCCAGCCCTCACACAACCCTCATGTTTCTCCGACACTTGCATCAAACCCGAAGCGCACGATCTTCCCGTTGAGTCAGGACGCACCGTGCGATCCCACCACAGGAGGAAGCATGTCGAAAAAGCCAACCATGAAGAAGGCCGTGCGGTTCGGAACGATGACGGTGACCTCAGCCATCACCCTCAGCCTCGGTGCATCCCTCGCTGGAGCGGCGACAGCGACCCCCACCAGCTTGTCGACGGTGCAGGCGAAGGCCGCCGCCGCCATCACGCTCCGCGTCAACGATCTCAATGCCGCCATCAGCAAGGTGAACGGTGCCAAGAATCTGGGTTCAGAAGCATCAGTGCTCGATGCCTACTTGCAGGTGGATATCGGGCCTCTGCAGTCCCTGGGCCAGCAGATCGCCGCCGACACCACGGTGCAATCCGCGCAGGCGGCCGCGTCGACCATCTTCACCAGCTACCGCGTGCTGGCCCTGGTACTCCCGGCCAGCCGTATCGCCGGCGACGCGGCCCGGCTCGACAACGGCGCAATTCCCACACTTGTGACCGATGCCGCCAAGGTGACGGCCAAAGTGACTCCGGCCAACCAGGCTGAGCTAGAGCCACTGATCAACAATCTCAACGGCGAGCTCGGGTCGGCCACCAATGCCACCGCGGGCGTGGCCAACACCGTGCTGAGCTACACGCCGTCCGAGTGGAATGCCAACCAGTCGCTCCTCACCACGGCGCGCGGCCAGGTGAGCAGTGCGGCATCGGATGTCACCAATGCCCTACGTGACCTGCAGCAGATTCGTGCGGACCTCAAGAGTGGACGCGCCGGGTCGACCACTCCAACTACGGCGTCCTAGCCGACCAGCCCAGCCGTGTTCATGTTGAGGCCGTTCTCGGCCTTGGAACGGTGCACCGCTTGGAACTCGGTGAACTCAGCCAGGCCCCAGGGGCCGTTCTCGACGCCGACACCGCTCCACTTGAATCCACCGAAAGGCTGCTGTGGCGAAAGCGCGAGGTGCGTGTTGATCCAGGCCGTCCCGCACTCGAGTTCGGCGGCCACCTTGGCGGCGCGATCCGGGTCGGCACTCCACACTGAGCCCGAGAGTCCGAAGTGGGTGGCGTTGGCCCTGTCCACCGCGTCGCCCAAGTCCCGGTAGGAGATAACAGGCAGGGCGGGACCGAACTGCTCCTCGTCGACAATGCGGGTGCCGTCGGACAGTCCGGCCAGGATGGTCGGCTCGAAGAAGTAACCCGGACGATCCATGGCGTGGCCACCGGTGACGGCGCGGGCGCCTTGCGACAACGCGTCAGCCACCAGTTCCTTGACCCGCTCGAACTGCGGGGCGTTGTTGATGGGGCCGAGCTTGGATTCGGGGTCGGTGCCGTCGCCCACCTTCACGGCGTTGGCGTGGACGGCCAGCGCGTCCACCACATCGTCATAGAGGGCCTCGGGGACGTAGACGCGCTTGATGGCCGAGCAGACCTGGCCGTTGTTGTTGAAGGCGCCGGCGAAGATGGCCTTGGCCACGGTGGCGGGATCGGCGTCATCGAGCACGATGGCCGGGTCATTGCCACCCAGTTCGAGCGTGACCCGCTTCAGGTCCGGCGCGGCGGAGGCGGCCACCTTCTTGCCGGTCTCGATGGAGCCGGTGAAGCTGATCTTGCGGGGCACGGGGTGGCTGGTCATCCAGGCGCCGAGGTCGTCCCCACCGGAAACCACATTCAGTACGCCCGGAGGAAGGACGTCGCGCAGCAACTCGGCCACCTTCAACGTGGACAGCGGTGTGTAGGGCGACGGCTTGAGCACCATGGTGTTGCCGGCCAGCAGTGCCGGCGCAATCTTCCAGAAGGCCAGCGTCAATGGGAAGTTCCACGGCGTGATGGCCGCCACCACACCGAGTGGGCGGCGCACCACTTCGACGTGGGCCTCGGCGTCGTCTTGGATCACCTGGGGTGGCGTCTCGAGATTGGCGAAGTACTGGCACCAGATGGCGGCGGCGAAGACTTCAATGCCGGCGTCGCCCAGTGGCTTGCCCTGCTCGGAGGTCAGGACCGGGGCCAACTCGCCCGTCGAGGCCATGAGGACGTCAGCCACCTTCAGCAGGGCGGCCCGGCGGGCCGCCTCGTCGGACTTCCAGTCCCGGCCGGCTTTGTGGGCGGCGTCGAACGCAGCATCGAGCTGCTCGCGACTGCATTCGGGCGCTTGGGCGAACACCTCGCCCGTGGCCGGGTTCCGCACGCCGAAGGTCTCTCCGGTGGGAACCGAATCGCCGGCAATGGTCATGACGAAGTCAGACATGGTGCTCCCATCAATGGCTCAGACTGAGTGACCTTCCCCCCTGGGAAGTCGAATTGAACCCTAGCCACCATCATCCCAGATCGGGCCGGGCGACTCAACGGCGACCGCCGATCGGCGCTACTCCCCCGGTCGAGGACCCGGACCGCTGCCGACGCCGAGCTTCTCGCGGAAGAACGACAGCGTCTGGTCCAGCGCCGCCCGGGTGGGGGTGCCTTCCCGGTCCTGCAGATGTTCGGTCAGCACCGAGTGGGCCTGCTTGGGGTGATCGTGCGGGTTACCCGGGGCCGAGTCCAGCTCCACGGCGATGAAGGCGTCGCCCAGCTCGCGCCGGAGCGTGTCGAAGCGAGCCTCGAAGCAGAAGGGATCATGGCTGAAGCGCAAGCCCAACAGGCAGGCTCCTGCGGCCGTGCGCTCCTTGACCTTGGCCAGGTCGGCGTCCGAAATGCCGATGTCGGCCTTGTACTTCTTGTTGATCGGGAACGGGAGCGAGGGCTGGCTGAGCACCGGGGCGAGCACGAAGTCGTCGACCATCATGGCCAGGGCGAAGCCCCCGGTGAAGCACATGCCGACCACGCCGATGCCGGGACCGCCGCAGCGCTCGTGCTCGGCCTTGCCCAGCTTGCGCAACCACACCGTGACCGGGCTCGTCTTCTTGAGGGCCAGCGCTGAGAATTCTTTCGACACGCAGGCGGGGCCGATGGACTTGAGGAGATAGCCGGCCGAGGCGGGTCGGCCGTCGTCACCGAAGAGATGCGGCAGCACCGCGGTGCAGCCAGAGGCCACGACCCGGCGGGCGAATTCGGCCACGCCGGGAGTGATGCCCGGCATCTCGGCGATGACCAGCACCGCAGGTCCGGTGCCCGCCCGATAGATGTCCCGTCGCTTGCCGTCCGCCTCGAAAGACTCCTTGGTGAAGTCCTCCAGCGTGGCAGCCCACTTGCCTGCATCGCTTTGCGCCATCGGCGGACCGTAGCATCGCCTCCCATGTGTCCTCAGCTTGGCGGCATTGATGCTCGAACCCCGGTCCTGGTCGGTGTGGGGACCGACACCAGCAGCGCCCCACTGACCGAGTTGCTGACCGCCGCCGCCCTGTCCGCCGGCGAGGATTGCGGTGCACCTTCGCTGCTGACGGCCATCGATCGCATCCACCTTCCTCAAGGCAGTTGGGCCATGGTCGACCCGGCCCGCAGCGTGGCCCGGCAGATCGGCGCGGCAGCAGCCCGAACCCACCGCTACGAGATCGGGGTGTCGCAACAAGAGGTCATTGACGAGGCCTTGGCCGCCATTGCCGACGGCTCGGCCGAGGTGGTGCTGGTGGTCGGGGGCGAGGCGCGCCGCTACGAACGCACCGCCGGCCCCGAACCGGACGCCGACACGCAGCCACCCGACGTCATCGTGACCCGGCCGCCGGACTTCGTGGCCCCCATTGAGATCGACGCCGGCATTGTGTGGCCGCCGGTACAGCAGTACGCCCTCATCGATACGGCACTGGCCCACCACGAACACATCGATGCCCTGACGCATCGCCAGCAGGTGGCGTCGCTGTGGGCTCGCTTCAATGCAATGGCGCAGCACAATCCCGATGCCGCCTTCCCCGCCCCTCGCTCGGCCGAGGACATCGCCACGCCCGGTCCGAAGAATCGACCACTGGCGCATCCGTACAACCTGTGGCACTCCAGCCAATGGACGGTGGACCAGGCCTCGGCGTTGCTGTTCTGCTCGGCCGAGCGAGCCACCGCCGCCGGCATCGCCACCGATCGCTGGATCTTTCCCCGGGTGGCCCTGCACTCGTCGCAGGCCATCACCCTGACCGCCCGCCGGGACCTGCACGCCTGGCCGGCCATGGAGATACTGGGCCGCACCGCCACCGCCCACCTCGATGTCGTGCTCAATGACATCCGACTCACCGAGGTGTACTCATGCTTTCCGGCCGCCGTGCGGGTGCAGCAGCGGGCCCTTGGCCTCGACCCGGAGGGCACGCCCACGCTGACCGGCGGCATGGCCTTCGCCGGTGGTCCGTTCAACAACTTCGTCTTCTTGGCCACCGCCGCCATGGCCCATGCCCTGCGGCAGGAGGCCGATGACTTCGGACTGGTGACCACCGTCAGCGGCATGCTGTCCAAACCCGGCCTGGCTATCTGGTCGTGCACCCCACCCACCTCGCAGCAGCCGCTGCTCATCGCCGACCTGGGTGACGAAGCCGCTCGACAGACGGCCGTACTGCCGGTCGTCACCGCCGACGAGGCGAACGGGCCGGCCACCGTGGCGTCCTACACCGTGACCTTCGACCCCACTGATCCCCTGCGGGCCAGCCGGGTGGCCATTGTGGCTGACCTGGCCGATGGGAGCCGAGCCGCCGCGACCTGCGAAGATGCAGCGTTCGCCCAGCGCTCGCTGACCGAGTCCCTCATTGGGCAGTCCGTCAATGTGACGCGCACCACTTTCACCTTGTGATCTCGAACCGACCTCATCTCGTCCCGCCGGAACTGGCGGCCCACCTCCCCAAGAGCCGGCAGGCCACCTTCGTCGCGCTGGCCGTCGCCGCGCTCAACTCGGTGGCCGTCATTGTGCAGGCGGTCGCTCTGGCCACCGCAGTCGATCGTTCACTGCTGCACCACCGATCGCTGCGCGATGTCGCCCCGGAACTCGTGATCGTGCTGGTCGCCTTCGCCGTCCGTGCTGCGTTGACCTTGGTGGGTGAACTGGCGGCGCAGCGATCGGCGGAGCGAGTCGTCGCCTCTCTGCAGTCGGAGCTGGTGCGGCACACGCTGCGCCTCGGCCCGAGTTGGCTGGCCGGCGAACGACCGGGCGAACTCTCATTGACCGCTACTCGTGGCCTACGGTCGCTGCACACCTACTTTTCCCGCTACATCCCTCAGGCGGCCGCCGCCGCCGTGATGCCGGTCGTATTACTGGTGTGGGTGGCCACTCGGGACTGGCTCTCGCTGGTGGTGGTGCTGGCACTGATCGCCTTGGTCCCGCTCACCATGATCTACTTCGGCCGTCAGGCCACCAAGCGCACCGAGCGTCAATGGCGCCGCCTCGGATCGTTGGCCGGTCGATTCTTGCAACTGATCGAAGGGCTGCCGACGTTGCGTGCCTTCGGTCGTGATGCCTACGGCCGCCGCGAAATTGAGGCGTCGACCGAAGGCGTGCGTGAGGCCACCATGCGCACCCTGCGCG
Organism: uncultured Acidimicrobiaceae bacterium; assembly: GCA_963730785.1. Classification (GTDB taxonomy): domain Bacteria; phylum Actinomycetota; class Acidimicrobiia; order Acidimicrobiales; family RAAP-2; genus Bog-473. Next base: position 222,785 of record CAVSTF010000015.1, read on the forward strand.
TGGCCTTCTTGTCGGCCTTGGCCATGGATCTCATCGCCGGCTTCGGTGTCGGTTTTGTCGCCATGGTGTTGGGTCTACGTCTGTTGTGGGGTCAGCTCGACTTCACCACCGCCATGGCCGTGCTGTTGGTGGCCCCGGAGATCTTCATCCCGCTCCGACGGGCCGGCGCCGAATTCCACGCCAGCACCGAGGGTCAGGCCGCCGTCACCCGCGCCCTGGCCATTCTCAACACGCCGCTGGCGCACGGCACCGTGACGACACCGGGCGATCCGTTGAGGCGCACTCACCACCAAGGCCGATCTCATCGTCGACAACCTGACCATCACCTACCAGGATCGGTCCGTCCCTGCGGTGAGTGCGTTCTCACTCAACGTGCCCGCCGGATCTCGGGTCGCCCTGGTCGGACCGTCGGGCGTCGGCAAGTCGTCCGTATTGGCGGCGCTGCTGGGGTTCGCGGTGCCGTCGAGCGGGACCATGTCGGTGGGTGGTGTCCTCTCCACCGAATGCGACGTGGCCGACTGGCGTACTTCGTTCGCCTGGCTCCCGCAGCGGCCGTATCTGTTTGCCGCATCATTGGCCGACAACGTGCGACTGGGCGCACCAACCGCCGACGATGACGCCGTCGCCGCCGTACTCGATGCCGTCGGGCTCGGCCCTCTTCTGTCCCACTTGCCGCATGGCGTCAACACCCTGCTGGGTCAGGACGGCCTCACCCTCAGCGCGGGCGAACGGCAGCGGGTGGCACTGGCTCGAGCGCTGCTCTCACCTGCCCCCATTCTGTTGTTGGATGAGCCGACCGCCTCGCTCGATGACGCCACCAGCGACCAGATGGCCAAGGCCATTGCGCCGTGGTTGGCTGAACGGACGATTGTGGTGGCCGCGCATGAACCGCTGCTGCTGCCGCACTTCGATCTCGTCCATGCCTTCGACACCGTGCCGGCGGCGGGGCGACCGTGAAACCCCTGCGTCGAATTTTGAGCCAGCCCGGCACTCCCTACGGGCGACTGGCCTTGGCCGGCTTGCTTGGTTTCGCCTCGTCGGCGGCGACCATCGGGTTGTTGGCCGGCTCGGGCTACGTCATCGGGCGCGCCGCCTTCCGGCCCGGCCTCGATGCCCTGGTCGGGATCCTGGCTGCCGTCGAGGTGGTGGCGTTCTTGCGCGGACCCTTGCGTTACGCCGAACGACTGATCGGCCACGATGCCGCGCTGCGAGCGCTGGCCCGCTGGCGGGTGTGGCTCTACGACTGCCTGACGCCGCGGGTACCCGCCGCGCTGTCCGGTTGGCGCAGCGGCGACTTGCTGACTCGAGCCATCGACGACGTCGACACCTTGCAGGATCTCTACCTACGCACCGTGCTGCCACTGGCCATTGCCGTGGCCACGGCGGTCCTCGGTCTCATTGTGGTCGGCCTGGTGTTGCCGATCGCCGCGTTGGTCATGGGTGTCGCCCTCGTGGTGGCCGCAGTGGTACCGGCCGTGATGGTCTGGCGGTCCGGCCGCGAAGAGGCGTCGGCCGCGTTGGCCGGGGCCGTTTCCGCCCAGGTCGTCGATCTCATCCACGGCGCCGCTGATCTCTTGGCCTTCGGAGCCGACGTCGCCGCATTGGAACGACTGGACGAGACCCGGCAGCAAGCTGCATCCCTGGAGCGACGCCGGGCCAGCGTCGCCAGCTGGGCCGGGTTGGTCACCCAGCTGTGCGCCGGTCTGGCCACCACGGGCGTGCTTGCCCTGGCCGTGGCGTCGGTACATGCGCATCACCTGGAGACCGTCATGGTGGCCGTGCTCCCCTTGGCCGTGCTGGCCACGTTCGAACCCATTCCGGGAGTGGCGCTGGCCGTGGCCCGCTCGCTGGCGGTGAGTGCGGCGGCGCGGCGGTTGCTCGCGCTCAATGAGGTGCCCATACCGGTGGTCGACTCGGACCATCCGCTCGACCTCACCGCCGGCGTTCCCGAAGTGCAATTCGTCGACGCCTCACTTCGCTATTCGGCCGAACTGCCCCTGGCGCTCGACGGGGTGGACCTGACCCTGAAGCCGGGCGCTCGATTGGCCGTGACCGGCGCCAGTGGGGCCGGCAAGTCAAGCCTGGTCAATGCACTGCTGCGTTTCTGGTCCCTTGAGCGGTGGCCAGCTCTCACTGGCCGGTCAACCGGTGGACCAACTGCGTCAGGCCGATGTGCGCGCCGCGATGGCCCTGGTCGATCAACGCGCGCAACTCTTCGCCGGGACCATCCGGTCCAATGTCGTGCTCGGTCGCCCCGATGCCGCCGATGAGGACGTCGCCGCCGCCCTTGAGGCGGCGCAACTCACCGAATGGGTGACAGCGTTGCCCCAGGGCGTCGACACCCCGGTTGGCGAGGAAGGGGTCGCCGTGTCCGGCGGTGAGCGCCGAAGGTTGGTGGTGGCCCGAGCGCTCCTGGCCGGGGGCCACATCCTGGTCCTGGACGAGCCGACCTCGGGTTTGAACGCCGACCTGGCCGATCAGCTGTTGCACGACGTCATGGCCGCCGCCGGTGAGCGCAGTGTCCTTCTCATTACGCATCGGCCGTTGGAGGCTCAGCGGTGTGAAGACGTCCTGCGACTGAGCGCAGGACGGGTGGTCTCGTAGGTCGCTGGGCATCAAATCGGAGAAATGCGCAAGTTTCGCCCGCCAGATCGTTTCTTCAGGTGTGCAGTACATGACCATCGACGACGAAACGACACTGCTGGCCCTGGGCGGAAGCCTCACGAACGAGCCCTCCCCAGACGGGCGGGTCGCCCGTGGGCAGCGCACGCGCCGGCGGGTGGCCGAAGCCCTGGTATCGCTGCTCTCACGCGGTGAGCCGGATCCGACCGCCAAGGCCATTGCCGAAGAAGCCGGGGTATCACTGCGGTTGGTCTTCCATCACTTCACCGACATGGATGACCTCTATTGCGCCGTGACGTACATGCAACTGGAAGAGCAGCGCGCCGCGCTCCCCGTGACGTCGTCCAGCCTGCCCCTCCCGCACCGCATTCACGATGCCGTGCAACGCCGCAGCGAATTCTTCGAAGAGATCTCTCCGGTGCGCCGGGCCGCCGTTCGGCGCTCGGTGTCATCGCCCGGCGTCATGGCCATCATGTCGGTGGGCAACTCGTTGCTGGCCGACGTGCTCGAGGCTGTGTTTGCCCCGGAACTGAGCGTCCGCTTCGGGGACGATCGCGACGCACTGCTGGCCGCGCTCGATTCCGCCACGTCGTGGGAAGCCTGGGAGCGCATGCGTCAAGGGGCCGGACTCAGCGCCGACACCACGCGCCAGGTGATGATCCGCACCCTGGCCGCCCTGCTGTCCTAGCTGGTCGGCGCCTCCAGCCGGCGCCGGATTTCCACCGCCACCGGCGCCGGGTATTCGCTGTCGCCGGGACGCCAACCCATGTCGATCTTCTCGAAGCCTGGGCCATCTTCGGCCCACACGTGGCAGGTGTTCATCATTCCCCGCAGTCCCACTGCGCCGAATTCCTCCACGCCGTCACCCAGCTTCCGTCGCATCGAGGCGGCTGAGGTGATGGCCTGAATCACGGCCGGCCCCAGTGCCCGGGCCAAAAACTCCAAGTGGCTGCAGCCCCGCTGGCGGCCGAAACGGTCCTGCACCGCCCGGGTGTAGCCCCGGGCCACCGACAAACCGATGAGGTCTCGAAAGGCCGGCTCAATCGTGGTGCATTCGGCGTGTGGGTAGGCCCGCATGTCGGCCTCGGCATCGACGATGACCAGATCAGCTCGGCGGACGACAATGGCCAGTTCCATCCGGTGCAGATCCCGGGGCCCGGTTGCTTCGGTGGCCCAGGGTCGTTGGTCGTGCAGCGTGCCGATGACGACGAAATGCTCGTCACGCAGGTAGACCTGCAGGTCGATGGTGCGACGGTGCACCGGCACTTCGGTGTCGAGCGTCGGTCGGAGGGAAGCCAGCGTGGGCGAGTCGGGCACCCGCTGATTGTGACGTGCCCTAGCGGCCCGGCGCCACCTCGTTGAAACCGTGCAGGACCGGGGTGCCGGCATTCCACCCGATACGGGTGACCGACGCCGTCTGCAGATGGAGGCGCCAAGAGAGTCCAGCATCGACCCCGAGGGCCCAGGCCACGGCAGCCTTGATGGGGGTGACGTGGCTCACGACCACGACGTCGGACTCTTTCGAACGGGCCCCTTGGCCGTCCTGGGCGAAGAGTTCGGCACAGGCGGCGGCCACCCGCTGGTCCACTTCAGCCAACGTCTCGCCCCCCTGGGGACGAAACTCCGGGTCCTTGCGCCATTGTTGCCACACGTCGGCCGGGATGTCGGTCAACGGCTGGCATTCGAATTCGCCGTAGTCGACCTCGATCCAGCGCTCGTCGATATCGATGGGCGGAGCTAAGTCGAGCAGCGCCGCCGTGTCACGGGCCCGGCTTAGCGGGCTGGACCTGATGGCACCGACCGGGTTGGACAGCAGCTGGGGCACAGCAACGGCCTGAGCCCGACCCTTCTCGGTCAGGGGGACATCGGTCCGACCGAGCAACAACCCCTTGGCGTTGGCTTCCGACTCGCCGTGGCGAACCAGGATCAACACGTCAGACCGGGACCAGAATGCGCCCGCATTGATCACAGGTGGCGATGGTGTCCTCGGGCAGGGCGCGAATCTTGTCGGCTTCGACCGGCGACATTTCCATGTGGCAGCCATCGCAATGGTGCCCGCTGAGGCGAGCCGCCCCGACGCCCTTCATGCGGGTGCGCAACTTCTCGTAACGCTCGGCGATGGCCGGGGTGAGCTCGGCGGCCTCGACGGCTCGAGAGGCCTTTGCCGTCGCCAGCTCGGCATCAATCTCGACCTGGCCCGCGGCCACTTCGGCCCGCAATTCGGCGGCGCGCGCTTCCATTGGCAGCAGCTGGGCAGCCAGTTCGGCCAGCTTCGTATCGAAGGGTTCCTGGGCCTCCATGGACTCCAGCTCCTCCGTCTCCAGCTCGCTCTGCTTCTCGGCCAAATGGTGGACCTCGTCGTCCATGGCCTGGAGGTCGCGCGCCGACGAACCGGTGGCGGCATACATGCGCTTCTCGACGCCCTGCCGACGTTCGGTGATGGTGGCGATCTGGGCCTCCAACTCCTTCTGCGCCTTGAGCAGCACATCCCGGCCTGCCGTGGCTGTCGCCCGCTCGGCGTTGAGGGCGGCCAGCTCCGCTTCGGCGGCGGTCAGGCCGGTCCGCTCGGGCAGGGCAGCCCGGCGGTGTTCGAGTTGGGTGATGTGCAGGTCCAGGTCCTGCACGGCGAGCAGACGTTCCAGGGCCGGACCGCTCATGCCATGGCCTCCCATTCGGCCCGGGCCAACACCAGCGCCGGTCGCAGCACGTCGTCGGCCATGGCGTCCGCCTCGTCCCATCCGAACCAGTAGGCCTCTTGGCTCTCGCCCGCAGGCGGCTTGGGATCCTCGTCGGGGCCGATCACCAGGTAGCGCAGGTCGAGGTGCACATGGCCCAGGGCCGCCTCATGGACATCGAGGTGGAGCATTCTCGGCCCCTCCGTCGGATGCTCGACCACCAGCCCGAGTTCTTCAATGGACTCTCGACGGGCCGCCTCGGGTGGGGTCTCGCCGGGGTCGATGTGGCCCCCGGGTTGCATCCAGCGGCCGAGACGTTTGTGGAGGTGGAGCACCGTGCCGCGGCGACCGACCACCAAGGCCGACGCGGTGACGTGCGTCAGGTCGGCCTGCTCGTTGTAGGGATCGTCGAGACGAGCCAGCTCGGTGAGAAATCGATCCTGGGCCGCCCGCTCCCCGGCCGAGGTGGCCACGTGGCCGGCGACCAGGTCGTGGACCCACACCGCCGGGCTGTCCATGACCGCCAGACTTAGCACAGGTGACCCGAAAGCACCGTGACGGCGTGGCCGGCGATGTGCACCCGGTCACCGTCGGGTCGCACGTAGAGGACGGCGCCGCGAGGCGACAGCTGGTGGGCCACCAACTCGGGGCGCCCGAGTGCGTCCGCCCAATACGGGCCGACGGCGCACTGGGCCGAGCCGGTGGCCGGGTCCTCGTCGATGCCCACCTTGGGGCCGAAGACGCGCAACACGTAGTCGGCTTTCGAACCCTTATCGGCCGGTGCCGTCACTAACAGTGCCTTTTCCACCAGTTCGGTGATGGCCGACCGGTCGGGTTGGTAGTCCCGCACCGCGGCCGCGCTCGAGAGGATCACCGTGCAGAAGAAGTCGGTGCGCCCAACGTCTGATGACCTGGTCGGCGGCGAACTCGCTTTGGAGCGGCGCCGGCAGTGCCATGGGCGTCAACGGGGTGGCGGGAAAGTCGAGGGCCACCAGGTCGCCGTCGAAGGTGGCCACCAGCGGGCCGCTCCGGGTGTGAAAGGTGACCGGCGAAGACCCGTCGACCACGCCGCGTTCACGCATGGCATGGGCTGAGGCCAGCGTGGCGTGACCACACAGATCAATTTCGGTGGCCGGCGAGAACCAGCGCAGGTGCCATTCCCCGGGCGTATCGGCCGGCGAGACAAAGGCCGTCTCGGCAATCCCCAACTCGAAGGCCAGTGATTGCATGACCTCATCAGCCAGCGGCGTCTCGGGCAGGCAGACGGCGGCCGGGTTCCCGCCGTACGGTCGATCGCTGAAGGCGTCGACCCAGGTAATGGAGGGGCTCATATCCTCCACGAGGCTAGGCGGATCAGGGCATCGTGCAGCACGGCATCCTGCTTGCAGAAGGCCCACCGCACCAGGGTCTGGCCGGCGGTCGGATCATTGGGGTCGTAGAAGACCGAGCTCGGAATGGCCACCACGCCGCACGCCTCGGGCAGGGATCGGCAAAACGACAGCGCGGTGTGACCCGGGGCGACCTGGCTGATGTCGGTGGTGGCGAAATAGGTGGCCGCCGGGCGGTACACCGTGTAGCCGAGATCAGACAGCCCGGCGCAGAGGAGGTCGCGCTTGGCGGCCAGCGCGCGACCCAGTTGCTCGATGTCGGTTTTGGGTAGACCCAGTCCGTGGGCGATGGCCAACTGAAACGGCGCCCCGCTGGTGTAGGTCAAGAACTGCTTGGCCGCCCGGACGGCGGCGACCACCGGCGCACTGGAGGCGACCCAGCCCACCTTCCAACCGGTGAAGGAGAACGTTTTGCCGCCCGATGAGATGGACACCGTCCGCTCGCGCATGCCGGGCAGCGTGGCCAACGGCACGTGTTCGCCCTCAAAAACCAGGTGCTCGTAGACCTCATCGGAGATGGCGAGCAGATCGTGCGCATGGCAGAGGTCGGCGATGAGGGCCAACTCGGTGCGGGTGAAGACCTTGCCGGTGGGGTTGTGCGGCGTGTTGAGCAGGATCAGCCGGGTGCGGGGCCCAATGGCCGCCGCCAGTTCTTCGGCCACGAAGGTCCAGTCGGGTGGATGGAGGCGGACCAGCTTCACCGTGGCGCCGGCCATCGACGCGCAGGCGGCATAGGAGTCGTAGGAGGGCTCGAACATGATGACCTCGTCACCCGGTTCGCACAGGGCGAGCAGGGTGGCGGCGATGGCCTCGGTGGCGCCGGTGGTGACCATCACCTCGGTGTCGGGCGAGTACTCGAGTCCGTACCAGGCGGCCTGATGTTCGGCCACGGCCCGCCGCAGTTCGGGGATCCCGGGGCTGGGCGGGTACTGGTTGCGGCCCGACAGGATGGCCTCGGTGGCGATGGCGGTCAGGGCTGGGGGCCCGTCCGTATCGGGGAAGCCCTGGCCGAGGTTGATCGAACCGGTCGCCGTGGCCAGCTCCGACATTTCGGCGAAGATCGTCGTCGTGAAGGCCTGAAGTCGACCGGCGAGCAGCTGCGAGGCTGGGCGTGGCACGGCCCGACTGTACCGGTGGCCTATCGTCGACCCGAACAGTGACAACGCTGACGGTTGCCAATTTCAACATGCACGCCGGCATCGACGGCTGGGGTCGGCCGTTCGACTACCTGGCCGTGTGCCGTTCGCTGGCCGCCGATGTGGTGGTGCTCGAAGAAGCCTGGACATCGACGGCGGGCTCGGGCTCGGGCGAAAACCAGCCGCAGGCCGTGGCTGACGCGCTGGGCGGCCAGGTCATTGCCTGCACCTTGACCGAGGGGCTCCGGGCGAGCCCCTATCCGGACGCCACCGATCGGTGGAAGCCTCCGTTCGGCCTGCACAACGTCAGTGACCATTCGCTCTACTTCGGCGGTGAACGCCGCCTGCCCACACGGGTGGCCGCGCTCCCCCGGGTGCAGGCCGCCGAGCGGGGTGATTGGGGTATCGCCGTGGTGATCGGCCCCCGGCTGACGGTGGAGGACCACCGCATCCTGCCCTTGCCGACGTTGGGGCGGGACCGGGTCCGCCGGGCCGCCATCGTGGTGGACGTCACGGTCGAGGGCCATCCCGATTTCGGTGGTCGGCACCCACATGTCACACCTGCACATGGGCTCACACCGCCACTACGCCCTGTTGCGCGATCTCTTGCGCACCGAGGCCCGGCCCGACGCCGTCCTGTTGGGCGACATGAACCTGTGGGGCCCACCCGTGGGGACGTTATTGCCCGAATGGCATCGGACGGTCAAGGGCAGGACATGGCCCACGTGGAATCCGCACAGCCAGATCGACCACATTTTGGTGCGCGGGCTCGCTGCGCCATGTCTCGGGCGAGGTCCTGCCCGATGCCGGCTCGGATCACCGCCCGGTCCGGGCCGTCCTTACGTTGTAGGCGCTGCTTTGGTGATGGCGTGACCGGTCACGGCCTCGTTCACCGTGTCGAAGAAGTGATCAGCGCCGATCCGTTTGAGGAGGCCACTCTTTTCCAGGCTGGCCCGAAGTCCTCCGGACGCACGGGCTACCCGGATGGTGATGTGGGCATGCTCAAGCTCGTCGAGCACTTCAGCCAGGGTGCGAGTACCGGTGAAGTCGATGTCATTCATGCCGATGGTGTCGAGCACGAACACCGCCGGTGGTGGTTTCTCGGCGGCGAGGGCGGCGTCCACCTCGCTCTTGAAGCGGACGGCGTTGGCGTACCAAATGGGCGACGGGAACAAGACGACCAAGGTGCCCGGTACGGCGACGGCATCGGTATCCGAACCGATGGGTGCCCAACTGGTGGTGGCGGCCACGGAGCCCAAGACATGGAGTCGGGGCCGCGAGGTGATGCGGGCTCGATCGGCGATGGCCAGTGCGACCGCGACCCCAATGCCTTGTTCCACCCCGATGAGCGCCACCACGAGGAGGGTGATGAGCGCCAGGCCGAGCTCGAAACGGTCGAACTTGGCGATGCGCAGCAGATCCTTCCCGTGGAAAACCCGGGTGCCCACGAAGATGAGGACAGCGGCCAAGGTGGCCAGCGGCACGTCTTTGAGGATCCCGGCGGCCGGGATGATCAGGATCATCACCAGCGCGGCCCCGATGCCGGCGGCTTGTGACTTGCCGCCGGCCGACGCCACGGCACCCGTGCGGGCCGGGCTGGCGTTGACGGGGAATGACCCGGCCAGGCCGGCCAGGACGGAACCGGCGCCGACGCCGAGAAAGTCCCGTCCGACATCGACGTTGTAGTGGCCCTGGTCGGCAAAGGCCCGGGTGGTGGCGGCCGACTGGCTGACGATCACCAACGCCACCACACCGGCAATGGGAGCGAGGCTGCCGATGGCGGAAAGTGACAAGCCGGTGAGGCCGAAATGCGGTGCACCGTGGGCCACCGCACCGACGACGGCGACGCCATGCGTGGTCAGCCCCACCAGGCCGACCAACAACGTGGAACCGACCAGGCCGACCAGCGCGCCCGGGAGTTTGCGGTTGATGCGCTCGGCCGCCACCACCACGATCAGGACCCCGAGGCCGAGACCGAGCGTCCATCCGTTGGTCTGGCCCAGATGGCGGATGACGAATGACACCCGGTTGACGTTGGAGCCCGTGGCGCCGGTCAGGCCGAAGAAGTCCGGCAACTGATGCACGATGATGATGATCGCCACCCCGCACATGAAGCCGGTGATGATGGGCGCCGAGAGGAAGTCGGCGATCCAGCCCAGGCCCAGCACGCCGATGAGGGCCACGATGATCCCGACCATGACGGCCAGGATGCTGACGAGGGCCGCATAGTGCGGCGATCCACTGATGGCCAGGTGTGAGACGCCCACGGCGAACAGCGGCGCGATGGTGGAATCGGCGCCTACTGACATTTGGGGACTGGAGCCCAGGAGGGCAAACAGGAGCGTGCCGGCCACGAAGGCGTAGAAGCCGGTGATCGGTGGCATGCCGGCCAGGCGGGAGGTCGCCAGCTGCTCGGGCACGGCGATGACCAGGAGCGTGACGCCGGCCAACACGTCAAGTGAGACCCAGGAACGCTGGTAGCCGTGGAGGGATGAGAAGACCATCCGCCCCATGCGTTGCATCACCTCATCATCGCCTAACCGGCCTGCCCCTGGCTGAAATAGTCTCGAGGCGCCGCCGATCCCAAGGAGCCTCCATGAGCGCGTACCCCTACGCCGACCGCTTTGCCATCAATCGCACCCTCCCCGAGAAGGGCATGTCCCGCGACGAGGTCCTAAAGCAGCTGCACACCATGGCCAGCGAAGAAGACGTCTCCTGGGAGGGCGGCAAGGTCTCGGGCACCATGTACTGCGGCGACCACGACCACTACAACTACATGAACGAGGCCTTCGGCCTCTTCGCCCACGTCAACGTCCTCCAGCGCGACATCTGCCCCAGCGCCACCAAATTCGAAGCCGAGATCATCTCGATGGTGCTGGACCTGCATCACGGTGACGCGGCCACGGCAGCCGGCGACGACCCGTGCGGGTTGGTCACCAGTGGGGGCACGGGGAGTATCTCGCATGCGGTGCTGGCCTACCGTGAGCACGCGGCACAGACCCGGGGTATCACGCGGCCCAACATGATCAAGCCGGAGACCGCCCACCCTGCCTTCGACAAGGCCTGCCATTTCTTTGGCGTGGAACTCCGCCGGGCACCGGTCGACCCGGTCACCACCAAGGTCGACGTGGACTGGGTGCGCGACCACATTGACGACCAGACGGTGGCGCTGGTGGGCTCGGCCTGCAACTACGGCTACGGCACCGTCGATCCCATCGACCAACTGAGCGACGTCGCCCTGGAGCACGGCATCGGCCTGCACGTCGACGGCTGCCTGGGCGGCCTGCTGCTGCCGTTCGGCCAGGAGCTGGGCTACGACATCCCGGTCTTCGACTACCGCATCCCCGGCGTGACCTCCATTTCGGCCGACACCCACAAGTACGGCTACGCCTTCAAGGGCTCATCGGTGGTGAGCTTCCGCACCAAGGCGCTGCGCAACTCGCAGTACTTCTTCCTGACCGACTGGAGTGGCGGCAAGTACTGCTCGCCCGGCATGGACGGCTCACGTTCGGGCGGCATCATTGCGGCCACCTGGGCGGCCATGGTGCAGATCGGCCGGGCCGGCTACCTGGGCTACGCCAAGCAGATCTTCGACACCTCATTTGCCATGCAAGCGGCCGTGCGCAGCCACCCCGAACTGCGCATGATGGGCGATCCCACCTTCCTCTTCTCATTCACCTCGGACGAGTTCGACGTGTACCACATCAACGATTTCATGCGGCAGCGCGGCTGGCGCTTCAACGGCCAGCAATACCCCAACGCGTTGCACATGGCGGTCACCCGGCCCCAGACCCAAGATGGGGTGGCTGAGGCGTTTGCGGTCGACCTGGGCGACGCAGTCGAGTACGCCAAGGCGCACGCCGCCGAGGAGCCGAAATCGAGTGCCATTTATGGCGGCGTGGCCGGCGGCATGACCAATGAGGCCGACGAATTCATCAGGGTCGTCATGGCCGACATGATGGATTCGCAGTCGATGATCCCCGCGCTGTAGGGAATGAGTCTCGCCCCTCCGACCACCTCGATCAACGGCTGCCTGCGAGGCCCACGCCGCACTGCTGGCTGACCTCGAGGGCCTGACCGACGACCAGGCCCGGCAACCGAGCCGGCTGCCCGAGTGGACCGTCGGCCATCTGCTGACCCACCTGGCTCGCAACGCCGACAGCGTGGTGCGTCGGCTGGAGGGTGCCCTGCGGGGCGAGGTGCTGACGCAGTACGCCGGCGGCGTTGAGGGCCGGGCGGCCGACATTGCGGCCGGAGCTGATCGCTCGGCCGACGAGCTGGTGGCCGACGTGCGGACCAGCGCCGGTGCGGTCGATCACCTCATCACCACCCTGCCGCCCGACCTCTGGGACGCCCACTCCATCACCTCTCGGGGTGTCGAAGAGGACTCCCGGGCCGTGGTGTTCTCGCGTTGGCGCGAGGTGGCGGTGCACCACGGCGACCTCGGCCTGACGGATGCTCCGGTGCCACTCCCTGACGCGCTGGTGGCCGAATGGCTCCCGCTCGAGCTGGCCAACCTGCCCAATCGCGGCGACCCGGCGGCACTCCTGGCCTGGATCCTTGGTCGCGGGCCGGCGCCCGAACTTGAGCCCTGGTAGCCAGGGCTCCGGGCTACGCGTTCGACGCTTGTAGTTCGTAGGCGTGACCGTGGCTGTCGACCGCGGCACAGAACGTGACCGTGGGACAGGAGACACTGGTGAGGCCGCCGTGGGTGCTGATGAGCGTGCCCTTGCTCCATGTGGTGCCGTTGTAACTGAAGGCTCGACCAATGGAGTCGACCGCTTGGCAGAACGTCGTGGTCGGACAGGACACGCCGGTGAGCCCCGAGGCATTCGGTGCCATCCGACGGCGGCTCGGTGGCGATGGCGACCGGTGGGGCGAATGCGGTTCCGTTCCACGTCAATACATCGCCCGAGCTGTCGACCGCGATGCAAAACGTCGGGCTGGCACATGACACGGCGTTGAGTTGCCCTTGCGAATCGGCATCGGTGGGCTGGGTCCACACGTGGCCATTCCAGATGGAGGGACCACCCTCGGCCGCCACGCAGAAGGTCGGACCGGTGCAGGCTATGCCGTTGGCCGCTCCCCACGCGCCCTCGTTGCCGCTCCAGCGCACACCGTTGTAGAGGTAGGAGTTGCCCTCGCCGTCAATGGAGACGCAGAAGGAAGTGCCGACGCAATCCACCGCCGTAAATCCCTGCGCGCTCGGTATGGTCACCGGCGCCGTCCAGGCCGTGCCGTTGAACACGACGGCCTGATTGTCGTTGGGCACCGCCATGCAAAAGGTCGGCGAGCTGCACGATAGGTACGTGGAGCCCTGCGGGGAGGGGCTCAGACCCACCTTGCCAATGGTGGTCGGCTGCCCATTGACCAGACGGTAGGACTGTCCCGTGGTCGATGCGGTGAGACAGAAGGTCGCAGTCGGGCACGAGATCACCGAGAGTGGTGCACCGGCGGCCAGCGTGATGGCGCCGGACCATGCACTGGCCGCAGGCGGAAGTTGCCGTCGACGATGTCGTGCTCTGGGTCTGGCCCGGTGACTTGGCACCCGAACAGGCGGCGAGCGACAAGGCGACCACCACCGACGCGCCCAGTAGGCGCAGCGAAGGACGCATCAGACTCGATGCGACAGTGGCGCGTCGCCGTCGATTTCTCGACGCCGGGACCACGTATCCAACACGATCAACGTTTTCGTCCCGGTGACGCGACCACCTCGGCGCAGTTTTTCGATGACCTGCCCGAGCCGCTCGACATCGGGCACTTGCACCCAGACCAAGGCGTCGGGATCTCCGGCGGTCGTGAACACGGCCTGCACCTCGGGCAACTGCGCCGCCGCCTCCTTGATTTCCCGGAGGTCGGCCGTACCGGCAAAACGCACTTCGGTGAAGGCCTGAATCGGTCGACCGGCCTTCCGATGATCGATTACCACGGTGTAGCCGGAAATCACGCCGGACTTCTCCAAGCGCTCGATGCGACGGGTCACCGCCGAGGCCGAGAGCCCCACTTTGTCCCCGATGTCCGCCATGGTCCGGCGAGCGTTCTCAGAAAGAAGCTCGATGATCTGATGGTCGATCGGATCGAGTTCCTCGCCGCTCATGGTCCAGAGGTTAACGAGGGTGGGTCGATCGGCACGTTCGGTGCCTGATGGACTGACACGGCATAGTCAGCATCAGCCCTGAATGGTTGCCTATCCCAGGTCGACCAGCGGTGGACGAGGGTCAGGCCGGCCCGATCAGCCGCCGCATCGTGCTCGACCACGCCGAAGGCGCCAGGACGCAGTGAATAGCCCGCCACCAGCAGCCCACCAGGGGCCAGATGCCGGGTCAGGTTCCAGATCACGTCACCCTCGGTGCCTGGCTCCACGAAGATCAGCACGTTGCCGGCCAGCAGGACGAGATCAAAGGGGTGGGCAAACGAGAGGTCCGGATCGGCCAAGTCGGCCTGCACCCACTCGATATCGGGAGCCTTCTGGCGGGCCCGCTCCAACATGGCGACATCGAGATCGACACCGACCACCTGGCAGCCTCGCCGCCGAAGTTCAATGGCCACCCGCCCGGTGCCGCAGCCCGCATCGAGCACGGAGCCGGGTGTGAAGGACTCGACCAGGTCGGCCTCGCCGTGCATGTCATGCCCTTGCGCGGCCAGCGCGGCAAAGCGCCGGTCGTAGTCGTCACCCCGGGGCACGTCGGCCCCCGCCCACCGAGTCAGGGCAGCGTCACCGTGGTGGCGCCGGCCGGCAACTGGAACAGTGAGGCGGGCGGTGACTTCACGAACTTGGTGAGCTCGAAGTACTGACCGCCAGCTCCCGAGTAGGCCAGCACGCCCTGCTTGGTCACGCAGTACTTGCTGGCTTTGCCCTTCACCGACACCGTCACGCAGGTCGAAGCCTGACCGGCAATGGAGGCGGTTGATTCTGACAACTTGATGCCCAGGGAGCGGGACACCAAGCCCTCCTGGGCCGTGGAGAAGGCCGCCAGCGCGGCAGTAGGACTGAAGAGGTCCTCAATGCCGATGAACGGGTTTGCGCCGGCGGTCGACACACACTGATCCGATCCTCCACTGCCGCTCGTGCAGTAGTACGTCTTCGTGCCGGTATCGACCACCACTCCTCCCGAAGTGGAGAAGACCGACTTGGGCGGCGACTGGGCGATGGTCACCGAGGAGGTGTTCCCCAGCCCGACTGACTTGTACACGGCCTCAAAGGTCAGTTTTTTGGCTTGATTCACCTTGTTGGTCAATGCCTTCAACTGCTTCGGGGTGAGGCCACCGTGCGCGGCCGAGGCCGGCGTGGCCAGTCCCAACACGATCAAGAGTCCAACACCGATGGAGGTGATTCGGATGGCAACGGGGGCGCGCATGGGCGAACGATAAGGACGCCGGTCTTGCGAAGTCAATCACCCTCGGTGCGGCCGATGGTGGAAACTCCCTCCGGCGAACCGTCCCATGTCGCCACACCAAGACCGATCAGGCGGAGCTGGTGGGAGGTGCGCTCAATGATGTCGGACTCCTCTTCGGGCCCGAGCTCGACCAGTTCATCCACCATTCGGATGGTGGTCTCCATGATCAGCGAGGCCAGCATGCGCCGGTCTTCGGTGGACCATTGATCTACTTCAGCGAGAGGCGCCAGCGTGACGGCGAGTTCGTCGGCAAAGAGTTGCAGCTCCCGATTGATCGATCGACGCAAGCGTCGCACGCCACCCGAGCGCTCCCGGACAATGAAGCGGAAGTGAGCAGGATGCTCATGCAAGTGCTCGACCACCACATCCAAGAAGCGTCTGATGGCACCAGTTTCGGGTGACAGCTTGGCTTGGGCATCTCCCAACATGGCCCCGAAGGAACGGAATGATTCCTCCACCAGGACCGCTCCGAGCTCTTCCATGTCGTCAAAGTGCCGGTAAAAGGCGGTGGGAGTGATGCCGGCTTCCCGGGTGACTTCGCGCAGGCTCAGGCTGTCAAAGGAGTTATGGGAGAGAAGTTTCAGCGCAGCCCGCACCAATGCCTGCCGCGTAAGCTCCTTGCCTTGATGTCGAGACGACGAGTGCGTTTTGGCCATTAGGTCCAGTGTTTGGTGAACATTTGTATATCGAAGTGACAAAAGTGCAGCAGAAACAGGGTCCAAACGTGGACATTTATCAAGGAAATCCCCGCACGCTTCGTGCTAGTTTAGGTTGACAAGTGTATACTATGCAACCTACAGTACAACCATGGTGACGGACGTCGTTGTTCGCCGTCCGCTGACCAAGCGCCTCCTGCGGCGGGCGGTGCGGGTGCTTGATGCTGCGGCGACCCCGTACGGCGTCGATCGTTACGTCGAACTGGTCCGCCCTTCGTGGTCATCCACTGAAGTCCGGGCCAAGGTGGTTCGAGTCGAGCGCAACACGCCACGCAGTGTCACGCTCACCCTGCGGCCTAACGGCAATTGGATGGGGTTCCGTGCCGGGCAGTACACGCAGCTCACGGTCGAGATCGATGGCGTTCGTCATACCCGTTGTTATTCAATGACCAACTCCGCGCTGGCTACCGACGGTTTGATTGAACTCACCGTGACGGCCCAGCCCGGAGGCCGGGTCAGCCCGCACATTCGTGAGACGTTCAGGCGCGGCCAAACCGTCGTCCTCACCCCCGCCCAGGGTTTCTTCACCCTGCCGGTGACCGAGCCCGAGCATCTCCTCTTGATCAGTGGTGGGAGTGGCATCACGCCGGTCATGTCCATGTTGCGCACCAGGTGCGCCCTGGGCTGGACGAAGCCGGTGACGTTCCTTCACTATGCCTTGACCGAATCCGACATGCTCTACCGCGCCGAACTAGAGGCGATGGTTCTCGCCGCGCCCAACCTACGAGTGGTGAAAGTCTTCACCGAAGAAGCCGGGAAGGGCGACCTGGATGGCTTCTTGAGCGTGGAACACCTCGAGCGAGCCACCCCGGACTGGCGGCTGACCGAAGCCTTCGTGTGCGGTCCATCGCCCCTCATGGAGTCAGCTCATCAGCTGTTCTCGACAGCCGGTCGGTCCGATCACTTCCACACCGAGGCCTTCACCCTGACGCAGTTCACCGCCGAAGCCGGTGCCGTTGATGGCACGTTGCGCTTCGTGGCCAGCGAAATCGGCGTGCCCAGCAGCGGTGCTCCCGTGCTGGTGCAAGCGGAGGCGGCCGGGCTGACGCCCATTTACGGCTGTCGCATGGGAATCTGTCACCGGTGCACTCGCCAACTTTGCTCGGGCGTCGTCAGGGATCTCGTAACGGGTGATCTCACCAGCGGGCCCGACGTCAATATCCGGATCTGCATCAACGTCCCAGTCGGCGACGTCGAGATCAATCTCTAAGCACCACAAAGGAAACAGATGACCACCGTTGCCGAGGCCTACGGACTCACCCCCACTCAGCTTGATGAGCTCGAGGTGGAATTGGAAGCGCTCCGGGCCAGCGTGGTGTCTGAACTTGGCGCCGACGACGTGAAGTACATCCGCCGCCTCATCAAAATACAGCGCTGGTCCGAAATCGGCGGACGGGCCTCGCTCTTTCTTGGCTTCCTCCCCCCGTTCTGGGTGGCCGGTGCCGCCGCGCTTTCGCTCTCGAAAATTCTGGACAACATGGAGATTGGCCACAACGTCCTGCATGGTCAGTACGACTGGACCAACGACCCCGCGCTCTCTTCGACCCAATTCGAGTGGGATTCGTCCTGCCCCGCCAAGGGTTGGCAGAACTACCACAACTACCTCCACCACACCTTCACCAACATCACCGACAAGGACCGCGACCTTGGCTACGGCGTCATCCGTATCAGTGCGGAGACGCCGTGGACACCGGTGCGCCTCGGTAATCCGATTTACGCCGCCGCCCTCGCCGTCTTCTTCGACTACGGCATCATGTTCCACGACGTGGACATCGCCCAGGTCCGCGATAGGCCGGAAGACCAAAGAAGAAGCACGGACGTCGCTCAACCGGGGACTGCGCAAGTCAGGCAAGTTGGCCTTCCGGGACTACATCATGTGGCCTGCCTTTACCGGTCCGCTGTTCCTCTCCACCCTGCTCGCCAACGCGGTCGCCAACGTGGTGCGCAACATCTGGTCCTTCATGATCATCTTCTGCGGTCACTTCCCCACCGGCACCGTTGAGTTCACCGAAGAAGAGTGTGAGAACGAGTCAAAGGGTCACTGGTACTTCCGCCAGATGCTCGGTTCGGCCAACATCACCGGGAGCCGGCTCTTCCACATCATGAGCGGCAACCTGAGTTTTCAGATTGAGCACCACCTCTTCCCCGACATCCCCTCCCGGCGTTACCAGCAGATCGCGCCTCAGGTTCGCGAGATCTGCCAGCGCTATGGCATTCCCTATACAACCGGTCGCATGTCGCGGCAGTTCGGCTCCGTCATCTTCAAGATCTTCCGCTTCGCCCTGCCCGGCAAGAAGGCGCAGTACCCGCTCTCCAAGCCGTCAAAGCCCACACAGACGCCGGCTGAACTTCTCGCCGCCTAGGCGCACTCTAGTCTGATCAGCGTGTGCCTGCTGATTGTTGCGTCACGCATCATTCCGGGCATGCCCCTACTGGTGGCGGCCAATCGTGACGAGTTCTTGGATCGTCCCGCCTCTCCCTTTACGGTCCTGGCCGACGATGATGTCCGCATACTGGGTGGTCGGGACGAACAGTCCGGCGGCACCTGGCTGGCCGTCAACCAACATGGCGTCTTCGCTGGGCTGACCAACCAGCCGCTGGGCGAGCATCGTGATCCGACTCGGCGCACCCGGGGCGAACTCCCGCTGGCCCTGGCCGCTCATCGCACGGCGGCGAATGCGGTGGAAGATTTTCGGACCCGGTACTCGCCCTCGGACTACAACGGTTGCTGGTTACTGGTCGGTGATCGGCAATCGCTCTTCTTCATTGACTTCACCGGCGACCAGACGCCCGACGTCGTGGCCTTGGATCCGGGTTTGTTTGTGCTCGAGAACCGGGCGCTCCACACCTCGTCTCCCAAGGCCGATCATGTTCGCCGCATTTTGCCCACCTTCACTGGCGACTGGGCCACCGACCGCCAAGCGCTCGTCGCCGTGCTGGGCAACCACGAAGAACCCGAGCCCTCGGTCGAGGTGCCAAAGACGCTTTCCAACTGCGTGCACCTCGACAACTACGGGACCCGGTCGTCCTGCGTCATCGGCTGGAGTGACGATCCATCGGTGCCCCCGGATTGCTGGGTGGCCGACGGCCCTCCGTGCGTGACGCCGCTCGTTGCAGCCAGCGCGCTATGGACTAGCGACTGACGACGAGCCCCTGCCAGGGAGCGACCACGGCTGCATCCGAGAGCTGCTCCCCGTCGCGCTCCCGTTGGGTGGCGATCAGTACGGTGCCGGCGATGCCGCTCACGGTCTGCGCCTGATCGGACATGTTGAGGACTACCTGCAGATCCTCACCCCGGGTCCAGGCCCACACACCAGTCGGCGTCGTCAGCGATGCATAGGCACCCCCAGTCAACGACGGCGTCGAGCGGCGCAGCGCAATCAGGTCGCGGATCAGCGTCAGCATTGACTGCGGATCGTCGCGCTGATCTTCCACGTTGCAGTCGGCCGTGTTGCCGAGTGGAAGCCAGGGCTCGACACCCGGGTCGGTGAAACCGCCCCCTTCGGTATTGCTCCATTGCACCGGCGTACGGGCCGCATCGCGACCCTCGTAGTACGGCCAGTAGCTGATGCCGAGTGGATCGCGGAGCACTTCCTTGGTCAGCACGGCATTCTGCTGCCCGATCTCGTCGCCCTGATACAGGACCGGCGTGCCTCGAAGCGTGAACAGCATCAGGGCCGCCAGGCGCGCCTTGGCCGGATCATCGCCCGCCCATCGGGTGGGGAAGCGGAACATGTCGTGGTTGGAACCGGTCCAGGCCGGCCAGGCCCCGGGCGGCAGTGCCGCCTCGGTCCCTTCCACAATCTCGCGCATGATGTCCGGCTCAAACGCCGCGCTGATGAACGGGAAGTTGAAGGCCAGATGGAGTTCGTCGCTGCCGTCGCCGTAGTACGCCGCCAACTTCTCCACCGGCACCGGTGTTTCACCAATCAGGACGGGAGACGCCGGGTAGCTGTCAACCAGCGAGCGCCAACGTTGCAAGACTTCATGGACTTCAGGCCGGTTGCCATTGAACTCCGGCCGTTGCCCGAACATCTGCGCTTCGAAGTCGTCCTCCTCGGTCGCCGGCGGGTTGTCCCGCAGCAGCGCGTCCTTGATGATGATGTTGCACACATCGATACGGAAGCCGGCAATCCCCCGGTCGAACCAGAAGCGCATGATGTCGTCGAAAGCCGTGCGCACCTCTTCGTTCCACCAGTTGAGATCGGGCTGCTCGGAGAGATGATTATGGAGGTAGGACTGCCCGGTGGTCGGGTCGGGCGTCCAGGCTGCGCCACCGAAGCTGCTGATCCAGTTGTTGGGGGCGGACCCATCGGGCTTCGGATCGGCCCATACGTACCAATCCCGCTTGGCTGAGGTGAGCGATGAGCGAGATTCGACGAACCAGGGGTGTTCGACACTGGTGTGATTGGGCACGAGATCCAACAAGACATGGATGCCCCGTTGATTCGCCTCGGCGATGAGATGGTCAACGTCGTCCATGGTTCCCAGGTCCGGCTGAATGGCACAGAAGTCCGAGACGTCATAGCCCCAGTCGGCATTGGGTGATGTCGTGACCGGAGAGAGCCAGATCCCATCGACCCCCAGCCACTGCAGATGATCGAGGTGTGCGATCACCCCAGGGATGTCGCCCATGCCGTCCCCATTGGTGTCGGCAAAGGAGCGCGGGTAGATCTGGTACAGCACGCCGGATTGCCACCAGGGCGTCGTCATGCCGGGCTCATGGCGGCTGACCATGGGGTCATGTCCAAGAGCGGGTACCGCAGCTGGACGCCCTCGAGAGTGGCCGGGGTCCAGTAGGCATGTCCGGGCGGCGGGAACCCCAGGGCGTTGAGCTGGCGCACCTTGGCCCGGTGCATGAAGACGTTCCAGTCCATGCCTTCGGCCGCCCCAGGCCAGGCCTGGGAACCGAGCCAGTCGGTGTTGGCTGGCTTGTAGGACACATGCAACATGAAACGGGCTCCACCGGGCTGGGTCATGCGCACGCCGCGGTGGTAGACGTCCGGCCGATACACGAGGATCGAACCCGCCGGGGCCGACCGCCGGCACTTCGGCCTCGTACAGCTGGCCATAGTCGTCGGCGCTCAAATAGCTGCGATTGGTCGGGATGTCACTCGTCAACTGCCGCGACACCATCCGCGTCGCCGCTGTCTCGGGCGTGACGTCGCTCAGATAGATGAACAGTTCCAGCTGTTGATAGCCCACCTCGGGTCGAGGGACCACCAGCGTGTGGTTGCCGTAATCGACGTGCAGGAGTTGCTCGTCTTCCAGCGCACCCAGGCCGTACTTGGCGCTCACCATGCCTTGATAGAGGCGGATGTCGGTCATTTCGAGGTATTCCTCGGCCAGGTCGATGATGCGGTCATGGAGGACGAGGTCGTTGAGCGCACTGCTCTCAAAGGGGAACTGGGGAATCACCATGTGCGAGTCGACCCTGAAGGGGCGATTGCGATCCGGGTCGACGTCCTGGGCAAACTCCTCGGCCGTCGGAAAGAGGGCTGGCAATGCTTCCTGCGCAGCCGTGATCGCCTCGGCGGGCAGGAGACCTTCCACGACCACCCACCCGTCCTCTTCCCAGCGCTGCTTGTCGGTGTTCACAGACATATCTAACTGACCTTTGGTAGTGGCTTCCATGACTGCTTCACAACCCAGCACTCTACCCTGCGGCGGCAACGGAGCCAGCGGCGTCTTGCACGCCGCGCTCGGCCGGACTGTTGTTGTGCAGGGCAACGACCTGATATTCGGTCGGACCGTAGAATTTGCCCGGTCCGAAATTCAATTGGGGTGAAAACCCGCCAGCGTCATTCGTGATCTTCGACATGGCTTCAACGAAGGTTCTCCGGTTGAGGTTCTTGCCGGCCATAGTGGCGGCCTTGGTGAAGAGATCGATCTCCTGGCACCAACCCTGGATCGGACCTTGTTCTTCGATGTAGTCGTTCATGTTGCCCTTGGGAGTCTCCGGGTAGGCGGCATGCCAAATGTTCCAGCAACTCCTCACCCCGGCGTCATAGCCACCCTGGGACTGCGGCCGATCATCGTCGACGCCACCGAGCGTCTCTGTCGTGACGCCCTCCTGACCATCGAGCTCCTTCTCGAACGGGACCGGCAGTAGGCCGAGCGACGACTCAATCGATTCCTCGTAGTCGGACAGCAGAAGCTTGGGGTAGTAGTGCTGTGAGTTCTCGGCGGTCAAGACCGGCAGGAAGGCGTTGAAGGGCAGCAACGGAATCACCGAGTTCACTCCCGCCGCCTTCAGTTTTTCCACCACCAGCGGGGCGTCGCTATCGGTCTGGGCCGTCTCGGTCGGATCAGAGGGGATCGTTTCGACCACCGGCGTCACGCCAATGCGCTTGAGATCGGGCAGGAGATACTGGTTGAGGGCGATCTGATCGCTGGAGCGGTCTCCGGCGACAATGCCCACCTTGCGCGAGCCGCCCAGCAGGCCGGCGCTGTGTCCCCATTTGGTCAGCGCAGCCAGAATGGCGGCGTCATCCGGGCCGGTCCACCACAGGTACGGCGAGCCCTTGTTGGGTCCAGTTCGAGATGGTGGTCCATTGGCCCAAGAACGGGGTGTGACCCTCCTGCGTGATGCAGAGTTCACTGTCACCGGACCAGGCCCCCACCCCATCGAGGACGGCGAAGGCAGCTGGGCTGCCCTCGGTCCAGTCCTTGCAAAGGGCTCGCATGTTGGACTCGCTGGTGGGATCGAAGAAACTGATGATCGGGTTGATTTTGCGCCCGTTGATACCCCCGGCGGCGTTGATGTGATTGACGAAAAGCTGAATCGCCTTGCCTTGCTCGGTGTATTCCACATCGCCGGCGAATCCCAGCTGAGCCGACAGCGCCTGCAGGTTCACCACGGGAAAGACCACGTTGATCTTGGTGCTCGTCACCCCTCGAGTGCTGGTGCTGGCCTGATTCACGGGCGTCGAACCCTTGGCTGCCGCGACCGGCGCCTGCGTTCCCAGTGAGACGGCTGCCCCCAGCACCGCCAGCGTGCCCACCATCCGCACCCACTTGCCGCCGAACCGCTTCATTGCGCTCCCATCCCCAACATGACACTGGTGTCAGCTTTCTCTCCGGGCAGCTTGGCACATCGGCCGCTGCCGTTCGAGACGAGGTTGGCCTCAGGAGCAATGCGCGGCGAGGACTTCATCGGCGCCGGCGGGCGAGGTCACGCCCAAGATGTCATTGCCGAGCGGCTCGGCCTCGGAGAGAGCGCCGGTCAGCGAGATTTGAATTGAGCAATTGGATGGGTACGACACCAGCGTCTGTCCACCGTCAGAACGCCAGGACAACGTCATCGTCCGGGTACCGGTGACGATGGAGGTCGGTGTGCCGGCGATGGCAAAGGGGGTGATCCGGGTCAGCTGCTGGCCGATCGCCACGTTCGGACCCTTAATGGATGAGTCGTACGACCAGTAGGCCGATCCCATCATGAATTGGTCCTGTTCGGTCAGATCGTCCGCCACATAGTTGGTCGGCTGAAATGACGCATCGGGCGTGATGGCACCCCACTCCCCCAGCCAGATGGCGGCGTCCATTCGTTGGGCCACCGCGTCGTCGATGGTCAGATCAGGCAGGAACTGCAACGGCCCGGCCAGATCGAACACGCTGATTTGGGCGTCGACGTTGAGCGAGACGGCGCCGTACTGGTGCGGTTCATAGACCACTCGGCTCAGGCCGATGGGTCCAAGGAACTGCGATGCGCCATTGACCAGGCCATCGAGATCGGAGGGCTCGACAAACAAAAGGGCGCCCGGGTCCACGTTCCGCAGTTGCGTTCCCACTGACCGGTAGAACGGAGCCAGGTAGTCCTCTTCGAAGAGTTCGTTGGGAATGAACCCGGGCCCGGGCTCATTCAATATGTCGTAGCCGAGCAGGAAATAGGGATGGTTGAGCGCCGTCGCCACCTTCACCCACGCCTGCGTGAAGTCGGCCTGAAGGGTTGGACTCTGCCAGAAGGCATTCTCAGCCGTCAGGACGTCCACTTCCTGGAGGGCCAGATTGGTCGGTGGAGTCGCCGGGCAGTTCGGCACGCTCCAGGTGGGCATGCCAAGACCGCCGAAACAGGTGGTCCAGATGTACTGATGCATATCGAGCACGACTTTGAGGCCGGCCGCGCCGGCCCAATCAACCACCTGCACGGCCCGGTCGATGGCGGCTTGGTCAAAGTGACCTTCGGTCGGTTCGATCATCGACCAGGCGATCGGGATCCTGACCACCGTGACGCCGGCATTGCGCATGGCCACAAAGTCGGCGGCGTCGTAGGGCAGAGGTGAGGACGTCGGTGTGTCCTCGGCACCAGTGATGTCGACGCCCCGCAGGAACAGGTCGCGACCCTGCGCGTCGGTCATCCACAGACCGTTGGTCGAATAGCGGATCGGCGACGGAAGAGGGGCCGCCGCCGCGGCCGATCCCGACGGGAAGGACACCCCGGCCATCAGTGGCAACGCCACCACGATGGACAGCAGAAGAGTGCTCCCGAGTGCCCGCCGCCCCATGCTCATCACACTAGGTCCGTGAGGTCCTACCGGGCACGGCCGCGGTGCCTCTAGTCCCGCACCAGTGGCTTGTAGCGGATTCGATGCGGCGTATCGGCATCGACACCCATCCGCCGCTTCCGGTCCACTTCGTAGTCGCTGAAGTTGCCCTCCCACCAGACGACCTCGGACTCACCCTCAAAGGCCAGGATGTGAGTGGCAATACGGTCAAGGAACCAGCGATCGTGACTAATGACCACCGTGCAGCCGGGAAAGCCCAGCAGTGCGTCTTCCAGAGCTCGCAGCGTGTCGACATCGAGGTCGTTGGTCGGTTCGTCGAGCAGGAGGACATTGCCGCCGCTCTTGAGGACCTTGGCCAACTGCACCCGGTTGCGCTCGCCACCCGACAGCTGGCCGACCATCTTCTGTTGGTCGCTGCCCTTGAACCCGAAACTGGCCACGTAGGCCCGACCGTGCAACTCGCGATTGCCCACCACAATGCGATCGACCCCACCGGTGATTTCGTCGAATACCGTGCTGTCCGGCCGACAGGTTTTCACGCGATTGGTCGACATAGGCCAGCGTGACCGTGGCCCCGACCTCGAGCGTCCCTTCATCCGGCTTGTCGTCGCCCACCATCATCCGAAAGAGCGTGGTCTTGCCTGCCCCGTTGGGCCCGATCACGCCGACGATGCCTCCCGGCGGAAGCAGGAACGACAAGCCGTCAATCAGCAGTCGATCCCCGAATCCCTTGACCAGCCCGGCGGCGTCGACCACCCGATCGCCCAACCGTGGGCCGGGAGGAATGGTGATCTCCACCTTGTCGGCCCGTCGTTCGGCCGCTTCGGCTTCCGCCACCAGGTCGTTATAGGCCGTGATGCGGGCCTTGCCCTTGCTTTGGCGGGCTCTCGGCGACATGTTGATCCAGTCGAGCTCGCGCTGCAGAGCCTGCTGCCGTGACTTGTCCGCCTTCTCCTCGCCGGCCAACCGGGCTTGTTTCTGCTCCAGCCAGGACGAGTAATTGCCCTCCCAGGGAATCCCGGCTCCTCGATCGAGCTCGAGAATCCAACCGGCCACGTTGTCCAGAAAGTAGCGATCATGGGTGACGGCCACCACGGTGCCTGGATACTCCTGGAGCGTCCGCTCCAGCCACGCCACCGATTCGGCATCCAAGTGGTTGGTCGGCTCGTCGAGCAACAACAAATCCGGCTTGGAAAGCAACAGTCGGCAGAGCGCCACCCGGCGACGCTCGCCACCCGAAAGCGTGGTGACATCGGCGTCCCCCGGCGGGAGCCGGAGGGCATCCATGGCGATTTCGAAGGTGCGATCAAGATCCCATGCTCCCGCCGCGTCGATCTTGGTTTGGAGGTCGGCCTGCTCGGTGAGCAACGCATCAAAGTCAGCGTCGGGCTCGGCGAAAGCGGCGCACACCTCATTGAAGCGATCGAGCAGGGCTTTGACCTCACCCACCCCGTCGGCAACATTGCCCGCCACATCCTTATTGGGGTCGAGTTGAGGTTCCTGGGCCAGAAAGCCGACCGTGAAGCCGGGCGTCAGACGGGCTTCACCGGAGAAACCGTCGTCCAGGCCGGCCATGATCTGCAGGAGGGAGGACTTCCCCGAACCATTCGAGCCGATGACCCCGATTTTGGCTCCGGGGTAGAAGGACAGGTTGATCCCCTTCAGCACTTCCCGGTCGGGCGGATAGAAGCGCTTCAGGTTGCGCATGGTGTAGATGAACTGGGCTGCCATGGGGACAAGTGTGGCCCAGTCCTGGCTCGGCTTGGACATCGGTGGGAATTCCCGCCCTGACCAGTCAAATGACCCGACGCCACAAATGAATTCGACTCGGTTACATTGCCGCACCGAGGGGAAGACGGTGTCGGGTGGAGGGATCTCGGCCCGACGGAGGAAGCGGTGAGGTGGCGGCAGATGCCGTGGGTTCGAAACGCTGTGCTGGGAACCGTGGCCCTGGTGGCTGCCGCATTCCTCTGTACCTCAGCAGCTGGTGCGGCGATCCCCGACGATGCCCCTTCATACCTTGCCCTCGGAGGCTCCGGCTCGGTTGGCGTACAACCGACTCTTCAGATTCCCAAGGGGCAGCCCACCGATGCGGGGTACGCCAACGACATTGCGGCCTCTCTCCGGTCCCGCTGGCCCGACCTTCAACTGGTGCAGTTCGGCTGCTCGGGAGAAACCACCAACGCCATGCTCTTCGGTGGTCCTCACTGCCACTACTTCCTCGGTACGCAGTTGGCCACTGCGCTTTCATTCCTCTCGCTCCATCGAACCAACTTGGTCACGGTCGATCTCGGATTCAATGATCTTGATCACTGCATTTTCGGACTATCGATTGATGAAGCGTGTGCGGCCAGGGCGACCAGCTTGGTCCGGGTGCAATTGGTCCAGATACTCACACTGCTACGTGGTTCCGCCGCGCCGGGCACGCGATTCGTCGGCATTGGCCACTACGACCCCTTTCTGGGTCGTTACCTGCGGGGACCAGCCGGTCAAGCCTTCGCTGAAGCAAGCGTCGGCGTGATTGAGCGTCTCAACGCCGCTATGGACTCGGCCTATGACGAATTTCGGAATTCCCATGGCCGACGTGGCGTCGGCTTTCGACCTGACGGATACCACGCCGACCTACGTCGCCGGATTAGGTACCGTCCCCAAAAATGTGGCCCGCACCTGCCAACTGACATGGATGTGCTCGCCCGGCCCCCTGGGACCGAATAGGCACCCGAACGATGACGGCTACCGGGTCATCGGCGACACGGTCACCGACCTGATAGCCAGTCACTAAATCGACTAGCTGACGCTGGCCTCGACGCTGACTGGGTCCAACAGGGGCGCGGGAGGAGTGGCCGAGCGATCGTCTCGCCGCACCACTTGCGTACGGCCAGTGAGCCATCGCGACACTGGCGTCCGAGCCAACAGCTCAGTCAGCCCCATGCAGGCCAAGAAGACGATCACCACCGTGATCGCACACACCAAGGGCCACGGCAACACGTGGTCGAGGCTCTTCCATCCGACCCATCCCAGACCGATGATGAAGACCATCTGCGCCAGGTAAACGCCGTAGGAATCGTCCGATCCCGCCTGCACCGCCGATCGCGTCCGTGGGGAGCGACGCCGGTCGACCAAAAACACCCCGATCAAATAGATGGATGCAATGGCCCCGATATTGAACGGAATGACAATGGGCTGGAACGGATCGGAGTTCGAACCCAGCCACGAGAAGGCGCTGTCGGAGGCGAAGAAGTACCAGACTTCCGCTGCCACCGCGCTGACTGCCGTGGCACCGACGACAAGCCGAACATGGCTGCAGAGCCAGCCATGCACTTGATCAAGATGCAGCGCAATGATCATGCCGGCAATCAGGTAGAACTCATACGACGTCACCTCCCGAGAGGCCCAGAACCCTCGCATCCAGTGTGGCAACAGCTCCCAATGCATGAGGGACACCAGGAGCGCCTGGAGCACACCACTCACGGCTAACAACAGACCGTGATGACCGACCGTCTTGCGAAGGAGCACTAGGAGCAGAGGGAATACCGCATAGAACTCCAGGAGCACCACCAGGTAGTAGAGCTGGTAATAGCCGGTGAGCGCGAGGTACCCGAGGTGCTCAGCTCCGGCCGTGAAGGTATGGAAGTGCTGGGAGTGAAGAGTGATGAAGAAGTAGATGACCGTCCAGCACAGGTACGGCACCCCGACCAACATGAAGCGACGACGCCAGAACGGTCCGACCTTCACCGTCAGGTAGTCACGGAAGCTGTAGGTCAGCATGCAGGCCGACACGAATAGAAACGCCTCACGAGTGACGTGCAACAGCATCAATGCGGCGCCAACCGAAATACCGGTGCCAGCGGGCGCAAAGGCTAAGAGCGTGTGGGTCGACACCACGCCGGCCTGCTTGACCGGCCGCATGGCATCTATGTGGTCAAGGCGCTGGCGGGTTCCCCGGACTGGCTTGTCTGGTGAGAGGGGGGACTCCGTGTCGCTCATGGACGATTGAGCTGCCACAGCACGGACACGGAACGGTCCCGCAGGAACCTTCGCTGTACCTTGCCCGTCGCCCCAGTCGGCAGCTCCTTGACGACACGAAGCGACTCAGGACGCTTGGCACGAACCAGCGAGTCGCCCAGCCGTTGAAATGTCTCCTGAAGGATTTTCTGGGCCAACTCGGCGTTGAGCGGCCCTGCGGATTCAGACAACACGAGGTATGCCACCGGCACCTGACCCAACTCCGGATCGGGATGCCCGACGACTGTCGCGGCCTCGACTCGTGGGTCGGCCAGGAGGAGCTCCTCGATCTCCCTCGGCATGACCTTCTCGCCACCTCGATTGATCACATCGTCACTTCGACCATCCAAAAAGAGGTACCCCTCTTGATCAAAGTGGCCAATATCGCCGGTCCGTAGCCAACCTTCAGCGCTGAACCGATCCGCATGCAAACCGCCGCCATATTCGGTGATGACCGAAGGTCCTCGAATCTCCACGTGTCCGGACACCAGAGGGCCGACGCGCGATCCGTGCTTGGCCGCCGCTTGGTCGGCATCGGGAGTGATGCGGACTTCCACGCCGACCGGCCGTCCAACCGATCCGGCCTTGCGGGGTCCACTCAGAGGATTGGCGGTGATCTGGCTCGCCGCCTCCGTCATCCCGTAGGTCTCGACCACGGGAATGCCGATGCTTCGCTCGAAGCCACGCATCACTTCGGACGGCAATGGCGCCGATGCCGAACGAATGAACCGCACACCAGGAGGAACCGACTCGCCGTCCTGCAGGCGCGAGAGTCGACTGATGATGGCCGGAACCGCGTTGATCCAGGTGATCTTCCGACGTGCCATCAGATTCCAAAAGTCGCTCCGATGAAATCGGTCATCCAAGACAAGACTCGAACCGGCGACGAGGGAGGCCAGTAGTCCAACGACTTCGGCGTTGACGTGAAAGAGCGGTAGCGAGTTGAACCCACGGTCCCGCGAGGTCAGATCAAGATGTGTGGCTACCAGGTGCGCCGCGTGGAGCATCTGCCGCTCCGGGAGGGCGATGAGTTTCGGCGCTCCCGTGGTGCCCGAAGATGCCAGGAGGGCACCACCGAACACGCGCTGAGAGTGAGCATCTCTTTCGCCCCCAAAGGCGCCACTGAGTTTCGGCTCGGCCGCCGCCCACGCGCACGTCACGCCATCGGGGCGGGGCATGTCGGAAAAGACCGCGCTGATACCGAGACGCTGGACCGCGGCGTCCATCCCTCCCGAACCGGACCCAGGGAGTCCAGGGTCCAACGGTGCCACCCAGCGGCCCGAGGCCATGATCGACAGGAAGGCAGTGGCAAAGACAACCGGGTCGGTGAAGGCAACTCCCACCACGGCACCTTCGGCCACACCGGCGGCCTCACATTCAGCCCTCCATTGGGCCACGGACTCTTCCAGCCCTCCGAAGGTCAGCGTTTCATCCGTCCGTGCGTGTTCGACGTAGGGACGATCTTCGAGCCAGGCCGCCCGATGGTGGATGAGTTCAGACAAGCTGAAGCCGGGCGCAGAACCGCTCAGCGACCCCTCGACTGACGTGGTCAGCATGGTCATGTCAGTACATCATCCGGTGATCGAAGTAGTACTTGAACTCGATCAGGTTGTCCGAAGGGTCACGGAGTACGAACGTCTTGTGTGCTTCGACTTTGCCCTCGAAACGGATACTGACCTTGTTGAACATTTCGATGCCTCGGAGAATGCACAGTTCATGGAGCGATTCGAAATCCTTTTCCTCGCGAAAGGTCACTCCAAAATGGCGAGGGTACAGATTCACCGGTTCCGATGATGGCGCCGGACGGGGCGACAGGTGACACACAACCTGGTCCCCAAAGAAATCGAGCGTGATGCGATCCTCATACGACCGAGCCAGCTTGCAACCTAACTGGCCGATATAAAAGTCCTGAGTCTCCGCCAGGTCGTAGGCCGGTATGGCCAAGTGAAACGCATCCCTACCGTCCCTCACGCGACTCCCGTTTCAAACGTCAACAACGTGTCTGCCCGTAGTCCGAGCCGAATGGTTTCCAAACCAATGAGGGCGGTGGACGCGACATTTCCCAGGTTGACGTTGGTGCCAACCCGCTTTACGAAGTAGTTCTGTAGCTCCGTCGTCGGCGCCTCAAACAAAAGAGACTGGACGTTGACCTTGCTTTCGAGGAGTTCCTCAATGAGCCCAAAACGAAGTTCACCGTTGGGACGGCAGATGCCAGACTTACCGCTCTCGCGGGCCTCCAAGGTGACCAGGACCGCACCAGCCTCGGTGTCTTCCTCAATGCACTCGATCCACTTGCTGGGCGAAAGGTTTTCGGACCGGTCGGAATCCTTGAAGCCGACTTCGGAGATCACCTGGAATTCGTCGGCCAACTTGCGGATATAACCGGACTTCTCGAAGTTCGTGAGGTCGATCGTCCCATTGGATACTTCGACGTAGCGAGCCGTGTGACTCAGGCACAGGTCCCGAAAATCGTCCAGCCGATCCTGCAGCACGAACTTCTCAAAGAGCGTCCCGCCGAAATAGAAGTCGATCCCGTGTTCGCGCAACACTGAAATCTTTCGACACAGGTCCTTCGTCACCAGGGCAGTACCCCAACCGAACTTCACGAAATCAAGGAACTCACCGCCACTCTCGATCACGTCCTGGAAATGGGCGGTCGGCAAGCCACCATCAACCATCATGGTGATGCCGGTGGCCCTGGGCTTCGCGCTCCGGTCCGGGAGAGTCAGAAGTGTCTGTCGCATAGTTGCCTCCATATTCCGTACCACTTAGTGAGGGCTCGCCGTCATGAGCGAGTTATTCGGGGTCGCATCAATAACGCTCGCGTTTGACACTTCTCCCCAGGCCATACCTTCTAGGCCGACTCCGCCCAGATGGGCGCGCAGCATTCGAATGCTTCCCCCATGAGCCACGATGCACCACGTTGCCGGTGCGCAACGACGGAAGCGAACTATCCGCCCATTGCGAAACTCGTCCGTAGATATCGGCAAACGTTTCGCCACCTTCGATCGCGATCTTTGTGTTGGCAATCCTTCCATCCGCAAGGCCAATGGAAGGTGGATCCATCGCCTCCTGCGGTTCTCCTTCCAGGAGGCCGAAGGAACGTTCACGAAGTGCGGGCGTCGTAGCGAAGGCCAGACTCAGTGTGTCGGCAATGATCGCAGCCGTCTCTTTGGCTCGTCTCTGATCGCTGGACACGATGTGATGAATGTCGAAATCCAGAAGGGTCAAGGCGACTGCCTTCGCTTGCCTGCGACCGAGCTCCGTCAACACTGGAATGTCAGAGTGCCCCTGGATCAGACCACGAGCGTTCCAGTCACTTTCACCGTGCCGTACCAGCAGCACTTTGGCTTCTCGTGTCTGGTCTGCATTCACTGCATTAAGAATGCCGAATTTGCGCTGAGCTAGGACTGTGAAAGCCGTGAGAGCACCAGCAATGTTTGATCATGGTTTGTTAAGGCTTTGGGCACGAAACTCGACCTGTTCTATCGCCTTTAATGGAATGTTTCTGGGTTTCAGCTTGCCTCTACCTGTGGCAAGTCTGAGGTCACGCATCGCTCAATCCTGAGGTTGTTGGTTCGGCCTTGCATTCACCCTTGCGGCGTCACATCGGCTCCCAAGGCCCGTGACTCGCATTCGGACTCGAAATGGGTCTGCGGGAGATTTGTTGAGATTTGGTAAACATCACGCGACGAGGCGTGGCCAGGAGGTCACGCACGTTCCTTCGAGAGGGCTCCACCATGAAGTTGGTCACGTTGGGTACTGGCAGCCCGCTTCCCGATCCGAACCGGGCTGGTCCGGCGACCCTGGTGCGGACCTTGAGCGGCGACTTTCTATTCGATTGCGGCCGAGGGGTCCTGATGCGCTGCGCCGCTGTTGGCACGGGTCCATTGACACTGCACACGGTGCTCATCACCCATCTACACAGTGACCACATTACGGACTTCAACGACATTCTCACCATGCGATGGGCCATGTCACCGACCGAGCAGCCGTTGCGGGTGGTTGGGCCCCATGGCACCAAACGGATGGTCGAGCGAACGTTGCACATGCTGGAGGACGACATCGGCTACCGCATGGCCCATCACGACACCCTTAACTGGAAGCCCAGTTCCGAAGTTCAGGAAACTTCGGAAGGAGTCGTCTTTGACGACGGCGTAGTGACCATCACTTCGGCTCCGACCCAACACGCGCCAGTCAATCCAACAGTGGGTTACCGAATCGAATCCGAAGGTCGCGCCATAGTGATCGCGGGTGACACCGTGCCGTGCCCTGGTTTGGATGGCCTACTCGCCGGAGCCGATGTCTATGTCCAAACGGTCATTCGCCGATCGTTGGTTGAAGCGATCCCTGCGCCGCGTTTGCAGGACATCCTCGACTATCACTCCAGTGTTGAAGATGCGGCCACCACGGCTCAGCGAGCCGCCGTGTCCACATTGGTGCTGACTCACCTCGTACCGGCTCCCTGGCCCGGCACCGAACATGAATGGATTGATGAAGCCCGTGCCATTTTTCAGGGAGAGGTCGTGCTGGCCACCGACCTCTATGAACTTGAAATCTGACTCGACCGATTCCTACGGAATGAAGACTGTCCGCTGACCCGGAAGATCGGCCTCGGACCACACCGCCTCTACTTCACGCAGTGGCGACGTGCGCGTGGCAATACGAACGGTGCCGGCATTGATCTCAGCAATGAGTGACGGCAGCTCGGCCAAATAGCCCTGAGCCGACACGGCGCCCTGACCATTGCCTTGGATTCTCAGGTTGGCGGAACGTAGGGCCACCGAAGGAAGGTCCAGAGTCGGTCCAGCCATGGCGCCGATCTGAATCCAATTCAGCGCTCGGCTTCGATCGGACCTAGCCATGAGGAGCGCCATCATGGATTGTTCTGCCGGTTTGCCCCATAAATAATCGATCACGATGTCGACCTCGGCGGCCGCCTCTCCGAGCGCGATGCCGGTGGCATGGACATCCTCCGTTAGCTGCACGATGTGATCGGCTCCCACGCCAGCCAGGGCTTGCAAGCGATCGATATCGCGGCCAGCTCCCACCACGCGCCCCGCTCCGAGGAGTTTGGCGATTCGCACGGCCATCGTGCCGGCGTTTCCAGTAGCTCCCAGCACCAGCACGCTTTGGCCAGCTTCGAGCGGGACCCGACGACGAAGCGCCACCCACGACGACATCGCCGGGTTCATGGCGGCCGCAATCGTTGCACCGTCAGACTCTTCAGGGAGAGCGATCGTTCGCCGAACATCGACGACCGCTTTCTCAGCCATTGAGCCCGGAAACTCATCGTCGGCAACGAAGTAGATCTTCTTCCCGTCAGCCATTCGCCCCACGCCATCAATGCCCGGAACCATCGGAAGGCGACCTGAACTGGTGTAGTGCCTGCCTGCGGCGTCGGAGCGGACGCGAGGATGCAGCCCAACGGCCAGGACCTCGATGAGTGCCTGGTCCTCGTCACGTGGAGAGGGCGTTTCAAAGGGCTGAAAATGCGGCGGTTCATCAAATGACGTCACCACTGCCGCTTGCATCATTCCCATTGATTCGCTCTCCTGGCGCCGATTAGTTTGTGTCACGTACCAATATAGTTTGTGGGACGTACTAATGCAAGTACACTGCGGTCATGGCTCAGGCACCGCCCAATCGCCAGCCCAACACGGCCCAATTGCCCGACCTCGGCATCGTTGATGCTTTGGCTCAGTTGAGTTTTCTGGTCCAAGGCACGCTGGCCAAGCATGCGGCGACTCAAGACCTCTCGGTCATTCAGTCCCGTCTGCTGGGCATCTTGAGAGACCGCGAGCCCACCATGCAGGAGTTGGCCCGGTTTCTAGACCTCGACAAATCCAGCGTGACTGGTCTGGTTGATCGCGCCGAGAAGCGCGGTCTTGTTCAAAGAGCTCCTTCGACTGATGACCGGCGGGCCATTCGCGTGAAGCTGACACCGGCCGGACGACGTGCCGGACTGACCCTCGTCAATCTATTCCAGGCCGACATCGCCCGGATCACCGGGTGTCTGACCGAAGCAGAGAGCAAAGCACTCTCAACCTTGGCGACGCGCATTGTCAATGGTCACGCGGCTCAGGGGTGACACACCGGCTACACAACTTCGACGAAGAACTCGAGCTGAATATTGTCGGGGTCCCGAAAGGCCAGTCCCGAGCCATAGAAGGCATCCACGATGTCGCCGTGCTCGACGCCGAGTTCGTCGAGGCGCTGCGACCATTCCAACAGCTCGTCCCTGGTGGCACAGCCGAACGCCACATGGTCAAGCCCAACGCGATATTCGTCAAAGGGCTGGGTCTCGGAAGTCGAGAAATGTTGGTGCAACCCGATCTTCTGCTCCAGCCAAACGGCGAAGCGGTAGGTGCTTTCATCGCCGACAAAGAACGGTGGTGCACCGAAGAGTTTCTCGTACCAGGCGATACTCCGATCGAGGTCGCTCACGGTGAGGGCGTAATGGGTAAATGATGGAAACGGTGGCATGCGCTTATTATACATGCGGCATGTATCTATTTTCAATAGAAAGGGGCTCGGTCATTGTCACCACGAAGAACTGAGGCTCAGGCGGCGGAGACCAGGGCAAATCTCCTGCGTGCCGCCCGGCACCGGTTCGGCGAGTCGGGCTTCGGAGCCACCAATGCCTCCGACATCGCTGACGACGCTGGCGTCACCGCGGCGCGCTACTTCATCATTTTGTCGACAAGGAGGGCCTTTTCGCAGCGGTGCTCGAACAGGTCGAGTCGGATGTGGCCGACCGGGTGACCGCCGGTGCCCTGACCGGAGCGAGCCCAATCGAATGGTTGCGGCGAGGCTTCGAAGCCTTCCTGACCGAATGTGTCGATCCCGGCATCAGCCAAATCATGTTGATTGACGGGCCATCGGTGCTGGGTTGGGAAATTTGGCACGAGATCGATTCTCGATATGGCTTTCGTCCGGTACTCGACACCGTCAACGCAGCCATTGCCGCAAACGAGTTGGTCGCCGATGACCCTGACTCCTTGGCCCATCTCCTGCTTGGAGCGCTCGCCGAAGCCGCCACCATCGTCGGCCGCTCCGACGATCCCGAGTCCACCCGGATACGAATGATGCGTTCTCTCAATCAGTTGATCGACGCCATTGCCCTGAGTCCCTCGTCCTAGGGTCATGACATTGCTCCTGAGACCTTTCGAACCAAGGGACGAAGAGTCGGCCTTAGAGGCACATCGAGATCTTGTCTCTGACAATTTCACCTTCCTTCTGGACTACGACGAAGGAATGAATTGGCAAACCTGGATAGAGCGTTCCGAGCACACGCGAAGGGGCATCGATCTCAGTCCAAACCGAGTGCGGGCGGCGTTTCTGGCCGCGGAGGTCGACGGAGAACTCGTGGGACGAGTGTCCATCCGCTTCGAGCTCAACGAATGGCTCGCTCGAGAAGGAGGGCATATCGGTTACGCCGTCCTCCCCCGTTTTCGCCGGCGGGGCTATGCCACCGACATGCTTCGTCAAGCGGTTGCAATCGGACGTGAAGACGGCATTGAACATCTCTTGGTCATCTGTGACGAAGACAACATCGGTTCAGCCGCCGTCATCGAACGATGTGGAGGCGTCTTCGAACGTTCGGCCGTTTCGAATGACGGCCATCACATTCGGCGCTATTGGATCTAAACCCAGGCGTCGGACATATCGGTCGCAGTGGCACGAAGGCCCTTGTGGCCAATTCCCATGATTCCGAGAAAAGCCTCCGCTTCGTGCAGTCCCAAAGCGGTGGCCACTTCGGTGGGCTGATCCTGTCCAATCCGAATCTCGTATCGAAGCGAAAATGCATCGACCTGGGCGTCGTAGGTCAATGTACCTTCCTGCGTAAAGGCAGCTCGGGACACATCATGGTCATCAAGTGACGCAACGAGCGCGCTTCGAGAACTTTCAGTGAGTTCATGAAAGCGGCCCCGCACAATCACTTGAAATATCCGCTCGGCCGACATGTCGCCAGTGTATTTGTGGAGAGGGGCATATGAACTGGCGAGGTCTAGGTCAGAGCTTGCTACCTTGAGGCTCAATGAGTCCATCTGGAAATCCGGTGATCAGAGCAGTCATGTTCGACTTCGGAGGCGTCATCTCTTCGAGTCCCTTTGAGGCCTTTACGCACCTCGAAGTCGAGTTGGACCTACCGTCCAACTTCATCCGGACCGTCAACGCAACTAATCCCGATACGAATGCGTGGGCCCGATTGGAGCGGAGCGAGGTCGACATTGAGACATTCGTGACGCTGTGGTCTGCGGAAGCGTTGGACCTTGGCCATGTCGTCGATGCTCGTGAGGTCTTGGCACGTCTAGCCGGCGAGATCCGACCTGAAATGTTGAACGCCATACGGGCCTGCAAAAGCGCAGGCCTCAAGACGGCCTGTTTGACCAATAATTTCGGATCCGCCGACACCGTCCAGTCTCCACAAGTAGCTGCGGTGTACCAACTGTTCGACGCGGTGCTGGAATCCCGAGTGCTCAACGTCCGTAAGCCCGACCCGAAGTTCTACGAATTGGCCTGCGATGCCCTCGGGGTGATCCCAGCCGAAGCGGTGTTCCTTGACGACCTCGGGGTCAATCTAAAACCGGCCCGAGCTATGGGTATGCACACCATTAAGGTGACCGACCCCCAACAGGCACTCACGGAGTTGAGCGCCCTCACTGGACTCTCTTTTGACTGAGGCACCGGGAAACCTCCTCCGCATCATCGCTTCCAGGATTTCACTTGAATGGACCCGGGATCGAAGCCTGCTGGGAGACCAGTGACTTCGATGGCGGCGGTATCGCCATCGCGGAGGTCGAAATAGTTGCTATCGAATCGAACCCCGGGGGCGGGTGTCAACGCGTGTACGAAATAGGCAAAACCATTCGCGGTGATGCTGAGCGCTGCCGTGGCCGGACCGATGCTCGTGGCGACAACCTCCAATGTGGGCTCACCGAATGGGATGTCCTTGATCTCGGCGAAGAACATCCGGTTGGCCGGGAAGACGTCCTCCGGGCTTGTCACCCAGGCATAGCGATCTCCGGTCAGTTCAAGGCCTTCGGCCTTCCAGACCGCCCGAGATTCCCCGGCCGCAATAGTCGCGGTAACCACTTCACTGAGGTGCTCCTCACCATCGAAACCGGCGACGGTCACGTCAGCGGTGGCGGACACCTCCGTCCGTCCGCTGTTGCTCAGCCACAATTCCAGACGATCGCCGTCTCGTAAGAAACTGGCCAGTAGTGGTGCGTAGACCCGCGACAGGTAGTGGTAACTGGCCTTGGGCACAAGGTCGTGGTCGACGACTGACCAACTGAAGCCGGGCCACACATCGTTGAACTGCCAGACCAAGGTCCCGCTGCAGTGGGGCGCTCGACGCCGGTAGTGCTCAATGCCGAATTTCAAGCCCTCAGCTTGCGAGATCATGGTGAAGTCGACGTACTGCTCGATCGTCTCGGGCAGCCCCGTGACGATTTCGAGCACCGCGTCATGCTTGTTCTTGGGATTGTCCTTGTTGTGGTGGTCGAACGATTGACTGTGGATATACCACTGGTCCTCCGGCAGATATCGACCCAATGTGGCGAACTCTGGCGAGGCATGGATACCGAATTCGCTGATGAACTTCCCCTTGTCATCGGCGTAGCGGCGGTAGTGACGGGCGTCGCCGGGGTTGTCGAAGGTCTGAGCATTCGGACCGAAGCTCATGCCATGCCACACTTCCCAGGCATGACGATCACCGTCCATGACACCGTTGACCGCAGTCCAACCTTCGCTGGCATCGACGCCCCATGGACTTCCGGGCCAGTAATTGGTGGTGCCGTCAAATGCAGCGACGGCCTCAGGTAGGACCCGATCAAAGAAGTCGGAGCCCCAGTCTCGAGGTTCATAGTTCTGGTAGACCGCTCCGTGAATAGCTTGCACTTCATTGTTGCCGCACCACAGCGCCAGGCTCGGGTGATTGCGAAGCCGTTTGACCTGGTACTCAGCCTCCCGCTCGACCTCTGCGGCGAGCGCAGCGTCACTTTCCGGGTAGTCGTTGCAGGCGAACATGAAGTCCTGCCAGACCAACACTCCCCCCTCGTCACAAGCGCGGTAAAACGCTTCCTGCTCGTATATGCCGCCGCCCCAAATCCGCAGCATGTTCATCTGACCCGTCCGGGCCAGTCCGACCAAGTCCCTGATTCGATCCTCGGTGACCGACCCGACCAGCATGTCCGCCGGTATCCAGCAGGCGCCTTTGGCGAATACGGGTACGTCATTGAGGATGAAACGGAAGAGGTTGCCCCCCTCGGGATCGCTGCTCCGGTCGAGGACGATGGTGCGCAACCCGATCCGGTCGCTGGCGTCATCGATCGTGTCGCCGCCGTCCAGGAGTGCGATCGCAACGTCGTAGAGAACTGAATCGCCCAAGTCGTGTGTCCACCACAGAACAGCCTCTGGAACAGTGAGCGTGCCCTGGGCTTGACCATTGACGACTGGTAGTTCAAGGCTGGACATCTGCCCGGACGGGGAGGTCAACTCGACCCTTGCGGTGAGCTCGGACTCAGTGGCGAATTGGTCCACCTCCACCAACACACCGACGGTCGCCGATCCGTCAACTTCGATGGATCGGGTGGTGAGGTGGTGTCCGGTGAGTATCGCCCCCTTCTCCACCGATAACTCGACTGGTCGCCAAATCCCAATGGACGGCACGCGTGGCCCGAAATCCCATCCCCATGAGAAGGTTGGCTTGCGACGCAATGGACGCAAAGCCATAAACGACTGCTCCGCCGTCATGAGGTCGGCGGCGTCTCCAGTCACTTCGTCACTCGGGTTCATCTGAGCGAATAGGGCTGCGAACTGTTCGTGCAGCTCAAGGATCGACGGCGGAACTGTCAACCCTGCCAGTGGCGGTGAGAAGCGCAACAACAGGCTGTTCTCCGCCTCCAACTGTCCGGTTAGGTCGAATTCCGCGGGGCGAAACATGTTCTCGTGATGGCCCAGCAGAACGCCGTTCAACCAAATGTCCGCCACGGTGTCCAAACCATGGAAAACGAGCCGCACTCGCTCGTCATCGGCCAGCTCCACTGGACCGGCGAACGAAGCCCGAAACCACCAGTCTCGCTCTTCGATCCAGCGGATGTCGTTCTCATTGCGGTCCTGATAGGGGTCTTCAATGTGACCGGCGATCCGCAGGGACTCATGGACACCGCCAGGGACGACGGCGGGTAGCCAACCATCCTTCGGCAGCGCTGATACTTCGAGTCCAATATCAGTATCGACCAGTTCGAATTCGTTGATGTGCAGGACCTTCCCCTTGTCTTCTACGCGCAGGTGACCGGGTTGTGCACGATATCGGTCTTCGCAGAGTGTTCCGATGGCGGTCTCCCTACGGCATGTCGTAGTTCAGCATCCAAGTGAGTCCAAACTGGTCATTGCAGTGCGCGACAACGGCGCCCCAACCACCATCGACGGGCGCAAACACCTCTTCGCCACCCTCAATCAGCTTGGAGTAAAAGTCCCGCAGTTGCACTTCGCTGTCGCAATTGAGCACGAAGGCGTAGCCATTTCCGCGCCCCAGATCAGCCTGATCGCCCTGGAGGTCGCTACCCATGAAATGAATATCACCAGCCTGGAAGTCCAGGTGAACCACTCGCTCACCATCTAGCTGCACCTCGGCATCGCCACCGAAAATGGTCTTGTAAAACTCGACCGCATCGCGGCTCTGGTCGACGAAATTGATGTACGGCACAACGTTCGGCATGTTTGTTCTCCTGCTGGGATCATTGGGAGCACTCGCCCTACGGCAGAGAATAGGGGTGACGCCAGTGGTTCACTGACCGGCCAACTCTTCACGACGACGGATGAGATACGCCGTCTCGGCGGCATTGCCAGCCAGTTCAATGGCCCGTGCGTATGCCTCCCGCGCCTCCTCGTTCCGGCCCAACTGACGAAGTAGATGGGCCTTGGCGGCATGGAAGGCGTGGTATCCCTCCAGCGGTAGTCGTTCGATTTCGGCCAATGCAACCTCTGGGCCGTCGAGTTCGGCTATGGCGATCGACCGGTTGAGTCGCACGATCGGCGAAGAGTCGATGCTGACGAGTTGGTCGTAAAGCGCAATGATTTGAGACCAGTCGGTATCGCGGAAATCTGCGGCGTCGGTGTGCACGGCATTGATGGCGGCGAGGATCTGGTAGCGGCCCGGATTTTCACCCGAGGAGAGGCGAGCGCGGACCAGCGCGTGACCCTCGGCGATGAGTTCGCTGTCCCATGCGCCACGGTCTTGGTCGTTCAGAGCGATGAGTTCGCCGTTTGTCGACACCCGAGCGGTTCGACGGGCCTCGGTGAGGAGCATCAGCGCCAGTAGTCCGGCAGCTTCACCGTCGTTCGGCATGAGGTCGCCGATCAGGCGGGTGAGCCGGATTGCCTCCGCGGTCAGGTCGCTGCGGATTGCCTCTTTCTCCGAATCCGAAGCCAAATAACCTTCATTGAAGATGAGATAGAGAACGGCGAGGACTCCGGTGACCCGTGTCGGGAGGTCCTCCCGTGATGGCACACGATAAGGAATCTTGGCTTCTCTTATCTTCGCCTTGGCTCGCGTGATTCGCTGCCCCGTGGCGTCTTCGCTGATGAGGAATGCGCGGGCGATTTCGGACACGGTGAGCCCACCCACCATGCGCAGCGTCAGGGCAACTCGGGCCTCCATGGCAAGTGCGGGATGGCAGCAGGTGAAGACAAGACGAAGCCGATCGTCGTCGATGTCGCCCGATTGTTCTATGACGTCGGACAGCAAGAGTGCCTCCTTGTGCTTATCCTCTCGCTTGGCCTCTCGCCGGAGCCGGTCGATGGCCCTGCGGGTGGCTGTGGTGGTCAGCCATGCGCCGGGGTTGGGAGGAGCGCCATCGACCGGCCAGCGCTCGATGGCAATGGCGAATGCCTCTCCGGCCATCTCCTCGGCGATGTCGAGGTCGCCGAAGCGCCTGGCCAGAGTGGCAACCACCCGGGCCCACTCCTCTTGGTGAGCCCGGGTGATCACATGGTCGATGGCGGTCATCCCTCCAGGATCGGCCGTAGCTCAACCTTCCGGTTGCAGCTCTTCGATCCCTCAGTGGCGAGCCGGAGCGCGACATCCAAGTCGGGAGCCTCAATGATCCAGAAGCCTGCGGCATATTCCTTCGTCTCGACGAAGGGACCGTCGGTGAGAACCGCCTCCCCATGACGGTTGTCAATGACGGTGGCCGAGCTGGGCAATGCGAGGCCACCGGCGAATACCCACTGGCCGTCGGTCTTCAGTTGCTCGTTGAAGACGTCAATCGCCGCATCGTCCTCGGGTCGAGGGACGGCGGGGTTGCTCAAGTCATCAAGCACGGAAATCACATACTGAGTCATCGGATTCTTCTCCTCTTATCTTGCGGCCCCCCTGCAGGTTGCCTCTCACTCCTACTACGAACGCCGTCGTCTCAATCCGACACATTTCGTTGAGTTCCCAAAAAATTCTTACAGGTCGCTCAGGGCCCTTGATATATGCCATAAATGGAATATATTGAACCTGTGGCTCGCACCTCAACGCCTTTGGATGTCTTCAGCGCCATTGCCGGGGCGGATCGTCGCCAGGTTCTCGATGTCCTGATCACAGGCGAGAGGTCAGTTGGGGCGATCGTGGACGAGCTTTCGATGTCACAGCCTCAGGTGTCGAAGCACCTGCGAGTGCTCAGTGAGGCAGGCCTCGTCAAGTGCCGAGCGGAAGGGCGTCGCCGGATGTACCGCCTGGAACCGGTGCATCTCCGACCG
The DNA here is from genome assembly GCA_963730785.1 of uncultured Acidimicrobiaceae bacterium. Taxonomy (GTDB): domain Bacteria; phylum Actinomycetota; class Acidimicrobiia; order Acidimicrobiales; family RAAP-2; genus Bog-473. Next base: position 264,983 of record CAVSTF010000015.1, read on the forward strand.
TTGCGTGAGTGGCTCGTCAAGTACGAGCGCGCATGGAACGAGCGAATGGACCGGATGGACAACTACCTCAACGACTTACAACAGGAAGGAGAACAATCGTGACACCTCATCGACGTGGATCGGCCGTCATCGAATATCCGAGTGATCTCGAGGTTGTCACCACTCGAGAGTTTGGGGCTCCGATCGAACTCGTTTTCGATGTGCTGACGCAGCCTGAACACATGCGCCACTGGTTCGCTCCCTTTGAGGACAAAGTGACCGTGTGTTCCGTCGACCTGACTGTCGGAGGGAAGTACCACATAGTTTTTGTGACTCCAGACGGAGTCGAGTGCTCGTTTCGAGGAACCTATTTGGAGATAGAGCGACCGACCCGAGTGGTCGACACGTGGCTGTTCGAGGGTTGGCCGGATGCTGAGGCGATCGAGACGGTGGACCTGAACGAAACCAATGGCGTGACGACGGTCAGGATGAACCTGGCGTTCCGTGATCAAGCCGGGCGTGACCACATGGACAGGACCGACGGGCAGGAAGACAGCTGGGACAAGTTGGAGGATTACCTGAGGTCGCTGGTGTAGCCGGTTACCTGGCCTTGAATCCAAACCGGCAAGACCGGACGGCGCCCACGAAGACGTTCGGTTCAATGTCCGGAGGCTCAAGAACTTCAAGGGCGTCCAGTCGGGAAGTCAGGGCCTCCAGGAGCAGTCGGAGTTCAAGACGGGCCAGCGGCGCCCCGACACAGAAGTGTGTTCCGAACCCAAACGACACATGTGGGTTGGGGTTCCGGCGGATGTCGAATTCGTACGGACGCTCGAAGATCCGCTCATCCCGATTCGCCGAAGGGTAGAGGAGCACGACTCGGTCCCCCTTGGCCACCGGTTCGTCGGCGATGTGAGTGTCCTCGGTGGTCGTTCGGAAGAAATTATTGAGCGGGGTGACCCATCGGATCATTTCCTCCACTGCATCAGGAACGAGAGTGCTGTCCGCTGACAGCGCACGCCACATGTCGGGATGGCGGGACAACTCCACTAGCCCTCGCGAGATGACCGTACGGGTTGTTTCTGCCCCACCAGAGATGAAGAGACCGGTCTCTTGCGTGATGACGCCCATGTCCATGGGACAGCCATCGAGTTCGGAATGGGCCCAGACCGAAAGCAAGTCATCACGAGGTTCGGCCTTGCGCGCCTCGACGAGCGGCCCAAGTTCCGCCGCAAACTCCATGATGGCGCCCATGAACCCGGCCATCGTGTCCGGATCGTGCGGCACCTGGTCGATACGCATGAGCCGCTCCGAACATGATCGCATCAAAGACGCCTGATCGGGAGGAAAGCCCAGCAAGTGCGCAGTCAGCCGCGCCGGCAAGGGGGCAGCCAACTGATCGACTACCTCGAACTCACCGTCGTCGATGAAGTCGTCAATCAGTTCCGCGATCATTCCTGTGAGCAGCTGCTCCAAACGCTTGACTGCACGGGGCGTAAAGCGCCGAGAAATCAGTGCTCGCTGCGCCGCATGGTCTGGGTCGTCCAGCACGATCATGTCGCGCTCCATGCCAGCTTCTTGCGGGAAGGATCGATACCCACTCTGGCTGGAAAACAGGTCGTTGCGCCGCTCGACCTCAAGGACCTCGGGGTGACCCAAAATGGCAATAAGGCTGTTGGCCTCGTCCCGCCAGACTGGTCCACCTTGGCGCAACTCGCGAAATGCGTCGTGCATGCCATCGATGTCCCCGTAGAAATCAGGGGAGATCAGATCAGGAGTCACCATTGCTGAATCCTAGATCTGACTCCCCTGATCGAGGCTGGTGCTCGTTAGGGTGCGGTGAGCTGGGCGACGATGGAGCCGGTGTCGAGCCAGATCTGCTCGCGGGTGATGAGCGAGTCATTGAACTCGAACACATGCAGGATCCGGAACGTGATGCTGCGGCCATTGCCAGGGATACCCAAGAGCTCGCCGATCACATCGGCTGACATTTCGGCCTCCATGACGATGGAACCGCCGTCCGCCACATACTCGTGGAGGGGCTTCTCACCGGTGGTCCGGACGTTGGCCGTGAGGTACGTGTAAAACCCCTTGGCCGCTTCGATGCCGAAGCAGGGCGCTCCCGGGAATCCGACGGCATCGTGCTCGACGTTTTCGGCATAGACCGAACAGGCCGTCTCAATGTCGCCAGCTCCTTCGGCATCCAGGTGCTTGTGGATCAACGCCATTTTTTCTTGGGTGTTCATGACATCCTCGCTCTCATGTTGACTTTCTGTTATTATCATGAGAATAGATTCTCATGTCAAGAGGTAAATCTTATGAATCGAGAGCGAAGCAACCAGAAGGCCCGCACCCGCAAGGCAATTCTTGATGCCGCGGTCGAATTAGTCCGCGAAGGTCACCTGGTTACCGTGCCCGAGGCCGCGGAGCGAGCCCAGGTCTCGGTGGCGACCGCCTACCGGTACTTTCCCTCTGCCGACCTCCTTACCCAGGAGGCCTCAAACCATGCCTTCGAGTACCACGTGTATGTCGAAGAGGTATTGGCTGACATTGACGCCGTCGGCGACGACGTCCACGCCCGCGTCGAGGCCCTTGCTCGTTCGCTCAGTTCAAGGATGCTGGAGAATCAGGCTTCACTGCGGCTGGCGGCCCGGTCCGGTCTAGATACCTGGTTCGCCCAACAACAACTCGCACCCAAGGATCGGGTGCCGGTGCGCATGGGACGTCGCACCATTCAGGCACGCCATGCCCTGGCACCGCTCGAAGGCAAGCTCACCGATGCGCAAATGGAGCGCCTCGTCTCGGCGTTCTGCGTTGCCGTCGGCACTGAAGCCATCATCAGCCTCACTGACGTCGCCCAACTCGACGGCGATGCTGCGGTCGAGGTGGTCGTCACCACTTGCCGCTGGATCCTTGACGGGGCGCTCAGAGAAGCCGGCCTCTCCTAACGCAGCGCTGGCCGCCGATTGGCGCGACGGCGCTGACGCTCAGCTTGGCAGGAAATCACTAGTGCGAACGGTTGCCTGACGCTCAACGGGCCATGACGGGCGTGACGCCGTGCTGGGCCTGAAACGCCAGCAGGGCCGCAAAGTCAGGAGGTCCATCCGTGGCGGCGTTGAGAATGTCGGCGATACCGAGGAAGTAATCCTCCTCGAACAAGCCCGGAGTCGAGACCACGAGCATGGACGCATCCCGATCAGTCAGGTTGTCGAACTTGTGTGTCTGACCCCGCTTGACGCAGAGAGCCTGGCCGGTAGCAATCTCATGCGTGACCCCGTCGATGACGTACGTCACGACTCCCTCGGTGCAGTAGACCGTCTCGTCCCAACCTTCATGAAAATGAGGTGGCGGCGTCTGCGCTCCGGGAGCAAGACGAGCAATGAATGCGGTCGTGGTGCCAGCGGAGTCGTCGGCGTCAATGAGGAACTGCACGTCAATTCCCGGTGTGCGAATGAGTACCTTCGAAGCCTTCGTCATGGTTTAATCTCCTTCGGTGAATGAAGTCAAGTGACTTTATTAGTGTACCTGACCGCCTTCTTCTTGTAAAGTCGTTTTACCTTATGAGTGTCCCCGCCCGCCCTCCGCTGATTGGCGCCCTTCTGAGGATGCCCTACGAATCCATCCACCTTCGGATCGTCGCCGAAGCCAATGCGGCTGGCTTCGAGGATCTGGTGCCGGCCCACTTGGCTGTCTTGCGCTACCCCGGACCAAATGGTCGACGGCCATCGGAACTCGCAGAGGAAGCTGGCATGTCCCGCCAGGCGATGAACTACCTCCTCGGGCAACTCGAAGCCCTTCACTACATCGTTCGTGAGGACGATCCCGATGATCTGCGCTCCAAGCGGGTGTATTTCACCAAGCGAGGTGAGGCGTTGCGCGACACGATCCGCCAGTCGGTCAGCGTGATCGAGCGCAAGCTCAATGACGAGCTCGGAACATCCGCCTATGAGCAGCTCCGCCATCTTTTGGTCGAGTTGAACGGAACAACGGTCGTCCAGCGACACTGACTCACATGGGGCCAGGCCTCCGTGGGCGCTGAGGGACTCGAACCCCCGGCCTGCTGCTTGTAAGGCAGCTGCTCTAACCAACTGAGCTAAGCGCCCGGTGCAGCAGTCAAGCGTAGGTGACCTAGCGGAAGAGCAATTCCGAGAAGGACTTGCTCCACGGCCGGACCAGTCCGCGCAGCTCGGCGCAGCCGTCATCGCCGAGGGCGGCGTACGGGGCCGAGGACAGTCGGTCGGTGTCGTCCTCTATCTCTTGGCGTTGGGCGGCACCCCACTCGGTGAGGGCAAACGTGTCCTCGGACACCCATCCCCGCTCGCACATCGACGCGATGGAATTGGCCCACTGGTCGTCGGACCAGCCTCGGCTCGACTGGAGGATGGAGGCCGGTACGTCGCCCGCAGCGGCGTGCGTGACCAAGGCGTCAATGCCCGAAAGGCCGTGCGTCAGCAGCAGCGCCACGTGGGCATCGCCCCGGTACTCCCGCAGGATGGATTGTGCATGCCAGAGCACCAAGTGTGGCGCCTCTGGCCACGCCAAGTTGACGTGGCCGGCGCAGAGCGGGCGGCCTTCGATGTGCACAGACACATCCTCGGCGATGACACGGGCCAGTTCGGCGGCGCGTGTCATTTCGGGCGAGTCCACTGCTTCGTCACCCAGGACTCGCCGACAGGCGGCGTCCACGGCGTTGAAGCGCGCCGCAATGAGCGCTTCGGGCGTGGTGATCTCCCAGGCGCTGGGTATGGCCGCGTGCACCAGGTCCGGGTTGAAGTTATAGAAGGTGGCGATCACCACTTCGGCCGACACGGCACCCATCGGGGCCGAGCGGGATGCGAAGTAACCCCTGGTGCCCTTGACGCCCAGTTCGGCGTAAGCCGCCGCGGCCTCCGGTGCGAAATAGATCATGCCGTGGAGTGGCTCCAGGGTGCGCCAGGTCTTTCGGGCCAAGAGTGCGGCTTCTTCTTCGGTCATACGTCCCTCTCTTTGAGTAGTTGCGTCGTGAGTTCAGCGGTAGCGGACACCACCGGACGTCGGGTGGCGTCGGTCCGGACCACCAGGTCAGCTCCGTCCCGCTCACCCGCCACGGCGCCCGCCTCGCGGCAGATGAGCAGTCCGGCCAGATAGTCCCAGCCGAACAGCGTGCTGCGGCCGGCCACCATGTAGCCGTCGATCATCCCTTCGGCCACGGCACAGAACTCGAGCGCTGCCGCCCCGAAGGCCCGGAACTGGGCCCAACCGGGGTGCTGGCCCGGGAAGCCCGATATGCCGACGATCGCCTTGGACAGTTCGGTGCAACCGGATGGCGCAATGGTCTGCCCGTCCTTGCGGGCTCCTCCCCCACGTATGGCATCGAAGCGGGCACCGGTGGCCTGGTTGACGACGAGGCCGACGAGGGGTCCTTCAGCATCGAGGATGCAGATGCTGGTGCAATAGAACGGGATCTGACGGTGGGCGTTGGTCGAGCCGTCCACCGGATCGATGACGGCCATGAGACCCGAATCGGTTGGACCGGTGATGCCAGATTCCTCGGACAACACGGTCAGGCCGGCAGCATGGAGGATGGGCAGGGCGGCTCCGTCGGCTGCCAGGTCCAGGAAGTACTGCCCGGGACGGGTGCCCGCCGGTCCCCATTCATCGAGACCATCGAGCGCACCGCGGACGGCGCCGACAACATCGTCGAGAACTTGGAGCAACCGGGTCTCATCCACGGGTCAGGAACCCTACTGGCCATTAGGCTCACCCACCTGTGGCTGCCATTGACGTCGCTGGATACGTAGCGGACCTGAAAGATCACTCCGTCGATCATGGATTTCACGTCCATGACGAGCGGCATTTTGTCGAGACCTACTCGCTCCGTCAGGTGTGGGAAGTCGACCTGCACCCCGAGGAGGGTTGCGGCGGCCCACTCGACCTGCACCTGGCGCTCGATGTGGATCCCCGGGTCCTGCTGTCGTTCGAGGATGCCGTGGTGCTGCTGGCTGACGAGGAAGAGCCGCCTGACGAATTCCACTTTCCGTTGACCTTCACCTGGGCGCTGCCGCCGCTTCCCAGTGGTCCCGACCTGCTGCGGTTGGCCATCGATTTGGCTGGCGTCGGGCGGGATTGAGCTCCCGCTCGAAGTATCGGCCATCGACTCGTTCGCCAATGCCACGGACGGCTCGGAGCGCCGGCTCAGTATCTTGGCTCGTCACCCGGTATCGCTGGCCCGCGTGCTCAGCGGCGAGGAACTCCTCTGTGACGTCTTCGATCGAGCTCTCGCCGTCAGTCGATTTCTCTTGGAGTCCGCCGACGGCTGGCTCAATTGAGGTGCGCCGCTCCCTGATCGCCGCAGCACTGCTGACGGGGACGATGCTGACCTTGAGCGCCTGCGGTGGATCCGGTGGGCAGGCGCTGGCCCAGAAGGCCTGCGTCCACGTGCGGCAGTCGTTGCATGATCTCTCGGCGGCCGAACAACCCGGCCAGAGTGCGGCTCACGTGCAGGGCTTCAAGTCCAAGGCCAACCTGGAGTTACGGGCGGCGCTCCCACTGGCGGCCGATGCCAACTCGGCCGACGGCTCGTGGAACTCGCTGATGACCACCATCTCGGAAGGGGCCACGGTGGACGAGTCGCATTTGGCGCCCGCCCTCAAGGCGCAGTGCGCCGCGGCCAACACCAACATCAATGTGAATCCGCAGAATGTGAACCCGGAGAGCCTCAGCCCGCGGCGGTAGTGGTGCTCGTGCTGGCGGCCTCCCGGCCGACTTTCACGAGGGCCGGCATCAGGTACGGGGCCAGCATCTTGCCGCCGGCGAGGGAGAAATGCACTCCGTCGGCCCCACGGATAATGACGCCGTGGAAGGTATTGGTGTATTTCCCACCCGGACAGATCAGCCCGTTGAGGTTGACGACGGAATCAGTGATCGGGAACTCGGCGGCCACCTGGCGCACCAGACGGTTGTAGACCGCCGTCCGGGCCGGGTTGTCCTCCGGCCAAGGTGACCCGTCGGGCTGCTCCCCTTCGTCAGTGCAGGGAGCGGTCATGAACACCACGTGCACGCCGGCGGCGGTGATGAGTTCCGAGGCCGCCTCCAGTTGCTTCTTGACGTAGGCGGCAAAGACGGGATGCAAGATGTTCGTCCACTTGCCTTGGTACTCGCGATCGACGTCTTCCCAACGACCGGCCAACAGCATCACCACGTTGGGTCGGGCTGTCGCCATGTCACTGAGCCACCGGTACGGCCACGGTTGCGCCGTGAGCGGCTCGCTGGCGGTGTAGGGGGCACCGCTGCACGACGAATTGACGGCGGCCCGCGCCCCCATCAGCTCCACTTCGGGGCCGAACACCACGCCGCAACCCAAGATGGCCTGGTCGGAGATGGAGTAGTCGTACTTGGACATCTCGCTGCTGTTGGCCAAACCTTCGCCCAGGGTGAGGGCGGTCGAATCTCCCAGAATGAGGACCCGCACCGGTGGGCCGGCCGTGGTCGGCGTGGTGGTGACCGCCGAGCTCGACGGGGTGGACGTGGTGGTGGGCGCGGTGGTCGTGGTTGTGGTGCCGGTGGGGGGAATGGCGATGGCGGCCTCGCCGGCGCCGGTGGTGGCCAGCACCATGGCCGTGACGACCACGATGACGCTGGCCGGCACGGCGAAGAGCGACTGTGCCCGCTTGAGGTAGGTCCCCTGCCGGATGGGTCGCTCGACGAAATGGTACGAAAGGGCCGAGACGGCGAAGGTGACGACCACCCGAACGATGAAGAGCGGGTACCCGGTGAGATGGGTTCGGCTGGCGTCGAAGCAGATGAAGAGCGGCCAGTGCCAAATGTAGAGACCGTACGAAATGCGGCCGGTGTAGCGAATCGGCGGTAGGGCCAAGAAGCGCGGGATCATGGTGCGCGGCGCACCGATGATGGCCAGGATGACGCCCGAGGTGGCCAAGCCCATCAAGAAGAAGCCGCCCTGGTACGGGAACGACGAGTTGGTTGAGGTGGTGGCCCACATGATGATGGCGCCGGCAGAGCCGAGTACCCCGAGGGTGGTGCAGAGCGACCGCACCGGTCCGCTGGCCGGCCGCCACAGTTCGCCTTCCTTCAAGCGACCAGCAGCCTGCTCCTTTTGACCGAGCATGATCAGGCCGACGGCCAGGGCCGCCCCAATGAAGAGACATTGAGCCCGGGTGTCGGTCCCGAGGTAGAGCCGGTTGTTGGAGCCGATGGGCTGGTAGAGCACCAGCATCTCAATGGCCGAGGCCAGGGCGGCGGCGCAGCACACGGCCAGGAGCACCCGCAGGGTCTTGGTGAAGCGCAGGATGGCCAGGACCACCAGCGGCCAAATCAGATAGAACTGCTCCTCAACCGCCAGTGACCAGGTGTGAATGAGCGGCGACTGGGCCGACGACGAATCAAAGTAGTTGGACCCGATCAAAATGAAGTGCCAGTTGCTGACGTAGAGCAGCGTGGTCAACGCATCGAGCCGGACGGTCGGGTACGTGCCGCTGGGCACGATCACGCCGACCAGGAGCGCCACGAAGAGCAGCATGAGCAGCAACGCCGGCAGCAGGCGCCGGGCCCGCCGGGCCCAGAAGGCGCTCAGCTTGATGGTCAAGGTCTGGCGCCACTCGCCCACCAGCAGCGAGGTGATCAAGAACCCGGACAGCACGAAGAAGGTGTCGACACCCATGAAGCCGCCCGTGGTGATGGACAGGCCGCCGTGGTACATCATCACGGCAATCACGGCGAAGGCACGTACGCCGTCCAGGCCCGGGAGATAGCTCAGCCGCCGATGCGGCGCTTCGCCTGCCTCTTGGTCTGTAGCCGCCATCCCCTCCACCGTCGTGATGTGTGCGTCCCGCTCCGTTGATCGGGCGTCTCATTCTTCCAGACTCTTGAACAGGCCAAAGTGCGCGCTCGACCCTGAGAAGGGTGTTTTTCCTGCTCATGGGCGCAACCGGGGTACTCGGGTTAGGAGACACCGTCCGGGTGGGTCGTGCCCTTCGCCGCCGCCTCGGCCGCGTACGCCGCGTCCTCGGCTTGCTGGGCGGCCATGGCCATGACCACCGCCTCGAAGACCTTGGCCGCGTCCTTTTCGATGTGCTTGCGGGCCAGCAGCAAGAAGCCGGCCCCCAGGAAGGCGATCGGCATGATGATGACGAAGGCAGTCCGGTAGTTGTGGCCCAGTTCATTGGCAATCCCCGAGGTCACCAATGGTGCGGCAGCCGAACCGAAGACCACGGCGGCCAGGTTGAAGGCCCCGAAGCCGGCTCCTCGCAAGTGCGCCGGCGCGGCATCGGACAGGCCGGCCCGCAGCGCAGGCACGCAGGCCGTGGCGGCCAGGAAGGCGAACAGCTGCACCACGAACACGAGCGCAAAGCTCATGTGGAGGAACGACACCATGAAGAGCGCGGCGCTGATGGTGATGCAGACCGACGGGATGACCACCCGGGCGCCCATGAAGCGGGTGACCCAGCGGTCGGCCATGCGTCCACCGATAAGGGTGCCCGGGATACCGCCCAGGATGGCCAAGAGTCCGAAGGTGGCAGTGGCATGCGTCTGGCTCTGATGGAGCTGGAGTTGATAGAAGCTGGGCATCCACGTGGCCACTGCGGTAACCACGAAGCCGACGGTCGAGACGCCGACGAGGGCGTAGCGCATGGTGGGAATGGCCAGAATCGTTCGCACGTCCTTGCGGAGACCGGTGGCCATGTCGCCGGCGAAGTGTCGGAAGCCGTGGGGGAACAACGACGGGCGCTCGCCGGCCAGCTCCATGGTGTCGCTGTGCGTGATGTGGGCCCGGTCTGCCGTACCGACGCTGGGCTCGGGCAGCTTCCAACAGAGGAAGGCCACGATCAGGCCGGGGAACAGGGAGACGAAGAAGGCCAGCCGCCAGCCTTGACCGTGATCGAGCGGGCCGAGCGCGCCGCCGATGGCCAGCCCCACGCCGAGCCCGACATAGGTCAGGCACTGCTGGATGGAGAATGCCTTCCCCCGCCGCTCGGTGCCGTAGTAGTCGGCGATGACACTGCTGCCCGAGGGGTCGGTGACGGCTTGCCCACCACCCAGCGTGGCCCGGATGAAGACCAGTAGGCCGAAGGCGTCGGTGGGCACCAGGCCGCCGACCGCGCTCATGATCGACCAGGCCACAATCACCACGGCCATCGCATTGGTCCGGTTCCACCGGTCACCCAGGTAACCGGCCGGGAGCGTGATCACGCCGTTGACCAGAATGAAGGCGGCGAACAGCACCGAAATGGCGATGTCCCCTACGCCGAAGGCGTGTTCAATCTGATCGCTGGCGCCCCGGACGATGTACTGGTCGACGTTGTCGATAAAGAGGGTGAACCCAACCACCCACATGGGCCAGTTGGTCACCTTCATCGTTCTCGGCGCGCGATCCGCCCCCACTCCCGCCTCGGTCATGCCGCCCCCTGCTGTAGTGATTAAAGGGCCGGCGTATACCCAGCGGGCAGCGCGATCGACTTCTTCTCCAAGAAGGCATCGAGCCCCTCGGGACCGAACTCCCGTCCGAGTCCTGACTCCTTGAACCCGCCGAACGGGGTGGCAAAGTCGATCGGCACCGGCGCGTTCAGCATGTAGGTCCCGGTGCGCACCTGACGGGCGATGCCCAGGCCACGGTCGTTGTCGCCGGTCCACACCGAACCGCACAGCCCGTAGTTGGAGTCGTTGGCGATGTCGACCGCCTGCTGGTCACCGTCGTAAGGGATGACGACCAAGACGGGTCCGAAGATCTCCTCCTGGGCGATCTTCATCTTGTTGTCCACGTTGCTGAACACCGTGGGCTCGACGTACCAACCCTTGGACTGGCTGGACGGACGACCGCCGCCCAGGGCCACCGTGGCCCCCTCTTCGCGGCCGCTGTCCAGGTACCCCTCAATGCGGGCCCGTTGGCGCTCGGCCACGACCGGTCCGACCTCGGTGGCCGGGTCCATGGGGTCGCCCACCTGCATGGCGGCCACTCCGGCCACCACGGCATCGACCACTTCGTCGTAACGGCCACTGGGAGCCAGGATCCGGGTCTGGGCAATGCAGGCCTGGCCGTTGTTCATGATGGCGTTGGGCAACAGGGTCGGGATGACCGAGGACAGGTCGGCGTCATCCAGAATGATGGCGGCACTCTTGCCACCGAGTTCCAGCGTGCAGCGCTTCAGGCGCTCGCCGCAGAGGCCGCCGATGCGCTTGCCGCCCACACCGGATCCCGTGAACGAGATCTTGTCCACGCCGGCGTGCTTCACCAGGTGCTCGCTGACCTCGCGCCCGGCCGGCACCACCGAGAGCACACCCTTGGGCAGGCCGGCGTCGGCGAAAATTTCGGCCAGGCGGAAGGCGTCAAAGGGCGTCTCGGGAGCCGGCTTGAAGACCACCGTGCAGCCGGCCACCAGGGCGGGCGCCAGCTTGGCGGCGGCAATGAACAGCGGCACGTTCCACGGGGCGATGGCGCCGACGACACCCACCGGCTCCTTGGTCACCAACATCTGGGGGTTGAGCATGCCGGCCCGTACCTCGTCGAAGGCATAGGTGTTGGCCAGCTCGGCGTAGTAACTGAAGACCATGGAGGGCGCCAGCACCTGTCCCATGGTCGAGAACGTGATGGGCGATCCCATCTCCTCGGTGATGATGGCGGCCATGTCGCCCATCTCGGCCTGCAGCTGGAGGGCGACCTGACCCACGATGGCGCCCCGCTCGGCCGGCGTCATCTGAGGCCACGGGCCGCGGTCGAAGGCGGTGCGGGCGGCGGCGACCGCCTTGTCGATGTCGGCCTCGGTGCCGTCGGGCACCCGCCCGATGACTTCCTCGGTGGACGGCGAGATCACCTCAATGGTGTCGGTACCTTCCGGGGCGACCCAGTCGCCACCGATGAACAAGCGGTCATAGTCCCGAATCGCCACGGACCCTCCCTGAGTTGGCGGCGCCCAGTCGGCGCCCTGCACAGGGTAGCCAACCGGCACTCCCAGGCGACAGCCCGGTCACTCGATATGAGCCAGGATGCCGCCATCTTCCAGCCACCCCTTATCGGCGGCGTACGTACACATCCCCGAGAATCCCTGCTCCCAGTCGTCGTCGGCCGCCGGTCCGGCGAGTCGACGCACCGCCCCCGGGTCGACCACCACGTGCTGCCCGGTCGCCGCGCAGTCGCCCCAGCCCAGACGATTCGATCAGTGACTGCGCCTCCTCGGAGCGGCCGGCCGCCATCAATCCGGACTGAGAATTGGCCGAAGTTGTGGGCGTCCTCCAGCGTGACGCTGCCCTCACCCGGGTTGAGCACAAGGATCATGCGGCGGACGATACCGTCACCGACCCTCATACACTCCCGCCCCATGCCCGACATCGATCAACGCGATCCCGGCGGAAGTCGCCTCCATGCTCTCCCGGTGGCTCACGACCAAATTGGGCGATGGTGCCCAGGTTGAGGTATCCGACGTCGAGGCGCCGGCCTCCAACGGGTTCTCGAACGAGACCATCCTGTGCCAGACCCACATCACCACCAACGGGACGACGGAGGACAAGCGGTCTGGTGGTCCGGGTGGCGCCGACCAAGCACCTGCTCTTCCTCGATGCGAACTTTTCAACCCAGTACCGGGTCATGCGCACACTGTCCGAAGGTGGCACCGGCATTCCGCTCCCCACGCTCGGTTGGTACGAGGAGGATCCGTCCTACTTAGGGGTGCCCTTCTTCACCATGGACCATGTGGTCGGTCAGGTACCGGCCGACAACCTCCCGTACACCATGGAGGGCTGGGTCATTGAGGCCACACCGGCGCAACAAGCCACCATGTGGTGGAGCGGCATCGATGCGCTGGCCGCCGTCCACCGGACGGATTGGCGATCATTGGACCTGGGCTGGTTGGACACACCGTCGCGAGGCAAGCCCGGTATCGCCCAGCAGATGTCGTATTACCGCTCGTTCCTCGACTGGGCGGCGCAAGGGGTCAAGGTGCCCGTGCTCGAATCCACGTGGGAGTGGTTGTCGGCCCACCAACCGGAGGAGACCGGCGACGTCGTGCTGAGTTGGGGCGACAGCCGCATCGGGAACATCATTTGGGACGACTTCAACTGTGCGGCCGTGTTGGACTGGGAGATGGCCGCACTGGGCCAACCGGAAATGGACCTCGGGTGGTGGCTGTACTTCGACCGTCAGTTCTCCGACGGACTCAAGGTGCCCCGTCCCGCCGGCTTCGGCTCCCACGAGGAGACCATCGACCGTTATTCCGACCTGCTCGGTCGACCGATGAAGGACATCTTCTTCTACGAGATCTTCTCCGGCTTCCGATTCGCCGTGGTGATGCTTCGTCTCTCCGACCTTCTGGTCGGCAGCAGCATCCTCCCGCAGGATTCCGACATGGGCACCAACAATTTGGCCACCCAACTGCTGGCCACCATGCTTGAGCTGCCCGCCCCGAACTGAGTCGTGGGCTAGCTACCTGCTGCCGGGGTGACGGCCACGCCGGAGGCGCGCAGTCGATCGGCCAGCCACTCGACGCCGCCGTCGGCGCCCATGGCGTCCTGCCAGCCCTTCAGAATCTGGTGCATGTTGTCGACCGAATCGATGTGGGCCACGACGCGGACGTGGAGGTCCTTCTCGAAACCCGGGCGGTTGGACACGTGGATACCGCCGAAGGGATCAACGTTCTCGTGGGACGGTGGCTCGCTCATCACGTAGAGCTCTCCGGTGTCCACCAAGTAGTTGAGTTCGTACTGCAGGCCGTCCTTGTCCTGCCACTCGCTGACCCAGTTCAATTTCCGCTGAAGGGCGTCGCCGCGGATCGCCGTCGTAGAACTCTTCGATATCCATTGCGGGCAGGTTATCGCCGACCAGGGACTTTGCCGGTGGCGGGTTGATTTCGGGTCCCAATCACCCGTGGGGGAGCGATTGGGGGAGGCCAGGCCAGCAGATTGCTGGACATGCCCACCTCCGTTCGATCCCGGATTTTGCCCATTGAGCATCTCAACTCGGAATGGACCACCCTCGGGCGATCCGCCGTCGGGATGCGAGCACTCAGATCCTTGGCCGAGGCCGACGACACGGTGCGACGTCTGGTCGATGGTGACGCCCTCACGGGCGATGGGTCCCACCGACGCCGCACGACCTCATCGACTACATGCGTCAGGCGTCGGGTCGCCGCCGGCGGGAAGAAGCGGCCTTCCTGATCCGAGTGATGTTGCAGCACGCCAACGTGGACCCGCTCATCTCCCGCTTCATCCTCCAGGCCATGTTGCCCGGCATGGTCACGTTGGCGGGCAAGCTGCAATGGGGACGGGGCGGCGATTGGGACGACGCCAACGAGTTCTTCGGTGAGCTGCTCTCAACGGCGTGGGAAGTCGTCACTGACTGGTCGGGCGAAGACCGTCCGTACGCCGTCCTCGACCTCTTGTCGGCCATCCGCTGCCGCATGCGTCGGCAACTCATGCGGGCCAAGCATCAGCGCCAGCAATACGATCGACTGACCCCAGAGATCATGGGGCGCAAGACGTCGCCCTCGGAGAGCGACCTGGAGCTGCTGGCCCGTCGACTCATTGAGCTGCACGCAGAGGGGATGCGACCGGACGAAGTCGAGGTCCTCTACGCCCAACATGTCCTGGGCTACTCAATTTCGGAGTTGGCGGTCGTCACCGGTCGGGATCGGCGTGCGCCTCTACGCGCGCCGTGACCGCGGCCAGCGCCGGCTCTGTGCGTAGGGGTGCCCGTTTTTTGCTACCCCAGTGGGCCTATCGTGTCTCCGTGGTTGGAGGGGGGATCTCTACTACGGGTTCTGTTCGCGCGCGCCCGGTTCGCGGCCGCCCACACTGGTGGGTGGTCCTGGCAGTGACGCTCGCCCTTATGGCGCTCGTCACGGCGGCGTCGACCGGACATCAGGCGCGCCTGGGTGCCCAACCCTATGAGGCGACGCAATCGACTGGCCACGCAACGTCGACCTCGACCTCAACCTCGACGTCGACCACTGCCCCCCAGGGCGAGACACCCACCACCGGCGAACCGACCTCTCCCTTCATTGAGCAGAGTGCCGCGCAATCGGTGCCACTGATCCGAACCACCAGCCCCACCACGACAACCGCGGTGCCGACGGCGACGGTGACGACTGGTTCGACCACCACCACATCCACCACGATCGGATCCGGTATCGGCAACAGCCCGCTCCAGAACGGGGCGCAAAGTGATCAGGGCTACCTGGCCCCACCCAACGACAGCGCGGCGATCTATTCATTCAATGGCGACGGAGCGACCAAGGTGTCGGCCTCCTGGACGCCCCAGACGGAACTCACCATGACGGTCACTTGTGCCAATGGATCCCAGAACATTGCCGGTTCGGCCTCGCTGGAACTCACCCTCCCCGATGCGCAAGGTGCCTGCCAGGTCACCCTCAGTGAGGCGGCTGGCGAGACAGCCGACGTCACCTTCACCCTCACGATTGCGCCGGCCACCAATGGCTAAATCCCCCACTCGGCAAATGATCGGCGACGTCGTGGGCTCGGTCCTGACCGCATTGTTGGCGTTCGGGGCCACTCCCCTGGTGTTGTTCGTGCTGGTGGGCAACCCACTCGGACACGGCTTAGGTCACACGTGGAGTCATTCGTCACGACTCGCCCTGACCGGCCTTGCTGTCGTGGCCTGGGTGGCCTGGTTGGCCTGTTGCCTCCAACTGATCCAGGACGTGATGGTGCACGTCCGACACGGTTCGGTGACCCCGTCCGTCGGCCGTGCGCTCAATGAGCGAGTGGCCGCCCGTATCGCGGCCGGCATTCTGGCCATCAGCACCCTGGGCGCACCCATGGTGCTTTCCGGCGGCGCCGGCGCGTCCACTTCAGGTGTCAATCGGGTCAACGTGCCCACCGCCGTCGTCAGTCCAACCACGCTGGTCCCGGTCAGTGCCTCGGTGGCGCCCATCGCTTCGACCTACGTCGTTCGGGCCGGTGACTCGTTGTGGACGATTGCCGAAACACAGCTGGGTGACGGGGCGGACTGGACCACCATCGCTCAACTCAACCTCGGGCACACCATGTCCGACGGGCTGCACTTCGTCGATCCCAGTTTGATCGTGCCCGGTTGGACGCTGGTCCTTCCCGGCCCGGCGCCCATCGCCTCGGATCCAACGTCGTATGTCACCGCCACGCCCGTGGTGACCGCTCCCCCCTCCCATGAGGAGCGGTCCGCGCCACATACCGATCCCATCCACACCATCTCCAAGCTGGTCAGTGCCGCTCCGAAGGACGATGGTCGAAATGACGGGCCGGCACCGGTCCGTCAGCTCCCCGAACTGGCCGTACTGGGGTTCAGCGCCATCGGTTGCGCCGCGCTGGCTCGACGGGCCCGTCGCCGGAGGGCCATCGGACAGCAATACGACGCCAAGGTGAGCGGACCACCGCAGACCGACGAATGGGTCGACGCGGAAACGATGCTGGCCCGGTTCGCCGACATTCCCGCGTTGACCGCATTCGAACGGGCCAACTCGTTGATTGGATCCCAAGTTGACGACATTGGTCGGTCAGAAGGTCTCCCCCGTGTGCGCGCCATCTGTGTCGGGCCAGCCGGAGTGGATTTCTGGCTCGACCGTCCCCACCACTCGGCACCCAATGGCTGCATCGCCGTCAACGACGCAATGACGTGGCGGGTCCCCCACGACGAACTCGTCACCGCACCATCGATCTGCCCATGGTTGTCCATCGTGTTGCCCGTCGGCAGCGACCACGACGGCACCTGGCTGGTACCTGTGCCGCGCGGGACGTGCCTCCCGCTGCTCGGAGAGGCCGCGGAGGACTTATGGCGATCGGTCCGTCCGGTGCAGCGTTCCTGGGTCTGGGCCGACAGCGTGACGATCAGCGAGGATCCCGCTGAACTTACCGAGTTCCTCTCGACGGCCCCGGTGTCACTCGACGTGCCACCGATTCTCTTCTTTGGTGATCCCACGCAGCTGCCGGGCGGAGTGGCTGAACGAGTGTCGGTCGTGACCACCTCCTCCCTCCATGCCACCGATGTCGCCATCCTGGTGGACCCTCGTGCCGCCACCATCCATCCGTTGGGACGGACGGTTCGACCGGATCTCATTGACGTGGGCACGGCTCGACTGATGGACGAACTCTCGCTGGCGCCCGTGGCAGCGCCGGACAAGTGCATTCGAGGAAGTGGAGGAGCCGGCGGCTCCGCAACATGACCTTGAACTCTTGGAGCCCGGTCGGGTCGAAGTGAAACTGCTCGGCCCCACGCCCCACCTCGAAGGCCTGCAGGAAGACTTGCCCGCCAATCGGGCCCGACGGGCCGTCGAATTGGTGGCGTACTTGGCGCTGCACTTCCCCGACGAGGTCACCAGTGACCGCTTGCGGACTCGGGTGCTCGGGTCATCCGATGCCGATGCGGCGTCGAAGACATTGTTCAATACGGCGGCGGCCGCTCGTCGAGCCATGGGCGCCGACGCCCAGGGCGCACCCCTCTTCCCATCGGGCAGTCGAACCGGCCACTATCGAGTGTCGGCCCAGGTAACGGTGGACGTCCACCGGGCCTGCCAACTGGCTACCTACGGCAATGCGTGCGAAGACGCCGAGGTGGCCATCGCCTATCTCAAGGCAGCACTGGAACTGATTGAAGGCGAGCCGATGGCCAACGTGCTGTCGGGCTACACCTGGTGGGAGGCCGAAGGTCACGGGTCCAGGTTGGCGGCCGTCCTCGTCAACGCCGCCTGCAACTTGGCTGCGTTGTCGGTGCAGGGTGGGCATTTCGATCTGGCTCAGTGGGGACTCGGTCAAGCCCGATTGGTCGATCCCTACAGCGAGTCGCTCTCCCGGGCGGCCATGCAGGTGGCCGCCGCAGCCGGTGATGCCGACCGCTTACGACGGGAATGGCGAGAGTGTCAACGTCGAGTCGATGAACTCGACCCCGGCAGCTCACCCTCGCCGCGCACCGAACGCCTCTATGGCGAACTGGCCCACCATGTACTGGTCGGGACGGGGTCGAATCATTCAGCCGACGTGATGGCCTGACTCAGCGCCGCCGCGAGCTGCTCCATCCCGGCCACCCGGCTGCCCTTGACCAGGAAGGCGTCGCCCTTTTGGAATGGTTGCGTCCGCCCGAGAAGTTGCGCCAGATCCGAGACGACGTCGACGCCATAGGCATCGGTCTGATAGCCCACCACCTCAATACCCAATGAGGAAGCCAACGTGACCATCGACCGGTGCTGCTCGGCCGCCCCCGGGCCAAGCTCGGCCATCTGGCCCAGCACCGCGATGCGGCGAGTGGCCGGTACTGCATGCAGCGCTCGTAGGGCGGCTTCCATTGAGGTGGGATTGGCGTTGTAGGCGTCGTTAATGACGACCACGCCCGAGGCATGGGTCTCCACATTCATCCGCCAGGGTGGGGGCGTCACTTCCGCGATCGATTGCGCCACTGACTCCATCGGCACACCGGCCCATAGGGCGGCAGTCGCCGCTGCCAGTGCATTGGACACTTGGTGCGCGCCATGGACCGACAGCCGGAATTCGGCGTTACCCCAGGGACTCTCGACATCGAATGCAGCTTGCGCTCGTTCGTTGAGGCGCACGTTGGTGGCTCGCACATCGCAGTGGGTACCGGTGCCGAAGTGGAGGATGGGGGCAGAGGAGCGCTGACCGATCATGGTCGAAAAGGGATCGTCCCCATTGAGCACGGCCGCGCCGTCGGCCGGCAAGGCCTGCACCAATTCGGCCTTGGCGGTGGCCACCGCCTCGAGTGAACCGAAGAACTCAGTGTGGGCTAGCCCAATTCTGGTGATGATCCCAATGGTGGGCCGGGCGATCTCACACAGTTCAGCTATGTGGCCGGGCTTCCGCGCCCCCATTTCGGCCACCACGACCTCCACGTCCTCATCGGCATTGCCGAGGGTCAACGGGAGTCCGATCTCATTGTTGTACGAGAGGTAGGTCGACTGCGTTCGATAGGCCGATGCGAAGACACCGTGGGTCAGGTCCTTCACCGTGGTCTTTCCGACCGACCCCGTGATGCCAACCACGTGACCCTGCATCCGATTTCGACTGGCCCGACCGATTTCGGCCAGGGCCTGCCAGGTATCGCGCACCACAATGGCCGTGGCACCCGGAACGGTGCGGCCATCAGTCACGTAGGCGGTGGCGCCAGCGGCTACCGCTTCATCTATGAATTCGTGCCCATCGCGAGCATCTCGAAGCGCGACGAACAGCTGACCGGGTTGTATTTCCCTCGAGTCAGTGTGCAACCCACGGCATTCCACGTCATTACCGACGATTCGCCCATCTAAGAGAACAGCCAGGGCGGAGGCCGAAAAATGCATGCGGGAAGCCTTGCATAGCCCTGAAGCCAACTATTTCGCTCAGGTCCGCCTGGGCCGATTTATTTTTGCCGTGGCCTTGGCGGCGGCCAATCGCCGAGCCCGAGAAATCGCCCCGGCACTCGGCGGATTGTCGGGCGGCACCCACTTCCATTGGCCCGGTTGGCCCTCGAGTTTCCACCCACCGTGGGTCTTGAGGTCGTGGTGACTCGGGCACAAACGGGCCAAGTTGGAGAGCTCGGTCAGCCCGCCTTTGGCGAAGTCCTCAATTCGATGGTCACTCTGCAGGCGCTTGGTCTGGCCGCAGCTCGGGACGGCGCATGTGCGGTCCCGGGCCACCAGCGTCATGGCTAGGCGTTGGGCGACGTGACGAGATCGTCCAGTCACCGAGCAGATGGCCTTGGCGGATCGCAGCATGAACTGGGCTGATCCCTCGTAGAGCAGCTCAGTGGCGGCATCGACGCTGATGGGGCCGATGCCGTCGATCTCACAGATCTCGCCGGGGTTGGTCGTGCCCCGTTGCAGGGCCTCGGCATCGACCAGGACCACGCACAGCGGGTCCTTTGAACCAGCGGCTTCGCCCGCAGCGGAGCGCTTCCCGGCCAACAGGTCCAACAGGGCATCCATCCGATGGGCGGCCAGGTCGTCGTGGGAGTCAGAACCGGCCGCCTTCCAGCGCCGCTGAGCTTCGGCCTCGAGAGGGCCGTGGACCTTGGCCCACTCCACCTCGTCGCACAGCCCCTCGAGGCGGATGCCGCCGCCTTCGGCTTGGGACCAGCGCAAGTGTCGAATGGCGTGGACCCGATCCCGCCGAGCCCGCTCGGATTCTCGAGAACGGGCGGCGGAACGTTGACGAGCCACCTCGTCGCTCAGCTCCTCATTCGACGAACCACTCGAGAGCTTGGACAACAACTCGCCGGCCGACGAAGGGTCGGTGGCGGCGGCCCTCGACAAAAGCTTGATCTGCTGAGTGGAGAGTTCGCCCCCGTGCAGCGCTTTTGCCAGTTCCGGGGTGTCAGCGGCTCGCTGGGCGTCGGCCAAGCGTCCCTTGGCGGCACCGGTCGACGAGCCAGTCAACGACGCCAGCCAGGAGCCGGCCGAGCCATGTCCTTCTTTGGCATGCGCTCCGGTTTCAGCCACCACCGGGGAGAACAGGGCAATGCCCGAAGAGGCAGCCCGTTCGCCTTCGGCCAAGAGCGCCACGGCCCGGCGGGCCTGGTCACCCGAGCACCGTTCAGGACGGGCCTGGCGCACGAACTGCTTGAAGATACGAGTGGCCATCGCCAGTTCGTCCAGTCCGACCAGTTCGCCTCGGTCGGTGCCATCCGTCTCAATGAGTGTCGCCAGAACCACATAGAAATCGTACGAAATGGGTGTGACAACGGCCCCGGCATGGGAAGCCGGTCAGCGGCACCTCCTCGGGTAGATTGACCCCTCTTATGGCCGGTCGGATCAGGTTGGTGGTGCTCTTCGGGGGTCGATCCGCCGAGCACGACATTTCCTGTATTTCTGCCTTCAACCTGCTCCAAGCGGTGGATCCAGAACGCTATGAGGTCGTCCCGGTTGGCATCACGCGTGATGGCCAATGGATTGGGATGGGAGATCTCTCTCTTGAGTCGGCAGCCCACGTCGGCGCACTCCCGTCGCCCGACCGAGCTCCGGCCGAATCCGCCATGGCCCACGCCGGAATTCCGCCCACGCTCGGCGACGACATCACCACCGTGGTCTTCCCGCTGCTGCATGGACCCATGGGTGAAGACGGCACCGTGCAGGGACTGTTGGAACTATCGGGTCTCCCCTATGTGGGATCGGGCGTGCTCGGCTCGGCCCTCTGCATGGACAAGAGCATGGCCAAAGAGGTCTTGCGCTCCCAGGGCATTCCCCAAGGTCAGTGGATCAGCGCCCGATCGAATGAGATCAGCCCGGAATTGCTCAACCAGGTCCAGCAATCTCTCGGCCTGCCGCTCTTTGTGAAGCCGGCGAATCTTGGCTCGTCGATTGGGATCAGTCGGGTCGCCACCGCAGAAGCACTCGAAGCGGCGGTCAGCCTGGCACAGACGTATGACGAATTCCTCGTCTTCGAAGAAGCCATTCGTGGCCGCGAAATCGAAGTGGCCATCCTCGGTGACCTCGACCCCAAGGCGTCGATTCCGGGGGAAATCGTGTGCGACGAATCCTTCTACGGGTACGAGGAGAAGTATCTCAACGAATCAGCCAAATTGCTGGCGCCGGCCCCTCTGTCCGACAGTGAGGTGGCAGAGGTCCAGGCCCTGGCCATCCGCACCTTCAAGGCGTTACGGGCGGAGGGACTCGCTCGAGTCGACTTCTTCTTCAGCGAGACCCACGGCTTCCTGGTCAATGAGGTCAACACCATGCCGGGCTTCACGCCCATCTCCATGTATCCCATGCTGTGGGCGGCCAGTGGTTTGGACTATGCCCCGCTCATCGATGAACTCGTGAATCTCGCCATCGCTCGACATCAGCGCCGGTCCAACTTCGCCACCAGCCACTAGTCAGCGGTCGGCCTCGGCGGACGCCGGCGCGGTGTGGCGGCGCGACGGGCTTCCTCGTTGGCTCGAATGCCCGGGAGGATCCGTAGCACGTAGAAGGCGCTTATCGCCGCGCCCGCCAGAATGATGAGCAGCGGCAGCACGTTGAAATGATTGTTCACCGACACCGAGGCAATGAGGGCCAGCAGGCCGAAGAGCACCACGCCAACCGGCCCCACCACGCCGAGGGCGCGCACTCGAAAAGGACGAAGCACATTGGGCTGACGTGATCGCAGTCGCACGGTGCAGAAGGCGGCCACTCCGTAGATCATCGCTTCCAACGCCGCCCCAACGGCCACCAGCACTTGCCACCCGTGGGTCACGGCCACGATGAACGCCACCACGAGCGAGGAGCCGCCCAGCGCGACCACCGGCACCCACGGCACCGCTCGATCGTTGAGCTTGGCCAGTTGGCGCGGCAACGAGCCCTCTCGGGCCGTCCCGTAGACAAACCGAGATGCGGTGATGAACCCACCGTTGAACGTGTTCAACGCGGTCACCGCCGTCACGCCGGCCATGACCCATAGGCCGGCGTGTCCGAGTGCCTTTTCGCCCAAATACAGCTGAGGGTAGGCCGAGGTGAGTTGGTGGTGGGAAAGGGTGTGGCTCATGGCCACCGTGGCCAGGGCGCAGACCACGAAGAGCACGCCCAAGGCGACCAACATCCCCCGATGAATGAACTGCGGACGTCGCACTTCCTCAGCACTGGTAGTCACCCACTCGAAGGCGCTGTAGAGGAACACGCCCAGCGCAATGGCCTCCACTAGGTCCCCCGCGCTATGCCCGTGCAATGGCTGCAGCGGCGTGTGCAGCGGATGGCCACTCCGCGTGATGGCCAGCACGGCGATGACCACGGTGGCGAGGACCACAACGGTGGTGGCCGTGTCCTGCAAAAGGCCGGCGATGGTGACGCCGCGGAGATTGCACAGCACGGCAATGCTCAAGAGCCCAACGATCCACAGCGATGCCACCCAGGGCGGCTCGCTGAAGGCATGGGCCATGGCGGTGCCGACAATGAAGGCATCAGAGGCGATGACCAACACGATGGTGGTCATGTAGGTGAGCGTGATGGTCAAGGCCACCCGATCGTCCATTGCCCGCTGCATGTACAGGCGGATGGCGGCTGCGGTGGGGTACATGCCATTGAGCTCTCCGAAGAACCCGTAGGCCAGCAGGGCCAGGAGACCAGCCACCAGAATGGGAATCCAGGCGGAATCTCCCGCCACATACGTGACCAACCCGGCGGCGGCCAGGTACTCCAGCGCGGCGAACGCCAGCCCGGTCGAGGTGGTGATGACGGTGCGCTGACCCAGCGCACGCCGAAGGCTGGAGGGTGACGACGTCACTCTCTATTGGTCCAGGAAGGCGACCATGGAGATGGCATCAATCCGCATGACGTCCTGCTGTGATCCGGCCAGGGTGATCTCGCCCGACATGTATTTCTCCGATGGATTGAGGTCACCCCAGAACATGTCGCAGAAGTCCTCGCTGGTCCCGGTCACGATGACATCGGGCTGTCCGACGTGGCCGACCACCAACTCGGACAGCTTTTGTCCCGAGACCTGCATGGTGAACCCCTGAGCGGTATCGGTGGTGGTGAAGTGCACGACCCGATCCCAACCCTTGACCATTTTGGCCAATCTCGGATTGTCATTGCTTCTGGTGCGCCAGTCGGCAAAGGCCTCGGTGAGTTCTTCATTCGTCGCCAAGGGTCTCTCCCTTCAGAGCCAGTTGCACTTCTTCAGCGGCCCGCAGGCCCGAGGAGATGGCCCCGTCCAGATAGCCGCACCACTCCGTGGCCGTCTCGGTGCCGGCCCAATGCAACACACCGATGGGATCGCGCAACGCCGAGCCGAAGCCCGTGAGCGCACCCGGTGAACAGATGGCGACCGGTCCACCCCGAGTGAATGGCTCCCCGGGCCAATGTTGTTCGACTACTTCAATGGGCATCGGCCGCCCGAGGCCCAAACGCCTGGGTCAGTTCCTCCACGACCGCATCCCGTCGACTCGCCTCGTTCATACGTTCGGCCCTTCGACAGTCATTGCCGGCGATGAAACCCACAATCGCCCCGTGCGAAGCATCGTCGGGCGAGTCGTCGAACGAGCTGCTGAGCAGTCCAACATTCGACACGATTTGGCCGTTGTACCCGTCAGCTCGCCAAAACGGTTCGTCATACAGCGCGTGCACCTTGGTCACCGAGCCCATCGGCATGCGCATGCACAGCTGGTCTCGATTGCCGGGAAGCGGTGGGTAATAGGTCAGGCGGGCCGTCAACGCCGGTGACATGGCGATGATCGCTCGATGTGCCGTGACCGATAACTGCTCATGTGGCGCGGAAGGGTCGCTGACATCCCCGTCGGGATGCACCAGCCGGGCCTCGCACGGTCACGTGACGGTCGTCGTGGCGGAGCGCCGTCACCGGCGCACCAAGAATGACCCGGTCGCCCAACTCGGCCGCCATGCCGAGGGCGAGCTGCTGCGAACCTCCGTGGAAGCGACTCTCCTGCGCCCCTCCCGTGGTGCGCACCAAGTTGCTCATGCCCCCGCCGGCATGCAGATAGAAGAGGGTGAAGAGAAGCGACAGTTCTTCCGGCTCAGTGCCGAAGACGGCCTTCACGGCGACCGTGACGATGTCGCGGGCGATGCGGGACTCGACATTGGCCAGCATGTGACTGGCCAAGGTCATCGAATCGAGCGTTGCCGCCTCCGGTGCGTCCCAAGGGGCGTCGGTCGGAACCTCAAAGCTGGCCAGGTCGAGATCGAGCAAGTAGGCGATGCCGTCGGCCGCGGCCGACGGGTCTCGGGTGGGAATGAGACCCGACATACGAGTCGCGAATGCCATCACACAGGTCGACGGCCTCGCCGGTCGTATAGGTGGGGAAGGTCGTGACACCCAGTTCAGCGGCCAACGCGGCCAAGTGGTGCTGCGTTGGCCCAATCCACTGGCCGCCTCGATCGATCCGGAAGCCCGATGCGGACGTGTCGGTGAACGATCGGCCGCCCACCCGGTGCAGTGCTTCGACCACGAGCACGTCGACGCCCTGACGAGCCAGCTGGCGGGCCGCCGTCAGCCCGGCAAATCCGGCTCCGATCACCACCACGTCGCACTGGCGAGACTGGGACGCCATCCATAATCCTTCCTGCCGCTCAGGCATGAAACACTTCCGAATTGCCAGGTCACCCTACCGAAGGCACCAGGCCGGGCGACTCCGTCGCACCCCTTCGGTACGGTGAAGACGTGGTAACCACATTCGAGGGTGAAGCCTGGGAGGCCCTGCCGGGCGCCAGCCGGCTCACCCTGGCTCAGCGTTCGGCCATTGAGGCGGAGGATCCCCTCCTCTGCGTGTTGGCCGGAGCGGGTGCGGGCAAGACTCGGGTCTTGACCTTGCGGGTGGCCCGCCGAGTTCGCGAGGGCTCTATTGAGGCGGACCGGACGTTGGTGACCACTTTCAGTCGAAAGGCGGCCGAAGAGCTTCGGACCCGCTTGTGGTCACTTGGAGTGGCCGGCGTAAAGGCCGGCACCTTCCACCACACCGCGTTCGCGCTCCTGCGCGAGCATCGAGCCGAGCGCCACCGTCCCGAACCGCAACTCCTCTCGGATCGCCGTCGCCTGCTGGCCGACCTGACCACCGGTGACCCCCGGCGGCTCCGGTCGCTGGACGGAGAAATCGGATGGTCCAAGGCCCGACTGGTGCCGCCGGACCGCTACGAGGCGGAAGCCCGCAAGGCCAAGCGGCGCAGTGGGCTGAACAGCGAACAAGTGGCCGACATCTTTGCCCGCTACGAGGCGGAACGCACCAAACGGAAGCTCTTGGACTTCGACGACCTCATCGTGGCCTGCGCCGACACCTTGGCCGGTGACGCCGAGTTCGCTGATGCCGTCCGTTGGCGTTCGCGCCACCTCTTTGTCGACGAAATGCAGGACGTCAACCCGGCTCAGTTCCGCCTCCTGACGGCGCTGCTCTCCGACGAGCCGGATCTTTTCGTCGTGGGCGACCCCAACCAATCCGTCTACGGCTTCAACGGCGCCGACCCCACCCTGCTGCATCGACTTCCCGAGATCCTTCGGGGGACGCGGGTGATCCGTCTGGACGAGAACCATCGCTGCACACCCCAGATCGTGTCGGTCGCCACCGCGCTGCTCCGGGACGGCAGTGCCGTGATCGGAGAGATCGACGCACCCAGCAGCAGTCGAGTCGATGGTCCGGTCCCGAAGATCATCGGTCACGAGAGCGACGTGGCCGAGGCGGAATGGGTCGCCAACCGGGCCAAGCTTTCGCGTGCGCCCGGACGACGCTGGTCGAGCATTGCCGTGCTGGCTCGCACTAACGCGCAGCTGGCCACCCTCCAGGCCATCTTGGAAGAGGCCCATGTCCCCTGCCGGGTGGCCGGGTCAGACCTGGGGCCCGCCAGTGACATCCGGCGGGGCTACAGCTCGAATCGTGTGCCGGGCCGCGGCGAGGAAGACGACCACGAGAGCCTGCAGGATGCCGTGGTCCTTACGACCTTCCATCGTTCGAAGGGACTCCAGTGGCCCACGGTCATCATTGTGGGCTTGAGCACCGGGCTGATGCCACTGGCCAACGCCCAGACCCAAGAGGCCATTGAAGAGGAGCGCCGACTTTTCTATGTGGCCCTGACTCGGGCCGAGGAAGAGCTGTGGTGCAGCTGGTCGTCCTCATCGGAGGGACGACGGCACGGCACGCCACGGCCAAGAGCCCTGGTTGGATCCGATCGAGCGGACGATCGCCCAACTCGAGCGCGAAGCAGCGCCCACCGCCGCCTCCGACGTGTCGGCTCGGGTGGCCGAACTGCGAGGACTCCTGGAGGCGTCCGAAGACAACAGCACCCGGTAATGTCGGCGGCCCGGAGCGGCTCACGTTGGGGGGAGGTGCACGAGATGTCCGAGTTCTTGGAATGTCTCCGCAAGGTGGTCGGCGACCGCAATGTCGTCACCGGGGATGCCATTCACCTGGACTACACCCACGACGAGGCCATGCGGGCGGCCCCGATCACTCCCCTGGCGGTCGTGTTCCCGACCTCGACCTCCGACGTGGTCGAGATCATGCGCTCGGCCACTGAGGCCCATGTCCCGGTCGTCCCACGCGGGAGCGGCACCGGTCTTTCGGGTGCCAGCCGTCCGGTAGCCAATGGCATCGTCTTGGCCTTCGACCGGATGACGGTCATCCGTGAGATCGACGTCGACAATCAGGTGGCGGTGGTTGAGCCCGGCGTCACCCTGGAGCAACTCAACGCCGCCCTGGTCGAACATGGGCTGACCTACCCCGTCTCCCCGGGGGAACCAACGGCATCGCTCGGCGGCAATGTGGCCACCAATGCCGGCGGCATGCGGGCCGTGCGCTACGGCGTGACCCGACAACACGTGCTCGGGCTCGAGGTCGTCCTGGCCGACGGCACCGTCATGCGAACCGGCGGCAAGTACGTCAAGAGCTCGTCGGGCTACGACCTCACCCAACTACTGATCGGTTCCGAGGGCACCTTGGCCGTCACCACCGAGGTAATCGTCAAAGTCGAACCCCTCTTGACCGAGGCGGCCACGATTCTGGCCCCCTTCGCCACCTTGGCCGAAGTGTCAAGGGCGGTGCCGCACATCGTCAGCAGCGGTATTGAGCCGTCCATCCTCGAATACATCGACATTCTGGCCATGTCCGGCCTCACCGGCAGCGCCGGGCTGGACCTGGGGATTCCAGCCGAAGTGAAGGATCGGACCCTGGCCTACTTGGTCGTCGTGCTGGAGGGCGCCAACGAAACTCGGGTGCAGGAGGACGTCGAGCGGTTGGCTACCTTGCTCGGTGGCCTCGGCGCGCTCGACGTCTACGTCCTGCCCTCCACCGCCGGGGCGCAACTCATTGCGGCCCGAGAGCGCGCCTTCTTCGTGTCCAAGGCGGCCGGCGCGGACGACATCGTCGATGCCGTCATCCCGCGGGCGGCCATCCCGACCTACTTGGCCAACGTGGCGGACCTGGCCGGACGAACATGGCGCGCTGGTCACCGGCTGCGGGCACGTCGGTGACGGCAACGTCCACCTGTCCATCTTCCAACCCGACGACGAACGCCGGCACGCGCTCACCAAAGCCATCTTCGATGCCGCCATCGGGTTCGGCGGTGCGATTTCGGGAGAGCACGGCATTGGCTCGGAGAAGTTGGAGTACTTCTTGGCTACCCAGGATCCAACATCGCTACGGCTGATGCGTTCGATCAAACAGGCATTCGACCCCGAGGGCATTCTCGGACCAGACCGACTACTCGGCACGACAGGAGACGCAACATGAACGGTGCACGATCGCTGCTGTCCACTCTTGTCGGCGCCGGGGTGGACGTGTGCTTCAGCAATCCCGGCACCTCGGAGATGCACTTCGTCGCCGCGCTCGATGATGTGCCGGAGATGCGCGGCATCCTCACCCTCTTCGAAGGCGTGGCCACCGGCGCCGCCGACGGGTACGCCCGGGTCGCCGGCACACCGGCCGCCACGTTGCTGCACTTGGGTCCGGGTTTGGGTAACGGTCTGGCCAACCTGCACAACGCTCGACGGGCCCGCACCCCGGTGGTGAACATCGTGGGCGACCACGCCACCTATCACACCCGTTTCGACGCCCCGCTCGAGTCCGACATCGCCTCGTTGGCCCGCACCGTGTCGGGTTGGTATCGGGTGAGCGCGCGGGCCGATGACGTCGGAGCCGACGCGGCGGACGCCGTCGTGGCCGCCAGTGGACCTCCCGGCTGCGTGGCCACCTTGGTGTTGCCCGCCGACGCGTCATGGTCGGAATCATCGACCGGCCCGTGCCCGCCGCGACCAAATCTGCAGCCCAGCGTGGTGCCCGACGACGTCATTGCCGAGATCAGCAAGGTGCTGCGTTCGGGCGAGCCCGTGGCCTTGCTGCTGGGTGGCACCACCATGCGGGAGCGCGGCCTCCGGGCGGCCAGTCGGGTCTGCCAGTCCACCGGCGCCAAGCTGATCGGTGAGACCTTCCCCACCAATCTCGAACGAGGGGCGGGCGTGCCCGGCATCGACCGCCTGGGTTACCTGGCCGAGTTCGCCCAGGCCCAGCTGGCCGGCGTCCGTCACCTGGTGCTGGTCGATGCCAAGTCACCCGTCTCATTCTTCGCCTACCCCGACAAGCCGAGCGACCTGGTCCCGGAGGGTTGCACCGTGCACACCTTGGCTCGGCCGGGCCAAGACGCGCCCTATGCGTTGGAAGCATTAGCCGACGCGGTCGGCTCGACCGAACGACGATGTCCTCCTGGCTGCAGCAGCGCGACCGGATCGTCCCAGTGGCGAGCTCACCATGGAGACGCTGGCCGCCGCCATCGGCGCCACGCTGCCCGAGGGGACCATCGTCGTTGATGAAGGCAACACCGCCGGCCTCTTCGTGCCGGGAGCCACCGCCGGCGCGCCCCGCCACGATTGGCTGACCTTGACCGGAGGGGCCATCGGCATGGGTCTGCCGGCCGGCACCGGTGCCGCCGTCGCCGCGCCCGATCGCCCCGTCCTTTGTCTGCAGGCCGACGGCAGCGCCATGTACACGCTGCAAGCGCTGTGGACCCAAGCCCGGGAGCAACTCAACGTGACCACGCTGTTGCTGGCCAACCGCAGCTACGCCATTTTGAATCTCGAACTCCAGCGGGTCGGCGCCGATGCCGGCGGACCGTTGTCCCGGCGCTTGCTCGATCTCACCGATCCCGACCTCGATTTCGTCTCGCTGGCCCAGGGCATGGGCGTCCCGGCCCAGCGGGTCGAGTCAGCCGAAGCGCTCACAGTGGCCATGGAGAAGAGTTTTGGCGAGCCGGGGCCGTCCCTCATTGAGGTCGCCCTACCGCAAGGTATGCGTTAAGCGTCGACAATCACAAAGAGGAGGTCGGCTTCACAGGCCTTCTCACCGTTCACCGTGGCCAGGCCGTGACCCTTGCCGGCCCGGGCCGACATGCGATCCATGGTCACTTCCAGCTGCAAGGTGTCGCCCGGCACGACCTGACGCCGGAATCGGGCTCGCTCCACTCCCCCGAAGAGGGGCAACTTGCCGGCGTAGCGAGGGTCGAGGAGGACGGCGATGCCGCCCAGTTGGGCCAGTGACTCCACCATCAGTACGCCCGGCAGCGTGGGCCGACCCGGAAAGTGGCCGGCGAAGAAAGCCTCGTCGCCCGTGAGCTCCCAACGACCGGTAGCCGCCACACCGGGCTCGCACCGATTCGACCGCGGTGACGAACAGGAAGGGCTCACGGTGGGGCAGGACATCGATTGGCTCAGGCAGCGACATGGCAGGCGAGGCTACCGAGCGGTGGTGGACTTGGCCGCCTTCTTGGCTGGGGCGCGTCGCTTCTTGGCTGGCGGCACCGGCAGGGCCAACTCCGCCACCCGACGGGGCGGATCCAGGCCGGCCAGCACGAACGGTCGCACCACTCCCTTGGTCAGCACTTCTCGGGCCTTGGTCGGCGGCGGGGTGCCCATGGCGCTGAGCGGGATGTAGCAGTGCAACAGGCCGCCTTCGGGCAGGGCCACATCCACCATGGCTCCGTGTGAGGTGAACGACACCACTTCGCCCTCCACGGTGCTGCCCACCGGGAAGGCCGCCACAAAATGAATGAAGGCAAGGGGTTCGTTGACGGCCGGTAGTGGGGACGACTTTTGCTTCTTCTCGTCCTTGGAGGGCGCTGACGCTGCGCGGCGCCGACTTCTTGGTCGCCGCCACCTTCTTGGTGGCCGCCTTCTTGGCCGTGGCCTTTTTGGTCGGCGCCGTGACCTTGGCCGCGGCTTTCTTGGTCGTCGCCGCCTTCTTGGCTGCTGCCTTTTTGGCCGCGGCCTTTTTGCCAGTGGACTTCTTGGCCGGTGTCGGATCCAAGGCCTCGGCCAACGCATCGTCGATGGCGCTGGAAAGTGCGGGATCGGTCGCGATCTTGGCGCGGGCCACACCACCGGGCGGCGGTGCCGTCGGCACCAACGGCCACGATGTGTCGACGGTGACGGCAGCTACCGCTGCCTTCTTCGGCGCTCGCTTGGCTGCCTTTTTGGCTGCCTTGGCCAGTTCAGCTGCTTTGGCCGGAGCGGAGGTCGGGTCTTTCTTCCGGCCTTTGTCGGCCGTGGCGGCACGACTCTTGGGGCCGCGGATGGGCAAGCGGGGCGTGAAGATCCACCCGACGCCGGGTACCGGCTTGCCGCCGATGAGGCGACCGTCGTCAAAGAGCCAGGGGTGCTCACCGTGGAATTCCTGGAACGAGTCGTTCGACAACACGACGGCGCCGGTCCGCTCGGCAATGCGCAACACGAAGGCATCACCGCGACCTATGGCTCCGGCCGGTGGCGAGACCACTTCCCCGTTCAACATGGCGTCACGCAAGGCGTCACGTTCCGACTCGGCAATGCGGTGCTCGAACGAGGCATCGACCACGACCGTGATTTGGCCGGCCGGATCTTCCTCGGCGAAGGTGCGGACGGCTTCGTCCAGTTGGGCCAGGCTGGGAAAGGTTCGACCTTCAGTCGCCAAATTGGAGCCGTCGACCACCACGTGGTGGGAATCAGCCAATGGCCCGCCGCATCAAGTCTGCTTGCTCCAAATTGTGCAGGGCCGCGCTGCCGATGGCCGGACTGGCCGACTCGCTCCGGCTCACGTGGCGTAGGCGCAGTCGATCCGGCAGCGCCGCGTGGAGACGGGCGTGCACGAATGACCAGGCGCCCATGTTCTCGGGCTCCTCTTGCAGCCAGACCACTTCCTCGGCCTGGGCGTAGCGATCGAACAGAGCGGTCAGCGTGCGCACCGGCCACGGATAGAGCTGCTCCACCCGGACGACGGCGAGGTCGCATCACCGAGTTCGTTGCGGTGCGCCAGTGCCTCTTGCGCCACCTTGCCGCTGCTGAGCACAATGCGCCGCACCTGACCGCGGATCGGCCACCTCGGCATCATCAATGACCGTCCTGGAACGTGCCGTTTTCCAATTCGCTCAGGGTCGACCGACTGGCGTGGGCTCGCAACATCGACTTCGGCGTCACCACAATGAGTGGGCGCTTGGGAGTGCGCAAAGCCTGCGAGCGGAGCAGGTGGAAGTACTGCGCGGCGGTCGAAGGAATGGCGACTCGCATGTTGCCCCGGGCACACAACGAGAGGAAGCGCTCGAAACGCGAGGACGAGTGCTCCGGACCCTGCCCTTCGTAGCCGTGGGGCAGCAGCATGACCAGGCCGGCGTACTGGCCCCACTTGATTTCGGCGGCGGCGAGGAAGTTGTCGATGATGATCTGGGCCCCGTTGACGAAGTCACCGAACTGGGCCTCCCAGGCCACCAGTGCCTCCGGTGCCTCGACCGAGTACCCGTACTCGAAGCCCACGGCGGCGTATTCGGAGAGCAGGGAATCACGCACGGTGAAATTGCCGAAGTAGCGCTGTGGCCCGTCCAATACGGCGGTGCCGGCCTCAATCCGGCCCAGGCCGTCGCCCACATGGGCCAGCGGGATGAACTCCTCGGCATTTTCGTAGTCGACCAACACCGCATGTCGATGGCTGAAGGTGCCGCGGCGGGTGTCCTGACCGGTCAGCCGCACGTTGACGCCTTCGTACAGGAGTGACCCGATGGCCAGTGCCTCGCCCAGCGCCCAGTCGACCTGACCGCCGGCGACCAGCTCATCGCGCTGCTTGAACTGGCGCTCCAACTTGGGGTGAATGGTGAAGCCGTCGGGCACGGAACGCACCACGGTGGCCAGTGCCTGCAACACGTCGCCGCTGACGCCGGTCGCTTCCGTCACATCTTCCAGATCAGGAATCTGTTGCACGGGCAGGCTGGTCGGCGCCAGGGACGGCTCGCCGCGCACCTCGTCGAGGACGGTCTGCAGCTTGCTGTTGAAGTCATCGAGCGCTGACTCGGCATCCTCCAGCGTGATGTCGCCCCGGCGAACCAACGTCTCGGTATAGAGCTTGCGCACCGAACGCTTGGCGTCGATGCGTTGGTACATCAGCGGTTGGGTGTAGCTGGGATCGTCGCCCTCGTTATGACCGTGCTTGCGGTAACAGACGATGTCGATGACCACGTCCTTGTGGAACGTCTGCCGGAAGGCGAAGGCCAGGCGGGCGGCCCGCACGCAGGCTTCGGGGTCGTCACCGTTGACATGGAAGATGGGCGACTGCACCATCTTGGCCACGTCGGTCGGATACACCGAGGTGCGAGCCGATATCGGCGCCGTGGTGAATCCGAGCTGGTTGTTGATGACCACATGCACGGTGCCACCGGTGCGATAGCCGGAGAGACCAGACAGGTTGAGTGTCTCGGCCACTACGCCTTGACCGGCAAACGCGGCATCGCCGTGGACCAGAACCGACATGCACGGAAAGCCGTACTTTCCCTTGGACGCGGCCGACGGCGTGCCGTCGGTCGGCGGCGACAGGCGATCCTGCTTGGCCCGCGTCATGCCCTCGACCACCGGGTCGACCGCTTCGAGGTGCGAAGGGTTGGACGACAAGGTGATCGGCAGTTCTTCGCCGGCACTGCCGTGGAAGATCCCCCGGGCCCCCTTGTGGTACTTCACATCGCCCGAACCTTGTACCGATTCGGGGTCGAGGTTGCCCTCGAACTCCTCGAAGATGTCCTTGTAGGACTTGCCCACAATGTTGGCCAGCACATTGAGGCGGCCTCGGTGTGACATGCCCATCACGACTTCGGCCACGCCGGAACCGGCGGCGGCATCGAGCAGCGTGTCCAGCAGCACAATGGTCGACTCGGCCCCTTCGAGACCGAAGCGCTTCTGCCCGACGTAGCGGGTGTGGAGGAACTTCTCGAAGACCTCGGCCGCATTGAGTCGGTCCAGGATGTGACGTTGCTCGTCCTGGTTCAACGTGGACGGCATGCCCTCGACGTGCTGCTGGATCCAGCGCTTCTGCTCGGGATCCTGAATGTGCATGTACTCGATGCCCAGGGTCCGGCAATAGGCGTCCCGCAGCACATGCAAGATGTCGTCCAGCGTCGCCACATCGCGCCCGGCCAGTCCGTCGGCCACGAAGGTACGCGGCAGGTCCCAGATGGTCAGGCCGTAGGTGGCCGGATCGAGCTCGGGATGGATGTGGGGCGGCTCGGCGTCGAGCGGGTCGAGGTGGGCGATGAGATGGCCCCGGACCCGGTACATGTTGATCAGCGTCTGCACCCGGACCTGCTTGACCAGGTGCTCGTGGGCGCCTTCGTCGGTGCTGTCGCCGGCGTTGTTGTCCGGCATCCAGCGCACGGGCTCATAGGGCACGCCCATCGACTCGAAGAGGTCGTCGTAGAAGCGGTCGGCGCCGGTCAGCAGGGCCGCCACCCGACCCAGGAAGATGCCCGACTCGGCGCCCTGAATGATGCGGTGGTCGTAGGTCGAGGTCAGCGTGACCACTTTGCCCAGGCCGAGCTGCGCCAGCACCCGGGGATCAGCCGCTTCAAAGCCGGCGGGATAGCCGAGTGCGCCGACCCCGATGATCGCTCCCTGACCGGGCATGAGACGGGGCACCGACTGGACGGTGCCGAGGGTGCCCGGGTTGGTCAACGTCACCGTGGTGCCGCCAAAGTCGTCCGGCGAAATCTTGTTGGTGTGGATCTTCCGGATGAGATCCTCGTACGCCACCACGAACCCACGAAAATCAAGGGTGTTGGCATCCTTGATACAGGGCACGAGCAGCGTCCGGCTGCCATCGCTCTTTTCTTGATCGACCGCCAACCCCAACCCGACATGCTTATGGCGGATGATCCCGGGCTTCCCGGAATCGCCGACGCTGTCGACGAACGCGGCGTTGAGGGCCGGCACATCGGCCAGGGCCCGCACGACGGCGTACCCGATGAGGTGGGTGAAGCTGACCTTGGCCCCGGTGGTGCGAGCCAGCTGGTTGTTCAAGACCTGACGGTTGACCTCAAGCAGGCGGGCCGGCACGACACGGACGCTGGTGGCCGTCGGCACACCGAGACTGGCTTCCATGTTGGCCACAATCCGCGAGGCCGCACCCTTGAGTATGGAGGCGTCCTCGGGTCCGGACACGAGCGGTCGGGGGTGCCGCCGATCGCAGGAACGGGGGCTGCCACCAGGGGCGCCACGGTCGCTTGCGGGGCCGGAACGGGGGCGGGCCGGTAGTCCACGAAGAACTCACGCCAACTCTCACTGACCGAGTTGGGATCGACCAGGAAACGGTCGAACATGTCGTCCACCAGCCACGCATTGGGCCCAAATGAACCCGATGCAGCAGGCGTGTCTCCCATGAGCCCACCCTATCGGGAGCGCTCAGTGCCTCGAGGCAGGGCGGTATCGTCACCCTGCCCATGAGCTACCCCTCCGGATTGCACGTCATTGACCGTCCGGCCGACCACGATGGTGCCCCCACGCTGGTGTTGGTCCACGGCTCGCTCGACCGGGCCGAAAGCTTCCGACGGGTCATGCGCCGCCTGCCCGAAGTGCACATCGTGGCCTATGACCGCCGGGGCTACCAGGACTCCCGGGCCGGCGGGGTGGTGGATATGGGCGGGCACATGGCTGACCTGCTCGATGTGATGGCCGAGGTCCGATCCAACGGAGCCCAGCAGGTGTCGGCCATCGGCCACAGCCTGGGCGGGGACGTGGTGGTCGGGGCGGCCATCGCCGAGCCCAGGGCCTTTGCCTCCATCGGGGCCTTCGAGCCGCCCATGCCCTGGCTCGGCTTTCGCCGTCCGCTCGACGACAACGGCCAGCCGCGGACCTGGACGCCGCTGGCGGACGATCCCGGCGACGAGGCCGAACACTTTTTCGGGCGGATGGTCAGTGTGGCGTCGTGGGAACGCCTGACCGATGAGGCTCGGGCGTCCCGTCGAGCCGATGGTCCAGCGCTGGTGGCCGACCTGACCAGCATCCGCGGCCCGGCCCCGTTCGATGTGATGACCCTTTCCGTGCCCTGCGTCTTTGGCATGGGCGGTGCCGGCAGCCAGCCCCATCACCGGGCCGGGGTCGAATGGCTCGGTACGCACGTGCCCGGCGCCACCTACTTCGAGGTGGACGGGGCCCAACACGGAGCCCATCTTTCGCATCCGGACAAGTTCGCCGTCTACGCCCGGCTGGTCTTGGAGCGAGCGCCCGTCTAGCTAGGTGAAAAGGGCGGCAGGCCGCTATCCGACAGCGCCGCTTCGCTCTCATGGGCCGCAACGACGGAATCCCGCCGTCGGGTCAGCATGTCCTCGTACTCCACGCCCTTGCCCTCGCCTTTGACCCCGGTGACCAGGGGCGAATGGGACAGGAACACGGCTCCGAGGAACATGACCAGGAGGGAAATGGCCTCGAGGGGTCCCCAGGGACCCGAGGTGCGGAGGCTGTCCCCGTACAGGGCAATTCCAATCAAGATGCTGGCCAGCGGATCGACCAGCACCAGGGTGGACTGCGAGGCCGCCAGCGGACCGGCGTGATAGGCGTTGGTCGTCAGGAACAGCCCGGCCAGGCCGAACACGATGAGCCCGTAGGTCTGCCAGTGGCCCAGCATGGTGATCCAGTTGTGGGCGGCGTAGTCGCTGACCACCTTGATCAGGGCAGCCGTGAAGGCGAAGGAGATGGCGGCCGCCGTGCCGAACATGGCCGCCTTCCAGAACCTCGGGCCCCAGCGGGTGGCAATGACGGCCAGGACAATAAAGAAGGTGGCGAGGCCACCGACCACGCCCCAGCCGAGGTTGGTGGGCGCCCGGTTGCCACCTCCAGGCTCGGCAAAGGAAAGGAAGCCAGCCAGGCCGAAGACAATGGCCGACGCGCCGATCCACTCCCGGGCCGTGATGTGGAAG
Source organism: uncultured Acidimicrobiaceae bacterium (assembly GCA_963730785.1). GTDB lineage: Bacteria > Actinomycetota > Acidimicrobiia > Acidimicrobiales > RAAP-2 > Bog-473. The sequence goes on from CAVSTF010000015.1 coordinate 301,525, forward strand.
CCGAAGTAGGTCCCGAGGATGAAAACCAGGAACAACAGTTCGAGCACCAGGATGGGTTGCACCACCGAGAGCCGGCCCACATGGAGTGCAAAGGACTGCAAAAGGAACGAGCAGACCATGAAGAAGAAACCGAGGAGCCAAATCCCCCGCTTGACCGCGTGCCTCAGCAAGCTGAAGGTCATGGCGGACTCCTCGGGCGCATCTTCTACGCCCATGCGTTGAAACACGCTTGTCAGCGCGTTGGAGAGGGCGGCTGCGAGGGCAAGAACGTAAACCATCTGCTCAGTCAAATAGTACTGCCCAAGTTTATAAATCACGCAGTTGGTTCACAGGTGAGGCCCAGGTTGTCGAAATCCGTCTCTAACCCGCCTCACCGCGCAGGATTCGTGTGCGAGAAGGCCGGTCACACCGTTCCCCACCCCTATTGCGGCTGATGCTGCCGAAAAAAGGAATCTTCCACTACCGCCTTTGTGGCAGTTGCGTTACGTTTACGAGACCTTCAGTCGGTGGGTCGATCGGAGGCGATGTATCGGGCCGCTAACGGGGTGGCCAAATAGCAAGGGAGTGCTATGGGAATGAAGGGGTTATTCAGAAGGTCGGCTGCTGCCGCCTTGGCTCTCGGAGCGCTGACCGCGGGATTGCTTATTTCCGCACCAGCGACTTCGAGCGGTGCGGCCACGCCCACCACGGCAACGTTCGCAGAACCGCCCGGGGCGACTCCGAACTTCATCTTTCCCTTTTACCCGGCGCAGTTGTGCTCGATCAACAACATCGCCCAGCTCCAGTACTTGATCTACCGACCGCTGTACTTCCCCGGCGTGGGAACGGAGCCCGTCATCAACAACAGCCTGTCGCTGGCGGCCCAGCCGACGTTCACCAATGGCGGTACCACGGTCACCGTCTCACTGAAGAACTACAAGTGGTCCAACGGCGAGCAGGTCACCGGTCAGGACGTGCAGCTCTTCATGAACATCTACCACGCCGAAAAGGACAACTTCTGTGGCTATGTGAAGACTACCTGCCGGACAACGTGACCAATGTCACCAACAGCGGCAACACCGTGACCTTCACCTTCAACAAGGCGTACAACGAGCACTGGGTCATCTACAACGAACTGGCGCAGATCACCCCGATGCCAATGGCCTGGGACGTCACCGGACCGGGAGCAGCGGCTGGTTCAGGCGGTTGTGCATCGGCGGCCTACGGACAGGGCGACGCAGCGTGCACCTCGGTGTACACCTTCCTGGCCAACGTCAGCCGGCTATGACCCGAGCAACCCGAAGGCGGCCAACAACTCGCATCTCGACCTACGGCACCAGCCCATTGTGGGGCGTCGTTGACGGACCTTGGAAGGTGAGTGCGTTCAATGCAGACGGACAGGTCACCTTCGTGCCCAACTCGTCGTACTCGGGTCCGGTCAAGCCGACTCTGAAGTCCTTCACCGAACTGCCCTATACGACGGACACGGCTGAGTTCAATCAGCTCGTCGGTGGCAATGTGGACGTGGGATATGTCCCAACCCAGGACATCCAAAAGGGAACAACCAATCCACCTGAAGACCGGGCCAAACAATCCCCGGCTGGCGTCGAATGACAACCTGGTGCCCTGGTACCTCTTCAGCATTGACTACTTCCCCTTGAACTTCAGCACGACGGCCAACAACGGCGTCACTGCGAAGATCTTCGCTCAGGCCTACATCCGCCAGGCGATGCAGTCGCTGATCAACCAGCCGCTCTACATCAACAAGCTCTTCAAGGGTTACGCCATACCGACCTATGGTCCGGTGCCGATGTATCCGCCCGGCAACCCGGACGCGTCGAAGCTCGAGTCGAGCAATCCTTACCCATACAGCCCGAGTAAGGCGAAGGCGCTTCTGACCTCCAACGGTTGGAAGGTCGTCCCGAACGGCACCGACACCTGCATCAAGGCCGGTACCGCCAAGGGTGACTGCGGCGCAGGCATTCCTGCCGGTACGCCGCTGACCATTGAGGAGCAGTACGCCACCGGCGTGCAGTCGACAACCCAGGAAGTCATCGCCGAGAAGTCGTCGTGGTCCAGCGTGGGCATCAACGTGAAGCTCTCGGGCGCCAACTTCGACACGGTCATCAGCAACGCCATTGCGTGCCCCAACGGATGCGCCTGGCAGATGCAGAACTGGAATGGTGGCTGGACCTTCGCTCCGGACTACTACCCGAGTGGTGAAGAGTTGTTCGAACTTGGCTCAGCGGCCAACTACGGCGACTACAGCGACTTTGTCAACCAGACGCTGATCACCAAGACCATCAACACCAACGCCACGCTGTACAGCTGGGAGAACTACCTCGCCAAGCAGGTGCCGGTTTTCTTCCAGCCCAACCTGGCGTACCAGCTGACGGAGATCAACAAGAATCTCTCAGGAGCCAACAAGCAGAACCTGTTTGGAGCGCTCTTGCCTGAGACTTGGCGTTGGAAGTAACGGGCTCCTAATCGAGTTCAGCAACACATAACTTGCATTTCATGTCGACCCCCCGGTCAGAGCCACGGTTCCGGCCGGGGGGTTCGTCATGTCCCTGCTCGGTGGTTCAATGATCGGCTACATAGTCCGGCGGATCATTCAGGCCATCATCGTCATCCTCGGCGTCACCCTCATCGTGTTTCTGCTGAGTCAACTCATCCCAGGCGGCGTCGCCGGCATCGCCCTGGGGCCACGGCGCACTCCGGCCGCCATCGCACACTTCAACCGGATCAACGGGTACGACCTGCCCATTTATGAACAGTTCTGGAACTACCTCTGGGGCGTCGTTCACCTTCAGTTGGGCTACTCCTACCCACACAATGAAGGGGTACAAGAGCTGATCAGCCAACGTCTTCCGAAGACGCTGACGCTCGTCGGGGTGTCGACACTGTTCGCCCTCGTGATTGCCGTTCCACTCGGGATTTTGCAGGTCGTCCGCCGATACAAGCCGATCGACTACGCCCTCACGACGTTGTCGTTTGTCCTCTATGCCATGCCCGCCTTCTTTCTGGCCTTCCTTCTGGTGCTCTTCTTTTCGTTCGACCTGCATCTGTTCCCGGTGTCGCCACCGAACCTCAGCGGCACCTGGACGATCTTCACTGACCCTCGCGCCTTTGTGCTTCCCGTCTTGACCCTCTCGGCCCTGACGATCGCTTCGTTCAGCCGATATATGCGATCGTCCATGATGGATGCGCTCGCCGAGGACTACATCCGGACCGCTCAAGCAAAGGGAGCCGGGAAAAACCGCGTCCTCTATGGCCACGCACTGCGAAACGCCCTCATACCAATCTTGACCCTGATCGGACTTTCGTTGCCGGCCATCGCCAGTGGCGCCCTGATCACTGAAAGCGTTTTTAACTACCCAGGTATGGGTCTGTTGACCGTGCAGTCGGCACTCAGCGACGACGTGCCGACCATCCTGGGTACCACGCTGGTCATCACCGTGTTCACCGTCGCCGGGTCGCTACTGGCTGACATCTTCTACGCCAGTGGCCGATCCGAGAATCAGACTAGGGAGTGCGGCATGACACCCAAGGACAGCCAGCCTGCCTCTTCTTCCGACCCGACAGAACCGCCAGTGGCCGCCACCCCCACAGGGCATCTCGTCGGTCATGTGGATCTGGTCTCGTCATTGCCGGAAGGCGGTGCTGCCTCTTCCGAAGGCGGAATGGCCCGACAGATCGTTCGAGTATTCGTTGAGAACAAACTCGCGGTGGTCGGCCTGATTGCCATCGTTTTCTTTTTGCTGTTCTGCTTTGTCGGCCCGCTGATTTACCACACCAATCAGACCAACGCCGAGACCGCGCTGAACAACGCCCAGAACGGCACACCCGGATCGGGACATTTACTCGGCACCGACAACACCGGCTATGACGTCTTGGGCCGTCTCATGTTCGGCGGGCGAGCATCCTTGTTCGTTGGGTTCGCGTCGGCTGCGGTAGCTACCGTCATCGGCGTGATCTACGGCGCTGTTTCGGGCTTCGCCGGCGGGTGGCTCGATGCGCTCATGATGCGATTCGTCGACATGGTGCTGTCCATACCGGTGCTCTTCCTCTTGATCGCACTGGTGACCATTGAAGGCCAATCAGAATTACTCATCATCTTTGTGATCGCCGCGGTGAGCTGGCTCATCCCTGCCCGTCTGGTGCGTGGCGAGACGCTGACCCTTCGCGTGCGGGAATACGTCCAGGCCGTTCGTGTCATGGGCGGCTCCCGCTCGCGGATCATCGGTCGCCACATTGTGCCCAACGCGGTTGGAACCATCGTGGTGTTTGCCACGTTCCAGATTGCCGACTCAATCCTTCTCTTGGCTTCTCTCGGATTCATTGGCCTCGGCATTCCAGCTCCGGGAACCGACTGGGGCTCAATGCTCTCTGACGGTGTGAACAGCGCCGCTCTGGGCTACTGGTGGGAGATCTACCCGGCTGGAATCTGCATCGTGCTCGTCGTCATTGCGTTCAACTTCGTCGGCGACGCCTTGCGGGATGCACTCGAAGTGCGACTCCAGCGGCGATAACTCAGGCGCTCGACGAGGCCGCAGCCGACGCGCTGAGTTCGACTGGCTCTGCAGCGGGAAGTGACAAGCGGCCGTGTGGCCGTCCCCGAATGTCCTCAACACCGGCTCAACTTCGGCGCACAGGCTCTGCGCTCGGGGACAGCGGGTGCGAAAACGGCAACCCGAAGGCGGATTGACCGCGGAAGGCAGCTCCCCTCGCACGGCCAACTTGCGGGCCGCCTTGTTGTCAACGACGGCCGCCGAGGGAACGGCATCCAATAAGCCCTGCGTGTAGGGATGCGCCGGCCGTGAATACACCTCAGCCGACGGACCGAGCTCAACCAACTTGCCCAAGTACATGACGCCGATGGTGTCGGCCATGTAGCGGATCACGGCCAGGTCGTGCGAAATCATCACGTACGTCAAACCGTGTCGGCGCTGCAGGTCCTTCATGAGATTGAGGATCTGAGCCTGAATTGAGACGTCGAGCGCCGAAACCGGTTCGTCAGCCACGACCAGCTTGGGCTCGAGCGCCAAGGCCCGGGCCAACCCGATTCGCTGGCGCTGCCCGCCGGAGAACTCATGTGGATAGCGGTGCACGGCTTCGGGACTCAAGCCGACTTCCCGCATGAGCGCCGCCACTCGGTCCCGCTGTTCGTCCCGGGTACCGACCGACTGCACTTTGAGCGGTTCACCCACAATGGTGCCCACCCGCATGCGCGGATCCAATGACGCGTAGGGATCCTGGAACATGAGCTGGATATCACGCCGGCGCCGGCGGAGATCCGCCCCCTTCAGTGCCGTCAACTCGGTGTTCTCGAAGTGCACCGAACCGGCGGTGGGGTGTTCCAGCGCGACCATCAGTCGGCCGATGGTTGTCTTCCCGCAGCCGGACTCGCCGACCAGGCCGAACGTCTCTCCCTGCCGGATGCTGAGAGACTGACGTTCGACACGGCATGGACCGAGCCCACCTGGCGCCGCAAGATGCTCCCGGCCATGACCGGAAATTCCTTGACCAAATCTGTCACCGTGAGGATGTCGGGCGACTCGGCCAGGGCGGTCACACGCGGCTCTCGTACCCGGGGTGGCAATGACGGGCCTTATTTCAACCGGTGTCGGTTGGACCTCGTGCTGAACCGGATGAAAGCAGGCAAATCGGTGAGTTGGGTCATCGTCGTGGGCCGGGTCAAGGGGTGGTTCCTGCTGCTCGCACACATCAGTGACGTAGCGACAGCGGGGGGCGAAGCCGGCAGTTGGTGATGTCTTGCGAGAGATCCGGCGGAAGGCCCGGGATGGTCAGGAGGGCTTCTTCGAGGTCCTGGTCGATTTTGGGAACCGAGGCCAGCAGTGCCTCGGCATAGGGGTGGCGATTGCGCTCGAAGAGGACTTTGGTGGAGGCCTCTTCGGCAATCTTCCCGGCGTACATGACGACGACCCGGTCGGCTCGGTCGGCGATGACGCCCATGTCGTGGGTGATGAGCAACACGCCCATGCGCAGGCGCTCGCGCAAGTCGTCGATCAAGTCGAGGATCTGAGCCTGAATAGTGACATCGAGCGCCGTCGTGGGCTCATCGGCGATGAGCAGTTTGGGTTCGCACACCAGAGCCATGGCGATCATGACCCGCTGGCGCAGATCCACCAGACAGCTCATGCGGATACTGGTCCAGCCGTTCCGCCGGTCGTGGCATCTCGACCAGGGTCAATACTTCGAGGGCTCGTCTGTTGCGCCTGCTCCTGAGTGACGTCTCGATGCAGGAGGACGCCCTTCGGCAATCTGGCGGCCGATGGTCATGGTCGGGATTGAGTGAGGTCATCGGGTCCTGGGGAATCAGGGCGACATCGTTGCCCCGGACCTGACGCATCTCCCGCTCGTCCAAGGTGGCCAGGTCGCGACCCAGCAGCGTCACGCTGCCCCCGGAGATGCTGCCGTTGTTGGGCAGCAGCCGCATGATGGAGAGCCCGGTGGTGCTCTTGCCGCAGCCAGACTCGCCGACCAGGCCCACACACTCGCCTTGGTTGACCGGAAATGCGAGACATCGTCGACTGCGGTGACCTTGGAGTGACGCATGCGGAACTCGGTCCGAAGGTTCTTGACTTCCAAGACTGCGGTCATCGGTCCACACTACCGGTCATGAGCGCGCTGAGCCATGCGGGAGTCCTGGTCACGGCACATTTCCACCTCATTTCGGGCTCGGGCCATTCCAGGGCAGATCGGCCACGTACGACCAGCTGCGCCGGTGGATGGCGCTGAGGCCGTAGCCACGGAGGGCCCGCTGGTGCACGGGCGACGGATACCCCTTGTTCCGCTCGAATTCGTAGGCCGGAAAATGCTCAGCTTCGTCTCGCATGATGCGGTCCCGGACCACCTTGGCCAGCACGGAAGCCGCGGCCACGGAGGCACAACGGGCATCCCCGCCGATGACCGGGCGTACATGCCCCCCGAACGCGCTGGGTGCTCCATCGGGTCGGCGCAGCAAGTTGACCGGCCCGTCAACCAGCAGGGCATCCGGGCCATCCCGCAGTCCCGCCAGCGCTCGCTCGGCCGCCGTGCGCAGGGCGATCGTCATGCCCCAGCGGTCGCACTCCTCGTGGGTCGCATGACCAACCGCCCAATCCACGCACCATTCACCAACGGAGTCGAATATCTCCTCACGACGGGCTTCACTCAATTGTTTGGAATCGCGTAGCCAGTTCGGCATCGACTTTTCGGCTCGAGGCCTGACGACGGCCACGCCGACCGTCAGCGGGCCGGCCCACGCGCCCCGACCCACTTCATCAAGCCCGGCCACCCGCAGATGTCCCTTGGCCCGCAGCGAACGCTCATAGGAGAGGCTGGGCCGGCTCACTCCATCGACCGGCGTCACCGGGGTCTCGCCCGTATCAATACGATGGGGTGGTGAGTTCGGGAGGGGCGGGGGCGTTGGACCCAAATGCGCGCACACCATTGGCGGTGGGCACACCGGTCGATGTCCGGAATCGGTACCAAGGGACCTGGGTCCGCGGCTTCGAAGTGGCCGAAAGCACCGATGACGGTTACCGGCTGCGTCGACTCTCGGACGGATCCATTCTCCCCGAACTGTTTTCCCGCGATGACATCCGACGACAGCGCAGCCGCCAGGGCTACTGGTGGCACTGACGTACCGGATCAGTCCTTGCCGCCGTGTCGCACCGACTCGACGAAGTCATCGATCGGAATAGCCGACAGGGTCAGCGTCTTGAGGGTGCCCCGGGCGCCCAGCACCAGACGCCACCCGCGCCATGGTCTGCTCGTCGGGCGCTTCCAACACGGTGCAGAAGTCGTAGGGACCCAACAGCGCCCATTGATTCAGGACTCGCACGCCCATGGCCTCGACCTCGGCATTGACTGCCTTCAGGCGATCGGGATTCTCGGTCAGTGTCGACGCTCCATCTGGACCAATGGTCGAGAGCATGAGGAAAGTGGACATGTCGCCACGCTACCGCAGCGGCGTGGCGACCCTCCCGTCAGTGCAGGTCGCGGCGAACCACCTTGCCCATCGCATTTCGAGGCAGCGCAGCCACCACCCGGTACTCCCGCGGTCGTTTGAACGGAGCCAGCTCGGTCAAAGCCAGTTGCTCCAACGCACTGATGTCGGGCGCGCCGTCGGCTCCGGCCACGAACGCCACCACCGACTCGCCCCACTCTGGCGAGGCCACCCCGACCACCGCCACCTCTCCTACTGAGGGGTGCCGACTCAGTACCGACTCCACCTCGGCCGGATACACGTTGTGCCCGCCGGTGATGATGAGTTCGGTGTTCCGCCCTCGAATGGAGAAGTAGCCGTCGTCCCCCACCGAGGCCAGGTCGCCGGTGGCGAACCAGCCCTGGCGCCAGGCGGCGCTGGTGGCTTCGGGACGCTCCCAATAGCCTCGATACAACGACGGCCCGCGCACCAGTAGTTCGCCGATGCCATCGCCATCAGGTGCGTCCACCTTGGCGTCGACCCCCGGCAGCGGTAGCCCGACCGAGCCGGGTCGCCGTTCACCGACGAGCGGGTTCGAGAGCGTGAGCAGCGTCTCCGACATGCCGTAGCGCTCGAGGACCGAGACGCCTTCCCGGTTGAACGACGCCCACAGGTCGGCCGCCAGCGGGGCCGAACCGGCGACGCACAGACGTAGGGCCGACAACTCCTTGCACCCGGCCGGTCTGGCTGAGCCGGTGGTACATGGTGGGGACGCCGAACAACATGGTGGCCTGGGGTACGGCTTGCAGTACCCGCTCGGCCGCAAACCGGTCCATCACCGTGGCGCTCCCCCCGGCGGCCAACGTGCCGAAGAGACCGGCGCACAGCCCATGGACGTGGAAGAGGGGCAACGACAAAATGAGATGGTCATCGGGCTCCCAGCCCCAGGCCAGCCGGATGGACTCCACGCCGGCCAAGAGGGAGCGGTGCGTGTGCACCGCACCTTTGGGGTGGCCGGTCGTGCCCGAGGTGTAGACGATGAGGGCGTCGTCATCGGGCTGGCTCGAATCCAGCGACAGGTGATCACTTCCGCCGACTCGCGGTGACGCGACCAGCACAGCTGGGCAGACCGGGTGCCGCGTTCGTCACGGCTTGTTGCTGCGCCTGATCAACGATGGCAGCGGTGGGAGTGACGTCGCCGATGACATAGGCCAGTTCGCTCTCGGTCAACGACGGACTGACGGGGACCACCACGGCCCCCAGGCGCATGGCGCCCACCAGCCAGACGGCGGAGTCGACCGAGGGCCCACTGCTCCAGAGCACCCGGTCCCCCGGCACCACGCCCAGCCGGTCCAGCGTGGCCGCCGCACCGGCCGTTTCGGACTGCAGGGCGTCGGCGTCAGGTTGTGGGCGGCGTCGAACGTCGTCGACCAGCACCGTGCGGTGAGGGTCGCTCGCCCACCGCCGGACCCAGCAGCGGAGCAGCGTGCCGGCAGCGCTCAGATCGGTCGGCTCAAAGGGGTCAGCGGCTCCTCGCAGATGGACCTGCCACGTCGGGACTTTCTCTGGCTGCACGTCATAGTCTGGCGGCTATGACACCCCGCCGCATCGCCATCGTGCCGCACACCCACTGGGACCGCGAATGGTACGAGTCCTACCAGGAGTTTCGGCTGAGCCTGGTTGACCTGGTCGACACCCTGCTGCCCCTGCTCGAGTCGGATCCCAGCTACCCCTACTTCATGCTCGATGGGCAGATGGCGGTGGTCGACGATTACCTGGAAGTCCGGCCCGAGAACGAGGAGCGCCTGCGGACCCTGGCGGCCGGCGGCCGCCTCAGCATGGGCCCCTGGTACATCCTGATGGACGAATTCCTGGCCTCCGGTGAGACCATCATCCGCAATCTGCAGATGGGCATCGTCCGGGGCGCCGCCTTCGGCGGCATCATGGAGGTCGGCTACCTGCCGGACATGTTTGGCCACATCGCTCAGATGCCGCAGATCCTCCAACTTGGTGGCTTCGAACACACCGTCATCTGGCGAGGCGTGCCGTCGGCCATCACCAAGAGTGGCTTCTTCTGGGAAGCGCCCGACGGTTCGACCGTGCGGGCCGAGTACCTGCCCGTGGGCTACGGCAACGGGGCTGCGCTGCCCGATGACGCCAAGGCACTCGTGCGCCGCACGTCAGACCATGTCGAAGAAATCGAGTCGTTCCTGCTCGGTGATCTCCTCTTCATGAACGGCACAGACCACCTCTTCCCCCAGCCGTTCCTGGGGCGCGTGGTGGCCGAAGCCAACGACCTGCAGTCCGACTACGTCTACGAAGTGACCTCGCTCCCCAAATACTTGGCCACCGCGCCAACTGAAGGCTTGGAGCGCTGGAAGGGCGAGCTGCGGTCGGGCTACCGGTCCAACATGCTGATGGGCGTCACCTCCAACCGGGTGGACGTCAAGCGACTGGGCGCACAAGCCGAGCGGGAACTCGAGCGTCGGGCGGAACCCCTCTCGGCCCTCTTCCTTCCGGCCGATCGCTGGCCCCAGTCGTTGCTGCATTTGGCATGGAAGGAAATCGTGCGCAACTCGGCCCACGACTCCATCTGCGCCTGCTCGGTCGACGACGTGGTCGACGCCGTCATGCATCGTTACGCCGAGGCGAAGACCATCGCCTCCGGACTGGCGGCCCGCGCCGTCACCTCGTTTGCCCAGTCGCTTGAAGCCGCCGGCACCTACGTGCTCAACCCGACCCAGCGAACCCGCTCCGGCTTGGTGGAACTGGTCGTCAGCGCGGTCGAACCCGCTTCATCCGACGTGCAGGTGGTCTCGGAGCGCAATGGTCTCCCGGGATCGATGGTGCTCGATGCCGAAACTGTCCGCACCGTCCTCGGCATGATCCAAGGCCCCAAGATCGAAAACGATGCCTGGATCCACGGCATTACCGTCGAGGAAGACGAAGAGGGCATCAGCATCACCGTCACGGTAGGTCCCGACGAGCGCCCCAACGTCGAGATCACACAGGTCAAGCGGGACATTTTCACCCGCATGGGAGCCCGGCCCGACGCCACCATCCGCATCGCCATGGAGCAGCCACCCATCCGACGCATCGTGGCCCGCGTGGCCGAGGTTGAAAGCTACGGCTGGCGTTCCTTCGAGCCCGTCGCCCTGTCCCACCCGGTCGCCACCTCCACCGATCCCGTCACGCTCGACAACGGCTTGGTATCGGTGGCCATCAATGCCGACGACGGCACGTTCTCGTTGAATGGCCTGCCCGGCTACGGCAAGTTGGTCGACGGCGGCGATCTGGGTGACTCCTACAACTACTCGCCCCCCGGTCAGGACTCCTTCATCGACACGCCCGACGGCGGTCACGGTGAAGCTGGAGGAGAAGGGACCGGTGCGGGCCAGTGCGTCGATCGTGGCCACCTACGAGTGGCCCGACCACATTGACGGCGGCTCGCAGGCCCGTCTGGGGTCACACACCGTGGACGTCAAGACCGTGATTGAGCTACGGGCCGACGAGGCGGTGGCCCGGGTGACCACCACCTTCGTCAACCCCAGCCGAGACCATCGGCTGCGGGTGCATCTGCCGCTGCCCGAGGCGGCGACCAGTTCGAGGGCCGAGAGCGCGTTCACGGTGGTCGAGCGTGGACTCACCGTCGAGGGGCGGACCGACGAGGTCGGGCTCCCGACGGCACCGGCCCAACGTTTCGTCTCGGCCGGCACGCTCACGGTGGCCCACGAAGGCGTCTGCGAGTACGAGCTGATCGACATCGAGGACGACCAGGCGCACACCATCGCGCTGACCGTCCTGCGCTCCACCGGCATGCTGTCCCGACTCGGCATGGCCTATCGCCCATTCCCGGCCGGACCGCTCACCCCGGTCGACGGACTGCAGTTGGCCGGTCGGCTCATCACCTTCCGCTACGCCCTGGGTGTCGGCGTGGCGGACCCCTATGCCATGGCCGACGACTTCCTCATGCCGCTCGAAGTGGTGACCTCGTTCGGTGGTGGGCACAGAGCCAGTGCCGGGAGCGAACTCAGTGTCGACGGCGCCGAGGTCAGTGCGCTTCGCCGTGAGGGTGGGCAACTCGAACTGCGGGTCTTCAATCCCACCGCGGAGACGACGACGGTTCGGGTGCCCGGCCATGACGGTTGGCAGGTTGACCTCCGAGGCTTCCCGCTCGATCACTTCGAGGGTTCGTTCGAACTACGACCCTTCGGGATCGCCACCGTTCGACTTAGAACTCGCTGAGCGATTGCTGGTGAGCAGGCGCTCACCGACTTCGCGTAGCTCTTCGAGGTCACGCAATACTTCCGAGAGACGCTCCCAGCGCACGTTGCGCCGGCGGTCGGCTGCCACGCCGGTCCCGTCGGCCTCTTGACCGACCCGACCGGCCCACCACAGCTGCACCCGACCCAGGTCCTTCAAGAGCCGGGGCCGCAGCGCCTGGGCCGTGAACTCGTCGGGGGCCTCGTGCATGAGGGCAGTGTGGAATTCATCAGAGATCAGCACCGTGCCCGGATTGCCGATATTGACGATCCGGTGGGCCAGGTTGACGGTCGGTCCGTAGTAGTCGCCATCTCGTAGCAAGACCGGCCCACAGGCCAAGCCCACCCGAACGTCGGAGAGCAGTTCATCGTCGGCGTAGGCATCGGCCAGGTCCAGTCCGATGCGAGCGGCGTCGGCCACGCTTTCGACCACGAACATCACCTCGTCGCCGATCATTTTGACCACCCGGCCGCCCAACCCGGTGACGATGTCATGGGAGAGCTCTTCGAACCGCCGGACCACGGCGGCCAATTCCTGATCGCTCAGGTGCTGGCTGAGCAACGTGAAGCCGACCATGTCGGCGAACCCGACGGCCAGGGTCGGGCTGCCGCCGGGAGCCACCCCATCGTTGCGCAACATGATGTTGCGGCGGATGCCCGCCGCCACCTGCCGGCGCCACACGAACTCAAGCAGACGGGCCATGGCCGGGAATGGTCACATCGGCCACGCTGGCGAAGGCATCGGCGGCAATAACCGGATCGATATCGCTGGCGTGTACGTCGCCGGAGACGAGCTCCGCCTCGGCAATCCGGGCCATGGACGAGCCGATGACCCGAGCCAGCTGCAGGGCCGTGTCCGTGCGGGCCGCTCCGAGCGCCTGCATGCCCTGGAACAGTCGGACCGCCTCGAGATCCAGGTCGGTGAACGCCTTGTCGTCATCGCTCACATTGGGAAATCCCAGCGCCCGCCAGAAGCGTTCCAGGGTCTGCAGATTCACTCCCGTGAGATCCGCCACCTCGCCCTGGGTGTAGCGCCGACGCGAGGGCACCAGCATCCGATCGATCACGAAGAGATCAATCACGTTGTCCGCAATGGCCCGTTCAATCTCTTCCGCCGTGGCGCCATTGGCCAACAACAGCTCACGAACGTGTTGCAGCGCCGCCTGGCGCCGATCGGCATCGCCGTCATCGACCAGGTCGTTATTGCTGCCGAAGAGGCCGCTCATGTCTGCAGGCCCCGCAGCAGCGCTTCATCCCACTCCGGTCGCGACTGGGCGATCCATCAACGACAGCAAAGCCTCCTTGGGCGTGCAGTGGCCTTCGACAATTCCTTCGATCTGCTCGGCGATCGGCATTTCGACCCCATGCGACTTGGCCAAGCCCAACCAGTGGTCCGGCACTCTTCACGCCCTCGGCGACCATGTGCATGCCATCGACGATCTCCTTCAGCGTGCGCCCCTGACCCAACTCGAAACCAACGGTTCGATTGCGACTCTTGGGGCTGGCGCACGTGGCGACCAGGTCACCCACGCCGGCCAGTCCGCCGAAGGTGAGCACCTGACCACCCAGCGCGATGCCGAGGCGACCGAGTTCGGCCAATCCCCGGGTGATGAGGACCGCACGGGTGTTCTCACCAAAACCCAATCCATCACAGATGCCGGCCGCAATAGCCATCACGTTCTTGGAGGCGCCCGCGATCTCGCAGCCAATCACATCGGTGCCCATATAGACACGGAAGGTCCGGGTATGCACCAGATCCTGGACCCGGCGGGCCAGTTGCTCATCGGCCAGGGCCACCACACTGGCGGCCGGTTGACCCTGCGCCACCTCCCGAGCGAGGTTCGGCCCCGTCAGCACGCCGGCCGGCACATCGGGCAGGGTCTCGCCGATCACTTGCGACATGCGCAGGTTCGTGCCGTTCTCAATTCCCTTGGACAGACTGATGATGGCCTCGAACCCGGACGAGAACGGCACCAGTTCGGTCAGCACGGCACGGAATCCGTGGGAGGGGACGGCCATGAAAATCACACCGGCGCCATCGACCGCTTCCTCCAATGAAGAGGTAGCCGTCAGCGCATCGGGCAGGGTCACGTCGGACAGGTAGCTCTCATTCTGATGGGTTCGATTGATCGATTCGGCCAGTTCAGGCGAGCGCGCCCAAAGCGTCGTCGGCCTCCTGGCACCGATCAATCCGGCCACCGCCGTACCCCACGAGCCCGCCCCAATGACCGCTACTCGATCGCTCATGGTGCGAGCCTACGGCGACCAGGAGGTCTCGCTGCTCCCACCCGTACACTGTGGCCAGTGTCCAGCAGCGTCAGCGTGCACCCATTGCCCTCACCTGCGGGTTCGATGACCCCCATTGGCAGTCGGGCCGTGCTCATTCCGGTCAAGGGATTCTCAATGGCCAAACGGCGGCTGGGCGGCTCAATGAGTGATGCTCGATCGGATCAACCTGGTCAGATCGATGGCAACGCACGTGGTGACGTCGTGCCTCCCGCTCCCAGTGGCCGTGGTCTGTGACGATCCCGAGGTGGCTGAATGGGCCACTGACTTGGGGGCAATCGTGATGTGGGAACCCGGTCTCGGCCTCAATGGCGCGGTGCGCTCTGGCGTGGAGCAGTTGCGACAGGCGGGAGTCGAGTGGGTCACCATCGCCCATGGCGACCTTCCTCAGGCGCAGGGCATCGGCGCACTGTCGCCCTTTGATGGTGTCACCCTGGCGCCCGATCGTGTCGATGACGGCACCAATGTGCTGCGGGTACCCACCAATGTGGACTTTGCGTTCTCCTACGGGGCGGGATCGTTCCGCACCCACCTGGCCGAGTCATTGCGGATCGGACTGCCGGTCCGTGTGCTGCGGGTGCCCGCCCTGGCCTATGACGTCGATTGGCCGGCCGACGTGCCACTCACCACTAAGCCCTGAATTGCAAAGTCGGGGGCCCGAAGGCCCCCGACTTCACTCGTTCCGAATGGAACGTGCGGCTACCGACGAGCGGTCGCCTTGCGAGCCGGAGCCCGCTTCACTGCCTTCTTGGCTGCGGTGCGCTTCACGGCCTTCTTAGCCGGAGCCCGCTTGACAGCCTTCTTGGCTGCAGTGCGCTTGACGGCCTTCTTCGCCGGTGCGCGCTTGACAACCCGCTTGGCTGCAGTGCGCTTGACGGCCTTCTTAGCCGGAGCCCGCTTGACAGCCTTCTTGGCTGCGGTGCGCTTGACGGCCTTCTTCGCCGGTGCGCGCTTGACAGCCTTCTTGGCTGCGGTGCGCTTAACGGCCTTCTTCGCCGGTGCGCGCTTCACAGCCTTCTTCGCCGCAGTGCGCTTGACAGCCTTCTTGGCTGGAGCACGCTTCACGGCCTTCTTCGCAGCTACCCTCTTTGCCGGAGCCTTCTTGGCAACTGCCTTCTTCTTTGCAGGGGCCCGCTTCACAGCCTTCTTGGCTGCGGGCCTTTTCTTCGCGGCTACCGCCACAGGTGCACCTCCCTAGGAGCATTGTCACTGAATAGAGATGCAGCCTGCGCTACGCCGAAGTTGACTACCCATCGCCGCGCGCATTGCCGCACCGGTTTCACTGTCTTTCGGTGTGAACCTCCGACATGAGACGCAACTGGTTTCATGCCAGCGATCCATTCCGAATACCCGAAACGAAACGTGTGGTTGAAGTGTTGAGGTTTCGCATGTCGCGCGTAATCGGCAATCCGACATCGTCGCCTCTCGCGCTGCACAGTGTTCCATCGCAGCACATTCCAACCCTCCATCACACTCCGGGTAGATACATTCTCGGTCGTATAACGGCCCAGGTCAAGCACCCTCACGTCGCGACGCCACTTTTGCAGTGCGACACAACACGTTCTGCATCATCTTCAACTGGCTTTGCATGATCAATTTTTATGCGATGCATGGCGTGCATTGCATGCACACGTCGCACTATTTCGAAAGTTGTCCCATGGAATTTCAACCATGCGAACGCGACAATTGCGTCGATGCACTCACCACCCGATTCGACCGATTCCGAACGTACGCGCGACGACGAAGCACCATCGACGACACGTACGGCGCGCCTACCGCACGGCCAAGGGATTTACCTCGGAATGGACAACGAAAACTGGTCGTTTACGGGCCCCGAGCGATCGGTAATGGTGCTGGGTCCTTCACGCTCTGGAAAGACGTCTTCCCTGGTCATACCCAATCTTTTGCTGGCTGAGGGACCCGTCGTCTCCACTTCAACCAAGCCCGAAGTGATGGTGGCCACCGCGGCGCACCGAAGCAGTTCCGGATGGGCCTATTTGTACGATCCAAGCGGCGAAATCGAGTGTCCTAACGGTGTGGAGCGGATCGGATGGTCACCCATCACCACTGCAGGAAAGTGGGACACGGCAGTGCAGACGGCGAACGCAATGGTGAGCGCGACACACCCAACAATGGGTTCGTTGTTGCATGGCGGCGCGAACCAACATTGGGCCGAGCGCGCCAGTGCACTTTTGGCTCCATTGCTCCATGCAGCGGCCCAAGAAAATTTACCGATGAAAACGGTTGTTCGGTGGATTCAGCGGCACGATGGCACCACTCCGTTGGAAATCTTGGGAAATTCGGTTGGTGAAGAGAACTGCCGCCACTGATGCCTTGGCGGGCATTATCAGCACCGATTCGCGGGAGCAATCAGGTATCTGGTCGACCGCGTCGGGTGTATTGGCGGCCTATCAATCGGACAGCGTGATCGCCACCACCGAGCTGCCTGCCCTCGATGCCGGGGAGTTCTGCCAGGGTCGCAACACCATGTACATCTGCTCACCGGGACGGCGTCAGCATCTTTTCGCACCATTGATCGTCGCCGCCATCGGTGACGTCCGAGACGCAACGTATGAGTGTGCCCGCCAAGGGACGTCGGTCGCACCCACTTTGTTCGCCCTCGACGAGGTGGCCAACATCGCGCCCCTGCCGGATCTGGCGAAATTGGTCAGTGAAGGAGCCGGCCAGGGATTGATCGTGATGGCCTGCCTGCAGGATCTTTCGCAGGCGCGGAGCCGCTGGGGCGACGCAAGCCCGGGGTTTCCTCTCCATCTTTGGCGCCACCGTGGTGTTGCCCGGTATCGCCGATCCGGAAACACTGCGCATCCTCAGCGCACTCGGTGGCGATATGGAGGTCGCCACCACCACCATCAGTCGCTCCGTCGGTGCGCACGGTCGTATTCGACCTTCCAGCTCGGTGAGCACGGTCAGGGTCCCGCGCCTCCCAGTCGACGTCATCGCTCACGGTGATCCGGGCTACTGCACGCGTGCTCGATCACAACCGGCGATTCAACAATGTGCAGTTGACTCCCGCCCACGCCAGCAGTCCATGGCGCGACATGACCACGCCCGAGCGACACCGAGTCCAATCCACTGCCATCACGCTCGAACGTTGACCTCAACGACCTCGCTCGATTTCCAGCCGGTGTGGTGGCCGCCAGCCCAATCGCTGTCGGGCCGTCTCCAGTTGCCGGGACATCTCAAGGTGCGCCACCAACCGCGGCACCGAAAAGGTCGATAACGATCCATTGCGCTGTTCCATATCGAGTGCGTCGCCGACACGGCTGACGTCCCATTGCCGACCATATGACTCCAGCGACTGCGCCGCACCCCTCCATACGCTGTGCTGCTCCGGCTCCACCGGTCGTGGCCCCAAGGCCCGAAGGAGATGCCCGGGCGGCACCACTTCCCGCAGGGCATGGACCTCTTCATGGATACCCAAGTTCGAGTTGGCCGGAAGCCACAGTTGAGTGAGTTGACCGATCTCCTCGGCGGTTGCTCCCCCGACGGCGGCTTCCCCGAATGCGTTCACCACATTCCGGCGTCGAGCCCCGCCGTCGGCGCTGAGCGACAGCGTGGCGTGGAATCGGTGCTCGTCGATGACTCGCGCCTGACTAGGCCCGACTCTGGCCAGCGACGGCTCTTCGCCGATGGCGTCGGCCCGGCGCACCCAGTCAGCCTGGAGCGCCTCGAACGAGTGCCCCATCTCCTTCTCCGGTCGGGTGGCGGCCCAGGCCACCCGGGCGCCGCGTGTGGAATGGGTGCCCCATTCGGCCATGTGTCGTCGGATGTCGGCCGACCGCGAGGAGAACTCGCCCATCAGCGACGGTTGGACGCCGGCCAGCTCCCACCCACGCATCGCGGTGGGTGACCACGGCAATCCCATTTCGTGTGAGAGCGCATGCCGGAGCCCGGCGTCATAGACAGCCGACGCCGCGTCGCGGTGGGCCGACAGCCCTCGGCGATCACAGGCGCTCCACCTCCCATCCTCACCGTGCACGAGGTTGGCCACCACGACGTGGGTGTGGACGTGCGGATCCCCATTGCGGTTGACCGCATGGGTGAACGCACCAGCCACCAGACCCGACGTGGGTACTGAATGTCGCTGTTCGCCTGATCCTCTCTGCGCGGTGACCGCATGGTCCTCGAGGTACCGGACAGCGCCGTCCACACTTCGCTGATGCGCCGCAATGATCTGGCGGGCCATGGGCGCTCCGCCGAGCCCGAACAACACACTGACCGACTTGGGCGCCGAGAAGGTCAAGTCCACCCCGCTGACGGTGGCTCGTGCCGATCGCATCTGTTGATCGGTGAGTGGATGGCGACCGTCAAGCGCTCGGCGCAATTGTGTTGGCTGCAGTGGGCCGGTCAGTCCCATCCGTTCGGCGGCTCGCCCGACCCACATGGCCCGATCCTCCGCCGGGACTTCATGAGCGAGGTCATTCAGGTAGTAGTCGATCCCACTCGACGACATTCCGTGCATCCCCAGCATGTTCGGGAACGGTCGGTCTCCCGACACATCAAGATCAGCCCGGACCGCCGAGGTACACCTGGAGCACGTGCTCGGCCGCTCGAGCGGCCACACCAGTCATTTCGTCGGGACGCACCACTTCAGCTTCCGGACCCAACTGCAGCAGCAGCCGTTCGAACCACGCCATCCCGGTCACATCGAGCACGACCACGACCACCGCACCGTCGGCCGACTGAGTGACCGAGCGCACCGGAATCGACTCGGCCACCCACCGCGCCTCGCCCTCGAGCCGGAGTTCCACTTCGAGCGCACCGGGACCGGGCAGGTACGAGTCCTCGGCCGACCGGGTCACCGCCTCCGAAGTTGCCGTTGACGTCGCCTCCGTGCTGGTCCGTACATCGCTGATCCGATCGACCCGGAAGCGGCGCATATCGCCCGCCTTGTGGCAGAAGGCATCGACGTACCAATGGCCGTCCATCGTCACCACCTGCACCGGATCGACCGTCCGGGTGGTCGACTCGTCGCGGGAGGCCGAGTGATAGTCGATCTCAATGGCCACGCCGGCCGTCACCGCATCGCGAATTTGCACCAGGTGCGGCGGCACGTCCACGTCGACGCCCATCAGTTCACGCGACCCCAATGCCACTTCCAGCTTGGCCAGGGCACGCCGCAGCGCATCGTCGTCCGGTCCGGGCACGGTGAGGATGAGGCGGGCTGACGCGGCCACCGCAAAACCCTCGGCCGGCGTCAGGCGCCTGGGTCGAGCGAATTCGGCGGGCAAGAAGGCGCGCACCGTCGTCTCCGACACTTCAATCTCCATCAAGGTGTCGGGCGTATAGGGCGGCACCCCACAACAGGCGGCTAACTCCAACTCGCGTACCAGCTCGTCTTCGCCGATGGTGAACCGCTGCGCGATGTCGACGATCTCCGCCTCGCCGACCTGAGCCAGCCAACCGACGATGGCCAGCAGGCGACGCAGTCGCTGGCTGGTCTGCTGGCCGGGTAGTGGTCGCTCAGCCGCCGCCGAAGGCTCATCGGCTGTCAGCGCTCACCAAAGGGCCGTCGGGCAGCGCCACCGACACCCCGGTCGTGATACCTCGCAACCACTCCACCATTTCGGTGCGGAACTGCGGTGGGCTGAGAATTTCAGCGTGGGTGAGCAGACTCAGCACCCACGAGCGGATGGCCGCGAAGCTCGAGACCCGAAGGCACAACTCCACCGAGCCATCGGCGTGCCGAACGTCGACCTTGTCGGCCCCGACCTCTTCGGCCACCCGAGGGCCCTCGAGCGCGTCGACCCGAATCCGCGTCTCCACCAAATCCTCGCCCTCGGTGCGCCACGGATCGTCGGGCAACGCCTGGCGGACATCAGATCCCTCGGGCACCTGCGCCTCGCCTGGCGTCCCTAACGACACCCGACCAGCGATGCGGTCGACTCGGAACGTTCGGACCGCCTGGCGGTCGAGGTCCCACGCCACCAAGTACCAGTGGCCGAAGCGGAACCACAATCCGGCCGGGGCGACCGTACGTTCGACACCCCGGTAGGTGAACGTCGCCAACGCCCGAGTGCGCACGCCTTCGAAGAGATCGACCAGGGCCTGTGGCGGGTCCAGCGTGGCGATCGGCCGCACCTCACCGAGACCGATCGCCCCCAATTTCATCAGTGCATCTCGACCACTAGGATCGCCTAGGTGCACGCCGGCGACGGCCAGATGCAACGCCACCTGTTCATCGGCTTCGAGTTCCAGATCGGGCAGATAGAAACCGTCGCGATCGATTTGGTAGCCGTACTGTTCTTGCCCATCCAGGCGTTGCGTCAGCACCGGGATGCCCTCATCGCGCAACAATCGCTTGTCCCGCTCAAATGCTTGGCGCCGGGCCGAATGCTCCTCGGGATAACCGGGCACCTGCAGGGCGATGGAATCAAGCGTCAGCGGGTGCTCGGTGTGCAACAACACCAGCACCAAGTCGGTTACCCGCTCGAGGCGATCAAGTCGTGCCGGTCCAGCCATTGGCGAGAGCCTACGGCGGCGATTGCCGCATGATGGCCGCCGCCCACCCATTCGACTGGCACTTCCACCTCTTTTGGTCGATTGTCGCCCCCCTGCTGCTCATCGCCTACCTGGTGGCCATCAGGTCCCCGACCCAGCGGGCCAGCCGGTCGGCAGGTGGTCTGTTTCGTGGGCGGACTCGTCGTGCTCGGGATTGCCGTGTTCTGGCCCCTGGGCGACCTGGCCACCCATTGGTCCCTCATGGCCCTGGTGCTCCAGCGTCTGCTGCTCATGCTGGCCGTACCGCCGCTGCTGGTGGCCGGGACCCCGCGCACCATTCTGATCAGGCTGACCCGGCCGGCACCGATTGACGCTCTACTGCGCATCGCCGTCCGACCCATCCCGGCCGTGGCCATCGTGACCGTCATTGCCGTCGGCACCCTCACCACCGGCGTCGTCAGCCAGACCGCCACCTCCGAGGTGGCTCGGATCATTGTGCAGTGTCTCGTCCTGGGCGCCGGCTTCGTGTTGTGGGCGCCCGTGATGTCGGAGCTGCCGGGGTCCAAGAAGATCACTGCGCTCGGTCGAGGGGGCTATCTCATCGTCCAATCGATTGTGCCGAGCTTTCTTTCCATCGTGTGGATCTTCGCCACCCGCCCGCTGTACGCCGCCTACAACCATCACGGCACGGTGCTGGGGCTCTCACCCAAGCTGGACCAGCAGCTCTCCGGCTTCTTGGCCAAGCTGTCCACCATTGCCGTGCTGTGGACGGTGGCCTTCATCATCATGACCAGAGGCCAGGTGTTCGCCGGCCACGAAGACGAGAGCGGAGCCACTGCTGTGGACCGACGTGGAGCGCGAGATCGAACGGGCGGAGCGGGCCGAACGCAGGGAGCGTGAGCGTCGGGAGTACCGACCCGGAGCACCCGGGGACCCTCCGATCGGGTGGGGCAACTAAGTTCGTCCCTCAATGCCGTCGACGTCGGGCGAAACCGAAGCATGGAGCGTGGACGACGTCTACCTGCTCACCGACGGGCGGGATGGGCGAATTGCCGTTCCGCAGTTGCGCATCGACTTCGATCAGTTCGGCCTGGTGCTGACCAAAGGCAACGACGAGGTGGTGTGGTCGAGCCCCTGGAGCGAACTGGGCGCGCTGGCGACGGCGGAGCGCTCAGTGCTGCCGGACGGGCGAGAAGGCATTGTCATCGTGATTGCCGAGCGCAGCGGTCCCCGTCATCGCTTCGTCTTGCCCACCACTGAACCCGCCGAAATGGAAAATCGGCTGCGCACCATGGCCGCCGGCCAATCGATTGACCACGAATCGGGTGCCTCGGGCGGCCCCTCGCGCCCTCACGGCATTGGTGGTGCTGGCCACCGCCGGCACCCTTGCCGTCCTGCTCATGGCCGCCAACAACGTCATTCACTTCTAGGCCGAGCGCGGCACCCCGCAGGTCGTCCAGCGACAGCTCGGCCGTCTGGTTCCCGCCGCACTGCGGGCATTGCTCCACATGACGCCAGGAGCGAAGCAGTCGGGTGCCCTCTGGGTTCAGCAGCACCACGAACGACTCGGAAATGGGATCGATCTCAAGCCCGAAGTAGTCCCGCCACGCCGTGGTGGCCGCATGGGCATCGAGGGTCAGTCCCTTCAAGATGCGCCGGAAGCGCAACCGGTCAGTGTCGAATATCCAAGTGCTGTGACACGACTCAAGAATGAAGAAGTTGTCGTCAGTGGAAGGGGCCACATCGCTGATCATGCACTACCTATTACCAGCTTCGGCGTCAGAAACACCTCAGCTTGATTGCAACTAGATGACAATCATGATCGGTCCAGGTCACACCCCTATTGGGGCCCGGCATCGTGCTTGCGCCCGGCCAACAATTCACGTTTGGTGGCCAGCTGGCGGAGGGTGGCACACAGCACAATCCGGGTGTCAGCCGGGTCGACCACCTGGTCCACCAGACCCCGCTCGGAGGCCGGCCAGGGATTCAGGAAGACGTCTTCGTACTCCAACTCCCGTTCCGAGCGCTCATCGAGGGTGATCCCCCGGTGCAGGATCTGGACGGCGCCCGATGCGCCCATGACGGCGATCTCGGCCCCCGGCCAGGCCAGGCAGATGTCGTTGCCAATGCCGCGAGAGTCCATGACGATGTAGGCCCCGCCGAAGGCCTTGCGCAGGATGAGGCAGATCCGCGGCACGGTGGCCTGGGCATAGGCGAAGGCCAGCTCGGCCCCGTGGCGGATCATGCCCCGCCATTCCAGGTCCTTGCCGGGCAAGAACCCGGGGGTGTCGACCAGGCTGATGATGGGCAGGTTGAAGGCGTCACAAAGGCGCACGAAGCGGGCGCCCTTCTGCGAGGCCACGATGTCCAGGGTGCCGGCCAGAATTCGGGGCTGGTTGGCCACCACGCCGACCGACATGCCGCCGATCCGGCAGAAGGCCGTCACCACCTGCCCGGCCCACCGGGGCCACAGCTCGCGGAATTCACCGTCGTCGACGGCCGACCGGATGACGTCGCGCACGTCATAGGTGGCCGCTTTGCGCTCCGGGATGACCGTGCGCAGTTCGGGGTCGACCGCAGCACGGGGTCCTCAATGGTGACGATGGGGGGCAGTTCGTCGGTGTGCGCAGGCAGGTAGTCCAGGAGTTCGGCCAGGGCCCCGTCGACGTCCTCGGACTCCACCGCACACAGACCGCTCGACTTGGCATGGGCCGCCACGCCGCCCAGTTGCTGCAGTCCGACCTGAATCCCGGTGAATTCGGCCACCATTTGCGGTCCCGACACAAAGGCGACCGCATCGGAGTTCATGACCACCAGATCGGACAGTCCGAGGAGGAGGGCCGGGCCGGATACCACCGGACCGATCACGGCGGTGAGGACCGGTACGACGCCGCTGCAGCGGGCGATGGCCGCGGCGGCGAGTCCCCAACCATGCAGGGCGGCGACGCCGTCGAGCACGTCGGCGCCGCTGCTGGCCACGGTCAAGACGAAAGGAATGCGCAGGTTGCGGGCCAGATCGGCCGCCGCGGCCAGACGGAGCCCGTCGGCGTAGCTCAGCGCGCCCCGACGCTCATTGGAGGCGGCCCGGGCCATGACGACGTTGCGGCCATCGATGCGGCTGATGCCGGTCGATACGGCCCCCGACGGTTCCCTCGGCCGATACCGATTCGATCGGCGCACGCGTGCACTCACTGGAGGTGAATCTAATGGTGCCGGCCCGGCCTGCTCAGCTGAGGCGACCCGGAGGGGTACCCGCCGGAGAAAGAACTAGAGCGGCAACTCGGAACGGCGCCAGGGACCGGAGCGACCACCGGACTTCTCCCACAGCGCCACATTCTCAATGGTCATGGTGCGGTCGGCCGACTTGCACATGTCGTAGACGGTGAGGGCGGCCACGGTGCAGGCCATGATGGCCTCCATCTCGACCCCGGTCCGGTCCACCGTCTCGACCTGGGCCTCAACCTCGACGGCAGTCATCACCGATCGAGAAATTGATGGCGATCGACCCCACCAGGACCGGGTGGCACATCGGAATCATTTCCGCCGTCCGCTTGGCCGCTTGAATCCCGGCGATGCGGGCTGCCGCCAACACGTCACCCTTGGTGATGGCGTTATTGGCCACCAGGGTGGTCGTTTCAGGCAGCATCGACACCTTGCATTTCGCCAGCGCACGACGGTGAGTGGGCTCGCGGGGGGTGACATCGACCATGCGAGCACCGCCTAGCGGATCGAGATGGGCCAGGCTGCGTTCGGACACGAATCGACATTGTACGGGGTTGCAACGCAGGGGATGCTCAGGGGGCTCCCCAGATCGGAATCGTCGCCCATTCGGGTAGAGTTGGCACTCGCCATCGTTGAGTGCCAATCGTAAGGAGCGCCATGCCGACATATGAATACGCCTGCACGGCGTGTGGGCACCGGCTCGATGCCGTCCAGAAGTTCTCTGACGACCCCCTGACGGTCTGCCCCGAGTGTGGCGGCGCCCTGCGCAAGGTCTACGGCGCGGTCGGCATCGTCCTCAAGGGCAGCGGTTTCTACAAGAACGACTCGCGGACCGGCGGCTCCGGCTCGGCCGCCAAAAAGGATGCCGACAGCAAGGACTCCTCGTCAGGCGACAGCAAGACCGAGACCAGCACCAAGTCCGAGCCGGCCGCCAGTTCGTCGTCCGACAGCTCGTCCACTGCGGCGTCGAGTCCGGCCAAGGAATCGAAGCCGGCCGCCGCCAGCACGACCTGAGCGTCGGTCCCCGCTTAGTAGTCAGTCCCCGCTGAGCTGCATGTCGCCGATGGCCAGCGTCTGACCGGCGGCCACGCCCGGCAACCAGGTGAGGTCGCTGCCGATGGCCACCACCGACTGGAGCATGCGCTGCAGGGTCGAGGCCACCGTCACCTCACGCACCGGTTCGGCCAGCGCGCCGTTGCGGATCATGAGGCCTTCGGCGCCGACCGAGAAGTCGCCGCTCACCGGGTTGACGCCCGAATGGATGCCGGTCACCGACTGCACGTACAGGCCGTCCCCCACCGCGGCCAACACGTCATCCGCGCCGAGCGATCCGGGCGACAACACCAAGGCCCGGCAGCCGGCCGACGGCGTCCCGGCGAATCCGCCCCGCACGGCTGAGCCGGTGGATTGGGTGTGGGCCCGACGGGCCGACACCGTGTCGTAGACGAACATGCGCAGCACCCCGTCGGCAATGAGCACATTGCGTCGAGTGGCCAGGCCCTCGCCATCACGTGATGAGGCCGTGAAGGCCCGGGCATCCGTCGGGTCGTCGACCAGCGTGACGTCGCCGGTGGCCACCGTCTCGCCCAGCCGGCCGGTGAAGAACGAACGACCCTTGACGACCGCCTCGCCCGACAGGGCGGACGCGATGACCGACAGCAGGGTGGAGACCACCCGCGGATCGAACACCACCGTGAACCGGCCCGAACGGGCCTTCGAGGCGCCGAGCATTCTGGTGGCCCGCAGGACGGCTTCGGCCGTGGCTTCTTCGGGGTGGAGGTCGGCCGGCGAGCGCCCGACGCTGAAGCCCGAGCCGGTCTGCGAGTCCGCCCCTTCACCGGCGATGGCGTCGACCGACACGAAGGCCGTCGTCCGCCGCGTGGTGGAGCGGATGCCGGTGGTCGAGGCCAGCGCCACTTCGACCCGGCCGTCCGAGTAGTCGGCCGAGTTGACCTGCCGCACCCGAGGATCGGCCCCGCGGGTGGCCCGCTCCAACTCAAGCGCCAGCGCCACTTTTTCTTCCATCGGCACCGTCAGGACCCGGTCGTCCCACAGGTCGAGGTCGACCGCCGCCATGCCGTCGGGCTCGGCGAAGACCACGTCGGGATCGGGCGTGGCGTAGCGGGCGTTGTCACGAGCGTCGGCCAGCGCCGCATCAATCACGGCGCGGTCGAGCGAGCCGGCCCAGGCGAAGCCGAGCCGGTTGCCGTCATCCCCGCTGAGGAGCACCCGGATGCCGACGCCGGAGGAATCGGCCGAGGTGAGCGACTCGACGGCGCCGTCGTAGGCCCGGACCTCGTTCTCGGTGCCCCGGGTCACGAAGACCTCCATGGCCTCGCCCGGACGGGCGGTGTCGACCACCGAGTTGGCCAGGTCCAGCAGTTCGTCCACGCCGGTGGACGCAGTGGTGGAGGTGGATGTCATCAGGCCGTGCCGCCCAAGGTGACGCCGGTGATGCGCAGGGTGGCCTGGCCGCAGCCGACGGGCACGCTCTGCCCGTCCTTGCCGCAGGTACCCGGCGTCATGTCGAAGTCGTCGGCCACGGCATCAATGCGCCGCAGCACCTCGGGACCGTTGCCGATCAGGTTGGCGTCGCGCAACGGCTCGGTGATGTGGCCGTTCTCAATCAGGTACGCCTCGGTGGTGCCGAACACGAAGTCACCGGTCGTCGTGTTGACCTGCCCCCCGCCCAGCTTCTTGACGTAGACGCCGTTGGGCGTCTGGGCCACGATTTCGTCCGCCTTCTCGGTGCCGGCCAACAGGTACGTGTTGGTCATGCGCACCATGGGCAGGTGCTGATAGCTCTGTCGTCGGCCGTTGCCCGAAGATTGCCGACCCTCACCGCGGGCCCGCAGCCAGTCCCACATGTAGTCGGTCAGGATCCCGTTCTCGATCAGCACGTTGCGCGAGGGCGCGTTGCCCTCGTCGTCCACGGCGAAGTTGCCCCACTCCCCGGCCACCGTCCCGTCGTCGACCAGGGTGACCAGCGGGCTGGCCACCAATTGCCCGACCTGGCCGGCGTAGACCGAGGCGTCCTTGACGATGTGGTCGGCTTCGAGGCCGTGGCCACAGGCCTCGTGAAAGAGAATGCCGCCACTCCCGCCGGCCAACACAATGGGCACCTCACCCGATGGAGCCGGGCGGGCCGACAACTTGGTCAGGGCTCGGGTGGCCGCCGTGCGGGCCACATCCTCGACGTTGAAGCGCTCGAAGATCTCGAATCCTTCGGTGCGGGCCAGCGATTCGTACCCGGTCTGCATGCCGGTATCGCCATTGGCCACGCACATCACGTTGAAGCGGGTGCGGATCTGATCGTCCTCGGCGAACATGCCGAACGAGTTGGCGATCAACACCCGACGCCGACTGTCGCCGCAGCCCGACCTGCACCTGGGCAATCGAATCGCCGAGGGAGCGAGCGGCCTGGTCGGCCCGCATCAAGAGGTCGAGCTTGGCCGCCTTGTCCACCGAACTGGGCAGCGTCTTGTCGCCGCGGCCGTGGGCGGACACCGGGCTCAGGTCAACGGTGCGCACCTTGCGGCCACCCTGCTTGGCCACCGCTGCCGCGGCCGCCGCGGCGGCCAGCAACCCGGCTTCGCTCAGGTCGGACGTGTGGGCGAACCCGGTGGTCTCGCCGGCCACCACGCGGATGCCGGCCCCCCGGGAACGTCCGGACGAGAGCTCCTCCACCCGGCGGTCGTCGAGCATGGCCCCGCTGGAGACACTGTCTTCGGCGAAGACTTCGGCCATGTCGCCCCCTCGACCCAACGCCGATGAGAGGACACGTTGCAGGACATCAGCGTCGATCAATGAGGTATCAGTCACGAGCGGTATCGTAATCGCCGTGCCTAAATCGTCCTCCGAGCTCCAGACCGCCGCGGGGCATCCGCCGCATGCCGGCCTGTCAGCCCAACTGGAGCTGACGGTGGGGCCAGACGACACCGCCGAGCATTTCCGTTCCGGCAACGTGCCGGTGCTGGCCACCCCCCGCCTCATCGCCCTGTGCGAGGAAGCCACCTGCCGGGCCACCGACGGGCATCTCACCGCCGCCCAATCCAGCGTGGCCACCCGGGTGCAGTTCGACCACCTGGCCCCCGTGGCCATCGGTCACGTGGTGCTGGCCGAGGCCACCCTGGTCAAGGTCGAAGGCCGTCGCCTGATCTTCACCGT
Source organism: uncultured Acidimicrobiaceae bacterium (assembly GCA_963730785.1). Lineage (GTDB taxonomy): Bacteria > Actinomycetota > Acidimicrobiia > Acidimicrobiales > RAAP-2 > Bog-473. The sequence goes on from CAVSTF010000015.1 coordinate 329,836, forward strand.
CTCCGCCGCCCGCCTCGACTCCCACGGCGGCGGGCTGGTCGGTGCCGGTCGGGTCACCCGGGTGCTGGTCGACGAGGCGGCATTCCTGGCCAAGGCCGGCGCAGCCGGCACGCCCTGATCAACGCGCCGGCCAACCCGACCGGAAGGGAATCGCTCGTCGGGTCGGGGCCGGTCATTGCCGCCTTCATCACCTTCGGCCTGTTCTGGGGCAGTTGGGCCGTCATGGTCTTCAATATCCAGCGCACGTTCCACATTTCGGACTCGCAACTCGGCCTCATGCTGGCGCTGGCCGTGGCGCTGGCCGGCGTCGCCGGAGCCGTCTCGGGTCACCTGGCTGACCGGGTCGGGGCCCGCCGACTGCTGTGGATCGCCCTCTTCACCTGGGCCGCGCTCTTGCTGGTCATGAGCCTGACCCAGCAGCGTTGGACCTTCGTGCTGGCCTTGGTCCTGGTGGAAATGGCGGGTGGCTGCATCGATACGGCCATGAACGCCGAGGCGTCACACCGTCTCATCGCCCATCCGGGCACGTTGGTGCGCTTCCATGCCTTGTTCAACAGTGGGGCGCTCCTGTCGGCCGCCGCCGCCGGGATCATCATTCACGCCAACATCTCGTGGCGTTGGGTCTGGCCGGGTGTGGCCACCGTGGCGGCGGCGGTGGGGCTCTGGGCCCTGATCACCGATTCCGGACAGGCGCTCAACCACCAGGCCTTCGCCGCGGCAGGCCCGTCCCACGAGGCCCACCCGGTCCGTCGCCTGCGCGGTGACGGGCTCCTGGTCCTGTTGATCGTGTTCGCCCTGGCCGAAGTCACGGAGGGTGGGGTGGATACCTGGGGCGTCCTGTTCCTCCGCAACTCGCTCTCGGCCGGGGTCCTGCTGGGTGCCGGCGCCTACGTGGTGGGCCAGAGTGTGGCCGCCCTCACCCGGGGTGCCGGTGGCCCGCTGCTGGGCCGGCTCTCCGCCCGTGGGGCCCTCATCCTCGGCGGCTGCACGGCCGGGGGCGGCATCCTGCTCGAGTCGCTGACCCACTTCTCGGTGGCCGCCGCCGTTGGTTTGGCCCTGGGTGCGGGTGGGGCGTCCCTGTTCTGGCCCCTGGTCATGAGCACCGTCAGCAAGCAGGCCAGCCAGGTCGTGAGCGCCGTCGGCACGTTCACCGCAGCCGGCTATATCGGTTGGGTGGCCGGGGCACCGCTGGTCGGGTGGATCTCCCAGACCTACGGCGCCGCCCACGGGCTGCAGCTGCTGGCGGTGGCCGCGTTCGCGGTCGCCCTGGTGTCGCTGCTGCGTACTCAGCGAGGACCCAGGACCGACCGCACGGGGTAGCGTGGAGCGACCGCCATGATCCTTCAAAGCATCGAGACACCGGCCGATATCAAGGCCCTCACCGAGGAGCAGCTCAACGAGCTGGCCGACGAAATCCGCTCGTTCATCATTGAGTCGGTCACCGCCACCGGAGGGCACCTCGGATCGAATCTCGGCGCCGTGGAACTGACCTTGGCCGTGCACCGCGTCTTCGAGTCGCCGCGCGATGTGATCCTGTGGGACACCGGCCATCAGGCCTACGTGCACAAGCTCCTCACCGGTCGCCGCTTTGGCTTCAAGTCGTTGAAGCAGGCCGGTGGCATGTCGGGCTACCCCAACCGGGCCGAGTCGGAACACGACTGGGTCGAGAACAGCCATGCGTCGACCGCATTGTCGTACGCGCACGGCATGGCCAACGCGTTCACACTGCAGGGTGAGAGCGGCCAGCGCAGCGTGGTGGCCGTGGTGGGTGACGGTGCCCTCACCGGCGGCATGGCCTACGAGGCGCTCAACAACCTCGGGCACTCCGGCCGCCGGGTCGTCATCGTCCTCAACGACAACGGTCGCTCCTATGCACCGACGGTGTCGCACCTTTCGCAGAGCCTCACCAGCCTCCGGCTGAATCCCACCTACATGCAGGCGCGCGAGCGGTTGCGGACCCGGCTGCGTGGATTGCCGGCCTTCGGGCCGTTGGCCTATTCGAGCGTGCACTCGGTGACCAGCGCGCTGCGCGAAATGGTGGCACCCCACACCTTCTTCGAAGCGCTCGGTGTCCGGTACGCCGGACCGATCGACGGCCACGACATCGAGATGATGGAACAAGCCTTCGCCCACGCCGCGTCGTTTGACGGACCGATCGTGGTGCACGTGCTGACGCAGAAGGGTCGGGGCTACGCGCCGGCCGAAGAGGACGAGGTGCAACGCCTCCATGACGTGCGGGCCTCCAAGCCGGCTGTGCTGGAAAACACCGTCGGCAGTGCGGCCGGCGGGGCCGTCGGTGGACCCGGCATGGGTGACGACGGTGGTGTGGCCTCACCCACGGACGCCGTGCCCACCGTGCTGCCGATTCGAGCGGCCACGTACACCGATGCCTTCACGCGGGCCCTCCTCGACGCCGCCGAGCAGGACCAGCGGGTGGTGGCGCTGACGGCGGCCATGCCCGGGCCCACCGGGCTGCTGCCCTTCCAGGCTCGCTTCCCGGAGCGCTTCTACGACGTGGGCATCGCCGAGCAGCATGAGGTCACCTCGGCCGCCGGCATGGCCATGGCGGGCCTTCGCCCCGTCGTCGCCGTGTACTCAACGTTCTTCAGCCGGGCCTTCGACCAGGCCAATCTCGATGTTGGCCTGCACGGCGCGCCGGTGACCTTCGTCCTGGACCGAGCCGGCATCACCGGCGACGACGGGCCGAGCCATCACGGCATTCTCGACATGGCGCTGGCACTCGCCATCCCCGGCATGACGGTGTTCGCCCCCTCGGCCGCCGAAGAGGTCGGCCCCATGTTGCGCACCGCCCTGACGCTGCCCGGGCCGGCCACCATCCGCTTCCCCAAGACGGCGCCCCGGCACATTGACGAGCAGGAAGCCGGCTCGGGCCTGGAGGCTCGTCAGCTCCGGATCGGCAACGGCAGCGTCTGCCTGCTGGGCGTGGGCAAGTTGGTCGCCGCCTGCGTGGATGCGGCCGAGCTACTGGCCGCCGACGGCATTGAGGCGACGGTGTGGGACGTGCGGGTTGTCTCGCCGCCCGACGGCGAGATGCTGGCCGACGCCGCCCGCCACGAACTGGTCATCACGGCCGAGGACGGGGTGCGCCACGGTGGTGCCGGTGCGTACTTGATTGATGCGATTGCCGCGGCCAGTCGAGGCCAGCGGTCAAGCGCGGGCCGGCCACCCGGGTGCTGGGCGTGCCCCGCGAGTACATCGCCCAGGGCAAGGCCGATGACATTCTGGCCACGCTTGGCCTCAACGGCGAAGGCATTGCCGAGAGCGTGCGGCGGGCCCGCCGGGCGCGGCAGCCGCCAACCTCGGGCCTGAGACCTCGACCTACCGCCTAGCCTCAGGCTCGGTTGGCCCCATTGGCCCGCACGAAGTCGTTGACTTCGTAGTAGGCGTCGATCGACTCCCCGGCGTCGCCCCAGAAACCATCGAGCACGTCGTAGGCCATCTGCCCGGCGTCGACGTAGTGGTTGTTGACGTCGGTGATTTCGAGCTCGCCCCGGCCCGACGGCACCAGCTTCGGAATCATGCCGAAGACGTCGGCGTCGTAGCAGTAGATCCCGGTGACCCCGAAGTTGGAGGCCGGGTTTTCGGGCTTCTCCTCAATGCGCACGACCTTGCCGTCAGCCGAGAGCACCGGGACACCGAGGTGCTGCAAATGCTCGGGCTCGGTCACCTTGGTGAGCAGGATGCGAGCGCCCTTGGGGTTGGCGGCGAAGGCATCGACCATGGGCTTGATGGAGCGCTCCATCACGTTGTCGGCCAGCATGACCAACACCGGATCGCCGTCGACGAACCGCTCGGCCAGGCCCAGGGCCTCGGCAATGCCGCCGGCCTGGGACTGGTAGGCGTAGGAGAGCCGGTCGATGCCCCATTCGTGCCCATTGCCCAACAGGCGCAGGAACTCGCCGGCGTGGGTGCCACCGGTGACCAACATGATCTCGTCGATGCCGGCCTTGACCAAGGCCTCAATCGACCAGGCGATCATCGGCCGGTCATAGATGGGCAGCAGGTGCTTGTTGGTGATCCGGGTCAGCGGGTACAGGCGCGAGCCCGTACCGCCGGCCAGGAGCACGCCCTTCATGCCGTTTCCCCGGCCACAGTGGTGAATCGCATGCCGAGTGCTTAGTCGAAAGTCAGCACGCCACGCGCCACGCGCCCGGCATGCATCTCGTCGACCACGTCACTGAATTGGGCCAGGGGCCGGGTGAGCGAGACCAGCTCGTCCAGCATCAGGCGACCCGAAAGGTACAGGTCCACCATGAGCGGGATGTCGTGGTGCGGCCGGGACGAGCCGTAGCGGCAGCCCAGCAGGCCGCGGTCCACGTAGGCCAGCGCGTTGATGTCGACCGAGACCTCGGTGCCCCGGGGTGGGATGCCGATGGCCACCGCGTTGCCGCCCCAGTCCAGGCAGTCCAGGGCGCTGCGCAGCACGGCGGGATGGCCCACGCAGTCGAAGGCCCAGGTGACGCCGCCCAGCGGGAAGAGTGCACCGGCGGCCGACTCGCGATTGGCCGGCACCAGGGCCCGCACGGCGGCAGCGGCGTCGCCCTCGGAGGCATCGACGAAGTGGGTGGCCCCGAACTGGCGTCCCAGGACTTCCTTGGACGCCATGGTGTCCACGGCCACAATCCGGGTCGCACCGGCGATGCGCAGGCCCTGGATCACGTTGAGGCCGACACCGCCGACACCGAAGACGGCGGCCGTGTCGCCCGGGCGCACCTTGGCCCGGTTGAGCACTGCGCCCACGCCGGTGAGCACGCCACAGCCGATGAGGCAGGCCGAGCTCAATGGCACCTCCTTGGGGATGCGCACGGCCTGTACCTCACTGACCACCGTCATTTCGGAGAAGACCGAGGCGGCGGCGAAGTTGGAGGCCGGCTCACCCTTGAAGGTGAACGGCGTCGAGATGTTGCCCAGCGACTTCTTGCACCACGTCGGGTGTCCGGTGCCGCAGGCCCGACAGGTGCCACAACTGGCCAGGGTGGCAATGACCACGTGATCGCCGGGCTTGACCGACGTCACCTCTGATCCCACCGACTCGACCACGCCGGCCCCTTCGTGACCCAGCACGGCTGGTGCCGGGAACGGAATGGTGCCGTCAATGACCGACAGATCGGAATGGCAGACCCCGGCGGCCACCATCTGGATGCGCACTTCCTTGGGCCCGGGTGTACGCACCTCGAGTTCGTTGGTGACCTCAACCCCATCCCCGGTGTAGACGATGCCTCGCACTTATTTGCTCCTCTCGCTGATCACCACTTGATCCTGTCCCGCTGCATGACGGTCACGCAGCTCACGCTTCAACACCTTGCCGCTGGCGTTCACCGGCAGCGCTTCCATGAAGACGACACTTCGGGGCACCTTGTAGTTGGCCATGACCTCTCGGGACCAGGCCAGTAGGGCCTGGCCCAGTTCCTGGCGGGTCGCCGCATCGGTCAGCGCCGCACTCCCCGCGGCCGGGACCACATAGGCGCAGCCGACCTCACCCATCCGCTCGTCGGGCACGCCGACCACCGCCACCTGCGCCACGGCGTCATGGCCGCGCAGCATGGCTTCGATTTCGGCCGGGTAGGCATTGAAGCCCCCGACCACGAACATGTCCTTGACCCGGTCGGTGATGGTGACGTTGCCCTGCGCGTCCATCACGCCGATATCCCCCGTGTGGAGCCAGCCTTCGTCATCAATGGCCGCCGCCGTGGCGGCGTCGTCGGCCCAGTACCCCGACATGATGGTGTAGCCCCGAACCACGATCTCACCCGGCTCGCCGGCCGGCACGACCACACCGTCGACCACGGCCTGGACCTCCAGCCCCGGGATGGCGCGACCCGACGTGCCGGCCACAATCTCGGGCGGGTCACTCCGCCGGCACATGGTCACCGTGCCGCAGGACTCGGTGAGTCCGTAGGCGGTGAGCACGGTGTCGAAGCCAAGCTCGTCGCCCATGGCCTTGACCAATTCCACCGGCACCACGGCGGCACCGGTGACCCCGAGGCGGAGCGATGACAGATCGAAGTTCGCTCGTTCGGGATCGGTCAGCAGCGTCTGGTACAGCGTGGGTGGTCCCGGCAACACGGAGATCTTCTCGGCCGCGATGCGCTCCATGACCTTGTGGCCATCGAAGACCGGTTCGGGGACCACGGTGGCGCCGGCCATCAGACAGGCCAGGATGCCGGCCTTGTAGCCGAAGGTGTGGAAGAACGGGTTGACCACCAGGTAGCGATCGTCCGGACCGAGCCCGACAATGGAGGCCCAGGTGCCGAAGGTGCGCAACGACTGGGCATGCGTGGTGGCCGCCCCCTTGGGATGGCCCGTGGTGCCCGAGGTGAAGATCAGGTCGGAGGTGTCGTCGGGCGACAAGGCGGCGGTGCGGGCAGCTGTCGCTGACGGGTCCACCTCGGCTCCCCGAGCCAAGAACGACTCGAGGCCGGTCACGGCCACGCCGTCAGGTGTCGACCCCGCCATTCCCTCATCTCGCAAGAGCACCAGGTGGCGCAGCGGTCCGGTGTCCTCACCGGCCAGCAGCGCCGGATAGTCCACCCCGAGGAAGCCGCGCACCGAGACCACGGTGGTGACGCCGGCGGTGCGCAAGATGTAGGCCGCTTCGGCTCCCTTGAATCGAGTGTTCATCGGCACCAACACGGCGCCGGCCCGCAGCGCTCCCAGTGCCGCCAGCATCCATTCGGCACAGTTCGGAGCCCACATGGCCACCCGATCCCCGGCCTCAGTTCCGGCGGCCATGAAGCCCCGGGCGTACCGGTCGACCTGGTCGGCCAACTGGGCGAAGGTCAGGCGGGTGTCCCCATCAATGAGGGCCAGACGGTCGCCGTGGCGGCGCCGCGTTGTCGGCCACCAAGTTGGGGATGGTCCCCCACCGGAGGTCGGCCCTCGGGTCTTCGTCGGTCCTCGATGCGCCGCCGATCCCTTCCTGATCGCTCATGCGTGTTGGCTGCTCACGGAGATGACCTCACCGCTCATGTAGGAGGAGTAGTCGCTGGCCAAAAAGACGATGACGTTGGCCACTTCCCAGGTCTCGGCGCCACGGCCGAACAACTCGCGTCGGCGCAGGATGGCCAGGTCTTCGTCGGGAATGGCCCGGTTCAGAAATGGGTGCTCGGCCAGGCTGGGCGAAACCGCATTGACCCGAACACCCGTCGGCGCGGCTTCCGCGGCCGCACACCGGGTCAGGGCCATCACACCGGCCTTGGCGGCGGCATAGTGCGCCTGGCCCACCTGAGCCCGCCAGCCCAACACCGAGGCGTTGTTGACGATCACGCCGCTGCGTTGGGGCAACAGGTGGCTGAGGGCGGCCCGAGTGCAGCGAAAGGTGCCGGTCAGGGTGATATCGAGCACGGTCGACCACTGTTCATCGGTCATGTCCACCAGCGGCACCGTGCCCCCCAACCCGGCATTGTGCACGGCGATGTCGAAGCGACCGAACTTGGCTACCGCGCCGGCATAGAGCGCCTGCACCTGGGCCTCATCGGTCACATTGCAGGTAATGGCGTGGACGTCGCCCCCGGTGTCGGCGGCCAGCTGTTCCGCCGTCTCGGCCAAGCGGCGTTCGTGGGTGTCGGAGATGACCACTGACGCACCCTCCTCCAGGCAGCGGCGCGCCGTAGCCGACCCGATCCCGGTGCCGGCCGCCGCCGTCACGATGACCACCTTGTCGGTCAGCAGTCCGTGGCCGCCCGGCGGGGTCGGTGGGGACGGTGGTTCAAACGTGTCGTGCAGGCTCACGCCGCTCCTTTGGGCTCAGCCGGGAGCCCAAGCACCCGTTCACCAATGATGTTGCGTTGAATCTGGTTCGAGCCACCGTAAATGGTTTCCGAACGCGAAAAGAGAAACGAGCGCTGGAAGTCGCCCAACTCGTAAGGCCAGTCGCTCAGCACCATGGCCGATGGTCCCATCACGCTGAGGGCCAGTTCGCCCAGCCGGCGATGCCAACTACCCCAGTAGAGCTTGGATATGGATGCCTCGGGTGGGGCGACCGGGCCGTCGACCCCCGACAGGCTGCGCAGGGTGTTGTACCGCATGATGGTCAGTTCAGCGTGGGCCCGGGCCAGTTCCTGCCGCACCACCGGATCGTTCGAGCGCCCGTTCTGCTGCGCCAGCTCAATGATGGCGTTGAGCTCGCGGACGAAACCCAGTTGATGGCCCAGCAGGGCCACACCCCGTTCGAAGGCCAAGGTGGCCAGCGCCACCTTCCAACCCTCGCCGACGGCGCCGACCACATTGTCGCGGTGGGTCCGGGCCTCGGTGAAGAAGACCTCGTTGAATTCGCTGGTCTTGGTCAGCTGCGTGATCGGGCGCACGTCGATCCCGGGCTGGTCCATGGGCACCAGCAGGTACGACAATCCCTTGTGACGGCTGCTGTCGGGATCGGTCCGGCAAACCACGAAGCACCAGTCGGACTGGTGGGCCAATGAGGTCCATACCTTTTGGCCGGTGATGACCCATTCGTCGCCGTCGAGGACGGCCCGGGTCTTGACGTTGGCCAGGTCGCTACCGGCGTCCGGCTCGGAGTAGCCCTGGCACCACAATTCGGTGCCCTGGAGGATGGGTGGCAGGAAGCGAGCTTTCTGCGCCTCGGTCCCGTAGTGAATGAGGGTCGGCCCCAAGAGCCCTTCGCCCAGAATGCTGACCCGGCCTGGCGCCGCCGCCCGGGCGTACTCCTCGTGGAAGATGACCTGCTCCGTCATGGAGGCGCCCCGCCCTCCGTGATCGACCGGCCACCCGATGCAGGTCCAACCCCCCTCGGCCAGCACTTTTTCCCAGCGCAGGCGGGTATCGAACCCGAAGGTCTCGTCCCCCGAGCCCCCCCGGCCACCCAGATCGGCGAACTCGCCCACCAGGTGGGCCGACAGAAAAGCCCGGACTTCTTCCCGGAACGCACTGTCTTCGGGACGGTCGCGGAGATCCATGGCCCGAGAAGCGTACCGAAGCTGGACGGACCCGATCTGACGGGGCGTCAGATAGCCCCGGCCATGCACCCGCCATGGTCGCCTGGAATACTCGGGAGCGATTAAAGGGGGTGGCTGATGCCGTATGCCGAGGGGCGCATCGTCCACGATGCGGATGCGCACATCATGGAGACGCCAACCTGGCTGCGCGACCACGCCGAAGCCAAGTACCGCGACCAATTACCGGTGCTGCGATACCCGGGCGGCAACGAATTGCGCCAAACCGGGAGTCCCGAGGAGCAGCAGAAGGACCTCGTGGCCTCGTTCGAACACCTGGCTGATCGTCACCGCAGCCCGGAGTACCGGGCCGACGAAGCGGCCGAGATCATGCAGCGCAAGAACTTCGCCGCCACCGGGTCATTCCTGGCCGAAGACCGGCCGCGTGCCCTTGACCTGCTCGGGTTCAGCAGCCAACTGGTCTTCAACACCTTTCACAATGGGCGACTGCACGGGCTCGAACATGCCGACGACGTCGAGTTGGCCTATGCGGCGGCCAGAGCCCACAACCGAGGCATGCTCGAGTTCTGCTCGGTTGATCCTCGCCTGCTCCCCTCCTGCTACGTCCCGCTGGTCGACCCGGCACGTGCCCTGACCACGGCCGAAGACGCCTTGGCTGACGGTGCCGCCGCCCTCCTGGTGGCGTCGGGCTGTCCGCCCAGGTTCTCCCCCAGTCACCAGGATCTGTTTCCGGTGTGGGCTCGGGCGCAGGAGGCGGGTATCCCGATCGTCTTCCACGTCGGCGGCACCGGTGCCCTGATCGATCCGAACTACTTCAACAACGGTCTCCCCATCCCCCATGACTTCCATGGCGGCGACGAGAACTTCCGCTCGGTCGACTACATGGGTATTCCGGTCCCGCCGGCTCAGACCCTGGCCACCCTCATCTTCGACGGGGTGCTGGAACGCTTCCCCGACCTCCGCATCGGCGTGATTGAGCAAGGCGCCATCTGGGTGCCCTCGTGGTTGCGCCAGATGGAATCGGCCTTTGAGGCCTTTCATCGCCATGAGGAACGTCTGCAGGCGCTGTCGCTCCGGCCGTCGGACTACGTGCACCGGCAGGTCAGGTTCACGCCCTATCCGACAGAAGATGTCGGCTGGATAGTCGAACAGGGCGGATCGGACCTGGTGATGTTCTCATCGGACTATCCGCACGTTGAGGGCGGCCGGCGACCGGTCGAGCGCTTCGAGGCCTCATTGGGTGAGGCCAGCGAAGCGGTGCGCCAACAGTTTTATGTCGACAACTTCCTCTTCCTGATGGGAACGGCCGGAGATCAACTGGCCGCCTGACGGCCCTACAGCAGCAAGGACAGCGAATGAGCGACAACATTGACGGTCTGGTCGAGCCCGGGTTCGAGGCCGTCCGGGATGCCTTTGCCCACAATTTCGAGGTCGGCCGCGAAGGGGGCGCCGCCTTCTGCCTGCACGTGGATGGACGCAAGGTGGTCGATCTGTGGGGCGGATGGTCCGACCGAGCCCACACCAAGTCCTATGGGCAGGACACCTTGCAGCTCGTCTTCTCCACCACCAAGGGAGCGACGGCCATGTGCGCCAACCTCCTGGCCCAACGGGGCGAGCTTGACCTCGACGCCCCCGTGACGAAGTACTGGCCGGAGTTCGGCCAGGCCGGCAAGGAGGACGTGTTGGTCCGCTGGCTGCTCACCCACCAAGTGGGCCTGCCGGCGGTGGATGTGACCCTCACCCCCGAAGAGGCGCAGTCCTGGGACCCGGCGGTGGAGGCCCTGGCCGCCCAGACCCCGTTCTGGGAGCCCGGCACCGCCCACGGCTACCACGCCATCACCTACGGCTGGCTGGTCGGTGAGCTCGTCCGCCGGGTCACCGGGACCACCATCGGTTCGTTCTTCGCCTCCGAGTTCGCCGATCCTCTGGGGCTCGAGTTCTGGATCGGCCTGCCGGCCGAATACGAGCATCGGGTCTCCCCGGTCTTCGGCGGCGGTGTGGCCCTCCCCACCGAGTCGGGTGCCACGCCGCCGGCCGATTATGCCGTCCACACTCCTGGCCCGGGCCCTCAACGCCGCCGGCGCCTTCTCGGCCCCCGGGTGGATGAACGAACCGGCCTGGCACGCCGCCGAGGTGCCGGCCGCCAACGGGATCACCAATGCGACCTCACTCTCGCGGCTCTACGCCGGCGGTGATCGGCACCGTCGAAGGCGGTCCGGCCCATTCCGTGTTGACTAAAGAGCAGGTGGATGAAGCCCGCACGGTCCGCACCTTCGGTGCCGACCAGGTATTCCTCTCCGGAGGCTTTCCCATGGAGCAACACATTGGCCAGGGCTTTTGGATATCGAGCCCCTTTGCCCCGTTCGGCGGCGAAGGTTCATTCGGTCATACCGGCGCCGGCGGCTCATTTGGCTACGCCGACCCGGAAAACGGCCTGGCCGTGGGCTATGTCATGAACAAAATGTCAGCCACCGTGGTGGGTGACCCCCGCGCCCGCCGACTGACCAGGGCTTGCTATGCATCCATAGGGGTGGAGCCGAAATACACCTAGGCCTCATCTTGTTGTACTGGTGAAAGAAAGGTTTCTCATGTTCAGGCGAAAGGCCGGAAAGCAGGAGCACGTGGAGTACGAAGTCACCAAGACCGAAGAAGAGTGGAAGGCCGAACTGCCAGCCGACCGCTACGCCGTGCTGCGCAAGGCCGGCACCGAGCCCGCCTGGTCAGGTGAATTGCTGCACGTGGAGGGCGAGGGCGTCTTCCGCTGCGCCGGTTGCAACGCCGACCTCTTCACCACCGACTCCAAGTTCGACTCAGGATCGGGCTGGCCCAGCTTCGATCGGGCCAAGGCCGACGGCACCATCATTGAGCACACCGACCGCAGTTTCGGCATGGCGCGCACTGAAATTTTGTGCGCCCGGTGCGGCGGGCATCTGGGACACGTGTTCCCCGATGGACCCACCGACACCGGACTGCGCTACTGCGTCAACTCGCTGTCGCTGACCTATGAGCCGGAGGAATCCAAGGCCTGATCCACCAGCAATCGACCCTCCACCAGTTGGAAGGTCCGGGCCATTTCGGCCGCCGAGGACAGCTGCCCCAGACGGGTCAGTTCGTCCTCGGCCAAGGCCAGGGCGCAACAGGTGGCGATCGCTTCCTCCCGCATCAGGGTGATCGCTGACGCCAACCGGAGCGGCCGTCGCCACAGGACTGACGCCAGCAGCAGGGTGAAGAGTGCTGCCGGCACGATCCACGGCGAGCCGTTCGTCGCCACGATCCGGATCACCAGCCTGCCCATGGCGGTGGCCATGGGCAGGCTCATTGAGGTGATCAGCCAGGCCGACACTCACGCCTCGACCGATACGGCTCCAGTGGTGTCATCGGCGTCGGCGTCGATCGGCCGACCGTCGCTCATTGCGCTGGACATCCGCCGTGGCGAAGCGAAGACTCGGTCCAACTTCATCGGCGGTGATCTCAACCTTGGTCCGGTGCTCACCTTCTTCGTTTTCCCAACTGCGCTGCTCCAGCCGCCCGGTGACGACGACCCGCATTCCCTTGCTCAGGCTGAGGGCGACGTTCTCGGCCAGATCACGCCAGCACACGACATCGAAGAAGGATGTCGCCTCCTGCCATTCCTGAGTGGTGCGGTCCTGCCACCGTCGGTTGACGGCCACGCCCAGTTGAGCCGTGGCTTGGCCCTCTTTGGTGTAGCGAATCTCGGGCTCCCGGGTCAGGTTCCCCGTGATGGTGGTGGTATTGGCCATGCTTGCTCCTTCTCGTGTGACCCCCGCGTGCGCGGGCGGTACCGAGGAGCATGAAGGGGCCCTATTGACCGAAACCTTGACGCGAACCTTGACGAGCGGAAATTTCTTTGAAAAGTGAGTGGGCGCTAGACGTCGAGAAAGCGACGAATGGCAATGGCCGACCCCAACGAGCCGATCACCATCCCGACCAGGATCACCACCACATTGGTCGAGATCACCTGACCACCGGTCATATGCATGGCACCGAAGATGTTGCTGGAACTGTTCCCGCTGCCGGCGTGATTGATGAAGAGATACAACAGGTACGTCGATACGGCGGCCAAGACGGAACCGAGGAATCCCTGGATCAGACCTTCGGACATAAACGGGACCCGGATGAACCAGTTGGTGGCACCCACCAACTTCATGACCGAGACCTCCCGTCGTCGGGCAAAGATGGCCATTCGGATTGAGTTCAGGATCAGCACGGCGGCCGAAATGATCAGCACCAGCGCGATGGACAAGCAGACCCACTTCGAGATGTTGATGAATTTCTCTTCGGTGTGAATCTGTTGCGTCGGGGCGGTCACCGTCAGCACGCCGGCCACCCCGTTGAACGTATGGATCACGTGCGTGGCGTCCGAGAGGACAACGGGAGTGCACCAATACGAGGTGGGCATCTGCGCCACCGTGGTGGCCTGGAAGACGTCGGAGGGCAGGAGTTTGCGGGCCTCGTTGAAGTTCCGCTGCTTGTCCCAGTAGACGCAGGGTTGGCGCACGTAGGTCAGCTGGTTGAGCTCGGTACCAACGGCGTGGATCTCCTGTGTATTGGCATTGGGTTCCAGCCACACCGTCACTTCGGTGCCCCGTTCGAGCGCGCCCGATGCGTTGGCCGAACCCTGACGGAGCAACAAGGCCGCACCCACCAAGGTCAACGACACGGCCACCGTCAGCACGGCGGCGATGGTCATGAGGCGATTGCGCCAGAGATTCGAGGCGGTTTCGCGAGCAACGTAGTCAACGGATACCGGCATGGTCAGCCCATCCCTCCTGGCGGCCATGTCAGGAGGAAGGTCGGTCGTCCCGTCAATGCCATAGACGCCTCGAGCCTGGTCACGTACCAGGTTCCCGTTACTGAGTTCGATGACCCGTCGACGCATCTTGTCCACCAACACCTCGTCGTGCGTGGCCATGATCACCGTCGTGCCGGTGCGGTTGATGCGGTCCAGCAGCTGCATGATGCCCTGGCTGGTCTGCGGGTCGAGGTTTCCCGTGGGCTCGTCAGCCAGCAGAATCAGCGGACGGTTCACGAAGGCACGAGCCACCGCCACTCGCTGTTGCTCTCCACCGGAAAGCTCGCCGGGCAGGTTGTCGGTCTTCTTGGCCAACCCGACCAGATCCAACACCTGGGGCACCTGGTTGGCCACCACATGGCGGGGTCGACCGATCACCTCGAGGGCGAAGGCCACGTTCTCGAACACCGTCTTGTTCGGGAGCAGACGAAAGTCCTGGAAGACGCAGCCGATGTTGCGGCGCAGGTAGGGCACCCGCCATTTGGGCAGGTCCACGATGTTGCGGCCGGCTTCCCAAATTTGGCCCTGGTCAGGGCAATTCTTCCCGCAGGAGCAGCCGGATGAAGGTGGTCTTACCCGAACCGGACGAACCAACCAGGAAGACGAACTCGCCCTTGTCGATCTCGATCGACAGCTCCCGCAGGGCGACGGTCGAGCCCTTGTAGGTCTTGGTGACGTTGTCGAATCGGATCATGGTGAGAGGGCGTTGAGCGTGGCCGCTAGGCGGTGACGCAACGGAAAGACTCTATCGGTCGGGTATTGCGATTTGGAGTCAATTCGGATTGCGAGTTGTGCCGTCGCAGGTCAGGAGGGTCCTTCGGAGGCATTACGGCGCTGACGCCGCAACTCCGCTTCCATAAACGCCTCCAAGTCACCGTCCAGCACGGCGGCGACATTGCCCGTCTCGTGCTGGGTTCGCAGATCCTTTACCTGCTGGTAGGGAGCCAGCACATAGGAGCGGATTTGGTTGCCCCATGCATTGTCGGCTCTGTCACCGCTGAGGGCGTCCATCTCGGCCTTACGTTCGTTGCGGGCCAGATCGGCCAACTTGGCACCAAGAATCTGCATGGCCTTGGCTTTGTTCTGATGCTGGCTGCGCTCGTTTTGGCATGAGACGACCAATCCGGTCGGCAAGTGCGTCAAACGAATGGCCGAGTCGGTCTTGTTCACGTGCTGCCCACCGGCACCCGACGACCGGTAGGTGTCGATACGCAGGTCCTTCTCGTCGATCTCGACCTCGCTCGACACGTCATCGAGCAAGGGCGTGACGTCGACCGAAGCGAAACTGGTCTGACGTCGCTTCTGCGAATCGAATGGCGACATTCGAACCAGACGGTGCACCCCACGCTCAGTTGAGATCAATCCGTAGGCGAAGCGGCCGCGCACAATGAAGGTGGCCGACAACAGTCCGGCCTCCTGTCCCTCGGTGGCTTCGTCAAGTTCAACCGAGAAGCCGCGTCGTTCAGCCCAACGCTGGTACATCCGCAGCATCATTTCGGTCCAGTCCTGCGCGTCGGTGCCGCCGGCACCAGCGTGGACTTCGACGACCGCATCTGACTCGTCGTATTCACCGGAGAACAGTGACTGCAACTCCAACGCCGAGAGACGCGCCTTTAACCCGTCAACCGTTTCCGTCAGCTCCTTGTCCAACGATGCGTCGGGACTACCTTCGGCCCGCGATTCTTCGATGAGCTCCTGGAGCGCTTGCGCATCGTTGAGCGAGCCCCGCAGTGCGGCCAGCTGCTCCAGGTCGGCCATGACCTGTCCCAGTTCCTTGGTGATGGCGCGGGCGTTGTCGCCGTCGTTCCACAGATCGGGTTGCGCTGCCACTTCTTCCAGCTCGGCCCTTCGGGCGGTCAGCGCGTCAAGGCGGAGGTAGCGCTCAGCCTCTATCAGTCGTTGTTCAGACTCTTCAAGCTCGGCCGCGAGATCCCGTGGTGCCTCGGCCGCACCCGACTCAGGCGGCGCCATGGCAGAACTTGTACTTCTTCCCACTCCCGCAGTGGCAGGGATCGTTTCGCCCCACTTTTTCGGTGTCTGCCTTGACGATGGGGGCCAAGGCATCAGGGTTCGGGGTGCGAGGTGGGCGAGTACCAGCGGCACGTTGGGGCAGCTGTTGCTCGACGGGAGGCACGTTGACCGCCTGCTCCATCAGCAGCGATTGAGCCAGTGAGCTGGTCTCAGCCACCGGATCATCAGCGGCGACGTACACGGCTCGGTCCAGATCGGGCTCGGCCACCGAATCCTGAATGGCCTCCACGTGAGTCACGTACCGGAGGTAGTCGTTGTCAATGACCTCCATGAGCTGGCCGAAGAGCGAGTAGCCCTCCTGTTGCCAGGCGTTGAGGGGGTCGGCCTGGACGGTCCAACGGAGGTGAATACCGTCCTTGAGATTGTCCATTTCGGCCAGGTGGTCGCGCCATCTCTGGTCCATGATCTGCAACATCACGTCGCGTTCAATTTGGCGCATGGTCTCGGCGCCGCCCGGCATCGTCTCGGAGTGCTTCTCGTAGAACTCGAGTGCCTCTTCGACGATGCTCTCCACCAGATCCTCGGTCTTGGTTGCCTGCGCCAGGTCAGCCACTGAGAACTTGGTCGGGTAGAACTGGGTCAGGCCGTCGATGAGACCCTTGAGATCCCATTCCTCGGCGAAATCGCTCGGACAGAACTCGGTCACCATTCGCTCAGCGGCACCGGCCAACAGGTCCTCGGTGCGCTCCTCGAGTTCTTCCCCATCGATGATCTGCAGGCGTCGCTCGTAAATCACCTTGCGCTGCTGATCCATCACTTCGTCGTACTTCAGCGCGTCTTTTCGCATTTCGGCGTTGCGGGCTTCCACCGTGTTCTGGGCCCGCTCGATGGCCTTGGCCACCGTCTTGGATTCGATGGGGACGTCTTCCGGCAACGTTCGGTCCATGACCCAGCTCATGGCACCCGTGGCAAACAAGCGCAACAGCTCGTCGTCCAGACTCAGGAAGAACCGGCTCTCACCAGGATCACCCTGACGGCCAGAACGGCCTCGTAGCTGGTTGTCGATGCGTCGGCTCTCATGGCGCTCGCTGCCCAATACATAGAGGCCGCCCAGCTTTCGCACTTCTTCGCCCTCGGCCCGGCAGCGCGGCCTCAAGTGAGGCTTCTCGGCGCTTGAGTTCGAGCGCTCCCTCTTCGGACGTCGGGTCAACGCCTTCGGCCTGAAGCTCGTGCAGGGCGAGCAGCTCCGCGTTCCCACCGAGAATGATGTCAACCCCTCGACCGGCCATGTTGGTGGCCACGGTGACGGCGCCCTTGCGACCAGCCTGGGCCACAATTTCCGCTTCCCGGAAGTGCTGCTTTGCGTTGAGGACGTTGTGGGGTACCCCCTGCTTTTCCAGCAGGCGGGAGAGGACTTCAGATTTAGCGACCGAGGCCGTACCGACCAGCACGGGTTGGCCCTTCTCGTGACGCTCGACAATGTCGTCAACCACGGCATTGAACTTGGCCTCTTCGGACTTGAAGACCAGATCAGGCTCGTCGATCCGGATCATGTCCTTGTTGGTGGGAATGGGCACCACCGATAAGCCGTAGGTTCCGGCGAATTCGCCCGCTTCCGTCTCAGCCGTACCGGTCATGCCCGACAACTTCTCGTACATGCGGAAGTAGTTCTGCAAGGTCACGGTGGCCCAGGTGTGGTTCTCTTCCTTGATAGCCACCCGTTCTTTGGCTTCGACCGCCTGGTGCAAGCCGTCGGACCACCGGCGGCCTTCCAGCGTGCGGCCGGTGAATTCGTCAATGATCTGCACCAGACCATTGGCAACCAGATAATCCTTGTCCCGCTTGTACAGGTCCTTGGCTTCGAGCGCCTTGATCAGCTGATGCACGTAGTTGGTCGAGACGGCGTCGTAGATGTTGTCGACTCCAACCGCCTTTTCCACCTTCTCGATGCCGCTCTCCAATGGCACCACGGTCCGCTTCTCTTCGTCGACCTCGTAGTCGGTGTCACGCACCAGTGTGCGGGCGATGGAGGCGAACTGGTAGTACAGCTGAGCCGCTTCGTCGGCCGGTCCCGAAATGATGAGTGGGGTGCGGGCCTCGTCAATGAGAATGGAGTCCACCTCGTCGACGATGGCAAAGACGTGGCCTCGCTGCGCCATGTGCTCGCGCGACCGCGCCATGTTGTCGCGCAGGTAGTCGAACCCGAATTCGTTATTGGTGCCGTAAGTGATGTCGCACGCGTAGGCCGCTCGCTTGATCTCCGGATCGTCAATGTCCGCTCCGATGCGGCCGACCGTCAAACCAAGCCATCTGTGTAGGCGGCCCATCCACTCGGCGTGGAACGTAGCCAGGTATTCATTGACCGTGATGACGTGCACGCCTCGCCCCTCCAGGGCGTTGAGATACACGGGCAGGGTCGAGACCAGGGTCTTTCCTTCACCGGTCTTCATTTCGGCGATCCAGCCGAAGTGCAATGCCATGCCACCCATGAGTTGCACGTCGAAGTGCCGCTGCCCGAGGACACGCCACGCGGCCTCCCGGACCACGGCGAACGACTCGACCAGGAGGTCGTCCAGCGTCTCGCCGTTGTCCAGTCGTTCCCGGAACTCAACCGTCTTGTGCTGCAATTCGGCGTCGCTGAGGGCCTGCATTTCGGGTTCGAGTGCCCCGATCAACGGGACAAGGTCGGACAACCGACGGACCTTTTTGCCCTCTCCGGCACGTAGAACCTTGGTGAACACACTCATGAGGCAGAGATCCTACCGGTCCGGTGCTAGGGCCAGCCGTCGTGCACGCTCAGATGGAGTCCTGACACGCCCCGGCTGACCTGGTCAGATGAAGCGGGTTGCGTGCGGCTGACCTGGTCTTTGACCCCACACTCGCCTGCAGCAAGGTTGGCGCACCGGTACCGGCGACCAGAGGGCGTTGCGCCCACCGATCCAGCGGTGCCTGTTTGGCACGCATCTCCTTGTCGCCATCGGCCCCCGACAGCCGGGAACTCGATGGGCAGGGCTTACTCCTAAGCCGCACCATGCTCAGCAACCAGAAGTTGCCTTACGTGGGTCGTTTTGCCTGCGACTGGCATCGACTTGCAACCACAGACCCGCACGCAACCCTCTATCAGTGTAGGACTCCCTACTGGCCGGGAACGACCGAGCCCGCCGACCCCGAGGGCGAACCGGCGCTGGCCGGCGAGGCACCCTCCAGGACCGTGACGTTCGAGATCTTCCAGGTCGAACCCACCAGCTTCAGATTGACCAATATTCGGAGCACATCAGCTTGAGGCGTCGTGATCTTGTTATTGGCGTATACCTGATCGACCACGGCGTAGACGCTGGCCGAGTGACCATTGAAACTCTGCACATAAATACGGCGGATTTGCCCGCGTGTGTCGGCCAGCGCCTTCTCAAGGTCGATCCGGATGGCCGAGTTGAAGAACTTCTGGGCCTGGGATGCAAACGGTCCGGTGGCCATATTCGTGATGGCGGTGAAATCTGCATCGACCGATTTGGCATTGAAATTGGAAAGGTGGTTCAGGAAGGTCTTGGTCGTGCTCAGAACCGCCGCATCCTGCTGGCTCGAGCCACCACTCTTGGTCAGCCAAAGGCCCCCGAAGACCAACGTGCCGATCACTCCGAGCACGGCCACCATGAGCATCACGACGACTGGCGGCCGGGGCCGGCGAAGCGTGACGGGCGGCCTTGGCCTCGGAGCCCGAGTCAGGTGCGTCTGTTGGCGCGGCACCAACTACTTTCACGCCGCTGTCCATGGCCAACTCCATTCGTCGATCTGTATTCGATGGTCGGGATGGGGCATCCTCGACCCGGTTCGCCGACCCGCGATTCTCGCGCGGCCGACCGGCTGGCTTACGCCACCTACGCCCGTCGCCTCGTCCGGCGCCTCGATGGCCGAGCGCCCCACAGTAGGAGCAGGACCGGGACCAACAGGCCGCCGAGGGCCACCAGCGTCCAGTCACTCTGGCCCGAGGTCTGAAAGACCGTGCTGGTGGACGGCGTCGTGGTGGCGCCGTGGAGCTCGACATTCGCGTCGGCGGCCGACGGGGCGACAACCTGACTTCCGGTGGCCGGGACGAAGCCGGCTTGCGTGGCCGGTGCGACGCCTGCGCCATACACGGTGTTGCAACCGGCTCCGGGCAGCACGTTCGGCACCGAGTTGGCCGTGGCGTAGGACGATGCCGCGGGCGACAACACCGGAGGGATGATGAGACGGGTGCGCAGGAAGGTCTGCTGCGTCGATGGTTGACCGGCGATCACAGGCTTGGCCGTGCCGACGACGGCAATGTGGTCAACCGCACCGAAGAAGTAGGTGTTGTAGGCCAAGCCCTGGGAAAGGTTGGTCAGGTTCGTCGGTTGGGCAATGTTGCCGATGATGTTGGCCGCGTCGTGGAGGACGCAGCCCAGGTTCGATTCCTGGGTGGTGACCAACGAATTCACATCCCCGAAGGCCGACGATGCCTCATTGAAGAGCGAAGGGAGGTTGTTCTTCTGATCGACCAGCACCTGCACCAGCGCAGCCGTGTTGGCCAGATCCTGCTTCAGTTCGGGCGACACCGAGGTGATGGCATTGAGGGCGGGAGGGGCGTTGGCCAAGAGCTCGGTGAACTGCTTCTGGTAGCCCACGAACTCCTTGGAAAATGTGGTCCCGGCCGTAATCAAGGTTCTGAGGTCACCCGATCGTCCTTGCAGTGACGAGGCCAGTTCGCTGATCAGCTGGTTGAGCCTTCCGGCCGGTATGGCCTGCAAGAACTTGGTGGCCGAGGCAACCACCGCGCCGACATCGGCCGGCACTTGGTCAGGATCGGCCGGCACATCGGCACCCGAATGAAGCGACGGAGCCGATCCGCCATGCTGCGGCACCAGGTTGACCACTTGTTCACCGAGGTCGTTGGCAATCTGCACCGAGGACCGGACATCGTTCGGCACCGAAATGCCCGGGTTGATCGACATCTTCACCTTGGTGCCTTTGGCCGTCAACGACGTTGAGGCCACCGAGCCAACCGGCACTCCGTTCAGTTCAACCACGAAGTTCGGATACAGGCCGGATGCATCCGGGAATTGGGTGGTCAAAATGGTGTTGCTTTGCAGCGGATTGCCCAGCAGGTTGACCACTCCGTAAATGACCAGGGCGAAGCTGACGACAAAGAAGGCGACCAGGTTGATGATCAGGCGGCGGTTGATCATGACCCACTCCCGTTCTTGGCGCAGGAGAATGCAAGCTGAGCTGTCATCCTCTCCGCCGGCGGGAATGCCGCAGACGATGATGTTCTCGTACAGCTGTACGTAGCCATTCCGCACGCCCGATGGAAGCTCGGTATTGGCGATCGGAATTTCCTGCAGCAGGCCGGCCAGATCCGATTGATGTTGGCTGACCTGCCCGGTGACGGCCTCCAGCGCCTGCAGTTGCGTCACGATCTGCGGGTAGTAATTCTCGAGGATGCTGCGACCCTGCACCGAAAGATTGTTGAGCGATTGCAGCAACGATTCGAACTGGTTCGAGTTCTGGGCCAGGATCGCCACCGTCTTCGACAAGGTGGTGAGGGCGTCGGCATTGCTCGTGCTCGACGGGGCCAGGGTGGCCGAAATCTGATTGAGACCGTTGACGGCCTGCGTGATTTGGCTGGTGTGCTGGGCATAACCGTTGGTCACGGTCGACAGGTCGGTCAGGAACGCTTTCAACGAGGCCTCTTGACCGGTGAAGCCCTCCCCTCCGGCCTGAATGATCTGCTCCAGCTGTGTCGTGGAAATGGCACCGAATACGTCCGAGCCGGCCTGGACGAATTGCTCGACATCGGGCACCAGGGAGGTGTGGTGAATCACCGCGCCGCTGGCCAGCTGAGGTTCCTGGCTACTGGCGGCACCCGTGTCGCTCTTGGGCACGGTGAGCTCGACGTACTGGTCGCCCAGAATGGTGGTGCGGGCGATGGACGCGCTGACGTTGGCCGGGATCCGTACGCCGGAGTTCAGGGTGAGCGTGATGCGGGCCCGATCACCATCGAGACCGATGGCGCTGACGGCACCCACCGGCACGCCGGCCAACTGCACCTGGGCTCCGTTCGCCAGGTCGCCGATGTTGGTGAACACCGCGGTGGCGGTTCGCTTCGGCGCACCGGACCCGCCGCAACTGGCCAGGCCGACCATCAGCAACAAGGCGACTGGCGCCAACATGGCGCGACGAACCCTCACAACCAGCTCCGGACATCGTGCATCCATTGGGCCACGAGGCCCCGGTGGTGGGCGTGCGCATGATGTGCGCCCGGCATCGGGGGCAGCAGCTTGGCCCCCGGTGCGTTCAAGGTCAACGTCGATACCTTGTTGGAGACCACGGATGCGGTCGGGGTCTTGTTACTGCCACTCACCGTCTTCGAGAGAAGTCCGCCCAGTACCGAACTCGACGAGTTCGAACTCGTCGAGCTGGGCTTGCAGCCGAGCAACTCGGTCACCAGATTGCAGGTCGCCGCGTTCGAGGGCGTTGTGGTCGGCGTGGTGGTCGTTGTCGTCGTTGCCGTCGCCGGAGGGTTCGGAGCACTGGGATTGCTGTTCGCCGCTCCCCCGGATCCGGCCTCGATATTGAGAATCTGATTCAGACCGGTCTGGAGCAGTGCCGAACCGGTGTCGGACGCCGTACCGGTGGTCAACGTGTTGAGGATGGTCGGGATCTGGTTCAAAAGGCCGTCGAAGAAGCCTGAAGCCGGATTGCCGCACAAATTGAGCGTGCTCAACTCGGTTGAGGTGAGGCCAGTCGAATGATTCGACACGATGCGCCGACAAATGCCGGCGAGACGGTCCCGAAGGAGTCCGGAAACATAGGCACCGGTTACCCCTGGTGCCGCGGCCAGGTTCAGGTCAAGCCAGTTGTAGTTCGGGTCGTAGGCCCGGGCAGCACCCTGGAAGAGGCTGTTGCCCTGCTGCAGAATTTCGTCGACCGAGCTGAGATTGCGGTCCAGTGTGCGGCCGATGGTGGTCACGGTGCCAACATCCGCTTCCAGGGGAAGCAGGTTGGGGGTCAGCACACCCACCAAGGCCGAGCTGGCTCCGGTGAGTTGGGTCAGGGCGTCATTGAGTTGTCCCGAATGCTGGGCGATGACACCCGAGACGGTGTCGTATTCCGCCACCAGGTGTTCAATCTGTGAAGTGTCATCGTCCAGGGTGCCGGTCAACTGGGCCAGGGTGCCATTGAGCTGGCCCAAGTCGTCGCCCTTGTTGGCCAATAGCTGGATCGTCCCGGCCGCGTTCTTGATCAACTTGTTCAATGACGCTCCCTGACCATCGAGGTCCTGGGCCAGATTGGAGACAAGGTTCCCGACCGCGTGAGGATTGATCGCGTTGAGCGTGCGTTGCACCTGCTTGAGGACTTCGTCGGTTGAGATCGGCACCGTGGTTCGGGACAAGGGGATGGTCGATCCCGCCGGAAGCGTGGGCCCGCCGGTGTAGCCGGGATTGAGGTCAACGTCTGGTTCGCCCAGTAGCTGCGGCGCCACTAAGGAAGCGATCGCCTTGGCCGGGATTTTGGTGCCTTGGTCGACGCGGAAACCAACGGCCACCGTGTCCCCCACGTTCTTGACTGAATCGACCGAGCCCACCTTCACACCCAACACGTCGACGCTGGCACCCGGGAAGAGGCCGGGAGCGCTGCTGTATACGGCTTTCAACGGGTACGTCGACGGACCCGACGTGACTTCAATGGCCACGACCACGACGGCGGCCAGTACCACCAGGGACAGACCGATCCGGAAGATCGCCGATCGGGCCATGGTGCGCAGGGAGTCGATCACTTCTTCGTCGCCAAGAGTGGATTCAGCAGCTCGGAGAGCGCACCGGCGCCGGAGTTCGGACCGTCAGCCGACGTGGTTCGATTGCGCGCCGTTGCTCGCCGAGGCCGCAGCGGACGACGGATTCGATCCCTCGCCGGGCAACGGACCGGTTTGATCGGCACACGACAACGGATCAGGTCCGAGCACCTCGTCCAAGACCTGGTCCAAGGTGCCGCAAGGACCAATCACGCCGTACGCCGGCGTGGCCGCGGTGAGGTTGACGAAGATGTTGGCCCAGTTCACTTTCTGGTCCCCGGCGTAGGCAATCGATTGGAACCCTTTGAGGGCCCCCGCGAGATAGCTGACACCCTCGGCCAGGTCGTCCTGGTGTTGACCCACCACCGTGAGGTCGGTGTGCAGGCTGGCCAACAACGCGTTGAGGGCCGGCGAGTCCTGCGAGACGAGGCTGTTGGTCTGAGTGGCCATCTGGTCGACGTTGGTGATCAGGTTCGAAAGGTCGGCGCTGTGGGCAGCCAGACCAGTCGACACCGTGTCCAGGTTGTTGACGATGGAGACCAGTTGCTGATCACGCGCGGCCAGGGAGTTCGACAAGGTATTGGCCGAGTCGATCAATTGGGAGACCTGGCCACTTCGTGAATTCACCGTCTGCGTCAGCGCGCCAAGCCCGGCGATGATCTGGGCCACCTGGGTCTGCTTTCCCTTGGTGATGGTGGCCAGCGACTCGACCAGGTTGTTCAGCGCCTTGGCATTGCTTTTCGACAACAGCTTCTCGGCGTTGTTCTGCAGCTGGTAGAGCTCGGTCGGCACGGTCGTATTGGTGATGAACGCCCCGCCCCGAAGTGGGTCCGACCACCCGCTGATGGGCTTGAGGGTGACGTCGACCACTCCCAACAGCGTCTCGACCTCGACATCCGCCGCCGTCTCATGGGGCAGCTGCACCGAGTTGTTCACCGAAAGGACCGCGTCGACCTTGTTGCCGTGCAACTTCACCGAGGTGACCGAACCGACTTTGACCCCAGCCACCATGACGTCGGTGCCCTTGGCGATGCCGGCCGCGTCGGGGAACTGCGCGGTCACTTTGTACCCGGAGGTAAAGAAGCTCTTGTTGAGAAAAAGGATGGCCAGAATAAAGGCGACCATGACCGACACCGCGATGATGCCGACCACCTTGGGCTTGCGCTCGGTAAAGGCCTTCACTTCGAGCTGCCCTTCGTCGCGGTGCTGGCGGACCCCTGCCCACCGACGGCATTCAACAGCGCCGGAATGCTCGAGTCAGCCACGGATGACTGGCTGTTCTTGGTGGTCGACGGTGCAGGCAATCCGGGGGTGGTGATGCTGGACAGGGCACCGGGAAGCGGAGATCCACCTCCAGGGCCAGACCCGGCAGGCGGGTTGGAGGGCTGGTAATAGGTGCAGACGGTCTGGTTGGCCAGGCAGGTATAGATGGTCTGCACGGCGAACCACTGCCCCCACTGGGAGATCTGGATGTAGGGAGCCAGGCCGGAACCGAGCGTCTGCAGTCCTTGAGCCAATTCCTGCTGATGGTCCTGAATATCCGACGCCACCGTCTGCAGGTTGTCAATGGTGCTGGTGATGGTCTGATGGTTGGATCCGATGAGGTTGGCCAGGTCGGTGGCCACGTTCGAGAGGTTGCCCACCACGGTGTCGAGCAGCGTGTTCTTGGCTGCCAACGATGAGGACACCGTCTGCAGGTTGGTCACCAGCGAATCGATGTCGCCGCTCCGGGAGGCCAACGCGGTCAGCACCTGGTTCAGGTTGCCGATGACCGATCCAACTTGCGAATCAAGTTGTTGGACCGTGGTCGACACGATGGCGCCACTGTTGATCAGCTGGTTGATCTGGGCCGTGTCGCCCTCGAACGCTCCGGACACGTTCTCCACGAACTCGTTGGCCTCGTGCGGATTGATGGAGGTCAGCAGCGGACCCAGGGTGTTCAAGAACGTGTCGATGCTGGCGTCGGTCACATCGTGGCTGAGCGGGATGGTGGCGCCCGGCTTGAGCACCGAGCCGGACTTGTCCGGGAACAACTCGATTTCCTTCTGGCCGATGAGGTTCTGCCAGCGCATGCCGACGTCGGTCGACTGGTGCAGTTTCACCGTGTTGTTGATGCTCATACTTGATGAGGGCATGGCCGTGCTGCACATTGATGCCGCTCACCTGCCCAATCGGAACTCCGGCGATGTTGACCGGATCACCGGTCGCCAGCCCGGTCACATCCGTCAGCTGTGCGCTGAGGGCGTAGCGATTGCTGAAGAGCGAGACGTTGCCGATCTTCACGGCCAGGCCGACCAACAGGACAATGCAGATCAGGGCGAAGAAGGCGAACTTCAAGGCCGAGGAAGGAAGGTGGCGGAGGAACCTCATGACCCGCCACCCAAAAGTTCCTGAAGGTAGGAACTGATACCGACCGGCTTCGAGGTGTCGGGTTGGCCCGCCAAGCCGTAGGCCTCGGTCGCCGCCGATTGTGCCGCCGCGGTGGCGCTCGCCGTCGGAGCGGCCGGGAGACCAGGGGCCTTGTTGTTCTGCACATCTGTCGAACTGGGACATTTCAGTCGAGCAGTTGAACGCGGTGCCCGCTCCGGCCAGCGCCTGCTGTATCGGTTCCAGGAACGACAGGCCGGCGCGTCGGGGCGATCAGGCTGCAGACCAACGAGTTCACGTCGCTGAAGAGGATGAAGGTATTGAAGTACACGTAGGTGCTGCCATCGGGCAGCTTGGTCAGGCTCGCCGCACCCTCGGCGATCTTCACGAAGTAGTGGTACGCGCCTTGGACCACCTGGCCGATGTTGTCCTGCTGGGCCAGCAGCACCCGTGACACGTTGTCCCCCGCCGTGAGGATGGTGGCGATGTCGGGGTGGTACGTGGCCAGCAGCGACGCCAGGTCGTTGGCGAACGGGATCAGCGTGTTCAGCAACTTCTCGTAGTTCGCCTCCTCGGCATTGAACGTGGGCAGCCCGGCATTGACCTCCGCATTCAAGCTGTTCAACGATGCGAGCGTCGGGGGCGACGGCCTGAGCGAACTGGGCGAACGAATCCAGCGCGTTGCAGCTGCGAGTTCAGCGTGGAGTTCAGCAGGCCGGCCAGCTGCGTGCCGGCCGTGATGGAGGCGGCGATGTTGGGGCCCTTCGCCCTGGCTGGCCTGGCCCAACTCGCCCAGCACGGTGGAGAGCGCCCGGGTGTTGATCTTCTGCAGCAGCGGCGTGGCCGCGGCGAACAGATCGCCCAGCTCGTCGCTGGTGGCGGCGTGGGCGAACGTGCCGTTACGGGGCAGATACGGTCCAGCTTCCGAATTGTGGTCCGGCGTGCTGATCGAGACCTGTTCGGCGCCGAAGAGGTTGACCGGCTCGATGGTGGCGGTCGCTGATGCCGGCACCTTGAAGTTCGGCTGCATGAGGACTTTGACCTGTGCCTCGTTGTCCTTCAGGGCGATGTCCGACACGCGACCCACCTGGACGCCGCGGAAGACCACGCTGGAACCCGGGTGCAGCCCTTCGCCGGCCTTGGGGAACATGCCGGTGAGCGCGTAGTCCCCGGAATAGTCGCCATTGGCGGTGCGTATCAGCGTGATGGTGCCAGCGACCAGGACGACCAGCACGAACAGGCTGATGCCGACCCGACGAAGTCGTCTCATCCGACCAACCTGGCCGAGGCGTTGACGCCACCGAAGAGGATCAGCGACATGAAGAGGTTGACGACGACGACCAGGATGATGGAGAGCCGGATGGCCCGTCCGGCGGCCACACCCACCCCGGCCGGGCCGCCGGTGGCGTTGTAGCCGTAGTAGCAGTGCACGAAGGTGACGAGCACGGCGAAGATCATCGCCTTGAGGAACGAGTAGAAGATGTCGATCGGCGGCAGGTAGAGCCGGAAGTAGTGCTGGTAGGTGCCCGGGCGACAGCCCGAAGAACTTGGTCACCACCAGCTCGGAGGCCAGGTAGCTGGCGAACAGGGCGGCCAGGTAGAGCGGGATCATGGTGATCAGGGCGGCCCAGACCCGGGTGGCCACCAGGTAGACCACGCTGTTGACGCCCATGACCTCAAGGGCGTCGATCTCATCGGAAATGCGCATGGCGCCGAGCTGCGCCGTGAAACCCGGCTCCCACCTGCGCGGCCAGGGCCACACCGGCCACCAGCGGAGTGATCTCCCGGGTGTTGGCCAAGGCGGTGATGACGCCGGTGAAGGCTTCGGCCCCGATCTGCTGCAGGCCGTTGAACCCTCCAGCCCGACCTCGGTCCCGGTGAAGAAGGAGATGGAGACGACCACGAAGAACATGCCGCCACCGACGATCAGCGCGCCCGAGCCCAAGCGTGATGTCCGACATGAGGACGAGGATCTCGCGCGGGTAGCGCAGGGCCCGCGGCAGGGCCCGCAGGATGCGCACGTAGAACTTCAGCTGGATGTAGAAGTCCTCGAAGACGTTCAGGACGGCGTTGCCCGAGCCGACCGCCGTCTTGCCGACGCTCGGCCACTCCGCTCTGCGAGCGAGTCGCGCGACTCGTTGGTCGACTCGCCTTCAGGCCGGACCGGTGTGTCGATGGCCACCTCAGATGCCCTTCTGCGGGATGAAGTTGAAGTAGAAGACGGTCAGGAGGAAGTTGACGAAGAACGACAGGATGAAGGTGATGACGACGGCCTGGTTCACGGCGTCGCCCACGCCCTTGGGGCCGCTCTTGCAATAGAGGCCCTTGTAACAGGCGACCATGGCGGCGATGAAGCCGAAGATGCCGGCCTTGAACAGCGCAATGGCCAGGTCGGCCAGCTGACTCAGCTCGCCGAAGGTGGCGAAGAAGCTGCTGGCGGTGATGTGGATGGCGTGGGTGCCGAACCACAGGCCACCGGCGATGCCGGCGACGCTGACCACGGCATCGAGCAGGATGGCCACCAGCGTGGCGGCCAGCAGCCGCGGCAGGACCAGGCGGTGCAGCGGGTTGACGCCCATGACCTCCATGGCCGAGATTTCGTCCCGGATGCGGCGAGAGCCCAAGTCGGCGCACATGGCCGAACCACCGGCCCCGGCAATCAGGAGGGCCGTGGCGACCGGCGCCTGCTCGCGGACCACGGCCAGCACCATGGCGGCGCCCAGCTGGGACTGGGCGCCGATCTGCTGCAGCAGCGACCCGACCTCGAGCGCGATGACCATGCCGAAGGGGATGGAAAGGAGGATCAGCGGCAGGGTGGTGACCCGGGCCAGGAACCAGCACTGGTCGAAGAACTCGGTGACCGGCACGCCCTTGATGAAGCCTGGCGTAGCGCCTCCAGGGCGGTGGCGAACATGTTGCCCGTCTCGCGCACGGCGGTGGCGATCTTGCCGTCGTCCTTCTGGGACTTGACTGGGACGGCCCACGGCCCCTAGCGTGGCGGTGCGGCCGCTCGGCGAGCCCAAGCGCCGGGCAATCTCATCGCGGCTGAGCGGCATGCGTGTCCGTGCGGTGAGCCGCTCACCGGTGTGGCTGGGGAGCTGTCGCCAGAATCTGCCACGCATCGCCCCCCTTCATGAGGCTCCGACCGGCCTCAGGGAGAAGGTACTGCGCCTTCGCACCCCTTTGCCTGGCCAAAAAGCACAACGGCACGTTCAATGTCACCTTGCGGTGGGGCGCAACCGTATCGTGACTGAGGCGGACGTAGTGCTACAGGCCAATTTCGGCCGAAACCTGTGAATCTCATTGCAGAACGGGAGCAGCTTGGTTGCCCTTTGGGAAGTTTCACCAATTCGGAAAGAATTTAAGAAATAGTGTGAGATGTTCCCGAAACGAGCGTTTAGCTCTCCGGAGGGATAGCAAATTTGGCCTTCCGAAACGGGCTGAATTCAGGGCATAATGGGGAAGTTCCCTTCAGCAACGTGGCTGGAGGGGGAGGGACGGAACGTGGCTCTACGCCAAGAGGAGTTCACAAGCCTGTGCGACGACGTCGACCTGGATCGCGACCGCGCGCTCGTTGAACGATGCCAGGCCGGCGACTCAGCTGCCTTCGGCAACCTCTACGCCCGCTACTACGAACGTCTTGCTCCGCTTCTGCCTGCGCCGCCTGAATGACCGCCACGAAGCCGAGGACGCGGCCCAGGAAGCCTTCGCCCGAGCCTGGAAGGCCCTCCCCCGGTTCGCCGGCGAGCGGCGCTTCTACCCCTGGCTGACCGTCATCGCCGGCAACATCTGCACCGACATGCTGCGCCGACGCTCGCGGAGCACCCCGACCGACGACCTCGAACTCAGTACCCAGCACCCGGTGGGCGTCAGCGTGCGCCGAAACCTCTGACGAACTGATTCTGGCCGCCGTCGACGGCGAGCTGGTCAACCGGGCCCTCGACCGCCTGTCGGTCCGTCACCGTCACGTGCTGGCCATGCGGGAAGGCTCCGGATGGACCTACCAGCAGATCGCCGACCACGAAGGCGTGGAGATCGGCACCATCGAGACCCTGCTGTGGCGGGCCCGGCAGGCCCTCAAGCGCGAGTTCACCGTGCTGTCCGAGATCGAAGGGCGCACTGGCCGGCTTCCTGGTCGGTACGGGCGCCTTCGTCCGCCGCGGCGTCCTGCGGGTGGGCCACCGGTCCGCCGAACTGCAGAGCAGCGGCATGGGATCGGGCGGGCTGCGCAACGCCTTGGCCGGTGTGGCCGTGACGTCGGCCGCCGTGGCCGCCGCCATCATCACCCCTCATGCCCTCTCGTCCGGTCCACCCCGGCCCAGAGAGCGCTATTTCGGCTCCTGCCGAGTCCGGCCTGGCCGACCCTGGCCTGCCCGATCCCGACCCAATCTGTCAGCGCCGGCCGCCACCACGAGCAGCGCCTCGACCTGGCCGATGTCCGACGGTCCGCCGACCACCAGCAAGGACTCGTCAAACGGAGCCTCGGTCGCACCTGGAGCCACCAAGCGCCCGACTCAGGGTCTCTTACTCCACCGCCAAGCAGGCGCCAACGAAGTCCGTCTCCAACGGCGGTCTAGACCAAGCGCCGGACACGGTGAATCAAGCTGCCTTTGCCGTCGGGCCTCGCACCGGTGACCGGTGGACTCACCACCGTCGCCAATGGGCTCATCATCGACGTCGACAACCTGGCCTCCAACCTGGGCTTGGGCAGCGTACTTTCGGTCATTGGGCTGGCACCGACCACCACATCGACCACGCCAGCCGGTACGACGTCAACGTCGACCACCACCACGACAACGCCGAGCCTCCTGGGTGGGCTCACCAACACCGTCACCTGAACTCGCTTCTCGGCCAGAGCTAGGCGTGAGCACACGCCCGTGGATGGGCGTAGTTTCTTAACGCATGGATACTGATCCCCAGGGCACCACTCACGGCTCAGCCATGGATCGCTCCCGGGCGAACCCATCATCTCGCTTCGTGGGGTCACCAAGTCATTCGGCTCGCACACCGTCCTCGAAGACATCACCTTCGACGTCCCCAAGGGCCGGATCACGGCCATCCTGGGCCCGTCAGGAACCGGTAAGTCCGTCCTGCTCAAGAACATCCTGGGCCTGCTGGTGCCCGGAACGGGGGAGATCTGGGTGGACGGTGACCAGATCGTCGGCCTGCGCGAGAAGCGACTGTACGAAGTGCGCAAGAAGTTCGGCGTGCTGTTCCAGGACGGGGCGCTCTTCGGCTCCATGAACCTCTACGACAACATCGCCTTCCCGCTGCGTGAGCACACCCGCAAGAACGAGGCGGAGATCCGCGAGCTGGTGCATCGCAATGCCGAGCTGGTCGGCCTCATGGACCACCTCAAGAAGCTGCCGGGCGAGGTATCCGGCGGCATGAAGAAGCGGGCCGGCCTGGCCCGGGCCATGGTGACCGAGCCCGAGATCGTCCTCTTCGACGAGCCCGACTCCGGGTTGGACCCGGTCCGGGTGGCCTACCTCGACGAACTGGTGGTCACGGCCCAGAAGGAGACTGGCGCCACCTTCTTCATCATCACCCACAACATCCAGTCGGTCATGCGAACGGCCGACTACATGGGCGTGCTGTTCCGCTCCAACCTGGTGAAGTTCGCCAGCAAGGCCGACATGCTGGCCACCGAGAACCCGATCATCCAGCAGTTCCTCGCCGGTCGACCCGAGGGTCCCATCGGCATGGACGAGATGGCGGACAGCGATGGTCGGAACTTCCTTGAGGGCGATACAGCGGCCGCACTGCTCCACGGCCCGCTGGCCCGACCAGGCGAATCGGCCATGGCCGCCCGTGCCCCGTCCGATCAGCCGGTCCCGCCAACCTCCGAATAACGCGACACCGCCGGCGCCGGATTTCTCCGGGCACCGGCGGCGCACACGCAACGCTTCGTTGTTCTACCGATCGCCGGCAGCTGCTCCACATACCGTCTCGACCATGAGGCCGGCCACGACGTAGGGGTCCATGTTGGCGTTCGGACGACGGTCCTCCAGCCAACCCTTCTTGGCCTTGGCCGTGGCCCACGGAATACGGATGGAAGCACCGCGGTCCGAAGTGCCGTAGCTGAACTTGGTGTAGTGCGCCGTCTCGTGCGCACCGGTCAGCCGCTGCTCGATGCCGACGCCGTAGTTGGCCACGTGCTCTTCGACCCGGGTCCCAATGGCCTCGCAGCCGGCGATGATGGCATCCCATCCGCCGTCCTCACGCATGGCCTTGGTGGAGAAGTTGGTGTGGGCACCGGCTCCGTTCCAGTCACCCAGCACCGGCTTGGCTTCCAGGGTGGCGTAGGTGTCGAAGTCCTCGGCGATGCGGAAGAGCAGCCAGCGGGCCACCCAAAGGTGGTCGCCGATCAGGGGCGGGGGCAGCACACCGATCTGGAACTCCCACTGGCCCATCATCACTTCGGCGTTGGTGCCCTTCAATGCCCAGTCCCGCCTTCATGCAGGCCACGGTGTGGCGCTCCACGATTTCGCGGCCCGGCATCTTGTCGCCGCCGACGCCGCAGTAGTACGGACCTTGGGGAGCCGGGAACCCAGCCTCGGGCCAGCCCAACGGACGGCCGTACTGGAAGAAGGTGTATTCCTGCTCAATGCCGAACACCGGCTCCTGGTCGGCGTACTTCTCGGCCATGGCCGCACACTTGTGGCGGGTGTTGGTCGGGTGGGGCGTCAAGTCGGTCAGGAGGACCTCGCACATGACGAGCTTGTCGCCCTCGTCCCGCAGCGGGTCCGGGCACACGAAGACCGGCTGCAGCACACAGTCCGAGTCGTGGCCGGCGGCCTGGTTAGTGCTCGAACCGTCGAATCCCCAGATGCCCGGCTCTTTGCCGTCCTCGACGATCCTGGTCTTACTGCGCAGGAGCGGCGAAGGCTCCGTACCGTCGATCCAGATGTATTCGGCCTGGTAGCTCATGAATTCTCCCGTGCTCCCCTTCGTCTAATTGGTCTGTGATTGGTGCTGTACAGCCAGCACCGTACGGCACGTCGCCCGCCCGTGCAGCGTGAATTGTGTTCCTCACAGATTTCATTCCCGTATCCGAAATGTGAACCGCTGATTAACAGCCATTCAGGTCGTTCTCAGGGTAGAAGTCCCTTATTCGGCCAGGTAGCCACCTTGAACGTTCTCCCGCCCAGCCGATTTGCTAATCAGTTGGACCGCAAGTGTGGTCCTGGGGCCTCCTGAGCTCTTGCAATTAGACATACTCCTCATCATGGGCCACGCACCGGCGAGGACCAGAGGGTTCTATACGACGAAGGACTGGATCGGTAGCCCGATCCAGTCCTTCCGTCGCCCTCTTTGGGAAGGGGGAACATTCCCTCAAGGAGATCTTGTATTCCCCTACCCTCGAGCTAGGGGCAATTCGCCGCGCTGTTCACGCAGTTGTTGGCGGTGTTGAAGAGGCCGGCGATGCTGCCACCCAACAAGGTGACGGTGACGATGGCCACGATCGCGATCAGACCAACAAGGAGCGCGTACTCCACCATTGATGCTCCGCGCTCCAGACCAACCTTGGTCAGAAGTGCCTGGTTTGCTCCCCGAACTGCAAAATATGCACGTACAAACATCTCGGTCATTTGTGTTTCCCCTTTTTTGGATTTCCCAGCTCCACCGCGGGAAGGCTCATAGTCTTCATCCATCTTCCGGCTACATCCGCCGTGAATCCATAGGTCATAAGACCCATTCATCTGGCCAAAGGCCTCGCCCTTCCATCAGGGCGACGAAGGGCTGGAACGGCACTCGGCCGATCCAGCCCTCACGTCACCCACTCGGAAAGGTGGATTTCCTTGCGGAGTGGTATTACCCCTTACTCCGTCAATCTCTCGTCGGAGAAGAAGCAACTAGGCGCAGTTAGTGGCGCCGTTCACACAGTTGTTGGCGGTGTTGAAGAGGCCGGCGATGCTGCCACCCAACAAGGTGACGGTGACGATGGCCACGATCGCGATCAGACCAACAAGGAGCGCGTACTCCACCATTGATGCTCCGCGCTCCAGACCAACCTTGGTCAGAAGTGCCTGGTTTGCTCCCCGAACTGCAAAATATGCACGTACAAACATCTCGGTCATTTGTGTTTCCCCTTTTTCAATGGATCCCAACTCCACCGCGGGATGACTGGTCAACGTCTATCTTCTGGCTCCAACAGCTATCAATCCATGGGTCATAGGACCCATTCTCACCACTAGGCGAGTGAAGTGGGCCGCAGACGCGACGAAGGGCTGGAACGGCACTCGGCCGATCCAGCCCTCACGTCACCCACTCGGAAAGGTGGATTTCCTTGCGGAGTGGTGTTACCCCTTACTCCGTCGATCTCTCGTCGGAGAAGAAGCGACTAGGCGCAGTTAGTGGCGCCGTTCACACAGTTGTTGGCGGTGTTAAACAGACCCTGGATGCTCTTGCCGAGCAGGGTGACGGTCACGATTGCCACGATGGCAATCAGGCCAACGAGCAGTGCGTACTCCACCATCGATGCTCCACGCTCACTGCGAGCCCGCTGCAGCAAGCTACTGTGAGCGCCTTGTACCGCGAAGTAAGCGTGCATGAACAGTTCAGTCATTTCTTGTTTCCCCTCTCTCGATCAAGTTGCGGTGTCTGACTTCCGCTCCTTGATGTTCCCAAAATCATTTTCTCAGTTCGTGAACTAGCAACTCCATAGGCCCTTCGGACCATTTGGACTGGCCGTTATTCGATGCTGACCAGTCCCATGACCACGGCTCGCACCAACGCTTGAGTGCGGTTAGTAACGTCAAGCTTCTGGAAGATGGACGCCAAGTGGTTCTTAGTCGTCTTCTGACTGATGAAGAGTCGATCGGATATTTCGCAGTTCGTCGCACCTTCGGCCAGTAGCTGTATGACATCCAATTCACGCTGCGTCAGTGACCACGGACCCCACGGCTTATCGTCTCCCTTGGGTGCATGGTCAGTGTTGCTTCCACTCGGCAAAACAGAATGACGATGCGTCAGCTCAGGAGCGTCAATTTGGAAGTCACTCGAGAGCGTTCCGTGTGCCGAACGAACGTCAATCGACCCGTCCGTCATCACCCAACTTTCCGGACTAGCAACTGACACCTGTGAGTAGTACGTCCACGTTGGTTGCGTCCGAAGTTGCGTGGTCGCCGTGTACGGCGCTGCACTCCAACGGATTGCCGATCCAGCATTCCCCATGGTTTCCCCCTCGCCCTCCTCCGGTGTGTGCCGAAGGAAAGTCCTCCAATTCCGCCCGTTCAGGCGGAGTTCCCAAGGGGAGTGTATGCCTCTGTTTGGGCACAAAATAGGCCTTTTGGCCCTGGCACCGGCCCTACTACCGGTCTGCAATCAACCTGCAACCGGAGACGCCAGACATGGGCCTACGGACCTCCAGGACTAGTGGAGAACGGCCTTCATCGGACCCACCAGCGGTCCAATCACAATGACCATGATGGCCGGTAGGAAGCAGAAGGCAAGCGGAAAGAGGATCTTGACGGGCACCTTGGCCGCCCGCTCACGGGCCCGCTGACGGCGCTTGTCACGCATTTCGTCGGCCTGCGCCTGCAGCACGCGCCCGATAGGCAATCCCAGGGCGTCGGCCTGCGATAGCACCACTGCGAACGTGACCAAGTCATCGATGTCGGTGCGCAGCTTCAAGTTCTCAAGCGCGTCGTGCCGAGACAGACCCAAGCTCCATCTCGCGCAGTGTCAGCCGGAGTTCGTCGCACACGGCAGAGTCAAAATGGGAGCACGACACTTGCATTGCTTGCTCAAGACCAAGACCAGCCGCAACAGAAATCGTCATGAGGTCCAGCACGTCGGGGAGATCCTTGGTGACCTCTTCAAAGCGGCCGGACACCCGGCGACGCAACCAAAATGCGGGGCCAACGGCGCCGAAGATGGGCAGCAGAATCAAGAGCGCAATGCCAAGTTTGACGCTGCCAAACCCCGTTGCAATGATCAACCAATCCGATGGCCGCACCGATCAGCACACTCGACACCTGGAGTGCAACAAACTCCTCAGCCCGAACAGCGCCGGTCAAGCCTGCCTTGAGAAGGTCAGCGTGCACTCTGTCGATGTCTCGCGAGGGGTACAGCCTCGACAAGGTGTGCCGGATTCGTAACGCCGTAGGTCCGAACACGCGGTTCACCAGGGGCGCTTGCACCCGATCGGGTATCACGACTTCGAGCGCGTTGAGGTCAGCTTCATTGCC
Source organism: uncultured Acidimicrobiaceae bacterium (assembly GCA_963730785.1). Lineage (GTDB taxonomy): Bacteria > Actinomycetota > Acidimicrobiia > Acidimicrobiales > RAAP-2 > Bog-473. The sequence goes on from CAVSTF010000015.1 coordinate 365,920, forward strand.
CAGCGATTGGATGAAGTCCAACTGCTGGCCTTGCAGGTGCGAGTGCCGTGCTGCCACTGCCACGCCTCCGACGCCGCCCATCATCAAACAATGCCAATCCAGACTGCAATCATTTCGGTCTCTCCCCCTTACACGTCGATGTTGACCATGCGGCGCACGATCCAATATCCGAGACGCCATCAGTCCCGCTGTTGCGATCAGGACCACCAACCCGACACCGTGGTACATCGGCTTGAGGTAACTAGGGTCGGTCGTAGCCACAAAGAAGGCAATGAACAGCGGAAGGGCAAACAGCACGTAGCCAGATACCCGACCTTCAGCCGACAAGCGTCTGACACCTCTCGCCGAACTTCCTGACGCATCCGCATGAATTCGGCCAGTGTGTGCAGGATCGGAGCCAGCCGGCCACCGGTCGTCTGCTGAATGCGGACCGCTTCAACGGCCCACTTCAGGTCATTCGACACCGGATCGTTCGGCCATGTTCTCCAGTGCCACCACCAGATCCGAACCGACGGCCACTTCGGCCATCACCCGATTCAGCTCTTCTGAGAGCGGGGCTCGTGCATCGTGGCGGTACATGTCGATGGCCCGCTGGAAAGTCTGACCACCCTCAACGGATGCTGCCATCAGCGAGAGTGCGTCCGGGCAGCTGTTGCTGCAGCTTCTTGGCTCGCTGCTTGGTCTTGATCGACGGGAGCTTCCAGGCAATCGACGGCCGACAGGACGCCTCCAGCCGAGCCCGGCCAGTGGGGAACCAAGCGACAATAAGCACCGGCCAGGGCCACCACCAGGGTGAATGTGACGGTGACGACCAGGTACTCGCCGGCCCGAAATGGGATAGCCGGCTCGTTCGAGGCGCTTTTCCAAGCGTGCCCCTTGTATCGATGCGCCCAAACGTCGCACCCAGACGAACGGTAAGTCCCGATATCTCTTGCGCGAGGCGCCTCGCTGACGACTTCAACCGGAATGGGCGCTTCGCCCATCGTGTCGTCCAGGATGGCGGCCAGCGAACGCTGCTTGTTGCGCACTCGCGTCAGCACGGCGATCACGGCCAAGCTGAAGCCGCCACCCACAAGCAGGGCGGCCAAGCGCTGCATGTATCCTGATTCGCGGCAAGTGCAATCATGCCGTTCACCTCCCGTCACGTCGGCGCTGCGAGAGCAGCTCGTACATTTCTTCTGATGGTGGTTCCACCCGACCGGGGCGGGCGGGTCGGCGAGATCGCTCCCCTCTCGTAGCTTGCTGGATTCGCAAACTGATCCGTCTCGGAACGAAACAGGGTCGCCGGCACGCGTGACACCGTTGGCGCCCAACTCCTCCAGGATTTTGGGACGAAGACCCGTAGGGACCGAGACGACCGGCACCTTCGGCGGTGCCTACCCGGTGGAAGACGTCCTGGAGGAGGACGGTGTCACCCTCCATGCCCTGGACCTCGGTGATCGAAGAGATCACCCGAGGGCCTTCAGCAGTCCGCTGCAACTGCACGATCAGTCCAACGGCCATCACGATCTGCTCGCGGATGGCCCGCTGCGGCAGTTCAACGCCGCCCATCAGCACCATGGTCTCCAGACGAGCCAGAACCTCGCGAGGACTATTGGCGTGCACCGTGGTCATCGAACCCGGGTGACCGGTATTCATGGCCTGGAGCATGTCCAGCGTCTCGGAACCGCGGCATTCTCCGACGATGATCCGATCAGGCCGCATACGCAGGGAGTTTCGTACGAGGTCACGAATTCTGACCTCGCCGCTCCCTTCTGCGTTCGAAGGTCGGGACTCGAGGGTCACCGTGTGCTTGCCCTGAAGCTGAAGTTCGGCCGACTCTTCAATGGTGATGATCCGCTCATCCTCAGGAATGAAGTCGGAAAGGACGTTGAGCATGGTCGTTTTACCGGTGGCCGTTCCGCCCACAACGACCAGGCTGATCTTGCCCCGCACACATGCTTCCAGGAACACTGCCGCGTCCATGGTGACTGAACCCAGTCCGATGAGGTCCTGCATCCGCATCGGCCGTTCGGGGAACTTCCGGATAGTCAGGACGGGAGCCTTGAACAGCCAGCGGCGGCACAATGGCGTTGATTCGGGAGCCATCGGCCAGACGGGCATCGACCATGGGCGAGGACTCGTCGACTCGACGACCCACCGCAGCCACCATCCGCTCAATGATGCGGCGGTACTGCTCGGCCGAGTTGAAGACCACTTCGCTGCGTAACAATTCGACCCGAACGCTCAATCCAGATTTCGTCGAAGCTGTTGCACATGATTTCCGAGATCGAACCATCCGCCAGGAGAGCTCTCGATCGGGCCGTAGCCGAGCGAGTCTTCAAGCATTTCGTCGACGAACCGCTGGCGCTCAATGGGTGAGATGCCGATGTCCTCCCGCTCGAGGATCTCGTTCACTTTGGTTCGCACCTTGGCCCGCAGCTCGTCCGGAGGCAAGTCGGCCGAACCCGGCGCCACCTCCGCCAGCACCATTTGCTGGACCTTGCGCTTCGATGTCGACCATGCCTCGTCGTTGGCTGCCGTTCGCTCGGCCGTGCGTCGAGCGCGGGGCTTGGGTGCCCGGGCTGGGAGTTCCGGTTCCGGTAGCCACCGGCTCGGTCTCTTCAACACCGTCGTCGGCAGCCGCCAGTTTTTCGGTGAGATTCATTGTGTGGTTACCGCCTCGAGCTCGGCCGTCTTAGACGTCCGATGCCATCGCATGAGCTTTCGAATACCGCCGGCGTTGGCCGAGGTGGGGGTGGTCAGTGCCGGGGTGAAGTCGCCTCCCAGGAACTGATGCATGCCAGCGCTGAGCTTTTGCCCGATTTCAGAGTTGGCCGCCGAAACCAGGGCTGGCCTGCCCTTATTGATGGAACGACTCACCTCTCGTGAGTACGGAAGGATGGAGACGATCTTGTTGTCCAGCACGTCCTGGACGTCTTGGATCTTGATTCCGACATCGTCCTCCACCTTGTTGAGGACGACCCCAATGGATTCGCTGTTGATCCGCAGCTTCTCCAACGTGCTCAGGAAAACCCGCATATTGCGGATGCTCGGAAGGTCGAGCGTGACCATGCAGAGCACCTTGGTCGAGTGGTCAAAGGCGGCCAGCACAACCTCAGAAAGCTGTGCCGGCGTGTCGACCACGATGTAGTCAAACCGCTTCCGCAGCGCTGCCATGACCTTGTAGACGTCCTTGGGGGCGATCATGTCGGCCTCGGCTGGACTGAATGGTGCGGCCAGTACCGAGAAACCAAGGTCGTGCTCGAGGAGGTACTCCTCCACGTGCTCGTCCAGGTCATCCTCATCAACAGGCTCCCGGGCCAACAGGTCGGAAATGGTGAACCGGGGCCGCAGGTGCAGTGCCGTAGAGACTTCGCCAAACTGCAGGTCGAGGTCGACCAGGCAAACCCGCTGGCCCGTCTGGGCAGCCAAGTAACAGGCCAAGTTGGTGGCGTAAAACGTCTTGCCACACCCGCCGCTCGAGGAAGCAACCGTGAACACCTCGGCAAACTGCGGGCGCTCGACCACCATGCTGTGCGAGGTGACCGGCATGACCGTTCCCACCACTGGCGCCACGTCAGCCAGCTCGAAAGCCCGCTGAAGTGCGGTCGATAGTTGCCGCTTGCTCGTCGGGTACTCCACCAGCTCGATGGCTCCAGTGCGAACGATGTCACTCATGGTCGCCTTGGGCTTCGGACCGAGAGCCAGAATGACGGCGGGAACAGCTCCGGCATTGCGCAACTGCGCCAGCCGCGCCATGCCGGCATGGCTGTCGAATACAGGTCCAGCGACCAGGACATCGAACGGTCCTTGCTCCCGTACCTCTTCCAGGACATCGATCACGTTGGTGCTGGTCACGATTTGGTACCCGGGGCCGAGCGAGGCTTGAATGGACCGGCTCAGGGCCGGCGAACGGGAGATGACGAGAATCCGGCGGGAGATCATGGCGCCACCGTGGTCTGGCCGGTGCCGATGCAGGTGCCCACCGGAACCGCTCCGGCTCCGTTTTGGGTCTGGGTGACTGAGAGAGTCTCGTTCTGAGCCATGAAGGTCAGCAGCCGAGCCTGAGTCGGATTGGCCGCCAGCAGCAGCGTGACCGACGAGGGGATGGTGCGTCCACCGGCCACGGCGGGATTGCTGGTCAGGGTCGGCACGACGCTGGACACATCCAGGACTTCAATCTTGGACATCACCAGCTCGGTGCACGGCAGCGCGAATGTTCGGATGAGCCGAGGACCCTGATCCTGTTCCTTGTCGAGAGTTTCGTGATGTTGGCGTAGACGTCCACCTCGCTCCCAGGCTGCAGATACCCAGCCAGGCCATTGACGCCCGACACCGTGATGGTCACTCCGTCGTCGCCCTTTGGCAGTGAGATTGAGGAAGTACTCGCCGCCAGTTCAGTGGATGAGATGGCTTGACCCTTGGCCAACTTGGAAGTGAGGACTGTGTCTGTCAATCCCTGCAGTGTGGTGATGTCACTGGTTTGGTACTGCTTCTGCCGGGATGGTCTGGATGGCCACCAACCCTTGGGCCACCATGGTCTGCCCGGTGGTGCCGGCCGGGATGTGGCCTTGGCCACCACGACCGGCGTGTTGACGGCTGCGGTAGTGACTGATCCGGAATGATTCTTGGAGCCATTCACGACGGTAGAAAATGCGATGCCGCCTCCGGCTAAGAACAAGATGACGCCGATGGCCACCAGATATCAGTGTCTGTCGTTTCACTGCATATCCCCCATTTCACAAGCTGCCCGCCTGGTGCCTCTCACCAGGTGGTTTTCCTTGTGCTCGTTGGGAGGCGCACTGCGAAGGCATTCCGTTCGGAAGTTCCCTCAGTCGCCCACCCGTTGCCAATGATTCGAGAGTAAGGGCGAAGGGTCGAAAGGTACATAGGCCCTTTGGACCATTTGGACATCGATCGACCCTTGTGGAACACACAAATGGGCCATATTGCCCATGCGCGCCGGCCCTCCTCGGCGCACACTCATCTTGGGACGGTTGGGCTGATGGCGTGAAGTCGTCAATCGGCCTGAGATACCGAGGAGGGGAACCGACGTGTTACAGAGGTTGCAACGAGTAAAAGACGACATCGTCGCCGAGACGACGAAGGTGGTGCCGAGCTGGTGGAGTTCGCCATTGTTGTGGTGCTCCTAGTCACGTTGCTCTACGGCATTGTCTCGTACGGCCTTGTGTTCGCCGTAAAAAACGGGGCAAACACAGCCGCTGACGATGCGGCACGAGCCGCTCTATCGGCCTACAACTACGACATGACATCTGGCACTCATCAAGTGCCACAACGGACGCTGAGCAAACGGCAGCCACAGCAGCTGTAAATCGAGATCTCTCATGGCTTGGCAGCACAAGCTGCTCTTCGTCGGCTCCGACATCCTCAGCACCCAAACAATGCAAGGGAGTCATAGGCACTACCTCTTCGGGCGCTCCCACATTCACCGAGACTGTCACCTACGACTACAGCGGCGCGCCCTTAGCTCCTCTCCTGCCTGGCCTCAACCTAATTACCCCCACGACGATCACGGCAACTGACACGGTGCTTTTGACCAATGAATGAGAGAAGGAAAGTGACTATGCGTAAGACGCAGTTGCGCCGAACTGGTGATGAGCGAGGCGCTGTTCTCATTTTGACCGCAGTCTTCTTGTCCACCGTCATGATGGGTGCGGGCGCGCTCGCCGTCGACTTCGGTGACGTCGTCGCCACCAGGTCGTCAGCGCAGTCCGTGGCGGATTCGGCCGCGCTCGACGCAGCGCAGTACCTCACTGCTTCAGTACCGTCGGGCTACACGCTTCAGACATACATCCAGTACCAAGCCACCCAAAGCGCCGCTCGAAACGGATTCAGCCTCAGCGCCCCAAACAGCTTGACTGCGACAGTTGGATGTGAAACAGGTGCCACCACCTTTGTCCAACTCGGCCATTCTGGCTGTTCAACTGCGTCGGCGGTGCAAGCCATTGCGGCAACCAACAGCAACAAGATCTTTGCCGTTGGAAAATCAGTACAGCGGAGCGCAGTGGCGAGTGCTGCGCCGGTCGCCGGATTCTCGATCGGGACTTCGTTGGCTACGGTCTCGTCACAACAATCAGCAGTTCTTAATGGACTATTGGGTGCACTCGGGAGTTCGGTGAGTCTGTCTGCAGTTGGATACCAAGGACTGGCTTCCACCGGGGTGACTTTGAGCCAACTGATCGCCGCTTCAGGAGGAGTGCTGACTACCGAGCAATGTGCTGCCGGCATCTATCACGGGCAAGCAACTCGCACAGTTCCTCGGGTCGGCGCTTTCAACTCAGGCAGCGACGCTCACAGCCAATGGCCAGAGCGTGCCGTCAACGCTTACTCAGGCCATCAACGCATTCACGACACTCACGCCTGGGGTATCTGCGCCGACGACAATCACCCTGTGTAAAGTCCTCACCGTCAACGGATCCGGTTGCACTGTCTCCCAAAGTGCATTGGCGACGAATGTGAACGTCCTGCAGACGCTTACCACCGAGGCTGAGATTGCCAATGGGACCAGCGCAGTTGACCTGGGACGTGGATTGGCCTTCCCAATGTGACTGATGCCAAGCTGACCACCAGTCTGATTCAGCCGCCACAATATGGCTATGGTCCGGTCGGAACAACCGCCACGACCGCTCAGCTCACCACAACCTTGACGCTCAAGCTCCCGGTCGGAATCCTGCCGGTTGTCACGATCACGCTTGCCCATTGCCGGCGCTCAAGGAACAGCGACCCTCAAGCGATCGGCTTGCGGAATGATCAGGCCACATCAGTACAGATTGGCGCTGTGACAAACGCCATCACTGAGGGCAGCACTTCGCCGAACGAGCCGCTGGTAACCGTGCTCGGTATCTTCCCATCGGACTCCCCTTTCGATCGGTGGAGTCTCGGGGCCACGTTGACCTTCACGCCGCCCCCGGCCTTTGGCCCGACTGACACTCAGACCGTCGGGTCGACGTCGCCCACCATCAATATTGGCTGGCGGACTGACAGCGGCCTCGGCGTTCTTTTAAGTGGGCTCATCAGTCCCATCACTACGGTGATCAATGCTCTGACCGGAGGAGTTCTCACCCAGGTGCTCCAAGCCTCGGTGTATCGGTCGGTAACGCGACCGTGGCGGCTACTGGTGCTCTCTGTGATGCTCCCGTACTGGTGGGTTGACCGTGAACATTCCACTCATTGGAGGAACTCTGGTCGGCTTGGCGCTGGGAGCATCCCTGCTGCCGGTCACCCGGCGAGAACTGGCGGCCGCAGTTGCCCGCAGTTCGGAGACCGAGAGTGTCACGTCCCAGTCGATGGTCAAGTGGCATCGGATTGCCCTCGTCCTTGTTTCCGGACTCGCTCCGGGATTGATTCTGGCCGAGCGGGGTGGTCGGTCGTGGCGATTCCACCGCTCGTCATGCTGGTGGGGCTGGTGCAGCTGGCCTATTGCGACCTGACGAACTTCCTACTGCCCAAGACCATGGTCCATGCCACCACGCTGGCCGTTGCGGTCAGTGTCGTTGCCGTCGGGGCCGCCCACCACGACTGGCACCGGGCGATGAATGCCGGCATCGGAGGCGCCGCTCTCTTTGCGCTGCTGCTGGCCATCAACCTAATGAATCCCAAGTGGATGGCGTTTGGTGACGTCCGATTGGCTCCCGCCGTCGGTCTCGGATTGGGTTGGATCAATCTCACTGCGCTCTTTCAGGGCTTCCTGCTGGCCAACCTACTGACTGCAGTGGTGGGCATCACCCTGATGGCCGTCCAGCGAGGCAGATCGAAAGACAGCAATGCCATTCGGTCTCTACTTGGCCATTGCCGCGCGCAGCCGTACTCTTCTACTGGAGCTAGTCGACCGTCACTAACGAGCCGATGGTCATATAGGGCCATACGATCGACGCCGCCGTCAACGGAAGTTCGACGCAGCCGAGACTCTGTGGATCGCCGTAGGAAGTCCTCGGCATGTAGTGCAGGGCATCGCCACCATTGAAATAGGCCACGAACTGCACCGGATCGGCGTAGGTGGTGCCATTGGGATTCGTGCCGCGCATCACCTGGTTGCGCAAACGCAAATAGACCGGGAAGGTACCCTTCGCCGTGGGCGTCCCGGCTCCGCCCGTGTTGGCCGCTGTCATCTCCACAATCGACCCGTTGTGCCAAACGATGAGGGACTCTGGTGCACTCTCACTGGCCACGGCGTAGGAGTAGCCATTGGGATTTGAGCCCGGGCCTGAAGGGTCATTGCTCGCGGCCTGCAACGCGGCAATTTCGGCCGATGAGACAGAACCATCAGTAGGTAACCCGACAACGGACTCGAACGCCATGATCGCCCCACGTGCCATGGCGTTGTTCTGCCCTGGAGCCCATTGTGCGGCCAATGTGGCTGGTGGTGCCCAGCGCCATTCGAATTCACCATGAGTCCACGTAAAGGGCAGATATCCCAAGTTGGCAAGCAATTCTTCCTGCCCCAGGATGGTGTTGATGGGATCAGTGGCTCCGTAAGCCACCCAGTAACCGCCCGGCCGAGGCGCCATGCCGACAACCGGTGCGTCGAGTGGTCCTCCGGACGCCGCGCCATAGGACGGCGCATCGCCAAAGCTAAAGATGCCGCCATCGGATGCCACCATTCGGTAGCCAGCCCCATCGGGACTGGTGGTCATCCCAACGACCGGCTGCGCCAAGGTGGTTCCGCCCATGCTGCCGAAGAAGCCAGCATTGCCGAAGCTAAAAATGCCTCCGTCGGCAGCAACGAGCCAGTAGCCATTTCCGCTGGGGTTCGCGGACATCCCAACCACCGGCTGGTTCAGAGTTTTGCCGCCCATGCTGCCCAAGAATCCCGCATCGCCGAAGGCGAACACGCCGCCGTCCGACGCCACCAGCCAATAGCCAAGTCCGTCACTGGTGGCAGCCATGCCGACAATCGGCTCATTGAGCCGTATGGCTCCGGTGGAGCCGAAGAAACCCGCATCACCGAAGGTAAAGATTCCGCCATCGCTTCCCACGAGCCAGTAACCACTGCCATCGGGTGTCGACGCCATTCCTACGATTGGTGCCTGCAAGGCTCCACTCAGTGAGCCGTAATTCACCGCGTCACCTTCGCCCGTCACTTGACCGGTGGATGAAGTAACCCAGTAGCCGTTGCCACTGGACGGCGAGGCGATGGCGGCAATCGGACCGACCAGACCGGCCGTGTCGCCCACGACACCGGCCGCTGATCCGAAGGCCAGAACCGAGTTCGGAGCCTCAGACGACGCAGCCGAGGAAATGCCGCCGTCCACTACGACCGACAAAACGGATAGCAGCAGTCCGGCGGCGAACGCCGCACGAAACAGGTGAGAACCAGGTTTGTGATTGGGCATTGCGTTTTCCCATCGCCAAGGGATAGTTGCAATCAGATTGAAGGGACTCGAGACGATACCCCTCGAGGGCGGCCTCAATGCTGGGCGGCCAGTCGCTTAGGCGGCGACCACTCGCACGTTCTGGGCTTCTTCGCCTCTGCGACCAGTGGCGACGGTGAACTCGACCGTCAGGCCTTCCGCCAAGCCTTGACGCTCATCACCTTCAATCTGGGTGTGATGCACGAAGAGGTCGTCTCCGCCGTCACGGGCCAGGAAGCCGTAGCCCCGGGCGCCATTGAAGAACTTCACGGTGCCGAGGAGCTTCTTGGGGTCCCCGTTGCTTTTCGGGCGTTCGGGAGCTGACGCCACGACCATCGGCGTCGAGAATGGAGCCGTAAAACCGAGTTCCATACCGAGGGCACGCTGGATGGCCTTCGTTTCCTTCTGCTGCTCATCGGTCACGAGTGAGACGACGTTGCCTGAACGACCGGCCCGGCCGGTGCGACCTGAACGGTGCACGTAGTCGGTGTGATCGCCCGGCGGGTCGAAGTGCACGACGCAGGGAAGGTCGTCGACATGGATGCCACGGGCCACCACGTCGGTGGCGACCAGTGCGTCGGTCCGACCCTTGGTGAATGACTCGAGTGCCTTCTCACGCTGACCCTGGGTGCGGTCACCGTGCATGGGCACGGCGCGTACGCCATGGGTTTGCAGCTGGCGCACGACACGGTCGGCGCCCCTCTTGGTCCGGCAGAACACGAACGCCTGGCCATGCTCGGCAATGAGCTTTGCCACCACGGTCACTCGATCGGACCGATCGACTTTCCAGAAGTGGTGCGTGACATCGGCCTTCTTGCTTTCGTCCGGCTCGATGTTCACCCGCACGGGATCGTGCTGGTAGTTGCGAATGATTGATTCGACCTCTTTGCCGATGGTGGCGGAGAACAGCAGCACCTGTCGGTTGGACGAGGTCTGGTCCAAGAGTCGCTTGACGGCCGGAAGGAATCCCATGTCCGACATGCGGTCGGCTTCGTCCAACACGACCGTGGTGACATCGTCGAGGCGAATGTCGCCACGGTCGATAAGGTCCTCAAGGCGCCCCGGGCAGGCCACCACCACGTTGACACCCTTGTGAAGTGCCTTTACCTGGTCGCGGTATCCCGTTCCACCGAAGATGGAAACAATCCGCTGGCTGTCCTTACCCATGAGCGAGCCGAGCACGGCATGCACTTGCGAGGCCAGTTCCCGGGTCGGCACCAGAATGAGTGCACGAGGCCGACGAGGGCGAGATTGGGTCAAGTTGGCCACGATCGGCATGCCGAAGGCGAGCGTCTTTCCGGAACCGGTAGGTGCTTTGCCGCAAATGTCCTTGCCGGCGAGCGCTGGAGGAATGGTGGCCGCTTGGATCGGCAGAGGGCTTTTGATGCCCATGTGTTGCAACCGCGCGTTTATGTCCGCGGAAACGCCAAGATCTAGGAAGGAAGAAATGTCGAAACTCCAGTCGAGTGATGTACGGCCTACTCGAACAAGATTTTCGAACGGGCCCCCCTGAACGAATGCTCAAGGGCGATACACATGTTAGCAGAGAATCTGTATCTTTCGCGACGCGAGCGCCGGCCTCTACCGAACGTGGGGTGAACCCGGTGCCACTTTTGGCCAACTCAATTCTCGTTCGGCGATCAAAGCCAGGTCCAAAAGCAGTTGCTCGCGATGATGGCCGGCCAGTACTTGGAGCCCAACGGGCAGACCGTCCACCAGGCCGGCAGGAATGCTCATTGATGGGCTTCCGTTGAGATTTGATGGGGCGGTGAGCGCTGCGTTGTTCATGATGGCGCGTGAGAACCCGATCTCATTGATGAGATCAGCGCCTGGAATCGTGAATGGCGGAGGTCCCTCGGCGGCGAAGGCGACGTCGGGCGTGCATGAGCACATGACGAAGTCAGCTTCGGCGAACAGATCAGCCATCGCTTCGTTCAACTGACGTCGATAGGACTCGACGGAGGCCGCCTTCTCCAAGTTGTATCGCTGCATGGCCCCTTCCAGGCCCATTCGCATTTCCGGCGAGAGCTCATCGATCCGATCCGGATATGCACTGCCCAAGTCGGCCACGAACGCCACTTGGCCTGCCATGGCCCATTGTCCGCGCAGGGGCGGCAGCGTCGGGATGACGTCGACCACCCGCAATCCCGCCACTTCGGCCAAGTGTTCAGCGGTGGCTACCACCTGGTCGCTGACTTCACCCCGCACGCGAGCGATACCAAGGTCAGGGAGGATGGCCACCGTCATGCCCTTCAAGTCATGCGTTCCGAGGTCGGCTTCCCACCCACTGACGGTTGGCAGACTGGAGGGGTCGCGCTGATCGAAGCCATTGCAGGCGTCGAAGTACCGAGCGGTGTCTCGAACCGATCGAGTGAGGCAGCCGAGAGCGGTCGTGGTGGGCTGCAACCCGGCCCATGGTCCCTTGGGTATGCGCCCGTAAGTGGCTTTGAGTCCGAACAGTCCGGTGAGTCCGGCAGGGCCACGAATCGATCCACCACCGTCGCTGCCGGTTGCGATCGGGAGTAATCCTCCGGCGACCGCTGCTGCCGTACCTCCGGAAGACCCGCCTGGCGTGCGCTCCTGGTTCCAGGGATTGCGAGTGGTGCCGTGCAGCTCCGTCGAGGTGCAATTGATCCCCCCGAATTCACTCGCCGTGGTTTGCGCCGCCAACACGGCCCCCGTAGCTCGGAGCCGTTCCAGCGACGTGTGGTCGTACTCCGACACGCGGTCCTTGAAGAGCATCGACGCCTCGGTATAGGGCCAACCCTCTACCCGCTCGAGTTCCTTGACGCCGAACGGCACCCCTCCGAAGGGTAGGGAAATGTCAGCCGACTTCGCCGCCTCACGCGCCCGATCGAAATCAGTGAAGCTGAATGCGTTCAGGGGCGACTCCCCTATGGCCTCAATGCAGGCGTCGAGGGCCTCAAGCGGTGAAATGTCGTCTGGCTCGAAAGGCATCGACCAGGCTGCAGGCGTCATCCATCCAGGGAGTGGTCATATCCGGGACGGTAATCCGTGGAAGTACGTTCTGCTCATGAGTTCGGCGTGTCGGTACGCTGCAATCAGTGCATACAACTGAACTCACGACGCCCGCCCTCTTGGTTGAACGCAGCGTGTTGGACCACAACGTGGCCACCATGAGCGAAGCCCTTCCCGGAGCAAGGCTGCGACCACACGTCAAGGCCCACAAATGCACGGAACTGGCAGCGCAGCAGGCGGCCGCTGGTCACCGCAATTTCACCTGCGCCACCATCGGAGAAATGGAAGGTATGGCCAGAGCCGGATTGGGTGATGACCTCCTCTTGGCCAATGAAGTCGTCGACGCCACCCGCCTCGGCACCCTCGTTCGATCGGGCGCTCGAGTCACGGTGGCCGTCGATTCGGAGGCCACCATCTTGGCGGCAGCGACCGCCCGTATTCCAGAAGTCCTCATCGATGTCAATGTGGGACTACCTCGCTGCGGCTGCCGCCCCGAGGACGCCGGCCGTCTGGCCGACCTGTCCCGTCACCATGGGCTCGAGGTGAGGGGTGTCATGGGGTACGAGGGTCACATTGTCGGCCTAGAGGATCGTGGCACGAGGGCCGAGCAGCTCGAAACCTCAATGGGATTGCTCCAGTCCGCCCATGACCTCGTCGGGGGCGACATCATGTCGGCGGGCGGTACGGGGACTTTCGATCTCAATACATGGGCCAATGAAATTCAGGCGGGTTCCTACGTATTGATGGACACCGCTTACGGCAAGCTCGGATTGCCCTTTGGCCAGGCACTTTTCGTATTGGCCACAGTGATCTCGGTGTCGAAAGGTTGGGCCGTGGCCGATTGCGGCCTCAAGGCGCTCGGCATGGATCACGGTGACCCATCGATCAATGATGCGACCGTCCTCTTCTGCTCCGATGAGCACGTGATCTTTGTGCCGAACGAACCAGTAGCAGTCGGCGACCGGATTCGCGTGATCCCGGCCCACGTCGACCCAACGGTGGCCTATCACCAGCAGATGTTCCTGATCGCGGAGGACGAGGTACTCGACTCGTGGCCGATTGATTTACGCGGCTGGTGATGCCGGTTCCCACACTGAGAGGTCATGGGCGAAGACAACTCGGGCGGGATCAAAACTCAGCAGTGTCTCCATCCATTCGGAGACCGGAGGCAGGGGCTCAGCCAGACCATCTACGTGAGCCTGGTATGCCAGGGCGTCAGAGCCAAATAGTGAGGCATTGTCGTGTGATTGTCCGGCGCAAACGACCGTCCCGTCGGTGCACCGGATAATGAGGGACTGGTGACCCTGGACGTGCCCGGGAGTCGGCACGAGGTGTAGATCAGGCAAGAGTTCGACCTTTCCGCTGACCGACTCGTAGGTGATGTCGTCGTCGATCAATTCCGGAAGCGTGTAGTCATCCCGGCCACGGGCCCACGCCAACTCGCTCTGTTGAACAAATATCGGCCGACCCTTCAGCTGCGGGTTGCCACCACTGTGATCGAAATGAAGATGGCAATTGGTGGCCCACCGCACATCGTCCAGCGTCACTCCGCATGCGTCCAAGGCCGAATGAAGTGGGCGGCGCACCGGTCGGTAGTGGGCATCAAGATCTTCGTAGCCTCCGCCGATTCCAGTATCGAAGAGGAAGTAACCCGACGACTGGCGTACGAGATACCCGAGAACAGGTTCGACTCTGGGCAATCCCGAATCGGTTTCCTCGCCTGGGCGGACGAAGTACCCGAAATTAACCCTCCGTATGTCCGATTGCGTCAGCACCAAAGCCAGTCTTTCATTCCGAACACCCAGGTCACCCGCTAATTCAACCCACCCGTAGTGGGGTGCGACTGAGCGCCTGTTATTATACCCCATAGGGGTATAGGGTAAGGAGCTGCCATGCGACCGGGATACATCGACAACAAGGAAGCCGTCCAGCAGCGACTGCGCCGCATTGAGGGCCAGGTCCGGGGCATACAACGAATGGTTGACGAGGACCGGTACTGCATCAACATCCTGGAGCAGGTCTCGGCCGTCACTAAGGCGCTACAGGCAGTCGCGCTCGAGTTGCTCGACGACCACATGGCCCATTGTGTGGCCGACGCCGTTCGCCAAGGCGGTGAGGAAGCGACCGCAAAGCTGAACGAGGCATCCGCTGCCATCGGCAGACTCGTCCGTTCTTAGTTCTGGCATACATCCATGAGCACAATGGCCACATCGGGCGTCCTGGTCGATATCGGACGTTCGGCTCGCGAAGCGTTCTTCATGTTCTGGGAAACGCTCTGGCCGATCGTCCTCGGATTTGGACTCTCGGGTGCAATCCAGGCCTTCCTAAGTGGGCGAGCCATTGAGCGTCAATTTGGGGACGCATCGGCCCTCCGCCATTGCCCGCGCTGCGGGTTACGGAATGGCATCGTCATCGTGCTCGTACGCCGCCACCGCCATGGCCAAATCCCTTTTTGTAAAGGGTGCCGATTTCATTGCGGTTTCGGTGTTCATGTTTGCCTCCACCAATCTGGTTCTCGAGCTTGGAGTGGTCCTGATTGCGCTCATTGGGTGGCAGTTCGCGTTGAGCGAATTCGTTGGTGGCCTGATCATGATTGCGCTCCTGGCCATTTCCGGATCCTTCTGGCTACGAGGTCGGTCCGTGATGCGGGCGGGAGACTCCGCAGGGCGGCGCGAACAGACACTCGCATCAGCAGGCGAGCCCACGGCACGGTGGCAACGTGTGCGAACTCGAGCCGGTTGGGCTGATGCCGCCACCTACACCATGTCCGACCTCACAATGCTCCGCAAGGAACTGATCATCGGCTACGGCGTGGCGGGACTGCTGGCCGTGGTCGTGCCGAATTCGTGGTGGCACACCTTGTTCTGGCCCGGCCATGGCATCTGGACCACAATTCGAGAACGTCGTCGTTGGCCCCTTTATCGCCATCGTGAGTTTCGTCTGCAGTATCGGAAACGTGCCGCTCGCCGCTGCACTTTGGCAAGGTGGTATTTCCTTCGGAGGCGTGATCGCGTTTGTCTTCGCCGACTTGATTACGTTCCCACTCCTCCTCATATATCGGCGGTACTACGGGACCCGAATGATGCTGCGCATGCTGGCCGTCTTCTGGCTCTGCATGTCGGTGGCCGCACTCGTCACTGAGGAGCTATTTCGAGCCACCGGCCTCCTGCCGTCCAAAAGGCCGGTGGTGATCGCCGTCACTCATTTCTCCTGGAATTACACGACCTATCTCAACCTGATCTTCCTGCCTGTCTTCGGGCTTCTGTACTGGCTGTATCGAAATCGACACCGATTCTCGAGAGTCGCCGACTACGCCCAGGACCCGGTATGCGGCATGCAAGTTGTCCCCAGTGAGGCGCCGGCAACATCCTGGCATGCGGGCCAAGAAGTGTTCTTCTGCTCCGATCACTGCGCGCACCGCTTTGCCGAAAAACCAGATCGCTTTTCTGACCACGTACCCCAAGGAGAACGCGTTCAATGAATCAATCCCGGATACTTGAGCAGTTGGACAAAATGGTGTCGTCGGGTCGCATCACCGACGCCGAAGCCGCTCGCCTGAGAGCGGCCGACGGTAGAGATGCGTTCGATCAGGTGGTCAATGAGATTCGTACAAGGCACGCCAGCGCCCACATGGCCCAGTCCGTTGCCGACGGCCAAATTACCGAGAAGGAATCAGCGGGCTACCTCGAGCAGATTCGGCACGGAGGGCATCCCAAGGATCTTCGATCCCGCCTGGGGCGTCGCCGCTAGGAAACCGACCGCAGTGTCTGCCTTGCGGATGATCGACCGTGCAGCAGGCTCAGATCCTCACTTACTTCGGCCCGAACCTTGGCCATACTGATTCGGCGGACTTCGGCGTAGCCGTGGACCCGATTGGCCGAATCCACCACCTTCAACACTTCACCAATGGACTCCGATGTGAGCAGGAGCATGGCCGCCTCGACATACTGCAAGTACTCGTCGAGAAAACCCCGTTCGGACCGCCGGTCCGCCGACCACCCAAAAGCATCAAAAGGTGTGCCCCTCAATCGGCGCGATGCCCGCAGGATCCTGAACAATGGCCGCGCACTGTGTACCAGCTTGATTTTGCGGTGCAGGCCAAACGAAGTCATGAGTGGTGGCTTCAACATGAAGACTTGCTGCGCACCAGGAAAGGCCCGGGCGAAGGCTGCTTGCTCTTCAGGGAGAAGGTGAAGACGTGCCACCTCATACTCATCCTTGATCGCCATCAGGGCAAAGCAACCTCGGGCAAATGCCTCGGTGATCAAAAACGCAGAACTACCTGTCGCCTGTTGCTCTTGATCGGCCACCCTTTCCACCCGTGACAGATACCGCAGGGCGAGCCTTTCACTTTGGTAGTCCGTAAGTTCCGCCAGTCGACGGAGTCACCACATGGCGCAGGGATTCTGGCCAGTCCTCACGGATTCTCAGTCTTGCGGACACTGTCGGCAACGTGTCGGCCACGGTGGAGTCGGGCATGTCCTCAGCGTTCAAGGCCAGGGCAACGGCAGCCGGGTCGTCCACGGCCGCCCGGCCCCACAAAACGGCAGCCAGACTCGATGCCACATCGACCCCGTTCAGCCGTATCGCCTCGTCCAGGTCTTCGGCACTGACCGGAAGGTGTCCAGCCTGCAATGCGGCGCCCATCAGGACGAGATTCGCCGCCAAGTGCTCGCCCGTCAGTTGCTCCGCCATGGTCTGCGCGTCGATACACACCATGTCATCGACCCGAGTCGACCGGGCAATCCTGGCCCGCAATCCCGCCGCCAAGGGATACGCCGAACCTTGGTGCCGAAGCATGTGTGGTGTGGGAACTTCGGCCATGTTCAGGACCGCCACCGTTCGATCCGAGGACGCCACCGCCAAGGCGTCATCCCCTGCGGCCCCAAGTAGATCGAATCCGAGAAGAAGATCAGCTTCGCCCCGGCTGGCATGGACATCGCCCACAATCGGTTCGGAGGCAATCCGAACATCGGAAGTCACCGGGCCACCCTTCTGGGCCAGCCCGGTCTGATCAATGCCGGCCGCATGGAGACCAGCCAGGTGGGCCGCCATCTGCAATATTCGGGAGGCGGACACGACACCCGTGCCACCAATGCCGGGCATTCGGATGACCGTCGAACCGCTCCAAGGTCGCGACGGGGGTTCGGACAGTGAAGTCGGCGGTTGCGGGAACAAGCGGGATGCAGTTTCGGCTCGAGCCCGTCCGTGTCGGGCCACGACAAAGGAGGGACAGTCACCCTTGATGCAGGTCTTGTCAAGATTGCATGTCCCTTGCTGCACGGACATCTTTGACCCAAATTCGGTCTTTGTGGGCACGAGGGACATGCATGTCGATTGTTCGGCGCAATCTCCGCAGCCTTCACACACCCGGCTATTGATCCAGACTGACTCGGTAAACGCTGGCCGCTGGCCACGATTGCGAAGGCGACGTTCCTCTGCGGCGCAGGGGTCATGGTGGATCAGTGCCGTGACTCCCGGCACTGCGGCCAAGCGGCGTAGCGCGTCGGGCATTTGGTCGCGGTGGACCACCGTGGCAATCGAGTGGATGTCGGCTTGCTCGAAATCATTCGGCGTCGGCGTCGTCACCACGACCTGCTTGACACCCTCCATGGCGAGCCAATGAGTGAGTTCGGGTACACCGACTTGTCCGATCGGCGTCTGGCCTCCCGTCATAGCCACGGCCTCGTTGTAGAGGATCTTGTAGGTCATGGTGACACCGGCCGCCACGGCGGCTCGAACGGCCAGCGATCCTGAATGGAAGAAGGTTCCGTCGCCAATGTTCTGCGCATAGTGACGATCGTCGGTGAACGGTGACATGCCAATCCACTGCGCGCCCTCGCCACCCATCTGGGTCATGCCGACCTTGTGTCCGCGGCCTTCTTCGTCGAACGCCGCCATGATGTGGCATCCGATACCCAGTCCAACCAGCTGGTCGTCGTCAGCCCGGGTCGAGATGTTATGGGGACAGCCCGAACAAAAGTACGGGGTGCGAGGAGCGGGTGGGTCCTCTGAGTTCAAGGCGATGCGAATGGGCTCAGGGTGATTGTGCTGGTCAACCGCGTGACGGACATGTGCCGGCAGAGCTTCGTCTCGCCAAAGGTGAGCTAATGCCTTGACCACCACCGCGCTGGTCACGGCGCCATGCTGCGGGATAAACGGCATCCCACTTTCATCTTCCTTGCCCAAGATCCGCGGTTGACGGGATTGTCCGTAGAGGGCGGACTTGAGCTGTTCCTCCACCACCGGCGCCTTATCCTCAATAACGACGACCCGGTCCACCCGATCAGCCATCGCCCGCAAGGCAAACGGACTGAGTGGCCAAGGCAGATCGATCTTTACGAGGCGAACGCCAAGGTCATCGAGGTCGTGGGTAGTGCAGCCGAGGTCGCTCAGCGCTCGACGGGTGGCGGCATACGCCACGCCTGAGGCAAGGATGGCGAGCCTCGGTCGAACGGGCTCACTCACCACACGGTTGAGCCCCGCCACCTCCGTGTATTCGTAGGTGCGAGGAATCCGGTTGGAGAGAAAATCCTCCTCGGCTTCGAGTGCGCCCGGCCCGAGCAACGTGCGTGGGTGCCAAAGCCGAGTCTGATCCGGAGCCGGTATGCCCAGGGACGCCAGAGGCGGTAACGAAACAGTCGCCGTCGCATCGGCAATGTCGGCCACCACTTTGAGGGCGGTCCACAATCCGGCATAGCGAGATAGAGCCACAGCGTGGAGACCCAACGTGATGACATCGGCCACTGACGAAGGAGCCAAGACTGGAGTGCCCAACGCTCTCGCCATCTGCTCGCAGGAGCTCGGAAGGGTCGACGACTTGCACATCGGATCGTCGCCGACCAGCGCAACCGCCCCACCGAGTGGGGAGGTTCCGGAGGTGCTGGCATGGCGGATGGCGTCCGCTGCCCGATCGAGACCGGGGTTTTTGCCGTACCAAAAGCCCACGACGCCGTCGAACCGCCGACCCGGGAGCTCACCGGTGAGCTGAGTTCCCCCGACGGCGGTGGCGGCCAGTTCCTCATTGATGCCGGGCGTGAACACGATGTCGGCGTCATCCAGCAATGGGGCGATCCGGAGCAGTTGTTGATCGAGACCTCCGAGAGGTGACCCCTCATACCCGCTGATGAAGAGAGCGGTCGACAGATCGCGTTGACGGTCCAGTCGTCGTTGGGTCAAAAACAGACGGACGATAGCTTCAATACCGGAGAGCAGAACCGTGCCCTCAGTGAGTTCGTAGCGGTCGCTGATCTTTACCGTGCGCATCCGCTGTCCAATCTCGCTACTGGCTCAGTCAGTCCGGGATCGTGACGGGGTGACCCAGGCGGTCCGAAGCCAGCGCCTCGGCAACCGTCAGGGGCAGGAGCGTGATCATTGTCGGCAGACTGCAGTAGCTGCGTAGTGAGGTGGCCAATTCCCATCAATGCCTGCGTCAATTCTTCTCCGTCCCATTTGGCTCGCTCAGAATGGATCTGAATGACGCCGCCGGCGTTGGCCACGAAGTCGGGCACGTAGGTGATACCTCGCTCAGCCAGCAGCACCGCATCCGATCGCTCAGACAGGATGTCGTTGGCCGCCCCGACGACGAGCGCACAGCGCAACGCGTCGATCGACCGCGCGTTCAGGACCCGCGCCGGACCGCAGGGAGCAAAGACGTCACAGGGTTGCGCATGCGCAACTTCTGGAGCGATGGTGGTCGCCTCCAATTCGGTGAGCCACCGTAGCGGCCCGAACCGGATCAACGTCGCTGACCATCACCGTGGCACCGCCCTCAACCAAGTGCTCAGCGAGGGCTGCGCCCACATGCCCGACGCCTTGCACCACTACCCTGATGCCGTTCAAATCTCGATGGAAGCATTGACGAACCGCTGCGGTAATGGCCAAGTAGACGCCTTCTGCCGTGGCCGAAGATGGGTCAATGTGATCGCAGCTGGCCCATGGTGAGGCCGATGCGATGGTGGCGAGGTCGGCTACCGAGGTGCCCATGTCCACTCCGGGGATGTAGGCCCCGCCCAAGCGGTTCACGAACCCGGCGAATGCCAGCAGCTGGGCGGTTCGGCCTGGCTCGGTCGAGCCATTCTCGCCTTGTCGCAACATCACCGATTTGGCGCCCCCGTAGGGAATATGAGCCAGTGCATTCTTCAACGTCATGACCCGGGCGAGCCGACACGCTTCATCAACGGCGGCATCGAAAGAGCCGTAGGACTTCCAACGCACTCCGCCGAGTCCAGGTCCCAAGGTGGTGTCATCAACCGCGATGGCCGCCGAGAGTCCGCTGGCTCGGTCGTGGCACAACAGGAGGTTTTCACCCAGCGTCGACTTGGTGCCGGGCACCTGGATCGCGTCCCTAGCGCTCGATGGCGCTTCTCTCAGTTGAGTGCCGCTGCCGTTCGTCACGACTGCCTCCCCGGTGCCTACACACCAGATTTACCACATCCTGATCAAAGAGCGGTGAAATTCTCCGACTTCTAGACTACAGACACATGATCTCTGCTCAACTCAGACGTCTGACGCACGTAAGTGACGCTTCGAGGCCTCACATTCAGGGCAAAAGACTTCCGGGATTCATGATCCCGAGTGGATCGAAAGCGCTCTTGATCCGGTGCATCAGCTGCACGCCTTCCGGACCGACTTCACTCGACAGCCACTTGCGCTTCAGTCGGCCGATGCCGTGTTCGCCGCTGATCGTGCCACCCAGCTGCTGAGTGGCCGTAAAGATCGCGTCGGCTGCCATCCAGATCTGCTCCTCGGCATCGCCTCCTGAGCCGACCACCATTAAGGGGTGCGCGTTGCCATCGCCCGCATGGGCCACCGTGAGAATGTCGATGCCGTGGCTTACGCCCACATGCTCTATAGCGGCGATCAATTCAGGTAGTCGTGATACCGGCACGGCGACGTCCTCCACCAAGACCTTGCCAAGAGTTTGGGCTGCCGGATAGGCCGCTCGTCGGAAGTCCACCAGATAGTTGGCTTCGAATTCGTCATCAGTGACCGTGAGGTCGATCGACCCAGCCAGTGCATCTTCGAACCAGGCGCCAGCACCACTTACATTGTCGGCCTGGACGAGAAGGACGCCCCCAACCGACGCGGCCAGGCCGGCGTTCAGATGCCTGTCGATTGCGTGCACGGCGGATCGGTCCATGAGTTCGACCAGGGTTGGGTTCCCCGTAGCCGTCAGTCGGGCGGCGGCTCGAGCGGCCCCCTCGACTGCATCAAAAGTAGCCAAGGCGGTGAGTTGGGGTGGTGGCTGCGGGAGCAATCGGACGGTGGCTGACACCACGACGCCGAGAGTCCCCTCGGAGCCGACAAACAGCTGCGTCAGGTCGTACCCGGTCGAACGCTTTACGGTTCGACCACCAGTGTGCATCACCGTCCCGTCAGGCAGCACGACCTCGAGCCCCAAGACATGAGCCCGGGTGGCGCCATAGCGAACGCAGCGAAGTCCGCCAGCGTTGGTCGCGACATTCCCACCCACTGAACACGTCGGTGAGCTCGACGGATCGGGGGCAAACATCAATCCGTGCTCGGCGACAGCTCTATTCAGGTCCCCGTTGAGGACTCCGGCCTCGGCAATCGCCAGTCGGTCCTCGGGATTGATCTCTCGGATAGTGGTCAGCTTCTCCGTGCTCACGACAATGCAGCCATCGGGAACCAACGCGCCGCCTGAGATTCCAGTGGCGGCCCCACGAGTAACCACACCGACTCGATGGCGGGAGGCCCAAATGAGTACTGCTGAGACCTCTTGCGCATCCCGAGGCGATACCACCGCCATCGGTGTGCCAGCGTTGAGGAGATCCGTGCTGTCGCGTGAATAGCTGTCGGTGACGCCAGGATCGGTCCGAGTGCCGCCCGTTGCAAGCAAGGCTCCCAATT
This sequence comes from uncultured Acidimicrobiaceae bacterium, assembly GCA_963730785.1. Lineage (GTDB taxonomy): Bacteria > Actinomycetota > Acidimicrobiia > Acidimicrobiales > RAAP-2 > Bog-473. Next base: position 388,125 of record CAVSTF010000015.1, read on the forward strand.
CGTGGAGCGCATCCTTGTCGGCGGAAAGGGTCATGCCGACTGAGCTTCGGGTATGTCTCCGCCAATGACAACTTGGGTCTTCAGCCCTGCTCCCGACCTGAATGCTTCAATCGCCTTCGGAAAGGCCGTCAACGGAAAGCGGTCGGTTATGAAGACGTCCGGATTTATCACGCCGTCCTTCATGAGCTCCATGGCACGCTCAAACGAATTGAGTACCGCCATCGATCCGGTGATGGTGATCTCTCGGCGGTAGATGTCATACGGCGAGAACTCCACTCGGGTAGACGGATCGGTGACGCCAAATTGCAAATACGTCCCTCCGGATGCAACCGCCGTCAATCCGTCGGCAATCGCCCGAGGCGAACCGGTCGCGTCAACCACCACATCCCAACCGCGGTCGGGGTCGAGCGCCCCAATGGAGTCTCCACTGTGAGAACACCCAAGCTGATCGGCAATACGTCGGCGGCGGTCGTTTGGTTCGACCACATCAACCTCAGTCGCTCCCGATCGGAGTCCGAGCGCCAACATCATCAATCCCATTGTCCCTGCTCCAAGGATGACGACACGTTGGCCGATGGCGTTCTTCAGCACGTCATAGCCATGAAGAGCACACGACAATGGCTCAATGAGGGGGGCCGACAGCAGGTCGATCTCGTCGGGCAGCAGCGTGCAGCAAATGGCTGGCGCAGCCATAAACGTCGCCGCTCCGCCGGCTTTGGTAATGCCGAGAGCACCGAGCTGGTCGCAGAGGTTCGTACGGCCCCGACGACATTCTCGACATTGACGACAGGGCAAGTTCGGATCGACCGCCACCCGGTCGCCGACCTGTAGACCCACCACGTCGCCGCCGACCGTCACCACCGTGCCGGCCACTTCATGACCCGGAATGACGGGCAGCGTGCCGTGATGACCGGCGAGGACATGGAGATCGGTCCCACAGATACCGGTGCCTGACACCTCTATGACCACTTCGCCCCTCTCGGGCGTAGGGTCGGCGACCGTCGCTAGCTCAATGACCTCCGGTTCGACAAACACTGCCGCCTGCATGTCTCCGAACTCCTCGCCTCGATTCGGATGATCACGCTAGATGAGATCAGCATCGCTCACTTAAGCAGGCGTGACTGCCGCTTCTGAGGGGGCTGGCGTCGGTTGCGGCTGTTGGGCAGCCACGAAATCCTTGGGCCTGATGAAGGCAGCGGCACAGGCGCCTCCGACCAGCGCGAGGATGGCACTGACAATGAGCAACACATCCAGCGTGCTGGCAAAGCTCGAGTGAATCGCCGCCACGAGTTGACCTTGGAGCGCCTTCGGTACCTTGGCGAAGGCTTGGGCCGCGTTGCCCTGCTGCACGCCAGCGACGATTTGGGGCAGATGTTGCCGAAGGGCTGGTGTACCGGCCAGAGCGCTTGAAAGCTTGTGGTGGAGCGAGGACGCGAATATCGACCCGTACACCGCAATGCCAGTGGCGATACCGATCTGACGGAAGGTGGTGTTGACGCCCGACGCCATGCCGGAACGCTGCGGAATGACGACGCCGACAGCGGTTGAAGCCAGTGGCGGGTTGACCATTCCAGACCCGGCGCCGGCGATGATAAAGCCGGGAATCAGGTGGACCCAGGTACTGCCCCCATTGAGGCCGGACATCAGCAAGAAGGCCGACGCCAACCAAGAGGAGCCCAGGACCAATGAGCCACCGCACCGGCATGTGGGTACTCAAACGGCCAGCGATCGTGGCCGTGACCAGTGTCACACCACTCATCACCAACAGCCGGAGACCTGTTCCCAATGCCGAATAGCCGAGATCATCTTGCAGGTAGAGAACGAGGTACAACAGGATTGCGTAGAGCGATCCGTTCATGGCAAAGGCGGCCGCCAGCCCACCTCGGAAGGTGGGGATGCGAAAGAGCGATAAGTCGAACAGTGGATTCTTCGCACGGCGCTCAACTAGTGCAAACGCGGTCAAGATCACGGCGGCGAGCGCGAGGCAGATGATGACGCCAGAGTCACTCCAGGAGATTTCGCCCGCCCGAATCAGGCCGTAGGTCAAACTGACCAACCCAGCGGTGAGGGTCGCGAACCCCGCCCAGTCAGGACGAGCAGCATTTGGCGTCTTTGATTCGCCCACCTTCCACCTTGTGATCGCCAGCGCGGCAACGCCGACGGGCAGGTTGACCAAGAAAATGCCGCGCCAATTGATGCCAGTGGTAATCACTCCGCCGAGCACCGGTCCGAGGCCAACGGCGATCCCGGTAATGGCACCCCAAATCCCGAAGGCCATACCCCGCTCATGACCGTGGAAGGTCTGAGCCAGCAGGGCCAGCGATGTGGCGAACAGGATGGCACCGCCGATTCCTTGGGCGCTGCGAGAGAGGATCAGCATGATCGGTGATTGGGCCACGCCGCACAAGAGCGAACCGAGGGTAAAGACAACGAGTCCAATCGTGAAGAGGAGTCGTCGCCCGTACCGGTCAGCCAACGAACCGGCGGTCAACAGCACCGAGGCCAATGTCAGGGCATAGGCGTCAACGACCCACTGCACGTCACTGAAGCTGGCGTGCAGTCCCGATTGAATAGTCGGTAGGGCAACGATCACGATGGTGACATCCAGCAACAACATGAAAGTGGCCGCACACACCACCACGAGGGTCCACCACTTCTTGTCCATGCAACTGCCTTCCTTGCTGTGCCGATCTCTGGGCACTACTTCTTTGGGAGTTATTTCATATTACTCAAATATCTGCATTCGTCAAAGATTTCTGACCTGTCCCTGGGTAAACCGATCTAGGCAGTCCTCAGTGGTCTGCCACGTGTTGCTGACGTCAGCTCAGGAGCCGGTCGCGCTCTTCTTACTCGTCGCCGGTGCGAAGTACGCCTCAACGGCCGTGGCGACTCCCTTGGCGATGACCTGTTGATCGGCCGCGCTGGCAGCAATGGACCCTTCAAACGGGTCGGTGAGGAAGAGGGGTTCGATGACAGCCCCAGGCATATTGCTGGGGGTCGCAAAGAACCCGGACGATGCAGGTCCGAGCAGCAACAGGTGGTGGTAGTTGGCCGCTTCAGCGGCCAGGCCCCCATCAGCCGCGTCACCCACGTCCGAACCTTCCGTCGCATCAGACACCGTTCCATCGTCCGGGATACTCCACCCGTGATCGTTCATGGCATGCAACGCATCGTTCTGCAGAAGGTTGGCGATCTTGAGATTCGCCGCGGTGAAGGGACGATCTGTGTCGTAGGTAGTGACGCTTCCTGCATTCTGTGCGGTGCCTCCGGCGTCCATATAGATCCCGACCAACAGATTCTGCCTTGGCCTTATTGGCGCACACGTCTCGGGCCACGACGTCATCATGTGAGCCCTGCAATGTCAGCAACTGACCATCGGTATCACCCGGACCGAGCTTGACCACGGTCGTGTCCTCAGTTCTCGAGACCACAACTCGAAACCCATTGCTCCGCAGGATGGCCATGGCATCGAGCTCGATCGGGAGGTTGACATGAGACTCTTCAACCTGCTGTCCAGACTCGGTTTCTCCGATACCCCCAGGGTCGAGACCCCCATGACCGGCGTCGAGGAACACGGTGATATTCCGGTCGCCATTTGTGGGCGGGTAACTCAGGCAGGCGCCTGAAGCGAAGTACGAAGGATCAATAGCCCTGGGGGCAGAGGTCCCGTGACCGGTCGAGAGGCGGCTCAGAGCACCTGTGGCCACCAGAATCACGACCACCACCACAACGATGAGCGCAACGAGTAGACGGAGTCGCCGGGCGGGACGGCGTGATGTCTGTTGGGGCGTGCGCGACCTTCGCTCGAGGGACACCAACCAACTTCTCACGAAGTTCTCCCGTTGCGCTGGTCATCAACTGGGGCTCCGCTGTGTGTTTGACGGGATGAACGGTTCTGGGGTGAAATACGAAACGGGGAGGTGGCCTGAAGCCACCTCCCCGTTTCACTTACAACACTGCGTCTACGCAGTGCACTTCAATCCGTTACAGATTTATGAGACCACTAAATGCTGAAACGAGTTGTGCTCCACCTGAAGTCGGCAGGTAGTCAAGGCTTCCAGCGAAGTGGTCCTGGTAGCCGTTGTGCAGCAGGGTGGCCAGCACCGCCGGGATGCTGAGCAGCAGCTGGCATGAAATGCCGGTGATGTTCAAACCCGGAATGGACGCTTGAAGAGCGGTGAGCAAGCCCGGAGCGGAGCAGAGCACCGAGCAGGTCGTGACCCCGTTTGCGTTGGTGACGGCACTGCACAACGGAACTCCGCCGACCGTGTACACCACGGTCTGATTCGGAATGCCCTTGAGCGTGACATTTGACGTCAACACCGAGGTCAGGTTGAACAGGTACGGGTTGGTCGGCAGCACGCTGATGACCGCAGGCGTCGACGACAGTGTCGTCGGCGCCGGCTTGATCGTCGTGCTTCCAGCGACGTAGCTGATCGTGTAGTTCGGGTCCTTGGCGCCCGAGCATGTGTTCGGGTACACCGCCACATCGCTGGTCGCCTTAGCCGTCGTGCTGCAAGAGGCCTGAGGATTCAGAACGCTGGGCGTCTGATTCAACACGAAACCGCTGTAACTCGGCGTCACCGTCGGGATCGCCTGGCCGTACAGGATGGTCGAACTACTTGCCGTCACGTTCAATGGGGCCGGATTGATCGTCTGAGTCCCATTGACGTAAGTGAAGGCATAGTTGGGATCAACGGCGCCGAAGCAACTGTTCGAGTAGTTCCCAACATTGCTCGACTGAACTGCAGCCGAGATGCACGTCACTGCGTGTGAGAAGACGCTGGGACCTTGGTTGAACACGAAACCGTTATACGAAGGGGTCACGGCAGCTACCGGGGATCCGTAGATCGACGTGCTGCTCGATGCCGTAACGGTCAGCTTGGCCGGCAATACATTGATGTTCTCAACCGCCGTCGGTGCCGCGTCCTAGTCGATGTTTCCCGCCTGGTTGGCGTTGACCTGACAGGCACCGATACCGATGAATGTCACCGTGCTCCCGGACAGTGAGCAGACCGAGCCGGCTCCGGTGCCGAGTGACAGGACTACCGGGTTACCCGAACCACCTCCGCTGACGGACACGTTCCAGGTCTGGCCGTAGTACGTGGGGTTGGGCGGCGTCGTGTTGTAGGTGATCGTCTGCGGCAACGGAATGACGTTGTAGGAGATGCTCTTCGTCGCCGAGAGTCCGTTGCTGTCAGTGGCGGTCACCGTGGCGCTGTAGAAGCCCGGATTCACACCTGTCGAAGCACCCAACTGCTGCCCCGAAGGAGCATTGTTGCCGTGGTTGTCGACCGCGCTACAACCGGTGATCGACGTGCCGTCGGTGCTCGCACAGTTGTACGAAAAGGTCGGTACCTGTCCGAAGTAGTACGTCGCATTATTTTGGGGACTGGTAATGGTGATGGTCGGCGGAGAAATGACGTCTGTAGGAGATGCTCTTCGTCGCCGAGAGTCCGTTGCTGTCAGTGGCGGTCACCGTGGCGCTGTAGAAGCCCGGTAGCACTCCTGTCGAAGCACCCAACTGCAGCCCCGAAGGAGCATTGTTGCCGTGGTTCGTCGACCGCGCTACAACCGGTGATCGACGTGCCGTCGGTGCTCGCACAGTTGTACGAAAAGGTCGGAACCGTTCCGTACAGGTACGTCGCACCATCTTGTGGACTGTTAATGGTGATAGTCGGCGGAGTGGGCGGCGTCGGCGGCGGTTGCCACGTCACGGTGCCTATACCGTCGATTTGTGTTCCCGCAGCATCGAACCAAGTAAAGAGCACGCCGTCGGTGCCACTTCCACCATTGTTATTGATGGTGAAGGTGAACTGTCCATTGCCGTCCGTCGTCAAAGTTCCCGTTTGAGGGGAGTCCGGTCCGATGTCGAGGTCGTAATTCACCTGATACGAACGGCTTTACATTTCCGACGTTCTGCACCGTGACGATCATCGTCGCGGTGCCACCGGTTTGCGCATTCTGGGTGGCGGGACTGACGATCACTTGGCCCGTGCCAGCGGATGCCGCAGTGACACCAACCGTGCCGACGACGATTGCGGACGCGCTAAGCGCCGCCACCGCCAAAAGGCTTCTCGATGCCAGACGAATTAATCGTCCTGATCTATTTCGTGGATTACGCAAGCGCGCCACTCCTTCGATACTTGAAAGCCCGCCAAGGCGAGGGGACGCACAAGCTGCGCGACCTACTTTGGAATGTAGGCCGGTAGCGCTTATTTTGTTAAGTGAAACGGGGGGTGAACAGGGGGGTGAACGTCAGATGCGCCACCAAGGTGTGACAAAAGGTGGCCACTAATTTCACACTTGACCCCTGATGCTCGGATGGGTATCCCATCCGCTACCTACCAATTACAAGAGGCCCCATTCGCGTGCCCGCGCGACTGCGTCAGCCCGAGAGTGCACGTCAAGCTTTCGATACATGCTCAGTCGATGTGAACGAACCGTATCGACCGATACGTACTGGGCTTTGGCGATCTCTTTCATGGTTTTGCCTGAGATCAACTCCCGGAGGACCTCTGTCTCCCGATCGGTCAAGGAGACGATCTCAATGTGGGCCGAGAAAATCTCTCGCGCGTTCTTCACCTCGGGAATGTCGAGGAGATCTGACAAACCAGGAACCTGCGGAGCCAGTTTCTCCAGAATCTCGCCTGGCACCACCTTCAATGTCCGGAGCAAGCAGTTCTTCTCAATGACGGCGACACCACGACTGAGTTCCTTTATCGCTCGAGGTACATCGCCACGGAGAAAGGAGGCGGCGGACGTGATCATTGAGAGTTCAGCCCGCGTCCGTGGCGTTGAATTGGGATCCCACAGTGCATCCCCCGCCTGAAGGATCGCTCTGTCATAGGCACCCGTCATGAGGGAGAGGCGGGCTGCACCAATCACCCAAAGTGGATGGCCGGATCCTCGGCGGGTGAGTACTGATTCCGCCCGGGTGCCTTGGCCGGCCGCCAAGTGCAGATCCACCGCCGCCGCGTCCATGAGGTGATTCGAGATGCCGTCACCGCCGACTTTGCCGTCGCCGCCATTCAGGAGCCCTGGTCGGTCGAGACGGTAAATGCCTTCCTGCGGATGCCCGAAAGCCAGTTCATACTGGGCAAACGCGTAGGCCACATAGGCCCAGAACTCCTCTTGTTCGTGCAGTGCTTCGAGTTCATTGAGAGCGGCCTGGGCGGCTGCTTTGTCGAGCCGGTCCAGCGCTTCGAGTGCCCTCGCCACATCTGCCGGAACGTGTGACACCGCTCCAACCCATCCCCCGATATCGGGGAGCTTGTCCCGCCGCTGCAGCCAGGACACGACTTCGGGGTTGTGGCCCATCATGGCGTACGTGAGCGACGTGTGGCTCGCCGATATCGCACCCATGAATTCAACGGCCCGACGCATGTGTGCAGTAAATGAACGGATGAGCGGTTTGACGGAGCCCTGCAGGTCGCCGGCCAGCTGGCGCGTAATCCCCCACTGCAATTCAAAGGTGCCCAAGACGTCTTCTACGAGTTCCGGTCGCGTCCGGCTCACCACATCAGCAATTCGATCGACCTTTTCAACCATTCCCATGGCGGCCTGGAAAAGACCTTCCCGGCGAAGAGCGATGATTTGGCCGGTCGCCACCGACAGGATTTCTCTCACCTCATCACTGGCGCCCAGTCGATCCAATTCGTCTGGTTCGTCAGGGAGAGGCTGACCGACCACGCCACTCAGGTTGTACGTGCGGCCGAACACTTCACGTCCGGTCACCAACATCGGATCGCTGTCAATGATGTCGGCCGGCATCGTCCGATACATCCAGGCCACGGTCGGGTAGTGGTTGCAAACCACTTCTATGAAGTTGCCTTTGAAATACTCGGCCACGCGCTTCCCAGTCAGCAGCCAACACCAAGTTGACGAAATCTTTGGGTTCGGTCGGGACGGCCACTTCCTGGTCCAGCGCCGTAAACGACATTTCTGGATCGTCAAATGGATCGTCCGCCACGTCCCCCGCCTCTCAATTTGGTGTTCCGCCTACCAAGCTATGTGCCTCGAACAGTTTTGCGCAGCGATTCCAAGATGCAGCCGCCAGCTGGAAGCCTGGGTGGGTGAACGAGGGGGTGAATCGAACCCGGCCCTGAGTTTTACGACGCCGTACTAATCGACCGGAATGGCGAAACGAGAAGAGTTTCCAGGGAGCTCTCCCCTAACTGCAGGGAGGATTGAGTTTCGAGGGAAATGACCCGAACTACCTGCTCAGTGCAGCAAAACAGTGTGGGCTCAGTGGTTAGCCGCAATAGCGACCGCCGACCAGCCTTCCGGTGGAGGTGAAGGGATTTGAACCCTCGGCCTCTACATTGCGAACGTAGCGCTCTGCCAGCTGAGCTACACCCCCGGAGGCGAACCAGGATAGTCAATCCTGGGGGTTGCCCTTCACGGCCACATGATCGTGGTGGTCTGGTGCAGAGTCCCCACCAGCACGGCGGAGAAGAGCACGGCTTGAGACCCCAACATGATGGCCGCCAAGAAGGTCGTCCATTTGGGTCGCAACTTCCAGGCCAGTGCGGCCAGAAGCGGGAAAGCCGCCATGGTGTAGCGCAGCTCACTGTTCGGGAGCCACGGACTCATGGCTCCGATGACGCTGCCGATCGTAAAGATCCACCAGTAGATGAGGAATGTGCATTCCGCCCTCACGGGCCCTCCAAAGGAGGTCAAGCCCGAAGACGATGAAGAGGAGGGCCACGCTGGACGTCACCAATTGCCAATCGCCCCACGAATGCGGGCTCGTCAATAGGCGGCCCAGCGACAGGAACGGTGTCAGGAACAACCTGAAGCGTCCATTGCCGAAGAACTGCTCGGCCTTGACGAACGCCAGCGGCGTTCCCGTCATGTGCCACGAATAGGCCAGCCAGGCGAGCAGTCCGAGTGGTGACACGATGATGGCCAAAATGGGACGAAGTTTTGGCTCCTTCATCACTGCCTTCAGGGCGACCACCACGACGCAAATAATGAGGAACACCCCAAAATTTCTGGTCAGGCTGCCCACGATGGCGAACGCGGCCGCGGTCATCCACATGCGCCGGGACAGCGCATACAAACAGGCTGCTGCGGCCGTCAAAAAGAGCCCTTCGGTGTACGCCATGCTGAGCACGAAGGCCGATGGAAAGCAGACGTACAGCAGGGTCGATCGGTCGGCGATGACAGATCCGAAGACGCTCCGTACCGCCAGCCAAATGGCCACCACCGAAGTAAGGCCGAACACAAAGGTAAGTGCGAGTTCGGCATTGGCATAGCTGAGTCCGGTCAGATCGACCGTGGCTCGGACAACCGACGGGTAGGCCGGGAAGAAGGCCCACCGGCTTCCGTCCGCCTCGTCGAAAATTCGATTGGGATAGCCGTGCTGGGCAATCTTCGTGTACCAAAAGCCATCCCAACCCGTCAGAGCCCGGAGAAGGTGCAGCCGAGGGATTCGCCATGCCGTGATGAGGCCGGCAACCAACACCACCACCCGGGAGATCAAGAAGTATGAGAGTGGGCGCCGCAATGCGTGCCACAGGTGAGGATCGCTGGGACTCGAAGTGACAGTTTCAGTAGCTGCTGGCGCTGGCGGGCGAGTGCGGCATGGTCTCGAGGTCCGATTCGCTCGAGGTTCGGAAGGAGATCGACATCGGGTACCTAGGTGCCGGCTAGTTCGATGTGGGTGGCGCCTGGCGATGTGGGATGGAAGAGCCAGTTTCTCAGGACGGCGAAGCGAAGTATCGCCGCCGCCCCGTTGCCCACAGTGACCGCGGTGAGGGTCAGCGCCAGTGAGGATGGGTCAATGAGGTCCGCCAACACGAGAGCCACGGTCGTGAGGACCGCACTCAGCGAGAACAATCCGACGACCATGGCGACCACTCGGCCCTGATGCAGCCGCGTGGGCAGGCTCCGGGACAGCTCTCGATGGGCCACCGTATTGAAAAGTGTGCAGATGGCGAGCGCGACGCGCATTACCGGCAAACGGTCCGAGGGCAGTCCTTCCGGCCAGAAAGAGGAAGAGGTACGCCGCGGTGCTCAGCAACCCCACGCCGGCGAATCGGAGCAACTCATCGGCCGGAACCTCGTCAAAACTTGAGCCGGCTGGCGCGGCACCGCGTACGAGTTTCAGCGCCTCGCCATGGGAGATTCTCCACACTCCTCGCAAGTCACGGATCGCCGTCTGGAGCACATTGACCCTGGAATCTGGGTCATCGATCCAGTCAACCGGGACCTCACTCATTCGGAGTCCGAGCCGTTCGGCGGTGATGAGAAGTTCGGTGTCGAAGAACCATTCGTCGTCCTTCACCAGGGGCAGGAGCTGGAGGGCAACGTCCCGGCGCATTGCCTTGAATCCGCATTGCGCGTCGCTGAACCGACCCCGCAAGCACAATTTCAACGTGAGGTTGTAGGCGCGCGAGATGAGTTCACGCTTCGGTCCGCGTACGACCCGGGCGCCGGGCGCCAGCCTCGTACCGATGGCCACGTCTCGGTGGCCGGAAATGAGCGGGGCCACCAGCGGCAGGAGCGCGGTAAGCGAGGTCGACAAGTCGACGTCCATGTAGGCCACCACGGGAGCGGTGCTCGTCGACCATGCGCTCCTCAGGGCGAGTCCCCGACCCTTCTGACGCAGGTGCATGGCTGCCACGCCGGGTGTCGAAACAGCCAACTCGCTGGCGACGGCAAACGTGGCATCAGTACTTGCGTTGTCGACAATGGTGACCAGGGCTCTGAACGGGAACGACTCGTCGAGGAACTGGCGAAGGCGGAGGATGCGCTCAGCCAGCAGCGGTGCCTCGTTGTACACCGGCACCACAATCTCTACGTCAACCGGTACCTGGCGCGGATCGGGCTTTGGACCGCCCGATACGTGGACCGCCATATCCGGGACTGCTCCCGGCCGATCGGCCTCTCCGTAGACGGCGCCTGATCGTTCGCTCTGAGTGTGCTCTGGAACGGTCATCCCCCAACTTCCGTGCATCGAAAGCTCTAGGGATTAATCCTAAGGACCGAGGATCCGGATACCCATGGGCCAAAGGACCCATTTCATCGCCGTTTACCCTGCATCTGGGATTGGGGGCGTTAGCGCGCGGCGGCGATTTGATCCGGGTAGAACTCTTCGTCCCAGCCGCCCGGGAAGCCAGCTTCGGCTGGACCGGAAACTTGGTCGATGAATTCGTCCTCGTAGTACACCTGACGGGTCGAGGGTCGACGGTGTTGGCGCTGCAGTTCGAGTTCCCGGGCGTAGCCGATGAGGCCGATCAGAGCGAGGGAAGCCAGAGCGAAGAGGCCGGTGCCGATCCAGGCCAAGCGAGCCACCGAGAACACGCCGATGATGCCGGTGGTCAGGGTGGACACCACGAGGACCCGGAGAATGAAATTGCAGCGCCGGCGAGCTTCCTGCCGGCGGAACACGGCCAACTCGGCCCGCGTCTGGGCTGCGCTCAGGGCGTGATCGGGCGACTGCACTTGTCCGACCCGCTCATAATCGGCGCTGTCGTGGCCGTATTCACCGTTGATGGTTCGAACCAGGGTCAGTTTGGGCCGACGATCGGAGAACTCGGAGGTCACGGCTGGTGCGTACTCCGCTCCCGGCATGGCCGTGTGCAGGCGGTAGGCCGGCTCCACCAACTTGGGACCGGCGTGCTCCAACAGTTCAAGCTGATGATGGAAATGGTCGATGGACCCGGCGCCCTGATTCTCGGCACGGCGCCGCAACGCGCTGGGCACCAGCACCACTATCCACAGTACGACTACCAGTACCAACAGGATCACAATCGTCACTCCCCGACGACCTACCTTCGCTCCGTGGAAGACCCTAATCAGCAGGGAATTCCAAATGGTGGATGGTTGGGGAAATGCACAGCGCCGACCTCGTCAGCACCTCTCCGTGTGGGTCATGTTGTACTTCGCTCGAACGCGTACGGCAAGCGCTTTCTGTCGTCCCTGCTCAGTGGGCCGACCGCGTCAGATTCGAGCGCGACTCCACCAACGTCCGTCCTGACCACCGACGTCAACCGACACGCTGAAGCACTCCGATACCAGGGCCGAGGTCACGATTTCGGGCAACGGACCCGTGGCCAAAATGCCCCCTTGGCGCACGAGCGCCGCATGGGTGAACCCGGAAGGGATCTCCTCGCAATGGTGCGTGACCAGCACAATGGTGGGGCAGGTGGGGTCGGCCGCCAGTGCACCGAGACGGGAGACCAGGCGCTCACGTGCACCCAGGTCCAATCCGGCTGCCGGTTCATCAAGCAGGATGAGCTCGGGTGCTCCCATGAGGGCACGGGCCAGCAGGACCTGTTGGCGCTCCCCCTCCGATATGACGCCGAACGGCCGGTCGGCGATGGCGCCCGACCCCTCCGACATCGAGCAGCGACTCTGCTCGCTCCTTGTCATCGTCGGTGTAGCGGTGCCACCACGTCTCGAGGGCGGCGTAGCGCCCGCTCATCACCACGTCGCGGGCGGTGAGATCAGCCCGAAGTTGGCGGGTGACCGATCCGCTCACCAGCGCAATGCGCGGCCGCAGCGTCCGGACGTCGACTCGACCGAGGGTGGCGCCCAGAATGCGCACCTCACCGGCGGTGGGCCACAGTCGGGCCCCGGCTAATGACAAGAGCGTGGTCTTGCCCGAACCATTGGGACCCAACACCACCCAGCGTTCGCCGGCGTGCACATGCCAGTTCACCTCGGAGAGAACCGGGACTCCTTCACGCCGGACGGTGACAGCGTTTAGCTCGATAATCCGATCCCGATCATCCGGCCGGGTCACCCCGCCGCAGGTTCGGGCGTCGCCAACCGACGACCGACACGGCCGAGCAAGCCGGAGCACGTATGGGCCCACGTCCGCTCGCCCGCCAACCACAACCAGATCTCGCGCCGGAAGGCGATCACCATGTCGGCGAAGGCGTCGAATGACACACCGCTCTTCTCCAGGCTGCTCCACCGGGCCCACAGCCAGCGCGCCAAACCGTCCTCGGCGCGCAGCACTTCGGAGAGGTCCCCACCCTCGAGGACGGCCGACAGCCAGGCCTCGGCCCGGACGGTCGGCTCGTCAGGGACGTGCAGCGACGGCAGCGAGATCACGCTCAATGCCGGATGAAGACGGGCTGGCGGTCGGTGCCGTCGTAGGAGCGGACATGATCTTCGTACTCAATAAAGAGCGGTGCATCGGGGTCAAACTTCCGCTGCAGCGTCCGGTTGGCGATCTTCTTGTCCAAGGCATCCAGACGAAGAAGGGCGGCCGGGTCATCCAAACCACGCACGTCGAGCTTGGCTCGGGCGGCCTGGAAGGCCAACCGACCGCGCTCGGTCCGGATCAGCACGCTGGTCCACCCGTCCATGGAGCCGACACTGCCGACGGAAATGTCGGCCGAGCGACCGAGGAAGTCGGCGCACTCGTCGCATCCCTTGAGGGCGGCACCGTGGAAGTCCTTGATCGGTTCGTCCACCGCCAACTCGCCGTCCCGGTATTCGACGATCATCCGACCCCGGATGACATCCATCTTTGAGACCCGGTCCAAGTCCACCCCGCGCTTGTCCCGCAGTTCCTTGAGCGTGAGGGCCTCGTAATCGAAGTTCTTGGTGCACATGAGGGCGATGCTCAATACGACGGCATCGACCCGGTGCGCGCCGGTGGGCCAGCGCCTGGCTTGCATGGCCCGTAGTCCCTGCACCTCACAGGGCGTGCCGACCACGGCGATGCGCGGCTTGGCCGGCAACTTGTACGCGGAGAGGTCCAGCTCGGCCAGGGCCATGGTCTGGTTGTAGAAGCTGCCCGAGGCGGCCCGGATCTCATCGGCCGTGGTGGCGATGGTGGCCACACCCTTCCACTGCTCGTCGGGATCGCTGCTCGGCTTGGAGACCAGTGCGCCGTCGATTTCGCCGGCGGCCAGCAATCCGATGAGCAGCGCGCTGACCGCGCCACCGTCCTGCACGTCATCCAGCTTGGTCGACGCCCGGACGGCAAAGCTCTCCACCACGCTGCCCAGTCCGTCGGCCGGGGGTCCACCGGTGATCTTCCAGTAGGTGTCAGAGGAGTCGGAACGAACCTGGGCCGGCTGCACATCGGCCTCGTCCTCGACGATGGTCGAAGGTGGCCACAGCGCCTCGTACCGGAGTCCGCCGCGAGGGCAGAAGTCCCAACACAGGGAGCAGCCGGTGCACATCTTGACCAGCTCGGGCAGATTGGTGTCCTCGTCAATCCCGATGGAGTTGGACGGGCAGACGGCGACGCAGGTCCCGCACTGGATGCAGCGCTCGGCGTGGATGACGCCGGCTTCCAGCTCCCAGAACCACACCTTGCCCGGAGGCTCGGTGATGCCGTTCATCTGCTCCCGGACGCGGTAGCGCTTCATGCCGTCACCGCCGGGCTGCCAGAAATGGTCAACGCCAATTCCGCCTGCGGCGTGCGCCGGGCCCATTGGTGGAAGGCCTCTTTCGGGCGGCGCTCCGACTGGTACCGACCGACGACCCGGAGCAGTGCGTCGGGGACCTGGTCCACCGGCATGGCGCCGGTGATCCAGTCGATGAAGGCCGCGTCGGGTCCGAGCGAACCGCCCAGTCCGATGTCGACCGCCTCCTCAATGTGTTCGCCCACGTGGGCGATGTCACCGCGGAACCCAATGTCGGCGATCTGGGGCTGGGCACACGAGGCCGAACAGCCGGAGAAGTGCATCCGGATCACGCCGGCATCATCCACCGGGTCTCCGCCGTTGGCATCGGCCAGCTTGGCGTCGAGGGTGCGGGCCCACTTGACGGCCCGCTCCTTGGTTTCCACCACGGCGAAGCGGCAGAACTCCGAACCCGTGCAGGCCACCACGCCTCGTTCGAATGGGCCGGGGAAGGGCGAGTACGTCTTCATCAACTGCTCCGACAGGAGATCGTCGACTCGATCCTCGGAAATACCCGACAGGATGAAGTTCTGGTCGGTGCCAATGCGCACGGTGCCGTCGCCGTAGGTCTCGGCCAGGCGGGCCATCTCAATCAGTTCAATGCCGTGCATGCGGCCCACCGGGACCGAGCATCCGACATAGACCAGACCCGGCTGCTTCTGCGGGTGGATGCCGACGTGGTCGCCCCGGAAGCGATTGGTCAGTTCCTCGGCCGCCGGCTCCAGGTCGAAGCGGGTGCGCTCGTCCAGGGCGGCCCGGAAGCCTTCCGGACCGAGCTCCTGGGCCAGGTAGCGCATGCGGGCCAAGCCGCGGTTCTCGCGGTTGCCCAGTTCGCCGAACAGCTGGGCCACGCCTCGGCAGAGTTCGACCGCTTGGTCGGGTCGGATGAACACGTCGATGTCGGACGCCATGCGCTCACCATCGGAGAGCCCGCCGCCGATGAGGACGTTGAAGCCGATGGAGCCGTCGCTCTGTTGGGCCGGCCACAGGCCAATGTCATTGATCTCAATGCGGGCGCAGTCTTCGAGGCAGCCGGTGACGGCGATCTTGAACTTACGGGGCAAGTTGGCGTACTCGCGATTGCCGGTGAAGTAGGCCGAAATCGCCTGCGCGACCGGGAATGCCTCGACCACTTCGCCGGCGTCAATGCCCGACACCGGGCATGAGCACACGTTCCGAGCCGAGTCGCCACAGGCCTGCACGGTGGTGAGCCCCACGTCCCAGAAGCGCTGCCAAATGCGGGGGACGTCGGCAATGCGGATCCAGTGCAACTGGATGTCCTGGCGCGTGGTCAGGTCGGCGTACCGATTGCCGAAGACGGCGCTGTCGTCGGGTCCTTCGGCGAAGGCATCGGCGGCCACTCCGATTTCGCGCACCTGGGCCGACGTCATGACACCGCCGGGCACCTTGATGCGCATCATGAAGGCATCGCCGCCCTGCTTCTGGGGATACATCCCCACCCACTTCAACCGCTCAACTTCACCCGGCACCTTGGCGATGGCCGACGGGCCTTCCTTGGAGTAGGTGTCAATGACGGCCTGGGCCACCTCGAACGGGTGGCGGGACAGCTTGATCTGCTCGGTCGGATTCAGCTCGCCGATGTGGCGGTAGGGGCGGACGAACTTGAGTCCCCGCTCCCGCCCGCGGAACTGCATCCCATAGGGATTGTCCAGGTCACGAGGCACTAGGCGTGCAGCCCACATTCAGACTTGTCCAGACCGGCCCAACGCCCGGCCCGCGGGTCCTCGCCCTCGGCCACCGGTCGGGTGGTCGGGGCGCAGCCGATCGACAGGTAGCCCTGGCTGACGAGCGGGTGTGACGGCAGGTCATGGTCCTTCAGGTAGGACGCAATGTCGTCGCCGGTCCAGGTGGCCAACGGGTTGATCTTGACCAGGCCGAAGGCGGCGTCCCAACTCACAATGGGCGCGCCGGCCCGGGTCGGTCCATCGGACCGCTTGAGCGACGTCAACCAGGCCCGATTGCCCTGCACGGCCTGCTTGAGCGGGGCGACCTTGCGGAACTGGCAGCACTGCTCGCTCCCACAGGGGTGGGCGGCCGCCTCGGGTCCGGGTTTGGTCACCGTGAGATTGAGGTCGTAGCGGGAGCGGATCGCTTCGACGAACTCGAGTGTCTCGGGAAAGTGGGCCTCGGTGTCCAAGAAGATGACTTCAATACCGGGAGCAGCCTTGGCGGCCAGGTCGATCAGGACAATGTCCTCGAACGAAGCGGCCAGCACCAGCGACTCGCCGAAGGTGTCAACGGCCCACCGGATGACCTTGCCGGCCGGCTGGTTCTCGAATTGCTTCGACAGCACCTCGAGGTCGTCGGGACTCAGGTCCTGGTCCCGCACAGTCGTCTCGCTCATGATGCCAACCCTTCTCCTACGCTCAGCTCGTCCTCAGTGGCTCCCCAGGGGTTCCCCTTAGCGTCCTGGAGACCGGCGCTTGACGACCGGCGGAATGCAGACCAAAGTATACATGACCAAATTGGTCATCTTTCGAAGAGGCCCCGTGGACTCTGCCGCCATCGCACAGACTGATCGAAGCCGTCCTGCCTCAGGGCCGACCGCGGGTCGACCCGGCGCGTCGGTGACTGCCCTGGTCAGGCCGAGCGGACACCCGCTGGGTCACTTGGACCTCCTGGAGTCGCTGGCCATCTTCATCATCCGCGAGGTCGCCGCCGAGTCCGAGCGCCCCGTGCTGCTCTTTAGTGGCGGCAAGGATTCGGCCGTCCTGCTCCACCTGGCCTCGAAGGCCTTCAAGCCCGGCCGCATCCCCTTTCCTGTGCTGCATGTCGATACCGGCCACAACTTCTCCGAGGTGCTGGCCTACCGCGACAGCCCAGGTTGCATCGGTCGGTGCCCGCCTCCTGGTGGCCAAGGTGCAGGACTCCATCGACACGGGTCGGGTCGCCGACCCGGGCCTCAACGCCTCACGCAATCGCTTGCAGACCACCACCCTGCTCGACGCCATCAACGCCAATAAGTTCGACGCCGCCTTCGGTGGTGCTCGCCGCGACGAAGACAAGGCACGCGCCAAGGAGCGGGTGCTGTCCTTCCGCGACGCCTTCGGTCAGTGGGACCCCAAGCGTCAACGCCCCGAACTGTGGCAGCTCTACCAAGGCAGCGTGCGGCCGGGCGAGCATCTACGAGCCTTCCCGCTTTCGGACTGGACCGAGCTCGATATTTGGCAATACATCCGCCGGGAACAGATTGCGCTGCCCGACATCTATTACGCCCACAAGCGCCGGGTCATCGAACGGGACGGCATGCTGCTGGCCGAGAGCGAGTGGGTGACGCCGCAGGGCAATGAGGTCGTCGAAGAGGCCATGGTGCGCTATCGCACCGTGGGCGACGCCACCCTGACCGGCGCCGTTCGTTCGGAGGCGACCACGGTCGAGGACATCATCCGCGAGGTCTCCAACACCCGGGTATCCGAACGGGGCGCGACCAGAGGCGACGACAAGTTCTCGGAGACCGCCATGGAAGATCGCAAGCGTGAGGGGTACTTCTAACGCCATGAGCAAGTTGCCCAGCTCGCCGCCGGCTGGTGGCTCGGAGCTCGGAGCCGACACCATGGACCTGTTGCGCTTCGCCACCATCGGCTCGGTCGATGACGGAAAGAGCACCCTGATCGGGCGTCTCCTCTTCGACACCAGCCAGCTCTTCGACGATCAGATCGCCGCCATCAACACCGCCTCGGAGAACCGCGGCCTGGGCGAGGTCGACCTCTCCTTTGTCACCGACGGACTGCGCGCCGAGCGGGAGCAGGGCATCACCATCGACGTGGCCTACCGCTACTCGGCCACTCCCCATCGCAAGTTCGTCATCGCCGACTGCCCGGGCCACATTCAGTACACCCGCAACATGGCCACCGGTGCGTCCACGGCTGACCTGGCCCTCGTGCTGGTCGATGCCACGTCGGGCCTTCGTGAGCAGTCACGCCGCCACATCTGCATCGCCGCGCTGCTCGGCGTCGATCAGCTGGTGGTCTGCGCCAACAAAATGGACCTGGTCGATTGGGATACGGCGGCCTATCAACGCATTGTGGACGAAATGGAATCCCTGGCCCATCGCCTGGGTCTGGCCACCTGCACCGTGATCCCCATTTCGGCCTTGCACGGCGACAACGTGGTGGACCGCTCGGATGCCGCTCCGTGGTACGACGGTCCGACCGTGTTGGATGCGCTTGAGTCGGCCACCGCCGGCGGTTGGGCCTCGCAGCATGGCCTGCGCCAAGGCAACGGCGGGCGACTACCGGTGCAATGGGTCCTGCGCCAACCCGGTGGCGGTCGCACCTATGCCGGCATGGTCAACGGCGGACCGTTTCGCAACGGCGACCCCGTGATCGTGCTGCCGCAGCGCCAGTACTCGACCATCGCCGCCATCGAGACGGCAGACGGCAACCTGTCCCGGGCCGAAGTCGGCCTGTCGGTGGCGTTGAAACTCAATGACGACATCGACATCTCCCGAGGCGACCTCATCTCCTCACTCGAAGAGCCACCCACCGTGACCCAGGACTTCGAGGCCACCATCTGCTGGTTCCATGATCGCCCGTTGGTGGCCGGCGACCGCTTGAAGCTCAAGCACACAACCCGGGTCACACCTGTCGTGGTGGAGAGTGTCGAGGGCATCTTCGATGTCAACGAACTGGTCGTCACCGAAGCCTCGGAATTGGTCGAGAACGACATCGGGGTGGTCAAGCTCCACACGGCCACCCCACTGGCCATCGACACCTATGCGGTCGATCGCATCACCGGAAGCTTCGTCCTCATTGACGAGTTGACCATGGCCACCGTGGCGGCCGGCATGGTCGGTCCTCCCTTGCTACAACGTTGAGGTGCCCGAGTCCTACCTGCCCGTCTCGCTGAACATCGACGGGCGAGCGTGTCTGGTGGTGGGCGGGGGTCCGGTGGCGGCGCGCAAGGCTCGAAATCTGCTCGACTGCGGCGCCCAGGTCACGGTGATCGCGCCCGAGCTGTCCAGCGAGATGTCAGCGCTCGACGCGGTGACGCATCTCCGGCGTCCCTATCAAAAAGGTGACGCCGCTTCCTATCGATTGGTGGTGACCGCCACCGGCAACCCGGTCGTCGATGGCGAAGTGTTCGCCGATGCCGACGCGGCCGGGGTCTGGGTCAACAGCGCCGACGATCCGGTGCACTGTTCGTTCATCCTCCCCTCGGTCCATCGCGATGGACCGATCTCCATTGCCGTCTCAACCTCGGGCCACAGCCCGGCCCTGGCCTCATGGTTGCGGCGTCACATCGCCGACGATCTCGGTGATGGCCTGGGCGACGTCGCCGAGCTCCTGGCCGAGGCGCGGCAGCGACTTCATGCGGCCGGTCGAACTACCGAGACGGTGGATTGGTCCGGACTGCTGAATGGTCCGTTGCTGTCGTTGGTGCAAGCCGGCCGGATCCCCGAGGCGCAACAGCTCATCAACCAGGCCATTGGATTGGACGGCGGCTGAGGTTCGGTTAGTGAAGGCCGAACCAGCCCAGCACGGTGAGGCCCACATAGATCGAGGCCACGGCGGCCACGGCCAGGATGGAGACGCCACCCACCCACCTTCCGAGTGGTCCGTTCGCCGCATCGCCCAGCAGCGAGCGCCGATTGGCCAGGATCAAAATCAGGACCAGCGTCATGGGTGTGATCACACCTTCGAGGACCTGGGTGTTGAGGATGAGGGTGATCAGATTGCCCGGGACCAGGACGACGGCCGCCCCGATGGCGATCTGAAAAGTGAATATCCCCAGGAACACCGGCGCCTGCCGGAAACTCAGCGACACCGACCGCTCCACCCCCAGGGCTTCGGCCACCGCGTAGGAAGTGGAGAGTGGGACGACGGCCGCCGCCAAGGCCGATGCCCCCAGCAGACCTAATCCGAACAGGGTGACGGCGGCTGGCCCGGCCACCGGCTTCAAGGCGTGCGCCGCCGTCGAGGCCGACTGCAACACGCCACTGCCCCCGATGGTGGCTGCCGTGGCGATGATGATGGCGGCCGCCACAATGTTGGAGATGACGGCGCCACTGATGGCGTCCACCCGTTGCAGCCGGTACTCCGACGGCTTCACTCCCCTGTCCACCACCGCTCCGGCTTCGTAGAGCTGGATATACGGGGTGATGGTGGTGCCGATGAGGGCAACCGCCAAGAAAATGAACGACTTGCTGGCCACCAGGTGGGGCACCACGGTGTTGTTCACCACTTTGTGCCAATTCGGATGCCCGAGAATGGCGGCGATGGGGTAGGTCACAAAGGCCAACGTCAACAGCAGGAACACTCGCTCGGCGTATTTGTAGGAGCCGAAGAGGACCAACGACCAGATGGCCACCGCGGCGATTGGCACCGACAGATAGCGGGACACGCCCCACAGTTCGAAGGCGGTGGCGATGCCGCCGAATTCGGTCACCATCAATCCGATGTTGGCAATGGCAAAGGCCACAATGGCAAACGCCGTCACTCGAAGGGGGAACTCTTCGCGGATCAGGGCCGCCAGTCCCTTGCCGGTATGCACGGCCAGACGGGCCACCATTTCCTGCACCACGACGTAGGCCACGGTGATGAGCACCATGAAGAAGAGCGTCCGGTAGACGAACTGGGCGCCGGCGGACGCGTAGGTGACGATGCCACCGGCGTCGTTGCCGGCCGAGGCCGCAATCAACCCGGGTCCGGCGATGGCGGCCAAGAAGACCCAACGGGACGACCGTTCTTTCTTCATGAGCGCAGGTGATGGTGCACACGAAGCACCGGTGGGCGGTGGAACATTCGAAGGGCCTTTCGCGGTCTGGGCCAGGCGTCGCGCAGCGACTAACGATGAGGTGGGGTGGGTGGCACGACGATCCCGCTCAGTCCTGAGGTCGGCGTGCGCTCACGGGGCATGCGCACACCCAGGACGCATGGATCAGGTCGAGGGAATTCGCCGATTGGGACCAGGTACTGGGGGGCTCTGCGCTCATCTGGTCCACCTCCTCGGCTCGGCCGTCACTACTTCGTGCCCTCATGGTAGGCCACCTGGCCCGCCCGACCGGCCTGAGACTGCCCGCAGTCAACCACTATGGTTTCTCGACGAAAGGTTGATGTGCACCCACTGATCGCGCTGGCCGTCTTCCCGATCATCTTCATCGGGGAGCTGCCGGACAAGACGATGTTCGCCAGTCTGGTCATGGCCACCAGGGGGCGGCCACGACAGGTCTGGTTGGGGGCCGCCGGAGCCTTCCTGGTGCACGTGGTCATCGCCACCACGGTCGGTGTGGCCATTTTCGCCATCCTCCCCCACCGGGTGGTGGAGGGACTGGTGGCGGCCATGTTCCTCTTTGGTGCGTTCTTCGCCTACCGGGAAAGCACCAAGAACGAAGAGGAACTGGCCGAGGACGAGATCTCCAAGCACAGCGTCGTGGTGACGGCCTTCATCGTGATCTTCGTGGCCGAATGGGGCGATCTGACCCAAATCCTGACCGTCAATTTGGCGGCGCACTATCACTCGGCCCTGTCGGTCGGCGTGGGCGCCACACTGGCCTTGTGGGCCGTGGCGGCCGTCGCCGTGTTGAGCGGGCAGACCCTTCTCCGCTTCATATCGGTCACCACCATCCGCCGGGTCACCGCCGTCGTACTGGTCGCCTTGGCCGGGTACTCGGCCTACCTCGCCATTCGTTAGGGCTGGGCCAGCATGATGGCCGACCCGGCGATGAGGAGGACCACGGACGCCAACGCGGCGTGCGCCATCACCCGCACGTCGTGATCGACGGCCGGATCGGACGGAACGCTGCCACCTTGGAACGGGACCAGGGCGGGCTGCAGTCGCCGTTCCGCTGGCCACAGCACACCCTCGGCCACCAACACGACGACCACGAAGATCCCCAAGCCGCCCGTCACCCACGCCTGGTGGAGGTCGTAGGAACCTTGGCTCATGGCCAGGAGGGCGAACCCGAACACCGGTATCCCGTACACGGTCCGCCCAGCCCAATTGGGGCCAGATTTGAAGTAGCGCACCAGCGTGTCCGGAAACGGCGATTGGTGTCGCAGGACCTTCCGGAGACTGGCGGCAGTGGCCGCGCTGGTGACCGTGGTCGCCAGTCCCACCACCACGCAGGCCACGTGAAGCAGCAGGACGACGTCGAAAGCCGGTCCGGTGGGCTGGTGATGCACGGGCGATATCTTCACGTATTCAGGCGTCACCCGGGTGACGCCTGACCTTCCATGCTGCTTGCCTGGGGATCGAACGCTGTACCGTGGTAGTGGACAAGAAAAAGAAGGCAGCCACAATGGTGTGGAGTGGGAACTACAACAGAATGAACAGGCATGAATCAGCTACGGCTTGACCCGCTGTCAGGTCGCTGGGTGGTCGTCAGCCCTGGTCGCTCCGAGCGGCCCTATTCCTTCGTGACCCGGTCACCTTGGGTCGAGGAGTCACCGGCCCGTCCCTGCCCCTTTTGCCCGGGCAATGAGGAGAGCACTCCCCCCGCCCTCGAGACCTACGGACCGACCGGTCGCTGGCTCGTCCGGGTCGTCCCGAATCTGTACCCGGCCTTCGAGGGCGACGAGCCCTTCGTGGTGGCCAACCGGGGGCCTGTCTTCACCCAGGCCACGGCCGGCGGCATCCATGAGGTACTGATCTTCTCGCCTGAGCACGACGCCACCTTGGGCATGCTCAGCCCTGAGCAAACTGAACTGGTGATGGCCGCCCTGCGGGATCGCCTGGAAGAGCACGCCTCCCAGCCGAACATTCGCTACACCCAGGCCATCGTGAACTCGGGTCGAGAAGCGGGGGCGTCGCTCGAGCATCCGCACGGCCAACTGCTCGGTATGTCGTTCATCCCGCGCGAGCTGGCCGAAGAGCAAGCCCGGTTCGCCCGGTTCGTGGGCTCATGTCTGCTGTGCACCACCATCGAGGCAGAGGAGGACTCCGGCATCCGGGTCATCCACTCCGATGACAGGGTGGTCGTGGTCTGCCCCTTCTGGAGCGCCGTCCCCTACGAAATGCTGGTCATCCCGCGGCAGCACAATCCTCACCTGCACCGAAGCCCCATTGAGGACCTGGCCGCCGTCGGCGAGGCCATCCGACGCTCGCTGGGGCAACTGGCCGAGGCCGTGGGCGATGTGGCCTACAACATCGTGTTCCACTCAGCGCCCTACCGGGTCGGTGAGCCTTTCCACTGGCACGCCCACGTTTGGCCCAAGGCCACCACGACCGCCGGCTTTGAACTCGGTACGGGCGTGGCCATCAATGTGGTGTCACCCGAAGTGGCCACCGAGGCCCTGCGGGTGTCCGCCCTCGCTCGTTAGACGGCGCGGACCGAGCGAACCAGCTCGAAGAGTCCGACCAAGTGCCCCACCAGATCGCGGTGTGGTCCAGTGAGCCCGGCGATGCCCGGAGTACCCAGGTAGGCACTCAACACCGCCCGACGGTTGCGCGCTTCCCAGGCCTGACCCAATTCGGCCAGACCAAGTCGACCCGACGGGTCACGTTCGGCAGCCGCGGCGGTACTGGCCTGGTGCAACGACCACAGCAGGTCGGCGACGTCGGCCAGGGGTGAGCGAGATGCCGGTTCGAACATCGACGGCAGGACGCCCCCCGGACGGAAGTCGGTGACCATCCAGCCCTGATCGGTGCGGGACGTGCGGGCCAACTGGAAGTCGCCGTGGGTGCGGATCGCCGGCAACTTGGCATCGGAGGCGCGCAGCTGGGCGACCAGCTCAGCCACGTCAGGTGAGGAGAGGAGGGACGGATCGCCCTCCCTCAGTTCGGCCTCGGCCATCTCCACCCATTCGGCCACCGGCTCCGGCCGTCGCCCGAAGGCGCGGTCTAACGCCAGGTGCATGCGGGCCAGCATGGTCCCCAACGCCTGGGCCTCCGAGCCGAAGTCACCGCCGGCGCGCTCGGGTGTGCCACCGGAGGCATAGAGGTCACGGAGCGAGGTGAGGGCGATGGCCCAACCACCCGAGCGTCCCTCAATCGGCTCTTGCACCACCCCCAGGTCGCGGCCCTCCCACTGCCAGCGAACCAGTGGGGCCGCCACGTGGTTGAAACCCACTCGTTCGAGCGCCACCGCGAGATCGACCGCGGCATTGGGCTCTTCGCCCAGCCACGGGAACACGGTGAGGTCACCCCTGTCGCCGCAGTCGAGCACCATGGCGTCATCGTCGTCCTGCAAAATGCTGATGCGACCGTTCCGGGGCTCAACGCCGCGGAGGGTGGCCAGGAGCAGCGGCGCCAACTGGGCGTCGTGGAGTGCCTCGGTGCAGACCGCCAAGCCGTCGTCGGCTTCCCACAATCCAAGCGCCACCTCATCCCCGGCCCGTAGGAAATGGGTCTCGTCCCCCACCGATCGCAGGCCGACCACCACATGGGCCAGACGTCCCGTCAGTTCGGCCACCACATCGAGCAGGCCGGGCCGCCCGGTGCGCAGGACCTCCGCTCGCCGAATGGTGATCGCCTCCGCCGGCACGTCCGTGTCGCTGCGGTGCGAGTACCAGGCCTGCACCAGCGTGCGCAGCGCGGCGTCCTGCTCGGGGGTCATCCCCGATCCTCGTGCACCAGGTCAAACCAGAGGAAGCCATAGGGCGGGAGGGTGATGGTGTACGGCTCTTCCGTGATCACCGGGAAGGGCACTCGGCCGAGCACCTCATAGGGCGTCGCCCCGGCCCATTGGGCCAGTGAGAGTTCGGCTGGTTGCGCGAACCGGCTCAGGTTGTGCACGCAGAGGACGGCCTGGAAGCGGCGCACCACTTCGTCGTCCGCCCCTTCGTTTCCAGCCGGCACCGTGCGAGCGGTGGACGACGCGCGCTCCCAGTCCCGCCCATCGACCTCAACTGGTGCCACCGACGGGTGAGCGCAGCGGCGCCGAGCCGGTGGCCAGCACGTCGGCCACCTCGCCTGATCGCATGTAGGCCAGTACCGACGGGTTGGCACATGGCAGCACCTCCATCGCCCCCACACCCATCACGGGCAGGGCGCGCCGCTCGGTGAGCATGCGCCGCAACCAGTGCAGGAATGAACCCTGATTGCGCAACTGGGACTCGACGTTGACGGCACTGAAGCCGTACACCGGGTCCATGAGGGGCGGCAGATAGAGCTGGGCGAAATCCGCCTGCGAGAAGCCACCGTTGCGGTCGGGTGACCATTGCATGGGGGTACGAACCGAGTCGCGGTCACCCAGGTAGATGTTGTCGCCCATCATCAATTCATCGCCGTAGTAGATGACCGGGCTGCCCGGCAACGACAGCAGGAGGGCGTAGAGGAGTTCGGTGGTGCGGCGATCATTGTCGAGCAGCGGCGCTAACCGGCGGCCGATCCCCATGTGCCGCTTCATGCGCGGGTCCTTGGCGTACTCGGCAATCATGTAGTCGCGGTCTTCGTCCGTCACCTGTTCGAGCGTGAGTTCGTCATGGTTACGCAGGAAGATGGCCCACTGGCAGGAGTCATTGATTTCCGGCGTCTGGGCCAGGATTTCGGTAATCGGATAGCGCTGCTCGCGCCGCACGGCCATGAAGAGGCGCGGCATGAGTGGGAAATGGAAGCAGAGGTGGCATTCGTCGCCGTCGCCGAAATAGTCAGCCACGTCGCTCGGCCATCCATTTGCCTCGGCCAGCAGGATGCGCCCCGGGTAGTCGGCCTCCAGTTGCTTACGGATCCGACGGATGAAGGCGTGCGTCTCGGGAAGATGCTCGCCCGAAGTGCCGTCACGTTGATAGAGGTACGGCACGGCATCGAGGCGGAAGCCATCGAAGCCGAGGTCAAGCCAGAACCGAACCAGGTCGATCATGGTGTCGGCCACTTCGGGATTGTCGTAGTTCAGGTCCGGTTGGTGATGGTAGAAGCGATGCCAGTAGTACTGCTGGCGTCCGTCGTCCCAGGTCCAGTTGGATCGTTCGACGTCAGTGAACACGACGCGCGCATCGGGCCAGCGTTGGTCGTCGTCGTTCCACACGTACCAATCGGCCTTGGGGTTGTCGCGACTCGAACGAGATTCAATGAACCACGGGTGCTGATCACTGGTGTGGTTCATCACCAGGTCGGCAATGACGCGGATGCCCCGACTGTGCGCGTCCTCCAGGAACGCCACCAGGTCGCCGATGCTGCCGTAGTCGGGGTGCACGTTGAAGAAGTCGCTGATGTCATAGCCACCATCGCGGAACGGAGAGGGGTAGAAGGGCAGCATCCAGATGCAGTCGATGCCCAGCCATTCGATGTAGTCCAACTTCTGGCGCAGGCCCTTGAGGTCGCCGGTGCCGTCGTTGTTGGCGTCGAAAAAGCCGCGGATCAGCACCTCGTAGAACACGGCGTGCTGGAACCAGCGCACGGACGGGTCGAAGGGGCCCTCGCCGGCGCTCACCGGAATGGGGGGCGAGCTCATCGACCGACGAAGGTGGCTTTGCCCGGACCGTTTTCGGCGAACGAGGCAATGCCACGTCCGGCATCTTCAGTGCGGGCCACGGCGGCAAAGGCCTCTTGCTCAATGGCCAAGCCATCGACCAGCGTGCCCTCAAGGCCCTCGGTCCACCGCCGACTTGGCCAGCTGGTGGGCGATCAGTGGGCCCTTGGGCGAATTCGGCCGCCCAGGCCAGGGCCGAGTCCAACACGTCATCGGCCGGCACCACCCGGTTCACCAATCCGATGGACAGCGCTTCCTCGGACCGGACCTGGCGGCCGGTGAGGATGAGTTCCTTGGCCCGGGACGAACCGATCAGGCGGGGCAGCCGTTGGGTGCCGCCGCCGCCGGGGATCACGCCGAGCAGCACTTCGGGCAGGCCGACCTTGGAGTCCTCGGCGCAGACGCGGAAGTCACAGGCCAGGGCCAGTTCCAAACCGCCGCCCAGGGCGTAGCCATTGATGGCGGCGATGGTGGCCCGCGGGATCGACGCCAGTGCACCGAGCGCGCTGGTGAAGTTGGCCCCGACGGCGCCGGCACTTCCCTCGAGCTCCACGATCTCGGCGCCGGCGGCGAAAATGCGACGGCCACCCCACAGCACCACCGCACCGGGAGGGTCGTCGCGGAGCCCTTCGGCCACCTGGTACATCTGCGTCAGCACGGCACTCGAGAGGGCATTGGCCTTCGGGCGGTCGAGCCGGATCAGCGCCACCCCATCGGGTCGGCGGTCGACGGTGACGAATTCCTCAGGCATTAGGGCACCGTACTGGAAAGGGGAGGCCGCTCATTGCAGCGGCAAGCAGGCGATCGGCCGCCTCGTACGGGTCGAGCTCGCCGGCGGCCAGCGACTTGACGGTGGTGGCGAACTCTTCCCCGGCGGCCAACTCATCAATGCGCCGCGCGCTGCGGGCCAAGAGCACCCGTCGGAGCTCGTGGGCCAGTCGGTCGGCTCGTCTCGTCACCAGCTCACCGGACTCGGTCAGGTGCTGGCGGTGACGGGCGATCTCCCCCCACAGGTCGTCCAGACCCGTGCCGTCCACCGCAGTCGTCTCGACAATGGTGGGCCGCCAATCGCCCCGGAAGGAAAGGTCGAGCATCTGCTCGAGGTCCCGGCGTGCTTCGCGGGCCCCGGGTCGATCGGCCTTGTTGATGACGAACAGGTCGGCCACCTCGAGCAGCCCGGCCTTGTTGGCCTGCATGGCATCGCCCCAGCCCGGCGTGACCACCACGACCGTGGTGTCGGCCGCCGATGCGATGTCCACCTCCATTTGGCCCACTCCCACCGTCTCGACAATGACCAAGGGCAGGCCCGCCGCGCCGAGCACTCGCACCGCGTCCGGCACGGCCAGGGACAATCCACCCAGGTGGCCCCGGGTGGCCATGGACCGGATGAAGACGGTGGGGTCGAGTGCGTGTTGTTGCATGCGTACCCGGTCACCGAGGATGGCCCCCCCGCTGAAGGGTGAGGTGGGGTCGACGGCCAGCACGGCGATCTGATCGACCGCCTCGGGCGCTGGTGCGGGCCAACCCCGTCGGGCGGTCGTGATCAGTTGATCGGTCAGCGTCGACTTCCCTGCCCCCGGCGCCCCCGTCAATCCGATCGTGTACGGGACGGCAGCTCGATACGCCACGCGGGCCACTTCGAGTCCCGGGTCGCCGCCTCGCTCGACATACGAAAGCAAACGGGCCAGCGCCGCCCGGTCGCCCTCTTGGGCCAACGCCAAAAGTGCCGCCGGTTCAGTGGGGCGGACGCTCACTGGCAGCTCACCTTGGCGCCCAGGGACGACAGCGCACCCACCAGATCCTCGTAGCCACGACCGATGTGGTGCGCCCCGCTCACCACCGTCTGGCCCTCGGCCACCAGGCCGGCCAGGACGAGGGCCACGCCGGCCCGCAGGTCCGGTGCCTTGACCGGCGCGCCCGACAAATGGGCCACCCCCCGGACGACGGCGTGGTGACCCTCGGTGCGAATGTCGGCGCCCATGCGCCGCAGTTCCTCCACGTAGCGGAAGCGACCGGAAAAGAGGTTCTCGGTCAGAATGCCCACGCCGTCCGCCACGGTGAGCATGGCCACCAACAGCGGGCTGTAGTCGGTGGCCACTCCCGGGTAGGGCAGGGTGGCGATGTCGGCCGCCTGCAGTCGCTGGGTGGCCGAGGCCCGCAATCCCTGAGGTCCCATTTCGGTCACCACGCCCATTTGGTTGACCTTGCGCAGCAGCATTTCCATGTGGTCGGGACGGGCGTCGGCCACGGTGACCTCGCCACCGGCGATACCCACCGCGGCCAGGTAGGTGGCGGCCACCACGCGGTCGGTCACCACGGTGTGATGAACGGGGTGGAGGCTTTCGACTCCCTCAATCTCAATCCGGGAGGTGCCGGCCCCCCGTACGACCGCACCCATGTTCGAGAGCATGGTGGCCAGGTCGATGACCTCGGGCTCTTTGGCGGCGTTCTCAATGACCGTGGTGCCCTTGGCCAGCACGGCCGCCATGAGGAGGTTGTCGGTGGCGGTGTGGCTGGGGTACTCCAACACCACCCGGGTGCCGACCAGGCGACCCCCGTCGACGTGACCGCGGATTTCGCCGTGCGACGTTTCGAAGTGCGCCCCCATGGCCGTCAGGCCATTCAGATGGAAATCGATGGGCCGTTCGCCGAAATCATCACCACCCGGCAGGGGCATGGACACCTCGCCGCAGCGGGCCAGGAGGAGGCCGAGCACGACGACCGATGCCCGCATGCGCTCCACCAACTCCAGCGGTGCCACGGGGGTTAACTGCTCGGTGGCCGGGGTGGTGACGACCAGGTCGTCGTTGTCCAGCCGTTCGACCGTTGCCCCCACGGCCCGCAAGACGTCGGCCATGGACTCGGCGTCGTCAATGCGGGGCACGTTGCTCAGCACCGTGCGACCCTCCGTCAGCAGGCAGGCCACCATGAGCTTGAGGGCCGAATTCTTGGCCCCACCAGCCCGGACGACACCCGACAGCGGGCCGTTGGGCTGCACCAAAATCTGCTTCACGCCCACAAGTATCGCCGCTACCGACCGCACAGGCCTGCGGAGGGCGATGGCGCACCAACTATGGTCAGGGCGTGTCGATAACCCCTCAAGCCCCAGACCGCAACCTGGCCATGGAGCTGGTCCGCACCACTGAAGCCGCCGCCATGGCCGCCAGCCGCTTTATGGGCCGGGGCGACAAATTGGGGGCCGACGGTGCCGCCGTGGAAGCCATGCGGGTCGTGCTGTCCTCGGTGCAGATGGACGGGATTGTCGTCATTGGTGAGGGCGAGAAGGACAACGCCCCGATGCTCTTCAACGGCGAGCTCATCGGCGACGGCTCACCGCCCCAGACCGACATCGCCGTCGACCCCATCGACGGCACCACGCTGACCGCCCTGGGTCGCGGCGGCGCCCTGGCCGTCATCGCCGTCTCCGAACGGGGCACGATGTTCGACCCCGGGCCCTGCGTCTACATGGAGAAGTTGGCCGTGGGACCACGAGCCAAGGGGGCCTGCGACATCCGCCGCACCCCGACCGAGAATCTGCACGCCCTGTCCGAAGCGCTGGGTCGCCCCGTGCGGGATCTGACCGCGGTCATCCTGGACCGGCCCCGGCATGAAGGCCTGATCACCGAAGTGCGCGCCTCGGGCGCCCGCATCCGGCTGATCACCGACGGCGACGTCGCCGGCGCCATCGCCACCGGTTGGCCGGGAGCCGGCACCGACATCCTCTTCGGGATCGGGGGCACGCCCGAGGGTGTGTTGGCCGCCGCGGCGTTGAAGTGCATGGGTGGAGAGATCCAGGGACGTCTCTATCCTCGCAACGAAGAGGAGCGGTCGGCCGCCCTGGAAGCGGGCTACCAACTCGACGCCGTCCTCACCACCGATGATCTGGTGCAAGGTGACAACTGCTTCTTCGCCGCCACCGGCATCACCGATGGCGAACTATTGCAGGGCGTCCACTACCACGAGTTCGGCGCCACCACGCAGTCGTTGGTCATGCGATCGAAGTCGGGCACGCTGCGCAAGATCGACGCCAGCCACGCCCTGGGCAAGTTGGCGGAGTTCAGCTCAATTTCATTCGCTCTGAGCTGGCGACACTGAGTCGCAGCTCAGCGCGAGCCAAGGCCAGCTCAGCCTCCACCAGCTGAAGGTCAGCCGTCTCGGCGCCCTCGCCGGCGTCGGAGGCACTGCCCCGACCCGAACCGAGTTCGTTGATCCGCTGCTGTCGCCGCTTCCCTGGCCGCTTCGGCCCGGGGCACGTCGATCTCGCTCGGCCAGCTCGGCAATGCCGGCCAGCACGGTGACCCGGGTCGAGAGACCGGGCAGCGGCCCGTCGCCTTCGGCCAGGCCCTCGGCGGCACCCGGGCTGGTGTCGACCTGCACGAAGCCGCCGTGCACGGCCAGCCGCAGCCGAGGTGCCATCGGCCTGCTCCACCTTGACCAGGCAGGGCACCACGTCACCGACGAGCGGCGTGTGACCGTCGAGCACCGTCAGTGCGCCTTCCGACGTGGCCATGACCACGGCGGTGGCGCCCCCGGCCACAATGGACTGCTCGGGCGTGACGACCTCAAGCCCGAAGACGCCGTCGGCCACTAGCCGGCCTCGTCCTGGAGCGTCTTGGCCTTGGCCAGCACCGACTCCACGCCGCCGACGTTCAGGAACGCCTGCTCGGGCACGTTGTCGAGGTCACCGTTGACCAGCGCCTCGAACGACTCCACCGTCTCGTCGATGGGCACGAAGATGCCGGGCACGCCGGTGAAGACCTCGGCCACGAAGAAGGGCTGCGACAGGAAGCGCTGGATCTTGCGGGCCCGGGTCACCGTCACCCGGTCCTCTTCCGACAGCTCGTCCATGCCCAGGATGGCGATGATGTCCTGGAGTTCCTTGTAGCGCTGCAGCACTTCCTGCACCCGGCGGGCCACGGCGTAGTGCCGCTCGCCCACGATCTCGGGCGCCAGGATGTTCGACGTCGAGGCCAGCGGGTCCACGGCCGGGTAGATGCCGAGGGCGGCGATCTGGCGGGACAGCTCGGTGGTGGCGTCGAGGTGGGTGAAGGTGGTGAACGGCGCCGGGTCGGTGTAGTCGTCGGCGGGCACGTACACGGCCTGCAGCGAGGTGATCGACTTGCCCTTGGTCGAGGTGATGCGCTCCTGGAGCTCGCCCATCTCGTCGGCCAGGGTGGGCTGGTAGCCCACGGCCGAAGGCATGCGGCCCAGCAGGGTCGACACCTCGGAACCGGCCTGGACGAAGCGGAAGATGTTGTCCACGAAGAGCAGCACGTCCTGGTTCTGCACGTCACGGAAGTACTCGGCCATGGTCAGGGCGGCCAGGGCGACGCGGAGGCGGACGCCCGGAGGCTCGTCCATCTGGCCGTAGACCAGGGCGGCCTTGTCGATGACGCCGGACTCCTGCATTTCCAGCCACATGTCGGTGCCCTCACGGGTGCGCTCGCCCACACCGGCGAACACCGACACACCACCGTGCTGCTGGGCGACCCGGTGGATCATCTCTTGGATGATGACGGTCTTGCCCACGCCGGCCCCGCCGAAGAGGCCGATCTTGCCACCCTGCACGTAGGGCTCGAGCAGGTCGATGACCTTGATTCCGGTCTCGAACATCTGGGCCCGGGGCTCCAGCTGGTCGAAGGCCGGGGCGCTGCGGTGGATCTCCCAGTAGTCGTCGACGCCTTCGATCGAGTCGGTGTCGAGCGGCTGGCCCAGCACGTTGAACACGTGGCCGAGCACGGCGTTGCCCACCGGGACGTGATGCCCCGGCCCAGGTTGCGCACCGGCGGCGCCCCGGACCAGGCCGTCGGTCTGCTGCATGCAGATGCAGCGCACCCGGCCGTCGCCGATCTGCTGGGCCACCTCGGCCGCCACGACGTGCTTGCTGCCGTCCAGGTCGATGGTGAACTCGACGGCGTGGTTGATCTCGGGCAGGGCGTGCGGTGGGAACTCCACGTCGATGACCGGTCCGGCGATGGCGACGACGCGGCCGTCCTCCAGCGTGCCCGCCGGGGCGGTGTCCTGCGTTGCGGTGGTGGTCATTGTGGTCAAGCTCCCTTCGACTGGCGGAGCGCTTCGGCTCCGCCAACGATTTCCATGATCTCGGTGGTGATGGCGTCCTGACGGGCGCGGTTCATGACGCGGGTCAGGGTGCGGACAAGCTCGTCCGCGTTCTCGGTCGGCGGCGGCCATGGCCCGTTGCTGGGCCGTGAAGAAGGAGGCCGATCCCTCCAGCAGGGCGGCGAAGATCTCGGCCTCGGCGGCCCGGGGCGCCAGCTCGGCCAGCAGCTTCTCGGGCTCGGGCTCGAATTCGGTGTACCCGATGGCCGACCGTGGCGTCGGCGGCAGTCCGTCTCGCTCGTCGTCGGCTTCGGGCAGCGGCAGCGGCAGCATCTGCAGCCGTCTCCACCTGCTGGGTGCCGGCCGAAATGAAGCGGGTCGACACCAGAAGCACCACGTCCACCTCGCCGGCCACGAACGGGGCGGCCACGGCGGCGGCGATGTCGCGGGCGTCGGAGAACTCGGGCCGGTCGGCGATGCCGGCGAAGGAGCGGGTCGATCTCGATGCCGCGGTAGCGGAAGTACGACGGGGCCTTCTTGCCCACCGTCCACACGGTCACCTCGGCGCCGTCGCGGGTGTGCTCGGCCACCAGGCGCTCGGTGGCCCGCAGCGACGCCCGAGTTGTAGGAGCCGGCCAGGCCGCGGTCGCCCACGATGGCCAGGATGCCCACCCGCTGCGGGCGACTCGGGCGTGCCCAGCAGCTTCTTGGCCGCGGCCGGGTCGCGCCGCCGCCGTGACGCGCAGGATCCGCTCCATGCCGTCGCGGTAGGGCCGGTTGGCGGCGATGCGCGCCTGGGCGCGCACGATGCGCGAGGCGGCGATCAGCTCCATCGCCTTGGTGATCTTCCTGGTGGACTGCACGCTGCGGATACGACGCCGCAGGACGCGCTCTTGGCCTCCGGCCATGGGTCAGTCGACCTTCCCGGTGTCGAAGCCTTCGAGGAACGACGTCAGGCCCTTGTCGAGCTCGTCGCCATCGGGCAGGGCGCCGGTGCTCTTGATGCGTCTCGAGCACCGCCGGCGTGGTTGCCCTTGAAGTACTCGATCAGCTCGGTGGCGAAGCGCTGGACTTCGGGCACCGGCACCGTGTCGGCCCAGCCCTTGGTGCCGGCGTAGACCACCAGGACCTGCTCTTCGACCGGCACCGGCTGCGTTCTGCGGCTGCTTGAGCAGCTCGGTCAGGCGGTAGCCCCGGTCGAGCTGGGCCTGGGACACCTTGTCCAGCTCGGAGCCGAAGGTGGCGAACGCCTCGAGCTCGCGGAACTGGGCCAGGTCGAGCTTGAGCGTGCCCGACACCTGCTTCATGGCCTTGACCTGGGCCGCGCTGCCCACCCGGCTCACCGAGTTGCCCACGTTGATGGCGGGGCGGATACCGGAGTTGAAGAGGTCGGACTCCAAGAAGACCTGGCCGTCGGTGATGGAGATCACGTTGGTCGGGATGTAGGCCGAGATGTCGCCGGCCTTGGTCTCAATGATCGGCAGCGCGGTCAGCGATCCGCCGCCCACGGTCGTCGGACAGCTTGGCGGCCCGCTCCAGCAGGCGCGAGTGCAGGTAGAAGACGTCGCCCGGGTAGGCCTCGCGCCCTGGCGGGCGCCGGAGCAGCAGCGACACCGAGCGGTAGGCCTCGGCCTGCTTGGACAGGTCGTCGTAGACGATGAGGGCGTGCTCGCCGTTCTCCATCCAGTGCTGGCCCATGGCGCAGCCGGCGTAGGGGGCCAGGTACTTGTACGGGGCCGGGTCGCCGGCCGAAGCCACCACGACCACGGTGTACTCGAGGGCCTGGTGGGCCTCGAGGGTGGCCACCGTCTGGGCCACCGACGAGTTCTTCTGGCCGATGGCGACGTAGATGCACTTCACGCCCTGGCCGGCCTGGTTGATGATGGTGTCGACGGCCACCGTGGTCTTGCCGGTCTTGCGGTCGCCGATGATCAGCTCGCGCTGGCCCCGCCCGATCGGGGTCATGGCGTCGATGGCCTTGATGCCGGTCTGCATGCGGCTCGCCCACCGGCTGGCGGCCGACGATGCCCGGGGCCTGGACTTCCATGCGTCGGGTCTCGGTGCGTGTTGATCGGGCCCTTGCCGTCGATGGGCTCACCGAGGGCGTTGACCACCCGGCCGAGCAGGGCGTCGCCGACCGGCACGGTCTGGATCCGACCGGTGGCCTTGACCGTCTGCTCCTCTTCGAGGCTGTCCACCTCACCGAGGACCACGGCACCGATGGTGTCCTCGTCCAGGTTCAGGGCCAGGCCCAGGGTCCCGTCCTCGAACTCGAGCAGTTCGTTCACCGCGGCGCCGGGCAGGCCCGACACACGGGCGATGCCGTCGCCGACCTCGACGATGCGGCCGATCTGCTCGGTCCCGACCGTCGGGGTGTAGTCCTCCACGTTCTTCTTCAGTGCCGCCGTGATCTCACTGGCGTCGATCGTCAGTTCTGCCATCAACCTGCTCCCTCTGTCTGTGTCGTCGTTCCCCTCGGCCGCGATGCTGCGGCGTGAAACCCACTGTCCTCCCACCCTCCGGGCATGAGGTGCTCCCGCAAGGCGTCGATCCTTCCTCGTGCGCTGGCATCCACCTGGAGGTCGCCGATCTGGATCACGGCGCCGCTCAGCAGCCGCTCGTCAATGACCACCTGCAGCTCGACCGGTGCGCCGGCCAGCGCGGCCAGGGACTCGGACAGCGTCGCCTGCTGGCCGTCTTCGATCGGTGCGGCCGAACGCACCCGGGCGATGCGCCAGCCGCGGGCCCGGGCTGTCTGCTCGACCAGCCAGTCCAGCGTGCCCACAATGTCGCGGGAACGCCCGCCGGCAATGGCGTAGCGCACCAGCGCCACGGTGCCCGGCATCCACCTTGCCCTCGAGCAGCTGGGTCACCAGGCCCTGGCGGGCCGACACATCGAGGTCGCGGTCGACCAGCGCCGCGCGCAGGCCGGCGTCGACGGCCACGATCCGGGCGAAGCGGAAGAGGTCGTCCTCGATGCGACTCGAGCTCGGCGGTGCAGCTGTCTTCCATGATGGCGGTGGCGAAGCCGCCCACCCGGGCCCGAGACTCCATCAGGCTCAGCGGACGGCTCGTTCGTAGTCCTGCCCTTCGGCGGCATGCCGGGCCCGGGTGGCCACCCAGCCCAGGGCGGCCGGCACGTCGGGGGCCCGGACCGCGGAGGCGGCGAAGGCGGCCAGCCGGCGGGCCGGCTCGGACACCTTGCCGTCCAGCAGGTCGAGCATGACGGCCCGGCGGGCCGGGCCGCGCACGGTGGTGTCGGTCAGGGCCGAGCTGCAGCGCGACGTTGGCCAGCACCAGCTGCTCGACCGACTCGAGGTCGCCGGCCAGGCCGCGCGAGTGCCGTCGCGAACCGGCGGACTCGATGACCGCCGCGGTGTACCCCTGCAAGGTCGGGTTCACGAGCGGGCCCCGGAACTGGCGGCCGCCCCGCCGGTGGCGTCGGACGCGCAGGGCGCTGACCGCTTCCTCAATGAGGTCGTGGTGCGCCTCGGCGCTGACCTCACGGCTGATCACGTTCTCGACCAGGTCCATGACGACCTGGCCCAGACGGTTCGCCGCTTCCTCGACGGCCCGCTGGCGGGCCAGGGCCACCTCGACCTCGGCGCCCCCGACAATGCGGTCGTACTCCGACTGGCCCCGGGCCTGGGCGCCGGTGCGCACCGCCTCGGCGGTCCGGTCGGCCTGGGCCAGGATCTCCTGCGCCGTCCGACGGGCTTCCTCCAGCTTGGCGTGGCGCTCGTCGTCCGACTGCGGCGGCGTCGGCCGCCGCCTTGTCGGCCGCTTCGAGCGAGGCGCGGATCTTCTCCTGCGTCTTCTCCATGCATCGCCTTGACGGCGGGACAGGCCTTCCTCCCGATGAAGAAGATCAGGACGATGAAGACGATCGAGCTCAATGATGAAGTTCTTCATCGAGCCGAGCTGCCGGAGCCGCCGTGGCGTCGGCCCGCAGGGCACTGACCGCTTCTGCAATCAGGTCCTGATGGGTGTCGACACTGACCTTTCGCCCGACGACCCGCTCGACCACATCCATGGCCATCTCACCCACGCGGTTGGCGGCTTCGTCGACGCGCGTGCTGACGGGCCAGGGCGACCTCGGCCTCGGCACTGCCCACGATGCGCTCGTACTCCGCCTGGCCCCGGGTCTGGAAGTCGACCCGCACCGCCTCGGCGCTCCGGTTGGCCTCGGCCACGACCTCGCGGGCCGACTGCCGCGCCGTCTCGAGCACGGCCCGGCGCTCGTCGTCAGCCGCCACGGCGTCGGCCCGCGCCTGATCGGCGGCGTCGAGCGAGGCCCGGATCCGATCCTGGCGCTCGGCCAGCGCCGCCGTGACCGGCGGGATGATCTTCTTCCCCATGATGACGACCAGCACGACGAAGATGATGAGTTCGACGAAGAAGGTCGCCGTTGGGGAGAAGGAAGATGCCTGCTGTAGTCATAGATGCTCTCGGTCTGTTGTCTCTGTTGTCTCTGCCCGGCACGTTGAGGGTCGACGTCGGCTCGCTCCAGTGCAACAAGGGCCTACTTGACGCTCTTGGCGGCGAAGACGTAGACGAACACAACCATGAACAGCAGGTTGATGAAGTACATGGCCTCCACCAGACCCACGGTCAGGAAGAAGTACTGACGAGCCTTGGCCTCGATCTCAGGCTGCCGGGCGATGGCGGCGATGGTCTGCGAACCGGCCAGGCCGTCACCGACGGCAGCGCCGATGGCTCCGCCGCCCAGGGCCAATCCGCCACCAACCAGTGCGCCGGCGATACGGATTGAGCTTTCTACTGTGTCTGCTGCCATGTTACCTCTCCTTTGTCGAGAACTACTGAGAACGTGTGGTGTGGCGACTGCGGTATTGAAGGACTAATGCTCGTCCGTGCTCATGCCCATGCCCAGATACATGATGGTGAGTAGGGCGAAGATGAACGCCTGAATGGCCCCGATGAACAGTTCGTCGAAGGGCTTCCAGACGACGAGACCGATCCACGACAGGTAGGGCGGGATCAAGGTGACGATCACCGAGATCATCAACACGCCCGAGAAGATGTTCCCGAAAAGTCGGAAGGTCATGGTGATCGGCTTGGTGATCTCCTCAATGACGTTGATCGGGGCCAAGAACGGGTAGGGCGTGAAGTAGTGCTTGACGTAGCCCTTGAAGCCGCGGGCCCGGATTGAGTTGAAGTGCACCAGTGCGATGACGGTGATCGCCATGGCCAGCGGCAGATTCACGTCGACTGGTCGGCGGCGGCAGCCACCCCGGGTCCCCACTCGGGATGAAGGCAATCCAGTTGCAGATCAGGATGAAGACGCCGACGGCGACGCCCAGGCCGACGAAGCGCTTGCCCTGCGGCCCGATGGCCGAGTCGGCCAGGTCGGCCACCTGCTCGGTGATGGTCTCCCAGAAGAGCTGCAGCTTGCCGGGCACGCCTGACGTGACGTTGCGCACCATGGCGAAGCCCAGGATGAGCACAATGATGGCCGCCGCGGCCGTCGTCCAGACGATGTCCAGGTCGATGGTGAGCCCGGCCACGTGGATCACGCCTCGGTGGTCCCCGATGGTGATGTTGCCGCCGGCGAGGAGATTGATCACTGGATTCCCTGACTGACGAGCACGCGACCGACGTTGGCCACGAAGAGGAGTTGAAAGATGACCAGTCCGATCACGGTGCCGATGCCGAGCGGTCCGTCGAGGAACAACAGCCCGATGGCAATCACGGTGATGACGCCGAGGCGGGTGACGCTCTTGGTGCCCATGGCCCGGCGCAGGACCTTCTTATCGGTGGAGCCCTTCGTCTGCACCTTGGCCACCCCGGCATCGAGGAAGCGCAAGTTGACGATGGCCATGCCCAGCCCGAGGGCGATGCCCAGTCCGGCCCACGGCTGCGAGAACAAGAAGGCGATCACCATCGCGCCCGGCGCCCACAATGATGGCCGACACGGTGGTGCGGCGCAGCACCTTGGCCAGGGCCGAGCCCTCAAGGTCCGACAGCCCGGCCATCATGCCGGGACCGGCCCGACCGGGAGCACAACCCCTACAGGTACTCGCGAATCTGACTGATCACAAAGAAGACGGCGGCCGTCACTCCCAGCGCCAGCCCGACCAGCAACAGGATGGGTGAGGTGTGCCAGGCGCTGTCCGCCCAGATGCCCAGCCCGACGCCGATGGCCACGCACACCGCCGCCGACAGGCCCATGCCCAAGAAGGCCGCGGCCCCGGGCAACGGTTTGGGTTCGGAGGGGTGCTCGCTGAGGCGCTGACGGATCCGTCACCGGACCGGGCGCGCCCAATGACGCTTACTTGACCACGCACGCGACTGCTTCCCTATTACGCGGTGCGTGGCGAGCAGGAGTCCGTCGTCCGAATGGCCCGCGAAGGGGCACTCAGGCGAGGCGAGGTGGACGGGGTACACAGGCCTCATCTTCGCATCTGGGTCGGCTTCGCGTCCAAACGGTAATTCACGACATCTTAAGAAAAGGGGACGACGTCGGCCCCCAGGTTGGTCCCAGTTTCACCATGGCCGGTGTCCACCTCGTCGGCCTCGTCTTCGGCGTCCCCGTTGCCCTTGCGCAAGCCCGGGTGGAACAGGGTGTACAGGCCGGCGCCGAGGGCGGCCGCCCCCAACGGGATGACGGCGTTGACCTGGTGCACGAAGAGGGGGAAGAGCAAAAAGCCCGACAAAATGGCCGTCCAGGTCCACAGGATCACCACCGTGCGCCGGGGGCCGTGGCCCAGCCGCAACAGCCGGTGATGGATGTGCTTCTTGTCCGGGGTGTGGAAGCTCTGGCCCTTGGCCGTGCGCCGGATGAAGGCAAAGGCCATGTCGATGATGGGCACCCCCAGAATGAAGAAGGGGATGAAGAGCGGGGCGAAGAAGAAGAAGGTCACGCCGGAGACCGGCCCGGTGGTGGGCACCCGGCCCCCGATCACCATGGTCGAGGCCGCCATGAGGACGCCCAGGAGCAGCGCCCCGGCGTCGCCCATGAAGATGCGGGCCGGACTGAAGTTGAAGGGCAGGAAGCCCAGGCAGATCCCGCAGGCGATCACCGCCACCAGCGGGCCCAGGTTGTTGCTGGGCAGGAGCCCGAGGCCCATCAGCCGGATGCCGTAGACGGCCAGGGCACCGGCGCCGATGGCCACCACGCCGGCGGCCAGGCCATCGAGCCCGTCAATGAAGTTGATGGCGTTGGTCAGGGCGATGACCCAGGCCGCCGTGATCAGCGGCAGCACGCCCGGGGACAGCACGATGAACCCGGCCAGCGGGCAGCTTGAACTGGTACATGGTGACGCCCATGAAGTACAGGATGCTGGCCGCCAGGACCTGGCCCGACATCTTGGCCGGGGCCGACATGTCCCGGACATCGTCGATGAGGCCCGACGGCGAAAATGGCGCCGGCGGCCAGCACCACGCCCGAGCGCCTCGCCCGACTGGGTGAAGATCGGCCGCAGGGACGGGCGTGGCCGCCGCCGCCAGCATGGCGACGAGGAAGCCCACGAACATGGAGGCGCCGCCGCCGTAGGGGATCGGCTTCTTGTGGATTTTGCGCTCGCCGGGCATGGCCACGTAGCCCACCCGTAGCCGAGAGCCGCCGGGCCGGGATGGTCAGGGCCGCCGTCGCCCCGGCGGCGATGCACAGCACCAGCACGTACCAGCCGAGGTCCGGCACTGCCCTACCCCAACAGGTCGGGATAGGGCGGGAACTTGGCGCAGAGGTTGGCCACGTCGGCCCGCACCGCGGCGACCTCGGCCTCGTCGGTCCGGGCCCGCAGCGTGCGGCCGATCAGACTCGGCGATGGTGGCCATCTCCTCGGCACCCATCCCGGCCGTGGTCTCGGCCGCCGTGCCCAGGCGCAGGCCCGAGGTCACGAAGGGCGAGCGGGGGTCGTCGGGGATGGTGTTGCGGTTGCAGGGTGATGCCGGCCCGGTCCAGTACCTCCTGGGCCTCCTTGCCGGTCAGCTCGGCATCGAAGGTCCGCAGGTCGATGAGCACCATGTGGTTGTCGGTGCCGCCGGCCACCAGGCGGAAGCCCTGCGGCCGCCAGTGCGTCGGCCAGGGCGGCGGCGTTGGCCACCACCTGGGCGGCGTACTGGCGGAATTCGGGCCGGGCCGCCTCGGCGAAGGCCACCGCCTTGGCCGCGATGACGTGCTCGAGCGGGCCACCCTGGAGGCCGGGGAACACGGCGCTGTCGATCTTCTTGGCCAGGTCGGCGCTGCAGAAGATGGCGCCGCCGCGCGGGCCGCGCAGGGTCTTGTGGGTGGTGAGCGTGACCACGTCGGCCACGCCCACCGGGCTGGGGTGGGCCCCGCCGGCGATCAGGCCGGCCGGGTGGGCGGCGTCGAACATGAAGAGGGCGCCCACCGAGTCGGCGATCTCCCGGAAGGGCAGCGG
Source organism: uncultured Acidimicrobiaceae bacterium (assembly GCA_963730785.1). Taxonomy (GTDB): domain Bacteria; phylum Actinomycetota; class Acidimicrobiia; order Acidimicrobiales; family RAAP-2; genus Bog-473. Next base: position 429,314 of record CAVSTF010000015.1, read on the forward strand.
GTCGATGATGCGGGCGTAGGCGGTCGAGCCGGCCACAATCAGCGCCGGCTGCTCGGTCTTGGCCAGGTCGGCCACCTGGTCGAAGTCGATGACCTCGCCCGGGGCGCTCGGCGTCGCTCGGAGGCCGGGGTCACGCCGTAGGACACGAAACGCCAGATCTTCGAGGTGATGGAGGCCGGCGAGCCGTGGGTCAGGTGCCCGCCGTGGTCGAGCCGCATGGCCAAAATGGTGGCGCCCGGCTGGAGCAGGGCCTGGTAGACGGCCAGGTTGGCGTTGGCCCCGGCGTGCGGCTGCACGTTGGCGTGGTCGGCCCCGAACAGCGCGGTGGCCCGGTCCCGGGCCAGGTCCTCCACCTCGTCGATGATCTGGTTGCCGCCGTAGTACCGCTTGCCCGGGTAGCCCTCGGAGTACTTGTTGGTCAGCACCGAGCCCGAGGCGGCCAGCACGGCCGGGGAGGTGAAGTTCTCCGAGGCGATGAGCTGGAGCGTGGTCTGCTGGCGCTCCAACTCGGCGCGGATGAGGCCGGCCACCTCGGGGTCGGAGGCCAGTGCGGTCTCGTAGCTGCTCATGAAGTCCCTTCAGTTCTGTGGATGCAACCGGGACGGAGTTCGAGTCCCGGTCGAGTTCGGCCAGCTTGGCGATTCGCCCGTCGTGCCGCCCGTGTTCCTCGGTGGCGGACAGGAAGGCCATGCACCGCATCGACGGCCACGGCTCGGCCCGGTGGTGCGGCTGCCCAGGCAGAGCACGTTGGCGTGGTTGTGCTGGCGGGCCAGGGTGGCCGTGGTCACGTCGTGCACGACCGCGGCCCGGATGCCGGCCACCTTGTTGGCCGCCATGGAGATCCCGATGCCCGTGCCGCAGGTGCAGATGCCCAGGTCGGCCTGGCCGCCGCCACGGCCCGGCCCACGGCGGCCCCGAAGTCGGGGTAGTCCACCGAGGCGGTCACCGTCGAAGGTGCCCAGGTCGTCCACCTCGTGGCCCAGCTGCGAGCACGTCGGCCTTGAGGACCTCCTTGAGGGCGAACCCGGCGTGGTCCGAGCCGAAGGCGACGCGCATACCGGCCCAGTCTACCGAGGCCCCTCCGGAGCCTCTGGGGCGTCAACCGGTACGCTCCAGCCACCATGACCCTCGACTCCCGCACCCCCGTCGTCGTCGGCGTCGGGCAGGTCACCATTCACCCCGATCCCGACATCGATCCGGCCGATCGGCCCGAGCCGGTCGAACTCATGGCCCGTGGCCTTGCGGGCGGCCGCCGAGGATGCCAGCGGCGCCGCTCCCGGGAGGACCCGCTCCGGCCGGGCACACCCTGATCCGCCGGGCCGACAGCATCCGGGTCGTCGTGCCCCTTGGGCTGGCGCTCCATCAATCCCGTCGCTGCTGGTGGCCGAGCGCCTGGGCTTCGGGGCCGACGACCTCCCGGCCGAGCTCATGCTCTCCTCCATCGGCGGCAACACCCCCCAGGCGATGATGCACGACGCCTGCCGCGCCATTCGGCCGGGCGACCTCGACGTGGTCCTGGTGACCGGGGCCGAGGCCATGTACACCCGGGGCGCCTCGCGTCGGGACCCCTCCAAGCCACCGCTGACCTGGGCCAGCCAGCCGGCCGAGTCGACGCCCGAGCCACCGGTCATGTTCGGCGTCGAGAAGCCGGGCGCCACCGACCTCGAGATGTCGCGCGGGGTCATCCTGCCCATCCACGCCTACCCGCTCTTCGAGAACGCGCTGCGGGCCGCCAACGGCTGGACCCTGGCCGAGCACGCTGCTCGCATCGGCCAGCTCTGGTCGCGCTTCAGCCAGGTGGCGGCGACCAACCCCTACGCCTGGATCCGCAGCCCCCGCACCCCCGAGGAGATCACGCAACCCTCGCCGGACAATCGGATGGTCTCGTTCCCCTATCCGAAGCTGTGCACGGCCAACATGCAGGTCGACCAGGGGGCGGGCTACATCGTCTGCTCGGTGGAGGCGGCCCGGGCGGCCGGCGTGCCCGAGGACCGCTGGGTCTTCCCGATCTCGGGCGCCGATGGCAACGACCACTGGTTCATTTCGCACCGGCCCGAGCTGCACCGCTCGCCCGCCATCCGCCTGGCCGGGCAGGCCGCCCTCGAGCTGGCCGGCGTGGGCATCGACGACGTCGGGCCCATCGACCTCTACTCGTGCTTCCCGGCCGTGGTGCAGATGGCGGCCCACGAACTCGGTCTGCCCGTCGACGATCCCGCTCGTCCGCTGACCATGACCGGTGGCCTGACCTTCGGCGGCGGTCCGGGCAACAACTACGCCTCCCACGGCATCGCCCAGGTGGTCGGGGCCCTGCGGGAGGCAGCCGGGCTCGGTCGGGCTGGCCACCGGCTTGGGTTGGTACGCCACCAAGCACTCCATCGGTCTGTACGCCTCCCGCCCGCCGGCCCACGAGGGTAAGGAAGCGATTCGCCTGGCGCGACGTGCAGCCCGAGGTGGACGCCCTCCCCCAGTGCATCGTCGATTCGGCCGCCACCGGCGCCGGTCCGGGTCGAGACCTACACGGTGGCGTTCGACCGTGACGGCAATCCCGAGCGCGGCATCCTGGCCCTGCGGACGCCGGACGACCGGCGGGCCTGGGGCAACATCACCGACGTCGACACCCTGACCGGCCTCTGCGCCGAAGAAGGCATCGGCCGCAGCGGCACCCTGGCCGCCGACGGCATCGTCAGCCTCGACGACTGAGCGCTCCCGTGCCGAGCGACCGGCACCCCGTTAGATTGGCCAGGCGAACTGGGGAGGGAGCCGCATGCCACACGACCTGGTCATCCGAGGGGGCCTGATTGTCGATGGCCTCGGTGGTGAGCCGATGCCAGGCGACGTCGCCGTGGACGACGGCATCATCACCCACGTTGGCTCAGTCAACGGTGGCGGCACCGAGGAAATCGACGCCACCGATCAGCTCGTTACACCCGGCTTCGTCGACATCCACACCCACTACGACGGGCAGGTCACCTGGGACAGCTCGCTGGCCCCCTCGACGTGGCACGGCGTGACGACCGCCGTCATGGGCAACTGCGGCGTGGGCTTCGCGCCGGTGCACCCGGACGCGCATCGGCCGCTCATCGAATTGATGGAAGGTGTGGAGGACATTCCCGGCGCCGTGCTCGACGAAGGCATCAGCTGGGAATGGGAATCCTTCGGCGACTACCTCGACGCCGTGGCCCGGCTGCCGCATGAAATCGACATCGGCGCCCAACTGCCCCACGGCGCGCTGCGGCACTACGTCATGGGCGAGCGCGCGGTCCGGCTGGAAGAAGCCACCGAAGAGGACATGGCCACCATGCGAACCCTGGCGGCCGACGCCATGCGCGCCGGCGCGCTCGGCTTCACCACCTCGCCGCACGCTGAACCACCGCACCTCCACCGGCGACCCCACGCCATCGCTGCGCGCCACCTCGCACGAGCTGGAGATGATCGCGCTGGGCTTGGCCGACGCCGGTCACGGCGTCATCGAGTTGATTTCGGACTTCTCCCCCGACCGGGACGGCGAACTCGACATCATCCGGCAGATGACACTGAAATCGGGTCGTCCCATTTCGGTGTCGCTGGCCCAGAACAATCAACATCCTGACGCCTGGCGCGCCATCCTCGACGCGCCTGGCCGAGTTCGTGGCCGAGGGACTGCCGGTCAAGGCCCAGGTGGCGCCCCGGCCGGTCGGCCTGCTGCTCGGGCTGCAGTCCAGCTTCAACCCGTTCTCGCTGTACCCGGCGTACCAGACCATCGCCAAGGACACATTGGCCGAGCAGGTGCGCACCTTGCGCGACCCCTCGTTCCGTCAACGACTGCTGGGCGAGACCCCGACCCGTGAACTCCGGATCTTCGACTACAGCCGCATGTTCCCGCTCGGCGAGATCGCCCAACTACGAGCCGGACCGAGAGCACCAGCATTGAAGCGGAGGCGGCCCGCCGCGGGACCGACGCCGCCGAGGTGGCGCTCGACCTCCTGCTCGAAGACGACGGTCACAACTTCCTCTTCGCCCCGTTCTCGAACTACGCCAACTTCAATCTCGACTGCTGCCACGAAATGATGGCGCAGCGAGCACACCCTCTTCGGGCTGGGCGACGGCGGGGCGCACGTCGGCATCATTTCCGACGCCAGCTTCCCCACCTTCACGCTGACGCACTGGGGCCGTGACCGTCCGCAGGGGCGCTTCCCCATCGGCTGGTTGGTGCAACAGCTCACCAGCACCAACGCCCGCGCCGTCGGCCTGAGGATCGGGGCGTCATCGCGCCCGGGCTGCGGGCCGACCTCAACGTCATCGACTTCGATCGCTTGCGGTGCGAGCGGCCCACCATGGCCTACGACCTGCCGGCCGGCGGCAAGCGACTGCTGCAACGGGCGCGCGGCTACACCGCCACCATCGTGCGGCGGCCAGGTCATCAACCGGGACGGCGTCAGCACCGGCGCGCGAACCGGGACGTCTCATCCGGGGACCCCAAGCCCGACCCTCGATGATCCGAAAGGGGATTCCGCAATGACGCAACTGCGCGAGCTGGAGCCGGCGGCCGAATGGCGTGCCGCCGACGTGGCCGATCCCGAGACCTGGACCCTGCGCCTCACCAACGAGGACCGGGCCGAACTGGACGCCGCGCTCAAGGCGGCCAAGGCCAAGAGCACCGATCCACTCGACATCGGCCGGGATGACTTTCCCCTCGACCATTTGGCCAGCAAGCTCGACCAGGTAGTCGACGTACTTCTCAACGGCCGCGGCTTCATGCGCATCAGCGCACTCGACGCCGACCGCTACTCACGACGACGATCTGACCCTGCTCTATTGGGGCATCGGATTGCACCTGGGTGAACCGTGGGCCCAGAACCAGCACGGGCACGTGCTGGGCGACGTCACCGATCAGGGCAAGACCATCGACGATCCCACCGTGCGGGGCAACGAACTCGGGGGCATCGCGCTCGACTATCACACCGACGGCTCCGACCTGGTGGGACTGCTGTGCCTGCGCACGGCGCGCACCGGCGGGCTGTCCTGCGTGGCCAACGCGGTGGCCATTCACAACCACATGGTGCGTCAGTGCCCCGAGTTGGCGGCCGCGCTGTACGAAGAGCTCCCCTACGACACCCGAGGCGAGCAGCCCAATGGCGCCCGGGCGTTCTACATGGTTCCCGGCTTCACCGCCCACGCCGAGCGGCTCTTCGTCCGCTTCATCCCGCAATACATTCTGGCTTCGCAACGACATCCCGACGCGCCGCGGCTCAGCGACACGGCCCGAGAAGCCATTTCCACCGCGGTCGGCCTGGCCAACGATCCCGACTTCAACGTCTACATGGATCTACAGCCGGGTGAGATGCAGTTCATCAACAACTACCACGTGCTGCACGGGCGCACGGCCTATGAGGACGACGTCGCCAACGGTTACAAGCGGCACCTGAAGCGACTGTGGCTGGCCACCTACGCCCTCACCGATCGCCCGGCCCACTTCCAAGCTTTGGGCCGCAAGCACTGGGAATCGAAGCGATCCATCAGCACCCTGCCGGCGGTCGAACGGGTACCCCACCCGGCTTCCTAACTCCCGGCGATCCCCGGAGACTTACGTAGTGAGAACCAGCGACGGCGTTTGAAGGCACCCATGATCAGGACGCCGTCGACATAACTCTCGGGCAACAGGCCCACTCGGCGGACCACCGGCGGGGTGTGCGTGCAGTCGACCACGGTCGCACCCGATCCTCCGGAGCGGCCCCCATCGACGACCAGAGTCACCGGCACTCCGGCACACCGCGCCGCCGCATCAACCGCGGTCTCAACCGAAGCACCGTCACCACCGACCAAGGCGAAGGTCAACAGTGGACCCAGTTCATCGCACACGGCGCGCACGGGTCGGCTGGAGGCCATGGCGATCCGGAGGTGGTCGTCATCATCGGCGGCCACGCCAATCAGTTCTTCCGAAGCCGGCACGACGACGGTGAGCGGTCCCGGCCACATTCGTTCAGTCAGTCGTTGCGCATTGATATCCCAGTCCGAAGCCAGGGCGGGGGCCTGCGCTTGCCGACCGATGACACACGTCGGCGGCATGCCGTGGCCCACCACATCGGCCACCGCTCTCAGCGCGCCCACCGCAACGCCGCGCGTCCAGAAGAGCGGCCAACACGTAGCCACCGAAGTGGGGAGCGACCACCACCGCATCATTGACGAGGGCAGCTCGCAATCGATCGCGTTGGTGCCGCGTGATCAGTTCGGCCGCCATTAACGCAGTCGTCCCACCAGCACCCGAGGACGCAAGGTCAGATCAGATTCAACCCGAACATCGACATAGCCCAGGGCAACGGCAATGGCCGCGGCGGCGTCGGTCTGATGGGGGGCCATTTCAATGACGACAGCACCCGGGCGAGCCAACCACTCCATTGATTGCTGCAGAACAGAGACCACGTCGGCCAAGCCCGGGGTGCCATCAGGCGAATCATCAGCAATCAACGCACCCCGCGGTTCTTGTCGGACTTCGACCGACAACCCATCCCATTCGCCCTCCGCCACATAGGGCGGGTTCGACACCACCAGGTCGATCGTCCCGCGTAGCTCTGCCGGCAAGGCATTGAGCCATGAACCATGCACAAGGTGCACGGGCAACAGCGCTGGCGCCACCGCAGCCACGCGCTCGAGATTCAATGCAGCGACACACAACGCATCCGGGCTGACGTCGAGGGCCCAGACGCGTCCGGTGGGATACCTCGCCACCAACTCGGTGGCCAGCGCCAACGCAATGGCGCCGGATCCGGTGCCGGCATCGACCATGGTCGGAGCAGTCGGATCTAGAAGGGCCAATTCTGCCAAAGCGATATCGACCACCACTTCGGTCTCCGGCCGTGGGATGAGCACCCGCTGATCGACCAGCAGATCGAGGTAGCGGAAGGACCAATGCCCCAGGAGGTATTGCAGTGGTTCCCCGGCCGCTCGTCGTCGAGCCAGGGTGCGCGCCGCCTCGGCTACCGACAGCGAAATGTCTCGCCGATCATCATCGACCGTCGCGTCTTCCACAATGAAGCGGGCCTCGTGGCGGGCGCCGAGAAGATCAGACAGTTCGTCGATCAGCTCCGAGCGGTTCACCGAGCGATGCCCTATTCACCGGCGAGTTGGCGAGCTCGCTTGTCTGCCATGAGGGCGTCGGTGAGTTCGGTCAAGTCACCAGCCAGCACCTGATCAAGCTTGTACAAGGTCAGGTTGATCCGATGATCGGTCACCCGGTTTTCCTTGAAGTTGTAGGTGCGGATTTTGTCGGTGCGCGACCCGGCACCCACTTGATCACGTCGTTGGGCCGACATGGCGGCCGCTTGGCGATCCTGTTCCGCCTTGAGCAGTCGGGACCGCAAGACCACCATGGCTTTGGCCCGGTTCTGAATCTGGCTCTTTTCGTCCTGCATGGCCACCACGGTGCCGGTGGGCAAGTGGGTGATGCGGACGGCCGAGTCAGTGGTGTTGACCGACTGTCCACCGGGACCGGTGGAACGGTAGACGTCGATCTTCAGATCATTGGGGTCGATGGTGACGTCGACTTCGGCTGCTTCGGGCAGCACGGTGACGGTGGCGGTTGAGGTGTGAATTCTTCCCTTGGCCTCGGTCACCGGCACGCGCTGCACCCGATGGGTGCCACCTTCGTGCTCCAGCCGCATGTAGGCATCACTGCCCTTGACCAACATCACCGCTTCGTTGATGCCATCGCGATCCGACGCATCCTCCGAGAGGATTTCGACCTTCCATTTCTCCAGCGCGGAAAATCGCTGGTACATGTCGTAGAGCACCCGAGCGAAGAGGTTGGCCTCGTCCCCACCCACGGCGCCGCGAATCTCAATGATGACGTTGCGGCCCTCATTGGGATCCTTGGGCAACAACAGCGTCTGGATCTGCTCCTCGAGTTTGACCACGAGAGCCTCGGAGGTTTCCACCTCTTCCCGCATCAGCTCGCGATCGTCGCCCGAAGCCTCGGTCAACATTTCGCGGCCCGTGACGACGTCCTCTCGGGCGGCCGTCAGCTCGTGCCAGGCGTTGACGATCTCACCCAGTTCCTTGTGTCGGCGCGACAGGACTCGGACGCGATCGGCGTCAGCCGAGAACGGCGGGATCCTGTAGATCGGCTTCCACCGCATTGAACTCGGCTTCGAGCGCGGCGATCCGATCGTCAAACATGAGTACAGGTAATGGAGAAACGGGGTAGCGAGGGCGCAAGGCCCCCCTACGACGCGACCGGGATCAACCCTCGGCAGCCGGAGCGGCCTTGACCTTGCCCTTGCGCTCGCCGTAACGGCGCTGGAAGCGCTCCACACGGCCACCGGAGTCAACCAGCTTCTGCTTGCCGGTGAAGAACGGGTGACACTCGTTGCAGAGCTCAACGTGGAGATCAGCCTTCGTGGAATGCGTCACGTAGGTGTTGCCACACGAGCATCGAACGGTGGCGTCGATGTATTCGGGGTGGATATCGGGCTTCATGGTGTCTCCTGCGTTGTTTAGGTCGAGCCAGTGTAGGGGTTTTCCGACCCCTCTCGTTCGGCAGACCGCTTAAGTGGCTGGTCCCTTGGCGATTTCGGCCAGGAATTCGTCGTTGCTCGCCGTGGTGCGGATCTTGTCCATCAGCAGTTCCAGACCGGCGGCTTCCTTGCCGTCGCTGGCCAGGGCATTGAGGACCCGGCGCAGCTTCCAGACCTGCTGGAGTTGGCCGCGCTCGAAAAGCAGCTCTTCGTGGCGGGTCGAGCTGGCGTTGACATCAATGGCTGGGTAGAGCCGGCGCTCGGACAAACGGCGGTCCAGGCGAAGCTCCATGTTGCCGGTGCCCTTGAACTCTTCGAAGATGACTTCGTCCATTTTCGAACCGGTTTCCACCAGAGCGGAAGCCAAGATCGTCAATGAGCCGCCTTCTTCAATGTTGCGGGCGGCACCAAAGAACTTCTTGGGCGGGTACAGGGCACCCGAATCCACACCACCGGACATGATCCGACCGGTGGCCGGGGCGGCCAGGTTGTAGGCCCGAGCCAGACGGGTGATGCCGTCCAAAATGATGACGACATCCCGACCGGCCTCGACCAGACGCTTGGCGCGCTCCAGGGTGAGCTCGGCGACTTGCGTGTGCTCGTCAGCCGGACGGTCGAAGGTCGAAGCGATGACCTCACCGCGCACTGAGCGCTTCATGTCAGTCACTTCTTCTGGACGCTCGTCCACCAGCAGCACCATCAGATGTACGTCGGGGTTGTTGGCCTCAATGGAATGGGCGATCTGCTTCATCACCGTGGTCTTGCCGGCCTTGGGGGGCGAGACGATCAAGCCACGCTGACCCTTGCCGATCGGCGAGAGCAGGTCGACAATGCGAGCCGTCAGGTTGTCCTTGTCGCCATGGTCCTGCATCTCAAGGTGCAGCCGGGAGTCCGGGAACAATGGCGTCAGATCGGCGAAGTGGGGACGGTTGCGGGCCACTTCAGGATCAAGGCTGAGCCACCGTGTCGATGCGGAGCAACGCCGGGTACTTCTCGTTGTTGGAGGCCGGACGGCAGGCACCTTCGACATAGTCACCCTTGCGCAGGGCAAAACGACGAGCCTGGCTAATGGAGACATAGACGTCCTTGTTGGATGGCAGATAGCCATCGCAACGCAGGAACCCATATCCCTCGTCCCGCAGGTCGAGGAGGCCCTTTACTTCGACCATCTCACCCGAGTACGGCTGTTCCTGTCCGGTGCCGCCCTGCAGCTCGCCACCCGGCACGCGGTCGCGACCACGCCGGCGTCGACTTCTGCGGTTGCCGGGATCGTCAGCGTCGTTTTGGTACTGGTTGTTCTGACTGTTCGGGTTGTTGTTTTGGTTGTTCTGGTTGTTGCGGTTCTGATTGTTCTGATTGTTGCGGTTTTGGTTGTTCTGGTTGTTGTCGGTTGTTCCGGTTCTGGGGCTGATTTTGTCCCGAGCCGTGATTGTTGTTGTTGTAGTTCTGCGCACCATTTGTGGTGGCGCCGCCATCGGTCAGTTCGGCCGGTTCAACGAAGATCGCTGGACCTGAGTCGTCAGCGGACGGCGTCGGGGCTTGGGCCGCCGGCTCGGCGGTCGTCACCTCAGACGTCGAGTGATCGGCCGATCCGTTCCCGGAACCGTTCTCGGATCCGTTTTCAGACACCGCGTCAACCGCCGCCGTCGCAGCGGCAGCGCTGGCCCGGGGACGTCGAGCGGGCTTTTCGGCCGCCGTGTCGCCGTTGCTGGAACCGCCGTTGGTGGCCACACCAGTCGCAGAAAGTATTTGGTCAATTATGTCGGCCTTTTTTGTCCGGGTGGTCGTTTTCAACGACATCGCCTGGGCAATGGCACTGAGCTCGTCGCGCTCTTTGCCTTCAAGTACCGATCGTTCGAGCTGCTGTTCCGCAGTCATCGGGCTCCTCTTCCATAGAGGGTTATCGCCGGCTCGGGATATCCGTGCACGGCAAGGGGATACAGGGAGGAGAAAGCGTTCGACAATCGAACCTTCCCCCGATCACCTCTGCCAAAAACGCGCCCGGGACCATTTGGTACCCGCGGAGAGCGCTCAGAAACGCAGTGGGGACATGTACCACATTAGCGGGACTAACGACCTATTGCCAACATCCCCTGGTCAACCTGAGTGATTGGTGAGAATTGCGGGGGTTGGATTACAGCGAGAGTTCAGCCAGAGATCGAGTCCATTTTGAACTCGACCACCGACGGTACCGTGATCTGGCTGATGGCCAGGTCGGGATCCTTGAGCCCGTGGCCGGTCAGCACGCAGACCACGGTCGATCCTTCCGGCACGCCTGTCTTTATCAATCCGGCCACCGACGCGGCCGAGGCCGCCTCGCAAAAGACCGACTCCTGCCGGGCCAGGAACTTGTACGCCTCAAGAATCTCTTCGTCGGTCACCGCAGTGATCGATCCACCGGACTCACTGGCCGCCGCGGTGGCGGAGTACCAACTGGCCGGATTGCCGATCCGAATTGCCGTCGCAATGGTGTCAGGGTCATCGACCGGGTGGCCGAGCACGATCGGTGCCGCGCCGGCGGCTTGGAAGCCCATCATCCGCGGCAACTTGGTGGAGTGTCCTGCCTCTTTGTATTGCAAGTACCCCCGCCAATAGGCCGAGATGTTGCCGGCGTTACCGACGGGAATGCAGTGCACGTCAGGCGCGTCACCCAAGACGTCAATGATCTCGAACGCGCCGGTCTTCTGACCTTCGATGCGATGGGGATTTACCGAGTTGACCACCGTGACCGGTACATGATTCGGAAGATCGCGCACGATCGTCAGGAGCTGATCGAAGTTTGCTCGCACCTGTATGACTTGCGCACCGTGCACCAGTGCCTGCGCCAATTTTCCCGAACGCGATGTGCCCGTCAGGAATCAGCACGGTGCATGGCAGCCCAGCTCGCGCCGCGTACGCCGCGGCGGAAGCTGACGTGTTGCCGGTTGAACTGCAGACAACGGCCTTGGCGCCTTCCTCCACTGCCTTGGAAATGGCCATCGTCATGCCGCGGTCCTTGAAAGAACCGGTGGGGTTGGCGCCTTCGATTTTGAGGAACACCTTGGCCCCGAGACGCTCCGAGAGTCGCACTGCCGGCACCAGTGGTGTGCCACCTTCGAGCAGCGTCACCACCGGTGAATCATCGCTAAGTGGGAGGAATGCCCGGTATTCCTCCATGATGCCGCGCCAACCAACAGCCATAGCTAGGACTCTCCTCCACCGATCACGCGCAGCACGCCACTCACCCGATCCACTGCCTGCAATCGGCGAAGCTCGTCGATGGTGGCCAACAAGTCTCCTTCGCGAGCCACGTGGGTCAAGAAGATGATGCGAGCTTCCTCAGTCAAGCCGCCTTGTTCCATGGCTCGGATCGACACATTGTGATCGCCGAAGACCTTGGCCACGGCCGCCAACACGCCCGGCCGATCGGCGACGTCCATGCTGAGGTAGAAGGCCGAGCGCATGTCGGCTTGCGGCTGCACCCGCGAACGAGCCCGCTTGGGCGCCGGCGCCGGCGCACCGGCGCGGAGGTTTCTCGAGGCATCGACCAGGTCGCCCAACACCGCGCTGGCGGTTGGTCCGCCGCCGGCACCGCGGCCGTACAGCATGAGCTCACCGCTGACGGCACCCTCAACGAATATGGCGTTGAAGGCACCCCGGACCGACGCCAGCGGATGAGTCTTGGGCACCATGGTGGGGTGCACGCGGACCGACAATTCAGGTCCGCCATCGACCAACTCCGCCACGGCGAGCAGCTTGATTGAGTAACCCAACCGTTTGGCATAGGCCATGTCGGCGGCCGTGATGCCAGTGATGCCTTCCCGATGGACATCGGCATCGACGACGTCGCTCCCGAAGGCCAGGACCGCCAGAATGGCGGCCTTGGCGGCCGCGTCGTGTCCCTCAACATCGGCCGTCGGATCGCGTTCGGCCATGCCCAGTGACTGGGCCTCGCTCAGCGCATCGGCATAGTCAACGCCGTCTTCTTCCATCCGGGACAGGATGAAGTTGGTCGTCCCGTTGACGATCCCCATGACCCGGACGATCTGCTCGCCGGCCAGCGACTCTCGCAGGGGACGGATGACAGGGATGGCACCACCAACGGCGGCCTCGTAGAGCAGGTCGACCCCATGGGCGGCGGCCACCTCGGCCAATTCCGCACCATTCACGGCCAGCAATGCCTTGTTGGCGGTCACGACGGGCTTGCCACCTCGTAGGGCGGCGTCGATCAATTCATGGGCCGGGTGCAACCCACCGATTACTTCCACCACCACGTCGACGTCGTCTCGGGTCACCAGGCCAGCGGCGTCGCTCGTGATGAGCTCGGGGGGTATATCGGCCGACCTCGGACGCGAGATGTCATTGACGGCGATGCCCACCAGGCTGAGGTGCACGCCGGTGCGGGCCGCAATTTGGTCCTGTCGGGTCAGCAGCAGTTCGGCCAGGGCGCCGCCGACATTGCCGCAACCCAATAATCCGACGCGCACGGTCGGAGATGGGTGCGAGGGGGACCCGGTCATGCCCACACGGTACAGGGTGCCTGCGGCACCGAAAAATAGGGTGTGATCAGGAATCCAAGTGAGAAAGGTCCTCGAAGGACTCTCTCCGCACCGCTACCCGGGCGCTTCCGTCGGCCACGAAGACCACGGCCGGTCGGGGCACCTTGTTGTAGTTGGAGGCCATTGAGTAGCCGTAGGCACCGGTCACCGGCGTGGCCAGGATGTCCGCCCACCCGGAGGTCATCGGGCACCCAGGCATCGGGCACGACCAGGTCGCCGCTCTCGCAGTGCTTCCCCACCACTCGCACGGCACGGGGACGCTGGGCATTGACCGATCGGGGCAGAAACGCCTCGTAACCACTGCCGTAGAGCACGGGACGCGGGTTGTCGCTCATGCCCCCGTCCACGCTGACGTACGTCCGAATGCCGGGCAGGTCTTTGATGGTGCCCACGGTGTAGAGGGTCATGCCCGCCGTCGCCACAATTGATCGACCAGGTTCAGCGGAAACACGCACCTGAGGGTTGACCCCTGAATTGGCGCAGGCCAAACGGGTCGCCTCCGCCCATTCAGTGATGGTCGGTGCCGACTCGCCGTTGACGTAGGGCACACCGAGGCCCCCGCCCACAACCAATTCGGCCAAGCCCAGAGGGGCGAAGAATCCGCCCAACACCTCGGCGGCCTGCTCAAACGAAGCCGCATCGAAGACCTGACTTCCGATGTGGGCGTGGACGCCGACTAGATCGACGGTCGGCATCAATTCCAGCGCCGCCACCGCAGCCGATGCCGCACCGGAGGCCACCGAGAAGCCGAACTTCGAGTCTTCTTGACCGGTTCGAATGAACTCATGGGTGTGGGCCGACACCCCTGGCGTGACTCGAACCAGAACTTTGGGCCGCTCCTGGCGAGGAGGTCGAGCGTTGAGCAGGCTGCCGATTCGGGCGATCTCATCGAAGGAGTCGATGACGATGCGGCCCAAGCCGGCGTCGAGGGCGGCTTCCAATTCCGCCTCCGACTTGTTATTGCCGTGCAGGACCAGTCGTTCGGCGGGCACGCCGGCGGAGAGCGCCACGTGCATCTCGCCGCCGGAAGCCACATCGAGATGCATGCCCTCCTCATGAGCTAGCCGGGCCATGGCTCGGCACAAAAACGCCTTGGTGGCATAGGCCACACCGTCGCCCCATGCCGCCACCGCTTCCCGGCAGGCAGCACGAAGGTGGTACTCGTCATAGACGAAGAGTGGGGTGCCGAATTCAGCGGCCAGGTCCAGCACGCTGACGCCGCCGACCTCTAAATGTCCGTTCTCTCCCACCGAAGCGGTCCGGGGCAGCAAATTCCAACCCACGGACGAGCTGGACAGGTCGGTCTCCGGGGGCATGGACATGGAGGATATCGGTCGCTCCAGCCCGATCTGAGCCGGACCCCAATCCCTTCCGACTACGATCGTTCCCTGCTCGTGCCCCCGTAGCTCAGCGGATAGAGCACCGCCCTCCGGAGGCGGTGGCGCAGGTTCGAGTCCTGCCGGGGGCGCCATTGTGATGTCTCAAGACATCAGAGACCGGTGTCTCAAGACATCGTAGACCTGGTCTTTTAGGTTCAAGGAATGCGCTGGTAGTCCTTGGTTGGATCGAGGACCTGGCGGCGCAGTGGTGAGCCGTCAAGGCCCACAATCTCGATGTCGAGGCCGTCGACGAGCATGCCGACCCGCCAGCGGGCAGACGCGGGCAGACCGAAGTGACTCTCTCCAAGAAAAGGCATCGAGCGCGGCATTGATCCCGTCCTCGTTCAAGTAAACGTGAGGTGGAAGGTTGGCCGGGATGTCCTTCTTCGAACGCTGATGTGTGGGCTGGCGGGGTGGAAGTTATACCGAGGCCGATGATTGCCCCACATGGGAATCGGCTTCGATCGCTGACAGCGACTGCTCATTCGAGTTCTGAGTGCCCGGTGCTCGATAAGCGAGTTAGGCGCGACGTTTGCGGTGTGACCCTCTGGCCTGCGGCAGCGCGGCCGTGAGGATGGTTTCGGCCACCCACTGCGTAACACCGAGCGCTTCCTCGGGCTTCAAGCGGCACACATCGAGCAACACCACCATGGGTTCGACCCCGGCGACCAGGCACAGCGCCGCTTCCAACCGCTTCAGCTCGTCGTGTTCGAGCTGGTCGCGTATCGGGGCGATCGTGTCAGCGATCAGCTTCGTGCGGCGACCCACACGCACCATCGGCGCGTGTGGGTCGCCGTCGCCTTCTCGCGTGGCCAACCACATGTCGAGGTACACGCGCAACGCCCGGCGGTACAGCACCTCGTCGTCCAACACGTGCCGATTGAATGTCGCGAACAGTTCGAGCAACCGCCCTTCAACGTCGTCGGCGGTGAGCGGACGGGCAACGATGTCTTCGAGTTCCTTGACGTCGATGGTGACCGAGAGCTCGACGAGCAGCGACTCCTGCGTTGGGAAGTAGTTGTACGCGGTCGCGCGCGACACCATTGCCTCTTCGGCGGCCTGTGTGATGGTCGGTGTGACACCTTGGTCGACGAGACCTTGGGCAGCCGCGACGATCGCCTGTCGAGTTCGGCGCTTCTGATTCACTCGCCCCGAATTCTTAAAAGCAGACTCTTGACGTTGTACGACCATCTGTTTATTATACTCCTATCCAATAACCATACTCAAGTATAGGGGATCCGATGACAAGAGAAGAGATGGACCAGATCGTCAACGATCACTTCACGTTCGAGGCCACCGACAACATCGACGGCGTCATCAGCTCACTCGCCGAGGACGTCAAACATCACGTCATCGGCTCACCGCTCGGCGAGCTGACGGGCAAGGTCGCCGTGCGGTCGTTCTACGAGCAACTGTTCTCCGACCTCAAGGGCGAGGGCGTCGAGCCCGTCGCCCGCTGGTACGGCGACGACTTCCTCGTCGACGAGACGCTGTGGACAGGCTACGTCGCCGACGGCCGTTTCTTTGGCCTCCCGGGCCAGTCCGGGCACGCGACCTTTCGGCTGCTCCATGTCTTTGAATTCCGCGACAGCCTGATCCGCCGCGAGAACGTGTGGTCCGACATCGCCGGCCTCGCCGCGCAGATTGTTAAGTAGGACGATGACAACCTTCACCTCCACCGAAGCGCGCTCGCCGCTGTCCGACACGTTCGCAACCTTCTTCGACATCAAGTCCTCGGCCAACGTCGAAGGCACTATGAGCTTCTTCTCCCCCAATCTCGTCACCTACATCGACGCGACGCTCGGGTGGGACCTCGACAGCTACCAGGTACTCAAGTCGGCTTTCGAGCAGTACATGCCAAACTGGACACCACCCGCGCGCTCCTACACGACCGCCATGTTCTCCAACGAGACGAGTGCGCTCCTGCACATGGTCGACACCCCCGAACTCTTCGGCGGCGAACTGCGCATCCTCGCTGCGGTCGACTTCGTAGACGGCAAGATCGTGCGATGGGTCGACTACTGGGACGCGACGTACTACCCCGACGACCTCTATGCGCAATACCGCACGCCCGCCGACCAGTTCCCGCGTGACCTGCGCGACGCCGATGTACCCACACAGGCCGCACCGGAGCTCGTCGGGGTAGCCACCCCACTGCATCACGCGTTCGCAACCGGCGACGCCTCGCTAGCGGCCGATCTGATGCACACGGACGTGATCCTGGAAGACCGGTCACTGCGTGCCTCCGTGCTCGGACGAATCGAGACGACTCGGTACCTCAACCGCGTTCTGCCGACCTGCGCCTACGGACGAGGCAGTCGGCTTCGCCACGTGGTCGGCGGCACCAACGGTGGCGGATTCGAGTGGACCGCCGGCTCGCACGCCCACGACGTTCCCGGCATCACAGCAATCGAACTCGATCCCGACGGACTGATCACGCGAATCACGTCGGTCTACGACTCCCGCCAGCTCGACCCAAGCCACAAGGCGGCACTCGCCAACGCCGTCAACTGAGAGTTCGCCGGACTGAAGGGCTGGGCCGGCAGCCGTCGCCGTGGATCCCTGCCCCCGTAACGAGCTGAGGTCCGAACTGCGAACCGGCGGTGCGGCCGACTTCTCTCAACATGCCGCCGACGACACAAACCCGCTGGTCAGGGCAGTGTAAGCCCGGTGCAATAGCCGCACGATCTTGCGGAGGACTACATCGGCTCCTGCCACGGGCGCCATTGTCATGTCTCAAGACATCGGAGACCGATGTGTCTGGAGATCGTAGACAACCTCGACCGTCAGCATCGCGTCGGGATCTGCACCGCTGCCGGGGTGACGGTGGTGATCACGCAACCGCTATCGGTCGTAATGCTGACGGAAGTTCCGGCCGACGAAATTGACAGCGACCCACCAACTTGGTGGAACTGAACCACGTGGACCGGCGGGCTGGTGAAGCGGTAGCCGATGTCCCAGAGCTGCCCAGACGTTGCGACCGTTTCGTTGGCCCACGACGAGGGGTTGGTTACGACCGGTTTGAATGGTCCCCAGGCCACCATGGCCTGGACTTCGTCCATGAAGTCCGGGATGTCGTGGCCACCGGCGTGAGGCTGGTAGGTGACATCGACGCCCGCCTTCTCGAGCGCCGGCTCGTAGAGCAAGTTCATCTGAAAGATGACCTGCTCGAGGACGTCACCCTCGACATCCAGCGGCGTCGAGGGGGTGTTGTCAGGCAGACCGTCACCCGTACTTTCGAACACTCGAGTCTGCGCCAAGTTCTCGGCCAGATTCACTGGATTATGACCGTTGGCGTAAAAGCCATAGGGGGGACCGTCGACCGGAAAGAGGTCGAGATCTCCGACGACTGGCGCCTGAGAGACATCTCCCATGAATGTCTGTAACAAGGGGGCGAAGTACTGAGGATCGACCCATCCCGAGAGACTGGCCACCGACCCGAAGAATCCGGGCAGGCGACCGGCCAAGTACACGGACCCGCCGCCACCCATGGATGCGCCAGCGATGGCGTGATACTGCCGCCCGGGCAGGATCGGGTATTTGGCCAAGATGGTCGGCATGACATCGTCGAGGAAGTAGCTCTCCCAAGCTGGTCCCCCTCGCTGACCGTCGTTCCACCAATCGGTGTACCAGCCACTGCCTCCTTCGGGCATGACGACGATCGCATCGAGCGGGGAGAAGAGCGGCAAAAATCCATCTTGGGCCACCGTGTCGTAATTGTTGTCCAATCCACCGAGCACGACCAGGAGGGGGTACCGCTGGTGTGGGTTGTAGCCGGCCGGGAGCAGCACATTGGCCCGAGGGGGTCCGGCATAACTCAGCCACTGGGAAGGGATCAGGCCGTTACTTGGAATCGCGATGGTCACAAGCTGAGCGGGCGGGCCGGCCCCGGAGCGGTCAGCGCCAGCGCTCGTCCCGAAAAGGATGATTGAGGTCGCAGCTAGTAAGCAGGCCTGCAAAAACCTGCTCGCGCCATGACGGACCAGCGCCGACGCCCGTACCCCCGCTCCGCGCATGATCGCCCTCCCGCGCCGTGCTGAATTCGTGCAAACGCTACTTGGGTGGCAACAGTGAAGCCTCGCCGAAGTTCTGAGAGGACTGCCTTAGCCTGATCATGCGGAGGACGGCGTTGGTCCTTGCCTGGGCACCAAAATGTAGGTGGCGCATCAACTGATGAGACCTACAAATAGCGTGACGATATGACCAATGTCTCCTTCTTCGTCGATCCAAGCTGCCCGTGGGCGTGGGTCACTTCTCGCTGGTTGACGGAGATAGCTCCCGCTCGGGATCTCAAGATCACGTGGAAGTCGTACTGCATTGAAATTCGAGACGAGTACGACCTGGCACCAGGTTTTCCCGTTGAACGTCGAGCCCTTGGATTGGCCGCTCACGAGCTGTCACATCGCATGCTCCGTGTCTTCGAAGCGGCCCGGGCACGGGCTGGTGAACAGGCAGTGGATGCCCTGTACACGGAGTGGGGCTCGCGCTACTTCCAGCTTGACCATGCGATCGTCATAGAAGGTGGCGGATCGGTCATCAGCGACTGTCTATCTTCCTGCGGATTGGATCAATCGATTGCCGATGCCGAGCACGATGACGCATGGGACGCTCAAATAGTTGCTTCAATGCAAACCGCGTATGCGTTTGCCGGCCAAAAGGCCCAGACCCCAACCATCGTCATTGAGTCGAATCCGCCATATGGGTTCAAGGGACCCGTCATGAGTAAATCACCAACGGGCGAAGCGGCAGTTCAGTTTTGGGATGCGATACAAGTAATCGCCCAACAAGAGGGGTTCTACGAGTTGGTGCGACCCCGAACGGCTTCGCCCCGGACCTAGGTTGGATGAGCGAATTGGAGAACGCGTCAAAGCCTGACGCGGACTCATACGACCAAAAAAGCGAGATGTTTATTTAGCGGAAACTCAACCGTCACGCACTAGACCTACCTTGCCCAAAGGAGGCCCGAATTTTGGCGTGTCCTCACTCTCTCAACATTGGAACGAACCCCTAGGAGCGACAGATGAGCGGAAGCAAAGCCCGGCTCGAGGCAATCGACGCGGTCAAGAACTACGACCCTCCTAAGGTGATTTTCCCTCCGGCCGAGGAGCCGGGCGAGATTTTTGGCGAAAACGTCTTCACCGTGTCGGTCATGAGAAAGCGGCTGCCCAAGCCGGTCTTCAAGTCGTTGCTGGCCACGATTGAGCACTCCAAGCCCCTCGACCCCACGGTGGCGGATGTGGTCGCCGCGGCGATGAAGGACTGGGCCATGGAGAAGGGGGCTACTCACTACGCCCACGTCTTTTACCCCCTGACCCACTTAACGGCCGAGAAGCACGACAGCTTCTTCGAGCCGGGCGGCGACGGCGGGGCTGTGGCCGAGTTCCAGGGAAAGACCCTCATCCAGGGTGAGCCCGATGCATCGAGCTTCCCCAATGGAGGGTTGCGGGCCACCTTCGAGGCCCGTGGCTACACCGGGTGGGACGCCACCAGTCCGGCGTACATCCTGGAAAACCCGAACGGCAACACCCTCTGCATCCCGACTGTCTTCATTTCCATGACGGGCGAAGCGCTCGACAACAAGACGCCCCTCCTGCGTTCCCAGCAGGCCATGGCCAAGCAGGCAGAACGGGTGCTCAAGCTGTTCGGGCATGAAAACCCTGACGCAGTGGTGTCCTTCGCCGGTGCCGAGCAGGAGTATTTCCTGATCGACCGAAGCTTCTTCCTGAGCCGCCCGGACCTGCTGAACTCGGGACGGACCCTCTTCGGAGCCAAGCCACCGAAGGGTCAAGAGTTCGACGACCACTATTTCGGTGCCATTCCTGAGCGCGTCTTGGCCTACATGATGGATTGCGAGCGCGAGCTCTTCAAGCTGGGTATTCCGGCCAAGACTCGACACAACGAAGTGGCCCCGGGGCAGTTCGAGCTCGCTCCCATGTTCGAGCGCTCCAACGTCGCGGCGGACCACCAACAGCTCTTGATGACCACGCTCAAGAAGGTCGCGCAAAAACACGGTATGGAATGCCTCTTCCACGAGAAGCCGTTCGAGGGCATCAACGGCTCCGGCAAGCACGTCAACTTCTCACTGGGCAATGGCACCGAAGGAAACCTCCTCCTGCCCGGTGACACTCCCCACGCCAACGCTCAGTTCCTGGTGTTCTGCGCCGCCGTGATCCGCTCGGTCCACAAATATGGTGGCCTGCTGCGGGCTTCGGTGGCGTCAGCCACCAACGACCACCGGTTGGGCGCCAACGAGGCACCTCCGGCCATTATTTCGATCTTCCTGGGCGATCAGTTGGCCGACGTATTCGAACAGATCGCCGGCGGTGGAGCCACCAGCTCGAAAGAAAAGGGATCCATCGAAATTGGCGTCGACACCCTTCCGGTGCTGCCCACCGACCCGGGCGACCGCAACCGGACCAGCCCATTCGCCTTCACCGGAAACCGCTTCGAGTTCCGGGCTCCCGGTTCGCTGCAGTCGATCGCAGGGCCCATGGTCACCATCAACACCATTTTGGCGGAGGCGCTGGATTACATCGCCACTGAACTCGAGGCGTTGGTCTCCAACGGCACCGAATTCAACAGCGCGGTCCAGAGCGTTCTGCAAGAGATCATCACGAATCACGGCAAAGTGGTGTTCAACGGCAACGGCTACTCCGACGAGTGGCAGACCGAGGCGGCTGAGCGAGGGCTGCCCAACCTCCGCACGACACTTGACGCCCTGCCGGAGCTCATTTCCGAAGATTCGATGGAGTTGTTCAGCCACTACGGAGTGTTTAATCACCGAGAGATGCACAGCCGCTACGAAATCGCTCTGGAGCAATACATCCTGGCCATCAACGTGGAAGCCCAACTCACGCTGGAGATGGGTCATACCATGATTCTGCCCGCCGCTCTGCGGTACCAGACAGAATTGGCCACCAACGTGGCCGCCCTGAAGGCGATCGACATGGAAGCCGACACAGCGACGCTTGGTGAGGTCTCAGCGGCCATCGCTCAGTTACGAGCGGGCATCGACACCCTGCGCAGCGAGATCGCACACGACGAAGCGGAGTCAACGGAAAAGCACGCCGCCCACGCGCAGGAGGGTCTCCTCCCGGCCATGGCCTCGGTTCGTACCGCGGCCGACAGCCTCGAGACGCTGGTCGCCGACGATCTGTGGCCGCTCGCCACCTATCAAGAGATGCTCTTCATCCTGTAACCGCGAACTCGCCTCGGTTGGAGTTAGTCGAGCAACTCGCGTATGTCGGCGGCCGTCATGGCGCCGGATTCGAAGCCTCCGCCGTCCATGACGTTGGAGAAGAGTGCGGCCTTCTTTTCCTTGAGGGCCATGACCTTTTCTTCCAACGTGTCCTTGGCCACGAGCCGGTAGACCATGACCTTTCGGGTCTGGCCGATCCGGTGAATCCGATCGACGGCCTGCGCTTCGGTGGCCGGGTTCCACCACGGGTCGAGCAGGATGCAGTAGTCCGCCTCGGTCAGATTGAGACCGAAGCCCCCGGCCTTGAGGCTGATGAGGAACACCGGCGCGTCACCCTTCGCGGAATTCACTGATGACGGCAGGCCTGTTCCGGGTTTGGCCGTCCAGATAGCAGTGCTCAATGCCCGGCCTTCTCCAGCCGTTCCCGAGCCAGATTGAGGAATCGAGTGAACTGGCTGAACACAAGCACCCGGTGGCCGTCGCTGACGATGTCGTCGAGCATCTCCATCAGGGCATCGAGCTTGGTCGAGGGTATGCCGACGTGCGTGTCATCGATCAGCGACACATCCAGACTGGCTTGGCGCAGCAGCGTGAGGGAGCGGAAAATGGCAAAGCGATTCTTCGTCATGTCGTCGAGCAGTCCAAGTACCTTCTGGCGCTCGCGCTGCAGGTACGTTTGGTACACCTTCTTGTGCTTCGGATTGAGGTCAAGCTCAAGGATCTGCTCTTGCTTATCGGGTAGGTCGCTCGCCACCTGCTCCTTGGTGCGTCGCAGCATCAACGGACGAACCCGACGGCGAAGCTGGTCGAGCCGTTCGTTGTCAGCGCCCTTTTCGATGGGCACCCGGTAGTACTCAGCGAAACGTTCGGGGTTGGAGAACAAACCGGGTGCTGCAATGGACAGCAACGACCACAACTCCATGAGGTTGTTCTCAATCGGAGTGCCGCTCATCGCCACCTTGAACGGCACCGGCAGCGTCTTGGCCTTTTGGTAGGTCTGCGACAACCGGTTCTTGGCAAACTGCGCCTCGTCGAGAAAGAGGCCGGCCCACCTGACGGCGGCGTACTCCTCGTATTCGATCCGGAAGAGGCTGTAGGACGTGATGACGACATCGACATCGGTGGCCATGTCGGACAACGTCGATCCACGACGACGCCCCGTTTCGATGACCGTGACCACTTTCAGGTCAGGTGCGAATCGATGGCACTCCGAGGCCCAGTTACCCACCACGCTGGTCGGGGCCACAACCAGATACGGATCGCTGGTCAAGCCTCGCTCTTTGGTGTGGCACATCAAGGCCAATGCCTGCAGGGTCTTGCCCAGCCCCATGTCGTCGGCCAACACACCGCCCAGGCGGTGTTCATACAGAAAGGCCAGCCAGTTGAATCCAGTGAGCTGATACGGCCGGAGCGTGGCGTGCAACGACGCCGGCGGATCATGCTCACTTCGGTCGGCTGCACTGGCGAGGGCCCGGATTGAGTCCTCCCATTGGCTGGCCTGTGCGGTGACCACACCGAGACGCAAGAAGTCTTCCCACAAGCTGGCCTGAAAGCGGCTGAGACGAATGCCGTCGCTCCGGGCGTCCTGCAGGCCCCGGGCCTCGGCAATCAGTCGCGGACAATTCGCGCAGCTCTTCTCGATCCAGCGAGAAGTAGGTCCCCGACGGCAGGATCAGATGGGACTGTCCGGCGGCCAGCGCCACGAACAACTCGGCGAACGGCACATTTTCGCCGCCGACCGTCACCGTGACGGTGAGATCGAACCAGTCGTTCTCGGTCGCTTCGGTGCCCCCGAGACTCACGACGGGCGCATCGTCGACTTCCTTGTAATCCGGCAGCGCACCGATCCGCTCGACCCGGATGCCCTCGGTCGACTCCAGGGTGGGTAGGAAGTCAGTGGCGAACCGCACCGCCGTCATGCCCGACAGCCGGGAGACCGGAGCCAGACGGGTGCCGTGGGAGGTGCGTTCAAAGAGTTCGGGCAGAGCGTTGACGATGACCGATGCCGTATCAATCAGTTCGTTTTCGGCTGATCGTTGGGCCCCCCGGCTCGACGTGTCCCAGAGATCTTCCCGCCACTCCTCCCCCTTGGCGCCCCGGAACCACTCCAAGACCAAGCGATGGTCGTCTCCCGTCGTAATGCGCAGCACGAGAATGGAGGGGCGAAGTTCGGGAATGTCGATGGATCCGTCGCTCGATGACACCGGCACCCGCCGGCGGAGTTGAGGAACGAACACGCTCAAGAAGCGCTTCTCATCGTGGCTGGGCACGTCGACGGCGGCCGTGCGGAGGAAGGCGCGCAGGTTGTCGTCCACTGGCGCGCTGAGGGCCGCTAGTCCGAGACCGGTCGGCTTGGCTTCGGCCGTGCGTGCTTGCGTCTCGTCCCACCAGGCGATGCCGTGGGCCGGTCGCCCAATGAGCATCGAACGCTGGAGCGGAACCCGTTGTTCCTCCACTCCGATGCGAGGTTCGATCCGGAGACCAGAATCCTTCCGGGTGACGTCGAGCGTGACGTCGGCCGGCCGAGGGAGAAACCTGACGGGCTCAGGATGACGGCCCGGCAGGACCATGGCCAGCCCCAGTGCTCTCGCCTCGCCAAAGAGGTCCCACAGTCGACGGCTATTGATGGTCTCGAGCCGCACGACCTCATCGGTGTAGCTGTACATGTGTCGTCGACCGTCCAGCCGGCTCAGCGCCAGCAGTTCCTTAACCAGCTGGAGACGTTCGGTCGCCTGTGGCGACATGGTGGAGCCGTAGCGGTAG
The DNA here is from genome assembly GCA_963730785.1 of uncultured Acidimicrobiaceae bacterium. Lineage (GTDB taxonomy): Bacteria > Actinomycetota > Acidimicrobiia > Acidimicrobiales > RAAP-2 > Bog-473. The sequence continues at coordinate 453,681 of CAVSTF010000015.1, forward strand.
TAGTCCAGATTGGACCAGGAAATACCGGTTCGGACCCAGTTCCCGTTTCGTCCGGGCAGGACCGGACGAACCCGGATGCCCGAACCACCCGGCTCCAACACCAGTTCGAACTGGAGGCCGATCTCGGCGTCACCCAGCTCGTCCGTGTCGTCCGCTTCGGGCTCGAGCAAGAACTGCATGGGAAGTTGCCAATCGGTTGTACCGGCATTCTGCTCAACCGGCTGGACGTCGTTGCGGACCAGCGACAGTCGGGGCGGCTGCGTAGGTTGCACCGCCGACTGGCCCGCCAGAACCAGCGCCACCGTGTGCTTGCAGTTCAGCCCGACCGGACAGGTGCAGGTGCCGTGGAACGCCGAAAGCTCTTCGGCCTTCGAACGGGTCAGCGTGACGGAGGCCACATACGGTCGTCGCTCCCCGCCTTGGATCTCCCCGACGACGCGGGTGCCGCCGGGACTCCAGGTCTGCTTGCGGACCGCGCCGTTTTCGGCATATTCGGCTCCGCGTCCGAAGGTCGCCGGTCCAACCAGCTCTTCCAACACTTTCGCGTCGTCTGGACTGATCATCGGATCTCTCGATCGCAGGTCCTCATGATGACCATGGGCTCGGACAGAGCACGGCAGGCACCAGGTGGATCTTCTGAGCTGTGACTGCTGGACCGATAGCCGTTTCCTCGTTTCCGCGGAGCAAAAAGTTTAGCCCCTCTTCTCGTTCGTCCTTCAGCCTCGGGCCTCCGGGCTCGCCCTAGTGTTCGTCCGTGCCCACGCAGGCGGAACGTACGGAGGCCACCCGATCGCGCCTGGTGGCCACGGCACGGCTGCTCTTTGCCGAGAAGGGTTTCGCCGACACGTCGACCGAGGAAATCCTGGCAACCGCTGAGGTCAGCCGAGGGGCGATGTATCACCACTTCGAGGACAAGCAGGCACTCTTTCGAGCCGCCTTTGAAGCGGTCGAAGCCCACCTCACCACCCAGGTGAGAGCAGCTGCAATCTCGTCCTCAAATCCAGTGGATCAGCTGCGACAGGGTTTCGCCGCCTTCCTGGACCAGTGCCGGTACCCGGAAGTGCAGCGCATTGTGCTGCTCGACGGGCCGACGGTGCTTGGGTGGGACACCTGGCACGAAATTGATAATCGCTTTGCCTTTGGACTTCTCAGAGAATTCTTCGCCAACGCAGCCAAAAGAGGTGCCATCACCTCTTTCATGGTCGACCCGTTGGCGCACCTACTCCTAGGCGCGGCGATGCAGGCGGGAATGGTGGTGGCTCGATCAGACAATCCGGCGGCATCGAGGATTGAAATGACGGCCACGTTCGAACTCATTCTCAAGGGAATGGCAGCCCAAACGTAAACCTCTAGTCGGCGAAGATCTCGCCCACCCATGAGGGAAGCCGGGCGGCCCGACCGCCCTCGCCGACGCAACCGTGCACCGAAACTCCAGTGGCCCGGACTTCGTCGCCCACGGTCAACAGATAGGCGATCTGAAAGGTGGTGCGGGTGGCGGCGCCGACACGCAGGTGCACATCAACTTCCTCGTCGAAATGGAGCGGTGCTCTGTACTGCACTGAGATTTCGAGCACGGCGAAGTCAATGCCGGCCTTTCGCACTTCTTCGTAAGGAAAGCCGATATCGCGCAGATACTCCACGCGTGCTTCTTCGAGGTAGGGCAGATAGGCCGCGTGATGGATGATGCCCATGGCGTCCGTCTCGGCAAACCGGGTACGGATGCGATGACGAAATGGGTAGTCGGCCGGATGGCGCGACGGCGTCAGGGACTGCCGCATGTGCCGATTAGGCCGTCTTTTCGGCGGCGTCGAACGCTTGGCGACGTCCGGAGGCCATTTTGCCGACGCCCTCGTGACCCAAAATGGCGAACTCGCCCTCGGCTTCAACCGTGACGATCCCGCCTTGGACAATCCGACCCAGACTGAACACCCGACGATCAGTGACTTCCGTGACCCAGCCTTCGAACACGGCTTCCTCATTGACCAACGTGGGACGTCGGTAACGGATACTGAGGCGAACGGTCGGGCCGGTCGCGCCAGCCAAAGAGTTGGCTGCGGTGAGCACAATGTCGAAGGTGGCCGCCAAGGCGGCACCATGGACGCAACCCGGAGCCCCTTCGTAGGCCACGTCAAACGTGGCGTAGCCGAGTGCTTTGGGAGGCTCGAAGGCCAATCGCACCGGCAAGGCGACCGGATTGAACGGGCCGACAATGACATCGAACGGCATGGATCCACCCATGGCCTGCTCACGTGGTGCATCAGCCGGCGTGGGCACGACGAAGCGGGGGAAGGGAACCTCCGGTAGGTAGCTTTCGAGCCGATCACCCACGGCGGCCAACTCGGCCGTGAGGGCCACCGTCTCCTCCGGTGGAGGGGCGCTACTGACAGAAAGACGGATCAATCGTCGCAGCTGGTCGGCCAAGGCTGCTGCCTCGTGCTGCCGACCGCGCAAACCGGGATGTTGTTCAAATGTCGACGTCGGCGTGAACTCCACAGGAGGCGAAGAGTACCGCCCGACCCAGGTGAAGCGACATTTAGCGGGATGGCGAACAGCACTTCGCACGTAGCATGCCGTCATGGCCACTGACCACGCCGTCCAATTCACCAGCGGTAGCGGTGAGACCATTCTTGATCCGTTGAGCATTGGGATTGCCACCGCGCTCGAGGCGGCCACGCAGTTGCCGGCTGACCAGCAGCATGCCGCCGTCTCGGCCGTCGCCGCCCAGGATCCACGCTGCCTGCAGGCGTGGGCCACGCTGGCTGAACTGGCCTCGACGCCCATCGATCGGTACGCGTTTGCCCGGGTGGGATACCACCGGGGGCTGGACAGCCTGCGGGCCGCCGGCTGGCGCGGTTCGGGCTATGTCCGGTGGCGCCATGAGTCGAACCGAGGCTTTTTGCGCTCGCTCCACGCCCTCGAATTGGCGGCTGCCGCTATCGGAGAAGTCGAAGAAGAGCAGCGCTGCGCCCTCTTTTTGCGCCAGCTCGACCCTGAGTGGGGTTCCTTGGGATTGTAGTTAGAGCATCTAACTGTATGATGCTCTAAGTGTCTTCCACCCCCACCACCGTGAATTCACCGCGTCCATTCGGAGACGAATCGACCAGCGGCAACTACGGGCGGGTTGCCGCCTGGCTCTCGAAGCGGGTCGAAATGGCCCTGGCCCTGATGGACCTGACGCTGCCGCAATACCGGGTGATGGGCATCCTGGCTGAAGGGTCAGCCGCCGCCTCTGGACTGGCCGATCGCCTCGCCGTGCGACCCCCTTCCATCACCGCCATCATCGACGGCTTGGAGGCGCGTGGCCTGGTCGACCGCAAGCATGACGACGTCGACCGGCGGCGGATCGCCGTTCGACTCACCGCCGAGGGGAAGCGCGTCTACGACGACGCTGACCGATCGGTGAACGCGCATCTGTCTGACATCGCTGCCTGTTTGCCCAGCAAGGACGAAACGATGGCGCTTCGGTCACTCCAACTCTGGGGTGAAGCGCTGACCAATTTCCATCACTCCCGAACGGACGCATCATGAGTACCACTGAAGACAAGCTGATCGCCGACCTTCCCTCTGAAGATGGTCCGAACGATCTTGACGCCCAGCTCGGGCGAAAGCAGCCGCTGGCCTCATTCGTGCCGATGGGCTTGACCAGCAAGTACGAACGCCCGAAGGCCACCATCGATCCGGATACATCCAAGACGTGGCTGAGGCGGGCGTTTCCAATCGTCAAGGCTCACAAGGGCCTGTTCCTCGTCTGCCCTCATCTTCTCGTTTGTCGGCATGGTGCTCCAGGTGCTCGTGCCTCGGATCCTCCAAGATGGGATCGACAACTCGTTGGTCCCATTTGTCGAGCACTCGCACCACGCCGGAGTGCCGCTGCACGTCTACGTGATCTGGGTGGCCATCCTCGGCGTCGGCCGGAGGTGTCGCGGGTTACATCTCGCGCAACAACCTCTTCAAGGTGGCCTACGCGCTCGAATTCGACCTGCGCAACATCATTTACGAACACCTGACCCGCATGTCATTCCCCTTCTATGACCGGGTGCAGTCGGGCCAGCTCATCTCACGGGCCAACTCGGACATCCGCTCGGTGCAGATGTACCTGACCTTCGCCCCCATGATTTTGGTGCAGTGCTCCATCGCCTTGGTTGCCTTCGGCTTCATGCTGGCCATCAATGTGCCGCTGGCCTTCGTGGCCATGGCCACCATGCCGTTCATCTACTGGGTCGGCGTCCGCATGCGGAAGTCCCTCTTTCCGGTGTCGTGGATCATCCAGGCTCGCCTAGCCGAAGTGGCCACCGTGGTCGACGAAAACGTGAACGGCGTCCGGGTGGTGCGCTCCTTCGCTGGCGAACAGCAACAGTTGCGCCAGCTGGCGAACGCCGCTGATGCGGTGCAGTGGGGCTATATAAAGGATGCCGATCTGCGGGCCCGCTTCTCGCCCCTGGTGCAGAACTTGTCCCAGGTCGGACTGGCCTTGGTGTTGCTGGTCGGCGGCTACATGGTCATCCACGACCACATGCAGGTGGGCACCATCGTCGCCTTCAACCTCTATCTGGTGATGATGCAGGCCCCTTTCATGATGCTGGGCATGCTCATCATGATGGGCCAGCGGGCCTCGGCGTCCGCCGAACGCATCTACGAGATCCTCGACGAGCAGGCCACCATCGTCGATCGCCCGGATGCCACCGACCTGACCGACTGCGTTGGCGATGTGCAGTTCGACCATGTGAACTTCGCCTACGCCGCCGACAGCCTGCAGGCCGTCAAAGCCAACCAGGAACGAAGTCCCGATGTGCTGCACGACCTGGATCTGCACCTGCGAGCCGGGGAGACGGTGGCCCTGGTCGGACGCACGGGCAGTGGGAAGTCAACCGTGGCTCGGGTACTCGCCCGCTTCTATGACGCCACTGGCGGCGCGGTCCGGGTCGACGGACATGATGTCCGCGACCTGACGTTGACCAGCCTGCGGGCCAACATAGGCGTGGTGCTCGATGAGCCCTTCTTGTTCTCGGTGTCGGTGCGAGACAACATCGCCTACGGCCGGCCGGACGCCACCATGGAGGAAGTCGTGGCCGCGGCCGAGTCGGCCGGTGCAGCCGGATTCATCTCCCACCTGGCCGATGGCTACAACACCGTCGTGGGTGAGCGCGGCTACACACTCTCCGGTGGCCAGCGTCAACGCATCGCCATCGCCCGGGCGCTACTGATCAACCCACCCATCCTCATTCTCGATGACGCCACGAGCGCCATCGACGTCAAGGTTGAGCAGACGATCCACTCGGCCCTCCGGGTCCTCATGGAGGGTCGAACCACCCTCATCATCGCTCACCGACTCTCGACCATCAGCCTGGCTGACCGAGTCGTGCTGCTCGATGGTGGACGGATTGTGGCCGACGGCACACACGCCGAGCTTCTGGCCTCGACACCCCTCTACAGCGAGATCCTGGCTCAAGCCGGACCGTCAGCCGACAGCGCGGTGGACGATGAGTTTGCGGCCCCATCAGACGAAGGGACGGTGCGCTGATGTTCGGTGGTGGCGGCGTAGGACCTCCCATGGGCGGTGGCGGTGCTCCGGGCTCCACTCAAGGGGGTCTTCCCTTCGGCGGTATCCCCCACGAACTCCAGGCCGGGGTGGACCTTCTTCTCGAGAGTGAGCCCGAACGCGGCGAGTCTCAGATTGAGTTCACCCAGCTGCCCGCAGCATCGGAGAAGCGCACCCTGACCTTGACGAGCCTGCTGGTGGTCTATCCGGGGATGTTGGTAGCGGCCGGCGTGCTGGTGGCAGTCATCGCCCTGGCCACCCAACTTGGACCCAGCCTGACCGAATACGCCATCAACCACGGCATGACACCGCCACATAACTTGGACTTCGGCATCGTTGTCCTCATGGCCGTGCTCTACATGGTGTCCATTGCCGTGTCGTCGGTGGCGCAATGGGGACAAGTCAAGGTCACCGGACGACTGGCGTCCTGGGTGATGAACGACCTACGCGTCACCATCTTCCGTCACCTGCAACGCCTCTCGCTCGACTTCTTCACGGAAGAGAAGGCGGGCGTGGTCATGAGCCGCATGACCAGCGACATCGAGAACCTTCAACAGTTGCTGCAGGACGGTTTGGCTCAGTTCGCCGTCCAGGGACTGACCATGGTGGTCATCACCGTCATCCTGTTCTTCACCAACGCCACCTTGGCCGCCATCACGGTATTCGTGGTCCTGCCACCGCTGATCATCATGTCCGTGTGGTTCAAGCGGGCATCTGAGCGCGGGTACGACAAGGTTCGAGATGGCATCGCCTTGGTGTTGGCCGACCTCTCCGAGAGCCTGCAGGGCGTGCGGGTCGTGACGGCCCACAACCGGCAGGGCTACAACGTCGAGCATCACCGTGATGTGGTGGGGTCCTACCGCGACGCCAACATCTTCACCGGGAAGATCAATGCCATTTACGGACCCGGCTCCCAGCTCATCAGCGTCCTGGGCCAGGTCCTGATCCTGGGCATCGGCGGCAACATGGTGTACCACCATCAGCTGAATCTGGGTCAGCTGGCCGCCTTCTTCCTCTACGTCAACCGATTCTTCTCCCCCATACAGCTCCTGGTGCAGCAGTACAACACCTTCCAGCAGGGCCGGGCTTCGGTCTTCAAGCTGCGCGACTTGCTCAACAACGAACCGACCGTCATGGAGAGCGCGAATGCCATTGAGCTGCCGCCGATTGAGGGGGAGATCCGTTTCGATCACGTCACCTTCGCCTACAACCCGGGCACCGTCGTGCTCGAGGACGTCGATCTCACCATCCATCCGGGAGAGACCGTCGCCTTTGTGGGGGCCACCGGGGCCGGCAAGTCGACGATGGCCAAGCTCATCACCCGTTTCTACGATCCGGCGGCTGGGCGCGTGCTCATTGACGGGCACGATCTGCGGGATGTGACGTTGCATTCGCTGCGACGCCAGTTGGGCGTCGTGCCCCAGGAGCCATTCCTCTTCGCCGGCACCATCCGCGACAACATCTCCTTCGCCCGTCCAGGTGCTTCTGACGACGAAGTGTGGGAGGCGGTGCGAGCCACCGGTCTCACTGAGCTGGTCCAGCGGATGCAATACGGACTCGACACCATCGTCCACGAGCGGGGACAGTCCCTCTCCTCGGGCGAGCGGCAGCTCATCGCCCTGGCTCGAGCCTTCATGGCGCAACCACGCGTCCTGGTGCTCGATGAAGCCACCTCGAACCTCGACCTGCAATCGGAGACAAAGATCGAGGCCGCCCTCGACGTGTTGCTCCAACAACGCACGGCCGTCCTCATTGCTCACCGGCTCTCCACTGCCATGCGGGCCGATCGGATCGTGGTCGTCGGTGATGGTCGACTGCTCGAGATCGGTTCCCACGATGAGCTGGTGGCTCAGGGTGGTCACTACGCCGAGATGTACGCCACCTGGATCTCCCAGTCTCACGCCGCCTGACCTGGATCTACATCCCAACTTCGGGTTGACCCGGTCTGGCACTCATGACACTCCCAGATGGCCGTGATCTCACATTCAGCCATCGCGACCAAACTGGGGCGGCATGACCACTGAGCCGAGCGTCATTCCTGACCGTCTCGTAGTGGGTCAGGACGCCGCTGAGGAGCACCCCGGCTACTTGCGCATGCTGGACCTCTTCCGGGTGCTGGCCTGCCTTTCGGTGGTGAGCCAGCATTCCTTCATTTGGACCGGCATGAGCCACAACGTCGTGGGTACCGGTTTCATCACCTTCCTGCATTTCACCCGAAATGTCTTCTTCTTCTTGTCCGCCCTGGTCGTGTGTTACGCCCAGCTGGTCCGACCCCGCTCCGTCCTCGGCTTCTGGCGCCGACGATATGTGCAGATCGGCGTGCCGTACTTGGCCTGGACCGGGATCTACGTCATCTTCACCATGCTGCGGGGCGCGGCTCCGTGGCATCACTTCTGGAGTGTGCTCTATACCAACCTGTGGGTGGGCTACTACCAGCTCTACGTGGTGGTGGTGCTCTTCCAGTTCTATTTGGTCTGCCCACTCCTGATGTGGCTACTGCGCTCTACCCGCCGCCACGGTGTGGTCCTGGCGGTCAGCCTCGCCTTCGCCGCCTTTCTTGGCATCACGCTCCACTACGGGCTCCACCTCGGTCCGATCACGCAGGCCATGCGATGGATGGATCATTGGTGGCCATGGTCCCGCGAGCTGCTCAGCTACCAGGAGTACTTCGTGGTGGGCGCGCTGGTCGCCTTTCACCTGAATTCGGTGTTGGACTTTTTGTCCCGCCACTGGCGACACATCGGCTTGGTGGCCGGAGGCATCGGCATCGTGACCATGGTCTGGTACGCCGTCGTCACCGCGATGGGTCAGAGCATCAGTAGCGCATCGGACATTTATGAACCCATCGCCGTCCTGTGGTCCTTCGGTGCCGTGGCCGGACTGCTCTCGGCTAGTTGGTGGTGGTCAACCAAACCGCCCCGAGACAACCAACGAAAATTGTTCTCGGTGACCGTATTGGCCGAACTGACCGGTGGGATCTACCTCTGCCATGTCCTGTTCATCAACGGGGTGCGGGCCGTCCTCGACTCACTGGGTCTCAACGGTCACGAGCCCTGGCCGGTGACGGTGGGCATTTTGTTGGTGGGCACAGTGGTGATCGCGGTGACGTTCACGTCGTTGGTGGCTCGGACACCGTTGCGCTGGGTGTTGGGCGGGCCGGTGCGGGCCGAGCAGCGCGTCGAGGGCGTCACTGCCCATCCGGATCTGACCTAACCCCGACCCCATTGATGCAGGGTGGCCCTGTAGGCGGCATCCCATTGGTCATAGGAAATCCGCAATCGGTGGCCAGGCCAATCGGTCGGCAATAGCTCGCTGGGTAACAACGGATCGGCCTGCAGATGCCGCAGCACGGCGGCCGACAGCTCGAACCCGGGCGCCAGCGCTTCCGGACCATCGGGCGGCAGGGACGCCATGGCGGAAAGAAGTTGCTCGGCCCGGCTCGACCAAGCCGGTAGATCCCACAATCGAGCGGCGAGCTCCATTGGGTCGGCCGGCTGGGCGGTCATGACTTCAAGGTCATGTCGGAGATCGGAGGCCAGATGTATCGCCACGTTGTCGGGGCGCATCCACATGCCTTCTCGCAACTCGGCCAGGCGGTTGAAGGCCAGTGCCTGCCGGCGGGCGGTCCGAACCTCGGCCGAGCTTCCGCTCGTGGTCACGACCACCGCCCACCACGTCCCGGAATAGGGGGTGGTCGTACCGGCACGGCTGATGGATTGCCTGGACTGACGCTCGACCAGGTGTCCGGCCAGGCGGTATCGACCGGTTCCGTCGGTGACCACCTCCTCGGCGGCCACCATCCGGCTCAGGGCGACCCGGGCCCGGTTCTCACTGATCCCGAAGAGGCTGGTCAGACGAACTAACTGGGCCACCGGAAGTTCGGGCGGGTCCATGCCCAAGAGCGCCGAGGCCATGACCGATCGGGCGGTCAGCGGTGCATTACCTACTTGAGTCACTTGAATAATTATTGTAATATATAGCCATGGCAACCACCATGGTGCCCGACCAGACGGCACGACCGGACGTCCTACCCACTGACCGGCTGTTGGTGAATGGGATGGCCGTCCCCGAGCTGCGTCCCGCCCTGCGGCACATCAGTAACTGGCGCAACGCCATTTCAGTGGTGGCGGTGTGGGGCTGGGTCGTCGTCATCATCGGCGGAGCGACCTGGCTGAATAGTTGGTGGAGCTACCTCTTGGCCTTCATCCTTATGGGCCCGATGTACGCCCGCTTCGCCATCTTGATGCACGAGTCAGCGCACAAGCTGCTGTTCTCCAATAAGCGCTGGAATGACTGGATCGGTATGTGGGTCATCGCCTATCCCGTGTTCACTCCGGTGCAGCTCTACCGCCGGGTGCATTTCGCCCACCACAAGGACGAGTTCGGCCCCAACGAGCCGGACATCGCGTTCTACCGCCCCTACCCGTGCACGCGGGCTGCGCTACGTCGTCGACTGTTCCGCGATGCGATTGGCATCTCCGGCTGGAAAAACTTCGCGCCGTTGGTGAAGAACACGCGGCACAAGCCGTTTCGCAGCATCGGGCTTTCGATCTTTGGCGTCCAGGCCCTGCTGTGGGTGGTCTCGGGATTGGCGACCGGTCGTTGGTGGATCTATCCGCTGTTGTGGTGGCTCCCATGGATGACCCAATGGCGTGTCATCAACCGGTTACGGTCCATTGCCGAACACGGTGGCATGCAACAGAGCAAGGATCGCCGGGCCACCACCCACAACGTGCGACAGTCACTCCCCGCTCGCTTCTGGTTCGTGCCCTACAACACCGGCTGGCACCTGGCCCATCACGTCGATATGGGTGTGCCCTGGCGAAACCTGCCCGCCTTCCACGCTGAACTCGAGCGGGCGGACTATGCCACCGATGCCATCACCTACCCCAACTACCGCTCGCTCTGGAAGGCGCTCTCCAGTGTCGAGGAAGACGCAGCCTGAGCCCACCAACTGGTCGTTACAGGGACGGCACGGGTAGCGTCCCAGGCCAATGTCCGACCTGAGCCACTCATGACCGACGTTCTCGGCGATGCCGTATCGGTCCCATCTCGACTGGGTGTCACGGCCGAGTTGGTTGACGGTGAATTGATCATGCAGCTCCGACCGTCGGGACGAGGTCCTTCGGTTCGGGGTGGTGCGGGCCAGCGTCATCGCCTTCATGATCGACGTGGTGGCCGGCGTCATCCTGGACGATGATCCCGACGCCTGGACGCTGACCACGGACATGTCGGTGCGGATGCGGCCAATGCCGGCACCGGAGTGTCTGCGCACGAAGAGCAAGATCCTTAGGAGAGGCCGACGATCTTCGGCCACCCTCGTGGAGGTCGTCACTGACGCCGGCGACTCGGTGGCCAGCGGTGCGATCGGGTTCGCGCGGATCCCTCGCCGCGAGGGCGATCCCATCAAGCCGGTGGTGTCGCTCGAACGCATCACGAAATCGTTCAACGGAACAAATGTGCTGTCGCAGCCGCTGAGGGAGGAGGCGGGCATTGTGGTTTTGGACGCTCAGCAGGGCATCGTTGAGGTGCCGCTGACGTGGGAGCTGCGAAATCCGGCCGGGACCCTGCAGGGAGCCATGGTTGCGCTGGTGGCCGAAGTAGCGGCCGAGGAGCTGATGACGTCCCGATTCGATATTGACGCCTTGGTCACCGATCTCGACCTGCGCTACTTGGCCCAGACCGGCGCCGGTCCCGGTTCGGTCACGCTGCACCCTCCTCGGAGAAGGACCCGATGCACCGATTCAGATTGAGCTCTTCGACACGTCGGACGATCGTCTGACCACGTTGGTCTACGCCCGCACCGCCGCTATCCCTCGGTAGGCGAGTCAGTCGATGTTGAGGGCTCGACGCAGCACCGTTGCGCTCTCGCGCTGGGCCCGCTTCGAAATTTCGGCCGTCGTCACCAGGGCCGACCCGTGAAAGGTGCCAGGGAACTGGTGCAATTCAACCGAGACACCGGCCTGGAGTAGTCGCAGCGCGTAGAGGATGCCCTCATCGCGGAGGGGATCGTTCTCTGCGGTGGAGATGTAGGCCGGGGGCAATCCGGTCAGATCCTCGGCCCGGGCCGGTGCGGCGTACGGGGAGACTTCGTGTGCGTCGGCGCCCAGGTACGCCTGCCAACTCTGCACCGCCAATGGACGGTTCCAAATCGGTGAATCGATGAAGGTCTGCATCGAATGCGTCTCCAACCGATCATCCAACTCGGGGATATGGAGCATCTGGAAGCACAGTGCCGGACCGCCCCGGTCACGCGCCATCAGGGCCGTGGCGGCCGACAACCCACCACCCGCACTCGTGCCGACGAGGGCTATCCGCTCCCGGTCAATGCCGAGCTCGAGCGCGGCATCCGCCACGTAGGTCAGCGCGGCAAAGCAGTCGTGTAGCCCGGCCGGGAACGGATGCTCAGGCGCCAAGCGGTATTCCACCGACACCACGACGGCTCCGGTGTCCATGGACATCAACGCCGCGCCGACGTGCTCGGCCTCGACGCTGCCCACAATGAAGCCACCACCATGAATCAGCAGGATGCCCGGGACCGCGGTCGACCGCTCCTTGGGCCGGTAGATGCGGACCCCGACGTCGGGGTCGCCCGCCCAGCCGGGCACCAATCGATCCTCAATTTCGAGAGCATCAATGCCCGGGATCTCGCTCCGCATGGCCACCAACATGGCCTCGAACTTGGCCCGCGCCTTGACCGGATCGGTCAGGTCGATCGCCGGCAGGAAGCCAACGACCTCCTGCAGTTCCGGGTCGATCATGGAGCGCCTATTTGGGCTGCATGCGAATGCCGGCATCCACGCGGATCGACTCGGCATTCATGTAGGAGTTGCTCAGCAGTTCCAGGGCCATGGAGGCAAACTCCTTGGCGTAGCCGAGGCGGCGTGGGAACAAGACGTCCTGGGCCAGCTTGGCCTTGAAGGCCTCTGAACCCTCGCCGGCGCCGTAAATCGGGGTGTCGATCAGGCCCGGGAGAATGGTGTTGACCCGGATGCCCACCACGGCCAGGTCGCGGGCGATCGGCAGGGTCATGCCGACCAAACCACCCTTGGAGGACGAGTAGGCCGCCTGGCCGATCTGACCGTCCTCGGCCGCCACCGAGGCCGTGTTGACGATGGCCCCGCGGGCGCCATCTTCGTCAGGCTCGTTGAGGCTCATTTTGGTGGCGGCCAGGCGGATGCAGTTGAAGCTCCCGATGAGGTTGATTTCAATGACACGGCGGTACAGGTCGAGGTCGTGGGCCGAGCCGTAGTCGCCGTCCTTCCCGATGGTCCGGGTGGCCCAGCCGGTGCCGGCGCAGTTGACCAGCGACTTCAGCGGGCCCATCTCAATGGCGGCCTCAATGGCGGCAATGACATTCTCCGTGTTGGTGACGTCGGTGTGAGCGAAGATGCCGCCGATCTCGCTGGCCAGCTTGGTGCCCTTCTCCTCCTGGAGGTCGGCCACCACCACGCGGACTCCCCGCTCGGCCAGCAGACGGGAAGTGGCCTCGCCCAGTCCTGATGCACCACCGGTGACGATTGCAGACGTGCCGTTCAGATCCATCAGTTGTTCGACTCCTTAGTCAATGCCCGGTTTCAGGCGAGGGGCGCGAGTTGTGCCGGGCAGAGGATAGGGCCTCTCCCCGGTCACATCCCAACTGACCCAGTGAGCCTCAGATTTGCTCGGGAGCCGCCATCCCCAGGAGGGACAGGCCCAGACTCAGTACCCGGGCCACCAGGTCACAAAGGGCCAGGCGGGACGTCCGTACCGCTTCGTCGTCGACCAGCACCCGGCAGGCCTCGTAGAAGGTGGTGAAGGTTTGGGCCAGGTCGAACAGATAGGTGCAGAGTTTGGCTGGGCTGTACTCCTCGGCGGCGGACTCCACGGCCGCACCGAAGGCCAGCAGCTGCAAGGCCAGGGCCCGCTCGGCTGGCTCGACCACCAGCGGCGTGGCACCCGGAGCGGGGCGATCCATCCCGCCCCGCCGGAAGATGGAGCAGATCCGGGCATGGGCGTATTGCAGGTACGGCCCGGTATCCCCATCGGCCGCCAGCATCCGATCCCAGTCGAAGACGTAGCCCCGCATGCGCTCAGTAGAGAGGTCGGCGTATTTGACGGCCCCTATCCCGAGGGCCCGGGCGACCGCCGCTTTGGCCTCCGGGCCAAGGTCGCTGGGCCGGCTGGCCATGGCCACCTCGGCTCGCGCCACACCCTCGTTCAACAAGTCGATCAATCGTTCGGACTCGCCGCCCCGACTGGCGAACTTCTTCCCGTCCGAGCCGAGCACCATGCCGAATCCGACGTGCACCGCAGTGGCCGGTGGCTTCAGGTAGCCAGCCAGTTCGGCCACGGCGAAGACCATCCGGAAGTGCAGCGCCTGCTCGGCTCCCACCACGTAGATCAGTCGGGTGGCCTGGCGACGTCCGGTGCGGTCCCGAATGCAGGCCAGGTCGGTGGCCGGGTAGCCATACCCACCGTCTGACTTGCGCACAATGAGTGGGAGCGGATCCCCGTTTCGATTCTCGAAGCCGGCCGGGAACACGCACTGGGCCTCGTCGTTCTCCACCAGCAATCCCTCGGCATCGAGTTCATCGACCACCACCGACAGCAACGGGTTGTAAAAGCTCTCCCCCACCACGTCATCGGGGGTCAAGAGGACGCCCAGGAGGGCGTAGACCTCTTGATTGTGGCGCATGCTCTCGGCCACAAAAATCTCCCACAGCCGCATCGTCTCGGGATCGCCCGATTGCAACAAGACGACCCGCTGGCGGCAGCGTTCCGCAAAGGCAGGATCGCTATCGAACACCAGCCGGGCTTCGCTGTAGAACGTGTTGAGGTCACGCACACTGAACGTGTCGGCATCGGCCGATATCCCGGCATCGAGCAAGTGCTCAATCAACATGCCGAATGGCGTACCCCAGTCGCCGATGTGGTTTTCCCGCAGGACGGCATGTCCGAGAAAGCCATACATCCGGGCCAGCGAATCGCCGATCACCGTGCTGCGGAGGTGCCCGACGTGCATCTCCTTGGCCACGTTGGGACTCGAGTAGTCGATGACCACCGTCTGCGGGTCAGGCGCCAGGGCCACACCGAGCCGTTCGTCGGCCCCAATGGCTGCGACCTGAGCGGCCACAAACTGGTCAGACAACGTGAGGTTGATGAAGCCGGGTCCGCTGACATCAACTTCTCGGCACACGTCATCGAGCACCGCCGCCGCCACGACCTGACGGGCCACCTCTTGCGGTGGTTGACCGAGTTGCTTGGCTAAGGCGAGGGCTCCATTGGCTTGGAAGTCGGCCCGGTCGGAGGGCCGAAGCACGGGATCGGCCCCAGGCGCGATGGTGTCAAAGGCAGACTGCAGGCGATCCAAAAGGACGCTGAATGCGTCGGGCATCCCCCATTCTTTCACTTCGGACGTCCGCCAGATGTCGTGGTGGAGCGCGATGTGCTCAGTCGGGCGGTGCTCCGACACCACCATCGGTGAGGCCGTAGTGGTGATAGGGCCCGAAGAATCCATGCTCAAGCAGGCCGTAGCCGACCGCATCCCCGTAGGTGAATTTGGCCACGTGATCGACGATGCCGTACTGAGCCAGACCCTTGATCTCTTCCACGTTGAGTACCAACCCCTGCACCACTTCATCGGGACCGTGGTACATGCCATGACGCCAGTCGGCATCAATCCCGTAGCCGGTACCGATTGACACGTAGTTGGGCAACAACGGCGTGCAGGTGATTTCGATGTCCGCCGCCGGGAACCGGATCACTGAGCGATCGATGACGCGGGTGCCCGGGATCAGGTGATGGTGATGCTCTGACCGGCCGAGATCCTCAATCTCGCGTGCGTCATCGGTCCAAATCCGCTCACCTTGCACGAGCGGTCGTTCTCCGTCGTCCTTCTCATGGCAGATGTACATGATCGTGTGGTCCTCGAATTGCATGGGGAAGTAGTTCCACATGCCACCCAGCACCAGCTCGCCTTGACGGATGCCGTCGGTTTCGGGTTCGCCAACCGGTCGCACGCCCCACGATCGGTCACGCGTCCCCCAGCACACATCAGGCGTCACCGCGATGTCGACCCCACCGACCGACAGGGTGCCTGACCAGTACCCGGTCTGGGCCAGGCGCTGGGTGTCGAACACCACCTTGCCCTTGCTGCGCATGTACTGGCGCGGTTCGGCGATGGCCGGGATGTGGCCTTCCCACGTGACGTCCATGGCGACGCTGTGTTCGGTCGGTTCCACAATCACCCGGAGGCGCTTGAGGGGTTCCAGCACCTCAATCCGGAAGGGGCCGACAGAGAGATCCGAACGGTCAACCAAGGGCTTGGAGGCTCGCACCACGTGCTGTTGGTCGCCCTGGCGCACGTCGATAAAGGCGTCGACCACGCCCAGGTTTGGATACTGGCCAAATCCGAAGATGGCGAACCAGTCACCCGAGCTCGGATGCATGTTGAAGTAGTAGCGGTCGTAGAAGTTCTTGTCGCTGGTACCGGGATGGGCGATGAACTCGGCCGACTGATGAACCGGGAAGTCATCCCAGGACGAGAGCGTCACCGTGCATGTCCTGCGGAAAGTGAACGGCTCAGTGACATGCGCACGCACCGCCGCAACCGCCGGCGGACGGCTGGGAGGCCAACCCGGTGGCGGCGAATATCGGAAGGAGCCGCACCGCGCCCACGTGTCCCTGGGGACACGCGGCCGGCTCGTCGGCGTCCGCCATGGGGCGTCGCTCGTCAAAGACGGTGTCGCAGGTACGGCAGCGAAAATCGTAGACAGGCATCGATTGGACCTCCGGTGGGGAGCCTAGGGCTGAGCGAAGGCATAAATCCCGACTCCGTTATAGGAGAGGGAATCAGCCGGCAGGTACGGGCCGTTGATGGTGACCGAGAGGTAGCCGTCCCGTCCAGGTCCCGAAT
Organism: uncultured Acidimicrobiaceae bacterium; assembly: GCA_963730785.1. Lineage (GTDB taxonomy): Bacteria > Actinomycetota > Acidimicrobiia > Acidimicrobiales > RAAP-2 > Bog-473. The sequence goes on from CAVSTF010000015.1 coordinate 470,117, forward strand.
CGCCGTCGACCGTGTCGATCGCCCCATCGGGCCACACCTGCATGACCACGGCGACGTGCACCGACGTCGATGCATTCTGCGGTCCCGAGCCGTACAACACGACATCGCCCGGGTCGGGGGTGGCCGTCGCCGGCAATACCCGGCCGTTGTTCACGGCCCAGTCGTACATGTAGCCGGTGAAGGCATATGACGGGATGGACACCCCGCCCTGCTGCCAGGCCCAGGTGGCGAAGAGGGCACACCATTCCTCACACGGTCCGTACGGATTGCAGTAGTACCCGAGGTCAGGGTCGGGCTCAATCTGCGAGGCCGCGGCCGAGACGATGGCCGCTGAACCGGGGAAGCTGCCCTCGGGGGTGGGAGTGGTGAAGGTGTATTGCCACGCATCCGGGTCCAACAGCCAGTACCCGGTACCGAGGTTGTTGCCGATGATGTCGGAAATCGGGGTGGCCGTCGGATCGAGCTGAAGCTGGCCAAACGACTGGGCATCGCCGAAGGCGAAGACCACGCCATTGGCGGTCGACATGGTGTAGCCCTGTCCGTCGGGTGAGGCGAACATGCCGACCACCGAATCCGGCAGGTTGTCGTTGGCCGTGGTGCCGAAGAAGTGGGCGTCGCCGAAGGCGAACATGCCACCATCGGCCGCCACCATCCAGTAGCCACGCCCATCCGAGGTCGCGGCCATGCTGACAATCGGCTCATTGAGCTTGGTCCCACCCATGCTGCCGAAGAAGTGGGCGTCGCCGAAGGCGAAGATGCCACCATCGGAGGCGACCAGCCAGTAGCCGCCGCCGTCCGGCGTCGCCGCCATGCCAACAATGGGTTGGTTCAACTTGGTCCCACCCATGCTGCCGAAGAAGTGGGCGTCGCCCAGGGCAAAGATCCCGCCATCCAGTGCGCCCAGCCAATACCCCTTGTTGTCGGGCGTGGCGGCCATGGCCACGATCGGGCCTTGGAGGGGCAGCGCCCCCAGCGAACCTTCGAACTGAGCATCGCCGTTGGTGAAGACGCCACCGTCCGCACTCGACATCCAGTAACCCTGACCGTCCTTGGTGGCCACGCCGGTCTCAATGGGCGCATTGACCGGCTGGGGCACATCGGGGGCGGTTTGAGAGACGCTGCCGAAACCGATCATTCCCCCGTCCGGATAGACGTGGGCAACCACCGGTGCGGCAACGGCCGGTGGTGCTCCCAGGGTCGACACCGCCCCCACGACTGACAGGGTGGCGACGGCGAGCAGTGTGGCCGCCCGCGTCAGACCAGTGGGACGAGGCCAAGTGCGCATGGCCTCGATTCTGCCCAATGGGGAGTCCGCAGATGCGGCACGTCGGCTCTTTTTCGGTCGAATGGGCACCCTTGGCAGGTCCACGGCAGAATGGACCCATGGCAACTGCACCAACCGACCCCACTCATCCCAACACCTTTGGAGCTCGCTCCACGCTGTCGGTTGGCGGCCGCGACTACGAGATCTTCGCCCTCGACGCGCCGGCCCTGGTCGACGCCCACGACATCGCCCGCCTTCCCTACTCCGTCAAGGTGCTGCTTGAGAACCTGCTCCGGCACGAGAACACACCACACGTGTCGGCGGACGACATTGTCGCCGTCGCCGCTTGGGGGGCCAATCCGGAGGGGCACGGGCAGGCCGCCGGAGACGCCGCCCATGAGATCGCCCTGACCCCTGAGCGGGTCCTGATGCAGGACTTCACCGGCGTTCCCGGCGTGGTGGACCTGGCCGCCATGCGTGACGCGTTGGCTCGCTTGGGCGGCAACGCCTCACAGGTGAACCCGCTGGTCCCGGTGGAGCTGGTCATCGACCACTCGGTCATCGTCGAGAAGTCAGGCCAGGCCTCCTCCTACGACCAGAACGTCTCCATTGAGTACGAGCGCAACATGGAGCGCTACCAGCTCCTGCGCTGGGCCCAGGGTGCCTTCGACGGCTTCCGCGCCGTCCCCCCCGGCATGGGCATCTGCCATCAGGTGAACCTGGAATATCTGTCCCGGTTGGTCTTCGCCACCGAGGATGGACAGGCCTTTTGTGACTCCCTGGTCGGCACCGACTCACACACCACCATGGTGAACGGACTGGGTGTGCTCGGTTGGGGCGTCGGCGGTATTGAGGCCGAGGCGGCCATGCTGGGCCAGCCGCTTTCCATGCTGCTCCCACCGGTCGTCGGACTGCGTATTTCGGGCGAGCTGCAGCCGGGTACCACCGCCACCGACGTGGTTCTTTTCGTGACCGAACTACTGCGCGAACACGGCGTGGTCGGCGCCTTCGTCGAGTGTTACGGACCGGGCGTTGCCGCCCTGCCGCTCGAGACCAGAGCCACCATCGGCAACATGACCCCGGAATACGGCGCCACCTGCACCATGTTCCCGATCGACCAGGTCACCATCGACTACATGCGGTTCACCGGACGCGACGAGGAACACCTGGCCCTGGTCGAGGCCTACGCCAAGAAGCAGGGTCTCTGGCACGATCCAGACGGGGTCGAGCCGGTCTACTCCGAGTACGCCACCCTCGACCTGGGCGACGTCGTCCCATCACTGGCCGGACCCGCCCGCCCCCAGGACCGGGTGTCCCTGACGTCGGCCCGGGATGCCTTCCGGGTCGCCTTAGATCGCACGCCGAAGTCGGCCGCCGAGGCTCCAGCCGCATCGCCGCACCACCAGATTGGCGACGGCGATGTGGTGGTGGCCGCCATCACCAGTTGCACCAACACCTCCAACCCTCAGGTCATGGTGGCCGCCGGTCTGTTGGCCCAGCGCGCCGTCGAGGCCGGTCTGCGCTCCAAGCCGTGGGTCAAGACGTCGCTCGCCCCCGGCTCGCGGGTGGTCATGGACTACCTGGAGCGGGCCAAACTGGTCGAACCCCTCGAAGCCCTGGGCTTCTATCTGGTCGGGTACGGCTGCACAACCTGCATCGGCAACTCGGGGCCGCTGCTGGACGGCGTGAGTGAACTGGTCAAGCGCGACGACCTGTCGGTGGTGTCGGTGCTCTCCGGGAACCGCAACTTCGAAGGCCGCATCCACCCCGACGTGCGCATGAACTACCTGGCCTCACCGCCGCTCGTGGTGGCCTATGCGCTCGCCGGCACCATGGACATCGATCTCACCACGGAACCGCTCGGCCAGCACTGCTGACGGGGCACCCGTCATGTTGTCGGACATTTGGCCCAGCGCCCAGGATGTGAGCAACGTCATCCTCAATTCGCTCACCTCCGAAATGTTCCGCACCCGCTACGACGCCGTCTTCGATGGGGACGAGTACTGGCAGCAGGTGCCGGTGGCCGAGGGTGAGACCTTCTCCTGGCAGGACGACTCGACCTATATCCAGAACCCGCCCTATTTCGACGGCATGACCATGACGCCCAATCCGGTGACCGACATCGTCGACGCCCGGATCCTGGCCATGGTGGGCGACAGTGTGACCACCGACCACATTTCGCCGGCCGGTTCCATTGGGCTCAACACGCCGGCTGGTCGCTACCTGACCGAGCATGGCGTCGCCCCGGGCGACTTCAACTCCTACGGCGCCCGACGCGGCAACCACGAGGTCATGATGCGAGGCACGTTCGCCAACGTCCGGCTGCGCAATCGATTGGCTCCCGGGACCGAGGGTGGCATCACGGTGCACCTACCCGACGGCACCCAGACCTCCATTTACGAAGCGTCGATGCAGTACGCCAGCGAGCACGTGCCCCTGATTGTGCTGGCCGGCCTCGAATACGGCACCGGATCCAGTCGGGATTGGGCCGCCAAGGGGACCGCCCTCCTGGGCGTGCGAGCCGTCATCGCCCAGAGCTTCGAACGCATTCACCGGTCGAACCTCATCGGCATGGGCGTGATCCCACTCCAGTTCTACAAGGGCGACTCGGCCGAAGGCCTCGGACTCCGGGGCACCGAGCGATTCACCATCGCCGGTATCGACGCCCTCAATCAGGGCGAGGTTCCTAAGGAACTGACGGTGGTGGCCACCGCCGATGACGACTCCACCACTGAGTTTCGGGTCGTCGTCCGCATCGACACCCCCATGGAGGCCGAGTACTACCGCCACGGCGGGATCCTGCACTATGTGCTGCGCCAGATGGCGGGTTAGGAACCCAGGAGCCGCTTCGGCGCCCGTCGCCGCCACGCCAGAGCCAGCAGTTCACCCATCATCACGGCATCGGCCTTGGCCAGAATGACCCGGCACCCGCTCAGTCGTTCGCCCCACCAGAGCTCCTCGACGGCGTCCGGATACTCGGCGCAGTAGGCGGCCACTTCGTCGGCCTCGACAAAGACGTGCACCCGATCGGCCTCGGGAGGGACGGTCGCGATCAGTTTCTTATTGACCCGGAAGCCCTCCATGTTGAAGTGGGGACCCTCGGTCACTTCGGGTAACGCCAGGGCCAGGCGACGAACGGTCGAGATGCGTATCCCCACGGCGATCGCTAAGGGATACGCGTGATGCGGAACAGTTCGGCCGTGGATCCCTCCGGAAGACCGGCCGCCTCCCCCGACGCCTTACCGCCCGCCATGATGCGCTCCGTGATGCCGGCCACATCGGTGATCTGGCTCTCATGGCACAGGAGCGCCGCCACCTTGCGCTCAATGGTGGTGGTCGTGTCGACCGCCACATTGGGATCGGTGCCACTCATGATCCACAGCTCGTGCACCGTCCAGGGCTCCAATCCCTCATCCTCCAAGAGCTCCGGATGGGCGAACGGATTGCGGGCATCGGGATAGACGGCGCAGACGGCGGCCTCACCGGCGGCCAAATGATCAGGGTGGCTGGCGAAAATGAAGTCCCAGCGCCGCTCGGGAGACTGGGTGATCACCCGCTCTGGTTGGACTTGGCGAATGACCCGGCTGATGTCGCGCCGCAGCGCAATGCTCGCCTGCACTTGGCCATCGGGATGCCCCAGGAAGCGAACGTCGGTCACGCCGACTTCGGCGGCCGCGGCGCGCTGTTCCCGCTGCCGCAGCATGGCCATGTCGGCTCGGGTCATGTCCCGATCCGATCCACCGGCGTCGCCGTTGGTCACGATGCAGTAGGTCACTTCGAGTCCGGCCTTGGTGAAGGCGGCGACGGTGCCGGCCGAACCAAAGTCGACATCGTCGGGATGGGCGGTGACCATCAGGACGCGGCGGACCCCATCGTCAGGGGACCAGCTCTCGATGGCGGGGGCGTCGCTCAGAGGACGCTCTCCTCCGGCAGGGGGGTCCATTCGGCCAGATTGGCCAGCCGCGGGTCGTTGGAGAACATTTCGACGATCGGGATACGGAGGCCCAGGCGCCGTTGAATGACTTCCACTTCAACCAGTTGGTTCCACAAGGAGAGGCTGACCACGACACCGGCCCGACCGGCCCGAGCGGTGCGGCCCGAACGGTGCAGGTAGGCCTTGTGGTCTTCCGGCGGGTCGTAGTGAATCACGCCGTCGACCCCGTCGATATGCAGACCACGGGCGGCGACGTCGGTGGCCACCAACACGGACAACTTCCCGTTGGAGAAGTCAGCCAGGGCTCGCTCGCGGTTGGCCTGGCGGAGATCGCCATGAATGGCGGCGGCCTTGATGCCTTCTTTCTCCAGGTTCTCGACCAGGCGATCCGCTCCCCGCTTGGTGCGGCAGAAAAACAGCGACTTCTCCTGCGACCGGCAGATGGCGGCCGCCACCTTGACCTTGTCCATTTGGTGCACCTGCAGGAAGCGGTGCTCCATCAGGGTCACCGTCTGGGTGGATGACGCCACCTCATGGAACACAGGATCGGTCAGGTAGCGCTGGACCAAACGATCCACCGCCCCGTCGAGCGTGGCCGAGAACAGCAATGTCTGATGCGGGGTCTCCAGGCGACGCAGCACCCACTCGACCTGGGGCATGAAGCCCATGTCGGCCATGCGGTCGGCTTCATCGAGGACCAGCGTTTCCAACTTGGACACCGAAATTTCGCCCCGGTCGCCCAAGTCGATGAGTCGGCCCGGCGTGGCGATGATGATGTCCACGCCCTTCTGCATTTTGGCGACCTGGCGGTCGATGTCGGCCCCGCCATAGACGGCCACCGCCCGCAGACCCAAGATCGTGGCCAGCGGGGCAATGACGTCGTGGACCTGCACCGCCAACTCGCGAGTGGGAAGGAGCACCAGGGCCAGCGGTTCAGCCGGGCGAGCTGCCCCTTTCGATGCCCCACCCTGGGCGTCGCGGGTGGCCTTGGTGCGCTGCAACAAGGGGACCCCGAAGGCCAGGGTCTTGCCCGATCCCGTCTTGGCCTTCCCGCAGACGTCACGGCCAGCCAGGGCGTCGGCCACGGTCAGGGCCTGAATTGGAAAAGCGCTGACGATCCCTTGATCGGCCAGCGCTTTGGTCAGTTCTTCGGAGACTCCGAGTGACTCGAACGTTCGAGCCGTCTCATAGGTGTCATCCGGGGATTTCCCATCATCGGATGGGCCGGCGTACGCGCCGGACAATGCATCAACGGTCATATCTCGCTCTCTGTTCGGCGGGACCCTGCGCCAACTAGAGGAGAAGGAAATGGCCCCAACTCACCAGCCCCATGCCGGTGGTTGCACCCCTATTGTACCAGTGAAACTGCTACGCCAGGCTGTATGCCCTGATCACCGGGGTCCTTGACCGACATCGCCGAAGGAGACTCACGCATGCCCAAGCTCGAAGCCGGTGCCACCGCTCCCGCGTTCACCCTGCCCGATCACGATGGGAACCCGGTGAAGCTGTCCGATTTCAAGGGCCAACGGGTGATCGTCTACTTCTACCCCAATGACGACACGCCGGGCTGTACCAAGGAAGCCTGCCAGTTCAACGACAACCTCAAGACCTTCGAAAAGGCTGGCGTGACCGTCCTCGGCGTGTCACCCAACAAGGCCGAGAGCCACGTCAAATTCCGCACCAAGTACGGGTTGAAGTTCGCCCTGCTGACTGACGCCGACAAGAAGGTGATGGAGAAGTACGGCGCCTGGGGTGAAAAGACCATGTACGGCAAGAAGACCGTGGGCACCATCCGCTCGACCTTCCTGATCGGCGCCAACGGAAAGATCGAGCGGGCCTGGTACAGCGTGAAGGCCGACGGTCATGCCGCCAAGGTGCTCGACGTCGTCAACGGGGGCTGAACAGACCTACACCTGGTGGACCGGACACCAATAGGTGGTCCGACCGCCCACCGTGGAACGCTGTAGTTCGGCGCCGTCCTTGGGGCAGCGTCCGCCCTTGGCTCGTTCGGCCATCAAATCGCCCATGTGCGAACCACCACGGCGTCCCAACTGCCGCAAGGTCTCGCGCAAGGCCTTATGGAGTGTGCGCAACTCGTCCTCGCTCAAGGCGGCGCGCCCTTCGGGGCTGAGTCCAGCCCGCCACAACATCTCATCGGCCAGGAGGTTGCCCACGCCCGCCACCCGCTCCTGATCAAGGAGTCGGGCCTTGAGTGGCGCCGCGTCACTGGCTCGGCGGATGGCCAGGGCCGCCTCAAGCTGCTTCAGGGTGATGGAGAGCGCATCGGGACCAAGCCGTTCCTCATTGGGCGCCAACTCCAATGACCCGAATCGCCGGGGATCGTGCAGCGCCAGGAAACCGCCATCGGCAAAGGTCACCTTGGCCCGCACCCACTTCTCGTCGAAGACGCCCGGACCGTAGAGCAGCCGGTCCAGGGCTTCTTGGTGATCGACCACCAGACCACCCGTCATGCCGAACCGGACACCCAGCGTCGGGCCCTCCGTGTCCAGCAACATCAGCTTGCCGATTCGGCGAGCCTCGGTGAAGGTACGGCCGACCAACGCGGCCTTGAGGCGCTGGGGCGTGGTCCCGCCGCGGCCGTAGCGGCCATCGACCATCCACACCGCTGAGATCTCTCGACCGACGGCCTTGGTGGCCAGCTTTCGGTACAGCTCGACTTCGAGAATCTCGGGCATCGATCGACCGTACCGGAAGGCGGTCCCCGGCCTCTGTATGGTGGTCCCGTGCCACCCGAAAAACCACAATGGGCTGAACTCTTCACCGAAGTCGTGACGTCCGGTCTGTGCACCGGTTGTTCCGCCTGCGTCATCGCCTGTCCCTACGACGTCTTGGGTTACGACGATGCCGACGGTCACTACAAGCCCTTCCATGTCCTCACCGACGGAGGGCCCGATAACTGCACCCACGGGGAGAAGGGCTGCACCCTGTGCACCCGGGCCTGCCCGCGCTTTCGCAACTGGGAGCCGGAAGCCGAGACCCACTTGTTCGGTCGACCCCGGACCGACGACGAGGTGTCCGGCATCGCCCGCCAGGTTGTCCTGGCCCGGGCCAGTGACGAAGCGGTACGGAACTCTGGACAGGACGGCGGCCTGGTATCCGCCCTCCTGATCTGGGCCTTCGAGCACGACATCATCGACGCCGCCCTGGTCTCCGGCCTCGAAGGTGACGGCTCCACCTGGAAGGCCGTCCCCCGGGTGGCCCGTTCCAAGGAAGATGTGCTGGCCACATCGGGATCCCGGTACACCTACTCGGCCAATCCGCTGGCCTACCCCGAGGCCATCGCCGGCGGCGCCGAGCGCATCGCCCTGGTCGGCATGGGATGCCAAGCATCGGCTCCTCCCATCATGCAATCGCGCAAGGCCGGCAAGATCGCCCGGCGCTTCGTCCTCTCCATCGGGCTCCTGTGTTCGAAGACCTTCGACGACGCCATCTTCCCTGAGCTGTTCGAGGCCAAGTACGGGTTACAACGGGCCGACATCGTCAAAATGAACATCAAGGGCGTCTTCCAGGTCTGGACCCGAGATGGCGGCTACCACGAGATCCCGCTCAAGGAAGCCCACGCGTGGACCCGGGAAGGGTGCACGAACTGCCCGGACTTTGCGGCCGAGCACGCCGACATTTCCACCGGCGGCATCGGTGCCTTCGGCGATTGGACGCTGACCCTGGTGCGCACCGAGAAGGGCGAGACCCTCATCAATGACATGATCGCCGCCGGCGTCATCGAGACCCGCCCTTCCGAGGACGATCCCGGCGCCATTGCCCTCTTGAATCGGCTCAGCAAGGTCAGTCGAAAGCGCTGGCCGGCCACCGCAGTGGACATGCCGGGCCGACTCCCGGTGGCGAGCGCCTGATGAGCGACGGTCCGGGCATTGACGAGTTCGCCCACCTCCTGGGTATTCAGGTGGAGCGCCAAGAAGAACAAGGTCACGTGGTGGCCACCCTCAAAACGGCCACACGACATGCCAATCCCCATGGCACGGTCCATGGCGCCGTGTTCTATGCCGTGGCCGGGGCTGGCGTGGCGGCGGCGGCCAACGACGAGGAGTACTCGGGCATCATCTCGTCGGTGCTGGTGGAATATCTGCAGCCCGCCGCCATCGGCGACACGCTGCTCGCCGAAATCCGCCGTCACGTCTCCACGGATCGGGAGGACATCTTCACCGGCTCCATCTCCCAGGGCGAGAGCGGCGAACTGCTGGCCTGGGTTCGTGCCCGCGGCACCCGGCGGTCCCGGAGCTAGTTGACCAATTCACCTGCTTCACCTCCGTGAGCCCGGATGAGATGGCGGTCGCCTAATCGGTGATGAGTAAAACGGGCTCAGCTCAGTTCGGCCCATATGGGGATACCGGAGAATCGCTCCGAGTCCGAGCCCAGCGGCAATAGCCCCGCACGACCAATCTTGGCGTGTCAGGATTTCCGCATGCCGTACGCCGTTTCCGTTGGGGCGGGCTCGCTTCAGTCGGCCAATGAAGATGCTCAACGTTTCCCGCACCGATGGACCCCCGATGGGGTGACCGTCGAGGCCGAATTCACCGGTGCGCATCTGCTGCACCTCGCGGTGGCTGGTTGTGTCCTCAATGACATTTATCGCGAGGCCCCAGAGTTTGGGGTCACTGTTGATGGCGTTCGAGTTTCAGCCGAAGGTGAATTTGATCCCACTTCGTGGCGAACGAACGGAATCACCTATGTCGTTGAACTGGATACGGAAGCCAACGCTGAGCAACTCGGCGAGCTGCTCAGGCGGGTCGATGATGTGGCTGAGATCCCTCGGGCAATTTCAGGCCGGGGGTCCTGTCCACCAACGATCCGAATGACGCCGAAACCAACGCGAAGGCGATGAGACCGGGGTAGCCCATAGGCATCGCACAGGTTGATCCCCCAAACCAAGGCCGGTCAGGCACTTCCATCTCACGCAATTGCCGTACTCACGTATGGCCGAATTAGTGGGAACCATGTCATTGACGCCATAGCAACGGCAGTGCAGTGTGCAGGGGTGAGGGAACGCCCCATCGTCATCGTCGCCTTTCCGGGCTTGCAACCGCTCGATGCGGTGGGGCCGCACGAAGTCTTCGCCTCCGCCAACCAAGTGGCTGAGGCGATGGGACGTCCCGAGCGCTACCAACTGACGCTGGCCTCGGTGGGCGGACAACCGGTCATCTCCGAGAGTGGTCTGGGGCTGAGCACGGTGCCGTTGCCTGGCCCCGAGGTGAAGATCGACACTCTGCTGCTCCCTGGCGGATCGGGTAGTCGGACTGCTCGCTACGAACCGGAACTCATTGAGTGGATTCAGGCCACCGCTCCTCGGTGCCGTCGGGTCACCACCGTCTGTACCGGCACCTTCTTGGGCGCGGAGGCCGGCCTGCTGGACGGCCGGCGGGTGACCACACACTGGGCGGCCGCCAACCAGTTGCAGCGCGAATATCCCGAGCTTCAGGTCGACGCCGATCCCATCTACATCCGGGACGGCAAGTACTGGACCAGCGCCGGTGTGACGGCAGGCATCGACCTTGCCCTGGCTTTGGTGCAGGACGACCTAGGCACCGAAATAGCCCAAACAGTGGCTCGCTGGCTGGTGATGTTCCTGCACCGCCCCGGAGGGCAGACCCAGTTCTCATCTCCCGTTTGGGTACCCCGAGCCGATCGGTCGACCATTCGAGCGGTGCAGTCGCTGGTCGAGGCGGCGCCTGGCGGCGACCATCGACTCCCGGCACTCGCTGCTGCGGCAGCCATGAGCGTCCGCCACTTCGCCCGGGTCTTCACCGCCGAGGTGGGTGAGACGCCTGGCCGCTTCGTCGAACGGGTGCGCCTGGAAGCCGCCAGGGTCGAATTGGAAACCACCAACAACACCCTGGACGTGATCGCCGAGCATTGCGGCTTTGGCACCGCCGAGACACTGCGACGCACCTTCCAACGTCGGCTCAATGTTGCTCCCGATGCCTATCGGCGACGGTTCCACATCCCTCACCCCGAAAGGACCTCCGCATGACCGATCTCAAGGTCGCCATCCCCCTCTTCCCACGCTGCACCGCGCTCGATGCCATCGGCCCCTATGAGGTTCTGCAACGGATCCCGTCGCTCGATGTCATCTTCATCGGCCATGTTCGCGGTGAAGTCCGTACTGAGAACGGCATGCTCGGACTCACCATCGATGCCACCTTCGACGAGTTGCCGACGCCGGATGTGATCGTGTTCCCAGGTGGTACGGGTACCCGAGCGTTGGTCCACGACGTAGAGGTCCTGAAGTGGTTGCGCCACGCCCATTCCACGACCGTCTTCACCACGTCGGTCTGCACCGGTTCAATGTTGCTGGCCGCCGCTGGCCTATTGGAAGGCCTGACGGCGGCCACTCACTGGTCGGCCATGGAATTGCTGAATGACCTGGGTGCCGTGGCCACGTCGGAGCGAGTGGTCGAGCACCTTGATCAGCGCATCATCACGGCGGCCGGAGTCTCGAGCGGCATCGACATGGCGTTGCGCCTGGTCGAGCTGCTGGTGGACCGGACTGCGGCCGAGGCGGCCCAGCTCATGATTGAGTACGACCCGCAGCCACCCTTCGACTGCGGCTCAGTGGCCAAGTCCGACGACGTGATCATGACCAGGGTCATCGAGTACGCGCAAGGCCGAAGCTAATGCTCGACCTCAAGCCGGAATGCGAGCGGTGCGGTACCGCCCTGTCGATCGATTCAACCGAGGCTCGCATCTGTAGCTTCGAGTGCACCTTCTGCGCCGATTGTGTCGAGGCATTGCAAGGGGTGTGTCCCAACTGCGGCGGCGGCTTCGAGCGACGGCCCCGGCGAGTGGCGGTGCATCCGACCTAGCGGAACACCCTCACGCAGGCTCTGACGCCGCCGCACTCGCCCCGGCGAACCGTCCGAACATGGTGCTGTCACCGATCGACAACCCGCTGGCGTACCCGAAGGCGCACACCCCGGACGTCGTACGACCAGCCGCGAATAGCCCGGGAATGAAGTCGCCCCCGATGCGCTGGACCGCGCCGTCCACCGTGGTGGCCAAGCCCCCGAGAGTGAAGGGCGCGTAGGGAGCCGGCCCGACCCGAAGATCGAAGGCACCCAGCGGGGGCACCAGCGGTCGGACCCATTGGGCTCCCTTGTGGAACAGAGGGTCTTCGCCGTTGGCGGCGTGGCGGTTGTACAGATCGACCGTCGACTCCAAGGCACCAACGGGCAGCCCCATCTCCGACTCCAGCTGGGCCGCCGTCTCGCACACCCAGGAGGCCGACAGCCCCATCCAGTTCACTTCGTAGGCCGCTTCGTCCACGACCAGATAGGCCTCGCCGTCCTGGTGGTAGAGCCCGGCTTGGCCCACCCGACCCATGTAGGTGTCCTCATTGATGAACCGTTGGCCCTGGCCGTTGACCAGGATGCCGTTGATCAGCCCGCGCGGCGGTGTCAGCGGCAGCGACACCTCACCGGCGTACATGTTGCGCACGTCGGCCCCGACGGCCTGGGCCATGCGGATCCCCCGCCCGTCGTCACCTTCCGTGCCGACCTTGAACGAACCCCGCACCAATGGCGGACAGTGCTGGCGCAGCATGTCGTCGTTGAAGATGAAGCCACCCGCTGTCAGCACCAGGCCTCGACGAGCCCGCAACGACACCGTCTCCCCGAATCGCTGGGCCTGCACCCCGACCACCCGACCATCGTCGACGACCAGTCGATCGACCCGGGTGTCGTAGGAAACCTGAGCACCGGCCTCAGTGGCCGCGGTCGACAGGTATTGCATCAGTAGCCATCCGGTCGAGCGCTTGGTCTTGGCCAAATGCCCGCGGGGCGCTGGTCGTGCGATCTCGTTGAACGGGTAGGCGTCCTCGCCCCCCGAGTAGACCAGTCCTTCTTCGCCGTTGGGGGCCATGCTGGTCTCGGCACAGAAACTCGGATCGAAGGGCACGCCGCGCGCCACCAACCAGTCGAAGTGGCCCAGGCTTTCCTGGCAGTAGCGGGCGACTTTGCTCTCGTCGGGATTGGGTCCGCAGGCCGCCATCATGTAGCGGTACATGTCGTCGGTACTGTCCTCGAACCCGCAGGCCGACTGAATGGGCGTCCCGCCACCGAGGTAGACGATGCCCTCGGCCAGAGCGGCCGCCCCTCCATACCCGCCGGCCCGCTCGGTGACCAACACCTCCGCTCCAGCGGCCGCGGCCGTGAAGGCCGCCGTGGTGCCCGCCGCACCGAACCCGACCACAATCACATCGACGGTCTGGTCCCAGCTGGTGATGTCGCCGGTATCGCACGGCGTGACGTCATTTGGATTCATTGCCCCCCTCGCCCGCTCGAACTCGGCCTGACCGTAGCCGGTCTCCCCTGACTCAATCCGGGCTCGAGAGCTCCCGGGCCCGGGCAAACACCGCGTCGAACATGGGCACCGTGAGCACCCCGGTGAAGGTGTTCTGCTGGCTTGGGTGATACGAGCACAGCAACGTTCGACCCTCCGGGAGCGGGTGCTCGGCCAGGTGCCCGAATTTCGGACGGGGGCTGAGACCGAGCACGGTGGCGACGCTCTGACAGGCGAACTGGCCCAGTACGACCAACACCTTGGCTCGCCTGAGGAGCTGCAATTCACGCACGAGGTACTCAGCACAGGCATCGCGCTCGCTCGGCTGGGGCTTGTTGGCCGGTGGCGCGCAATGCACGGCCGCCGTGATGTAGGCCCCGGTGAGCTCGAGACCGTCATTCCGGTTCGTGCTGGTCGGCTGCGATGCGTACCCGGCCCGGTGGAGGGCGGCAAAGAGCCAATCCCCCGATCGATCGCCGGTGAACATGCGCCCGGTGCGATTGGCGCCGTGGGCGGCCGGGGCCAAGCCCACAATGACCAGTTGGGCCTCCGGATCACCGAAGCCGGGCACCGGTCGACCCCAGTAGGTCTCATCGGCAAAGGACGCCCGGCGTGTCAGCGCCACCTCTTCTCGCCAGGCCACCAACCGCGGGCAGCGCCGACAGTCGGCCACTTCCTGCTGTAACTGCCCGAGTGGCCCCGGCCGGACCCGGATGGACTCCATCGTCCAGAGCGTACGATGAGTCCCCGTGCCTGCTGCCGCCCCTACCTCCGCGTCCCGACGCACGCCTAAGCCGCCGGCGCCCACTGTGGTCCTGCTGGTACGCCACGGCGTCACTCCCACCACCGGGAAAATGCTGCCCGGGCGTGCCTCGGGCCTGCATCTGGCCGAGAAGGGCAAGGCCCAAGCGCAGGCCGCAGCCGATCGAATCGCCGTCTTGGAGAAGCGTCCGACGGCTGTCTACGCCTCGCCGCTGGAACGAACCCGCGAGACGGCAGCGCCCATTGCCTCCGCCTTGAAGCTCCGGGTCCGTAACGCCCCCGGTCTCATTGAGGCCGACGTAGGCGATTGGACCGAGAAGCCCCTGGCCAAGCTGTACAAAACCAAGGAATGGCCCACCGTGCAGCGCTGGCCCAGCGGGTTCCGTTTCCCCGGAGGGGAGTCCTTTTCCGAAATGTCGACTCGTAGCATGGATGCCGTGTTGGATTTAGTGGCAACCCATCCCGGAGAGACGATCGTGGCCGTGTCGCACGCCGATCCCATCAAGGCCATCGTGGCCCAAGCGTCGGGGGTCCCGCTCGACCTGATGCAGCGCATCGTGATCTCCCCCTGTTCCATCTCCGCCCTGCTCTTCCATCCGGGAGGCCCCGCCGTGCTCTGTGTGAACTCGACCGGCACGCTGAATGAGTTGGCCCTGTCATGAGCGACGAAGTGGACTACGACCAGCCCGACCACTGCACGGTCGGCGTCATCGGCGAAGTGGGCAACCGGCTCTTCCTGTTCTACTGCCGGCAGGGCATTGCCGAGACCACGGTCAAGGTGGAGAAGCAGCAGGTGGCGGTGTTGGCCGGGTACCTGGGTCGCATCGTCAAGGAGCTCGATCGCCCGGGGCATCTGCCCGAGGACCTGAGCTTTGACGGCGTCGAAGATCCCGAATGGGTCGTGGGCACCATTGGCGTGTCCTATGACGACGAGATCGATCGGGTCGTGGTTGTCCTCGAAGAGGTCTCCAGTGAGGACGACGAGGAAGAAGACGAGAGTGGTCACGTCCTCCGGGTGGCTCTGACCCGCGAACAGGCGGCCGCCTTCGCCATCCACGCCACCCAACTGGTGGAGTCGGGTCGCCCGCCCTGCCCGCTCTGTGCCCTGCCGCTGGACCCGTCTGGCCATGCCTGTCCCCGTACGAACGGGCACCGCCCACCGGTGACCTGATCCGCCATGGCGGATGAAACCGTGGCCCACCTCCTGCGGGAAGGCGAGATGGAAGTACACGGGCGGATTGCCGGGAGTTCGAACGCCACCCTCCTGGTGACCTGCCGCATCGGTTCCGACGAGTTGCTGGCGGTCTACAAGCCAGCGCAGGGCGAGCGCCCGTTGTGGGACTTTCCCGGTGGGCTCTTCCGGCGCGAGGTGGCCGCCTATGAGCTCTCCGAGGCCCTCGGATGGGGCTTGGTGCCCCTGACGGTTGATCGGGTGAACGGCCCCTATGGGCAAGGCTCAGTCCAGCGCTTCGTCCACGAGGACGGCGGAGACCACTACTTCACCCTGCGCGACGATCCGAAATGGCACCCCACCATGCGCCGCATGTGTGCCTTCGACATTGTGGCCAACAACGCCGATCGCAAGAGTGGCCACGTGCTGTTGGCCGAGGACCGCTTGTGGGCCATCGACAACGGCCTGTGTTTCAACGAAGAGGACAAGCTCCGCACCGTCATTTGGGACTTCGGCGGTGACCCGCTCGAACCCGAGCTCATTGACGCCTTGGCGCCGTTGGCCCACGGGGACTTCCCATCGGCCCTGCGTGACCTGCTGACGCCGGTGGAGCTCGAGGCCACCCAGGAGCGGGCCCAATGGCTGGTGCACCTGGCCGCGCTGCCCGAACTGGTGGACGACGGTGGCTGGCCGCCCTACCCCTGGCCGCTGGTGTGAGGCGATGGAGATAAGCCCCTACATCGTCCTGGGTAGCGCAGTCGTCGGCTTCCTGGTCGGCGTCACCGGCGCCGGTGGCGGCGCCTTGATGACGCCGATGTTGATCCTGCTGTTCAATATCAAGCCCTCTGCCGCCATCTCGAGCGACCTGGTCGCCGCGGTGGTGATGCGTCCCATCGGCGCCGCTGTACACATCGCCCAGCGAACCGTGAACTTCGCCCTGGTCCGCTGGATGGTTCTTGGATCCGTCCCCATGGCCTTCCTCGGTTCCTACGTGCTGCACGTCCTGGGCAACTCGACGACGGCTCAGACCAACATCGAGCGCATTTTGGGTGCAGCGCTCCTGGTCGGGGCGGCCGCCATGGTGCTCCGCCTCTGGCTGGACCGGCGATCCGGACAGGTCCGCACGGGCCGAATATCCGAGCTGACCATCCACCCGGCCCGAACGGTCGGGATCGGCATGATCGGTGGCTTCATCGTGGGCATGACCTCGGTCGGCTCAGGCTCACTGATGATTGTGCTGTTGCTTTTCCTCTATCCAGTCCTGGGAGCCAACCAACTGGTTGGCACGGACCTCACGCAGGCGGTGCCGCTCACTCTGGCGGCCGCCCTAGGCGCCCTCGCGTTCGGACATGTCGAGTTCGGTGTCACCACCTCACTGATTATCGGCAGCGTGCCGGCCGTCCTGGTGGGATCGCTCCTGTCGTCCCGCGCCCCGGACCGCTACATCCGACCCGTCATCACCTTCGTCATTTTCGCCTCTGGACTGAAATACGCCGGCCTGGGCACCACGGCCTTGGGTTGGGTGCTCTGCGCCACGCTGCTGATCGCTGCCGTCACCTGGCTGGCCACGACCCGCCCATGGCGTCAGATGGAGTCCACCAAAACCTGAGAGCCCCTAATGGCTCCGCGAGGCGTACGCCTCCCTCACGGCGTAGTAAACGAGCACGTACCCGGCGACCGGATCAGCCCACCACCACCCCGCCAATGCATTGAGCACGAGGCCGGCGAGTACCGCCGTCGCCAAGATGCCGTCGATCATGGTGATCCGACCCTCGGCTTGCAATACCTGATTGCCCAGCATTGCGCCCGCCTTGGCCTTGCCGAACGCCAGCCCGAACATGACGATCGCGGTGATGCTGGTCCAGGCGATGCCAAGCGGGCTGTGGTGCGAGTGGAACCGGATGGCGAGGATGACGGTGCTTTGGATGGCGAGGTAGAGGGCCAGTCCGACGAACGCAATCCCAATGAGACGCATGGCCCGTTGCTGTCGCCCGGTGTCCACGCCGGCGAGTTCCCACAGCACCACGACGGATGCACCGATTTCGATGAGGCTGTCGAGGCCGAACCCGGCCAGGGCCACCGAACGAGCTGGCACTGCGGCCAACGCCAGCACGGCGACACCGACGACATTCCAGATGAGCGTGGCCACCTCGAGCTTGCGACCTCGGGCGAGCAGGCGACCATCACGTTGGCCAGGGGACTGCTCAATCACCTGATCAGCCTCTCAGAGTCGCGGGGTGACCGGTTTGCTCCCCGGGCCTCCTCTAGGGCAGGTCGAAGTGCATGGGTCCCCTGAGATTGTTCAGGACGTCCTGCGACAACACCTCACCGCCGGCCGGGGTGAGGTGGGTGCCGTCCGGTGTCCGCACGTTGATCACCTGACCCGAGCTGTTGGTGATGAAGGGCGTGTAGGTGCCCTGCGCCGTCCCCAACAAATTCCAGCAACTGATGAAGTTGACCGGTGGGACCTGCAGCTTGGCCTGGTCCTGGTCAAGGGTGTTGATGTCTGACATTTCCGATGACAGCTGCGTGTTCTGCATCGGTGGCATGCCCATCCAGATCACCCGGGCTCCGCCACTGGCGGCGATATGCATGAAGGCCGCCACCCGATCGGCATAGATCGGATTCCACTTGGGCGACGCGTACGGGATGTCGGGGGGTCCTGGGAAGTCCTGAGGATCATTGGCCCCCATCATGATGACAATCACCTGAGGTTGCGCCGCGGCGATGTCCGACTGCAGCTCGGACGGCCAGTTGAAGTAGTCCGGGCGGGTCAACCCCGTGCTCTCCCGGGCGTCCAGCGTGGCCTGCACCACCCCGGTATTGGTCAGGTCGTTCTGCAGCGGTCCGCCCATGTCGATGCCGAGTGAGTCGCCCACGATTAACACCCGCAGCTTTTGGGCCGCCGAGGGGTGGGTGATGTCGGGCAGGGTGGTCGGTGTAACACCAGGGGGTGGCGGACCATCCGGGGGGCCGAGCTGGTGACGGTGATGCGGTAACCCAATCACCAATGTCCGCTGGCCATTGCCGGGCCGGTTGCCCGTGCGACCGGTCAGCGCATCCGTCTCGGACACGATGTGCGACAGCTGCAGGAAGCGGCTGGTGGCCGCCACCGGTCCCAACACATCGAGCGCCACCGTGCGCCGGGTGCCGATCGGGGACACCTGGGCGTTGTGCTGCAGCGTCGGCGCATACAGCAGCACCCATACCAAGAACGCGCAGACGCAGACCACGAGCACGCGCTTCCAGCCCGCCGTCTGCCGCGGGACTGCTGCATCCGTCCCCAATTCAGAGTCGGTCGCGACTGCCATCAGAACCGGTAGTAGATAAAGGGCGCCACGCCGGCTGGGCCGAAGGTGGTGACACCGAGAAGTAGGACGGACAACACACCCACCTGGACCACGCCACGCTGCTGGGAAAAGACGGCCTGTAGGTGCGCCACCCGCAGGGTGGGCACGAACTGGCTGGCCAGCGTGCCTAACACCACCAACACCAACAACGGCGTGATGAGGGGTGAACCGCGGCCCCAGCCGGCGAACACCCGGCCCAGGACCGCCATGGCATTGGAAATACCAGTGGCGTTGAAGAAGACCCAACCCAGGCAGACGTACTGGAAGGTGAGGAAGCGCTGCACCCACACCCGGACGGGACCCTCAGCCACTGCCGGCAGGCCCCGACGCACGCGGTTGCGCCGGCGCACGTGCCCCACTCCCTGCCCAAAACCATGCAGGGCGCCCCAGACGACGAAGGTCCACGCTGCACCGTGCCACAGGCCCCCGAGGACCATGGTGATCATGATGTTGCGCACCGTGCGAGCCTCCGACCCACTACTGCCACCCAACGGGATGTAGAGGTAGTCCCGCAACCAGCGCGACAGCGTGATGTGCCAGCGGCGCCAGAAGTCCTGCAGGTTCCGTGCCGTGTACGGGGCGTCGAAATTGACGGGGAACCGAATGCCCAACAGGAGGGCCAACCCAATGGCGATGTCGGTGTACCCGCTGAAATCGCAGTAGATCTGCACGGCGTAGCCCCAGGCACCGAAAATGGCCTCAAGTCCCGAGTGCTGCGACGGGGCGGTGAAGACCGGGGTCACGATCGCGCTCGATACGTAGGACGAGATCACCACCTTCTTAAACAACCCCGCCATGATCAGCCACAGCGCACGCGAGTAGTCGACGGCATCGGGGTCCCGGCGGTGCCGCAGCTGGGGCAGCAGTTCGTTGCCTCGGACAATCGGTCCGGCCAACAGATGCGGAAAGAACGACAGGTACAGGGCCAGATCAAGTGGGCGGGCCGGGGTCAGCTGGCGGCGGTAGATATCGATGACATAGCTCAGCGCCATGAAGGTGAAGAACGAAATGGCGATGGGCAGTGCCACTTGCAGCAGCGGGACAATCCGGCCCATTCCCAGGGCGTGGGTCAGGTTGTCGACGTTCACCGACACGAACCCGTAGTACTTGAACCAACCCAAAATCCCGAGCAGGCAGGCGCAGGAGAGACCCATGGCCCACTGACGCGACCGTTCGGTCTTGGCCGCATGCACGGCCGACCCGCCGATGTGCGTGACCACGGTGGTGGCCAGCAGCAGCAGGCAATAGCTCCAACCAACCCAGCCGTAGAAGAAGTAGCTCAGCGCGATCATCGCGAGCTTCCAAGCCCTCGGGCGAGGGTTCAGGAGCCAATTCACCGAAAAGGCGACGGCAAAGAAGATGGCGAAGTCGAAAGTAGGAAAGAGCATGGGCGCGAGGAAAAGAAAAACAGCTGCGCCGAATGTACTGCCGCACGTGGTCACCCTCGCGACACACTTGTGTCACATGGGATGTCGCGAACTGAAGGTCACCGCGCCGGAGCGCCGGTGACTAGCCCTTGGCTTTGAGCGCCTCAATCAAGGCCGGAAGCACCTTGTGCACATCGCCCACAATCCCGAGATCAGCCACCGAGAAGATCGGGGCCTCCTGGTCCTTGTTGATGGCGATGATGTTCTTGGAGCCCTTCATGCCCACCAGGTGCTGCGTGGCGCCGGAGATGCCGCAGGCGATGTAGACGGTCGGCTTGACCGTCTTGCCGGTCTGGCCGACCTGGTGCGAGTAGGGCACCCAGCCGGCGTCGACGATGGCGCGGCTGGCACCTGCGGCACCCTTGAGCAGCTTGGCCAGCTGTTCAATGAGCTCGTAGTTGCTGGCCTCACCGAGGCCACGACCGCCGGAGACGACGACCGGGGATTCGTCCAACTTCGGACCGCTGCGCTCTTCGACGTGGCGCTCGACGATCTTGGCTGCGTTGGTCGGGCCGGCGTCTGGAACGGCGGCCGCCGTCACCGTGGCGGCCGCTCCGCCACCGGACTCGGCGGCGAACGACTTGGCCCGGATGACAAAGATGCCCGGACCCTCGCCGGTGAACTTGGCGGTGGCGATCTGTGCGCCACCAAACAGCGGATGCTGGCTGGACAACGTGTCGCCGGCCACCAGACCGGTGACGTTGGTCAGCACTGGCTTGTCCAACTTGACCGACAGGCGGCCGGCGATGTCGCGACCGTCGTAGGTGGCGGGAATCAGGATCGCATCGGGCACATTGCCGCCCTTGATGAGCTCGGCGATGGCCGATGCCACCGGCACGCCAGGCAGGTCGCCACCCACGTCACCCACGTCATAGACGGTGGTGGCACCGAACTCGCCCAGCGCCGCCGCCAGCGATGCCGTGTCGCTGCCCCAGGCCACCGCTTCCACGGTGGAGGCCACTGAACGGGCCTCGGTGAGGAGCTCCAGAGTGACCGGCGTCGGACCGGCGTCCCCTGCTTCGGCCAAAACCCAAACCTTGCTGATCGCCATCTCAGATCACCTTCAGCTGCTCAAGGAAGGCCACCACGCGTGCCGCGCCATCGCCCTCGTCCACCACGATCTCACCGGCCGAGCGTGCCTCGGCCTCCGTCACCTCGGTGATTTCCTGGCCGCTACCGGCCTGGCCCACCTGAGATGCGTCAATGCCAAGGTCAGCCACCGTCAGCTGATCCACCGGCTTGGACTTGGCCGCCATGATCCCCTTGAAGGAGGGGTAACGGGGCTCGACCACACCGGCCGTCACCGTGACCACGGCCGGCAGTGGGCAGGTCACTTCGTCGTAACCGGCTTCGGTCTGGCGCTCGACCTTGACCGAGTTGCCGTCAACGGCAATCGACTTGGCGAAGGTCACCGAAGGAAGGCCGAGGATCTCAGCCACCTGCACCGGCAGGGTGCCCGTGTAGCCGTCGGTTGACTCGGTGGCCATGACGATCAGGTCGGGGTTGGCCCGCTTGATGGCGGCGGCCAACACCTTGGCCGTCCCCAGCGCATCACTGCCGGCCAGGGCGTCATCGCTGATCAGGATGGCGTCGGCGGCTCCCATGGCCAGGCCGGTGCGCAGCCCGGAGGTCTCTCCGCCAGGGGCCATGGAGACCAGGGTGACCTTGTCGCCCTCACCCCCAGCCAGCTGGAGGGCCATCTCGACCCCGTAGTTGTCGGAGTCATCCATGATGAGCTTTCCGGTGCGGACGAGGGTCTTTGTCCCGGGATCGAGCGCTGACGGTGCAGCGGGGTCCGGGATCTGCTTCACACAGACAACGACGTTCATGGCCGTCCATCTTTGACGACGAAGGCCGTTCCCCGCCATTCCACCCTGTGAGCTGCCTAATTTGTCACCCGGAAGCGTCCTGGGCCCGGGCGATGGCGAGGGCTTCGGTCAGCTTGTCGGTGATCACGGCATCCACCCCGAGGGCGCAAAACGCCTCCAGATCGTGGGTGGCGTTGACGGTCCAGACATTGACGGCCAAACCCAGGGCATGCGCGGCCGCCACCATCTCCGCGGACACCTCGCTGACGAAGGGATGCACCGCCTGCCAGCCCGCGGCAACCGCGCCTTCGAGGGCCGGTTCGTAGGCGGTGAGGAACGGCCAGAGTGTCCCGATGGCCAAATTTGGGTCCGCCACCCGTACGGCCTGCAAGGTGCTGACCTGGAACGATGAGACGATCACCCGGTTGGTCCATTTCACATCGGCCAGCACCGTGGCCACCACCGCGGCGATGGATTCGGACGGGTCGTGGCCCGGATCGCGGGGGTCGTTTTTGATCTCGACGTTGACCACCATCCCGTCGCACACGGCCAGGACGTCTTCGAGGAGTGGGACATGGGAGGGCAAGCCACTGACCGGCAGCTCGAACACCGGCCCGTAGTCGGCGATGACGGCATCGTGATGGACCGCCAGGGCCCCGTCGGCGGTCAGTCGGACGTCGAGTTCCACGCCGTCAGCACCCAGGCGGCGGGCCTCGGCGAAGGCTTCGACCGTATTTTCCACGAATCCCTCTGTGCAGCCCCGATGGGCAAAAACGGCGGTCATCGCCCACATTCTCCCAGCATGTTGCCCCTTTCACCTATTTGCACGGAAAATTCGAGAAAACTCCTTGCCAGGCCACCAGCGACCCATTACCCTCTTCACGTCAATCCCTTCTCCATGACGGACACCTATGTGGGTCTGAACATGTGAAAAGGATCACAAACGAGGGTGGAGGCACTCCCGATGGCTCTCATGTGGAACCGGACTGTCGACTGGGATGCGGACGACTGGCGTCGTGCCGCAGCTTGTCGCAACACTGAACCGGACCTGTTTTTCCCCGTAGGCACGACCGGCCCTGCCGTCGACCAAATCGACGCCGCCAAGGGCGTCTGCCGATCCTGTGAGGCCATTGAGCCCTGCCTGGACTTCGCCCTGGCCACCAACCAGGAGTCCGGCGTTTGGGGCGGCACCTCCGAGGAGGAGCGCCGCAAGCTGCGTAAGGCCTGGTTGGCCGCTCGCCGCTCACAACGCAGCTTCTGATCCACCCCTTCGTCTAGCGCGGGGCGCGCACAGGAACCGTAATCACCACTCGGGTGCCGCCGCCCTCGTTGTTGGGCATCGATCGCATGGAGATCCGTCCTTCGAGTTGGCTCACCACCAGGTCACGGACGATGGACAGTCCGAGACTGGTGGTCTGGGTGATGTCGAAGTCCTCAGGCAGGCCCAGCCCGTCGTCCCGCACCTTGATGGTGAGTTCCTTCCCGTCATTGGTGAGGGTCACATCGACATGACCCACCGGCGCGTGACCGGCTGATCCGCCCGCATCACCAAACGGAGCGGCGCCGTCCTGCCCACCGGCCCCTTCCGGATCGAACGCATGTTCCACCGCGTTCTGGAGGAGTTCGGCCAGTCCCACGGCCAAGGGGGTGGCCACATCGGCGGTGATCTCGCCCAGGTCCCCATGGGTCGAGATGACAATGGGCTGGGAGGAGACCACCGAGTCTTCAGCCATCTGCACCAGTGAGACCACAATTTCGGCGAAGGGCACCTGGTCGCTCGGATCCCGGCTGAGGATCTCGTGCACCAGGGCAATGGATCGCACCCGCCGCTCGGCTTCATGGAGGGCCACCCGGGCCGGTCCATCGCTCACCCGACGGGCCTGCAAGCTCAGGAGCGACGAGATGGTCTGCAGATTGTTCTTGACCCGGTGGTGGACCTCCCGGATGGCGGCGTCCTTGGAAAGCAGCAGCCGGTCCAAGCGGCGGACGTCGGTCACGTCTCGCAACAGGATCATGGCGCCGGTCACCACATCGTGGGAGAGCAGCGGGATGCAGTGCAACAGGACAATGACGTCCGGCCGACGTTCGACCTCTTCGACCACCGGACGGCCGTTGCCGAGCGCCCATTCCACGGCCGACTCCTCAATGTCGAGATCGCCGAAGCGGCGACCCTCGGGAGCCGAGTAGATGCCCATGCGGTGAAAGGCGTTCATGGCGTTGGGTGAGGCGAACTCCACTCGCCCGTCGGCATCGACCACCACCACGCCGTCACCGACCCGGGGCGCTTCTTCGGTGCCGACGTCCTCGTCGGGAAAGGGGAAGGCTGATTGCGCCACCATGTCGGCCAGGCGCTCGAACACATCGAGGTAGGTGCGCTCGTACATGCTGGTCGGCCCCTTGAGCGGGGCCAGCGACACCCGCAACAGCACGGCGATGACGGCATTGCCGAAACGGACCGGGATGTTCTCGACCGGTACCTGCTCCCCCAGCACCGGATGGTGGATGTTGCCCCGGACGATCTCGCCGCTGTGCAGACAGTTGGCGGCCAATATCCACTGCGTCTCGTCAACCGTCTGCCCCACCAGATCCTGATCGACCAGCGTGGGGCGGTTGTTGGGGCGCATCTGGCCAACCACCACCAGCTCGGGCTCGCTGGAATGAAAGCTCTCCCCGGCCGTCACCGGGACCAGGAGCAGCAAGTCAGAAAAGGAAAGGTCGGCCAGCACACTCCAGCTGCCGAGCAGACGCTGCAGGTGGCCGAGCTCCTCCGGCTTGAGGTCGGTGTGGGTCTGCGCCAGTTCGGCCGGAGTGGGCATGCCTCAGTCCTGACCGGTGGCGGCGGGAGACGCCCCGACGGCGATGGTGTGGGGTTGTCGGCTCCGGAACCCTCGCAGGGTGTCCACACCGGCATCGGCCAGGATCGAGCGCAATTGCCCGGCCTGATCGGCCACCTGACCCAACCGGTGCGCATCGGAGGCCGTGGTGAGCGGCACGCCGTGGGCTGGAACCGCTGTAGGAGCGGGATGGCCGGGTACTGCTCGCCGATCGGCTTGCGCCACCCGGCCGACGACACCTCGGCCGCCATCCCCGACGATGCCGCCGCTTCGGCGATGCGATCCCACCATTCCTCCGGTGCATCGGGGACGTAACCGGCCACCTTGATCAGGTCGGGATGGGCCAGCACGTCACAGACGCCGGACGCCGCCAGTTCCTCCAGTGCGCTGGTGTAGCCCTCCCAGCAGTCATCCACCTGGCGGGCCGACCATTCGGCCAATTGGACCGGCACGTCGTAATCGTCGAAGCGCCAGGCTCCCAACCAGTGGACGGATCCCAACAGCACATCGAAGGGATAGTCGGCCAGGAGGCTCGCCACCTTGTCCATCTGGCCCTCGTAGTAATCGACCTCGAGGCCGATGACCACCGGCAGCCCGGCATCCTTGGCCTCCTGGGCACAGGTGACGTAGGCCTCAAGGTCGGCGGTGGCGTGAAAGTCCCAGTAGTCCGCCATCGATTCCTGCAGCTGCGGGGCGATCCGATCATCCCGCCAGAATCCACCCAGGAGCGATTCGGCCTGGCGAAAACGGAAAAGGTGCTCGGTCACCGCCAGCTCCACCACGCCGGCCGCCTGGGCCTTCTCGCAGTAGGCCGCCAACTGCTCAATGGTCAGCGGCGTCTCACGCTCGTCGTGCGGCCAGAGGTGGAGGTGGTAGTCCAGCACTCGAAGGACTCAGCCGGCGTGACGGACCAGCGTCACGCCATCGCGAATGGTGGTCAGCACGCAGACGACCCTGGGGTCGTTGACCAGCTTGTCGTTCAGCGCCCGTAGCGCCACTGCGCCCTCATGACGGTCCGTGGCACTGTCGAGGACGCCGCCCGCCTGCAGCGTGTTGTCGATCACGATGAGTCCCCGGGGCGCCAGCTTGGGCAGCACCGCTTCGAAGTAGGCGTCGTAGCTCACCTTGTCGGCGTCAATGAAGACCAGATCGAACGGTCCGGACAACCCGTCCAGAGACTGCAACGCCGGCCCCTCAATCACGCTGATGCGGCTCTCCAGTCCGGCGGCGGCGATATTGCCCCGGGCGGTGATGGCATGGTGCGGATCCACCTCCAACGAAATGATGGAGCCGCCATTGCCCAGCCCGGCCGCCATGGCAATGGACGAGTACCCGGTGAATGTGCCGATCTCCAGTACCCGGGTGGCCTGGGTGGCGAAGACCAGGAGTTCGAGGAAGCGACCTTCCTGGCGCCCGACCATCATCCCCCAGCCGGGGAAGTCCGCTCTGGTCGAGGCATCCACGGCGGCCAAATGGTCGGACGGGAGCGGTGGTGTGCGACTCGGCGTACTCGAGCACTTCCGGATCGATGAGTGGTCCCATGCGGAGCATGGTACGTGACCGACTCATTCCCAGACTTGCGCACCCAACTGGAGCAAGCCACCCATGTCGAAAATGTCGGCATCGAAGAACGGAACGGTGACCAGAATGTCGGGCGCCCCCCGTAGTTCGGCCTGCTGCTCGGCCTCCCGGCGGGCCACCACGCTGAAGTTGAGGAAGCTCTCGGCGACCTCTTCGAGGACTCGAGCGGCGATGGCGGGGTCATCGGTCAGACCCTCGGCCAAAGCGTCGCCCCTTGTCCGTCATGGACTGGGCCAACTTGCCCGTCTTGGTGTCGCGCAGGTACTCGGGCAGCACCTTGTTCAACACGATGGCGCCCAGGTGCAGGTTGCGCGAGGTCAGCTCGTCCGAGAAGAATTCGGCCTCCCGCAGCGGCGTGGCCTCCAGGGTCGAGATCACCATGAAGGTCGTCCGGCGGTCCGACAGCAACCGGGTCACCGCGTTGGAGCGCTCCACGAAGCCTTCGTACATGGACTGGAAGAGGATGAAGAACTCCGAGATGTCAGCCAGGAACTGCGTGCCCAGAATGCGATCAGCCACTTGGTAGAAGGGCTTGGTGGCCACGTTCACCAGGCGCGAGCGGTACGGCACAATCAGCCAACGCAGCAGCCGGGAAGAGAAGAAGTCGGCCATGCGGGCCGGCGCATCTAGAAAGTCCAATGCGTTGCGGGTGGGTGGGGTGTCCACCACAATCAGGTCGTACTTGCCCTCGGAGTGGATCTCGAAGACCCGCTCCATGGCGATGTAGTCGTGCGACTGGACGAAGCGGCCCGAGATGTTTTGGTAGAGCGGGTTGGCCAGGATCTGCTCTCTGGTCGCCTCATCCGGCGCGTGGCGGCGGATGAGGTCATCCCAACTCTGCTTGGTGTCGAGCATGGCGGCCCACAACTCGCCCCGAGGGGTGACCCCCGCCGCCTTGAAGACCTCGTCATCGACCCGGACCTCATCGTTGCCAATGCCCTTGAGACCCAGGGCGTCGGCCAACCGCTTGGCCGGGTCGACCGTGAGGACCAGCACCCGGCCCCCGTGCTCGGCCGCGGCCATGGCGCCGATGGAGGCGGCGGTGGTCGTCTTGCCCACCCCGCCCGGGCCACAGGCAATCACGATTTCCTTGGCCGAGAGCAGCTGTCCGATGTGCTTGGGAGGGGCTTCGCCGCGCGGGACCATCACAGACCCAGTTCCTCACCCAACGAAGTGGCCATTTGACGCGTGGTCCGCTTCCCGAAGGTCCGGGCGAAGAGGTAGGGCAACAACAACACCGGCAAGCCGGGCGGCAGCCCGGCCTGCAATCGCTGCAGGTGGCCGGCCCGGGTCCGCCGCATGGTGACCGCGAGACGAGCCGCCTCCATGACGGGCGCCACCGATCCCCCGGCCCGGCCGGAGACGACCGACTCGTTTTCGGGCTGGCGCAGCTGCTCGAAAATCTCTTCTTCGCGTTGCCCGAAGAGCTCGGGCAACACCCGGTTGACCACCACGGACGACAGCCGCACCGTGGTTTCTTCCCTCACCCTGACGGCCAATTCGAGTGTCTCGTTGACCGGCATCTCCTCCGGGGTCGTCACCGCCACCAAGCCCGTCTGCTGCTCGTCCGAAAGGATCTCGAGCATCCAGTCGGTCTGGCTGCGGATCAGCCCGACCTTGACCAGATCATTGATGGCCTGGGGGGCAGCCAGCTGGCCGATGATGTGACCACTGGCCGGTGCATCCACCACGACCAGGTCGTAGTGCTGCTCTCGCACCTCGTAACAGAGCTTGCCGACCGTGAGGATCTCCCGAACGCCCGGCGCCGCCGTGGCGACGAAGTCGAAGGCCTTGGCCAGAGGGCCAATCCGGCCGACGATCGGGAATGCGGAGATGCAGCTTGAGGTATTCGCGCAGGGAGGCCTCGGTGTCCATCGACATGGACGAAATGCCCGGCGCGATCTCCTTGGGCACGAAGCCGGTGGCGGAGGCCTCGAAGCAGCTGGCCAGGTCGCCCTTGGCATCGACCTCGCAGGTCAGGACCCGGCGGCCGTTGTCGGCGGCCAACTGGGCCAGTGCGGCGGCCACGGTGGTCTTGCCGACGCCAC
The DNA here is from genome assembly GCA_963730785.1 of uncultured Acidimicrobiaceae bacterium. GTDB lineage: Bacteria > Actinomycetota > Acidimicrobiia > Acidimicrobiales > RAAP-2 > Bog-473. Next base: position 498,609 of record CAVSTF010000015.1, read on the forward strand.
CCTTGCCGGTGACGAAGATCAATTTGAGGTCGAGCAGGTCAGGTGCCAACGCCGTCACCCCAAGATCTAACGCGGGAGGCGTCAGGGAGCGCCGAATCCGACACGACGCTCAGCCGTGGGTGCGCCAAACTCGATGTAGGCCACCTTGGCCACGGGGACGCCCACCTTGCGACCCTTACGGTCGGTCAGCCACATGACGCCATCACCAGACTTCAGCAGCTTCTCAATGTCAGCCACCACCTTGTCGCGGTCGGCGTCATCCTTCAGCTCCACCTCCAGCTCCTTGGGGGTCTGGATGATCCCGATACGCACGTCCACCTGGTTTGGCTCCTCTCGTCAGCCCCGATTGCGGGGCTTGTGGGCAGTAGGACGTTACAGGCATGGGGCAGACTTCCTCTCATGGGCGACGTTCCAAAGCTCAACCTGACCGAACGAAACATCCGTTGGGCCTCCACCATGGCCGGCTACTCCGGCCCGGTCCGGGTGGCCCACGCCGATTCCCATGCCCGGATCGCCCCTGAACGCCAGGGGACGGAGGGTGCGGCAACCGATTGGGCCCCCTTTGACCGAGCCGAGCGGGAGTCGGCCGAGGACGCCCTGCTGGCCCCCGGGGCCACCCGCTCCGACGGCGCCGGGACCCGTACCCAACCCGAGGAGCCCGACCCCTGGCGCACCTGTTTCGAGCGGGACCGGGATCGAATCCTGCATTCGACCTCGTTCCGGCGGCTCTCGGGCAAGACCCAGGTGTTCGTCTACCCCCAGGATCATCAACGCACCCGGCTGACCCACGCCCTGGAGGTGGCCCAGGTCGCCACCGCCATCGCCCGGGCCTGCCGACTCAATGTGGCCCTGACCGAGGCGATTGCCCTTGGACACGACTGTGGTCACGGTCCCGGCGGTCATGCCAGCGAAGACGCACTCGATCCCTTCCTGCCCGGCGGCTTCGACCATGCGCCTTGGGGCGCCCACGTCTCGCTCGCATCTTTGAACCTCTGCACCGAGACCCTCGACGGCATCGCCAACCACAGCTGGTCCCGACCAGCCCCGTCGACCCCGGAAGGGGAAGTGGTCAGTTGGGCCGACCGGATTGCCTACGTGTGCCATGACTGGGAGGACGCCGTCGCCACCGGCATTGTGGCCCCGCACCAACTTCCTCTGACGGTGCGCGAGCTCTGCGGCGAGCGGCGGAGCGCCCAACTCGATGCCTTCATCCATGGCGTGGTCAACGCCACCCTGCGCACGGGTCAGGTGGGAATGGATGAGGAGTCCGCCGATGCCCTCTCGGCCTTCCGCACCTGCAACTACGAACGCATCTATTTGCGGGCCGCCTCGGTGGCCCAGGGCGATGCGGTGGTCAGCGTCCTGCGCGCCTTGGTCGAGCATTTCTCCGACCGTCCGCACCTGATTGCGGAGCACAATGCCGGTATCCCTTCGGACCTACAAGCGGGCAGCCAGGAGGCCATTCACGCCGCCGTCACCTACGTGGCCGGCATGACCGATCGCTTTGCCTTTCGTCAGGCCATGGCCCTGCTCGGTTGGGATCCGGACAAGCTGCCTTCCGGCATCGACCGCTGATCAGTCCGGTTCCGGAAACTTCGGCGGCCGGTGTTCGGTCAGGGCGGCCACGCCCTTCGGCAAACTCGGCACCCTGCATCATGTCGGCCATGCGGGCGCCGGCATCGTGCACCGATGAGGCCACATCACCGTGCAGGTCGCGATAGATCTGCAACTTGGTGACGGCCAGCGAACTCGGGGCGACCTCGTGGGCCAGCATGGCGGCGTAGGCATAGGTGACCTCAAGGAGGCGTTCGGGTTCCACCACCTGATTGACCAGACCCATGAGCGCCGCTTCCTCGGCCAACACAACCCGGCTCGACAGCAGGAGATCATTAGCTCTGGTCAGACCGATGAGGCGCGGCAACAACCACGACAGGCCGTATTCGGCCGGCAAGCCGAGGCGGCCGTGCGACGTCGTCAGTTTCACGCCGGCGGCGGCGAACCGAAGGTCGCAATAGCAGGCCAGCACCAATCCCACGCCGGCCGCCGGCCCGTTGATGGCCGCGATGATGGGCTTGGGAATCCCGAAGTGATAGGCGAAGTCGGCATCGAATTCGGGCCGGACGCCGTAGCCCGGCCGGGCCAGATCGGCCGTCACTCCGGCGTCGTAGCTGCCCCGCTCCACATGCGTCTCGAGTGCCTTACTGTCGGCCCCGACGCAAAACCCTCGCCCGGCCCCGGTGACCACAATCACCCGCACCGAGGGATCGTTGGCCGCCCGCTCCAGGAGGGATCGGTACTCGGTATGGAGGCGCCCGGTCCACGCGTTCATCCGATCGGGTCGGGAAAGCGTGATGGTGGCCACCCTTTCGGAGACGGCGTACTTCGTGACCTTCAGGTCACTGAGCTCCATCAGTCCAGGGTTTCGAATCGTTGCTGGCGTTGCGACGACGGGTCGATGTGGCTGTTCGAAGGCGAGCTGCACCTCATGATCCCGGGCCAGGTTCTCAAACGCCTCGGCGTCGGCGGTGGCACGCCAAAGCGTCAGTACCAGCCAGGTGTCGCCGCGCCGTGCCGTGGTGCGCCGCATGAACCCGGGCTGATTGGGGATCAACTCAGTCTGGACGGCCCGGTCGGCCGACAAAAAGGACTCGTCGGCCGCTCCGGCCGTCAGCGAGAACACGGTGATCTCAACGCACGCCATCCGCTTAGGCCTGCACGAGCATGACGGGATTGCCCTCGGGATCGGTGATGCCGGCCAGGGTCGGACCGTCCGGCACGTCGAAGGGCTCGGCCACAACGGAGGCGCCGAGGGACACGGACTTGTCCAGCGCCGATCGAAGATCGCCCACCTGCACGTAGAGCGTGACGCCGGAACGCTCGCTCTGACGAATGTGGCCTCCGGGCCCGGGTTCGGGACCACCGATGCCGGGGGCGATGTCCATGATGAACCCGTCGCCGATGTGCCAGTTGAAGAGGCTGGCGTAGAACGCCTTCAGCAAGGTCGGATCCTTGGCTTCAATTTCCCAATGGACGACCGGTCGTGCCCAATCCTGTGCCATCAAGCCCCCTTGCTGATCTCTCCGAGCTCCGCCTACCGGAGACTGAGCTCCTTGCGGTAGACACGCGCCGGTCCCAATGAGGCCAGTTTGGCGGCAATGGCGATGAAGGACTGCGCCGTCTCGGACTCCGGATCTTCACTGACGATGGGATGGCCGTCGTCGGCACCTTGACGCACCGCCTCGACCAGGGGCACTCGGCCCAGCAGGGGCACACCCAGGTCAGCCGCCAGCGTCTCGCCTCCGCCACTGCCGAACAGCTGGTAGCGGGTGCCGTCGTTGCCGGTGAACCAACTCATGTTCTCCACCACGCCACGGACCGACAACTTCAACCGACGAGCGGCGAAGGCGGAGCGCTGGGCCACCCGCTGGGCGGCCGGCTGCGGGGTGGTCACCACAATGATCTCCGCCTTGGGCATGACCTCAGCCAGGGTGAGCGCCACGTCCCCGGTACCGGGGGGCATGTCGACCAGCACGAAGTCCGGCTGACCCCAGTAGGCGTCGGTCAGGAACTGTTGGATGGCCTTGTGCAACATGGGGCCTCGCCAAATGACGGGTTGGTCGTCGGGCACGAAGTAGCCCATGGAGAGGCACTTGACGCCGTGAGCCGTGGTGGGGATCACGACATCACCCAGGATGATCGGGTCATGGTCAGTGCCCAGCATCTTGGGCACTGAGAAGCCGTAGACGTCGGCATCGAGCAAGCCGACGCTGTAGCCCGCCTTGGCCAGGGCAACGGCCAGGTTCACCGTCACGGTTGACTTGCCCACCCCACCCTTACCCGACGACACCCCGATCACCCGGGTCGTGCCATCGGTCTGCAGGAAGGCCGGCACCGTCGGGTCCGGTCCGTGTGAGTGCCCATGACCACCATGGCCGGGTTCCTCGTCGGGTACGTCGTCGAGCGACGCCACACCGAGCATCCGAGTGCGCAGGGAGATGCGCAGGGCAGCCCGCTCCTCCTCGGTCATCACGGTCAGATCGAACTCAATCTCCTCGACCCCGGGAACGGCCAACGCCACCCGGTGGATCTCGTCCGCCAGCTCGTCGGATTCGGGCCAGGCCGCCACCGGTAGGGCCACCTCAATGCGGGCTCGGTGGCGACGGGTGGTGACGCGCCGGAGGAATCCGATTTCGCCGATGGGCAGGTTGAGTTCAGACTCGACAATGGACCCCAATGCCCGTTCGAGTTCAGATTGGTTGATTGCCATGCGCTCCCTCATCATCGATGGTGCCCAGAACTGCAGCCCAACCGAGGTGGGTACCGGACGAGCGCGTCGCCCCAGCTGGAGGGGCACTTCCCCCGGTAGACTACCGAGCGTGAGCATGGCCCCGATCGCGATCGAGCCGGAGGCGGCTGAGCGGGATGCTGACGACGGTCGCTTCAGTGCCACCGTGGCGGCCGTCTCCGCCGCCTTCGGGGATCCGACCCGCCGAGACATTTTCCTGCACGTGCGATCCGTGCCCGGGATTACCGCCTCCGAGGTGGCCACCATTTTCTCGCTCCATCCCAATGTGGCTCGCCACCACCTCCAGCGCCTGGTCGATGGGGGCTACCTGCGGGTCGAAACCGGCCGGAACGCGTCCGGCGTCGGCCGACCCTCCAAGCAGTTCTTCTGCGTGGAGGACGAACTCACCGTTGGCCTCCTCCAGCGTCGCGACGACCTCTTGATGCGCCTGTTGGCCGAAGCCATGCAGCGGTTGGGTCCCGACGAGGCGGAGAAAATGGCGGCCCACGTGGGCGAGGAATACGGCCGGTCCCTGGCCGCCCGCATGACGCCGACCGAGGGACAGCGCACCATCCGGGCCGCCATGCACGTGGTCGCCGACACCTTGACCGCCCACGGGTTTGCCGCCCATGCCGAGGACCGGGGGGACACGACGGCCGTCGTGGCCGAGCAGTGCCCATTCGGCAATGCCAGCACCACCAACCCGGTGTTGTGCGCCGTCGACCGCGGCATGGTCAAAGGGCTCCTCTCCGGACTGTGCGGCCCGGCCTCCGAACACGCACTGCCCGTCATGCTCTCGTCCCGAGCTCGGGGCGACGCGGCATGCACCGCCTCCGCCTGAGCCCCCGTGGCCCGCGCCTACCTCGACCACGCCAGCACCACCGCCGCGCGCCCTGAGGCGATGGCCGCTCTATTCGAGTGGTCCACGTTGGTGGCGGCGGATCCGGGCCGGATTCATGAAGAGGGCCGGGTCATGCGCGACGCCCTCGAGTCGGCGCGGGAACAGGTGGCAACGCTGGTCGGCGTGACCGGGCGGCAAATCATCTTCACCTCGGGGGCGACCGAGGCCATCAACGCGGCGGTGTGGGGCGCCACCCGCCCGCGCCCCGGCGCCCCAATCCTCCTGGCCAATGTGGAGCATTCGGCCGTACGCGATGCATCAGCCCGGCTGGCCCCGGTGGAGGTGCTGCCGGTGGACGTGGCGGCCACGCTCGACGTGGCTGCACTCTCCGAGCGGCTGCCGTGACGAACGGCTCCCTCGCCCGGCCCTGGTGCATTGCCAGTGGGCCAATCATGAAGTGGGGACGCTCCAGCCCGTGCAAGAGGTCGTGAGCCTGTGCCGAGAGTTCGACGTCTTGGTCCACGTGGACGCGGCGGCGGCCTGCGGGCACGTGCCGATGGAGCTCAACCAGCTCGGTGCCGACCTGGTCAGTATCAGCGCCCACAAGCTGGGCGGCCTACCGGGATCGGGCGCCCTCATTGTTCGGCGCGGCCTACGGATTGATCCCCTCATCGTGGGCGGCGAGCAGGAACGCGCCCGCCGGGCCGGACTGGAGGCGCTGCCGGCCCACCTCGCTTTCGGCGCCGCCGCCCACGCCCTCTCCCCGTCCGCCATGGATCTTGAGGCCACGGCGGCCCGAGGCCACATCGCATCGCTGATCGACCGGGCCACCGCGGTCGAAGGCGTCGAGGTCGTCGGATCAACGCAATGGCAGGAGCGACTCCCCTACCTGGTCTGCCTCGGGGTCAACGGGGTCGAAGCCGAGCCCGTGCTCATCGGTCTCGACCGGGTCGGCGTGGCCGCGCATTCCGGGTCAGCCTGTTCGTCGGAAAGCATTGAGCCATCCCCGGTGCTCGAGGCCATGGGGGTTGATCCCAGTCACTCATTGCGTCTCTCGGTCGGATGGTCCACCACCGACGACGACATCGCTGCCTTCGTCGATGCCTTTCCCGCCGTGGTGGAGGGATTGCGCAGTCTGCGGGGTTGAGGCCTCAACCCGCCGCAGCAGCAAATTGGCTGGGCACGGCCACACCGGCCTGCCGGTAGGCGCCCGGCAGCCAACTTGGCCACCGATGTCACTTCAGCTGCCGGTGGATGATCGGCCAAGAAGCTGTTGAACTGCACCACGGCCGCCTTGGCGTTGTCATCCTGGTTGTAGAGGATCAGCCCGAGGAAGAAGTGTCCGGCATAGAGCGTGGGCGCAACCTTGATCGCCTTCTCCTCGTTCCGGCGGCCGACCTGTTGCAGGGTCGGATTGTGCCCTGCCGTCCCATAGTTCCATTCCAACCAGCCGGCGGCCGACAGGGCATTGGGGTCGTTCGGATCCTCGGACAGCACTCGTTGGTAGAGCTTGAGCGCCTGCACGGGTTCGCCGCCGTTGGCGAGACTGCCCGCCTGTTCCAACTGTTGCTCAATCAACTGCGCCTTGGGCAAGGTGATGCTGCCGGAGCTCGATTGCCCGGGGAGGCGGGGGGACACGGCATGGTCCACCAGAATCACGATGCCCGCGATGATCAGGAAACAGGAGGCGACAATGCCAACCCGTCGCCAGTCACGCCGACGGAATCCCTCTTCGGGCTCGTCATCCAGATCGTCGAAGACGTCCTCGGGGGCTCGTCGGGTGCGGGACCCAACTCGGCCAACGCCGCCGTCACTTCGGCCAGGCGTTGCCGGTCGCGCTGAGTGAGGACCGCGTGATCGGCCTCGGTGAGGTCACCGGCGCTCAGTTCCCGATCGGCATCTTCAATCGATCGCTGCAGAAACTCTTGCTCATCGACGAGGAACCAACGCTCGTCACCGCTGGCCGATCCGGAAGGTTGCGCTGGCGTTTCCGTCTCGGAGGTCATAGCGGATCCGGCACGGAGGTGGTTGACCCGCAGCGCGGCGAACTGTCGGGAACGTCGGACGAAGAGGGTGATCACCCCGGCCAGTGCCCCGGCGCCCAGCACAATCGGGATGATCCAGATCAGGGCAAACCCGCCGCTGTCCGGGGGCTACCAACAAAATGGTCGGCCCGTATTGCGAGACCAAGGTCTGCTCAATCTGACCGGTCGTGCGACCCTCGTGCAGATCCTTCACGATCTCGTGCCGAACGGCGATGGCCGTCGACTCATCGGAGTCAGCCACCGACACGTCGATACACGAGGGGCAACGAACGACCCGCTCAATGGCGGACGCATGCTGGGTCAAGGTCTGCCGACTGCCGTGGATGACGCCGCTGCCGATGACCAGGGCCACCACCAAGACGACCATCGGCAGGGCGATTCGGCCCCACAGCGGCAGCGACGGGCGGTCAGGCATGTGACCGCTTGGCGTGGCGCAACATGTCAGCCAGATTGGCCACCGTGGCCGGTCCCGTGACGGGTTCCACGGTGATTTTGCCGGATGGGTCAACCAGATAGGTCGTGGGCGGACCAGTGACGCCATAGGACTGGGCGATGACCCCACCGGCATCGTTCACCGCCGACCAGGTGGCACCCTGTGACTTCAGGAACTCACGGGCCGACGCCACTTCATCGTGGAAGACCACGCTGACCAAGACCGCGCCCTTGGGAACGAGGCTCTGCCCGTAGTCGAAGGCCACGAGGTCGGGCGCCTCCTGCTCGCAGGGACCACACCAGCTGGCAAAGAAGTTGATGAAGACGTAACGACCGCGGAACGACTTGAGGGAGACGTGCTGGCCGGTGCGCAGGTCGGTGCCGGAGAAGGTCGGGCGCAGCGTGGCCGAGCAATGGGCTGTCGACCTGCGTTGCTTCCTGTGGCGTCCGGGTGGCCAACACCACGCCGACGACGGCCAAGTACAACGAGGACACCGCAGGCGATCCAGCGGGTGGTGTGACGACGACGGGTGGACCGGGCCATCAGCTCGGTTGGGCGGTTGCGTCGGCGCCGACCGAGGTCAGTTCGCCCGTGGTGCCCGTTGCCGTTGGTCGCGTCGGGATCAGCACCCGCTCCCGTCACCATGGCCGATGGCGCGGACGCCGGATCGGTGGCCCGTCGACGGGTGCCGGGCACCAGGGCCAGCAGGCCTCCCAGTCCGATCAAGAGGCCGCCAGCCCATAGCCAGGCCAACAGGGGCTCAATGACCACGCCGATGGCCACCGATCCCGAAGGGAGGTTGGCGATGGGCTGGTTGCCCGACGTGTTCCCCACCCCGCCGATGGCGTCGAAGGTCAGGTAGACGTCGCCGAAGGCACCCGAATCGATGGCGGGCGTCCCGACGGTCGACAATGAACCGCCGAAGTTGGTGGTGGCCGGAGCGAACACGCCACCTCCGTCCACCTTGACCAACGCCTGATCGGCTTGCTTCGAGGGCGAGGCCACGGTCCGCAGGCCTTCGAACTCGAACGAATGTCCTCCGAAATGCACGACCTGGCCGGGAGCCAGCGCCAACTCGGTCTGATGGCGGTAGGTGGTGGCCGCGATGATGCCGACGGCCATGACGACCACGCCGAGGTGGACCACCATGCCGCCATTGGTCCGTCCCACCAGTCCGCGCCAGAAACCGGTCTGACGAGTGCGGGCGGCTCGCACGGAGAGCACCAGGGCCCGCCCTGCGGTAGCGGCTGCCACGCCGCCCATCCCGAAGCCCACCAGCGGCGCGAGACCGCGCAGACCGAAGGCGACACAGACGACGACGGTCAGCACGCCGATCCACACCGGGATGGACAGCCGTTCCCAGAAGACGGCGGCGTTGATTTTGCGCCAACTGAGCACCGGGGCGACGGCCATGAGGAAGAGCAGAGCCAGCCCCACCGGCACGGCCACCGTATTGAAGTACGGCGCCCCGACGGTCACTTGTTGTTGCGTGATGGCTTGGTAGAGGAGTGGGTACAGCGTCCCCAGCAAGACCACGAAGGCAAAGCCCACGAACAACAAGTTGTTCAAGAGGAAGGCACCTTCGCGCCCGAGCGGCGCGTCGATGCCCCCGGGCGAGCGCAGGCGATCACCCCGCCAGGCGATGAGACCGAAACCGACGGCCACCACCAAGAAGAAGAACCCGAGCAATATCGGACCGATAGACGACTTGGAGAAGGCATGCACCGAATTGATGACGCCCGAACGGGTCAGGAATGTCCCCAGAATGGTGAGCGCGAAGGTGGCCACCGACAGCGAGAGATTCCAGACCCGGAGCAGGCCGCGACGTTCCTGCACCAGGACGGAGTGGAGGTAGGCCGTGCCGCACAGCCACGGCAAGCAGGGCGGCGTTCTCGACCGGATCCCAGCCCCAGAAGCCGCCCCATCCGAGCACCTGGTAGGACCACCAGGCGCCCAACACGATGCCGACGGAAAGGAAGGTGAACGAGATCAGCGTCCAACGCCGGCACTCAATCTGCCACCGTTCCCCCACTCGGCCGGTCGCCAACATGCCGATGGCAAAGGCGAAGGGAACGGTGAAGCCGACAAAGCCCAAGTACAGCAGCGGTGGGTGAATGGCGACCAACGGGTTGTCCTGCAGCAGCGAGTTGGGACCGAGTCCGCTGGTGACATCGCGGGTGGTGGTGAACGGATTGGCCGGGCCGAGCATCAAGCCGAAGAAGAACGTGGTGACGACGAACATCACCAAGGTGGCGTACCGAATCACCGGGTCGGCCGCCTGGCGGCGGTAGCGCCACACAAAGGCGGTGGTGAAGACGGTCAACGCCAGTCCCCACAAGAGGATGGAACCGGCCAGGGCCGACCACAAGCCGGTAATGGAATACAGCAGCGGCGTGACCCGACTGTTGTTCTCGGCCACGAAGACCAGCGAGAAGTCATGCGTCACCAAGGCGTGCTCCATGGCCAGGGCGGCCACCACGCCACCGACCAGCATCACCGGGGCGAAGAGCCGGGTGTCGAAACCGCCGAGCTTCTCAAGCTCCGGGATGGCGGCGCCGTTGGCTGCCGCCTCCAGGCGGGCGGCGCGCACCAGCCCCACCACCACGACCACCGCACCGACGATGGAGGTGATGAAGGCCAGCCACACACCGATGACGCCCAGGTCAGCGTCCAACATCAGCGCTCGGTCCCGTTCTTGGCCTTGACCCGGTTGGGGTGAGCGGCCTTATAGGTCGACGAATGCTTGACCAGGATTTGGTTGGAGAGGAAGGCGAAGGACGTGGCGGAGGCGAAGTGACCGACCACCACGACTGGGATGTTCGACTGGAACAGTTGCGGCGGGCTGCCACTATTGGTCACCCTCAGCGTGCGATTGCCACCGGAAATGGTGAAGTCGGTCCCTACTTTGGTGGAGTGGATGGAGCCGGGCACCACGTTGCCCTCGAGCCGAAACGTGGTCGTGCCCAAGGTGGCCCGGTGGGCGTAGGCCTGTTTGACCGTGTCGAAGTAATTCAGTGAACTGCCGAGTCCTTCGACCAACAAGAAGACGAAGGCGGCAGCCAGGAGGGCGAAGACGACCCAGAGGCGCTTGCTGCGCTTGCGCCGCGCCACCGGCAGCGCCGGACCCGTGTGCGGCGGCTGGGCAGTGAGGTCGCCTTCCGTCACGAATGTCCACCGGGAGTCGCCGCGGCGGACGAATCCGTCGCCGACGTCACACCGGCATCACCTTGGGCGACTTGGCGGGCGCGCTCCCAGCGGCGGCGGCGCAAGCCGAGCCCGACGGCGTAGACGAACATGATGCCCAGTGCGGCGATGTAGCCGACATCGACGTAGCCCATGATCAGTTCCCGCTCTGCGGAGGCGTGGAAGGTCCTGACGCGTGCAGCACGTTGGTCTCACTCCAGCGCTCGGTCAGCGAGACCTCAAGCTCCTGATCGCCCACTTCGTCCTGCAGCACCTCGATCCGATAGCGCACAGCCAGGAACCACACGAAGATCAGCGAGAACGAGATGAAGCCCATCAACAGCGTCCACAACATGGAGCCGTGCACGTGGAGATGGAATCCGGGGTCGAGGATGGTGCCGCCCTGATGCAGGGTCTGCCACCAATCGACCGAGAAGTGCACGATCGGTACGTCGACGGCGACCAACAAGGCGGCCACCGCGCAACGGCGAGCCCGGATGGACGGATCGGCCGGCACCCGGCGCAGCGCCATGTAGCCCAGTTCGAGCAGGAGGAGCAGCGCGGTGGACGTCAGCCGGGCATCCCAGGTCCACCACACACCCCACACCGGACGGCCCCACAGCGAGCCGGTGATCAGCGTCAAGGCGGAGAAGACCGCACCCACTTCGACCGACGCGGCGGCCAAGCGGTCCCAGAACAGCGAACGGGTGCGCGGCCATAGATAGAGCAGGCTGCCGGCGGCGGCCACGCCGCCGGCCCAGTAGAGGGCCACGGTGGCGATGGGTGGGTGGATGTACAAGAGACGAGCCAAGTTGCCCTGCACCTGATCGGGTGGCGTGATCCACAAGCCAAGCCAGACGGTGGCAATCATGCTCAGGACGCCCAGGACGCCAACGGCCGTGAGCCAGCGCGGTCGGACCACCGATGGCCCTTTGGCGGACGCCGGCGTCGACGCGGTGTCATTGGGAACGAGGGTGGTCATGCGGCCTCCTGGAGTGGACCGTAAAGGACGATGCCGATCACCAGGTAGATCACGGCAAAGGGGATAAGAAGGCGGAGCCACTGGGCTCCCGTTCCGGGGTGCGTGCTCAACGCGGCCTGCCAGGCCTTGGAGCCGGCCAAAAGGACCGGGGCCAGGACAGGGAGCACCAACAACGGGAGCAAGGTGTCGCGCGACGCGCAGTCCGGCTGACAGCGCGCCGTAGAGGACGCCGGCACAGGCGAGACCGACGGTGGACAGCAGGGAGGCCGTGACCGCCAGCCAGATGGTGTGGACGCGGACATCGAAGAGGAAAGAGACGCCGGCCCATAGGACGATCTGCAGGAGGAGCAGTTGGAAGCCGACGGCCGCCGCCTTGCCGAGGAAGATCCCGGCCGGATCGATGCCGGAGAGCCGAAGGCCATCACGGGTGCCTTCCCCGGATTCGACGGCCACACTGCGCTGAATGGCCAGCACGGTAGAGAAGAGGACGGCGATCCAGAAGATGCCCGGGGCGGCGTGGCGCAGGGCCGACTGGCTGGGGCCAATGGCAAAGGAGACGAGGACGAGGACGAGAATGGCAAAGGGCACCACCTGCCACAGCGCCACTCGGGAGCGCGCCTCAATCCGGAGGTCTTTCCCCGCCACGAGGACCGCGTCACGCCACATGCCACGCCTCCATCGTGCCCGGTCCGGACGGGGATTCCGCCGCGGGCACCGAGGAAAGGTTGGGCCGGCGGCCACCTGGACTGTCCGACGTGATCCGTCCACCCCCCATCACGACCACTCGGTCAGACAAGGGCACCGACAATTCCGGCTCGTGGGAAGAGAGCAACACTGCCGCTCCATCCGTCGCCGCTTCGCCGATCAGATTTCCGAGCAATTCGCGAGAAGGGGCATCGAGGCCGGCGTGTGGCTCATCGAGCAGCCAGAGAGCGGGGCGACGGGCCAACAGAGCGGCCAGGGCGACTCGACGCCGCTGTCCGGCCGAAAGACGACCCGTCGGGGTGGTGCGCAGTCGCCCGACCAGACCCAGGCGTTCGAGCGCCTGGTCGGCCCGTTCGACCGGCAGGCCCAGGGCCTTGACCGAGAAACGGACGTTCTCCGCCGCACTGAGCTCGTCATAAATAGGGGCGGCATGACCCAAGAGGCCAACGTGGCGGCGCACGGTGGTGTGGTCGGTGGTCAGATCGATGCCCAGCACCTCGGCCTGACCCGAGGTCACCGGGAGCAGCCCGGCACAGGCACGGAGCAGGCTGGTCTTGCCGGCCCCGTTGGCGCCCACGACGACCACCACCTCTCCGGGTTGGAGAGAGAGATCGACCCCGGCAAGGGCGGGGAAGCGGCCGGCGAGGGCGACGGCAGCACGGAAGTGAACGACAGGGGCCATGGCCTTCCCGGCCATGCTAGGGGGGGTGGGTCCCGGGGTTCCAAGCGGCGCCTAGTCACTCCCGTTGCGGGTGGTGGGAGAGGCGGGCCCTAGCTACGGCTGAGGCGGCTCAATCCGATGTGGTCGAGCAGGTGCTGAAACTGGGTCGAGATCCAGGCCACCTGGTCGGTGAGCAGCAAAATACCGAAGGCGATGAGCACCCCGGCGGCCACCACTTCAACCAACCAGACGCCCCGGCGGGCCCGGGACAGCACGGCCGTGACGCGGCCAAAGGCCAGGCCAGTGACCACAAACGGGACACCGAGCCCCAGCGAATAGGCGAAGAGGAGCACTACGCCGCCGGCCAAGGTCCCGTTGTGCTCGGCCAATCCCAGGACCACGCCCAGGACCGGGCCGATGCAAGGGGTCCAGGCGAAGGCGAAGGCCATGCCCATGATGGGGGCGGCGAAGGTACCCAGGGTGGACGGGCGCACGTGAATCCGCCGTTCCCCGGTCAGTCGGGCCAGCAGGCTGGCCGGTCCGGCACCCACCTTGGACCAGAAGCCCGACGGGAGCAGCCCGACCAACAGGACGATGCCGAGGAGAATGACCAGCACCCCACTCAGGTGGGTCAGGGCCTCTTTGTGCGAGCCGATCGCCTGCCCGATACCCGAGGCCACGGCGCCCAGGGCCACGAAGACAACCGTGAAACCGGCGATGAAAAGACCAATCCCGCGCAGCATCGGGCGCATGGTCGACACCGGTTGACCCTGGGCGTCCGCACCGGCGGTCCCCACCGCTGACAACTCGGCGGCCGAGAGCCCCGACACCATGGAGAGATAGCCCGGCACCAGCGGCAGCACGCAAGGTGAGAGAAACGAGAGGATCCCGGCGCCGAAGGCGACCAGAACACCCAGCGGGTCGGCCGAGATGGTGGCCGGGAGCGGGAGCGTGGGGGCTCCCGACTACTTGATGGTGCTGCGGACCAGGTCCATGTCGGCCTTGACCATCATGGTGACGAGGCCCGGGAAATCAACATCGCGATGCCAGCCCAGGGTCTCCTGCGCCTTGGCCGGGTTACCGACCAGAAGGTCGACCTCGGCCGGACGAAGAAACTTCTCGTCGATCACCACGTGCTGTTCCCAGTCGAGATCAGCGGCGGCAAAGGCCAGCTCGCACAGTTCGCGCACCGAATGGGTCTCGCCGGTGGCCACCACGAAGTCATCCGGCGCATCCTGCTGGAGCATGAGCCACATGGCGCGCACGTAGTCGGCCGCGAAGCCCCAGTCACGCTGGGCGTCGAGATTGCCCAACTGCAACTTGTCGTCCAGGTTGTTGGCGATGCGGGCCACGCCGTAGGAGACCTTGCGGGGCAGGAACTCAATGCCACGCCGGGGCGACTCGTGGTTGAACAGGATGCCCGAGGAGGCATGCAGGTCGTAGCTCTCCCGGTAGTTGACCGTGATCCAGTGGCCGTAGACCTTGGCCACGCCGTACGGACTGCGCGGATAGAGCGGGGTGGACTCGGTCTGCGGGACTTCCTGGACCTTGCCGAACATCTCCGACGAGCTGGCTTGGTAGAAGCGGATGCCCGGGTCGACGATGCGAATCGCATCCAACAGGCGAGTGACGCCGAGGGCGGTCGTCTCGCCGGTCAGCACCGGCTGGCTCCAGCTGGTCTGCACGAAGGACTGGGCGGCCAGGTTGTAGACCTCGCTGGGCCGGTGATCGCGCAACACCGCAATCAGCGAGGCTTCGTCCAAGATGTCGCCGGCGACCAGTTCGAGCTTGTCCTGAATGTGGGCGATCCGCTCGAAGTTGACCGTGCTGGACCGACGCACCATCCCAATAACGGTGTAGCCCTGCTCCAGCAGGAATTCAGCCAGGTAGGAGCCGTCCTGTCCGGTGACTCCGGTGATCAATGCGCGCTTGGACATGGTGGTGCAACGCTACTCGCGGCACGCAGACTGCCTGCGATCGCCCGCCGCCATGACTGATGGTCGGTGGGGTCACCCCTTAAACACCCAGGTAGGCAACGTGAAGCCGGCGCAACACCACCTCGTACCCCGCCGCCTCGGGCCCTAGGGCTGGGCCGGCAGGGCAACCGCCGCTGGAAAGGAGGACCGGAAGAGGAATCCATCAGGCAGCAGGCGCGAGTGGACCACGACAATGAGGCTTGAGGCCACCATCACATAGACCACGTCGATCAGGTCGCGCAGCGTCCCCGTCCTCGAACCTCCGAGGCTTCCGAATATCCCAGGTCCGATCTCCTGGAACAGCAAGTAGACGGCGATGCCCAGCGTGATGATCGCCACGGCCACAAAGACGAAGGACACCACCGACACGTAGGTGTGCAAGATGCGATTGTTCGGGCCGTCGACCCGACCATCACCTCGAGCGATGGCGATCCCTTTCCGGACGTGCACAGCAAAGGTACCGCCGGCGATAGCCACGAAGAGTGCCCCGACGACGACGCTGCTGGCCACTCCATCCGCGATCGGCGAACTGTGGGGTCCGATGAAGGACAAGAGGGCGGTCACGATCATGACCGCACCGCTGTACGCGAACATCAGCGTCACGAATGACATCCCGAAGAGGTACACGCTCGATGGTCTGAGACCACGGGGATCGGGTTCAGCCCGATTGGCTACGACGATGAGGACAAAGAACAACGGGATAAGGCTGAGAAGGCCGATCCCGGCGAAGATGCCACCGAAGACCAGACTGCCGCCGCTCACTATCTGACCAGGTTCCATTACGGACCCCCCTTATGCGTGTGTCCCCCGTCGCACCGTAGACACCCCGGGGTGGTCGATACATGGATGGTGCGATTCCGCACGCCCTACAGTGCGGCGGGTGCCCACCGCAGCCATCGTCTCCTTCCGGTTGGGCGGCACCGACGGTGTGTCGATTGAGTCGGCAAAGTGGGCGGTTGCGCTGGAGGTGTTGGGCTGGCGGGTGGTCACCGTGGCCGGTTCCGGACCGGTCGACATCGGCCTCCCGGGCCTGGCCATCGACGCCTCCGAGCCGCCGTCGGCGAGCGAGATCGAGACTGCCTTGGCCGGCGCTGACCTGGTCGTGGTCGAGAACCTGTGCTCGCTGCCGCTTAATCCACGGGCAGCAGACGTGGTCGCCGCCGCCTGCGCTGGGCGCCCAACGGTGCTCCACCACCACGACTTGCCCTGGCAGCGGCCGCACTTGGCCCACTTTCCCCCTCCACCCGACGATGCAGCCTGGGCGCACGTGACCATCAATGAATTAAGTCGGCATCAATTGGCTTCGCATGGCATCACGGCGAGCACCATCTACAACACATTCGATCCCGACCCCCCGACCGGCGACCGTGACCAGACCCGATCGCTCTTGGGCATCGACGGCGACACCCGGCTCCTGCTCCAGCCCACCCGAGCCCTACCCCGGAAGAACGTGGCGGCGGGCCTGGCCCTGGCGGCCGAGGTCGGTGACGGGGCCACCTTCTGGCTCATGGGGCCGGCCGAAGACGGGTACGGGCCGGAACTCGAGGCGTTGATCGCCGGGGCGTCCTGTCCGGTCATCCTCGGATCGGACCAGCCGCCGATCGCGATTGACGATGCCTATGCCGCCTGCGACGTCGTGGTTCTGCCCTCGACCTGGGAGGGATTTGGGAACCCATCGGTCGAATCGGCCACCCATCGACGGCCGTTGGCCATTGGTCCCTATCCGGTGGCGGACGAGCTCGCCGCCTTTGGCTTCCAGTGGTTCGACTGCGCCGACGGGGCTGCGCTGGCCCGCTGGCTGCGGCAGCCGGACCCGGCGTTGCTGGACCACAACCACTCGGTGGCGGCTCGTCACTTCAATGTGCACGACCTGCCCGAGCGCCTCGATCGGGTGTTGTCCGGCCTTCCCACTTCGTTCTGAACCGCGGGGCCTTATTTCTCCCTAGTGACCGCCCAGTAATCTGACCAGTCATGGCCAGTGCCGCGCAGCCCTCCGTCCGGCGCCTGACGGCCGAGCAACGGCGGGATCAACTGTTCAGTGTGGCGCTGGAGCTCTTCGCTCGACGGGGCTACAGAGCCACCACCATGGACGACATTGCCGAGGCGGCCGGCGTCACCAAACCGCTCGTCTACCAACACTTCTCTTCCAAGCGGGCCCTCTACTTGGAGTTGGTGGATTCCATCGCCCAGGAATTGCTCATCGCCGTCCGTGGGGCCGTCATGCGGGCCGAAGGGCCGCGCCAGCAGGTGGAGATGGGCTTTGCGGCCTACTTCCGGCTGGTCATCAGTCGGGAAGCGGAGTTCCGGCTCCTCTACGGGCGCGACCATGCCGACGACAAGGAATTGGGCCAGGCGCTCCGCATGGTGGAGGACGCCATTGCCGAGGCCATCGATCCACTCATTGACGCCGGGCTGAACGATGACCACCGGCTCCTGTTGGCCTACGCCGTCGTCGGCATGGCCGAAGGGGCCAGTCGTCGCTTCATGACGCAACGTTCACTTTCGGACGTGGCCGTGGAGGAAGAGGCGCAACGTCTGGCGCAACGAATGGCCGACCTGGCCTGGGCCGGATTGCGCTCGGTCCACGCCGACTGACTCCACCCCGTCCACATGACGACTGAACCAGACCTCACGCTGGTGCCACTGCAGCGAAGCGACTTTCCACTGGTGGTCGAATGGTTGGCCCAACCCCATGTGGCCCAATGGTGGGAATCGCCGAAGACGCTCGAGGAAGTCGAGTCCGAGTTCGGGCCGTGTATTGACGGTATCGATTCGACCCAATTGTTTCTCGTTCACGAGCGCGGCCGCGCTATCGGTCTGGTGCAGATCTATCGGATGGTCGACAACCCCGACTACGTCGCTGCCGTCGGCTACCCGGATGCGGGCGCCCTCGATCTGTTCATTGGCCGTGCGGCGGATTGCAACCGCGGGCTCGGCACTCAGCTCATCGCCCTGGCTTGCGAACGCATCTGGTCGATCTATCCCGAGGTGTCGGGCGCACTGGCCGGCCCAAGTGTGGACAACGAACGGTCCATACGTGCCTTTGAAAAGGCGGGCTTCCGATCCGTTGGCACCGTCACCGTCCCCGGCGAGAAGGATGAGGAACGGATCGTCTACCGCGATCGACCTACAGGCAGCGTGATCAGGGTCTGACACAAGCCCCACAGTTCGGCCACGCACGCCGCATATACGTCGGCGTCGCGTCCGGCCGGGTCGGTGACGTCCTCGGCGTCACTCAGTTCCACGTCGGCCAGCTTCAGGGCGCGCACTCGGTCGGACAACGGCTCGGGTCCGGGCGATAGATCGCGGCACAACGGGCGGAACATGGCGGTGCGAGCGGCGGCCTCAGGATGGATGCGGCGTACGAATCGCACATGATCCGCCTCCATCACCACTACCAGTTCGGCCAGCGCGAAATCAGGGTCGTAGACCTGTCGGCTCCGGTGTCGGTTGAATTCGGCCTCGGCCAACTCGGGAATGGTCTTCATCGCGTTCCGGGTGCGCATACCCATGGGTTGTCCATCGATGGTGTGCGTACCGGCCGTGACGACGTGCAGTTGCTCACCGCCGGGATGGCTGAGTTTCAGTTGCTCGAACATGAACCCGGCCATGACCGAGCGAGCCGCGTTGCCGGTGCACAGCACCAGGAGTTCGGTCACGCTCCGAGGAGGAGCGCGGAGGCATCCGAATCGAGTGCGTGCTGGGCGTGGCGTGTCGTGCTGGTCAAGAACATCAGGTCACCGCGCTCGGTGCGTTGCACCACCATGGAGGCGACCACCGCCATGAGGACCCCACCAAAGGTGTCGCGGCGGACGTCCTGCTGCAACTGATTGAGCGAGTAGTCCTCAACGCCACCGGCACAGAGAGCCTGGTGGTAGTGCGCCAGGAGATCCTTTTCGTGCCGCCGGCGATCTTCCGACGTGAGGCAGCCACCGATGAAGTACGCCACGTCATAGGACGCGCCCGCCCACGACAACGTCTGCCAATCGACCACCACTGGTCGACGATCGCCCTCTTGAAAGAGCAGATTGTCCAGGCGAAAATCGCCGTGACTGGCGGTTCGTGGCCCCACGCGGAGGGCAGCCCACTCAGGAAGATGCTGTACGAATTCCCGACAGAGGTCGGCATGGGCCGGACTGAGCACGTCGTCATAACGCTCGAGAAAACCCGGCAACAACGAGGACACCATGGCGGCCAGGAACTGGTCGGCCTCCGGGGAGTTGCGGTTCAGCCAGTCGAGGTCGGCTAACTCCTTCGACTCCCAACATGGGGCGTGCAGTCCGGCCATCTCCTCCAATACGGCCGCCGCCACGTCGGGGGAGCACGCTTCGATCTGGTCGCCCTGACGGCCACCGGCGATGTCCTCCAGAATCAAGGTGAACCATCCGGTATCGGCTTCCACGTCGGCGAAGTACCGCGCTGGTACTCGGGCCGACACCCGCTCGGCGACCTGTTGGTAAAAGCGAACTTCAATCTCGTAGGCCCGCAGCGCCAGACCAGTGCCTCGGCTTTGCTCATCGGCCGAGGCGAACTTGCCCACCACACTGGCGGGTCCACTGCCGGCCTCGTCATAGGTGAGGGTGAGCCGTGTGGTGTCGGCCATTTGACCGGTACCAATGGGCGACGTCGTGACGCCGGTGACGGCATGGCCCGGTGTGAGGTCGCCCGAAGCAGTGAGGACGGCGGTCAGCCACTCCGGTGTGACGTCAGAGGCTTTGTGCAAAAGGGCTGGCGCATCCATGGCCCCGCGACTCTACGGTGCCGCTACCGACCGCCGCTGACGTCGACCAGGGCTCCGGTGACGTAGGACGCCGCATCGCTACAGAGCCAGGCGATGGTGGCGGCCACTTCACCCGGTTGTCCGATCCGCTGCATGGGGATTTGGGTGCGAGCCTGCTCCGGTCGATCGGGCTGCCCGCCTGAGGCGTGAATCTCCGTATTTATAATCCCGGGTCGCACGGCGACCACCCGAATTCCCTCGTCGGCCACTTCTTTCGACAAACCCAGGGTCATGGTGTCGATGGCGCCCTTCGACGCCGCGTAGTCCACATACAGCCCCGGCGAACCAACTCGAGAGGCGGCCGAGGACACGTTGACGATCACGCCGCCTCGGCCCCCGCTGGCCGTCGACATGCGAGACACGGCCTGACCGGCGCAGAGAAAGGAGCCGACGACGTTAACGGCGAACATCCGGGTCACCCGTTCGGCGTTCATGTCCTGAACCCGGGCCAGTGGGGCCACAATGCCGGCGTTGTTCACGAGGACACCCAGTGAACCCCGGGCGGGCCAGGTTGCGTCAATCGCCGCGAAGAGCGCGGCAACCTGAGGCTCGTCGGACACATCCACCGACACAGTGAGGGCCCGAACTCCGAGCGCGGCGCACTGCCCGGCGACGTCATTGGCCGCGGCGACATCCGACCGATAGGCCACACAGACGTCCCAACCCGCCTGCGCCAGCACGACCGCAGTGGCGGCGCCAATCCCGCGTCCACCCCCGGTGACAAGGGCCACGCGCTCCAGACGGGAGGGGGCACTTTGAACGGGTTCAACCAGATGGGTCGCCATTGGTCCACCGTACTGAGGTCGACGACTCAGTAGGTGGTGACGGCTCGCAGGATTTCCGGGAAGTGTTCGATAACCAAGAAGTGGCCCTCCCCCGGGCAGGCATGAAACTGTGCACCGGCGATGGACTCGGCTTGCCGTCGGCCATGCTCGAAGGGCACGTTGCGATCCGCCTCGCCGTGCCAGACATGGGTCGGCACCGCAATGTCCTCCAACCGGAAGCCCCAGTCACGGGCGAAGAGTGCGAAGTCTTGGGACGCCGCCAGGGCGCTGGTCGGCGCGGCCCGTTTGGCGTCTTCGATGAAGACCGAGGAGTAGTCCGGCTGGCCGATCACGGCGGCATCAGCTTCGGGGACCATCTTGAGCAAGGTCCGTAAGGCCGCTTCGGGCCATCGGCGGGCCAGGAAGGTCTGCAATCCGAAGAGTGGATAGACCAAGTACTGCGAGCGTCGAGCGAGGGCCGCGATGATCTGGTTGGCCGGCATCATCCCTTCGGCCGCTTCAGCTTCATTGAGCGGGCCGACGCCACTGACGATGCCCAGGGCTGCGACTCGGTCCGGCAAGTATCGAGCACAGACCGAGGCATGTGGTCCCCCGCCCGAAAGGCCGATCACCGAGAACCGAGTCAGCTCAAGATGGTCGGCCAAGCACGCCACGTCGGTGGCCCAGTCGGACAACCGACGGCCCTTGTGGAAGGTGCTGTGCCCGTAGCCCGGACGATCAGGAATGATCAGCCGCGCTCCCGACTCGGCGATGGCGTCACTGAAGGAGCCAATCTGATTCCGTGAGCCTGGCGTGCCATGGAACGCCAACACCACCGGCCCGGCCGGATCCCCCATGTCCAGCCACGCCAGGTCTCGACCGTCCGGCAGTGTCATCAACGAGGTATCCACCATCCCGCTGACCGTATCGCCGCCCCTTGGCTGGCGCACCTGACGAGCGCAGCGCTCAAAGTTGCAGCAGGTGCGAAACGAAGAAAGCACGCTGCGTCCGAAAGACACGCCCGGCATCGCAGTTCCCCTGATGATTTGCACGGACGTCACGTGCTTTGTAAGTGTGCTGGCTGCTCGAACCTCG
Organism: uncultured Acidimicrobiaceae bacterium; assembly: GCA_963730785.1. GTDB lineage: Bacteria > Actinomycetota > Acidimicrobiia > Acidimicrobiales > RAAP-2 > Bog-473. Next base: position 520,359 of record CAVSTF010000015.1, read on the forward strand.
GGGGAGGTCTCGAACGGCTCGATGGCGGCACGAGACGGAGGGGGAGGTCTTCCAATGCGCAGGATGTGGTTGCGCTGGCGGCGCAACTGTATGGCGCTCAGCGTCCTGGTCGTCATGGGAATGACCGGGGCAGTGGTGAATAGCGGTCAAGCCAGCGGCGTCGTGGTCAGCCATCCACCGAGAGCACTGTTGGCCAACCACCAGGCTCCCCTGCCCGCGCACAAGGCACAAGCGCTGCCTAATCTCGAGCGCGCTGTTTGCGTTGCCGCTACCGGCACCACGGCCAGAGTTGGCTTTGACCCCATCGGTGCCAATCGCGACAGGGACGGTTGCCCCGGCGGCCACCGCTTCGGCGGCGTCCCCTACCCCGGTACCGGCCGTGCCGGCAACCATTCAGGTGCCACCGCTCGGACACGCCACCGCCTATGGCTGCCCTGCCGCCATGGCCTATCTGAAGGCCTATGCCGCGCCCGACTTCATCATCGCCTGCGTCATCGACCCCTTGGCGCACCAAGCCACCACCACATGCATCAGCGGCTACAGCCCGTGCAGCCTGGGTCGATTCATCCTCATTTCTGACCCCTGCCCGGCGGCCTATATGAACGAGGCATCTAACTCATTGGTGCTGATGGGCCTCTCGGACGCCCACCTCGATCCCTACGGCAGCTGCGGCTGACCGCTTCTCCGACTGATTCGTTCAGCCGACTCGCAGCTTTGGCCACTCCCGGCCAACTCGGATGAAACCGGCCACGCCGGCGACCATTGCGATGGCCATCAGCGCGAACGTGGCGATGAACCAGACGTCCCATGGGGAATTTGGTGCTCCGCCCGGACTGGCCGAGAAGAAGCCTGGGGCGTGTCGCGCCATCGCCCCCCACCAAACCGCCGTCGTACCGACCATGACGATCATGGCCACGGCGACGACGGCTGCCAGGGCGGCCTCTGCTCTGATCACCCGTTCGCGGAGCGTCAGTTTCCCCACTATCGCCACCGCCAGGGCTGTCCAAGACGCCAAGGTGATGGTCATCAGTACCGCCCAGAGCAAGAACAACGCTCCGTACCAATGGATGCCGCCGTTGCGTTGCGGCGCGGTCAGGTGGTGCGCCCAAACAAGAACAAACGCAGTGACCACTCCCGTGACCGCGGTACAGGCGAAGGTGCGGAAGAAGTATCTGCGCAGCGAAGCCCATCCGCCATTTCGCAGGAATCGGACGAATGTTGGTACGACCAGCAATGCTCCCGCCACCACGAGTAGGCCAGCCACGGCGGCGACCGTCTGGAGCATGGTGAACGCAACATCAGGCACGTGATGCGACGCAATGCCGTGAGGGAGCGCCTGATCGAAATGTTCGGAGAATTTGGCAAAGCTGCAACCAGCAATCACGAAGGCGGTCCATGCCGCGAGTACCAACAGGGCTCCGGCACGAACCCTCTGCGAGACCGGAGCAGCGTCGCCGCTCAGCCCAGATTGCCGTGCCCGCTGTCGGAGGCCCCCGGTCATCAGGCTGAGTCGAATCCGGGCCGGAATACGGTCGCCGTATTCGTCGTCCAGAAGAGTGATGAGTTCGTCGCCGTACCTGGTGCGCCAGGCTGCCGGGTACCACCGAAGGTCGGGTTTCACGCCAGCCCCAGTCCAAGAGTCGGCATCGTCTTCAGGCGGGCCTGCCCCACCTCAACCAGTTCGCGCATTTGGGCAATGGAATCGGAGAGGGCGCGGGAACCAGCAGCCGTCATCTGATAGGGGCGCCGGCGGTCGTCGGACTCAAGCGGCTCAATCAGCCCCCGCTCCTCCAATCTGGTGATGGCGCCATACAGCGCGCCAGGCCCTAACTTCACGCCGGCGAATTTCTCGATGTCCTTGAGAAGTGCGTGTCCGTGTTTGGCCCCGCCAGCCAGACTCATGAGGATCAACGTGGGCGGATCGTTGGATCGACGCCGTGACGTCGCTCCCCCGTCGTCAGTCTTGGGTCTTCCCGTTTGCATGGTAGGCATACTACTACTTAGTACGTAGCTACGCAATACGTAGTTGCTGGCTACCGAATCGTCGAGCGTCGAATGCGCTTTCGCCGATGCCAGGCATGGACCGATAGATAGATGATGAGGGCCAATCCGGCATCGAGGTGCCACCGGTCAAGGGGGGCGGGAAACGGCAACTGGGTCGGCTCACCTCGTCCCCAGTCCACGACCCCCGACACCAGTACGTTCACCGTCAGGAAGAGCAGGACCACGTCTGACGCGGCGAGGCGGATTCCCCGCTCAACCAGGCTTTTGGCGCGGATGATCTGCGTGGACATGCGAACAATGGCCCGACGACGCTGGGCCAGGTGCACCGTCACCAGCCCGACAAAGACGAGGCCAACGATGGTGTGAAAGGCAACCCGTACATGGAGGAGCTGCAACGTTCCCAGTGAAGCTGCTGCGGTCAACAGGAGGCCGAGGTGGACCGCCCACCGGGATCGGGCTCGCCAAACTCCCCCTGGGACGGCACGAGGATCAGGCAATCGATCCGAACTTTGCTCGAGCGAGGCTGACTCAGGCATTAGTTCTGGCTGGTCGCATACATCCAGTATTGAGAGATTCGTGTCTGACAACAATGGGGTCGTCCGCCCGATGATGGTGGGGTAGGCCCACCCATCGTGAGTGAACGATACGAGCCGATCGCGGCAGTGGAGGGCCTGGTTTCATCGAGGGCCAATCCGTCGTGGCCGATTTTCACCTCATGCATCGGTGGCGTCCGAATCCAAGGTGATGGCGCGGCGCGGGCAGTCGCGAACCGCTCGCTTTGCCATGGCCAGCATGTCGTGAGATAAGGGTCGATGGTCGACCATCGGATATCCCCATTCGTCCAGGACGATTGCTTCGGGCAGCAGCTCGGCGCAATAGCCGTACGCGTCACACAGCACCGGATCGATGGAAATGCGTAGTGGCATTAGAGAGCGATCGGGCTGGGGAATCGCAATGTCGTGGGCTTTTGAAAGTGCTGGCAGGGTTTGCCCTGGTTATGGGCAGCGACATCGTCGGCAAACACATGCAGGCAGCTGCGCACCAACCCGACTGCACCATCAGGATGTCGACATGCGCCTCGGCCATCTACCTGACCCAGTCGCCTATGGAGCCGCACAAGAAGTTCGGGATCGGAGCGACCGCACGCCAACTGGGCGACATCATCAGCGATGGCAGGCAGCCCGAAGGCACATGGCCCGCACTGACCCGCGCTCTGGTTGGCTAAATATCGGATCATCCGAGCCGATTCCGCAATACCGCAGGCCGATTGCCCAAGTACCACGATCACCCCCACCCCTGCTGTTGCTCCAATGGCTCGTAGGGTGGACGCCGCGTACGGGGTGAAGAAGTGCTCAGGGGCCACCCACGCACCGGCGTAGCCACCAACCAGGAGAGCCTGTGCCGACTCGAGTGGCGTAGCCCGCAGCGCGATTTCCCACAGTGGGGTTCCGCGGTCAGTTTCGACAACTCCGGGCTGGGATACGTCACCGCTGATGGTCACAAGGCATGTCCCCGGCTCATCCTCTGTCCCTCGGCTCCGGAAATGAGTCGGACCATTGCGGGCAATGAGACCTACGTGGGCCAACGTTTCGGTGTTATGCACAAGCGCTGGTCGTTTTCCGATTCGAAGCGGAACACCTTTGTCGGGACGAAAGACGGGGAGACCCTGATTCCCGTCAATCCAGTTGGCCAGAGCCGACTCCTCCCCACCGATAAATCGATCCGGCGGTCGTTCGACAACCTCGGACACCGTGCCGTGACGGGCGCGGCGGCGCTCGGCAATCGCGTGGTTCACTGCGTCGGCAACGCCGTCTCGGCCCACCGGGATGCAGATGACGACACGTTCAGATCGGCACAACTCAGCGAGAAACTGTGCGCCATCCAGTACGAGATGAGGCGCTTGGATCAGTAGCAATTTGTCTTTGTCGCTGGCTGGCTCTCCTTCCATGCCATTGACGACAACCGTTCCGCCGTAGCCGTGTGAGGAGACCACCCCAAGCTTGCGCGAAACGGGGAAGCCCCCACCACCTCGACCCGCCAGTCCTGAGGCGTTCAGACTGTCAGCCAATGCACGCGCCCCTGAGCGGTCGCGGCCACCCTCGACGACCAATGGTCCATGCCGTTCGAGGTGCTCGCCGAGTCCTGTGGGATGACCGAGCAGGTGATGGGTTTGGCTCCGCAGCCGACTTTCGGTGGGACTAACGGTCATGTCGACCTCCTCGGGCGGCGGACGTCGAGACGAGACGGGTGGCTTGAACGGCGAGTGGGCTGACCGGCATTGCACTTTGCGTCGGCCCACGCGTCGTCATCAGGCGCCACAGCAGCGCGATCCCCACCGATATCACGCAGATCGCACCGAGCACGACGACCCAGAGTTCCCCAGCGTCAGTACCGAGACCGAAGGTATGGGCCAATGCGATCGGCCAGCAGCCATACGCCAACCAATGGATGCCCCGCCACACCGCGGGGTTGATCCTCGAACGGAGAATGCTGGAGACAAACACGGCCAGCATGAGATCAAGGGCCACCGTTCCCATTGCTACCCAGAACCGGCCGTACGGAGACGCAAAGGGCACCACAATGGCAAACCAGCCGATAAGCACGTAGGTGTCGAGGACGCTGGTGAGCACGTGAAGGCCCAAAAAGATCATCGACAACATCGACAACCTTCGGTGTAGTTCCTGTTGCGCGAAACCTGGCCAGGTGCGAGCTCGGGCTCGAGAAGTGGTGATCAGACCGAGGATCATGGTCAGGGTCAGCAACACCAAAGACACGATTCCGCTGGACCGGGTGATGTACCAAAAAGTGGTCGAACTCATGCGGGCCATCCACCGAGAGTGAACACCCGGCCGTCGTGGCGAAGGAGTCGAGCCGCCTGGCCATATGGCCGCAGACGGTCCAAAGCTTTCGGTCCCCACACGATGGCAGCGGTCGAGAGCGCATTGGCATCGACACAACTGGCGCCCGCCACCGACGCCAAGGTCCAGTAAGGCGGCGCCGAATGGCCGGTCGACGGATCAACGATGTGATGGACCACCTCGGATCCGACCTTCCATGTGCGCACCGTGGTGCACGAGCTGGCCAGACCCCCTTGACTGATGGCGACGACCTGGTCGTTGTCGTGAGCTGACGAATCCTGGGCGATCCCGATGGCCCAACCGCCAGGTGGCGGAGGGCCGGCCACGGCGACGTCGCCACCCACACTCACCAGGACTCCCGTTTCGATCTGATAGGCAATCCGAATCGCGGCGCGATCAGCGATCAGTGCCTTGGCTGATGACCCCAGGTCAAGACGAACACCGCGCGGTATGCGCACGGTGCGCTTCCGGACATTGAGGTGCATGTGCCCATAGCCGACGACAGGACCAAGGTCGGGCGACCGAATTGGCTCGTGATCAGCGATGAGGTCGAAATCTCGGTCATACCCGAGCATCGACATCGCATTGCCCACCGTCGGATCGACCGCACCTCGAGTTCGCACTGCCACCGCCTTGGCAACCTCCAAGGCTTCGAACAGCAGCGCCGATACCTCTACGGTTGAGCCGGCGAGGGAGTGGAGGTGTTCAAGTTCAGAGTCGGGGCGGAATCGGCTACAGGCAAGGTCGATGGCTTCGATCTGGCGCCGCAGGAGTGTTTCGGCCTCGTCTACCCGGCTGGAATCGACAACGACCACGGTCGCTGTCGTACCAATAGCTCGAAAAGAGCGCTCGGCCAGCAAGGAAGCGGTCACCGTGAGCTACCCCCCGATGTGACGACCGGACGCGTCGTTGTGGTGGTTGGTGGCGCATGAGTAGTGGTGGTCGTTGGTGGTGGCGCATGAGTAGTGGTGGTCGTTGGTCCCGAGGTCGTTGGGGTCGCTCCCGGTCCAGAATCGCTGACGGATGCGGGACGAGTGGTTGAAGTCGACGTCGTCGGCGGCGGCACCGAGGTGGGTGTAGCTGTAGCGGGTATCGACGTTGTTGGACTCTGAGTGGGAATGACAGGATTGGTACTGGCGACTGAGCTTGATCCCGGATGCTCCTTGGCCACAACGACACCAATCAGTGCCGTGGCGCCGGTGGCGGCCAGCACAGCCGAGCGGGTGAGGCGCCGTAGTCGGGCATTGGTCCGTTCGCGGGATTCGGGAGAGTTGTGCTGGGCTCCTCGGTTCATTGAGTGACCTCGCCGTCATCAGAGCCCTTGTCACTGTCTACGGGGCCGGCTGCAACCTTGGTTACGGCAGGACGTGAAGAATGCGAGGTGGTGTCGATTGAGGGATTGAGCGGGCGGAGCACACTTACAACATATGGAGTGAGCCTTACGACAGCATGACGACAAGAAGCGACGCCCACTATTGGAGACGTGCCTCCTGAGCTGGATCTTTCAGCCGTGGAGGAAGATGGCTCGTCATGTTTGCGTCACCTTTGACGAGTAGAAAGTGACCATGAGGGTGCTGGTCGCCGAAGACGACAATGGACTGCGATCAGTGCTCGAGCGTGGCCTTCGGGAGAACGGCTTTGTGGTCGACGCCGTATGCGATGGACTGCAGGCCTTGCGGTACCTCGACACCTATGAATACGAAGTCGCCATTCTCGATTGGCGCATGCCCACAGTGACTGGGCTCGAAGTCATACAGCAACTTCGCCGCCGGGGCTCCTCACTTCCCGTCCTGATGCTCACCGCACGAGACACCTCCGTTGACCGGGTCACCGGTCTTGACGAGGGGGCGGATGACTACCTGGTCAAGCCATTTGATTTCGCCGAGCTGCGTGGCGCGCGTCCGTGCACTGGCGCGACGGAGCGAGGCGTTGCAGTCGTTGGTGATCAAAGTGGGCAATGTGACTCTCGACACGGTGACTCGTGAGGTGATCGTTGGAGGCTCGCACCCTCGTCTCACCGCCATCGAACTCGGCATCCTGGAAATTTTGATGCAACGGTCACCAGCGGTGATCTCGCGTCGATCCATCGCGTTGGCGGTGTGGGATGACGAGGCTGATGCGCTGGGGTCGAACACACTGGATGTCCATATGGCCAGACTGCGCGCCAAGATCTCCAACGGAGGCGTGAAAGTCGAAGCCGTGCGGGCCCTCGGGTATCGGATCGTGTCGCAATGAGAATGCCCGCAAAATGGAGCAGTCCAATAGCCATTCATGCCGCCCGAGTGGCCCTGGTCGCCACTGTTGTTATCGGGGCCTTGTACGTCTGCGTGGTGGCTGGCTTCGACGTGGTGGACCGCCATCGACTCGTCGGACAAATCGACGTGCGTATCAACCAGCGACTAGCCAACGCGACACAACAGCCGAGTTCCGCAGCCTCAGTGGCCACTTACGACAACGCCCACGATACCGACGACGCTCCGGTCTTCTTGTGGAAAGTTGAGTCGAGACACAATGCGGTAGCCCTCACCCCTGGGGCGCCGTCATTGCCGGCAAGTTTATGGTCCCCGGCCGAGCGATCGAACGAAGCACGGCTCGGATCCGGAAACTTCCAACTCCAGTCGAAGCACATTGATGCGACATGGTTCGTGGTCGGCCAAAGCATGGCTGAGGTTGACCACGTCGAGTCAGACTTGATTGCCCTTGAGACCGTGGCTGGCCCGGCACTCATTCTTGCTGTGTTCTTCGGCACGTTCCTCATCGGCATGAAGGCGGCGAATCCGGTGGAATTGGCTCGCCGTCGGCAGCTTGAATTCACCGCGGACGCCTCCCACGAATTGCGGACGCCGTTGAGCGTCATTGAGGCAGAAGTGAGTCTCGCTCTCAGCAGCACAAGAAGTACAGAGGAGTACAGGGACACGCTCAGCCGGGTGAACCGAGAGTCACTTCGGCTTCGAGACATCGTCGAAGACTTGCTCTGGCTGTCCCGATTCGATTCGGAGCCACCGCCTCCCGGGGACGAGCCGGTCGACGTTGGTGCCATTGCAAAGGGCTGTGCTGATCGATTTGACGCCGTTGCCTCCCGGCGAGGAATAGCCCTGACCGTCGTCCAACTGTCAGAAGGCCAGCCTTGGGTCAGCGCCCCCCCGGAGTGGATCGATCGACTCACCGGCGTCTTGGTCGACAACGCCTGTCGGTATGCCGGCGACAACGGCGTTGTTCGCCTTACCGTCGGCGCCCAAGGGAATCGGGTCAGTCTGACCGTCGAAGACAATGGACCGGGCATTGCGCCTGAAGCACGAACTCACCTCTTCGACCGCTTCCATCGCGCCACCGACGAAGGGAACGGAGCCGGGTTGGGGCTGGCCATCGGCGACGCTGTGGTGCGATCGACCGCTGGTGAATGGCTGGTCGGCCAATCAGCACTCGGTGGCGCCAGCTTTGAAGTTCGGTGGCATCGATCTCCTGGTGCCAAAGAAGTAGTTGAGCGGATCGACTCTGGTCGGGTGGATTCCCCAGGTAACACCGCTAGTCGGCCAGCCCAGAGGGCCACTACCGTCGATCGGTAGCTACACGCCCGTCGCTCTTCATGTTGGCGTAATGCTCATTCCTTAGGCTGGATTGAGATGCCGCTCAGCCGGCAATGATGAAAGGACAACAGTGGCCAGCGGTTCCATGCTCGAGAAAACCCTTGATCTGGTCAAGGTGGACTTCTCTCCCACCCATCAGTCCCCGTCGGTGGCTCGAACGCTTTTAGCCACTCTCGTCTCGTTGCTTGGTTCCCTCGCGGCAGACGCCGCCCTCGTGGCCGTTGGCAAAGCCGTTTTCCCATCGACCAAGGGATACGGGCATTTCCAATTCAGTGACTACGCCAAATTGACCATCATCGGAGTGATCATCGCCTGCGTGGCCTGGCCGATCGTGACTCGCCTCTCCTCGGCCCCAAGGTGGCTCTTCTTCAGACTGGCCATTGCCGTCACCTTGGTCCTGCTGTTGCCCGACCTCTACATTTTGAGGCAGGGGCAACCAGCCAGAGCGGTCGCGGTGCTGATGTGCATGCATGTGGCAATTGCACTGGTGACGTACAACGCCCTGATGCACCTGGCGCCACTACGCGCGCGCCGGACATCTGGAACCGCATCACCATCTGATGCACCAATCGCTCCACGCCGCTGAAGACTGTCGGCCGATACCGGCCGATGGTGGCTCCCTCGCCTAATTGATGTGGATGCCCGAGATGGCCCGGCTGATGACCAGGCGCTGAATCTCGGAGGTGCCTTCGAAGATGGTGTAGATCTTCGAGTCACGGTGCCAACGCTCGACCGGGTATTCGCGCACGTAGCCGTAGCCACCAAGAATTTGAATGGCTTGCTCGGTCACCCACACGGCGTTCTCACCGGCGAAGAGCTTGGACATTGAGCCCTCGCCGTTCTCGAACTTCTTACCAGTGCTGGCCATCCAGGCGGCGCGGTGAACGAGGAGGCGAGCGGCGTCGGTGCGCATTTTCATGTCGGCCAACTTGAAGGCAATGGCCTGGTTCTCAATGATGGCCCGGCCGAACTGCTTGCGCTCCTTGGCGTAGTCGAGTGAGTACTCGTAGGCCGCACGGGCAATACCCACGGCTTGGGCGCCGACGATGGGGCGAGAGGCCTCGAACGTCGCCATGGCGGCTTGGGTTGAGGTCTTCTTGCCTTCCTTAGCCCGGGCCAGACGCTCGTCCAGCTTCTCCTTGCCACCAAGGAGGCATCGACCCGGCACGCGGCAGTCATCGAGCACAACTTCGGCCGTGTGAGAGGCGCGGATACCCATCTTCTTGAACTTCTGACCTTGCGAGATGCCCTTGGTGCCTTCAGGCACCACGAAGCTGGCCTGGCCCCGGCTACCCAACGAGGGGTCAACCGAGAGGACAAGCACGTGGGTGTTGGCGAGCCCACCGTTGGTGATCCACGTCTTGGTGCCGTTGAGCACCCACTCGTCGGTGGCTTCGTCGTACACGGCACGGGACTTCAGCGAGGAGACGTCGGAACCGGCGTCGGGCTCGGACACACCAAAGGCGGCCAGCTTGACGTCGTCGGGGGTACCGAAGCACTCGGGAATCCATTCGGCGATCTGCTCGGGCGTGCCGTTGGAGAAAATGCCGGCCACGGCGAGGGTCGAACCAAAGATGGCCAAGGCGATACCGGCATCGCCCCAACTCATCTCCTCGTTGACCAGACACATCAGCAAGCCGGTGGGGTCACCGAAACACTGGGCCACAAAGTCGAACGAATACAGGCCATTGCGGGCCGCTTCTTGAATGATCGGCCAGGGCGTCTCTTCCTTCTCGTCCCACTCGGCGCCGGCCGGTCGAACCACGTTCTCAGCGAACTCGTGTACCCACTTTTGAATCTGGAGTTGGTCCTCGTTCAGATCGAGTGAGAAGTCGGCCATTGTGAGCCCTCCTTGGGCAGGAGCCCAAGCATTCGCCGGGACTCGTCGAAACATCGGTTGGTTACCCACCTCAGGCCGTTTCCAGTCCCTGTACCGCTCCGCGCGGTTTCGGGGCCTCGGCCGTTCTGTGGTTACCGAATAGTAACCTAGGACATCACAAAGGTCCAGGCATCCGAACCAAGTGTCCGTGACCTGGGTATTTACGTCGTTATCGACGAACCGCCGTACCGGTCGCCGTGTCCTCCACGGTCCAACCGAGTGCGGTCAACTCATCCCGTAGTGCATCGGCCCGAGCAAAGTCCCGAGCGGACCGCGCTTCGTCACGCTGGCTGATAAGCGCTGCCGTGGCGGCATCGATCTCGTCTGCCTCATCGCGCAACGTGAGGCCGAGTGCACCGGCCAACGCAGCGGCCGAATGGGCCAAATGTTGGGCGCGCTCCGTGTCCCCGGCGTCCGCAGCGGTGTGAGCTCCCGTGACCAATTCGAATATGCCCGCCAGCGCGCCCGGCGTATCGAGATCGTTGTCCATGTGATTGCCGGAAATTGATCAGCGCGTCCGAATCAACGCCGGCGGCCACGCCAACACCTTGGACTAAGTAACCACCTTCCACCTGCGCCAGATAGTCCCCGACCGAAAAGCGTCGGGCCAGCGAATCGAGGCGAGCCAAACCTTTTTCGGCGTCGGCCACCGTGTCGGGCGTCACCTCAATGGGCGAGCGGTAATGGGCACGCAGGACCAGAAGTCGGTACGCACGGGCGTCGTGCTGGGACAAGAGGTCGGGCAAAGAGGTGAAATTGCCCAGCGATTTGGACATTTTGGTGCCCTCGACCACAACCCAGCCATTGTGGACCCAATGGCGGGCGAATGCCTTCCCATCGGCCACCGCTTGGGCCCGCTCGTTCTCGTGGTGCGGAAAGGCCAGGTCCTGTCCGCCACCGTGCAGGTCGAAACCCTCTCCCAAGAGGTCGAGGGACATGACCACACACTCGGTATGCCAGCCGGGGCGCCCGGGACCCCAAGGCGAATCCCAGCTGGGTTCGCCGTCCTTGGCCTTCTTCCACAGCGCAAAGTCGAGGGGTGAACGCTTGTCTTCGTTGGCCTCGACCCGGGCACCCGACTGCAGCGATTCCAATGACTGGCGCGCCAACAGGCCGTAACCGTCGACCTGGCTCACCTCGAGGTACATGCCGTCGGGCGTTTCGTAAGCCACGCCCCGCGCCTGGAGGTCGCTTACCAGCTCCACCATGTGCTCGATATATGCGGTGGCGTGGGGTATGTCAGTGGGCCGAAGGTCCCCTAGGGCATCCATCGACTCCCAATAGCGAGCTTCGAACTCGACCGCCACCTCGGGCTCGGTGCGGCCTTGCTCGGCCGCCCGCTTAATGATGTTGTCGTCCACGTCGGTGATGTTGGCCACATGGCGCACCCGCAGACCGGTAAAGCTGAGATATCGGCGAAGCACATCAAAGGTCAGCGTGGCCCGCCCATGTCCGAGATGGGGCAGGTCGTAGACGGTCGGGCCGCACACATACATCGACACTTCGCCCTCGGTGCGCAGCTCAAGCGGGCGCACGGCTCCTGTTGCGGTGTCGTGGAGGTGCAGCATCCAGGTACGGTAACCCGATCATGTCAACCGACACGACAGGCGCGCCCCACGTTCCAGAGAAGCCCTCCATCGACGGTGTCGAGGACCGCTGGGCGGCGGTATGGGACGCCCAAGGGACCTACCGATTCGATCGAACGGCCACCCGCGACCAGGTGTTTTCCATCGACACCCCGCCTCCCACCGTCTCCGGATCCCTCCACATGGGCTCGGTCTTCGGTTACGTGCAGACCGACTCGCTGGCTCGCTACCGCCGCATGCGGGGCTGGAAGCTGTTCTATCCAATGGGCTGGGACGACAACGGACTACCCACCGAACGCCGGGTCCAGACCTATTTCGGGGTTCGCTGCGATCCTTCGCTCCCCTACGACCCGGACTTCGTGCCGCCGTCGGAACCCGGCAAAGAAGACATTCCAGTCAGCCGTCCGAACTTCATTGCCCTGTGCCATCAACTGACGTCAGAGGATGAGCAGACCTTCGAGGCCTTGTGGCGCCGGATTGGCCTCTCGGTGGACTGGACCCACACCTACGCCACCATCGGCGATCGCAGCCGACGGGTGAGCCAGCGCATGTTCCTCGACAATTTGACGGAGGGCCAGGCCTATTCGTCGGAAGCCCCGACGTTGTGGGACGTCGACTACCAAACAGCGGTGGCTCAAGCCGAAATGGAGGACCGGGAACGCCCCGGTGCCTATCACCGACTTCGCTTCGACGACATTGAGATTGAAACCACGCGTCCCGAATTGATCGCCGCCTGTGTCGCGTTGGTGGCCCATCCCGACGACGCTCGATTCGCTGACCGTTTCGGGACGACCGTCCACACTCCGCTGTTCGGCGTGGAAGTGCCGGTGCTCGCTCATACGTTGGCCGAGCCCGACAAGGGATCGGGCATTGCCATGATCTGCACCTTCGGCGATGTCACCGACGTCACCTGGTGGCGAGAATTGAATCTGCCGACCCGGACCATCGTGACCCGGTCGGGACGAATCGTCGACACACCACCCGAAGGAGTGCCCGACGGGCCAGCTTGGCAAGCCATTGCTGGAAGCACCGTGAAAGCGGCGCAACGAACGATGGTGGAACTGCTGACCGAGTCCGGTGACTTGGTGGGCGAACCGAAGCCGATCACCCACCCGGTCAAGTTCTACGAGCGGGGCGACCGTCCGCTCGAAATCGTGTCGAGCCGTCAGTGGTTCATTCGCAACGGTGGCCGCGATGAAGACCTGCGTCGTGATCTGATTGGACGCGGCGGCGAACTCAACTGGCATCCGCCGTACATGCAGGTGCGCTTCGACAACTGGGTGACCGGCCTCAACGGTGACTGGCTGATCAGCCGGCAACGTCCCTATGGCGTGCCGATTCCGGTCTGGTACCCGGTCAAGGCCGATGGTGATGCCGATTACTCCGCGCCGATCGTGCCCGATGCCGCGCAGCTACCTGTCGATCCCACCACCGACGTACCAGCCGGGTTCACCCAGGATCAGCGAGGCGTCGCCGGTGGTTTCGTGGGCGATCCCGATGTCATGGACACCTGGGCCACCTCATCGCTGACACCTCAGATTGCCTGCGGATGGGACGAGGACCCCGAGCTTTTTGCGGCCACCTTCCCGATGGATCTGAGGCCCCAAGGTCCTGAGATCATTCGTACCTGGTTGTTCGCCACCGTGCTTCGATCCCATTTCGCGCACCAGACCGTGCCCTGGAAGGACACCACCATCAACGGTTGGATTCTCGACCCCGACCGCAAGAAAATGTCGAAGTCCAAGGGCAACGTCATCACGCCGATGCCATTGGTCGAGGAATTCGGCGCCGACGCCGTGCGCTACTGGGCCTGCAACGGCCGGCCCGGCACCGACACCGCCTTGGACACGGGCATCATGAAGATCGGCCGGCGGCTTTCCATCAAGATTCTCAACGCTTCCAAGTTCGCGCTCGGTCGACTGGGCGACGCGCCGGCGCCGGCCGTCGACGTGGTCAGCGAACCCCTCGATAGGGCGTTGCTGACGCAACTGGGTGGCGTGGTCGCCAACGCCACTGCCGCCTTCGAGGACTTCGATTACGCCCGAGCGCAGGAACAGACCGAGGCCTTCTTCTGGTCGTTCTGTGACGACTACGTGGAACTCGTGAAGACGCGTGCCTACGGCGAAGGCGACGCCACTGGTGCCGCATCGGCCCGGGCCACACTGGGCGTGGCGCTGTCGACCATGCTCCGCTTGTTCGCTCCCTTCCTGCCTTTCGTTACCGAAGAGGTGTGGAGTTGGTGGCAGGAGGGGTCCGTGCATCAATCAAGCTGGCCCACTCAGGAGGAGTTGGGTAACCACTTTGGGGCTGACCCGACGGTGCTGAGCGCTGACGGCCGATGTGCTGGGTGCCATTCGTCGAGCCAAGACCGGGGCCAAGAAGTCCATGCGAGCCAGGGTGGCTGAGCTGACGATTCACGGGCCGGGCACGATGCTCGAGGCCATTGAAGCGGCCCGGAACGACCTCATTGATGCCGGAGGGGTCGACGCGCTCGTCATGATTGAAGCGCCCGAATTCTCGGTCGCCGTCGTGCTGGCCGAAGAGCAGTAGTTCAGGACTCCACGCCGAGGTAGGCCCCGACCACGTCGGAACGGATGTCGTCGGGCGTGCCACTCTTGACCAATTCGCCGTTGACCAAAATGGCGGCGCGATCAGCAATGGAGAGCGCCGTTTGCACAAATTGCTCCACCATGACGATGGTCAATTGCTCCGACGAGACCAACTGCCCCACGACCCCGTACAGCTCCTCGACAATCAGCGGTGCCAAGCCCATGGAGAGCTCGTCAAGGAGCAATATCTCGGGATCGGTCGTCAGGGCCCGAGCCATGGAGAGCATGCGCTGTTCGCCACCCGAAAGAGTGCCCGCCAACTGACTGCGTCGGGACCGCAGCACCGGAAAGCGATCCATCGCCCGATCCTCGACCCAACCGCTCTTGAGGCCACGGCGGCGGAAGGTGTACATGAGGAGATTCTCCGACACCGTCAGGTTGGGAAAAATCGAGCGGCCTTCTGGAATCATGCACAGGCCGGCCCGAGCCAGCGGTTCGGTGGCGTTCTTGCGCAGCGGCGCGCCGCCCACCTCGACCGTGCCGCCCGTCAGGGCCAACTGACCCGATATGGCCTTGAGCAGCGTCGTCTTGCCAGCCCCGTTCGGTCCGAGCAGCGCCATGGCTGATCCCTTCGGCACTTCGAAGGAGACCCCGTGCAACACCTCGATGCGGCCGTAGCCAGCCGCGCACGTCCCGGGCCGACAGTGCGATCTCCGGTGCAGCACCTGCGTTGGTGGTAGCTCGTTGGGCCGTCAACGGGACCGACCGCGGCTCGGTCGAGTCGCCTGGCTCTTCCTGCGCGCCGAGATAGGCCGTCTGGACTTTGGCGTCGGACCGAATGGCATTGGGATCGCCGGTGGCGATGATCTCACCGCTGTCGAGTACATCGACATGGGCGCAGATCTCCATGACAAGCGCCATGTCATGTTCGACCAGGAGCATGCTCACTCCTTCAGCGGCCAACTGTTGCAGCACCTGCCCAAGTGCGCGCGTTTCATCGGCGTCCAGACCGGAGCTGGGTTCATCGAGCAACAGCACCCGGGGTGAGGTAGCTAGGGCGCGGGCCACCTCGACGAGTCGAGCCAGACCGGTGGGCAGTGAGTCGGTTGGTTCATCGGCCACGTGCAGCAGGCCGATCCGCTCGAGCTGGTGCGCCGCTTCGTCCACCGGCCGGCGGCCCGACGACGAGCGTGACTGCGCCTCTGCGGCGACTTGCACGTTTTCTCGTGCCGTCAGGGTGCCGAACAGCTCGAGCCGCTGAAAGGTCCGCCCCAGTCCCAGACGCGAGCGGACATGCGGCTTCGCCTTCGTCACGTCGGTGGTGCCGAGATGGACACGCCCTTGGGTGGGTTGCTGGAGACCCGTGATCACATTGAAAAGGGTGGTCTTTCCGGCGCCGTTGGGACCGATCAGCCCGTGAACCTCTCCGGCCGCCACCCGCAGCGTCACTGAGTTCAACGCCTGCAGCCCGCCGAATTGGACAGAGATGTTCTCCACCGCCAGTGCGGATGACCCGTCAGTCGGCACTGGACACTCCCGGAGTCAGCGGCAGCTTCGTGGCGGGCGATGGTGGGCTCCCGACTGCCCGCCTGGCGGCGGGTAGCCCGCCACTCGTCCAGGCGGCGTGTACAGCAGGCCAATCCCGTATGGATTTCGACCGACGGCGACGATGCCGACGCCGAACAGGATGTAGGTGAAGCCGGAGACCGACGGAATGTGCTGGGCCACGAGCGGGATGAGCGCCAACCCGATGCCAGCCTGCACGGCGCCGCTCAGGATGGTGATGCCAGCCAGCGCAACGGCCACGAACAACACGAGACTCTGCACGAAATTGAACTGGGAGAAGGACACCGTCCTCGACATGCCGCCGTAGAGGGCACCGGACAACCCGGCCAGCCCCCCGGCAAAAATGAAGACGGTGAGTTTGGTGCGAATGATGCTCATGCCCACGGTGGCGCAGGCGGCCTGGCTGTCGCTCATGGCCACTAGGCGCCGCCCAAACGGTCCGCGGCGAAGTGCTCCCACTCCGACCAGGCAGAGCGCAAACACGATGGCGATCAGCACCACGAAGGCTCGGTCGGTGGTGAACCGCATACCGAAAATGTCGGGTCGACCCACCGTGATGGACCCGTTGGGGATGACCGAGGGGTTGGTGAAAAAGATGCTGTCCATGAGGGCGGCGAAGGCCAGGGTGGCCAGGGCCATGTAGAGCCCACGGAGTCGCAAGGCGGGAAGCGCCAGCAGTCCGCCCGCGGCGGCACACAAACCAACTGCGGCCAGGACACCGAGGATGGAACTGCCCCCGTCAATTTTCGACATGGCCCAGGACCCGAGCCCCAAGAAGGTGAACTGGCACAGCCATACCTGACCGCCGTAGCCCGACAGCACCACTAACGACAGGGCGGCCAGACCGATGGTAAGGGCCAGCCCCACCGTGTAGAGGTTGTTACCGGTCGTCACCGCGGCCAACACCACGGTGATGGCAATCAGCACTACGCCACCGATGCACGTGGTGGTGAGACTGGCCACCTTGGGGGGCCGAAGCCGGACAACACGCCCGGCGGCCAACTTGGCCTGGGGCAGCAGCAACAGGGCAATGAGAAGGAGACCCATGGGGAGCGCGTGCGGTCAGATCATCGAGGATGCTGGCTGGTGCGTAGCCGACCGCCAGGGATCCGGCCACCCCGAGGATCATGGCCCCCAAGAAGGTCAGCGGCAGACTGCGGAGGCGCCCGACGATGGCGGCGGCGTAGCCGAAGATCACCAGTTCGGACAGGATCTGAATGCTCATCTCCGTGCCCGGCGCCTGCAGAATGCCGGCCAGCCCGGCCAGGAAGAAGCCGGTCATCCAGGCGAAGCCCGAGATCCGGCTGGTGCGGGCGCCGGTGAGGGAGGCGAGCGACGGGTCGTCCACCACGGCCCGCATGGACACACCCATCCGGGTACGTCGGAACAGCACCCACAGCGCCACGGCGACGGCGACCGCACACCCGGCGGTGATCACTTGCTCGTAGGTCAGGTTGACGCCCAGCACGCTGACGTTGTCGTCGGCAAACCAGTTGGGCAGGTTGCGCGAGGTGATCTGGTTCCAAATGGTGCCGGTGATGCCGTACAACACCAGGAACAGGCCCAACGTCACCACAATCTGGGTGTTCAGGGAGGCGCCGTAGAGCGGACGCATGAGGACGCGTTCGACTACGAGGGCGAAGAGCGGTGCCACCACCAAGAGGACGACAACCAGGGACAGCACCAGGGTTCCAGCCCCACCCCTGCCACAGTTGCCAGTAGAGGTAGGCCAGAAACATGCCGACCGAACCATGGGCGACGTTGAAGATACCGGTGGCGTTGTACGTCACCACCAGCCCACTGGCCGTGACGGCATAGATGGCGCCGGTGGCAATCCCGGCTACGAAGAGGCTGACGAATTCATTCACGCGTACTCACCCTGGCGGGAGTGGCTGTGGTGCGTCTTAACGGGAGACGCCCTTGTAGCTGGACGGGTAGAAACCGCCGGGACTGCAGACGAAACCTGACTTGGGGTCGGGGCTGATGCGTTGCCAGTTTCCGTTCTCATATTGGGCCACCAACCAGCACTGGCCCGGGATCTTCTGCGCCGGATTCTGGGGAGCGATGAGTCCACTGGCGTTGAATGAGGTGATCTTGTTGAGTTGAGCATCGAGGCTGGCCCGCGTCGGGTTGGCGCCGGCCGCCTTGAGGGCCTGGACGAACAGTTGGGCATTGATCCAGCCGTACAAGGTGTACAGGTCGAGTTGCGTCTGCGGATCCACCTTCTTGGCCCACTTGTCGAAGGTGGCGACCGCTGGCACTGACTTGGCGTCCTGACCCATGTAGAGGGCGGTGACGCCGGTGACCAAGGTGCCGTTGCCGGCCGCTCCTGGAGTGAAGTTCGCCTCGTAGGTGTTGGAGCCGCTGACCAATAAGGCGTTGAGCCCCTGCTGCTTCATCTCCTGAGCGATGGTCGAGATATAGCCACCCTGCTGAGACGGTTCGAAGACAATTTTGACGCCAGCATTCTTCATTTTGATGATGTCCGGGAGAAACGTGGTGGTGGCGAAACCTTCATCGTGGGCGTAGAGCCACTTGTAGCCCAGGCTGTAGGTCAACTTCTTGTACGTCGCTTCAGCCGTGACGGCGGTGGCCGCCGCGTTGGAACCGATCACGCCGACCGCTTTCACCGCTGCTGGGTACTTCGACTTGAGCCACTTAAAGGGTCCCGTGGCCTCTCCCCCGGCCACCAGGGGAATAGCCGAGTAGAGATTGGGGTCCGAGTACAGAGCGGTAGTGAGCACCTGGGTGACGGTCGGGAGCTTGGCGGCGTCAATGGCCGCTTGCTCGGAGCCATCGAGGAGCGAGAACCCACCGACGATGGCGAAATCATTCTTGGCGATGCTCTGGGCCTCGTTGGCCACCGTGCCCGATGAAAACGCGCTGTCCATTCCGTTGAGAACCAGTTTGCGCCCGTTCACGCCGCCCTTGGAGTTGATATAGGCGAAATACGCCTCGGTGCCGACCTTGGCGCCCTCGAAGAGACCGGCGATGGGGGAGGAAATATCGCTGATCGAACCGACCGTGATGGAATTCGACGTCACGCCGGGCGTGGCCACGGCGGCCCCCGCCGATGTTGAGGCGGCAAAAGCACCCCCACCGGTCACCAGCAAGCCGGCAACCAACGATCCACCCAACAAGCTCCGGACCGTATGTGTAGTGCTGCGACGCCAGGACGAACCCTGGCTCCGTGTGCTTCCCATGGCACTCCCCCTCTTGTTGTTCGCCTCCAGCGATGCGTTCCGACCCCCCGGAATGATCGCTTAGAGACTCATTTCTGACTCTACGTCAGAAACTTTCGGTGAGGGCGTCGGAATCCCAACCGAAGGCGTGGCCTGACGGGCCGCTTCGAGGAAGGCCACCACTCCCGCCGTGGTGGCCTGGCAGCGGAGCGAGGCGAGCACATCGAATGCATGTTGCGCCAGAGGGAGCTCGGCATAGGCCACGGGGGCCTTCGAAACCGCCCGCAGCTCGCTGACGAATGTACGCGCCACATCCACCGGCACCAGGGTGTCGTTCTGGCCATGCAGCACAAAGAAGGGAGGTGCCCCGGCGTGGACCCTCAGGGTCGGTGACGCATCGCGGAATATTTCGGGGTGCTCGGCCTGCGTCGTCTTCATTACCCGCTTCTCAAGTAATTCGAGGAGACCGGGGCCGTAGCGACCGGAGCCATCCTTGGCCACAGTCATGTCCATCACGCCATAGAAGGGCACACAGGCATTCACCGAGGCATCGGCGTCTTCGAAGCCGGGTTGCAGCGATGCGTCGCCGGCCGTCAACGCCAGCAAGGCGCTGAGGTGACCTCCCGCCGACCCTCCACTCACGGCAATGAAGGAGGGATCGCCCCCATAGTCGGCGATGTGCTCGACGGACCCAGGCCACCGCTCGCTTGGCGTCCACAATGTGATCCGGCCAGGTGCCCTTGGGACTCAGGCGATAGTTGATGGCCACGCAGACCCAGCCCCGAGCCACCAGTTCGTACATCATCGGCTTGCCCTGCTCGCGCTTTTCGCCGATGACCCACGCGCCGCCGTGGATATAGACCATCACCGGGGCGCCACTCTCAGGCGCCACCCGAGAGTGGTAGATGTCGAGGCGGTGCCGACGATGGCCGTCGCCCCAGTAATCGATGTTCTTGGTGGAGCGCACGGAACGGCCCTTGAGCGGCACTGCTTGCGTCACCCTCCACCAGCGACCCCAGGTGGGGGCAATGGTTTCAGTGGGTACTGGAAACGCATCAGAACGAACCTCGGCCAGCGCTCCGGCAACGACTCGGGCCGCTCGTCGACCTGAAATGGCCAGGCCAACCAGGCCCGCCCAGCCCACAGCGGCAACGCCCAGTCCCAACCACCCGGCCCACCCCTTGAAGGCCCCAAAAAGACCGAATACGACGGTGGCGGCCACCTGCCACACGATGTTCTGAATGGCCACCTCGGCCTCCAACCAGCCGGCGACGAAGCTGAGGACCGTTAGCGGCTCACGCCGGATCGGGTGGTAGGCCAGCAGTACGCCAACGGCGCCGAGAAGGGTGACGCCGAGGTAGATATAGGGCACCGCACCATCTTCTCCCAATTGGGCTGGGTTCTGCCTCTTTCACCTGTCTCGACCAGGTCAGACAGTTGCCGACGAGCCAAGAAGGTGCGAGGTTATGAGGCGTACGAACGCCAAGGAGAATCGATGACCCCCGAACGACTGTCTGGTCTCGATGCCAGCTTCCTTTATATGGAGACGCCGACCCTCCACATGCACGTGTCGATGGCGGCGGTCTTCGACCCGTCCACGGTGCCCGACGGGTATTCGTTCCGCAAGGTTCGACAAATGATCCTTGAGCGGATCCCCTTGGCCCCCGTTTTTCAGCGTCGACTGGTCGAAGTGCCGATGCGCTTGGGACACCCCGTCTGGGTGGACGATCCCGAATTCGACATCGATAACCACCTCCGTCGCGCCGCACTTCCCTCGCCCGGAGGAATGAGGGAACTCGGTGACTTCGCCGCTGACATCAACAGCCGACAGCTGCACCGCGATCGACCGCTCTGGGAAATGTGGGTGGTGGAGGGGCTCGAAGACGGCAAGATCGCCCTGGTGGTGAAAATGCACCACAGCACCATCGATGGCGTCTCCGGTGCCGAACTGCTCGGAGTGCTGTTTGACCTCGAACCGGATCCGGCTCCTCAAGCTCCAACGACTGAGCGGGCGCTCGACTCCCGCATCCCCGGCAGTTTCGAGCTCGTCTCCCAAGCACTCGTGGCCAACACTGTTCGTCCATTCGATATGGGGCGAATGGTGTGGCGTACCGGACAAGCCTTGCTCGGCGTTCGCCGGGTCCGCCAGAGTGGTGGCGGCAGTAAGGCGGCATTGCCGCTCACGGCGCCACGCACGTCCATCAATGTGGCGGTACATGCCCGGCGCCGGGTGGCTTTCGCCGCCTCTAGCCTGGCCGACGCCAAAAAGCTCAAGAATGAGATCGGGACCACCGTCAACGACGTTGTCCTGGCCATGTGTACCGGCGCCCTTCGGAGCTACCTGCTGGCCGGCGATGAGCTCCCCGACATCCCGCTGGTGTCGGTGGTGCCCGTGTCGGTGACGCCCGATGTGGCGGAACTGAAAGGGTCGAACAAGGTGTCGTCCATGTTCGTCCAACTTCCTTGCGAAATCGCCGACCCGCTGGAACGGCTGCGAATGATTCACGAGGGCACCAAGGACGCCAAGGAGGAGCACAACGCGCTCGGTGCATCGACGCTGCAGAACTGGGCCGAACACGCCTCTCCGAACGTGTTCGCCGTGGCAGCCCGCCTCTACACCGGCATGAAGTTGGCGGATCGCCACCGGCCGGTGGCCAACCTGGTGATCTCCAATGTGCCGGGGCCGGACTTTCCGCTGTACATGGGCGGCAGCCAAATGCTGGGTATGTTCCCGCTCGGCCCGGTGATGGACGGCATGGGTCTCAACATCACCATCATGAGCTACATGGGGGTCCTCTATTGGGGTCTGGCCTCTGATGCGCGTGCCGTTCCGAGGCTGTGGGACATCGCGGCGGCGATCCCGCATGCGCTGACGGAGCTGATGGAAGCCGCCGGACTCGAATCCGAACCGTTCGACGTGCCCCTTCACCTGGGACCGGGCATGCCAGCCAGTGCCCGCTGGGTGCGCAGTGCAGCGGCTCAACAGACCGACATCGCGGGATCGGCCATCGCATGACCGTCCGGGAGTTGGGCCATCTCGTCCTGTATGTGCGCGACGTGGAGCGTTCGGCCGCCTTCTACCGCGACGTGTTGGGTTGGAAGCAAATCATGCCCGAGGTCGGCGAGACACCCTCCGGGGCGGCTGCCTTCTCTTCCGGACGGACTCACCACGAGTTACTGCTTATTGAGGTGGGTCACGACGCCACACCCGTCCCGCCCGGTCGTCGGGTCGGCATGTACCACTTCGGCCTCAATGTCGGCGAGACCGATGACGACTTGCGGGCCATGGTGAACACCCTGCACGCGGCCGGGGCCACCATCGTCGGCGCATCCGACCACACGGTGACCCACAGCCTCTACATCCTCGACCCGGACGGGAACGAGATTGAGCTCTACGTGGACGTGCCGGGCGTCGACTGGAAGTCGAATCCCGCGCTCATCGGCTCACCGCCTAAGCCACTCAATCTCTAAGCAGGCGAACCAGTTCGGCCAACGTGCCATCGCTGGGCTCGACGGGCATGAACAACGCAACCCGGTCGGCCAGGTCACCGACTTTTGCTTTCAGCCGCTCGGCACATTGCGGAGGTGTGCCGCAGATGGCCAATGAGTCGACCAGGTCCTCTGGGAGTTGGTCCGCCAACTCGGACCACTGACCCTGTCGGACAAGATTCGCAGAGCGTTCCCTGCAGCTCTCCCCTCCCTTCGATTTCCAGCACCCGTCGATAGGCCGGGGTGGAACCGTAGAAACCCAACAGCGCTTTCACCCCAGCGCGTGCCCGATCGATTTCCTCGTCCGTTTCACCGACTCCCACGATGACCCCACACATCACCTCAAATGCGGAGTGTGCGGCGTCACGCCGGGCCAGTCCCTCTTGGACTGACGCCATGGTGAGTTCGGTCAACGAGCGGCGGCTGTTGAACGGCAGGATGATGAGTCCATCGGCCACTTCGGCCGTCATGCGGGTCATTTGGGGACCGAGTGCGCCCAGGAGAACGGGAGGACTCCCAAATGGAGTCGGCCCCGGATTGAACATCGGTGTCATCAGGGTGTGTCGGTAGTACTCGCCCTCAAATCGAAGTGGGCTGCCGTCCTGCCAGGAAGCGAAGATGGCTCGTAGAGCGCCGACCAACTCGCGCATGCGCGCGACCGGTGATGACCACTCCAATCCGAAGCGCTTGGTGATGTGGGCTTGCACCTGGGGCGCCAGACCAAGACGGAACTGACCCTCCGACAGCACGTGGAGGTCATGGGCGGCATGGGCCAGGTGAATCGGATTGCGGGGCAACGCCACCGCTGCGTTGGTGGTGATGCTCAACGGCGCCCGTCCGGCGGCCAGGGTCAAGGGGACGAAGATGTCATGCGGGCCCTCGGCGCAATACACGCCATCGGCCCCCAGTGCGGCCAACGCGTCAGTTCGTGCCGCCACCTGGGACAACGGCACGCCAGTCAGCCCGAGATCCACCTTCACCCGGGCGACGCTACCCCTGGGTCAACTCGCTCGGTGAATGACCGACCGCACCGATCAGTAATACTGCTGGCCGAGTAGTGAGGGCTACATGCGGACGTTGCACATGGACGATGACGGAGTGCTTGAGGCGGCAACCTCGTCGCTGCGCGCCGGCGAAGTCATTGTGGTCCCCACCGACACGGTGTACGGCGTCGCCGTGCTGCCCACGCTTCCTGCCGCGGTAGAGGCCATTTACGCCGCCAAGGACCGACCGAGGTCCCAACAGCTGCCCGTGATGGCGGGCTCGCTGGAACAGGTGGCAACCCTCGGTGTGTACCTCGACCGAAAGGCCAATGCCCTGGCCGAAAAATGGTGGCCGGGTCCACTCACGCTGGTCATGGGATTCGACCAGGACCAGCCACGGCCCGACTGGCTCCGCGAGCGCGAGGAAGTGGCCGTACGCATTCCCGATCACTCATTCCTCCTCTCCTTGTTGCAGCGGACGGGCCCGCTCCTCGTGACGAGTGCCAATCAGCACGGCTCGGCAACACCGCCCACCGCCGACCAGGCGGCCGAAGAGTTGGGTGGCTGGGTCAGCCTCATGGTGGATGGCGGGACCCTGCAAGCCACTCCCTCCACGTTGGTGAATGTGCGAAACGCCACCGCCGTGGTGGAACGCGAGGGGGCCATCGCCAGGCAAGATGTGGACGCCGTCCTCGGAGGGACAACGTGAGCCCGGTATTGCTGGCTATCGAGACATCGTGCGACGAGACCGCCGCGGCCGTGGTGAGCGACGATTTTGAATTGCGATCATCGGTCGTGGCCAGCCAAATCGATCTACATGCTGAATTCGGCGGCGTCGTACCGGAACTGGCCAGCCGGGCCCACGTGGAACTGATCACCACCATTGTGGAGCAGGCGTTGGCCCAGGCGGACGTGACGGGACCTGAGTTGAGTGCGGTCGCGGTCACCAGCGGACCGGGACTGGTCGGCGCGCTCCTCGTCGGCATCGCCACGGCCAAGTCGTTGGCCCTGGGGTGGGATATCCCCGTGGTGAGCGTCAATCACCTGGAAGGCCACTTGGCCAGCGTGTTTCTGGCCGATCGGAACGTGCCCTACCCGCAGACCGCCCTGCTTGTCTCCGGGGGCCATTGCATGCTGACGAGAGCGCCGAGCATGGGAGTGTTCGAGTTATTGGGCGAGACGGTCGACGACTCCATTGGGGAGGCCTACGACAAGGTGGCTCGCTACCTCGGACTCGGATACCCGGGAGGGCCGGTACTGGATCGGCTGGCCGGCACGGGCCATGACGTCCTGAAGTTCCCTCGCCCGATGCTCCAAGACGGATACACCTTTTCCTTCTCCGGCCTCAAGACCGCCGTGGTGAACTATGTGCGCGCCAATCCCGACTTCGTGTTGGCCGATGTGGCCGCCTCCTTCGTCGGAGCCTGCATGGACGTGCTGTGCGCCAAAATCAGCCGGGCGCTTACCGAGTTTGGCGATCCGGCCGTGGCCATCGTGGGCGGCGTTGCGGCCAGCCCGGTGCTCCGGCAACGGGCGCAGGAATTGGTCGATTCGTTCGGCAGCCGCCTGCTCATCCCTCCCCAATCGCTCGCCACGGACAACGCGGCCATGATCGGCATCGCCGGATGGCAGAAGTTCGCGGCCATGGGCGCCAGCGAACCGGGATTCGGACCACAACCCGATCTTCGATTGACCTTCCAGCCGAGCGCTTAACGCTGCTGCAGTCGGGCCCTACCGCGTTGGGCTCGCCGGCCGACGTCCAGCGAGGAAAGATCGAGCACGACGCCGAGCCCGACGATGACCCACGCAAATCCCGAGACGCCTTTGCCCGGTGCGTATACCAACGCATACAGCAGCGTGGCGTAGGGCAACACGAAGAACCCGATGAGTCCTGTCCAGCCCGACGCAAAGGCGATGGTCAGCCGGCTGGTGAAGAGATAGAGCAGGACCAGCACGAAGCGGGGCGAGATCCAGGCGAATAACGCCAGCAGACATCCCATGGTGACTCCTTTAGGTGGGTGATGCAGCCCGATCAGTAGAGCCCGACGACGTTGCCGTTCTCGTCAATGTCGATCCGCTCGGCCGCCGGGCTGGACGAAAGACCGGGCATGGTTCGCATGTCGCCGCTCACCAGGTAGACAAACCCAGCCCCCACATTTGCTTTGGCCTCGCGAACCGGAAGTCGCCAGCCGGTGGGAGCGCCCTTGAGTCGGGGATTCGAAGAAATAGAGAGGTGGGTCTTGGCGATACAGACCGGCAGGTTCCCGAACCCGGCTCGCTCATAACGATCAATCTGCTCTATGGCCAGAGGCTGGTAGTCGACGCCGTCTGCTCCGTAGACCTCAGTGGCAATGATCTCGATCTTCTCGCGAATGGTGGCCCCTGCTTCGTACAGCATGGAGAAGTTATTGGGTTCTTCGGCACGCCTCCACAATGGCCTCGGCCAGCTCGACCGCGCCCTTGCCGCCATTGACGAAGTGGGTGCACACGGCGGTGCGGACCCCGACGGACGCCGCGATCTCTTTGATGGCGGCATGTTCGGAGGGGAAGTCGTCATCGAATGCGTTGATGGCCACCACCGGCGTGACACCGTGGCGACGCACGATCTCAATGTGCTTGAGGAGGTTTGCTGCACCTAAGTGCACCTCTTCGGGATTCTCTTCGAGCATGGCCGGCGGCAATGGTCGACCCGCCGTCACTTTGTGGAGACCCGAGTGGAGCTTCAGAGCCCGAACGGTGGTCACCACCACGGCGGCATCGGGTACCAGGCCGGACGTCCGGCACTTGATGTTGAAAAAGCGCTCGGCCCCCATGTCGGAACCGAAACCGGCCTCGGTAATGAGGTATTCGCCGGCATGGATACCGATGAGGTCGGCCACGACTGATGAGTTGCCATGAGCGATGTTGCCAAATGGTCCGGCGTGGACCAGGACCGGCGTGTTCTCCATGGTCTGCAAAAGATTGGGTTTTATGGCGTCACGCATGATGACGGTCATGGCGCCGGCGGCCAACAGTTGCTCGGCCGTCACGGGCTCGCCCTGGCGCGTGTAACCGATGGCGATCCGACCAAACCGGACGCGCATGTCCTGCAACGACGTAGAGAGCGCCAGGATGGCCATCACTTCGGAGGCGGCCGTGATGTCGAATCCGGTCTGACGGGGCGTGCCGTCCTCGCTGGCACCCAGGCCGGTCACGATCTGACGGAGGGCTCGATCGTTGACATCCACTACTCGGCGCCACGTGATGCCATGCGGATCGATGTCGAGGGCATTGCCGTGCTGAATGTGGTTGTCCACCATGGCGGCCAGGAGATTGTTGGCGGCCGTCACGGCGTGAAGGTCGCCGGTCAGGTGCAGGTTGAGATTCTCGAATGGGACGACCTGGCTGTAGCCACCACCGGCCGCGCCGCCCTTGATCCCAAAGGTCGGACCCATGGAGGCCTGACGAATGGCAATGGTCGCCTTCTTGCCGATTCGGGCCAAGGCCTGGCCCAGGCCGATGGTGGTGGTGGTCTTGCCCTCTCCGAGCGGCGTCGGCGTAATTGCGGTCACCACCACGTACCGGGCCTTGGGTCGATCAGCTAACGCCTCGGTGGCATCGAGGCTGATTTTGGCCACGTGGGCTCCGTAGGGCTCCAGCAACTCCGGTCCAATACCCATCTGCGCGGCGATCTCGGCGATGGGCTGCATCTGCGCGGTCCGGGCGATTTCAATGGCTGGTGGCATCGTCATATCAAGCGCCGACCACGTGATGGTGCGTGTCTGCCACCTTCGTCATGAGGTTCACGAATGCATCATGCCTCGCCCGACAAATACCCACTTGACGTCAGCCCTCGACTGATCCATAATCAACCATATGGTTAATCAACCGGTAAGTTGAATGCTGACCCTCGAAGACCCACTGAGCATCACCTTCTCGGCCCTGGCCGACCCCACGCGTCGGGCGATCCTCGCCCGGCTGGCCGAGGGGGACGCCACCGTCAACGAGTTGGCAGAGCCCTTCGACATCAGCCTTCAGGCGGTGTCCAAGCATCTCAAAGTGCTCCAGGGCGCCGGCTTGATCAGCCAGGGGCGCGAAGCCCAGTTCCGACCATGCCATCTGGAGACGGCGCCGCTCAACGGCGCCATCGATTGGATCGAGCGGCATCGGCAGATCTGGATTGAGCGCTTCGACAAGCTCGAACGACACATTCAAGAGATCCAAAAAAAGGCAAAGGAGAATCCAAAATGACCAGTACCGACTCCAACCTCGGAGAATTGATGTACACCAGGGTGTGGGACGCACCACGAGAAGTGGTCTTCGAGTGCATGACCACCCCCGAACACCTCACCCATTTCTGGGGACCAATCGGAGCCTCGACCCCGCTGGCCAACATCATCGTTGAGCCTCACGCCGGCGGTCGCTTCGAGACCATCATGGTGGACGACGCCAGTGGGGCCGAATACCCGATGAAAGGTGTGTTCGTCGAGTTCACCCCACCCGAGAAGTTCGTCTTCAGCGAGCCCGATGTCGAAGGGGGCATGACGACGTCGATCACCTTCAACGACGTCGGTAACGGCAAGTGCGAGACCATCACCCATCAGACCAATGTGCCCGAGATGTACCGCTCGCCTGAAGCCCAGGCCGGCATGCAGAGCAGCTTCGACAAGATGGCGGCCTATCTCGCCACCCTGTAACCGGGGCGATGCCCCCTTCGTCACCTTTTGCGGTACTAATGGTTGGGGTATTGGAACGGGGATTGTGACGGAGGGGGAAGCGTTATGGGTACGAGGTCAGCGCGCGGGCGCGGACGTATCAGAGCCGTACGGGCCACCGGCTTCGCGCTGGCATTGCTCGCCACGGGTTCTGGGTTGACGCTGGCAGCCTCCTCAGCAGCTCCATCTGCTGCTGGGGGGGCGGTCACGTCGCTCACCCTCGCCAGTCCGATCTGGGCCGTGGGACCGATTGCTGACGGG
Organism: uncultured Acidimicrobiaceae bacterium; assembly: GCA_963730785.1. Lineage (GTDB taxonomy): Bacteria > Actinomycetota > Acidimicrobiia > Acidimicrobiales > RAAP-2 > Bog-473. Next base: position 548,997 of record CAVSTF010000015.1, read on the forward strand.
GGCAACCCGATAGCCATGTCCTCGCCCAACGTGGCCAACCTGGCCAGCGGTCCAGCGGTCGTCGTGGGTGACGAGGCAGGAAACGTCTACGCCTACGGCTTGGCCAACGGCGCCAAAATCTGGACCTACAACACCGGAGCACCGATCGATTCCTCGCCGTCGGAGGCAGCGACCACGGCCGGCAGTAGTGCCGACACGACATTCGTGGGCACCGGCGATGCGGGTCATCCGACCGCCGGCGGCTACCAGGCCATCAGCCCTTCCGGCACCGACAAGTGGTTCACCCAGGAGACCAATCCCTCGACCGACGTCGCCGCCGCCCACAACGGTGTGCAGGCGTCGTTGGCAGTTGGCAACCTGCAGGGCAGCACCGATGTCGTGGCCGGTTCGTTGGGAGAGAACGAAGATGCACTGAACGCGACCAACGGCGCCGTGCTGAAGGGTTTTCCCTGGTACCAGGCCGACTCCAATTTCACCACGCCCGCACTGGCCGACCTCTACGGCAACGGTCAGACCGAAATCATTGAGGGCGGCGACTCGTCGGCTGGCGTGTCCTATGGAACCTGGTACACCAACGGCGGGCACCTGCGAATCCTGAGTGCCGATGGCAACGCCGGTCAGCCCGAGCCGAGCGATGGTCTGATCTGCCAATACAACACCAACGAAACAGTGGAGTCCTCTCCGGCGGTTGGCAAGTTCCTCGGCGGTGCGAATCCGGTCGGCATCGTCTTCGGCACCGGCGCCACTTTCGGGCAATCCGACAAGAACCGGCTCATTGCGGTGGACAGTCATTGCAATCTTGAATGGTCCACCCCCCTGGCCGGATCGACCAAGAGCAGCCCTGCGCTGGCCGACGTGCTCGGCAACGGTCAGCTACAAGTCGTTGAAGGGGTGGACAACGGCGTCACCGGATCGGTGTACGCCATCAACGGCGCCACCGGTGCTCCCATTTGGCAGGCCCTGGTGCCCCGCGTCATCGGTTCGGTGGTGACGGTCGATCTTGGGTCCGGTTATCAAGATGTCCTCGCGCCCACGGTCAACGGCGTCTATGTCCTGGATGGCAAGACGGGCCTCGTGCTCGATGCACTGCAGGTGAATACCGGCTTCCAGAACTCGCCCCTGATTACCGATGACCCGAACGGCACCATCGGCATCACGTTGGCTGGCTACCAGCCTGGGGGCAGCGTCATCTTCCACTACGAGCTGGCACTCTCGAATGGGGCAGTGGTCAACGAGGCCGGTGCATGGCCCCAATTCCACCACGACCCCCAACTCACGGGAGATACGGGAACTTCGCTGGGAGCCTGCGTCGCGCCAACCACCACACCCAATGGGTACTACGTGGGAGCAGCCGACGGTGACGTGTCCTCCTTCGGCAACGTTCCTTATTGCGGAGAACCCGGCGCGCTCAATCAACCCATCGTCGGCCTCGCAGCCACCAACAACGCGGGTGGGTATTGGCTGGTGGCCCGCGACGGTGGCATCTTCAACTACGGGAACGCTGCGTTTTACGGATCGACGGGGGCCATTCACCTCAACCAACCCATTGTGGGCATGGCGGCGACGCCGGACGACAGGGGGTACTGGCTGGTGGCCTCTGACGGCGGCATCTTCTCGTTCGGAGACGCCAGGTTCTATGGCTCCACCGGAGCCATACATTTGAATAAGCCGGTGGTCGGGATGGCGGCTTCTCCCAGTGGGGGCGGCTACTGGCTCGTGGCCTCCGACGGCGGCATCTTCACATTCGGTGACGCTCACTTCTACGGATCCACCGGAGCCATTCATCTGAACCAGCCGGTGGTCGGCATGGCGACCAATCCCAGCGGGCGCGGGTATTGGTTGGTGGCGGCCGATGGTGGCATCTTCAACTACGGCAACGCCTCGTACTATGGCTCGACGGGCGCCATTCACCTCAATCGGCCCATCGTGGGTATGGCGACCACCAAGACGGCGTACGGCTACCGGTTCGTGGCGTCCGATGGGGGTGTCTTCAACTTCGATGCCACGCCGTTCGGATCATTGGGTGGGACAGGTTCCAGTAGCCCGGTGGTAGCCATGGCCGGATTCTGATCTACTCGATCGTCGCCGCCTCAAACATTCGACGAGCTTCGGGGTAGTCCGCCTTGCCGGCTGCCGTCCGCGGCACGACCGGTACGACGGAGACCCGTCGTGGCAACTTGAATGACGCCAGTTTCTCGCGGGCGAATCCGATCACCTCGTCCTGAGTCAGGTCCGACCCACCGGGTGATTTCGACACCACGGCGACCACACGTTGCCCGAATCGTTCATCGGGGATCCCGAAGACCAGGCAATCATCGACACCCGGAAGCGTCTTAATGATCTCTTCGACCTCTTCGGGAAAGACCTTCTCCCCCGCCGTGTTGATGCACTGCGATCCCCGTCCCAGCAGCGTCAGTGATCCATCGGCTTCAACCGTGGCGAAATCACCGGGAATCGTGTAGCGCTGCCCATTGATCATTCGATACGTGGCGGCGGTCTTGGCTTCATCTTTGAAGTAACCCAAGGTGCCGCCAGGTAAGGCGATCATTCCCACGTCCCCGCTGCCGGCCTCCACCACCTGATCATCCTCGGTGATCACAATCACGCCAGGCCAGGCCATGAACTTCCCAGTCACCGCCGGATGATCCTTGCTCGCCAACGACAGACCCATGCCGCCTTCGCTGGCGGCAATGAGGTCGACAATCCGCAACTGCGGCAGGTGGTCGATGAGTGCGCTCTTGACCTCAGTGGAGAACATGGCGCCGGACGACACCATGAGCTGTACCGATGACAACTCCCGGCCTGGATGTTGCTCGAGTTCTTGCAACATCGGCCGAGCAAAGGCGTCGCCCACCACAATGAGGTTCTGGGCCTTCTCCCGTTCGGCCACGTCCCAGAGTTCTGCCACATCGAAACGTCGCCCATTGAGAAGCACCAACAGTCCTCCGAAAAGCAGGGTTGGATTGGCCGCCAGACCCAGCGCGGTGTTGTGCATCAACGGTGAGGCCGGGATGGTGATGAACTGCCGATTCTCTTCCCAGGCTCGACGCGCCAGGGCAATGGCGTCTTGTGGTGACTGGACCGGCTGTTCACCGAACATGGGTGGGGCCGTGACGAGTAATTCGCCGGCCGATGCTCCGACCGCCGACATCACGCCCTTGGGCATGCCGGTGGTGCCTCCGGTGTAGATCATGGTGATGTCGTCGGGACTTCGAGTGATGCGAGCGGCTGGCGTCGCGTCGGCCAGCACATCCTCATAGCGGGGCATACCTTCGACCCCGGCGCCACCGTCATCCACCTCCACCAAGAGCTTGAGGCCCGGTAAGCGATCAACGATGGCCGCCACCCGATCCCCCAGACTTGAGTGGTACACCAGCGCCTCGGCATCGGCGTTGTCCAAAAGGTAGACGAGCTCATCGTCAAGGTACCGGTAGTTCACGTTGAACGGCACCGCTCGCATTTTCAGGGCCGCGAAGTACGACTCCATGAACTCGGGTGCGTTGTAGAGGAACTGCCCCACCTTGGATCCGACCGTCAACCCGGCTTCCATCAGCGCGCCGGTCAATCGCGAGGCCCGATCATCGAATTCAGACCAGGTGCGACGAACATCGCCCTGCACCAGTGCGGGCGCACCGGGAATGGCGTCAGCTATGCCCTCCCAAATGGTGGCGTAGTGCGTTTCCACGGCATTCCTCCCATGCGCTCAACCCGATGAATCTGCTGCCCCCAGACCGTAGCGGTCCTATTCGCTTTGCCGGCTCACCATGACATGATGACGCCGGTGACTCCGAGGGGGTAGTCGTGACGATCGAAGACAACAAGGCCTTGGTGCAGTCATTCTGGAACACGCTGTACGAGCGGGACTGGACAGGAATCGGACGCTTTTTTACCGACGAGAGTGAGTACACCGACGTCCCCTCGCCGGCCGACGACGTCGCTCGAGGACCCGAACTCATCGTGGCCAGGCTCCGACTCGGCCTTGAGCGGATCGACTCCTACGAGCACCACCTGCGCTTGATGGTGGCCGAGGCCGATACGGTCGTCACTGAACATGCAGAAACCTGGCGCTGGCACACTGGCGAAGAGGTCACGCTTCCGTTTGTTTCGGTGCACGAACTCCAAGGGCCACACATCATCCGTTGGTGGGATTATTGGGATCTGCAGACGCTCATGCAGGCCGCCCCGGATTGGTGGATTGAGCACATCATGCAGGGCTACACCTGAGCGCAGGCCTCGTGGTTGACAAAACTGAGTCGAACGGGGAAGGGCTCTCCTTCAGCAGTGCGCAGGGGCGGTGGGTCATCGCCGCCACCGTGCTCGGATCGGGCATTGCCTCGCTCGACGCCACCGTGGTGGGTATCGCGCTGCCGTCAATCGGTCGCGGCTTTCACAGTGGCGTGGGAACCTTGCAGTGGGTGGTGTCGGGCTACGCCCTCACCCTGGCCGCCTTCCTCCTCCTGGGCGGATCGTTGGGTGACCGCATGGGACGCAAGCGCGTCTTCTCGGTCGGCGTGTTGTGGTTCGCCGTGGCATCGGTCTGCTGCGGCCTCGCTCCCAACGCCGGCATCCTCATTGGCGCCCGGATTTTGCAGGGCATCGGAGCTGCCCTGTTGGCACCGGCCAGCCTTGCCATCCTCCAAGCTTCGTTCCGGCCTGACGATCGCTCGCGCGCCATCGGCGCCTGGTCGGGACTCGGCGGTGTCGCCACCGCGGCCGGACCGTTGGTCGGCGGCTATCTCATTGCCGTCGGCTCGTGGCGTTGGGTGTTCTTCATCAACATTCCGCTGTCGATTCTGGTGCTCACCGTCACGGCACGCCACGTGCCGGAAACGAGAGACCCGACCACATCGGGCCGGGTCGACGCGCTTGGTGCCGCCCTGGCTGTGCTCTTCCTGGCCGGCTTGACGTATGGACTCATTGAAGGGCCGTCCCACGGATGGACCAATTCGCTCGTGCTGTCCGCATTGGTGATCGCCGCCATCGCTGGGCCGGCCTTCCTGCTGGCCCAACATCGAGAAGCCCACCCCATGTTGCCGCTCGACCTCTTTCGCTCCCGCCAGTTCAGTGGCGCCAACGCAGTCACCTTCGTGGTCTACGGCGCCCTCGGTGGAGCCCTTTTTCTCTTGCCTATCGCGTTGCAGTTGGTGGCTCACTACAGCCCGCAAGACTCCGGGTTGGCCCTACTCCCAGTGACCGTCATCATGCTGACCTTCTCGTCCCGGTCAGGTCAGTTAGCCGCTCGCATCGGACCCAGACTGCAAATGTCAGTGGGACCTCTGGTGGTGGGCGCCGGTTTGTTGCTCCTCACCCGGGCCACCGGTCACGGCAATTACCTGGTCCAAGTGCTCCCGGCGGTCATCATTTTCGGCATCGGGTTAGCCATAACCGTGGCGCCACTTACCTCAACCGCTATGGGAGCCGCACCATCCGAACACGCCGGAGTGGCATCGGCGGTCAACAACGTGGTGGCTCGGGCCGCCGGGCTCTTGGCGGTGGCGGTGCTCCCATTGCTGGCTGGCATCACCGGCGCTTCGGCCCTCCAACCTCGGCACTTCGCCGCCGGTTTCCATACTGCGGTGATCATCGCTGGCCTCACCTGCGCCGCTGGCGGGGTGTTGGCGGTGCTCACCATTCGCAATCCATCGTCGCCCCACCGTCACCGAACGTTGGGCCACCTCAGGGCGTACCACTGCGCACTCGATGGTGCGCCACTTCAGCCGACCGCGGCAGCGGTCGCCGACGGCACGTAGTCACCTCGCTACTCGCGGGCCGGTTCCCCATGGGAGGCATTGGCCACCCCAGCTCGCCAATAGGGCTTCGAAGAGATCTGTGCTGCCGCGAGGCCGCGGTCCAATAGGTGACGCCGAATCTTTGCCACCACGCCCATCTCGCCAGCCACATAGGCATGCCCCTGACCGACCGGTAGTTCCATGCCCTGTAGCGCCGTCAGGAGTGCGGTTGATGACGCTGGCTCAATGCCGTGACGGAACAACCACTGGATCGGCAGCGACCGAGCGGGCTGGTGCCGTTCATCCTCGTGGTCGACCTCCAACAGCACGATCACCTTTTCGTCTTCGCCCAGCGACTCGGCCATGGCCAGGCTGGCCGGGATGGCTGAATCGTCCCCGATGAAAAGATGCCAGTCCGCCGCTGCATCAACGACCACCTTGCCCCGCGGGCCAATGGCCTCGATGACTGATCCCGGTCCGGCGGAGTTCGCCCACTGCGCACCCGGCCCATCCCCGTGCACCACGATGTCGACGGCGATGCTCGGCGTGGCCGGATCAAAACTCCTGATGGTGTAGCGACGTCGGAAGGTGTCGCCATCCGGACCGGGCACGGCCATCATTAGATCCTGTCCGGGTTGGTACGACAGCTCAGCCAAACCCGGCGCGGTGAACGTGAGGCGACGCATGGTGGGGGAAACGTTGGAAACGTCGGTCACCACCAACTTCCACAGTGACACCTCGTCGCCCAGACGGCTGAGGAGCGCGGATGTCTCCAACGAAACGGCGGCGGTTCCTTCGGCTTCGGCAGGTGGCGTCATGCGTCAGGCCGGCTCGGGACGAATGGACCCTTGCGAAATCGGATCGACGACGGGCAATGCGCCCTCTTCTCCATCGACCAGCGCCTCGCTCGTCGGCTCTGCTTCGGGCGCCTGGCGCGGACCGATGGACGGAACGATGAAGGATGAGATGAAAGCCACCAGGCCCAATCCGGCGGCCCAAGCGAAGGCTCTGGCGTAGCCGGCGGTCAGCGCCGCGTCGGTCGACGGATGTCCCACACCGAGAAACGAATGCGTTCGATCGATGGCGATGGTGGCGAGTACGGCCAGCCCTACTGATCCCCCCATCTGCCGCGCCGTATTGAGGACGCCCGAAGCCAGACCGGCTTCGCTGAAGTCAACGCCCGTCGTGGCCGCCGAGGCCAGTGGCGTGAACAACAGCCCAAGAGCCAGGGAAATGATGCATCCCGGCCCGAAGACATGGCCGATGTAGCTGCTGTGGTCGTGAATCTGGGTGAGCCAGATGAATCCGGCCGTGGCCAGTGCGGTGCCGACCAGGAGCAGTGGTCGCACACCGATTCTGGGGAGCAATCGCGAACTGGTCTGAGCCCCGATGATGATGGTGGCCGCCATGGGAAAGAACGCCAAGCCCGCCTTCAATGCGCCGTACCCCAGCACGTTCTGCAGATAGAGGGAGAGGAAGTACCACATGGAGAAGAAGGCGGCACCGACCAGGAACATCACGATGTTCGAACCCGTAACCGAACGGGATCGAAACAACCGGAACGGGACCAATGGCGTGTGAGCCACCTTGAGTTGGAGGTACACGAAGATGGCCAAGAGAACGGCAGCCACGCCCAGGATGGAGAGCGTGTACGTCGACCCCCAGGCGTGGGTATCGGTACCGACGATGGCGTAAATGAGCGCACCCAAACCGGCCGTCACCGTGATGGCCCCTCCAATATCTAGCTTGGGGGCATTGGCACCGCGCTCATGGCGACGTTGCTCGGTCAGATACAACGAGGCGGCGGCAATCGCAGCAGCACCGATCGGGATATTCACGAAGAGCACCCAGCGCCAGGAGAGCTCGGAAGTGAGGACGCCGCCCAGGATGGAACCGGCAGCACCCCCTGCGCCGGCAACAGCACTCCAGATGCCGAGCGCCTTGGCCATCCGGGCCCCGGAAAATGTGGTCACGATGATGGTGAGGGTGGCCGGCGACAAAAAGGCACCGCCAATGCCCTGCACGGCTCGGGCCGTGGTGAGCCAGGCCGAGTCCTGCGCAAACCCGCCGACCAGGCTGGCCACCGTGAAGAGGCCCAGACCGAAGATATAGACCCGGCGACGCCCGAAGAGATCCGCCGCTCGCCCACCCAACAAGAGGAAGCCGGCAAAGGTCAGCACGTACGCGTTCACCACCCACTGCAGCCCGGTCGGGCTGTAGTGCAGGTCACGGCCGATCGATGGCAGGGCCACGTTCACAATGGAGACGTCCAGGACCACCATGAACTGAGCCACGCAGGCAATGGACAAGATGACCCAATCGGGCACCTTGCGCCCACTTGGTGTGTCGAGTAACTCGGTGTCGGTGATTTCGGTCATATCAATGCATCCGCCTCAAGGGTGTGCTGGCCTTTGGACATTGGTCGGCCCCGCTGCCAGAGATACGGCGAGCCGGCCCGATCGATCTATGGATTTATCGGCCACCCTAGGGAGTCCGATGCCTCGATACGACACAAATTTCCAAGAATTCGCTTGCCAGCACATTTCTGCCCCCACCACTACCGTGACCCCCATGTACCGCCCCAGGAGAGGAGACCCACATGGCGTCCGCTGAACATCGTTCCGTCGATTTCCACTTCGACATCATGTGCCCTTACGCCTATCAGACTTCCCTGTGGATCCGGGAGGTGCGGGAACTCACGGGACTGGCCATTGGCTGGCGGTTTTTCAGCTTGGAGGAGGTCAACCGCGAGGAAGGGAAGAAGCACCCATGGGAGCGGGAATGGTCGTACGGGTGGTCGATGATGCGTATCGGTGCCTATCTTCGGCGAACCGACATGGATCTCCTGGACCGCTGGTACCAGGCGGCGGGCTCAGCGCTCCACGAGCACGGGCGCAAGCCCCACCGACCCGAAGTGGCGGCGGCCCTGCTCGAAGAACTCGGACTGGACCCGGGCACGGTCGAGGCCGCCATTGCCGATCCCACCACGGGCGATGAAGTCAAACGCGAACACGATCTCGTCCTCTCAAAGGGCGCCTTCGGCGTACCGACGCTGGTCTTCGAGGATGGCCAAGCGCTCTTTGGTCCGGTCTTGATCGAACCCCCAATGGGCGACGAAGCAATCCGCCTGTGGGAACTCGTCACCGGTTGGCTCGACTACCCACATGTCTACGAGTTGCAGCGCCCGAAGCAACGCAGTGACATTGCCGCCATTGCCGCTGCGTTTCAGCCCTACTTGGACGGACGCGACTGGATCAGCGTCCAAAAGGAGACTCCATAGTGCCCACGATCGTCGATCACGATGCCACGACCACACTGCTGTCCGAGGAATTCGAGGCCATCACCTTGTTTGGTCAATCACTGACCGAAACCGATTGGGATGCGCCCAGCTGCCTACCCGGCTGGACGGTCCGCGACAACCTGGGTCACATGATCGGTACCGAGTCGATGCTCCTGCAACTGCCCACCCCCGAGATTGAGGTGGGCGAACCACCCCACGTGCGCAATGCCATCGGTCAAGCCAACGAGGTGTGGGTCGACTCCCTGCGGGCACTACCCGGGGCCGAAGTACTGGCTCGCTTCGCCGATGTCACTGGACGCCGGATTGCCGTGCTGCGCAACATGACGCAGGCCGACTTTGACGCTCCGTCGTGGACCCCGGCTGGACCGAACGAGACGTATGGCCGATTCATGCGCATCCGTCACTTCGACTGCTTTATGCACGAGCACGACATGCGGGCTGCGGTGGGCGCTCCCGACCGTCCGGACGTGACCCATGTGGCCTCTGCGCTCGATGAAGTGACGACCGGGCTCGGCTTCATCGTCGGTAAGCGGGCGCAGGCGCCAGAAGGGGCCCGAGTGCGACTGGTACTCACCGGACCGGCGGCCCGCGATCTCCTGGTTGAAGTCAACGAACGAGCGGCCGTGGTCGATGAGCTCAGCGGCGCCCCCACCGTCACCGTGCAACTTCCATCAATGCTGTTCTTGCGCCTGACCGGCGGTCGCGAGGCGGGAAGCCCGCACATTGGCCAGGATGTCAGCGTTGAAGGCGATTCCGAGTTCGGACGGCGATTGGTCGAAAACCTCGCCTTCACTATCTAGAAGGGGGTTCGTAAACCCCTGAGGAGCGCGGCTGAATACGCCTCAAATCCCACGTCCTGATCCTCAATAAATCCGATCTCACTCAGCTCTAACGCCACCCATCCGTGGTGATTGGCCCACAACATGTGGGCCGTCAGGGTGGAGTCCGCCTCAATGATCTGCCCGGCATCCATGGCTCGCCGGACGGCCGCTTCGAGCCCGCCGAACGCGCCAGCTGCCACCATCATTGCCCCTTCGGTCGGCTCGAACCCGGGGACAGGCTTGAGGAACATGAGCTGGTACATCATCGGCTGGGCCAGCGCGAGGGCACGGTAGCGACGGCCGGACTCCACCAACGCATCCAACGGGTCAAGAATCGCCCTGACGTCGGCCAGTGCAGTGCTCAAGCGCTCGAAACCCAGCATGAACAGGGCATCGATAATGCCGAACTTCGACTCGAAGTGGTTGTAGACGCCCATCGGCGCCACGCCGGCCGCAGCAGCAATGCGGCGTACCGACAGCGCATCAGGGCCCTCCTGCTCCAGCAACTCGGCTGCTGCATCCAGGAGCGCTGACTCCATGCCGGCACTCGGAGTTCTCACACGAGGCGTAGAAGTCACCCTTGCATCGTACTAAAGAACAGCGTACTATAACAATAGTACAGCGTTCTATAGGAGCTCCCATGACAGCAATCGGGCACAATCGCCGCTGGTTAATCCTCCCAATCCTCTGCCTGTCGGTCTTCCTCGTGGTGGTCGACAACACCATCGTCAACGTGGCCCTGCCGACCCTCAGCCGTCACCTGGGCGCCTCCATCACCTCGTTGCAATGGATCGTCGATGCCTACAGCCTGGCCTTCGCCGGCTTGCTGCTGGCCGGCGGCGGGGTGGGCGATCGGCTGGGCCGCAAAGGTGTGATGCAGATCGGCCTGGTCTTCTTCGGCCTCTTCTCGGCCGCCGCAGCCATGTGCCATTCAACCGGCACCCTGATCACCACGCGGGCGCTCATGGGTGTCGCCGCCGCCTTCATCTTCCCGGCCAGCCTGGCCATCCTCACCAGCATCTTCACCGATCCTTCGGAACGACAGAAGGCGCTGGGCATCTGGGGCGCCACCTCGGGAATAGCCGTGGCCTTCGGCCCCATCACCGGTGGCGCACTGTTGGAGCACTTCTGGTACGGATCGATCTTCTTGGTCAATGTGCCGATCGTCATCATCACGCTGATCGGCGGACAGATACTCATCCCCAAGCTGCCAGCCGAAGTGCGCCACCGTTTCGATACTCGGGGTGTCCTGGTATCGACCGCCGGCGTCACCTTGCTGGTCTTCGCCATCATTGAGGGGCCTCAATGGGGTTGGGCGTCCGCCGGCACCTTGGCCTGCTTCGCTGGCGCGGCTGTCTTGCTGGCTGTCTTCACCAGGCTGGAACTGCACACCGAGAAGCCACTCTTGGACGTGCGCGTCTTCAAGATTCCCCGCTTCACCGGCGGTGCACTCTCAATTGCCGTGGCCTTCTTCTGCCTGTTCGGCTTCATCTTCCTGATCACGCAGTACTTCCAGTTCGTCAAGGGCTATTCGACACTCTCCGCCGGCGTCCACACGCTCCCCTTTGCCATAGTCGCCGCCATCTTCACCCCGATCGCCGCCGTCGTTGCTCTTCGGGTGGGTTCACGTCTGGTGGTGGGCACAGGCCTCTTACTTATGGGGGGTGGACTGCTCATGGCCGGGTTCACGTCAACGCCCAAAGCCAGCTTCTTCGGACCGATCATCATCGCCATGGTGCTCTTGGCGCTGGGGCTTTCGTCCATCACCGCACCGGCAACCGAAGCCGTGATGGGTTCGCTGGCCGCCGACCAACTTGGGTCGGGCGCTGCCGTGAACAACACAACCCGTGAACTCGGCGGCACGCTCGGTGTGGCCGTCTTCGGATCGATATTCGCATCGGCCTACGCACCCCGCATCATTCGGACGTTCGGCCGCTACCCGATTCCGGCCGGACCTAAGCAGGAAGCCCACCAGTCGATGGCAGCTGCACTGGCTGTCATCGCCCGGGCGCCCCATCAGGTGCAGCCAGTATTGAGCAACGCCGCCTTTTCAGCCTTTGGCAGTGGACTCAAAGTGGCCTGCATCGCCGGCGCCGGCGTAGCCGTTGTGGGTGCGCTGGCGGCCTATCGCCTGCTCCCTGGTCGGAACTCGGCAGAACACAATCTGGTATCGGCGGAAGGGATCTCTGCCGTGGCCGTACCGGTGCCGGTCTAATCAGACCACTACCTCTCTCTGGGACGGAACGTCACCTCGCGTCCAAGGAGCAATGACCGCGCCGGTTCGGTGGTGGCGATGACGTTGCCCCGGCGGATCACGTATCGACGGGCCGGATTGAGCCGGAGGACCTCAATGGGATCCGGCGCATCGAAGATGACACAGTCGGCCGGTTTCCCTTCTGCCAATCCGTAGTCATCCTGCACGCCCAACGTGATGGCACCGCGCGTTGTCGCACAGCGAAGCATTTCGGGGATTTCGTCCCGACCACTCATATACGTGAAATGCAAGGCCAGTGAAGCGGCCTGGATCAGATCGGCCCGACCCATCAGATACCACGGATCCATGATCACGTCGTTGCCCAGCGAGACGTTGACGCCACTGGCCAAGAGCTCTTTGAGCTGAGCAAAACCACGGCGCTTGGGATAGGGGTCGAGACGGCCCTGTATCAGCGAGTTGGCAAACGGATTGACCACCATGTTGATGCCTGAGCGCTGCAGGAACCCCAGCAGCTTCGATGAGTAGTACGGCTCATACGAACCCATGGCCGTGCAGTGGCTGGCGGTAACCCGTCCGGCCATGTCGTAGGCACCGGTGTTGTGGGCCATGACCTCAAGGAATCGTGAGTTCGGATCATCCGTTTCGTCACAATGCACATCAATCCGTCGGTGGTACTGCTTGGCCAGGTCGAATACCCGATGTACTTCGGCCAATCCCAGTTCGCTGGTGGGTTCGTAATGAGGAATGCCACCCACACAATCAGCGCCGAGCTGGAGTGAACGCTCCAGCAATGCCTCGTTTCGGGGATCGGAATAGATGCCGTCCTGAGGGAACGCAGTCACTTGCATCGTGACCAGATCGGCCATTTCGTCGCGCACCCGGAGCAAACCACGAAGGGGTGCCTCGTTCTTGGCTGACACATCGGCATGCGCCCGGATATACAGCGTCCCTTGGGCGACCGACCATTCGACTACTTCCTTGGCCCGTTGGTAAACGTCTTCCTCGGTCAAGCTCTCCTTGAGCTCACCCCACACATGAATGCCCTCAATGAGGGTGCCCGACTCATTGAATCTGGGCCGCCCCGCGGTGAGGGAGGCATCAAGATGCAAATGGCAGTCAACTAATGGCGGACAGACCAGACACCCATTGGCATCGACCGAGGGAGTGCCGTCGGCGTGGATGTCCTTACCAATACGGGTCCACCGGCCATTTTGGGCCAGCAGATCAACCATGCCCTCGTGTCCCTCGACTCGAGCATTGCTGATGTGCAGATCGCCTGGGTCCATGCCCTCAGCACATTACGACCGGATTGAGGTACCAGTCAGAGTCGTGACTTCACTCGGTGACCGGGGTACCGCCAGATTCCACTTCATCGGCCATCGCAGGCTGAATATCAGGACGAGCAATGGAGAGATAGATGACGAGGGCGATGACGGCCAGAGCGAATACGTCAGCAGTCTGCCGATCACCGAAGTTGGCGCCGCTGAGGTTGTGGGGCTTGCTGAGGTAATCGGCGAACGATGCACCCAGTGGGCGGGTAACCACGTAAGCCATCCAGAAGGCCGTGATCTCGTTCAAGCCGAACTTCCACCATGCCAAAGCCGGAATCAGAATGAGGACGCCAAAGAGAATCCCCGAATCCAAAAAGCCCAGGTTGAGCTCGGTCGCCGTGAAATCACCGAGTGCGGTGCCAAGAGCGAAGGTGGCAAAGACGGTGGCCCAATAGAAACATTCACGCCGTTGCGTCGTCACACTATGGATAGAGAGGGTGCCCTCGCTTCGATACCAGAGCCAGAAGACGGCGATGAGCACTACCGCCCACAACACCGTTGTGCCGGCGTACGAAATTCCAACGTCGAGGTGCAAAAAGTCAGCCACGCCGGTGCCAAAGATGGCAATCGCGAAGGCCAAGAACCAGTAGGCGAAGGCTCGGTATTTGCGGGTTCCGAACTGAAGGACAAGCCCAACGACAAAGACGAGAACCTCTGCGCCGCCTCCGCCAATGTTCCCGTAAATCTTCAGGTAGTCAGAGGTGGCCTCGCCGCCAGCCGTGGTGAGGATCTTGACGACCCAGAAAAGAAAGATGATTTCGGGCACTTTGGCTGCCACGGGTAGTGGGAACAGGCGACCAAGCAGCGGCACCGGGCCCTCATCGCGGGAATGTCCCGAATTCTCTGCCACTAGGTGAGGACCTTTCTGAGAACTGAACCGCCAAGCCTACGGGCACCGAAAACCTGGAGATTCTCGTCCTAAGGATGAATTCGGACGTCAAAATTCATCCTTAAGGAGGAGGTGCCGGACATTTACATATTGACATATTTGTAACGTTCCATTATCAATTGAATAAAATGACACTCACCTCCAAAGTCGGGCCAGTGGGGGCGGACGCCCAATTCGTGCCGGTGACCGGGGACGGATGGCGAGACCCCTTTCAGATGTATCGAGCGTTGCGGGACCACGATCCCGTGCACCACGTTGAATCACGCGATTACTGGGTCTTGTCCCGATTTGGCGACATCTTTGATGCCGTCCGGGACACCACGACGTTCACCTCAACCAAGGGTCTGACGTTCGAATACAACGAACTGGAAAAGGCTGGCCTCGACGAAATCGCGCCGATGGTGTTTCTCGACCCGCCCGACCACACGTTCTTTCGACGGCTGGTCTCGAGAGGCTTCACCCCACGGCACGTCGAGACCTTTGAACCCGAGGTGCGCTCCTTCGTGGTGGAGCGGATAGAGCGACTTCGATCACAGGGTGGCGGCGACGTCGTGGCCGACCTCCTCAAACCGCTGCCCAGTTTCATTGTCGGGAAATACCTCGGTGTGCCACCGGAGGACCGCGATCGGTTCGATGGATGGAGCAATGGCATTGTCGGAGCGAATGCACTTGGGGATCCGATGCTCGCGGCAACAAGTGTGGGCGAACTCTTTGCCTTTTTCTCGGACCTCATTGAGCGCCGCCGCACCGATCCGGGGGACGACACCATTTCGGACCTCGTACAGGCCAGTGGGGACAGCGGGGTAACGGCACTGCAAATACTTGGCTTTGCCTTCACCATGGTGACGGGCGGCAATGACACCACCACCGGTCTCCTCAGCGGCGGCCTTGAACTCCTGGCCGGTCATCGGGAACAGAGAGACATGTTGATTGCTCGACCCGGTCTCATTCGCGGCGCCGTCGATGAACTCCTCCGTCTCACTTCACCGGTGCAGGGTCTGGCGCGCACGAGCACTCGAGAGGTCACTGTCAACGGGGTATCCATTCCCAAAGACCGCAAGGTCTTGCTGCTCTACGGAGCAGCCAACCGGGACGAACGCGAATTCGGGGACGACGCTGAAGAACTCAATGTCTTGCGTTCGCCCCGCCGGATTCTCTCCTTCGGGTATGGACCGCATCACTGCATTGGTGCTGCCGCGGCGCGACTGATGGGACGAGTCACGTTGGAAGAATTGCTGGCCCGTTGTCCTCGCTTTGAGGTTGATCCGGAGGCTGGTCGGTTCGCGCCGGGACACTTTGTGCGCTGGTACGAATCGCTTCCATTTGATCCGGGCGACACGGCATGACAGAACACTGGTTGGTGGGCAATCAGGCGGCGGTCGCCGCCGACCGGATTCTCGATGCAGCCGGCAAATGCTTCGCCCGCCAGGGCATCGCCCGAACATCAATCGGCGACATCGCCCGGGAGGCGGGCTGCTCTCGCCCCACGGTGTATCGGTACTTCAGTGATCGTGACGCGCTTCGCCAAGCCTTCATGCATCGAGAAGCACGGCAGCTCGGTCTGACGGTCGCCGCGGCCATCAAGGACATCGGGGATCCGGGTCAAAAGTTGGTCGAGGCCGTTCTCAACTCGTTGCAGGGAGTGAGGGACAATCCCCTGCTCTCGGCATGGTTCACGAGCGAGGATGGTGTCGCCACCATGGAACTGGCCGGCGCATCGCCCCTTCTGGCGTCACTTACGGCATCGCTCCTCCCAATAGGTGGATCGGACAGTTCAGCTCAAGCCAACTGGGTGGTGCGCATCATCTTGTCGTTGCTTCTCCTTCCGGGAAGTGATGAACGAGAGGAACGCGAAATGATTGAACGCTTCGTCATGCCAGTGGTCGTGACTTCGCACCAATCCGACGCTGCTCTTTCGAGGTAGTCCTTACAGTCCGGCAATTTGATGAAAGACCACGGCGGCGGCCGTCGCCACATTCAACGAGTCGACACCTGCAGCCATTGGGATATTGACCAACACATCGGCCGCCTGCTGGGCCGCGATCGACAACCCGTTCCCTTCAGCTCCCAATAGAACGGCCACTGGCTGGCGACGCCGCGAGAGCTGCTCATGGAGCTGCGCAATTGACATTGATCGGCGCTCACCGCTGACACCTTGGTCCGGATGAGGTACCAGGGCGACGACGAGAAAACCACCTCGCCGAAGATCGTTCAAGGTTTCGGGCCACCGAGTGGCTCGGGCAAATGGGACCTGTAGGACAAGACCGACTGAGACACGGATCGACCGCCGATAGAGCGGATCAGCGCAGGATGGACTGAGCAACACCCCAGAGACCCCAAACGCAGCGGCGTTGCGGAAGAGAGATCCGATATTTTCGTGGTCATTGAGATCCTCAAGTACGGCGATGAGCGGCGGCGACTCGTTGGCCTGTGCCCGCCTGATCACCACCGCCGGGTCAAGGGGCGCTGGTCGGTTGGCCACCGCGACGACACCTCGATGAAGATCGAATCCGATGGTCCGGGCAACCACGGAGCGGGAAGCCACATATACCGGCGCGCCTTGAGCTTGCACACCTTCCACCAAGGGGGCAGCCAACGTGAGCTGATGATCGTCAACGAGGAGTGATCGAACCGAGTAATCCGACCGCAACAGCTGGGTGACGGACACCCTCCCTTCAACGATGAAGCATCCCCCCTCCTCCGCCATACGCCGGCTGACGGCCGCGTCGTTCAAATCGCGGTACTCAAGTAGGCGCTCATCGTCAGCCTCATGGATCTCAATGATTGGGCCAGGCGTCACGGCCAGATGTCTACTGCACCCGCTGAGAGAGAAATAATTGTTGGGCCATTGAGCCGGAGCGCTTACGAGGGATGTACCAGGCCGCGTTGATAGGCCAGTACGACTGCCTGCACGCGGTCGCGGAGACCGAGCTTGGACAGCATTTTGCCGACATGCGATTTCACCGTTGCCTCAGAGACGAAGAGTCGTTCGGCGATTTCGGCATTGGAGAGGCCATCGGCCACCGCCAGGAGCACTTCCCGCTCCCGATCGCTGAGTTGAGCGAGCACGGCCTCCGCTTCCGCGCTCGCTTCCGGGCCAGGAAACTGGTCGACGTACTCCTCAAGAAGGCGTCGAGTGATGCGGGGCGACACGACGGCATCGCCGCTGGCAACAATTCGAATCGATTGAATGAGTTCATGTGGTGGCACATCTTTGAGCAAGAAGCCGCTGGCACCCGCCCGCAGAGCACTGAAGGCGTATTCATCTAGGTCGAACGTAGTGAGCACCAACACTCGAGTTGAAGAACTGAGTGCGGTAATGGCCCGCGTTGCTTCAATGCCGTCAAGTTCAGGCATGCGGATATCCATGAGAACGACATCGGGCGCGTATAAGCCCACCAGGCGCACGGCATCGTGTCCGTCGGCCGCTTCACCGACGACCACCATGTCCTCCTCTGCCTCCAGGATCATCCGGAATCCCTTACGGAGCAGGGCCTGGTCGTCAGCCAGCACCACCCGGATGGTCATGCTGGAACCGCCGAATGTGATCCTGGCAGCGTCACAGTGACGTTCCATCCTCCGCCGATGACCGGACCGGCTGAAAATGAACCCCCAAATGCGGCGGCACGTTCGGTCATACCGGCCAGCCCATGTCCTCCGGGCTCACCGAGCTGCTCTGTGCCCCCAACAACGGTTCCCAGCGATCCGTCATCGGTAATCGATACCGACACATCGGATCCCCGATACATCACGAGAACCTGGGCGCAATTCGGTGAACCTGCGTGCTTGAGCACGTTGGTGAGCGCTTCCTGGACGATTCGATAGATCGTCAATTCCGCTGCCTCAGAGAGAGGGAAGGGGTCGCCACAGACCTGCAACAGGACGTCGAGACCGGTGGAGCGCACACGATCCACCAGCGAGTCGAGATCCTTGAGTCCCGGCTGCGGTGCCAGCGCGGCCTGGCCGCTCTTCGGATCAATGGCCGTCGTGCTATCAACCTCCTGATACCGAAGCAGGCCCAACATCCGACGCATATCCGCCAGAGCCTGGCGACCGGTACCTGATACTTCCAACATCGCTTCGGCCGCTCGTTTCGGATTGGATTGCTGTGCGATGGCTGCTCCATCGGCCAGTGTCACCATGACTTGAATGTTGTGTGACACCACGTCATGCATTTCCCGGGCGATCCGAGACCGTTCGGCGGCGGCGGCGATAAACGCCTGCTGGTCCCGCTCGCGTTCAAGACGACTTGCCCGTTCGGCCAACCAGTCCAACTGATTGCTGAGTGCTCGAACGACGACGCCGGCAAACAAAGCAGCCGACATCATGCCGGTCAGGAATACCACCGACTTCAAATGACCTCCGACCGGTGCCCATCGAACGGTCGCCAACACAATGCCCATCTCTATGGTGATGACCGCCACCGCAGTGGACAGACGATCAGACGCCACTGCGACCGTGTACAACGCCAGCAAGAGGGCGGCATCCGCCACGAGAGGCCCGGTCACTGTCCACTGGATGAAAGCCACGATTGACATCACGGCGAAGACGCCGAGTGGGGCACGACGCCGAAACATCAACGGAAAGGTGAGACCAGCGGTGAACGGCAGTTCATAGCGAAGGTGTCCACCAACCAGAATGGAGCTGGCAAATAGGGCAAAGAAGAAAAGACTGATGGCGGTGTCGACCCAAAAGGAGAACCGCTGATCGAAGTTCCGCAGCACGTTCCACAATCGCCACACACCATCTGCCGATTGTGTGGACTCGCGAGGCACTGGTGTGTCGGCCTTGGCGCGGAGCCTCTGCCACCACGAAAGGCTGTGCTCGTCGCCTGTGGACATACGGTGACCCTTCACTCCCGGTGGTGGGAATTCTACTCCTGGCGCCCTTGGACTCCCGGTCGTCGCACCATTCACACCCCATGCCTATCGCCTCACGAGGAATCGGCGAATCATCCCTAAGGATGATTGGGGACATGCTGAATCATCCCCTCAGCCGGTTCTCTTCGAGCACCAAGCCACTTAGCTTCGAAGACATGTCAATCCCAACCTCTGCGCAAGAGCAATCGCTCGCCGTCAACGCCGTGGGCCTCACGAAGCGGTTTGGCGAGCGAACAGTGGTGGACCGACTTGACCTGGTGATTCCAGCTGGGTCGGTCTGCGGATTCGTCGGCCCCAACGGAGCGGGCAAGACCACCACCATTCGTATGCTCCTCGGATTGATTCGTCCCACCTCCGGGTCGGGCTCAATATTGGGTGGCGACTTGGAGCGTCCAGAAACCTACCTGCACAAGGTCGGCGCACTCATCGAATCTCCTGCCTTCTATCCCTCCTTGAGCGGGCGCGACAATCTCCTCCTACTGGCTCGGCTGGGAGACATTCGGCGCGAAATGGTCAGTACGGTGCTGTCGCGGGTTGGTCTGTTGGAGCGTTCCGTCGATCCCTATCGAACGTATTCGCTGGGCATGAAGCAGCGCCTGGGTTTGGCGGCCGCATTGCTGCCATCACCCGAACTCCTTATTTTGGACGAGCCGACCAATGGGCTCGATCCGGCCGGCATTGTCGAGATGCGAGAGTTGATTCGATCGCTGGCGGAAGATGGGATCGCCATCTTCATTTCCAGTCACCTGCTGGCCGAAATTGAACATATTTGCGATCACCTCGTCATGATCAGCCAGGGTCGAACCGTGTTCCAGGGTGCGGTCGCCGGACTTCGCGCCACCCAGAATCAGGAACTCGTCATCCGACCCGAGAAGGAATCAGAGGTCGCGTCGCTCTTGAAGTTGGTCCGGGACAATGGCTTTACGGCTCGGACGGAAGAACTGATGCCTGGCCTCTCGGCGATTGTGGTTCAGGCTCCGCCCGAAGCTGGGTCTGTCCTCAATCGAATGGCCATGAGCCACGACATCGCCTTGGCTCACCTCTCCGAACGCACACGCTCACTTGAAGAAGCATTTTTCGATCTGACCGGGACTCACTCCCGAGACACCATGACCGCCCCGGCACTCGGAGGTATCAAGTGATCGCTTCTGCCTTCCGAAGTGAGTGGATCAAGCTCCGGCGTCGAGGTCTCTTGTTCGGAACCTTCGGTGGGCTCACACTCGCCGCGTCGCTCTTCAGCGTGCTGACGTTCTCCCAGGCCGCTCCCGTGGGTGGAGGAAGAGCCGGCTTGCCAAGTCTGCAGCAATTGGCGGAACCGAATGGACTCATTCACGGACTGGAATTCGCTCTCATTCTGCTGGGCATTGTGGCGTTTGGGCTGGCCGCATCTCAGATGGCATCCGAATACAGCTTGGGGACGTTGCGTCAGCTGTTGGTCCGTCAGCCCCGGCGCACCCGACTACTCGCCGGCAAGTATCTCGCTGTCGTGTCCTTCATCATTTCTGCCGTCGTGGTGGCGGCAGTACTGACGGGCTGCGTCGACGTCGTATTGGCACACGTGCGGCACGTGCCGGTCAATGCCTGGTTCAGCAGAACCGGCATGGGCGACCTGCTTCGTGCCCTGGGAGAACTACTCCTGGCCTCGGCCGGATTTGCCACCTTGGGAATGGTCGCCGGTCTCTTCCTGAAATCTTCCGTCTTCGCGGTGATTGTCGGTGTCGCCTACCTGTTGCCAATCGAGATGCTGATCGAGCGGATTTTCCCAGGAACAAAACGATGGTTGCCGGGTCAACTCCTCACTGATTTGGGCCAGGGGGGCACAACCTCATCCAGTTTTTCTCGCTCGCTCCTGATGAGCCTTATTTACCTGTCGGTGTTGGGCGCCGCCGCCGCGGTGACGTTCGTCAAGCGGGATGTGACCGCCTGAAAATGTCCGGCTTCCGATGTCAGCACCTGCGCGCCGTCCTTCTTCCGGCTGTGGTCATCACCAGTCTGCTGACAGGTGTCCTTGGCCGGCGCCTCAGACGCGTCCATTCGGCTTAGGGCGACATACCCCGGCTAGCTCCCCGCCCAAGATGGGGGTTTGCCCCCTTGTAATCTGGAGTTTCACCAGTAATATACTCAGTATGCAACTGAGCGACACACAGCGATGAGCGTCCGACATGCCCTATTGGCCCTGCTCAGCGAGGGTCCCAAGTACGGGCTGCAGCTCCGGCAGGAATTCGAAGCGCGCACCGGCGAAGTGTGGCCCCTCAACGTGGGGCAGGTCTACACCACGCTGCAGCGGCTCGAACGGGATGGCTTGGTGCAGTCGGATGACACCGATGACGATGGCCCCCAGAAGGGTTTCCACATCACCGAGAGCGGTGAAACGGAGCTTGCGAGCTGGCTCCGGACTCCACCCGACCTCAGTTCACCACCGCGCGATGAACTGGTCATAAAGGTCTTGGTCGCTATCCGACTACCCGGGGTCGACGTGGCCGAGGTGATCCAGACCCATCGGCGCTATCTGGTCCAACTGATGCAGCAATGGACCCGCCTCAAGGAGGACGAGTCGAACCTCGATCTCTCGTTCGCGTTGGTCGTCGATGCCGAATTGTTCCGCCTCGACTCGGTCATCAGGTGGCTCGACATGGCCGACGGTCGCCTCAAGCGCGCCGCGCTCGAACCGCCAAAAGAAGCCGGACTACCCATGCCCAAACCTCGACGGAAAGTGGGAATTCAACAATGAGCTATCTCGAATTGAAGGGTGTCTCCAAGTCGTACGGAACGGAGACGACTCAAGTACACGCACTCGTTGGCATCGACCTTTCGGTCGACGAAGGTGCACTGGTGGCCGTTATGGGCGCCAGTGGATCGGGCAAGAGCACGCTCCTCACCATCGCCGGCAGCCTGGAAGAGCCAAGTGCGGGCGAGGTATTCGTTGGGGGTCGGTCGCTCTCGACCATGTCGCGCAACGACAAGTCCCGACTGCGACGTCAATCCATCGGCTACGTCTTCCAGGACTACAACCTGCTGGCTGGACTGAGTGCGGTGGAGAACGTCTCCCTCCCGCTTGAACTTGATGGTGTCTCGGCCAAGAAGGCCCGCGTCGCCGGCATGACGGCGCTCGAGGAGCTTGGCCTGGTTGACCGGGCTGGCCATTACCCCGACCAGCTCTCGGGCGGTGAACGCCAGCGCGTGTCGATCGCCCGCGCCGTGGTCGGGAATCGCAAGCTCCTGTTGGCCGACGAACCCTCGGGTGCGCTCGATTCCACCAATGGTGAAGCCGTCATGCGGTTGATACTGGCCGCCTGCAAGAGAGGCGTCGCCGCCGTGGTGGTGACCCATGACGCGCAACTGGCTTCCTGGGCTGACCGGGTGGTCTTCCTTCGTGATGGTCGTGTGGTTGATCAGACCCAGCCTCGGGTCGGCCCCGAGTCCCTCTTGGAGTCGGCGCAGAGCTGATGAGTACGACCCTCTTGGATCGCCCGACCGCTCCCGTGCTCAGTAGCGGCAGCGGTGGTGTCCCCGCCCGCCTCGCCATGTTTCGTTGGGCCCGACGTCTCTTTGTCCGGGAATGGCGTCAGCAAATCCTCATCCTGGCGCTGATCATCGTGGCCGTGGCGGCGACCATCATCGGCGCCACGGTGGCGAGGAATACGCCACCGCCGATCAACACGGGGTTCGGTACGGCGCAGGACATGGTGTCGCTGCAGACGCCCGACACGCACCTGACCAGCCAACTCGCCACACTGCAGCAGCGATTCGGAACCGTCGACATCATTGAGAACCAATCGATCACGATTCCCGGTTCGATCGCCACCTACAACCTCCGGGCCCAAAATTCGCACGGTGCCTTCGGTCAGCCGATGTTGCAGCTGCTCTCCGGCCACTTTCCCAGTTCCGCCAATCAAGTGGCGGTGACCGGGGTATTGGCCTCCACCTTCCATCTAAGAATTGGTTCGATATGGAATCAGAACGGCACCGAGCGTCACGTGGTCGGCATCGTCCAAAACCCAGAGAGCCTGCTCGATGAGTTCGCGCTGGTCCCACCGGGCCAGGTCCACTCCCCCACCCAGGTCTCGGTTCTCTTTGACGCCCATGGGCTACCGCCGTCAGCCGTCAAGGGCTTCAACATTGAGACACCAAATTCGCTCAACGCATCGAATGCGCTCAACCCGCAGACCATCTCGATCGCCGTGTTGGTGCTGGGCATGTTGCTCATCGCACTGGTCTCAATTGGTGGATTTACCGTCATGGCCCAGCGCAGAATGCGTTCGCTCGGCATGCTCCAATCGCTGGGCGCCACCGACCGGAATGTCGGCATGGTGGTACGAGCCAATGGCGTGGTCGTCGGAGTGGTCGGGGCGGTCGTCGGTGGAGTCCTCGGACTGGCGGGCTGGCTGATCTACCGGCCCAGCCTTGAGTCCAGTGCTCACCATGAGATCGCGATGTTCGCGCTTCCGTGGTCCGTGGTCGTCCTGGCGCTGGTCCTGGCCGTGGTCTCGACCTATTTCGCCGCGTCCCGCCCGGCCAAGGCCATCGGGAAGATCCCCGTCGTGACCGCCCTGGCCGGTCGGCCGGCCCCTCCGAAGCAGATCCGGCGATCTGCCCTGCCCGGGATTGTCTGTCTGGGGATCGCATTCTTGGCCCTGGCCTATGCGGGCGGGGGCAGCGGCTTCCAGCCCAGGACCCCCGAGTTGCTCCTGGGCCTGATCATGCTGATTCCCGGCATCATCTTGTTGTCGCCCTTCGCTCTCTCGGCGCTAGCCCTCGTCGGGCGGCGCGCCCCTATCGCCACTCGCATCGCATTACGGGACCTCGCTCGTTACCGGGCCCGCTCGGGTTCAGCGCTCGCCGCCATCAGCCTCGGCGTCATGGTGGCCATGATCATCGTGCTGGTTGCCTCCGCCCGGTACGGCAACGTCTTGGATTACGCCGGACCGAACGTGGCCTCGAACCAGGTCGTGTTGTACGCGAATACTCCGCCCCCGCCGGGCGCGGTCGTTGTCGGACCAAACGGTCAACGCCATGTGGCGCCCGCGGTCACCAGCCCGAAGATCAGCGCGACCGTCACTGCGCAAGACGCCAAGAAAATTGCAACTGCACTGGGCGCCACTCATTTCGTAACACTCGAAAACGCCACGGGCGGACTCCACCACGTCGGGCAGGGGCGCAACTGGTCCGGCCAGATCTACGTGGGGACGACGCCGTTGCTGAAGGCGTTCGGCATCGCACCTTCACAGGTGAGCACCGGAGCAGACTTAATCTCAGCCCGACCCGGTCTGCCGGGAACGGCGGGACTTCTGTTCACCTTTGATGGCAACAGCAAGCAAGGTCCGAGTCAGTCGACCTCCGGCTGCTCCGTCAGCAATGGCTGCATCGACAACCCTCCGATCCAGGAGGACGCCGCCCTCCCATCCGGTACGTCGGCACCCAATACCGTCTTCACCGAATACGCGGTCCACAAGTACCACATGCAGACATCGTTGGCGGGATGGTTTATTGAGACAGCGACACCACCGACGGCGGCTCAGATTTCGAATGCCCGTGTCGCTGCCGCGGCCGCCGGCTTGAGCTTGGAGACCAAGAACAGCGCACCGTCGTCGAGTGAGATCACCAACTGGGCCACGCTGTTCGGCATCGCGCTCGCCTTGGGCATACTGGGCATGTCGGTCGGACTCATCCGCAGCGAAACGGCCGGTGACCTCCGGACATTGGCCGCCACCGGCGCGAGTAGTTCAACCAGGCGCTGGCTGACCGCGGTCACCGCTGGAGGCCTCGGCCTCCTCGGCGGGATACTTGGAACCGTGGCGGCCTACGTGGGCGTCCTTGGATTCTTAGCCAACAATTCAAACAATGGGGGCATTGGCTCACTTGGGAACATTCCGATCAAGGACATCCTCGTGATCTTGATCGCCATGCCGCTGTTCGCCGCACTCATCGGTTGGGTTCTCGGCGGTCGGAGCCAATGGACCATGGCCCGCCAACCCATGGACTGAATCCGAAAGTGGACCTCCCTAAACGAATGAATCGATGGCGGCGTTAAAGGTGGCCGAGGGCCGCATCACCTCGGTGGCCATCTGGTCATCAAGTCGGTAGTACCCACCGACGTCGGCCGGGGATCCCTGCACGGATATCAGCTCCTCGACAATGACCTGCTCCTGGGTGGCCAATGTGTCGGCCAGACCAGCGAAGGCTTGGGCTAGTTCCAGATCGTCAGTCTGGGCGGCTAACTCCTGCGCCCAATAGAGCGAGAGGTAGAAGTGGCTCCCTCGATTGTCGATGCCGCCGAGCTTGCGGCTGGGTGACCTGTCTTCGTCAAGAAAGGTGCCGGTCGCTCTGTCCAACGTGTCGGCCAATATCTGAGCCCGGGCATTGCCGGTGCTTTGGGCCAGGTGCTCAAAACTGACGGCGAGGGCCAGGAATTCACCCAGGCTGTCCCAGCGGAGATAGTTCTCCTTGGTGAGCTGTTGGGCATGCTTGGGTGCCGAACCTCCGGCGCCTGTCTCGAACAATCCCCCACCCGCCAGGAGTGGGACGACCGACAACATCTTGGCACTGGTACCCAGTTCGAGAATCGGGAAAAGGTCGGTGAGATAGTCCCGCAACACGTTGCCGGTGACCGAAATTGTGTCCTCGCCGCGCCGAATCCGATCAAGAGAAAAAGCGATCGCCTGTTCTGGCGACATGATTTCAATCTGAAGGCCATCAACGTCGTGCTCGGCTAGGTACGTCGCCACCTTCTCAATGAGCAGTGCGTCATGGGCTCGGCCCTCGTCGAGCCAAAACACTGCAGGGACCCCGGTGGCGCGGGCCCGTGACACGGCCAGCTTGACCCAGTCCTGAATCGGGATGTCCTTGGTTTGGCACATGCGGAAGATGTCACCCGTCTTGACCGGCTGTTCCAACACAATGGTGCCTGCACCATCGACCACCCGGACCGTGCCATCGGCTGCGATTTCAAATGTCTTGTCGTGACTCCCGTACTCCTCAGCGGCTTGGGCCATGAGCCCTACGTTGGGCACGGAACCCATGGTGGAAGGGTCAAACGCTCCGTAGGCCCGGCAATCATCGAGAACGACCTGATATATCCCGGCGTAACTGCTGTCTGGAATGACGGCCAGCGTGTCCGCCTCTTCTCCGTCTGGTCCCCACATGTGGCCCGACTGCCGGATCATGGCTGGCATGGAGGCATCGACGATGACGTCGCTCGGCACGTGCAAGTTCGTAATGCCCCGGTCGGAATCGACCATGGCCAGCTCCGGACCTTTCGCCAGCTCGTCGGCAAACGACGCCTGGATTTCCGCTCCATCAACAATTTGACTCGAGCCCCTTCAGCACCGCTCCCAATCCTTCGTTGGGGGTGAGCCCAGCTTCAACAATGGCGTCGCCGTAACGGGCGAAGGTTTCGGGAAAGAAAGCTCGCACCGCATGACCGAAAATGATTGGGTCGGAAATCTTCATCATGGTGGCCTTCAGGTGGACCGAGAACAACACGCCTTCGGCCTTCGCCCGAGCTACCTGCGCTTTGAAAAAATCCTGAAGGGCGGCGACGCGCATGACCGAGGCGTCCACGACCTCGCCACTGAGTACGGGAACCTGATCTCGGAGCACAATGACGTCACCACTGGCTGTGGCCAGCTCAAGTCGCAACGATCCTGGGCCATCGATCACGGCCGATCGCTCGGTGGAGCGGAAGTCATCAGCCACCATGTGAGCGACATTTGTCTTCGAATCGCTCGACCACGCCCCCATCCGATGGGGATGCGTCCGGGCGTAGTTCTTCACCGACGCAGGGGCCCGTCGATCTGAATTCCCCTGGCGAAGTACGGGATTCACGGCACTGCCCATTACCTTGCGGTAGCGGGCCAGCACGTCTTTGTCCTCGTCGGTCTTGGCCTCTTCCGGGAAATCCGGTATGGCGTAGCCCTTGGCCTGCAATTCGGCGATAGCCGCCTTCAGCTGCGGGTTGGAAGCGGAGATATTCGGAAGCTTGATGATGTTGGCCCCAGGCATATCCACCAGGGCGCCCAATTCACCCAGGGCGTCGCTCATCTGCTGTCCAGGCTCCAGGTAATCGGGAAAGCTGGCGATGATACGGCCGGACAGGGATATGTCTCGAAGTTCCACGTGTACGCCAGCAGTGGCGGCGTAGGCCTTGATGATCGGAAAGAAGGAGTAGGTCGCCAGTTCCGGCGCTTCATCGGTCTTTGTGTAGATGATGGTTGGCCCAGTCACCTTCGCCTCGTCTCTCGTCGACATTATCTTGATACCAAGATATACGTCCGAGAGGGCTTACGCTTCAGTCCACATTCTCCCAGCTCACGGGGTCAAGCTGGGGCGATCACCGCATCCTCTTCTCGGGCCTGATCCTGGAAACCAGTGCTCATCGCACGGATGCAAAGGTTGGAGCACCCGGCTCGTTTGAGAGCCGACCCGCTCGAGCCGTGAAGCTGATTGCGTGATACCAGCCACACAACATCATGAGATCCAATAGCTGGCAGGGGTCGAAGTACAGCGAAAGCATCGTCCACAATTCGTCGTCAATGTCGCTCTGATCGTGCAGTGAGTCCACGAACCGGATCAGCAATCGATCGGACTCCAACTCCCAACAGGGGTCGGTCGCGTCACCCCATGTCAGCGAGGTCACGTGGGCTGGCGTGAACTGCGCCCGATCGGCAAAGAACGCAACGTGCACGCCCCATTCGTATTCGCAGCCACAACGAGCGCACGTCCGATCAATAACGATCTCGCGCTGTCGCAGCGACACTGAGAGCTCTCGACTGAGCTCACGGTGGCCCCAGGGCTGCATCGCCCTCGTCATGCCTGGATTCTTGGCGAAGGCACGGAACAGCCCAATTGGGTCGACCCCGGCCGGCATCATCGCCTGGAGCAAGGTCGCAATTTCGGGCTCAAAGGGCTCGGTGAGTGGCTCGATTCGGGTACCAATTGTTTCGGATTCAGAAATCATGAAACAGACGATAATGTTTCGGAATCCGAAATACAAGGGGGATCGTGCCGACAACTCCGACACCGGGTCACAAGGTTCGAGGATCGACCACCGGGCGGCCGATCATGGCTGCGCTGGACCTGCTCGGGCGTCGATGGTCAATGCGCATCCTCTGGGAGTTACGAGACGGGCCACTCGGAGCACGAGCGCTGCGCACGCACACCGGCGACATGTCGTCCAGCGTCCTGTACGAACGACTCGCCGAGCTCGGCGATGCCGGGCTTGTACGTCAATGCGAGAACCGTGAGTACGAACTCACCCAACTCGGGCTCGAGCTCGGCCAGGCCATCGAACCGCTCGACAGGTGGGCCCAACGTTGGGCCCGGGCGCTGCCGATCAGCCCAAACTAGGAACTCACGACGGCTTCTGCCGTGCCATCGAAGTAGTGGCCCTCGTCCATGTCGGCGACCAACCCAGGACGGGTGGGCTCCCAGTCGAGCAGCTTCCGACTGATATCGCTGGAAGCAGGTGAGTCAAAACCGATGAAAACGGAGAGGAATCCGAAGTGTTGGGCTGCATCTTCGGGAGCAATCGGAGCCACCGGCACGTTGAGGTGCCGACCGATGACCTCAGCCACTTGGCGGATGGGTACGCCCTCTTCGGCGACGGCATGGAGGGCAGAGCCGGCCGGCGCGTGGTCGAGTGCCAACGCAAAGAAGTGGGCGACATCGAGTCGATGGGTGGCGGGCCAGCGGTTGGATCCATCCCCGATGTAACCAGAGACGCCTTTCTCACGGGCGATGTTCACCAGAGTGGCCATGAAGCCGTTGTCCCCGTCGCCATGACAAGTCGGCGGAAGTCTCACGGCGGAGGATCGGATGCCTTTCTCCGCCAAGTTGATCGTGAGTTGGGCGGTGCCCATCCTCGTAAGTGGTCCTCCACCCATGGGCAACACGGAACCATCGGGACTGATGCCATCGTGCTCGGTCGCCACCTGTCCCAACGCCAAACCCAGCACCCCCGAGGCGATGAGGAACGGGCGGTCCGATCCGGCTAAGACCCCGCCAAAGGCCTCGACGACCTGCCGATCAGTATCAGCGGCGCCGGCAAAGTCGCCCGAGAAGGCCGACTCGTGGTTAAAGGCCAAGTGGATCACGCCGTCGGAGTTCTCTGCCCCAGCGCGAAGGCTGGCGACATCATGCAGCGATCCCCGATGCACTTCAGCTCCGGCCGCGCTGAGGGCGGCAGCAGACGCATCGGAGCGTGCGAGTCCTACGACTTGATGGCCATTGGCAATGAGCTCGGGCACCACGGCCGAGCCAATCCATCCTGAAGCACCGGTTACGAATACGCGCATGATTGAACCTCCACTTCTTCGACAGTCCACGGCTTGAGTTGCTCCAGGACTGATGTCAGTAACTGTCATCACTGTACCATCTATGTCAGTGACTGTCATCACCCACTATCATTCGATGATGACCCGTTGGCAGCCCGATAGCCGGGGCAGGCTCGAACAAGCCGCTCTCGCACTGTTCGGGGAGCGGGGGTACGACAACACGACCGTGGCGGAGATCGCCGAGCGCGCCGGGGTGACGGAGCGCACCTTTTTCCGCCACTATGCCGACAAGCGTGAAGTCCTCTTCGCCGGCGCTGTCCTTTTGAAAGAAGCCCTGGTGAACGGGATCACCAACGCACCAGATTCAGCGTCGCCGATCGAAGTCGTCGTTTTGGCATTCGAAGGAACGGGTGAATTCTTCGATGGCAGGCGAGAGAGTGCTCGACGCCGACAGGCCATCGTTGAATCGAGCCTGGAATTGCAAGAACGAGAGCTCATCAAGATGTCCACGCTCGCCTTGGCCATCGCCGACGCGCTGCGCCAACGCGGCGTCACCGATCCAACCGCCAGCCTGGCCGCCGACACGGGAATCACCATTTTCCGAGCCGCCTTTGCCAGCTGGGTCCGAACATCCGAAGGACCCACATTGGCCGAGGTCATCCGAGTTTCGCTGGAGGAATTGAGAGCCGTCACGGCCGGTCAGTAACACCACTTCCCATCGACGTCAGGTTCTGGTCGTGGCACTCTTGAGCGAACCGCGATGAATTTGGAGCCGCTCAGTCGTCTTCATATCTGACTGATTGGCCCTCAGCGGCCGCACAGAGGAGGCACGTCATGGCAAAACCGGAGGTCGTCACAGAAGCCGAGTGGCAAAAAGCTCGTTCCGAATTTCTGGTCGCCGAAAAAGAAGCCACCAGGGCGCTCGACGGACTGGCGGCGCGGCGTCGACGGCTGCCGATGTTCAAATTCGGCAATGACTACATCTTCGATTCCCCGTCCGGTCCGACATCGCTTCTTCAGCTGTTCGAGGGCCGGAGCCAACTTGTGGTCTACCAACACATGGATGTTGGCCCTGATGCCTTCTGTCCGGGTTGTACGTACTTCACCAACAACGTGACCGACCTGCACGACCTGGCCGATACGGACGTCAGTTGGGCCACCGTGTCCAACATGCCGCTGCCTCAGATTGAGACCCGCAAGAAAGAGAAAGGTTGGACGATGCCGTTCGTCTCGTCCCACGGCACGTCATTTTCACAGGACTGCGGTGCTACCGATGGATTTCAGCTCTCCGTCTTCCTGCGTGATGGGGACGACATCTACCTCACGTACAGCACCAATGGACGTGGGGTCGATCGGATCTTGTTCGTGAACAACATCCTTGATCTGTGCCCGTACGGTCGCCAGGAAGACTGGGAAGATTCACCGGAAGGTTGGCCGCAGCACCCCACCTACGGATGAGTTCAGCGCTCGATGGTTCGCATCTGATCTTCGTTGTGATGCTCTCCTACGGCAGGCGTGAGCGCGTCGAGGCGGTTGACTTGGTCCTGACTGAGTTCAATTGAGGCCGAAGCGACATTCTCCTCTAGTCGGGACACTCGTTTCGTCCCTGGAATCGGAGCGATGTCGTCACCTTTCGACAGGAGCCACGCCAGGGACACCTGCGCCGGCGTACATCCCACTTCCTTGGCGATGGACTCCACTTCTTCGGCACTCTTGAGGTTCTGCTCGAAGTTTTCGCGAGTGAACCGTGGGTTTCCCTTTCGAAAATCGGTGTCGTCCAACTCATCGAGTGAGCGGACGGTTCCCGTCAACAACCCTCGGCCGAGCGGGGAATAGGCCACGAAGCCGATGCCAAGTTCCCGCAATACAGGCAACGTCCAGCCTTCCGAATCCCGCGTCCAGAGCGAGTACTCGGACTGCAGGGCGGTGATCGGATGGACAGCGTGAGCCCGACGGATGGTTTCGGGGCCGGCCTCGGAGAGTCCAATATGACGAATCTTTCCCTCGGTCACCAATTCGGCCAGAGTCCCGACCGTCTCTTCAATCGGCGTGGCCGGATCGACCCGGTGTTGGTAGTACAGATCGATGTAGTCGGTACCAAGGCGCTCCAGCGAACCTTCAACCGCCGTTCTGATGCTCGCCGGTGAACTGTCCGGGGTTCCGGGCTTTCTGCCCGTATGCGAAATCAGGCCGAATTTCGGTGGCCAGTACCACCTCATCGCGTCGGTCATGAATGGCCTGGCCAACCAACTTCTCGTTGGTGAACGGGCCATACACCTCGGCAGTGTCGATCAGCGTCACCCCGAGCTCAATGGCCCGATG
Organism: uncultured Acidimicrobiaceae bacterium; assembly: GCA_963730785.1. Taxonomy (GTDB): domain Bacteria; phylum Actinomycetota; class Acidimicrobiia; order Acidimicrobiales; family RAAP-2; genus Bog-473. Next base: position 580,756 of record CAVSTF010000015.1, read on the forward strand.
GATAGTCCGAATTGATTCGGCATCATCCGAGCCAGCCCCGGTGTAGGCGGTTGACATGCCCATGGTGCCCAAGCCGATTCGGGAGACTTTCAAACTGCCCAGGGTGGTCTGCTTCATGATGCCTGCTTTCTTCTTCGAACAATGGCAAGGGGTGAGTCATGGCTAGTGCGAACGAGCACCTGTTGCAATACATGGGCGCAGTCGGGGACTCCCGAATTGATGGGCGCCTGAGCAGCGGCGCTCGTAGGTCGAGTTTCTGACACTCGGCCTAGTGAATCACTGAGATAACACATATTTGTGTTATCTCAGTGATTTCAGTATTATGGATACATGCCATCCGATGCCGAGATCACTTTCGCCGATCACATGGGTCGCTTTTACGCCAAGAGATACGCCTTTCCGCCCATGGTGGGGCGGCTGCTCGGCTATCTCGCCGTAAGCGATCCACCCGAACAGAGCATCGGCGAACTCGCGGAGGCTCTACTGGCCAGTCGCAGCGCCATTACTGGAGCGGTGAACTATCTCGAGACCCTCCGCCTGATCAGACGATCGCGTTCTGCCGGGGAACGGATGGATCGCATCTGCATTGACCTGACGTCTCCGAACGCCATGGGTATGGACATTTCCGAATATGTCGAGCAGGGAGAACTCTCTCGGGAGGGCTTGCGGGTGCTGGGAGACGCCCCGCCCGAACGCAAAGCTGTCCTACTTGAGTGGGCCGCCTTCGCCGACTTCCTGGTCGAACACATTGCGAGGCTTGAACAGGACTGGAAAGCCCATCGCGCTTCGTTGGTCGAATCTGGACAACTCCCCGCGGAACTGCCGCATGGAAGTTCCGAATGAACGGCAACCAGACATCGGTGATCACCGCATCGGGAGTGCACAAGTCCTTCGGCGATGTGATGGTGCTCGACGGCATCGACCTGGCTGTCGGGGAGGGAACCGTCTTCGCTCTCCTCGGCCCGAATGGTGCCGGCAAAACGACCTTCATTCGGATCCTGTCCACCCTGCTCCGTCCCGATGCCGGTCGAGTGCACGTGGCCGGACACGACGTGGTCGAAGATCCGGTGGCGGTGCGGTCAGCGATCGGGATGACGGGACAGTTCTCGGCGCTCGACGACCTGTCCACCGGCGCTGAGAACATGCAGCTCATGGCCGATCTGAATCACTTGGGTCGCAAAGGATCGGACCGGGTACAGGAGCTGCTCGATCGATTCGGACTGGCCGATGCCGCACACAAACCCGCATCGACGTATTCGGGGGGCATGCGTCGGCGTCTCGACCTGGCCATGACATTGGTCGGCTCACCGAAGGTCATCTTCCTCGATGAGCCAACAACCGGTCTCGATCCCGGGGGTCGTCGTGGCATGTGGGATTCCATCCGACAACTGGTGGCCGACGGCGTCACCATCTTCCTGACCACCCAGTACCTCGAGGAGGCCGACGAACTCGCCGACCAGATCGCAGTGCTCGACCGGGGCCGCATTGTCGCTCAAGGTGCTCCGAACGAATTGAAAAAACGCATACCTGGTGGGCATGTTCGACTGCAGCTCACCAGCAAGGAAGCGCTACAGACGGCAGTTGCCCTCCTCGACAACGCGTCGTGTGATGAGGATCAACTTCACATCAACGTGCCAACCGACGGTACGGTCGCATCGCTACGCCATCTGCTCGGTCTTCTCGACGGAGCAAGTCTCGAAGTCAACGACCTTTCGATCCACAACCCCAATCTCGACGACGTGTACTTCGCCGTCACGGGTCATTCAGCCGAGGAGGCTCTGGTAGCACCATGACCACCATCGCCTACACGCTCACCGACTCGGCCACCATGACACGGCGCAATTTGCGACGACTCATCCGGTATCCCTCGCTGAGCGTGCTGCTCATTGGAATGCCAATCGTATTCCTCGTCCTGTTTGTCTACGTATTCGGTGGACAGCTCAGCCACGGCCTCAACCACGCGCTCGACGCGGGACACTTTGGTCGAGCCGGTTATCTCAACTACGTGACCCCCGGGATAGCGCTCATGACCGTGGCAACCGCAGTCCAAGGCACGGCGATCGTCGTGGCGATGGATATGACGGGCGGCATCATCGATCGATTTCGAACCATGGCTATTGCCCGATCTGCTGTGTTAACGGGCCACGTACTGGCCAGCCTGATCCAGACATTGGCCAGTCTCGTTGTCGTCTTCGGAGTCGCGATCGCGCTTGGCTTCCGCCCCGACGCAAGCCCCACCGAATGGCTCGCCGCCATTGGGCTACTTGCAATGTTCTCCTTCGCCCTGATTTGGCTCGCCACTGCGCTCGGGCTCGCCGCCAAGAGTGTCGAGACCGCAAGCAATACTCCAATGTTCCTTACGCTGCTCGTGTTCCTCGGTAGTGGATTTGTGCCCGTGTCCACTTTGCCGGTTGTGCTTCGTGAGTTCGCTCGGTACCAGCCGTATACGCCGGTCACCGAAACGCTGCGCGGACTACTGACTGGCACCCCGATCGGCACCAATGGGCTGGTAGCCATTGCGTGGAGCATCGGCATTGCAGTGGCTACCAATGTGTGGGCGATCCATCTGTATCGTCATCGAAAGCACGCCTGACACGGGTCCAGTGGCTTAGGAATACTTTGACGTGAGTGCCGCTGCTACGCCGGACGGAGCGAGAGCGCCAGCCGTGGCACGACAAACGAGGCCAGAAAGATCGGCAAGAACCTCTTCCCGGTGGATTTAAAGGGGACGGTCACGCCCTCGGCCGCCTCGAAATCCAGGATGCGGCTCAGGTTTCGGCCATTGCGGACTTGCAAGGTGTGATGACCAGCTTCGATTGCGATGTCGGTCGTCTCGTTCATTTCGACCGACCCGACACGCGCGCCATCGACCAAGGCTTCGTACGTCCCCCGACGGACCTCCACCCCGATGGCTTTGTGAGTCAGTTTGAGAGTTGCCGACATACCGGACCACCTTTTTTAGGCACTGAATCCTCACGAGAAGGTGTGCGCGCTCTCAGGCTAATCCTCATGGACCCTTGGTGGCCCTCGGTCTGGCCGTACCATGGCGCATGGCCGGCGAGCGAGCCCACCGGATAGCAGTTCCGGCATCTATCCTGGCGGACGGGAGGCTGGGTGCCCCCAGTTTCACCTGCGCCTTCGAAATAAGTGCGCCACCCGATGATGCACGTACAGCGGAACAATGGCTCCGAGGCATGTTTGAGGGGGCACCGAGGGCTCTGCGAGCCTTCATCCTGTCCGGGTGGATCGGTGCCTTACGCCTGCGGCTTGGACCAAGGCCATCGCCTGATCACGTCATCGGGTGGCGGATACTGTCCAACGAGCCAAACTCGATTGTGATCGCCGTCGAAGGGCCGATGCTTTCAGCGCATCAGGTGGTGCAGATCAAGAATGCCAAGGTCATCCATGTGACCATCGTCCACTTCCACCGACCGGCGGCCAGACCGATCTGGGCCGTGGCCGCTCCCATCCATGTTCGTACCATCCCTCGCCTGATGCATCAGGCTCGCGCCGAGACTTCGACCAGTGGTTAAGCCCTACGACGGCGGTGAAACGAGCCCGTGGTCGTAGGCGTATCGCACGGCCTCAGCACGACTCCGGGCATGAATTTTGCGAAGAGGTGATTGATATGGCTCTTGACCGTCACTTCCGAAATGAAGAGCTTTCCGCCAATCTCGGCATTGCTATGCCCAGCAGCGATCTCACGCAGTACGTCTGCCTCTCGCGGGGTGAGGTCATCGGGCAGCGACGTGGAATCGGATGAAGCTACCGTGGCGGCTCCCCCCGAAGGCATGGCGGCACGAAGCAGACTGGCCTGGGCGATCGGATCCAATACTGACTGCCCGGCAGCGGCCGAACGAACCGCTAGAGCTATCTGCTCTCGTCCGGCGTCCTTGGTGAGAAACCCCAGTGCTCCGGCCTCGAGTGCCGCCAGGATGCTGGCGTCATCAGCGAAGGTGGTGAGGACCACGACTTTCACCGCAGGGCATTCGGCCGCCAATCGCCTGGTGGCCTCCACGCCATCGACGTTGGGCATGCGCAGGTCCATCAGTACGACGTCGGGTGAAAATCGATGGGTTAGTTCGATCGCTTCTTCACCATCTGCTGCCAGTCCGAGGACCTTGAGGCCGGGCTCAGCATCGAGCACCGTCGCTAATGCCTCGCGCACCGCTCGTTGATCGTCAGCCACCACTACCCCAAGAGGTAGCGCTTGATCGCTCACTGAGTCTCCCGTCCGTTACTGCCCAGATGGTCCGGCACCCGCAACATCACTTGCCATCCGTCGGCCCATGGACCGGCAGTCAACGTCGCGCCCAGGAGCTCGGCGCGTTCTCGCAATCCCTCAATCCCATAGCCCCCGCCAGTTTCTGCCAACTCTCCTGAGGCACCGTCACGGTCACCCCCTGAATCGGTCACCGTCAGCACGACTTCGGTGGGTAGAAAGGCGAGCTCAACTTTGGTTGACGATCCTGGCGCGTGCTTGGCCGCGTTGGTCAAACCTTCTTGAGCAGTCCGCCGCAGGGCCACCACGACCTTGGCCGAAATTGCGCGCTGGTCCCCCACTATTTCCAATGCGCTGCCCTCTGCCGCCGCATTGACGAGCTGTCGAAGACCCTCAATAAGTGGCGGCGTGTCGCTACGCAGTGTGCCGACGGCCTGTCTCGCCTCGTTGAGGCCGCCGACGGCCAGGGCCCGAGCCCGCCCCAATAATTCCATGGCACGCCCCTGGTCCGGGTCATCAGCGCTGAGGACCGCATCCATGGCGTCGAGCTGGAGCACCAAAGCACCAAGACTGTGGGCCAAAATGTCATGGATCTCCCGGGCCGCGTTGGCCCGCTCGGCGAGCGCGGCCGCCAAGGCATGCTCCTCACGGGCCCTCTCGGCGTCGGCCAACCGCAGCTCGGCCTCTTCGGCACGGAGCATGTATTGCTTTCGTCCGGCCGCAGCCAGGTAGCCAACAACAGTCACGGCGCCGACGGTGATGTTGCTCGTCCCTTCGCCGGAGGCCAGCACACTGAGTGCCGTGATCAACACAGCCAACGCAGTGACCATTCCCCCGGTGCGGAGGTCGAAGTTGGCGCCGGCGCTCAGTCCGACAAACACCATCAGGACAGCCGTGCCAACCGTTGGTTCGTAGCCGGCCAAAACGCTGCAGCTCACCGCGCTCACAACGACGTAGGGCAGCGCCAACCTTCCGGTGATCCCCAGCGTGATCACAAGCTGGGTGATGGCGGCCACAATGAGACTGACCAGAATCACCAAACCCTGGCCCTTCAACGACGCATGGGGGTGACCGACGAAGGCCGTACCGACAATGACGGCCAACGCGACAAGTCGCGCCGCTCGAGCGGCGCGACTGTCGTAGAGGAACAGGGAGTTGGCCCCCGACTGGTTGCTCACCTGACCGGTGGCCATTGGGTGGGCCGATCGGATGGCTGCACGGACCCACGGTACTGGCCCGCTGCTGAGTCCCCTGTTGTCAGGGACTCCGACCGTAGCCACACGATGCCAGCCTCACCGAGGAGCGTCAGCCCCAGACTCAGCAAGATGGAGCTGGTCAATGCGCCCTTGGTGCCTCCGGCGGCGACACCTCCGGCATCGAGCGCCAACTTCAGCAGCAGGTTGACGATGAGCACAACCACCGATCCGGCGGTCCACGCCATGAACGGGGCTCCGTTCACCAACGACACCCGATTGAAGCGGCCCCGCAACATGCCGAGGCCGAGCGAGAGCGCGCTTCCGGCCACGATGATCCCGATGGCGACGGCGTTGGGCTTGGCGTGCGAGATGTTCTCCAGACCGATGGCCCCGACAACGATCGGGAGGATGAATAGCTTCTTTGGTGCCGGTACTGCCTCACCCTTCAGGCGCTTGGCCAATATGAAGACGATGACGGCGATTGCGATGGCAATGGAGGTCAAGTTCATCTCAGACCGCCAGCTCGTGAGTGGACTGGCGGCGAACCTGGTTGCGTCCAACGGCCAGGCGGAGGCTGCGAGCGACGGACATGGCGATGGCCATGAAGATCAGCGCATCGGTCAGCGCATCGAGTGAGATCCCGTTGGTGACCATCCAATGGGTGAGCTGCGCGGTGTACCAGTGGTTGGCACCGTAGGTGAAGAGGAGGCGAGCCCCAATAACGAGGACCCAGAGGGCGGCATAGCCAGCACCGGCGGTACTGACGCACTTCTGCGAAAGGTCGTCGAAGCTGACCTTCATGAGGCCGGCGGCTGCCACCACTCCGAGAAGCACACCTAAACCGGTCAAGACGATCTCGAGGATTTCTCCGTTGCCAGCGGTGGCCGGGTGGACGATGAAGAGTGGGATGAGGCCGGCGGCGAGGAACACCGGGCGGAGGATGCGGAAGGTGCTGACCTTCCGCCGTCCGAGGTCTGCTTCGAGCACCGCGAAGAGCACTGCGAGATTCACGATGAGGACGTCGGTTGGCATGGCAACCACCTTTCATTTGGGGACACCTCTACCGTCACATTTCGGGCCTCAGGACGAATCGGCCCGTGGGTGGCTCCGGGGGTGGAAGTGGTGTCTCCCAACCTCCACCCAGAGGTGGAGAGGGTGGGTTTGGCCCGGTGATGGAACCCCCGTTGGTTCCGTCGACAGGCTCACAACATCATCGCGTTGGAGTAGTGACTGATCGTCAGTGTCGGAGGGCAACGGGGCGTCGCCAATCAGTTAACGATCCCCAACGCAAGCAGACAGCAGTCAGTTTCCTTCCGATCCACCCGGGTGGAACTCGTCCATCACGACCACTAAGGCTGAGGAGATCTCAATGCCCAAGTTCCTGACCATTGGCTACGGCGACGAAGACGGCTACGTGGCGACTGATCCCTCGCTTCGGGACCAGGCGCATAGGCATGATGCATGGCTGCTGACGCAGGGCGCCGTCATCGGAAGAGCGGGTGCATCAGTTCAGGTGCGCAACACGGACGGGCAGGGCGTACAGACCCTGGACGGTCCGTTCCTGCGCGCTGCACTGCCCATTGCCGGTTTTGCCCTAATTGAAGCCGAAGATCTGGATGCTGCGATTGCCCAGGTAGCAGGTACCCCCTGCGCCATCGCACACGGTGTGGTCGAGGTGTGGCCGCTCATCGAATGAATAAGTGGCTCTATCACGGCGACCTCGACCGCAGGACCTAACGTCTGCCTATGAGCGGCGTGTTGGAACTTCAGGGTTTAGTCCGGCACTTCGGCTCGCTCACCGCTCTCGACGGACTTACCTTCTCCGCTTCTTCCGGCCAAGTCATCGGATTCCTTGGTCCAAATGGTGCTGGCAAGACCACCACCATGCGGGCGATCTTCGGCTTGACCGACCTCGAGTCCGGCTCAGTGCGGTGGAATGGCGCCCCCGTTGACCAAGCAGCGCGTCGACGATTCGGGTACATGCCCGAGGAGCGGGGTCTGTACCCCGGCATGTTGATTGGTCAACAACTCGAGTATCTCGGCCGGCTACACGGGATGGGTCACGACGACGCCGCGAGTGCGACTTCCATGTGGCTGGATCGACTGGGGTTAGCCGACCGCGCCGGCAACAAGGTCGAATCACTTTCACACGGAAATCAGCAGAGGGTGCAGCTGGCTGCCGCCCTGTTGCACAGTCCGGAACTTCTCATACTGGACGAGCCTCTGGCCGGTCTTGATCCCATCGGGATCGACACCATCGGGGCCATCCTGGTCGAACAAGCTCATGCCGGGTGTTGCGTGTTGTTCAGCAGTCACCAGCTCGATCAAGTTGAGGACCTCTGCGAATGGGTCACCATCATTGACCACGGGCACGTCGTGGCCAACGGCACGGTGGACGAACTGGCATCTGGGGGGGCCCGTCGACTGGTTGTCCGCGTGGAAGGTGATCGGGATGGAGATTGGGCGCGCGCCCTTCCAGGCGTCACCTTCTCCCAGGTTGAAGGCGGAGAAATCAGACTGGTACTGGATACGTCGGTCGACAGTGACATCGTGCTCCGGGCCGCCATGGCGGCCGGTCGAGTCACCGAATTCACGTTTGCCCGGAGGAAGATCTCTGAAGTGTTTCGAGAGGCCCTGGCATGAAATCCCTCATCATTGTGGCCATAGCCGCCGTGATATTGGCGGTGCGAATCACCATGAGGCTGCGTCGACGCAACCGCGATCACGCCGCTGAAGCAGGGGCACCGCCTTCGGTTGGCCATGGATTCGGTGCGGCCGGCATCACCAGTGATATCGGTCTCGTCGCCGCCCGCGAAATCAAGGAGAGGATGCGGGGACGGATCTTCCGAGTGGGGACCCTCATCATGTTGGCTGTCGTTGCCGGCGCCATCTTGATTCCCAAATTGACCAGCAGCAACAACTCCAACGGATCGCAAAGTGCCAAAGTCGGGGTGGTCGGATCGTTGTCCCCAGCTCTTCGATCAGCCATGAGTGCGGCCGGTCAAAGCGTCGAGATCAACGTGCGATTCGTCGCCGAACCCAATCGGAAATCCGTCGATCGGCTGATCCGAAGTGGTCATCTCGACCTCGCCATCGTCAACAGCCGCGACCTTCTGGTGAGTGATCCAAGTGGCTCATCGAATGGAGACCAGGTCGCTGAGGCCGCTGCGGTGGACCTTGGCGTTACCAAGGTATTCGAGTCTGCTGGGCTGACCCCCGGTCAAATCGCCGACATCGATCACGCCAAGAACCTGCCGGTAGTCAACGTGGGGACCAGCCCGTCCAAGGGCGGGACGAAAGGCACGTCGGTGTTCGGCATCATCTTTACGTTTCTGATGCTGACGCAGTACAACACCTGGATCCTCCTTGGCGTCATGGAAGAGAAGTCCAGCCGCGTGGTCGAAGTACTGCTGGGTGCATTGCGGCCCATTCAGCTGCTGGCCGGAAAGGTCCTCGGCATCGGCACCGTGGCGCTCGCTCAAGCATCGGCCGTCGTGATCGTGGCCCTCGTACTCGGAGAGTCGGTCGGATCAGACTTTCTCCAAGGGACCGGTGCGCTCTCCGTCGCCAGCACCGTGGTCTGGCTGGTGCTCGGCTATTCCTTCTACTGCTGGGTCTATGCGGCCGCAGGTTCAATGGCCGAACGTCAAGATCAGGTCCAGAGCCTGGCCTTCCCGCTGACCATTCCGATCATGATCGGCTACATCTTTTCCCTCATAACGGCCAGCACGGGCGATCCTTCCCTGCTCTTCAAGGTCCTGGCCTACATACCTTTGACCGCTCCGTTCGCCATGCCGACCATGGTCGGGTTGGGCGACGTCGCCTGGTGGCAATTCGTCGCATCGGCATTGATCAGCATTGTGGCCACCTACGGCGTGGCCAAGGTGGCGGCCTCTATCTACAGCAGATCCATCTTGCGCACTGGCCGCCGGGTCACCTACCGGGAGGCTCTTTCGAATTTCCGGAGCTTGACCATCGTCTGCATAGGGGCAGCTCGGTAACATCGGCGCCAGCAAACCAAGGGGACGACACATGAGCACGGCAGTGGTCACTGGCGCCAGGGGCGTCGGATACGAAGTGGGGCGAGGCCTCGCTCATGCCGGTGTCAAGGTCATTTTCGGTGTACGAAATCCCGTAGTGGGCGACGCGGCAGCTCAGACCATTCGCAATGAGGACAAGGACGCCGACGTCACCACTGAGGTAGTTGACCTGGCCGATCTGAAATCTGTCGCAGAATTCGGCCGACGCATGCGGGACCGACACGATCAAATTGAGGTCGTGGTTAACAATGCCGGCGTCGTGATGCCGCTGCAAAGAGAGGTCACGGCGGACGGTTCCGAGCTGCACTTCGGCACCAATCACCTCGGCCATTTCGCGTTGGCCTCGACCTTGCTGCCACTACTTCGGGCCGCCGATTCCTCGCGTGTCGTGGTGGTGGGCAGTCTGGCCCATCGCCGGGCGGAGATCGACTTTGATGACCTGCAATCAGAGCGGTCATACCGCCGGATAAAGGCCTACGGACAGTCCAAACTGGCCTGTCTGCTCTTCATGACTGAGCTGCAGCGTCGCAGCGATGCCGGCGGCTGGGGCGTCATGGCTGCCGGGGCACATCCTGGATTTGCCCGCACCGAGGCCATCACGCGTCCAGACGACGGTGCGGCCAAACGGGCCATGTCCAAAGCTTTGTCGGGATTCATTCCGACGGCCGAGAACGCCGCCCGTTCCATCATTTATGCCGCAACGTCGCCCGACGTTACGCCGGCGGGCTACTACGGGCCCTCAGGTCCCGGAGAGATCAGTGGCCGGCCTGGTCCGGCCAAACTCGCCAAACTTGCTCAAGACCCGGCGATAGCGACCAGGCTGTGGGAAGTCTCCGAGTCGTTGACGGGCGCCGCGTTCGGCCACTTCTGACACTGGGTTTTATTGTGGCCCTGGCGTTACGTGGTGACGGCCACGCAGCTGTTGCGAATGGTACCGATGCCCCCAATCCAACTCTCCAGAACTTGGCCCGGCTGTAGCGACCGAGGAGGCTTACGAGCCATCCCTACCCCAGCCGGGGTACCGGTGAAGATCACGTCACCGGGGAAGAGCGGCAGCACCGATGAGAGCTCGGCCACCAATTGCGGGACAGAGAAAATGAGATCGCTGGTGCGGGCATCTTGGACCGTCTCGCCATCGACCGAGCATCCGAGCTGCAGGTCATCCGGATTCGGGACCTCGTCAGGGGTGACCAACCAGGGACCCATCGGACCGTAACCGCGTCGGGATTTTCCCAATGAGAACTGCATCCCTGCCGCGAACTGGAGATGACGATCGCTCACGTCTTGTCCCACGGTTAATCCAGCGACGTAGCGCCAGGCATCAGCTTCAGCGACTCGGTCGGCCCGGATGCCAATGACGGCCACGAGCTCCACTTCCCAGTCGACGCTGGCGCCAATGATTTCGATGTCATCGAATGGCCCACTCAAGGAACCCGGAAATTTGGTGAAGGTCGCCGGCACCTCCGGAATGGTCATACCTGACTCCTCGGCGTGACTGCGGTAGTTGAGGCCGATGGCAAATACCTGTCGTGGTCGGGGCACCGGGCATCGAAGTTCAGCCCCAAGCGGACCGGTGCTCTTAGTCACGCCAGATGCCCACGCCACGAACTCGGTCCACTGGTCATACGCCGACATCGGATCGGGACCGAACTGTTGTTTGCTGGCCGTGGCGACGTCGACGACACCGTCATTGACGACTAACACCAGGCGATCATTGAGGTTGGCAATCTTCATTCGGGTCTCCGTGGTTGATCAGAAGATATGGGTCGCAGCTGGTTTCGAAGTTCAGACAGGAGCGCAATGGCGCCTTCGCGGTTCGTCGCCGTGCCGAAAAGTTGAAAGTCAGGTCGTTGGAGCGCCCAACAAATGTCGTGCCTACCAAACCAGTTGATCAGGTCGACCGACGCGTCGGTGACGCTGACCACCGCACCGCCGATGGACTTGAACCATGCATCAAGCTCCGAATCGATACTTTCAAACTCGGATGCAACGGTGATCAGCCTCCATCCCACACCGTGCACATCGTCGAACCAACGTCCCTCGACTGCGCCTTGGGGGCAAGGCTCGCCGGCCAGCGTCGTACCGGCAGCGATGAGGCCGCTGGCAATCCCGGGGAGTCCAGGTACTTCGCTGATACCACCGTCATACCCTGCAGCCATGGCCTCGTCACGCGCCGCCGCTTCGGCCGGATCCGGCACGCAGATCACCTTGCCGAGGTCCATTGAGAAGTCGATGGCCGCATTGGCGCTCGGTCGGCGCTCCTCGTCGTAGGTCGCGAGGATTTCGTGTCCGGCCAATCCCTCAAGAACCAGATCCAATTTCCAGGCCAGGTTCGCCGCATCCCGGATACCCGCACACATGCCCTGACCGGCGAACGGTGGCATCTGGTGGGCGGCGTCACCGGCCAGAAATACCCGACCAACTTGCCACTGCTCCGCCGCCCGCGCTTGGAATGTGTAGACAGCATGGCGTTCGAGGGTCGCGTTCTCAGGGTGCACGTCCCACGGCACCAAGAGTTCCCATGCCCTCGATTCCTGGTTCAGTTCTTCAATCGGTTCACCGGGCAGTCGCATGAACTCCCAACGCCGACGGCCGGGGCCGCCGGACACCGCAGTGGTCGGTCGAACCGGGTCGCACACCTGAAGGTTGATCGGATCAAAGACCCGGGACTCATTGAGCACTACATCGACTATGAGCCAGTCATAGAAGAAACCCCGGTCATTGGAGCCGACGCCCAGTTGGGTCCGTATGTCCGAATTGGCACCGTCGCAACCAACCACATAACGAGCCTGCATCGATTGGGGTGATCCGCTCTCTTCGCCCACGGGTACGAAGTCAATCGTCACGGATGCATCAGCCTGCGCGACCTCAATGACCCGAGCGCCTCGTAGACACTGGAGGGTAGGTAGCGCCTCGCACCTACGACGCAAGAGTGCCTCTAAGTCGGGTTGGGAAAACATGGATGAAAAGGGCCAGCCCGACAGTCCGGTACCGATACGCCCAAAGCGCATGAGCGTCGTGCCGGTCCCATTGCGCCATTCGTACACCTCGGCTGGCTCGGAAATCTCACGTAGCTCATCGCCAATGCCGCACGATTGGAGCAACCGACCCACCTCATGATCGAAGTGCACCGCCCGAGGTAGCGCATATGGATTCGGCCGCTGTTCCAGGACCGTGACCGATCGGCCCCGTTGGGCCAATTGGATCGCCAAAACGAGACCGACCGGGCCGGCACCCACGATGGCGACATCGACGGCGTCAGTCCCAACTGGCGTACTCACGCCTGACGCAGCGGCTGGTGACCCCAGGCGCTAATGGCGTCGTAGCGCCGATTGTCGTTCCAATCGTCGGTAATGACGCGGGCGCCATGACCAACTTCCACTTGGAATCCGGCCGGGGTCTGCAGGTAGAAGCTGAACATGCCGTCGTTGTCGTGACGGCCGAGCCCATTGGGGATTCCGAGACCAGAGGCCCAAAGGCGGTCGAAGGCGGCGCCGACATCATCGCGGGTATTGGTCTCAAACATGACGTGGTGCAGCACTTGAGGCAGCTCGAACGGGGCGCGTGCCAAGGCCACGGTGTGATGACGCTCATTGCAATGGAAAAAGCGCACCTCAAGATTGATCCCGGGCGCAATCTCCATTTCGAGCCAGTCCGACTGCTCCAATCCCAACCCATCGGTCAAGAAGGCCACCGACTCGTCGAAGGCGATCGTCGCCAGGACAACGTGACCGAAACCCACGTCTCGGGTGAGGAAGGCCCCTGGGACCAACTCGGACGAGAATGGCGTGTCGGCGGATGCGAGTCCGAGGACCACTTCAACATCGACACCAAATGGGGTTGTGGTCCGCGCCAACCGGCCGACTCGACGGTGTTCGGCCCCGTTGACGTCTTCAATCACCCCGTAGCCAGCGGCGTCAAGATGCTCCAGGGTGCGGTCGAACGCCTCGGCGTCGACGGCCTCGAACCCAACCGCCACTGCGTCATTTTTCGATCCAGTCTCCACAATGAGTCGATGCACCCGATCATCGTTCCGCCACGAAATCACACCAGGAGCCGCCGGATCGCCCGGCATGAGGCCAACGACGTCTGCGAACACCGGAGTCAGGCTCTCGGGTTCTGGTACTTCCAGCACGAGGTAACCCAGTTCAAGGTGATGGTTCATGTGTCTTCCTGTCGTCTGGTCAGCGGTGGTCGCCGAAGCGGGAGGGGAAAAGTCGTTCGGTGTTGGCTCGGAGCGCATCCAGAAGATCGCCTGGCGACTCGCCTACTTCGGCCAGGCCATCACCGGCCATCGCCACCGCGAACTCCGGAGTGAACGGGTAGTCGCTGCCGTAGTGGAGATGCTCGAGCGTGGTGATCGTGAGCAGTGAGTCCAGCTGACGGGGCAGCGGGAAACCGGCGAGGTCGAAATGGAGCCGTCCCAGGTCGCGCAGTACGTCGACTGACGGGTCTACTTCCAGCAGGAGGGAGAAGATACTGACCCGGTCGGCGACCAGCGGCAGTGTTGCCCCGGCGTGCGGGATCAGGAATTCGATACCCGGGTGCTTGGCGATGGTGCCGTTGAGCACCAAGTCGACAACGGTCCGCGTGGTATCGAAGAGGAACTCCACCATCGGTCGTGGTCGCCCGAACGACGTGTGCTCCCAGCAGGTCGGAGATGTCGGATGGATAAAGAGGCGAGCATTTCTGCGATCAAGCTCAGCAAACACCGGCTGAAAGGCTGGATCCCCAAGATACGTCCCCCCGGTATTCGTGAGAACGGCAAAGCCATCGACATCAAGCTGCTCACAGCAATAGGCGATTTCGGCCATCGTGGCATCGACATCCGGCAACGGCAGTGATGCGAACTGGCCGAAGCGACCAGGATGGTCGACGACCGCTTGCCTCCCCGCCTCGTTTACCTCGCGGGCGCGGTCTTTGGTGGCCGCATCGTCACCGAGGAAGACTCCCGGTGAGGAGATGGACAAGAACGATGTGGCTATTCCGAGCCGATCCATGGCTGCTACGTGCTCTTCGGCCGTCCACTTCGGAATCTCCGGGAAGCCATCAGGTTGAGCATGACCATTCGCAACAAGTGCGGTCCGGTAGTCATCGGTAATGAAATGAGCGTGGACATCGATGGCACTCGGCTTACTCATGGGCCGACGCTTTTGACCCAATCGAGCAGTGTTTCGACGTAGAGCTCGGGCCGATCACCGTGCATTGAGTGACCGACGTCGGGGAACGACCGGTAATCCACCACGACGCCGGTCGAAGTAAGGAGATCCTGCACCCGCGTGGCCTGCTGGTCGGACATCGCACCCAGAAGGAATCCACTGGATTCGTCAATAATCCGCATGTGGTGGGTTAACAGCACGGAGGGAACTTTGACGCTCCGAAGCATCCGCTCGTGGTCACAGGAGGCCGCCACTGAACCAGACCAGAATGACCGCCCCCACTCGGGGTCGTATTCCTTCAGATTCTGGGCGGTTCGTCAGCGACCGGTAGAAACCGCATGTGCTCCGGCAGGTGCGAAGCCGATCCGTCCCGCATCGCATCCCAAGCACCGATCGACCACTGGTCGCCCAGGAAGGTGCTCCAGAGATCGAACAGCGGTCCGATCGACTGACGGATCCCTGGACCGATAGTTGGACGAACTTCGGAGGCAAAGAGCGGCGGATCCTCGTAAACCGACGCCCGAACCTGACCGGGCTTGGCATAGGCCGAGAGCCAGGCCGACAGGACACCACCCGACGAGAGACCGCTCACGATCGTTGGCCGCTGAATCACCAAGTCAATGAAGCGAACCAGGTCATTGCCGATGATGTCGAGCGTGTAGCGACCCGGCGTGCGCGTGCTTCGACCCTGGCCCCGGAGATCGACCGCAAATAACTCGAAGTACTCGGCCAGGAGCGGCATCGACCGCCTCGTAGCCCCACCATGATTCGGTCTGGCCTGGAATGAGGAGCAGTGCCGGTGAGGTGGCGTTGCCCGCCGTGGCGTAGTTCATCTGGACTTCGCCCAGATCAACCGTCGACTCGTCGAAGGCATGGGCGATGTACGTCTCGTCAGGATTGTGGAGGCCGTAGCGAGCCCGGTAGTCCGTCATTGGACCAATCTTGTTCATTTGATCAGTGATCTGTCAATAGTCTGTTCAACCGATTAGGATGGGGATGTGTTGAAGTCGCCCACGAAGACGATGCCCCGGGTGACGCGACCCTCGGCCAAGCCGACCCGGGACCGGATTGTCGTCGCCGCCATCGACCTCTTCTCGGAGCGCTCGTTCGACGGCGCGGCGACGAGGGAGATTGCGGCCAGGGCAGGAGTGACCCAACCCCTTCTCAACTATCACTTTCGTTCCAAAGAAGAACTCTGGCAGTCCGCCGTCGATTCGCTCTTCGAGCTGCTCAATCAGACGTTGGACGATCGGACCATGGGGCTCCGAGGCGTGGACGAAACCACCACCGCCAAACTTCTGGTGCGGGAATTCGTCACGTTCTCGGCTCGGAATCCCCAGCTCCATCGGATCATCATGCAGGAGTCGAAGGTCGACGGGCCTCGAATGGACTACCTCGTCGACCGCCACGTCCGTCCCATTTACGAGCGGACCACCGCCTTGTTCGAGTCCCTTGCTCGTCAGGGTGCCGTGCCGCCTATTCCGCCCGCGCACTTGTATTACATCCTCACCGGAGCTGGGCCAACGATGTTCGTTCTCGCCCCGGAATGCCGTCGACTCAGTGCGCTTGACCCCTTCGATGACAGCGTCATCGAAGCCCATGCCGATGCGGTGTGCCTGCTGCTGTTCGGAAGCTCGTAGCCGCCGCGAGAGGTTCGCTACCCCAGGCGCGACAACACGTTTCGAGTGATCTGCTCAATCTGCGGATCACGGCCCGCCAAGCCGTGCGCCCAATCGGTCGAACCTGACGTGACCGACCGTCGCTCCAGCCTCGTTGGTGTAAGCGCCGAGCACGGCGTGGCCATGGCGAATGCGTTCCATTGCCTCGGCATCACGCGTGCCGAACACGCGTGAAGCGATGTACTCCAGCTCGCTTGGCTCACCCGGACGCGGTGGGCGCGGGGCGGTCTCGCGGGTGAAGTGCTGGGTCGGACATGTGCCGAGGATCTCAAACGTCGAGGGTGTTCCATCTTCACCTGTCGGATAGGGCAGCCCATCGCGATAGGTGAACACGCAACCGTCGCATTCGTACCCGACCACGGTCGATCCAACGCCCAACACATCGCCGTAACCGAGCCCGGTGTCGTCGAAGATCCAGTGCCCGGCTCGGTGCACGGTGTAGCCACCAAGACCAGACGTCACGTTGCGACCGATTCGGTGGTAACCACCCCGGGTAAAGGAGACGCCGGTCATGAGGTTCTCAGGACGCCCGACGACCACATCGGACCAGAAGGTCGTCGCTTCGACTTCTTTGTCCGTTCCCATCACCGGGTCGTTCTTGAAGAATCCCTTGTAGCCGACCATCACATCGTGATCGTCGCCCTCAATACGTACCTGCCACAAGGAGGTATTGCCCGAAAAGAACACCGCATTACCGCCTTCAGCGATGAAACTTTCAACCGTGTCCCGCATACCGCGGGACCAGTACTCATCGTGTCCGACCGAGAGATACAGGCTGGCACCATCCAATACCTCGGGATGCTCCTCAAGGTCCGCATTCGTGCAGACGCCGATTTCGAATCCCTCTCGCTCAGCCCACTCAATGAACGGCAACTCCCAATCGGGCCAACCAGCCGAACCGGCATACCCCGAGAGGTGATTGAGCTGGATGTACCCGACATGCGCGGCGTTTTGGGGATCCGGTGCGCCAATCCCCGTCACCCGACGACCTTTACCCGGGGGTTTGTAGAGGTAGCCGGCCGACATGGGACGTTGCATGGCGACCTGGGTGCCGCCGGTATAGAGATTGGGGCCGCCGAAGTCGTTGTAGGCGTGCCAGGTATTTGTCGCCAGGGCAAGCACAATCCGGGTACCAAGCGACGGCCGCACGACGAAAAATGCGTAGTCACGTCGCACCTTCCCATCCACTTCGATTTCCATGATGACTTCGTAATAGCCGGATCGCCATGATGGGTCGACGTCCACGGTTAGCGCAGTTGGCCACGCACAACCCTTCGATGCCGCGTCCTTCGGCGTCTCGTGCTCGTCTACCGCCACCGCCTCCACACTGAATACGACCTCACGGCGCCAACCAACCCGCGCCACTTCGACGCGCACCGGGCGGCTGCCGGAAGAAGACATATGCAGCGCCACCTGTTCACCGACAGCCGCTGATTGCGGCCAGCAATATCCCGAAACGACTTCACGTGCCATGTCACTGACCCTAACTGGGCGGAGTCACTCGATGCGTTGGAGTTCGGATGGCTCTACTATTTGATGATCATGCCGTCGGTGTACGAGGCAGCGGGTGGTGAGTCTGGATTGCGTCGCCTGGCTCAGGCCTGGCACGAGCGCGTGCTGGCCGATGAGTTGGTGAGCCACGCATTCAGCCAGGGGTTTCATCCCGACCACACCAATCGGCTTGCCGCGTACTGGGCAGAGGCGCTGGGAGGTCCGGCCACGTATTCGACCATGTACGGAAACGAGACCGAAGTCGTACGGATGCACAGTGGCAACGGGACCCATGAGGAGATGGATCGTCGCGCCATCGAGTGCTTCGACGAGGCGCTCGATGACGCTCAGTTCGAGGATGGACCCCTGCGCCAGGTGTTGCACGACTACTTCGCGTGGGCAACCAGCACGACCATGTCCAGCTATCACAGTTCGGCAGCAGACGTGCCCAGCGGGCTCGCCATTCCCCACTGGTCATGGGACGGGCCGGTACAAAGCTGAGGATTAATTACCTGACGGCGTCGGCGGGATCGGATGTCCGAAGGCGATGAGCTGGGTTGGTTCGGCTCCGGCCGGGCGAAGGTCTTTGTCGAGGATCCGATCTCTAAAGCGACTGAAGATTTTCACCACTTCTTCTCCGACCTCGGCCATTTCCTCTGCAGTCAGATAGGCGACCGAGTCCGAGATGAACGCAGCGTCCCGCCAGGCAAATGAGTACGAAGTATTTCGACCCAACCATTCGCGTAGTCGGGCAAAGGCTCTTTCGGCGAACGTTGATCCGAGAGCTTCTCCGGCGGCATCGAACTCTGGATCGTCGCTCGATGATCGAAAACGATTCGAGGTGGAAGCAATGCGCCATGGGCGGCTGCGTCCTTTCCCACCACCCGCTTCTTCGACATAGCCGTACTTGGCCAACGTCTGAAGATGCCAGGACATGTTGCCGGGGCTCTCATCGAGGATTTCGGCCGCCGCAGTCGCTGTCAGTTGGCCTTCCCGACCCAGTAGTTCGAGGAGGGCGATTCGCACCGGGTGGGCCAGGGCACGCATGGTCCGAGCATCGGTGATCTCTCGTCGCCCAGCCAGATCTTCGGGTTCAGCGGAAGGACCAACCACCTCTTTCCCGGCATCACCAGCCGACCCAGATTTCGGAGTGGTGCTCATGCGGCTGACATTGGGCGGCGTTCGGAGATAACCAGGCGCGTGCCGACGCTGACGAGGAACCAACCAAGCGATCTACGGGCCGCACCTGGGAGGACAGTCGCCGTCTTCACCGACAATGTCACCAACGAGCTGTCCGCCTTGAGGGTCCTGACCGAGTTCGAGCGCTTGGCCACCTTCTGCAGTTCGGCCACTCGCTCGGCGACCACCATGTCCATCAGTCCCGGATTCATCGACATTTCGGACCTCTCCTTTTCACAAGGTGTCTTGTCACAAGAGTACTTGTCACAATGACTCTTGTCAACGGACAATATTGGGCCCGGGAGAGAGCAGGGGGATCTGGTCAGGCCGTTGGCAGAACTTCTTTCGATGGGTCTTGCTCCGCCATCACTGGTTCAGATCCGCCCTCCGAAAGCGTCTCATTCGGCTTGAGTACCGGTTGACTTTCAACGATCCCAGCCGGTTTGCCGTCCTGACCAAAGTTAGGGCGGCGCATCCAGATGTAGGAGCCCATGAAGAGGCCACAGAAGAAGACAACGAGAATGGCCAGGAAAATCACCTTGGCCTTAGACATTGGATGGGGTTGCACCAATGCCATGCGCAGCAGGTCGGAAGCGAATGGGACTGAATGACTCGGTGTGATGGCGGTGGTTAGGACCATGATTGGCCTCCTTGGTACGATTACATCGTGTACAACTTAGTATTGCACGATTTAGTCGTGTTGTATACACATCGGATAGAATGGGTTGGAAGCTTCAACCTCAACCAACGGAGACGAGTGATGTGATGAGCGGCCCACGAGTTGGCAACGAGATCTCCGGTCAAGACGCACTCTCTTCGACGATGGATCCATTGGCCTTGGAGCGGCAGGTCTGTTTCGCCTTGGTAGTGGCCTCGCGCAGCGTGTTGTCCGTCTATCGGCCCCTGCTCGACCCGTTGGGCCTAACGCATCCGCAGTACCTGGTGATGCTGGCGCTGTGGGGGGAGTCACCCCTCTCAGTGCGACAGATCGGTGCACAGCTTCAGCTCGATTCGCCCACACTTTCGCCGTTGCTCAAGCGATTGGAATCCGCCGGAATGATTACCCGGACACGGAACGATCTCGACGAGCGGCAAGTCGATATTGCGCTCACTCAACAGGGACGCGATCTGCGCCGAGAAGCCCTGAAGATCCCTCCAGCGATAGTGGCCCAACTCGGCATATCCATCCCAGAGCTGGAGTCACTGCACGGCGCCCTCACCAAAGTGATTGCCGCCGCCCGAAACGCCGGCGCAGAAGAGGTCTAAGCCGTCATTTATTTTGGGGACTTCCAATTTCCAGTATTTACGTTACGATTAGTTCGTAATGCAATCGACCGCACTCAATCGAGAAGAAAAAGCACTGGGTCGACCGCGAGATCCCCGAATCGATGGCGGTGTGCTCCACGCCACCACCCAACTTCTCGGCGAGGTCGGATACCAGAGGCTCACGATCGCAGCGGTGGCCGCCCGTGCTGGAACCACTCCCCCGTCCGTGTATCGCCGGTGGCCCACCAAAGCTCACCTCGTCCACGAAGCCGTCTTTCCTTCCGGCCAAGAGGACTTCCTCCCTGGTGATACGGACCTTCGCTCAGGGTTGCGATCAATGTTGGTGAGCGGCGTGGAGCTCCTGAGCCAACCGGCGGCCCGAGCGGCGGTGCCCGGGCTCCTGGCTGAACTCACCTCGGCACCCGAGCTTCATGCTGACCTGACGAAGCGCTTTATTGGCGGTGAGTGGATCTGGCTGTACGACCGGATCGCCCAAGGGATTGAGAACGGGGACATACGACCCGACGTCCGGCCGGCCACCCTTATCGACTTGATTAGCGGCTCGGCCTTTCTGGCCACCGCCGTCGGACCACCGGACCGCATCGATGACCAGTGGATTGACGAGGTCATTGACCTCATTGTTCGAGGCATCACACCCGATCACAGATAGGACGTCAATGGACCTGGGATTAGAAGGCGCCCACGCGGTCGTCACCGGAGGCAGCAAGGGCATGGGGCGCGCCGTCGCCCTCGCCTTCGCCGACGATGGCGCCAACGTGGCCATATTGGCCCGTGGACAGGGCGAGCTCGACGAGACGGTGACCGAGTTGCGGTCGCGAGGAGCCGGCGATCATTTCGGATTGTCGGTGGACCTCGGTGATCCCAAGGCCATTACCGAGGCATTCTCGAAGATCGGTGAGCGTTGGGGCTCCATTACGAGTTTGGTGAACACCATCGGGCCCTCCGATGGTTACTTCGAGGAGATGACGGACGAGGACTGGTCCGCGGCCATCAATCTCGGCTTGATGGCCGCTGTTCGGTGCACCCGAGCTGCCTTGCCCTTTCTGCGTGCTGCGCCGTGGGCCCGGGTAGTGAACTTTGCAGCCCATTCGATTCAACGCCAGAACGCACGAATCGTGGCCTACACCGCGGCGAAGGCTGCCGTGGCCAGCTTTTCCAAGAATTTGGCTCGGAGCCTGGCCCCCGATGGCATCCTCGTGAACACCATCAGTCCCGGGACCATTGTTACTGCCAGTTTCACGGAAGCACTCGATCCCTTCCTGCGAGCGGAAGGTCTCGACTCGAGCGATCCCGTCGATGTGATGCGCTTCATCGAAAAGGCCTTCCACCAGCCAGCGGACATCGGCCGGGCCGGTCTACCTGATGAGGTGGCCAGTATCACCGTGTATCTCGCTTCGCAGCGCAACGGTTACGTGACTGGGTCCAACGTCAATGTGGATGGCGGCTCCGACTTTGTGTGATCCCCGATGACGAAGCGCCTAGAAGTTGCCGCACTCGTTGACGCGGCATGCACTCGTGTCGGGAGCGACGATTTCGGCCAACCCACCTGGCAGGAGGGTCTCTCCGTGCTGATTGAGTCCCTCAATGGCGATGCACACCTCAACGATCTCGGCCGCGAGGTATTCACCGATCAACTGGTCGACTATCTCGCCAATCGGCTGGAGATTGAGCAGTGGTATTCGCGTCATCCGGAAATCGAAGAGGAAGAGATCACCGCTCCCCTCTTTGGCCTGGGTCTGCCTCGAACGGGCTCGACCGCTCTCAGTTTCTTGCTGGCGCAGGACGTCCAACGCCGCACCCTGCGAACCTGGGAGGCGGCCCGACCATGCCCTCCGCCCGAATCCGCCACCGAGCACAGTGATCCACGAATTGCGGAGGCACAGGTGGGCATCGACCTCACCAACGCCATGTTTCCAGATTTCGTCGGCATGCTCCCCACCAGCGCTGACGGACCACAGGAGTGTTTGCTCCTGATGGCAATGGATTTCCGCTCACAGGTCTTTGAAGGCATGGCATTCGTTCCGACCTACAGCGACTGGTTACTGCAGTGCGACATGGTGCCGGCCTATGAATTTCACAAGCGAGTGCTCAAGCTGCTGCAGTGGCATTGCCCGCCCACTCGGTGGTGGCTCAAGTCGCCAGCGCATATGCACTCGATTCGAGCTCTCAACATGGTCTATCCAACCGCCAAATTCGTCATCACGCATCGCTCGGTGACCGAAGTCCTGCCCTCGGTCTCCGCGCTCACTGAGGCGCTGTCAACCGTCCTATCCGAGCAACCTGACCCATTGCTCCTCGGACCGCACAACGCCTCCTTGTGGGCCGAGGCCCTGCATCGATTTGTTGATTTCCGTGATGACTCCGACCCCGCACGCTTTTTCGATGTCTCGTTCGAAGACATGCAGGTTGACCCGATAGCGGCAGTCGACCGGCTCTACGACGCACTGGGGGACGAGCTCTCGGTGGAGGCCCGCCAACTCATGCAGCAATGGTGGATCGACAGCTCGGCCAATCGACATGCGTCGAATGCGAGCCCCGAGAGATTCGGATTGAGCCAATCGGCGCTCACCGAACAGTTCAACTTCTATCACCAACGTTTTGGCATTGGGCCACGACAAAGTGCCAGTTGATGCAGTGTCGACAACTGCGGTGATCGATCTCACGCATCTTGATCGGCTGGAAGCCGAAAGCATCCACATCATGAGGGAGACGGTGGCCGAATGTGAACGGCCCGTCATGCTGTACTCGCTCGGCAAAGACAGCTCCGTGATGTTGCATCTGGCCCAGAAAGCCTTTTACCCGTCGACACCACCATTCCCGCTCCTCCACGTGGACACCACCTGGAAATTCCGGGCCATGTATGAGATGCGGAATCAGATCGCGGCCAACACCGGCCAGGAGCTGTTGGTCTACCAAAATCCCGAATGCATCCGACTGGGGATCAATCCGTTCGAACATGGTTCCGCCGTACACACCGATATGTGGAAGACCCAGGGGCTCAAACGGGCATTGGATCACTACCGATTCGATGCTGCCTTTGGTGGTGCTCGTCGGGATGAGGAGAAATCGCGGGCCAAGGAGCGAATCTTCAGTCTTCGCTCCTCGCAACACCGATGGGATCCAAAGCGCCAGCGGCCGGAATTGTGGCGCACCTATAACGTGCGGCGCAGCGCTGGGGAGTCACTATCGAGTCTTCCCGCTCTCCAATTGGACCGAATTGGATGTGTGGCAATACATCTATCGGGAACAGCTCCCGATCGTTCCTCTTTACCTGGCGGCAATTCGCCCCGTGGTCCAACGCAACGGGGTCTGGATCATGGTCGACGACGATCGGATGCCATTGAACGCTGGGGAATCTCCTGAATATCGAAGTGTTCGTTTTCGCACCCTGGGCTGTTATCCACTCACTGGCGCGGTCGAGAGTGACGCCACCACTTTGCCGGCCGTCATTCAAGAGATGCTGGTGGCCACCACTTCCGAACGCGAAGGAAGGGTCATCGACTTCGATTCGTCCGCCTCAATGGAAATGAAAAAACAGGATGGTTATTTCTGATGACCATCGCCGACGTCGACCTCATCGCCACCGATATTGACGCCTATCTTCAATCACAAGAACGCAAGGGCATGCTCCGCTTCATCACTTGCGGCAGCGTGGACGACGGTAAGAGCACGCTGATTGGGCGGATGCTCTATGAGGCACATACGGTATTTGAGGACCAACTTTCCGCTCTCGCCATCGACTCTCGGCAAGTAGGGACGCAGGGTGGCGATCTGGACTTTGCCCTCCTGGTCGACGGGCTGGCGGCTGAACGCGAACAAGGCATCACTATTGATGTTGCCTATCGTTTCTTTGCGACGGACCGCAGGAAATTCATTGTGGCCGACACTCCGGGCCACGAGCAGTACACCCGAAATATGGTGACGGGTGCGTCCACCGCCGACGCCGCCGTGGTCCTCATCGACGCCCGCAAGGGGATGCTGACCCAGACACGTCGCCACACCTATCTCGCATCGCTTCTGGGCATTCGACACATTGTGGTCGCCATCAACAAGCTTGATCTGGTTGATTTCTCTCAGCAGGTGTTCGACGAAATAGAGGCCGAGTACAGGGTATTCGCCGACGAACTCGGGCTACACGACGTTGCCTGCATTCCGGTCTCAGCGCTACGTGGCACGAATATCGTCGCTGCGAGTGCTGATACTCCTTGGTATCAGGGCCCGACCTTGCTGGCCCACCTCGAAAGCATTGAGGTCGACGACAATCTCCGCCGTCAACCGTTTCGGATGCCAGTGCAGTGGGTCAACCGTCCAGATTTGGACTTCCGGGGGTTCTCGGGAGTCATTGTGGGTGGTTCAATCCATCCCGGATCTGCCGTTCGAGTCGTGCCCTCTGGTCAGACCAGCACCATTGCGCGAATCTGCACCTATGACGGTGATCTTGACCGAGCAATCGCTGGACAATCGGTGACGGTGGTCTTGGACGACGAGATCGACGTCAGTCGAGGCGACCTGCTTTGCGCCATTGACGAGCCGGCCGAAATTGCTGACCAATTTGAAGCCAATGTCATCTGGATGCATGAAGAATCCATGCGGCCTGGCCGCTCGTATTGGCTCAAGCTCGGAACAGTCACCGTTGGCGTCACGCTGTCGCAACCCAAATATCGCGTCAATGTCAACACGATGGAGCACCTGGCCACGCGGACGCTCGGATTGAACGAGATCGGCGTCTGCACCATCACCACGGACCGACTCATTCCCTTTGACCCCTACGTACGAAATCGCGACACGGGCGGGTTCGTGCTCATCGATCGATTGACGAATGCCACCGTGGGGGCCGGGCTGCTCAATTTCTCGCTCCGGCGGTCCCAAAATGTCCATTGGCAAGCGGTCGAGCTCAACGCGTCCGACCGCACCACGCTCAAAGGGCATGGCCCTGGCGTGGTCTGGTTTACGGGCATCTCCGGAGCTGGCAAATCCACGGTGGCCAACCGACTGGAGGTGCTGCTCCACGCGCATGGGATCCACACCTATCTACTGGATGGCGACAATGTGCGCCATGGCCTCAACCGGGATTTGGGCTTCACGGAGAGCGATCGAATCGAAAACATCCGCCGGGTGGCCGAAGTGGCTCGGCTGATGAGCGAGGCCGGGCTGGTGGTGTTGGTCTCTTTTATCTCTCCGTTTGGCGCCGAGCGTCAGTTCGCCCGTGACCTCATTGGGGAGGGTCGCTTTTGCGAGGTGTTCGTCGACACCAGCCTGGAAGTGGCAGAGAGTAGGGACACCAAGGGGCTCTACCGGAAGGCCCGCTCGGGTGAGCTACCCAATTTCACCGGGATTGACTCACCCTACGAAGCGCCCGAATCCCCTGAGTTCCGAATCGACACGGCGACTTGCACCCCCGAAGAAGCGGCCGATTCGCTGCATCAGCTGCTGCGCTCGATGGGTATTGCACCCTGAACTCGCGGGTGAGCCCCTTCCAATGGTTACCGTGGGCGCCGTGAACGGAGCCGCTATTCGTATAAGTCCGGCGTGGGACGACCCCTCGGGAGTGGTTGAACTGATTCGTAGTGCCGGTCCGTTTTGGCCCCTGGCCAACTACGCCGCCAGCGATGCCGAAATGGCGGCGCTTGGCCGCGAGCGGGTCTCATTTACTCCGCCATGGTTCCGTCAGGATTTCGCCCGTGAGTCGCAGGTGCTCGTGCCGGGAGCAGATGCGCTTCTCGCCAATGAACGGTTCGCTCACGGAGCCCAGCAACTGGCCGGCGGAACGGATGCCGTCGTTCGCCCACAAGCGGTGTACGTCAACGTGATGGCTCCTACGCCCTTCTCGTTCCCGCCACATTTGGACATCCCGGCGTTTCGAGGCTTCACGCGAGCGACGCAGCCAGTATGGCTCTTGAAGACGATGAAGACGTCAGGACTCTTCGAGGAGTGGCGGACGAAGATCGCGACCGCAGTGTCATGGTTTTACGGCGGTGTCGGTGGCGACTTCCACTATTGGCCCGACGGCCCCACTGGCTCAATGGCCGTCGAACGTTCCCCCTATGGCAATGTCAGCGTGCTGGCCGACAACGAAGTCACCTTCCACGGTGTGTCCGCTCTCGGCGATCCTGAAGCCACCATGCCTGAGGGACTCAATCGCGAGTCTCGGCTCGTTCGCGGCGAATCCGACTGGGAAGTCCATGACGCCGATGGTGTCGCTCAAGCCCATTTCTCTGACGACGAGGTCCGAATCACTGTCTCCTGGAAGGCCGACATCTTCGCCAACGCCAAGGAGGCGGCGATGCACGACGCCGGCGACAATGCCCTCACTCTCGAGACCGTGGTGGAGCTCTTCCAGACAGATTTGGCTGCTCGAGGGATCCAGGTCGGCACACCGAGCGATCCACTGGCTGACCAAGGTTGGATCTCTACCCTGGCCTCCACCTATCAGGACCTGGCTCCCCAGATGCCCTGAGCTCCCTCGGTGGGTCGTAGAGTGGCGTATCCCAATGGTGCATCTCGCACCACCCAGCTAAGAGCAAGGACCTCGGTGGCCGAGCCGACCACGGAACAACCGATCACCTTCGCCGAGCTGGGCCTGCGCGCCGAGCTGCTCGACGCGCTCACGGCACTGGGCTACGAGGAACCAACACCGATTCAGGCGGCGGCCATCCCAGTCCTACTCAAGGGACAGGACATGCTCGGGCAGGCTGCCACCGGCACAGGTAAAACGGCGGCGTTCGCCCTCCCAATCCTGCAGTTGCTTCCCACCGGCGAGAGAGGCAAAGAGCCCATTGCCTTGGTCTTGGTGCCCACTCGTGAGCTCGCCATGCAGGTCTCTGAGGCCCTTCACCACTACGGCCGCCAGCTTGGGGTCCGCGTCGTCCCGATCTATGGCGGCCAGCCCATAGGTCGCCAACTTCGTTCCCTCGAAGTTGGCGTCGACGTGATCGTGGCCACGCCGGGCCGTGCGCTCGATCACTTACGGCGACGCTCGCTACGGCTGGCGTCGCTTCAGGTGATGGTGCTCGACGAGGCCGACGAAATGCTCGATATGGGCTTTGCCGAAGATCTCGAGGCGATCTTCGCCGAGACGCCCTCAAGCCGTCAGACGGTGCTCTTTTCGGCCACACTCCCCAAACGCATTGACTCCATCGCCCGCAAGCACCTCCGCGACCCCGCCCACATCCGCATCGGCGACGAAGTGCGCAGCGGTGATGACGCGCCACGAGTGCGGCACTCCGCCTACGTCGTCCAACGCGCCCACAAAGCGGCCGCCCTCGGACGAATCCTCGACGTGGAATCGCCGACTGCCGCACTCGTCTTCTGCCGAACCCGTGAGGCAGTGGACAGTCTCACCGAAACGCTCAACGGCCGTGGCTACCGCTCCGAGGCCCTGCACGGCGGGATGAGCCAGGAGCAGCGGGACCGGGTGATGGGACGCTTGCGAGGCGGGACCGCCGACCTCCTTATCGCCACCGACGTCGCCGCACGTGGTCTCGATATCGAACAGCTTTCCCACGTCATCAACTACGACGTCCCTTCCTCGGTGGACACGTACGTCCACCGCATGGGACGGGTGGGCCGCGCCGGGCGAGAGGGCGTGGCCATCACGCTGTCGGAACCGCGCGAACACCGGATGCTCAAAACGATTGAGCAGGTGACCAAGCACAAGATCACGGTCGAAAAGCTCCCAACAGTGGCGGACCTTCGTGAGCGTCGACTGGACCTCACCCGGGCCGCCCTGCGCGAAAGCCTTCTGGGTGACGACCTGGACAGCTTTCGGGTGGTCGTCGAGTCGCTGGCCGAGGAATTCGACGTCATGGAAGTGGCACTCGCCGCGGTCAATTTGGCGCATGCCGCCATTGGTGGGCCGGACGATGAGGAGGACATCCCTGACGTGGTCGTCTCGACGCCAAGCAAGGGCAAGGCCCGCGACGATCGCCCCAACCGGAGCCAGCGGGCCACTGCCGGCGGTGGGGCCGGGAAGACTCGGCTGTACGTCAGCCTCGGACGCGAGTCGGGACTGCGGCCTCAGGACCTCGTTGGAGCCATCACGGGCGAGACGAGTCTCAGCGGTCGAGACATCGGCTCTATTGAGATTTCCGGGCGCTTCTCCCTGGTCGACGTACCGGAAGGCTCAGCCGACGAAGTGATCTCGGCGCTACGAGACACCAAAATCCGTGGCAAGAAGGCCACGGTACGTCGGGAGCGGTTCTAGCCCGGACGCAGGCCGTCCTGCATGATGGCCAGAAGGCGAGTGGTCCTCTCATCATCCGCTCGTGATTGGCAGATCGAATAGGCGGTCCCCGTCAACACAGCCATCACATCATCGACACTGATGTCGCTTCGCACGGCGCCAGCCCGCTGGGCTCGTTGCAAAAGTGTGGCCAGGACCTCAATGAGTGTCCGCAGGATCGGTGCCTCTCCAACCTGCACGCGCAATCCACTGGAGGTAAGCGCTTCGACGAGGTCCCGCTTGAGTGCACCCTCGCGGGCCAAGCGCTCCACGAAGGATGAGAAGGCCAGGCCGGGATCAGGATCTTCGGCCAGGACGCGACCTTCTTCGACCAACTCCCCGATGCGGTCGAAGACGACGGCCTCGAACAGGGCTTCTTTGGTCGGAAAATGTCGGTACACCGTCCCGGCGCCCACGCCGGCGCGACGGGCAATTTCATCGAGCGACACCTCGGAGCCCTCAGCCCCAAAGGCAGCGCGGGCGGCTTCCAGCACGCGATCTCGGTTGCGTCGGGCGTCCGGCGCGCAGCGGGCGAGTCGGTCCGTCATCGACGGCCGTTGTCCCGATGCCCGTGGAGGGGATGTTGAGTCGAGCCATCAGCTACATCTCCTTACCCGTATCAAACGGGGCGCTCGTTCCGTATAGTGTAAACGGGGCAGTCGTTCCGGTTACATCCGAGAATAGTCCACGACCCTCGGGAGAGATAGCGATGAGTGAACAGACAGACCAGCAAGAGCTTCGAGAATTGATCGCTCGGGACCGGGTGGGTGGTCTGGTCGACCACTACGTCGCCACGCTGGATCAGCCCAGCACCTTTGACGAGGACTGGGCCCGCTCCCTGTTCACCGAGGATGTCCGGCTGGAGCATGAGATCGCCCTTCTCCAGGGCATTGCCGAGGTCGCTGCCGCGCACCGCATGGTCATGAGTCGGTGGGAGCGCACTTTGCACTTCAGCACCAACCATCACATTGAGATTCGACGGCGACCACGCCCACCTGACGGCCCGACTGATGGCGATCCATGTGCACCCTGGTGAGAACCCACCGGATTCATTGATCGCCGCCAACACTCTGGAGGCTGACGCTGTTGTCACCAGCAAGGGGTGGCGCTTCAATCGGTTCGCTCCCCGCACCATCTGGCGAACCGGACAATCACCGGATCAACTCCCGACGAGCGAAAGTTGAGCGAGACCATGCCCCCACTTCCACCGGAGCTTCGCGAGCTCATCGAATCTGGACCAATGGCCCATCTGGGCACCATCAACAGCGACGGGAGTCCCCATGCGACCGTCATTTGGGTGGGACTGGACGGCGACGAACTGGTAAGTACCCACATGCGAGACAACGTCAAACTCAGAAACATCAGACGCGACCCTCGAGTCGTACTCTCGTTCGACGTGCCGAGGGAGCCCGGAGTGTGGATCAACCCATATGCGGTCATTTACGCCACGGCGACGGTTGAACCCAGCATCCGCATATGGGAACTGATGACCAAACACGCGAAGGTCTACGTCTCGCCTGATGCTGAAGTACCCCAGCCCCGAAGGAGCCGAGCCGGGATTCATTGTCAGGTACTCAATCACGCGAATCGGTGGCATCGGCCCATGGATGACAACCACTGCGGTCTGACCTATGTAACTAAAGACCCGCCTCAGGTTGGCGTATTGAGAATGATGATCAACGTATCGATTCTCCCATCGCGCACGGTGAAGTAGTTGGTGAGGATCAACTCGTCAGGGAGGTTGGTCTTATCGAAGTCGCCGTCGTAGCGCCCACGAACGATGACCTGATCCCGGTGGTCGATGACTTCGGTCACTTCAATGCTGACGTGATCACCAACCATCTCCTTGGCCACCCAATCCCGGATGGCCTCGATGCCCCAGAACTCGCGATGGGCGTCGTTCACCAACGCATGGGGAGCAAAGGTGGCGACGATGGCCTCCTCATCAAATGCATTGACTGCCGCAATGTGTTCGGCGACGACGCCAGACAACAGGTTTGTGCTCTCGTTCACGTTGATCCTCTCTCTTCCACCCCATGCGGTGGTGTTGACCACATTGCGCGATCCAGGTGCTGGAGGGTCAAGCCCCGAAAACGCCCTTGACCCTCCTGCAGGGGGAGGGTGAAGACTGGAGGTATGACGGCAAGCCTGACGGTGGGCGAATTCTCCCGGATGACCCACCTAAGCGTGAAAACGTTGCGGCACTATCACCAGGTTGGACTGTTGGAGCCCGCAAAGGTCGATCCGGGCAACGGCTACCGCTACTACCTGGTCGACCAAATCCCCAGCGCCCAGGTGATTCGCCGCCTCCGAGACTTGGAAATGCCGGTCGCAGAGGTAAAACGAGTGCTCGCTGCATCTGAGACCTCGGACCGCAATGCCCTCATCGCCGCCCACTTGGATCGGCTCGAGGATGAGCTGACCAAGACTCAGAGCGCGGTGGAGTCGTTGCGCAACCTTCTGCAGCACCCCAACGAAGCTCCTGCCGTTATGCACCGCACAGTGCTAGCAGCGCCGGCCATTGGAATACAACAGACAATCGACCGAGAGGACGTGTGGTCGTGGTGGCAAGGAGCGCTCGGCGAACTCCACGCCATGGTGCGCGTGCAGGAACTTCGGGCCACAGGTCCAAGTGGCGGGCTCTACCAGAGTGAGCTTTTCCAACATGGCCGGGGCGAAGCGACCGTCTTCATCCCCGTTGACGGTGCCATGCGTTCGATTGGTCGGGTCGTACCATTCACCGTCCCAGCGGCCGAACTGGTGGTGCTCACTCACGCCGGAACACTCGACGACGTGGATATCACGTATGGCGAACTCGGTTCCTACGCGACCACACACGAAATAAGCATTGAGGGTCCACTTCGTGAGTACTACCTCGTTGGTGCGAATGAATCGCCCAATGCGGCGACGTGGAGGACGGAGATCGGATGGCCGATCTTCCGATCCGACGACACCCGCTGATTCTGATGGGCACCAGATGGAGAACAATCGGACGCGCTCAGCCAGAACGATACGCTGACAACACACGCCTGCCATCAAGGTTGGCCGCGAGGGGGATCCCATGTCGAAGAAGCCGATGGCGCAACCGCTGCGTGCCCTGTTGGGTACGATCAACCGTCTAGGCAAGCTCCATGTCGGGCCTACCGTGGAGTCGTTCTTGCAGAAGCCCTACGCGGAACGGATCGGCAACAAGAACCCCGGCTTCATGACCCGCAAGGTCACGGCGACGATTGACACCGAGGACGTATACGTCGAGGGCCGCGGTGGCCCTATCCACACACGGGTCTACAGGCGGCCGGACACCGTATCCGGGGCGCCTGGCTACTTGTTTATTCATGGTGGCGGCTTCGCCGCCGGTGGAGTCAACTTCTGCGATCACGTCTGTCGCGAACTGGCAGACCGCAGTGGTTTCGTGGTCGTTGGCCTGTCCTATCGACTGGCTCCTGAACATCCCTTCCCGGCCGGGATCGAGGATTGCCAGGACGTCCTGACCTGGATGGCCAAGGAGGCGCCGGGAGGACTCGACCCCGAGCGGATCGCCGTCGGCGGGGAGAGCGCGGGGGGCAACTTCACCGCCTTGCTCGCGCTCTGGAGCCGTGACAACAACGGTCCGCGTCTTGCCCACCATGCACCGATCTACCCACTGACCGACTTCACCACGAAGTACATCGACTGGAATCAGGGCAACGCCGGCAATCCCGGCGTCACTCCGGAAATCGCTCGGACAATGGTCGACATCTACTGCACAGAAATCGACCCAGCAGATCCCCTCGTCAGCCCCATTTTCGCCGATCACAAGGATCTGCCGCCGGCACTCGTCGTCACCTGCGAGTACGACCTCTTGGGGAACGAGGGCATTGCCCTGGCAACCGCCTACCAGGATGCGGGCGTCGACGTGAAGCACGTCCACATGGACGACATGCCCCACGGCCACTTGCTTATGACACGGCTCACCAAGCGGTCATACGAGACCATGGACCTCATGATCGCTGAGGCCAAGCGGTACCTCTGATCCTCGTTCTACTTCTGCCAACTACAGGCGCAAGCCGCTGACCCAGTCAGCGACGATGGTCGCGACTTCGCTCTCGGCCTTGCGCAGTCCATGATCGCCGCTGACGAAGGCCAAGGTGACCGGGCCGGGAATGGTCCCAGTCTCCCGCTCAAGTTCATCCGGCGTGGCAAAGGCATCGCGAACGCCGGACACAAATAGACACGGGACCTTCAGGTTCGGAAAGTGGCCCGTCCGCAACTGATCTGGCTTGTCCGGCGGATGGAGGGGGTAGCTGACCAGGACGAGTGCCTGCGCCGCAAACCCTTCAGCGACTGCCATTGAAGACATTCGACCACCGAACGATCGACCGCCGACTGCTATCCGACCGACCGTCACTCCGAGTCGCGTGGCAAGTTCCGATGCGGCGTGACGCACGGTGGCGATGCACACCGCTGGCGGATCGGTCCTCCGCTTGCCGGCAGCTTGTCCGGGAAACTCGATCCGATCCACCGCAATCCCCTTGGCCGTCAGCGCATAGTCGATGGCAACCAATCCGGAATGCTCACGCCCGCCACCCGCTCCAGGAGCGATGACCAGTCCTGCCGGTGGCTTCTTGGGCATGAAGTCCATGATGGCCGATAAACGTCGGCGGAGGCTTCGGAACTAGCTCGAACGGATTCACCCTTGTTCGAAGGTCGTCACGAAGCTGCCTGGAAATCCCATCAAATACAGCCGTAGAGCGAACTCAACGCCGCTTTTTGCATAGCCACATCGAGCCCCGGGGTGAAGTCGGTGCAGGTGCTGGCGAAACTGACCTTGGATTCCGAGTCCCCGATGACGAACTGACCGCCAAACCCGGCTGACATGAAGGACGAGGCGGCGGGCCCAGGCTGAAGTTTGAGCAGTGCCTTACCGATCGGCATAAGCCCATACGCCACCCGCCCTTTGGGCAACAGTGGTCGGAGGAAAAACGGCAGCGGTTCAGTCATTACCGTGTCTCGGACTTCCTCTCTGGGTGTGCGCAGCTCCTGCACGGTGGCCGGGATGAGCACTTCCA
Source organism: uncultured Acidimicrobiaceae bacterium (assembly GCA_963730785.1). Lineage (GTDB taxonomy): Bacteria > Actinomycetota > Acidimicrobiia > Acidimicrobiales > RAAP-2 > Bog-473. The sequence continues at coordinate 614,278 of CAVSTF010000015.1, forward strand.
CCCCATCCAAGCTGCCCCCATCGGCGAGAGCGGCGAATAACCGAGCCAACGAGCGGGTGGTGGTGGTTCCATTGCTGGCCGGAATCTCCGCCTCAATGAAATTTGGCATCTGGGTGTAGTCCTCGACCCGATCCAGGATGGTGCTGTGACCGTCAGCCAGCAACGCTCGGCCAAAGAGGGTCGAAGGATCGGATCCCTTGCGGGACATTGATTGCATGACCATTCTTTGCAGGCGGGGCGCCTTGGTGAGATCCGCCACTTTCACGTAGGCGCAGCGATCTATGTCGGCACCGTGCGTCCCGATGAAGGTGTCGAGTTCAAGCGGCTTGGCAAAGTCGGTGGCAAATGTCTCCCCAATGGTGCGACCGGTGGTGCGCCGTACCACCTCGTTGAGGAGCCACCCATAGGAGACAGCGTGATAGCCGTTACGCGTGCCGGGAGTCCATGACGGCTTGGATGCGGCCAGCGCCGCGGCAATACCGTCGAGGTCCAGCCATCCCTGGCAGTTGTTGGCATCGAGCATCTCGACTGCGTTGTCAAAGCTCAGCACGCCAGAGGAGTGGGCGAAGATCTCGTTGAGCGTGACCGACTCCTTTCCGAACTGGGCGAATTCGGGCCACCAGGTGCAAATGGGCGTGGTCCAGTCGACAACTCCCTGCTCGAATAGCTTCCCAATGACAACTGCCGCCCAGGACTTGGTGACCGACGCCACGGGCGAAAGGGTGTCTTCCCTCCAGGGTTGACCCGGACGGGCTTCTCCACCCCACAGATCGACTACCAGATTCCCATCCACGTAGGCCGCCACCGCACCGCCGCAGCGACCCCATGGCGCTTCCCGTTCGGCGATGGCCTCGCGCACCTTCTCAAAGCCCGGTGCTACATGTCCCTGTACGTCGTTCATGTGATCTGATCGCTCCGCTCGTTGGGTGAGGCGACACCAGTATCCCGCATTGGTGGCGCAACGCAGGAGACGCACTCACTGCGGGGCCCCAGCGGCAAACCGTCCAAGAACCTTCGAGACCTACGCTGACTGACTCATGGCCACTGCCCCTTTTCCGGCCACTACAGGCCTTCCAGTCGAAGACGTCATCGAGGAACTCCGCACCGCATTCTCCGAGGCCGGTGCTGCGGTCCTCCAAGCTGAGCCCGGTGCAGGCAAGACGACGGTCGTTCCCCTTCGCCTTTTGAGCGAAGCGTGGATGGTGGGTGGCCGCATGCTCTTGCTCGAACCCCGCCGAGTCGCTGCTCGCGCAGCCGCCACGCGGATGGCGACACTCCTCGGCGAGAGTGTCGGAGGAACCATCGGCCTATCGACTCGCGACGAACGCCGGGTGTCGCCGGCGACCCGGATCGAAGTCGTCACCGACGGCATTCTCACCCGACGCCTTCAACGAAACCCCATGCTCGACGGGGTCACACTCGTCATTTTCGACGAGTTCCATGAGCGCCACCTCCAAGCTGATCTCGGACTGGCTCTCACGCTCGACGCCCGCGAGGGCCTCCGGCCTGATATCCGCATCCTCGTCATGTCTGCCACTCTCGACTCGGGCGCAGTCTCGGCCCTACTTGGAGATGCCCCAATCGTGTCGAGCTTGGGTCGGTCGTTCCCGATCGATTTGCATTGGATGCCGCGGCGACCCGATGCCCGTCTAGAACACGGCGTCTCCGCTGCGGTGCATCATGCGCTCGCACGTGACGCGGGGGATGTCCTTGTCTTTCTCCCAGGGGTTAGGGAGATCAGGGACACGATCAGCGCTCTCGGCGATCTTGGCGGCGTCGACGTCCTCCCGCTTCACGGCACGCTATCGGCCGCCGACCAGGACCGCGCGATTGAGCGCGGGTACGCGTCGCCGGGTCGTCGTCGCCACCGATATTGCGGAGTCGAGCGTGACCGTGGAGGGCGTGACGGTTGTCGTCGATAGTGGCCTGGCCCGGAGACCTGCGTTCGACCCTGCGAGCGGCCTGAGTCGAGTCCGCACGATCACGACCTCCCGCGCGTCAGCCGACCAACGCGCCGGTCGCGCCGGTCGCACCGCACCCGGCGTCGCCTACCGGCTTTGGTCCGAATCCGAACATCTAAGGCGGCGGGCCTGGCCCGATCCCGAGATCACCGGTGCAGACTTGGCTCCCCTGGTCCTCGAGCTCGCCGTCTGGGGGGCACCAGTAGAGGCTCTCCGGTTGCTCGATCCGCCGCCATCGGGCGCTCTCGCAGTAGCGGCATCCCTGTTGGTCGAACTGGGCGCGCTCGCCGATGGACGCCCGACCGATCTCGGGCGTCGCATTCTTGAGCTTCCTCTCCACCCGAGACTCGCCCGGATGATGATTGAAGCGCCTGTCGACAGTCGCCGAACCGCTGCGTTCCTTGCCGCGATGCTTTCCGAACGAGACATCGCCCGGCGCGGTGGGCGGGACTCCCAGACAAGCGCTGATGTGGGCGAGCGCCTCGCCGCGCTCGTCGGCGACGGTTCGGGCTCCCTCGCGGTCGACGGCGCCGCTCTGGCCATAGTGCGCCGCCGGGCCGACGAGCTGCTCCGACGGTCCAGGCTGTCAGCGGGCAGCAACCTGGCGGCCGATCCTGGTCCCCTGCTCGCTCTTGGCTACCCCGACCGGATTGCGCAGTTACGTGGAGGTAGCCACTATCGGTTGCGCCACGGCTCGGGCGCAACGCTCCCTGTGCACGACCCACTCACGGGGGCCAGTTGGCTCGTCGCAGCCGAGATTGAGGGCGCAGGCCGCTCTACCGGTGCCGAAGGGCAGATCCGACTCGCCGCCGTGCTTGACCGCGAGGACGTCGAGTCGATTGGCGGTGAGGAGATCGCTACCTCGATTCGAGTTGCTTGGGACGACGGGGTCGACGATCTCCGGGCGACAACCGAACGCGCCCTCGACTCACTCGTCCTCAGCAGGGTGCGAACCTCCGCTCCGGCTGGGCCGGAGACGATCGCCGTACTTATCGCTCATGTCGTGACGACAAACCTGGCACCTCTCGGGTGGTCAGGCGCGGCGCGAATCCTCCAAGCCCGTGTCGGTTGGGCCCGTACCGCATCCGGTGAGGCGTGGCCGGCGTGCACCGACGATGCGCTCACTGCCGATAGCGACGCGTGGCTCACCCCGCTTCTCGGGCGGGCAACGGGCAGAGCTGACCTCCAGGCCGTCAACATGGAACAGGTCATACGTAAGCGTCTCGGGGGCTTGGTCACGGAACTCGACCGACTCGTACCGACCGCGGTTGTACTGGCCAGTGGCAAAAGCACCCCAATCGCCTACGACGGTGAGCATCCCCGGATTGCCGTGCGGTCCCAGGACCTATACGGCACCACCCTCCATCCCACGATTGCCGACGGTCGAATCCCGATCACGGTGGAGGTGCTCTCACCCGCCGGGCGGCCGATACAGATCACCAGCGATCTCCCAGGGTTCTGGAACGGAAGCTGGGCAGCAGTCCGCCGGGAGATGGTGTCGCGTTATCCGCGCCATCACTGGCCTGACGATCCGGCGACTGCCACCCCCGGGCAGCGCCCACGTCCCCGCCGCTAGTCCAGTGCCATTGAAGGCCTGTTTCGAACGCCACGGGGCGAACCTCAGTGAGGTGCAGAGTTCGAAGACAGTGTCCATCGGCTCGGTCAACAGCGCCTTGAGATCACCACCCGTCAGCCCGGGCGTCGAACTGCTCGTAGGCACGGGGGTCCATGCGTTCCAATTTAGGATTAGCGATATCCAGGTGCGGGTACACCAAACGCGCAATGAACCACGATTATTCCGAGTCGGAGCCGGTGCCTGTATTGATTGACCGGTTCAACAACTACGAAGAATATTTGCAGAACATTGAAGCAACCCACGACAATGAGGTGGCCGAAAAAGACAATGTGGTTCGATCTCGAGCTCAACTCCTCGGTGAGCTTGTCGATCGATTTTCCGTCGCCGAGACCGCTGACTTGCTCGGGATCCACCCACGGGCCGTCGAAGAGGGCTTACGGCAAAATCCCAGCCTCGAATAGGTTGACAGATTGGAGACGTCCAGACCGCCAGGCCGAATGGGGTCGTTTACACCGGGTTGCGGCGGAGGGCCCGCCGCTCCCGGCGTCGAATTTCGACGACGCTGTCTGACTCTCGCACGTCATAGCGTGGCTGCGGCACCGAGGCGGGTCCACGCTCGACCTCGCCGGTGCGGAGATTAAAGCGGCTCATGTGCCAAGGGCACTCCAGGCAGTCCTTCACCACGGTCCCCTCGGAAAGCGGACCCCCTCTATGGCTACAGCGATCGGCCAGCGCATAAGACTCCTCCCCCAAGGGGGCTATCGCTACCCGGACGCCGCCCACGTCAACACACCGCACGCTTTCCCTCTCGCTGCGTAGGCGCGCTTCCGTCCATTCCTCCGGGCCGACGGCAAAAGCATTTGTGTCCACGCCGACGCCCAAGGCGTAAGACAGATGGCCCCCGAGCCACCCCGAAACCCCTATGGCCGCCAGCCCGATAAGTGAGGCCGCCCGTCCACGATGCCCGCGGCGTCGCTGTATCCACGAAATTGAAAAGCAACTTAGGCCAATTAGATTTCCGACAGCGTGGACCGATCCGACGCGCATCTCGGCATCTTCGGTATCCATCCAATCAGAAAGACCAGCTAGGGCCGTCGGCAACGCGAACACAATGCCAACTCCGGTCAAGAACGCAGTGGACTGGTCGACCTGACCGGTCAGGTCCAACAAAAGTGTGCAGCCCCAACATCCGATTGGCACGTCCGTAAGGAGCGGATGGAGGGGGTGACCTAGTGACGAGCCGCTGAGCAAGTTGCGAACACGTTCATGCCGTAGAAATGACAGCCTGGATCGGATCCACTTCGCTCCCGGATCCAACGCCGTGGCCGATTCCAGCCGGCCAGCCACTACCTGTAGCGCGTGAGAAGTGGGCCGATTCACGGCCAACTCAACATATGCGCTACGACGCCACGGTCGTTGCTCGACATGAGGCGGACCATGCCCCAACCTGCGCCGATGCAAACGGCCACTGTTTACCCTGCTCGATCGCCGGGCATATCGATTTTCACTCAGAACACTCGTAAGGAGAGGCCAAAGCATCGCTTTTCGAAAACCAACACCAAGGGTAGGGATCCTGAATGACTGAAGCACGTAGCGACGCTCGATCCCTCGGAGACGTAATGGAGACGACCGAAGATGCTGCCCCAGATGTTCATGAGCATGCGAAGGCGCCACCTCGCCCCGATGATGACGCGCTCGAAGAACGGACCAAACATGAGCGAGAATCCGTTGAGATAGCGGACGCTGACAAGATGTCCCCCACCAATTGAAACGGCCGGTGGCTCGTGGCGTGCCAGGCGGACGACTCGCACCCTTAGGTGCGTTCCGGGATTTGTTTCTGGCGGATGGCCAGGTAAGCCAGGATCGCGATGATGTGAGCTTGAACATATATTGGATGGGACACGGCGCCATCAAGCATCGAGATTTGTATACCGCCACCTGGGACCATCTGGATACCGAGGTGTGCAATGCCAGCTCTAGGTAAGGACTAGTCGTGAAGGCCGACTTGACCGATCACTTTGTGCACGTCCGGGGCGCTGGCGAGCACAATCTCAAAGATGTCGATATCGACATCCCCCGTAACGCAATGGTCGCCTTCACTGGAATCTCCGGCTCCGGAAAGTCTTCGCTCGCCTTTGGAACCATCTATGCGGAGGCCCAACGGCGCTACTTCGAGTCGGTTGCGCCGTACGCCCGCCGCCTTCTGCATCAGCTTCCTGCGCCGCAAGTCCGCGAGATCACTGGACTGCCGCCGGCCGTCGCCCTGCAGCAACGACATGGAGCGCCTCAGTCCCGATCGACCGTCGGCACTATCACGACGCTGTCCAACTTGTTGCGAATCCTCTATTCGCGGGTGGGGATCTATCCGCCTGGCATACCCCCACTTGAGGCCGAAGCCTTCTCCCCAAACACTGCGGTCGGCGCTTGCCTATGGTGTCATGGGTTGGGTGTCGTCCACGATGTCGTCGAAGAGCTACTGGTTCCCGACATGTCATTAAGTATCCGTCAGGGGGCGATCGCAGCATGGCCCGGTGCCTGGCAGGGCGCCAATCTCCGCAGCATCGTGAGCGGATTGGGTATCGACGTCGACAGGCCTTGGCGCAAGCTCAAGAAGAAGGATCGGGATTGGCTGCTCTACACCGACGAGCAGCCATCTGTCCTGATCAAGCCCGAGCGTGACCGCCTCGACTACGGCTACAACGGCACATTTTGGAGTGCGCGCAAGCACATCATGCATGTCCTCGCTGACTCCAAAAGCCGACAAATGCGTGACCGATCCATGCGATTCGTTCGAAGTATGCCGTGTTTGGAATGTGAAGGTAGCGGACTTAGGCCGAATGCTCTAGCGGTGACCTTCGCCGGTTGCTCGATAGCCGAAGTCAACTCGAAACCGCTCACCGAGCTCGCCGCGTTCCTGAGGCCCATCGCGGAGCTGTCCGGGTCCGGGACGACGACGACGGCCACTTCAGGAGAGATGACCGAGGTTGCGGTGCGCATCTGCACCGATCTGGTCGAGGCGCGTGGACGTTCTCCTCAATCTGGGCCTGGGCTACCTCAGTCTCGGGCGTCCCAGTACGTCGGTGTCACCAGGTGAGGCTCAACGGTTGCGAATCGCCACGGAGCTGCGCTCAGGGCTCTTTGGTGTCGTCTACGTGCTCGATGAACCCTCGGCCGGCTTGCACCCGGCTGACGCTGAGCCTTTGCTGGAAGTGCTGGATCGCCTGAAGGCGTCGGGGAACTCGCTATTCGTTGTCGAGCACGATATGGACATCGTCCGGCGGGCGGATTGGGTGGTCGATTTCGGCCCGGGGGCCGGCGAGGGTGGCGGACGCGTACTGTACTCAGGTCCCGTTCCCGGCCTCGAACAAGTCGAGGAGTCAGCCACTAGCCGATACCTGTTCGGGCGCGCCGAGCCGATAGACCATGCGATACGGACGACGCACGAATGGCTCCACCTTGAGGGCATCTCTCGGCACAACCTCCGCGACTTCTCAGTCGATGTTCCATTGTTCGTGCTAACTGTGGTGACCGGCGTCTCGGGTTCGGGAAAGTCAACTTTGGTCACACAGGTGCTCGCCGAGGTCATTCGCCGCCACCTCGGTCTGATACCCGAACCTGATGAAGCCGAGCTTGAAATGAACGTGAGCGAGGCGACAGGTCTCGAATCAATTGATCGGCTGGTCCTAGTCGACCAACGTCCCATTGGCCGCACTCCCCGATCCAATCTGGCCACGTATACCGGGATGTTTGACGCGGTACGCAAAGTGTATGCGTCTACCGACCTAGCAAGGGCACACGGGTACAGTCCTGGCCGGTTCTCTTTCAACGTCCCCGAAGGTCGGTGCGTGACCTGCCAAGGTGAAGGATTCGTGGCCGTCGAGCTGCTGTTCCTGCCCAGTGCCTACGGGCCGTGTCCGACCTGCAACGGCGCTCGGTACAACGACACCACGCTCGAAGTGACCTATCGGGGCAAGAACATCGCCGAGGTGCTGGGAATGTCCGTCGACGATGCCGCCAGCTTTCTGGCCGACGTTCGGGGCGCCTCTCGAAGCTTGGACACTCTCAGAAAGGTAGGTCTCGGATACCTGCGGCTGGGTCAACCGGCGACCGAACTCAGCGGAGGAGAAGCCCAACGCATCAAGCTGGCAACTGAGCTGCAGCGCGCCCGTCGCGGTCATACGCTGTACCTGCTCGACGAGCCGACCTCGGGCCTGCATCCTGAGGATGTCGCGCTGCTTCTGCGCCAGCTGCACCGTCTGGTCGGAGTCGGCAACACCGTGGTCCTGGTCGAGCACGACCTGGATGTGATCGCCACGGCTGACTGGGTTATAGATCTTGGACCCGGTGGGGGCGACGCCGGTGGCCGCGTGATCGCAACTGGGCCTCCTGCCCAGATAGCAACGGTCTCGGACAGCATCACCGCGCCCTACCTCGCTGAAAGAATCTACGGAACCACAATTTCACGGCCCGAGGCGCGGCTCAGATGACGTACTAGTGGCGGGGGCAGTGTGTGAATTCAGGACATAGGAGACATCCCTAGCTGGGGATGTGTCAAGACATAGGAGACACCTGGCGGAAGGGATCTCCTATGGACAAGGGCAAGTTTCTGATCGAGACGCACCTGCGGACAGGCCGGCCGATTGGGGAGTTGGCCAAGGCCCACGATGTCTCTCGGGGCTGGCTCTACAAGCGCTTGGCTCGTTATCACCGAGATGGTGTGGCTGGGCTTGAGTTGCGCTCTCGACGGCCCAAGACCTCGCCCACGCGTATCGCCGACCTCTACGAGGACGAGATCATCCGGATCCGAAAAGAGCTCGTCGATGGGGGCTTCGACGCCGGGGCCGAGACCATCCACTTCCATATGGCCACCCCTGGCCGCACGGTGCCGTCGCCGTCGACCATTTGGCGGGTACTCAAGGCCAGGGGGTTCGTCACCCCTGAACCCCACAAGCGGCCTCGCAGCTCGTGGAATCGCTTTGTGGCCGACTTTCCCAACGAGTGCTGGCAGGCCGACATGACGCATGTGGAAGTGGCTGACGGCGTCGTGCTTGAAGTCCTCAACATCATCGACGATCACTCGAGAATCTGCATTGCCTCGGTGGTATTTGGCATCACCCGGGCCCCTGACGTGGTCCGCACCTTGCATAGAGCGGCTGAGACCTGGGGGTATCCACGTTCGGTGCTGACTGACAATGGGCGCATCTTCACCACCCCAATGGGTCAGTCCATTGGCGCCATGGAGGCCGAACTGCTCTCGTTGGGTATCGCCATCAACCACGGGCGGCCCTATCACCCCCAGACCCAGGGCAAGGTCGAGCGGTTCCACCAGACCATGAAGAAGTACCTGGCCAAACAAGAACCAGCGACGACCAAGAAGCTGCTCCAAGGGCAACTCAATCGCTTCGTGGCCTATTACAACGACGAGCGTCCCCATCGAGCACTGGGTCGCAAGACCCCACGGTCGGCCTTCGAGGCCAGGGAGAAAGTCGGGCCCATCGGGCCCCGCATCGAGACCGCCGGCTACCGGGTCTGCTTCGGCAAGATCGCCAAAGGCGGCATCATCACACTGCGCCACCAGAGCAAGCTTCATCACATCGGCGTGGGCCGGCCCTATGCCGGCTGGAGGGTCGTGATGTTGGTGGCTGGACTCGACGTCCGCATCTTGGGCCTCGACGGATCGCCGCTCCGTCAGCTCACCCTTGATCCCAAGATCGACTACCAACGACAACCGTGACCAGGTTGTCTACGATGTCTTGACACAGTGTCTCCGATGTCTCGCGA
>CAVSTF010000016.1:0-294344 GCA_963730785.1 uncultured Acidimicrobiaceae bacterium
CACGACCCGACGGTCGATCAGGAACGGTGGGGTGAGGAGGCTCGACGACCGCGCCGACGTTGATGTCCTCCCCCGGCCCCCCGCCGACTCCTCGACCACCAGCGGTGGTCCCGCTCGCCGACCAACTCGACCAACAGGGCGCGCACCGCCTGGGCCACCAGGGAGGCATCGTCACCCTGCACCAGGTACGAGGGGGAGGCCGTCATGGCGCTCATCGGGCCGCGCTGATCGGCGGGCCCACGGCCTCAGCGCGCGCGCACCGGCCGTGCCTGTGACGTCGTGCACCCGCAAGATCCGGCAACCCAACGAGGTCCCGAGGGCGGCGGCCGCCAGGAGGCCTTCCCACGTTCGGTGAATTCCAGACCGAGGGTCACGCCCAGGAAGGTTTTGTTCGAGGCCGAGAGCAAGAACGGGTATCCGAGGCCGGCCAGGTCGACGACGCCCGCAGGAGGGTGAGCGACTGGGCGGCGGTCTTGCCCAGGTCGAGCCCGGCGTCGAGCACGATGCGCTCGGGCGCATACCGGCGGCTCGGGCACTTCGGCCCGTTCGCCCAAGAAGCCGGCCACCTCGGCCACCACATCGTCGTAGTGCGGGTCGGGGTCGGCCACCCGGGGAGCCAGGCGGATGTGGGTCGCCACCACGGCGGCGCCGGCCTCCGCCGCTGCCGGCAGGTAGTCGGGATCGGCGAACCCGCTGATGTCGTTGCCCATGGCTGCGCCTTCGGCATAAGGCTCCGGGCCACCGAGGCCCGCCAAGTGTCGACCGAAACAGGCATGTCGAACCGCTCCACCAGTCCGGTGACCACGGGGACCACCCGTTCGAGTTCTTCGGGCTCGGTGACCTCGGGCCCGGGCCCGGCTTTGACGCCGCCCACGTCCAGGATGTCGGCGCCGTCGGCGACCAGCGCCTCGGCCCTGGCGAAAAGCGAATCGAGGGCGTAGGTGGCGCCCTTGTCGTAGAAGGAGTCGGGCGTGCGATTCAAGATGCCCATGACCAGGGCCCGATGGGTCAGGTCGTAGCGCCGGCCACCCAGGTCGAGCACGGGGCCGGTCCCGTGGGCGTGGGGGCGGGGGGCGGGCTGTGCCGGGCAGCCGGCCATCAGAAGAGTCGGGCGGCCAGGGCCGGCGGAACGAATTGGTTCGGGGGTCGTCGGGGCCCAGGGTCTCGAGCAGATCGATGAAGGCCTGCCGGGCCGCCTCGTCGTCGCGTACCTGCTCGAGCAGGGGCGGTGAGGCGGGCGTCGACATCGGCGCCGGCCACGGCCACGTCGACGCCGCTCTCAGGCAGGCGGGCCGCGGCGGCCAGGGCCCGGCTGATCGGCGGTCTCGGGGATCGCGGGCCAGGAGGGCCAGGGCGTCGGCCGCATCACCGCGGTCAAGCAACAACCGGGCCAACGCTTCGGTCGCCGCCAGGTGATCCGGCTCGAGCTCGAGGGCCCGGCCGCAGTGAGGTCTCGTCGCCCGCCGCCACCAAGAGGTCGGCCGCGCTCGGGGCCGGCGCCAGCCGGTTGATGAATGCGGGGACCTCGGCCTCGGGTAGCGCGCCGATGAAGCGGTCCACCACCTTGCCGTCCCGGGATGGCGAAGACGGCCGGGATGGACTGGACGCCGAAGGTCTGGGCGATGCTGGGGTTCTCGTCGACGTTGACCTTGGCCAACTCAACGGCGCCCTCGGTAGCGGCCACGGCCCGTTCGAGCATGGGTCCGAGGGTGGTGCAGGGCCCGCACCAGGGCGCCCAGAGGTCGACCACCACCGGGACCGTGCGCTGCGAGTCAAGGACATCGGTCTGGAAGGTGGCATCGGTAACATCCATCGTCTCTGACGCTACTGGCAGCGAGCCGGTGCCGGGGCACGCCAGACCGCTTCGGATCGCCCCTCTGGGCACCGATTAGCGTCAAGACCCGTGTCGAGCCAACCAGAAGGCATCAATGTCGTCAACGTCACCGCGTGGTTCGTGGAGCACGTCCCGAGGGTCACCACGCCGCTGACCTTCACCCTGATCGCCGGCGGTCGGTCGAACCTGACGTTCCGGGTCGAGGACGCCGACGGCCGGGCGTGGGCGATACGCCGTCCCCGCTGCACCACGTGCTGCCAGTCGGCGCACGACATGGTGCGTGAACACCGGCTGATGTCCTCGCTCGGACCGGCCGGCATTCCGGTGCCGATGACCGTCGGCCTGTGCGCCGACGAGACGGTCAACGAGCGACCCTTCTTCGTCATGGAATTCGTCGAGGGCACATCGTGCGCACCGCACCGGAAGCCGAGCGGCCTACGACGAGGCACCCGCCGCGGCAGTCGGCCAGCACATGGCCGAGACCTTGGCCGCGCTCCATGCCGTCGACCCGGACGCAGTCGGGCTGGGTGACCTGGGCCGGCACGAGGGCTACATCGAACGACAGCTCAAGCGCTGGCGAGGCCATACGAGCAGATGCAGGTCGAGGGTGTCGAGCACGGTGGCCTGGTCGAGCGGGTCAGCGACGAACTGGCCCGGCGGGTGCCGGTGCAGCAGCGCACCTGGGTGGTCCACGGGGACTACCGCATGGACAACGTGGTGCTGGACAAACCGGGCGCGGTGCGGGCCATCTTGGACTGGGAGATCTGCACCTTGGGTGACCCGCTGGCCGACCTCGGGCTGCTCATGGTCTATTGGGCCGACCCCACCGACTCGATGGCCGTCTTGGGTCTGTCGCCCACCACGGCCAAGGGCTTCTCGACCCGCGAGCGAGGTGATGGAGCGCTACGCCGCCAGGATCTCCCGATCTCGACGTATCGGGCATCGGCTACTACACCGCCTTCGGCTACTGGAAGCTGGCCTGCATCCTTCAGGGCGTCTACGCCCGCTACGTGGCCGGTGCCGGGGCGGGGGACCAGGGCAGCGTGGACGGCTTCCCCATTCAGGTGGCCCGGCTGGCCGAGATGGCATCTGAGTGCCTGGAGGCCACCCATGAGCCCCGACGGACTGACCGAGATGTTCGCGGTCCATCGCGAGCCGGAACTGGACCGCCCCGTGTTGGTGGTCGGCCTCGAAGGCTGGGTCGACGCCGGACTGGGCGCCACCACCGCCGTCGCCGCGCTTGTTGGGGCAGAGCCCGACCGAGCCCATCATCACCTTCAACGGCGAGCACTTCTTGGACCAGCGGGCCCGCCGCCCGGTCGCCCGCATCGTCAACGGCGTCACCACCGAGCTGACCTGGCCCCAGCACCGATCATCCGCCAGGGTCACGATGGCGCCGGGCGCGACGTGTTGTACCTGGTCGGCCCCGAGCCCGACTTGCACTGGCGGGCCTTCACCGACGCCGTGGTCGGGACTGGCCCGTTCGTGGCGGGTCCGCATGGTGGTCGGACTGGGTGCCTTCCCGGCCCCGGCGCCGCACACCCGCCCGGTCAAGCTGGCCGCCACCGCGCCGGCGGCCTCGGCCGATCTGATCGATCGGGTGGGCATCGTCCAGGGCGAGCTCGAGGTGCCGGCCGGTGTGTTGACCGCGCTGGAGATGGCCTTCGGCGAGGCCGGCCATTCCGGTCATCAGCCTGTGGGCCCGGGTGCCGCACTACGTGGCGGGCATGCCGTTCCCCGAGGCCAGCGCGGCCCTGCTCGACGGGTTGGCCGCGTTGGCCGGCCTGCAGCTCGATTCGACCGCCCTGCGCAGTGCCGCCGACAGTTCCCGGCGCCAGGTGGACCAACTGATCGCCGACAACAACGAGCACCAGGCCATGGTGCGCCAGCTGGAAGAGAACATCGACGCCTCCGAAGGCAACGCCATGGGCGTCGAGGAAGTACCGACCGGGGACCGAGATCGCGGCGGAACTCGAGAAGTTCCTGCGCGGCGAAGAACAATAGCGCTGCCGCAGCGGCGGCAGAGCGAGCGAAAGGGTGGGGGATTATGAAGATCGACGGAGGGATCGGCTTCGATCCGAACGGGATTGCCGAAGCGGCCCAGAAGGCCGAGGCCACGGGCTACGACGGGGTGTGGACGGCGGAGACACCAACGACCCGTTCCTGCCGTTGCGTGGGCGCCGCGGCAACCGAGCGCCTCGAGTTCGGTACCGGCATCGCCGTGGCGTTCGCCCGCAACCCGATGAAGCTGGCGCGGCCAATGACTTCAACTTTTACGAAGGGGCGGTTCATCTTCGGCCTGGGTAGCCAGATCAAGTCCCACATCGCCAGGCGCTACACCATGGCGTGGTCGCACCCCGCGCCACGGATGCGTGAGATGATCAGCGCCATCAAGCCATCTTGGGCGACCTGGGAGAATGGCGAGCACCCTCGCCTTCCGCGGGGAGTTCCACACCCATACCCTGATGACCCCCTTCTTCGACCCCGGAACAACCCTACGCAAGCCGAAGATGTTCCTGGCGGGCGTCGGCGAATACATGACCGGGGTCGCCGGCGATGCGGCTGACGGCCTGCCCGTGCACGGGTTCACGACGGAGCGTACCTCCGCAAGGTGAACCTGCCCGCCCTTCAACGCCGGGCGGCCAGGCGGGCAAGACCCGGGAGGACCTGACGAGTGTACCCGGGGTTCGTGGTGACCGGAAGGAACGAGGCCGAGACGGCGGAGGCGACCAGGCCGTGCGCCAGCAGATCGCCTTCTACGCCTCCACCCCGGCCTACCGCCCGGTCCTGGAGCAGCACGGCTGGGGCGACCTACAGCCCCAACTCAACACGCTTTCGAAGCAGGGCGAGTGGGTCAAGATGGGCGAGCTCATCTCCGACGAAGTGCTCGATGCCTTCGCTGTCGTGGCCCCCATTAATCAGGTCGCCACTCAGGTCAAGGCCCGGTTCGGCGACTGTGTTGACCGCTTCAGTTTCTATGCGCCTTACAAGATGAGCCCCGAGGAATGGAGCCAACGTGCTCGCCGGGTTCCGCTCCTAGCTGATCGTTACTTGTAGGCGATACCCGCACTGGTTGGTCCGGCGAGCGGGAGCACCTCGACTGACGTGAAGCCGATCTCTTCGCACCAGCCCTTGAAGTCGGCGCCGGTGTAGTCGAAGGCGTCGCCGAACTCAATGAGCATGTTGAGGCTCATCATCAATCCGAACACGTTCTCCCGACGGTCGTTGTCGATGAGATTCTCAATGACAATGAACGCGCCTCCTGGTGGCAGGGCGTTGTAGGCGGCGCGGATGAGGTCAAGTTTCCGGTCCAGGTTCCAGTCATGAAGGATCAACCCCATCGTGATCACGTCGGCCTTGGGCAGAGGGTCGGCGAAGAAGTCACCGGCGGCGGTCGTCACCCGATCCTCGAGGCCGGCCGCCTTGATGCTCCGGATGGCGATGGGCTCCACCACGGGCAAGTCAAAACTGGTGCAGTGGAGATGCGGGTGGTGCCCGGCCAGGATGGAGGACAGCTGACCGGTGGCGCCCCCCACGTCGCAGACGGTTTGATAGCGGGAAAAATCGAACTTCTCGGCCAAGGCGTGAAAACCACCAGCAGAGATACCCGCCATGGCCTGCATGAACTGCTCGAGGCGGTCTGGGTCGGCGTAGAGCTCCTCGAACATTGAGGTGCCGGTGGCCTTGACCTCGTTCTGAGGCTGGCCGGTCTGCAGCGCCTCCGTGAGACCGCCCCAGAACGGGTAGAGACGGGCATTGGCCATCTCGAGGATGCCCCCGATGTAGGCCGGGCTGTTCCGGTCGAGGAAGAGGGCCGTATCTCCCGTGTTGCCATAGCGGGCGCCTTCGCCGTTGCCGTCCCGGGTCAGGAGGCCGATGGCCACGAGTCCGTCGAGAAAGTCGTACACCGCCCGAGATCCCAAACCGTGGTGCTCGGCGATCTCTGGACCGGTCTTGGCCCCCGAGGCGAGGGTTGTGAAGAGCCCCAGCTCAACCGCTGACAGCAACGTCTTGGAGGCAAAAAACCCCATCCCGACTTGCATGATCAGCGAGGGATCAGGTCCCTCCGTCGTTGCGCCGCCATCATGGATATCGCTCATGTGTCCACCCCCAGCCGTGCGGACCACCCGCTGCTCGAAATGTAGAACGGGATCATGAGTTCTTCCTGGGAATACCCGTTGCCTGACGCGGCTGGGCGACGATTTAGACCACGACGTCTAGACGACGACGTTGACCAGGCGAGGTGGTCGGGAGACCACTCGCTTGGGCGTACCACCGGCCAGCGCCTCAATCACCTTTGGTGAGGCCAGGGCGGCTGCTTCGGCATCGGCTTCGCTGATGTCAGGTGCCACTTCCAACTTGTCCCGCAACTTCCCGTTGACCTGCACCACCAAGGTCACGGTCTCGTCACGGATCAGTTCGGGATCAAAGGCGGGCCATGTCTCGAGATGAACTGATGGCTGACCGGGGTGTCGCAGTTCCCATATTTCGGCCGTTACGTGAGGTGACAACGGCGCCAACAGCTTGAGGATGGCGTCAGCCGCTTCGTTCCACACCACTTCGTGCGGTCCGTCACTCTGGCGGACGTACTGCTGCATGGCGTTGAGCAACTCCATGCAATGCGCCACGGCGGTGTTGTACGACCAGCGATTGATGTCGTTGGTGATGTCGGCGATGGCCCGGTGCGTCTGCCGCCGTAACGCAATGTCCGCCTCGGTCTCGGCCCCCTGACGAAGCGTCGGCTGCGGTTGGGCATGCTCGTCATCGTCGGCGGGAGACGTCAGCGTGCGCCACAGACGGTCGAGGAAGCGACCGCAGCCTTCAATAACCTGCTCGGTCTGCTCGGACCAGTCCATGTCATCGAACGGCGGCCCGACGAAAAGGTGGAAGAGACGGAGCCCGTCGGCGCCGACCGTGTCGTAGTAACGCTCAGGCGCAATGAGGTTGCCCTTGGATTTGGACATCTTGGTGCCGTCCATGCGGATCATGCCCTGGGCCAAGTAGCGCTTAAAAGGTTCACGTTCGATGCCGGGGGCCAGCCCCACATCTATGAGCGCGCGGGTGAAGAAGCGGGCATAGAGGAGATGCAAAATGGCGTGCTCAATGCCGCCGATGTACTGATCGACCGGCATGAAGTGCTGCGCCGCTGCGGGATCGAATGGTTCCTCGGTCGCCCAAGGGTCGCAGAAGCGCAGGAAGTACCACGACGAATCCACGAAGGTGTCCATGGTGTCGGTCTCGCGGCGAGCCGGCCCACCGCACTTCGGGCAGGTGGTGTGCAGGAAGCCTTCATGCAGCGAGAGCGGCGACTGTCCGGTGGGCAGGAACTCCACGTCGTCGGGCGCCACAATCGGCAACTGGTCGACTGGTACGGGCACGACCCCGTCGTCTTCGCAGTAGACGGCCGGAATGGGGCAACCCCAAAAGCGCTGGCGCGAGACCAACCAGTCACGCAGTCGAAAGTTGACCTTGCGGACACCGATGTTCTTGTCTTCCAGCCAATCGATGGCCTGTGCCTTGGCCGTGACGATGTCGAGCCCGTTTAAGAAATCGCTGTTGATCTTCTCGCCGTCACCCGTGTAGGCACCGCCATCGTTGGCGTCCCAATCCGCTGGGGGCTGGACGGTGCGGATGATGGGCAAGCCGTGCAACTTGGCGAAGGCCCAGTCGCGCTCGTCTTCGGCCGGCACGGCCATGATGGCGCCGGTGCCGTAGCCCATGAGGACATAGTCGGCCACGTAGACCGGCACCGACGTGCCGGTGAATGGATTGCGAACCGTGCTGCCGGTGAAGGCACCACGCTTCTCGAGTGACTTGGCATCACCGGCCGCCATCCGCTCGATGTCACTCGATTCGGCGGCCCGTGCGCGAAGTTCATCGACGGCCTTGCGCTGGGCGTCGGTCGTGAGTGCATCGAGCATCGGATGCTCAGGAGCCACGACGGCATACGTCATGCCGAAGCTGGTGTCGGGTCGGGTGGTGAAGACGCGGAGCTTCAGGTCGTCATGGCCATCCACCGAGAGGTCGAACTCGGCTCCTTCGGAACGCCCGATCCAATGGCGTTGCATGGTCTTGACCCGCTCGGGCCACTCCAACCCGTCGAGCCCGTCCAAGAGTTCATCGGCGTAGTGAGTGATCTTGAAGAACCACTGCTCCAACTCCCGCTTGATGACGAGGTCGCCGGAACGCTCACAGGTCCCATCGGCCAACACCTGCTCGTTGGCCAAGACCGTCTGGCAGCCCGGGCACCAGTTGACGGTCGCCTTCCTGCGGTAGGCCAGTCCGGCCTCCCACAGCTTGAGGAAGATGAGCTGCGACCACTTGATGTACGAGGGGCTGTGGCTGTACACCTCACGGCGCCAGTCGTAGACAGCACCCAAACGCACCAGGGACGACTTGAGCTCGGCCATCCGGGCCTCGGTGAACACCCGTGGATGGGTGCCGGTCTTGATGGCCGCGTTCTCGGCCGGGAGTCCGAAGGAGTCGAATCCGAACGGGCTGAGGACGGCCTTCCCCCGCATGGTTTGGTAGCGAACAGCCAGGTCACCGAAGGTGTAGTTCCGCACATGCCCCTGATGGGCCGACCCAGACGGGTACGGGTACATGCACAGGGCGTAGAACTTCTCCCGGGGATCGTCATTGTCGATCTGGTAGGTCCCCTCTTCCTCCCAATGACGCTGCCACTTCGCCTCAATTGCCACAACGTCGTACGCCCGAGCCATATCACCAGGGTAGGCGAGGTTTTGAGGCTGTCGGAGCGCTTGAGATTCGCCTCCGACCAGGACTGATCGGAGCGCACTTCGACGAGAAGCTAAGGTATCCCTCCGGTCCTGACGGACTCAGCGCAGGAGTCACTTGTGGCTCATTGCGGTGGTGCACGTCGAGATCGGCCCAAGTTGCGGTTGCCGATGTAACCCCCGCGACCTGGGAAGTTTCGCTACGGGGGCGTAGCTCAGCTGGTAGAGCGCCTGACTGGCAGTCAGGAGGTTCGAGGGTTCAAGTCCCTTCGCCTCCACCACGTAGTCGCAGGTCAGAGGTGTGGCCGCTTCATCTGGAAGCGTCGTGCCCTAGGTGCGGTCCCTTGGAAGCATCACTTTGCCCCGCCACGGATGGTCGATAGCCAAACAGTCGACCAGTCGTTGCCGCTGCTCAGGTTCGAGATCAGGAAGGACCTCGGCAAAGTCCCGGTCGTCCTTCTCCCGGTGGTCCTCGCTCTTGAACAAAAGCTGAAGGTCGGGAGCTAGGTATGGAATCCCCTGCTCATCTCGAAGCACTGCGTCCGACCACAGCACCCGAAGATTCGGGTCGCGTCGGTAGATCCAGTGTTCGTCGTCGCCTTCGCTGATCGTGATGTCGAGCGACCAAGGTTGATCGGGTGCTCTGCGACACCAGATGTTGTCCTGGCTCTCCTGTGCCCGGAGTGGCGTGCCGTCCCACTGAGTGAGGACACCGGCCGCTGCGACGTGGAGGTCCCAGTTCACCATCAGCTCCGCCAGAGAACCCAGGTCATCTCGTAAAACGCTCACATCACTGTCTTTATGGGAACGCCACGAACGACCCAGACAAAGTTCGAGTGCCACTCCTCCCGTGATCCACCACCGTCGAGGCCAGCCCTCAAAGAGCAAGACCACGCCGTCCAACTCCAGCGGTTTCCACGGTCCGTAGCTGTTGTCCACGATTGGCAATGTAGTTGGCCCGCTCAGCTGACCTGCGGGCGCTCACCCAACCTCCTTGCCTACAGCGATCAGATTGCCGGCCGTCGTGACGCAGAATGCGGCGGAAACGCAGCTCACTCCCGGCAGCGGATAGCCGACTATGCCAGGACCTGCTCCGGCGGCACTGGCCCGATAGGACCCCACACCGGTGACTGAGCATGCGCCGAGCGTCGTGCACGCCGCGATTCCTGGGCCGTCACTGCCACCGTTAGCGACCTCGATCCAACCTTTGACCCCAGCGGCCGGGTTCGTGGAAACAAGGGGATCTCCGCCGAGTGCGGCGGCGACACAAAAGGCCGCAGTTGGGCAAGAAATACCGGTGACGGAATATTGACCGCTGTGCTGCGCGGACTGAGGAGATGGGGTTTGACCTCCGAACCAGCTCGAGGCTACGAGAGGATCAGTTGACGTTTCGATCCAACCACCAACTGAGGCATCGGGAGCACTTCCACCCGCCACGCACAGCCGAGGTGAGGGACACGAGATCGATTGCAACCCTCCCGGCCCGAGACCGATGTATCTCCATGCTGAAGGTCCGCCCAATGGTGAATCCGAAACGAGCACGCCCGAGCCGGTCGTCACCGCGCAGAACGAGACGGTGGGACATGACGCTTGCCCAAGTGAATAGTCAGACGATGAGGGATCCACGAGCGTCCAGTGAGAGGTCGTGGGATCCGCTGTGGCGTAGAGGCCGTCAGCGGACGACAACACGCAGAGCGTTGGTCCCGAACACGCAATGGAAGTATTCCCGAAGTTTTCGGTCGGAGGGAAGGTCGTTGTAGTCCCGACGATGCTGTCGTGGGGCGCAAATGGCCCAGTGCTCACGGCGACGGCTGGGACCTCCACCTGGTTGCTCGCTGATTGAAGCGTTCCAGCAAAGACACAGAGGCGCACGCTGGGACACGACACGTCAGTCAGGTTGAGTCCGAGATCGTTGACCATGGCCGACCACGAGATAGTTGGCGTGCCGGCAGATCCAACGGGGTTCTTCAGCCAACTCGGTTGCGGGGGTCCACCCGCTGGGTACAGACCGGCTCCGGTCTTGGCCAATGAGAGCGTGAAATTGGACTGCTCCCAGGTCGCTGACGGGTCAAGCGTTGTGAATGTTTTTGTCTTCTTGCTGTAGAGGAATTCGCCGGCTTTCCCGCCAACTATGAAGAAATCCTTTGTTTTTGGAATGCCGGCAAGCAAGAGCAGATAGGTGCTTCCCCTTTGGAGTGGCGTTTGCGCAACTTGCCCGATTGGAGACATTGCGCTCCGAGGTTGCCAGATCAAAAGCTGTTTCCCCACGTGCCCACGAACAACGTCTTCGACCCTGACTTTGGCAAGCGACGCTGGTTGTGATGCAGGCGCCGCGTGGTCCATACCAACTGACTCGACCGTGGCCTTAACCATCACCTGGGTGTCCGTGAGGAGCTGATCCAAGGACTGATAGTTCGTTGAGTCAACGACGACGGCATGCCGTTCGATGTGGCGCGCAGAATGCGCAGACGATCCGGACGCCCACATGACTGCTATCAGGCAGCCGGCGAGTGCCCCCAACACCTGCCTCCGATGGGTCATCGGTTGTCCCTTTCGACCGGGCTCCGAAGAAGTGTACTGATGCGGTGGGAGTGACGACGTCCCATGTGGAATAGCCTCCGGATGGTGGGTTCCAACAAGTTGGTAGCCGAGGTTTGGCTAGAGACACCTGGCAGCATCGGCGACTTACGTGGCCGTGGAACCGTTCAAGTGTCGCAAGGTGAGCTTGGCCTCTTGGTGCGGCCAAAGGGGCTGGCCGGAATTCTTGTGCCGACAAGAGAGAAACGCTTCTTTTCCCTGACCCAGATCCGCGGTTGGGAGACGGCCGGTTCGAAAATCGAGTTCACGTCCGGCGCCATCGCTTTCCAATCTGGCAGTTATTCCTTACCAATCACCACAACGGGACACGGGGTACCTCTGCACATCTGCCATCTGACCTGTGCGAATCCGGATGAAGTTGAGACACTCACTGAGGCTGCGCTCGCTGGTGGCCTTGTTGCCACATGCGTCAGTCGGAAGTCGTAATCGCCTGCGGCTCGCCTCAACGGCCGTTCATCGGGCCTTGACCCCGACGACGTGGTGTTTCTTCCTGATGAACACTGGGGGCATCATGGCAAGTTCGCGCGATTGCCACGTAGGATCTCGCCAAATCCCAGGGATTGCACAGCCCGCTAAAGGAGTCGCCATGTGGTCGTCCGTCGGTAAGAGATTCGCTTTCGTGCTTGCAGTCCTGCTGGGTGGCTCGACCTTGGCCACCACGGCGGCCGGTGCGAGCTCAGCCACGCCGCCTCATTCCTTTGGATCGATCCCGGCCCAACACGGGTCGCCGAAGAAGGGCGGGATTGTCACTATTGCCGAGCCCCCCAGTGCCGGACCGACCTACATTTTCCCGATCACGCCGGGCTCCAATTTGAGCGTCTACGACGTGGACCAATTTCAGTTCTACATGTGGCGACCGCTCTGGTGGGCCCCCAAGGGTGCTGAGCCAGCCATCGATTACACCGACAGCATCTCCCCCAAGGCGCCCGCCTATAGCAACGACAACAAGACCGTCACCATCACGCTCCGACCGAACTGGAAGTGGTCCGACGGCACTCCCGTCACCTCCACCGACCTGGCCTTCTACATTGACCTGCTGAAAGCCGCAGTCGCCATCAGCCCGGCCAACGATGGCGACTACACCCCGGGGCTCTTTCCCGACAATCTCGTCTCGATGTCCACCCCGGATGCCACCACCTTGGTCTTGAACTTTTCCACGACCTACAACCAGAACTTCATTTTCCTTGACCAACTGGGTGCGTTAACGCCGCTCCCAGCACAAGCATGGGCGAAGACGAGTGCCAATGGCCCGATCGTCGACTTCACCAACCCGGCCAATGCCAAGGCCATCTACACGTTCTTGAACGC
The DNA here is from genome assembly GCA_963730785.1 of uncultured Acidimicrobiaceae bacterium. Taxonomy (GTDB): domain Bacteria; phylum Actinomycetota; class Acidimicrobiia; order Acidimicrobiales; family RAAP-2; genus Bog-473. The sequence continues at coordinate 12,478 of CAVSTF010000016.1, forward strand.
GCAATCGAACGACCTATCGACGTACGGCAGCAACCCTCTGTGGCAGGTGGTCGACGGACCGTTCAAGATCTCCAGTTTCGATTCCTCCACGGACGCCAACACGTTGGTCGTCAACCATGCGTACACCGGTCCGTCCAAGCCCACGATTGCTGGCATCGACAATGTCGCGTTCACGTCGACTTCGGCCGAGTTCAATCAACTCCTGACCGGCAAGCTCACCGTAGGCTCCGTCGACTCCAGCGACATTCCACAGATTCCGAAGTTGGAAAAGGAGGGATACAACGTATGGGGTTACCCTGACCTTGGCTTCAACTACATCACCTATAACTTCAAAGACAAAACGGGTCACTTCAACAACATCATCAATCAGCTCTACGTCCGCCAGGCCCTCGCTCACTTGCAGAACGAGCCCGGCGTCATCAAATCCAAGGGTGGTTACGACGGTGCAGCTGGCCAGGCATACAGCCCCGTCCCGGCGGTACCCAATACGCCATTCACCCCGGCCAACGCGACGACCAATCCCTACCCGTACAGCATCTCGGCGGCGTCAAAACTTTTGTCGTCTCACGGATGGAACGTCAAAACCAATGGGGTCACCACATGCGAGAAGGCAGGAACCGGCTCGAACGAATGTGGCGCCGGCATTCCCAAGGGAACACCCTTCACCTTCAACATTGTGTACGTGGCAGACCCGCAAGTCGGCGCCACCGAAGTGGAGCAATTCGCCTCGGCTGGTAAGGACATCGGCATCACAATGAAGCTGCAGACGAAGACCTTCAACTACATCGAAGAGAACCTGACTGACGTCTCCAATCCCAACAACGACAACCAATGGGCCATGGAGGAGTACGGCGGCTTTACCGACGACATCTACCCGACGACGAACGAGATCTTCAACACCACTGGTTCGTTCAACGACGGCGGCTTCTCCAACCCGACCATTGATGCTGACATCACTGCGTCGGCCAGCTCACTGAACGCCAACGCGGTGAAGAAGGAGTTGAGTGACATCGCCCGCCTCCAGCCGTCGCTCTTTGAGCCGGAGCCCGACTTGATCGTGGCCTGGAAGACGAATCTTTCTGGGCCGCCTTCCAGCTTTGCTTCACTGTCGCAATATCAACCTCAGCCGGAGTACTGGTACTTCACGAAGTAGTCCGATGTCTGTTCAACGCGGGCGTTCCGACCCGGCAATTTCGTGACCGGTTACCTGCTGCGTCGAGTGGCGGCGTCGGTGGTGGTTGTCATCGGGATTGCCCTGGTGACCTTTATTCTCCTGCACGCTGTTGCCCCAACACCCGGTCGAGCGGTGTTGGGGCAACGCGCCAGCCCGGCCGCGGTCAATTCCTTCAATCGGCTGCACGGCTATGACCGTTCCATCTGGTCCCAGTTCTTCTCCTACATCTGGCAGCTTCTTCATGGAAACTTGGGCTACTCGTACAAGTTGAACCAGTCGGTTAACTCGCTATTGGGCGAGAACGCGGCGCGCAGTGCCTGGCTTTCCGGCGTGTCTCTATTTCTCAGCGTGGCCATTGCCGTGCCATTGGGCATATTTCAGGCCGTCAAGCGGAACTCCGCGATTGACCAGACGCTCACGGCTGCCACGTTCACGGCCTATTCCATTCCTGACAACTTCCTGGGGATCATTGTCATCGGTTTCTTCGCCGTGAACCTCGGGTGGTTTCCAGCTGAAGCACCTCAGTCCGAGTCGATGGTGACCTACATCACTGACATCCATGCCATGTTTCTACCTATCGCTGTCCTGACGCTGACTTCGGTGGCCGGCTATTCGCGCTACATGCGATCGTCCGCCCTCGATGCACTCGCACAGGACTACATCCGCCTCGCCCGAGCAAAGGGACTGTCCGAATGGGCGGTCCTCCGACGGCACCTCATACGCAATGCCAGCCTTTCCATGATCACGTTGATCGGCCTCTCGATTCCAGCCCTGCTGGGTGGCAACCTCATTGTGGAGAACTTGTTCAACTCTCACGGGCTCGGCCTCCTCTTCATCAATGAGCTGAACAATGAGGACTATCCGACGGTCATTGCACTTGTACTCATCGGTGGCGTCCTGACCGTGATCGGCAATCTCGTGGCTGACGTTTCACTGAGCGTGGCTGACCCCAGAATCAGGATTGCGTAAGACGACCATGGCCATCATCGGAGACGTCCCACAGGGTCTATTGCCACCACTGCCTGATGGTGGACATATACAAGGCCCGCGCGCCGGCTGGCGGCTGGCCTTCTCATCTTTCGTTGAGAACAAACTCGCCGTGGTCGGCGCCGGACTCGTGATTTTCTTCTTGGCCTTCTGCTTCTTGGGGCCGTTCGTGTACCACACCAACCAAATCCAAACGAACGTGGTCGATGCCTATCTCTCACCCGGCCAAGGGCATCCTTTGGGCACTGATTCAAACGGGTTCGACGAACTCGGGCGCATGATGAAGGGCGGTCAAGCTGCACTCGAGATCGCATTGTTCTCTTCGATCGTCGCCACCATCATCGGGACCCTCGTCGGCGCCCTGGCCGGACTGGTGGGCGGCATCGTCGACGCCATTCTCATGCGATTGGTCGACGTCTTCCTGTCCATCCCCCTGCTCTTCGTCATCCTCATCATTTCCGCTCACTATGGGGCCAGTGTGATCAAGCTTTCGTTGATCATCGGCGGATCCTCGTGGCTGGTGTCCGCCCGTTTGGTGCGCGGCGAAGTCTTGACGTTGCGCGTTCGGGATTTCGTGTTGGCCGCTCGGACTATGGGTGCTTCCCGAAATCGGCTTATCTACAAGCACCTCATCCCCAACGCCCTCGGCGTGGTGATCGTCAACACCACGTTCCAAGTGGCCGACGCCATTAACTTCCTGGCCATACTCGGCTTCTTGGGCTTCGGACTCAACTATCCCCAAGTCGACTGGGGCGACATGCTCTCGAACGCTCTGAACTCGTTGCAGGACGGTTATTGGTGGCTGGTGTACCCGGTAGGCATCTGCCTGGTCCTAGTGGTGATGGCGTTCAACTTCATCGGTGACGCGCTGCGGGACACCGTGGACGTTCGGCTGCGGCGCCGATAATTCGATGCCCCACACCATTCTCGACATACAGAACCTATCGACTCACATTCAGCTCTCTCGCTCGGTCGTCCAACCGGTCGGCAACATCAACTTCTCCATAGAAGCCGGCGAGACGGTCGGCCTCGTTGGCGAGTCCGGGTGTGGAAAGTCCATGACCGGCCTGTCGATCATGCGTCTCCTTCCATCGGGTGGCCGTGTCGTTTCAGGGTCAATCCGGCTCGACGGCCGTGATTTGGTGGCGATGAGCGATGCCGAAATCCGTTCGGTTCGCGGCAACGACGTGGCCATGATCTTCCAGGATTCACTCACCTCATTGAATCCCACCATGCCGATCGGACAGCAAATAGCGGAGCCTCTGCGGCAGCATCGAGGCACGCCAGAGGCGGAGGCCATGGAACGGGCCACCGAAATGCTCGGCTTGGTCGGGTTCTCTCGGCCCAAAGAGCAGCTCGTGACCTACCCGCACCAACTATCGGGTGGCCAACGTCAACGGGTCATGATCGCCATTGCCTTGGTGTGTGAACCGAAACTCCTCATTGCCGACGAGCCCACCACGGCGCTCGATGTCACGATTCAGGCCCAGATCCTCGCCCTCTTGGACGATCTCAAGGAACGCCTGGGCATGGCGGTGCTCCTCATCACTCACGACATGGGCGTGGTGGCCGGCCGGGCCGACCGGGTCAAGGTCATGTATGCCGGTCGGATCGTTGAGAGCGCCCCCACCAGCCCGCTCTTCACCCACATGCATCATCCCTATACGCAGGCCTTGCTGGGATCGATCCCCACCTTGACCCAGGATCCCTCTATCCCTCTCTTCTCCATACCTGGATTGCCCCCCGACCTGACGGATCCACCACCGGGTTGTCGATTCGCCTCTCGCTGTAGCCGGGTCACGGACACGTGCCGGGTCAATGAACCTGAGTTGACCGGCGAGGCGGATGATCATGTCTTTGCCTGCTGGCATCCAGTCGACGGACCGGTCGCCAAGGTGGCTGCCCCAGGTGTTGTTGCGGCGGCGAACCCGAAGGTGACTGAAACTGGCAGACCCTTACTGGTTCTCAACAACCTTGTGCGCGAGTACCCGGTAACGGCCGGCGTCGTACTGCAACGCCAAGTGAGTTCCGTCAAAGCGGTGAGCGACGTGTCACTCACCGTCAATGCCGGAGAGACATTTGGCCTGGTGGGCGAGTCCGGGTGCGGCAAGACCACCCTGGGCAAGGTCATTGTGGGCTTGGAAACCCCGGACAGCGGAAGTGCCAGCTTCGACGGCACCGACTTGGCCACGCTTAGCCCGCGTGGATTTCGCCGGTTCCGACGAGATCTCCAGATGATGTTCCAGGATCCCATCGGCTCGCTTGATCCGAGAATGCGAGTCGGGGCCATCCTTCGTGAGCCGATGGAGATTCAGGGAATTGGCAACCGGAAAGCCCAGAACACGGTGATTCACGATCTCCTCGGTGAGGTGGGCCTGCCGGCCACGGCGGTGGAACGTTTCCCGCACGAGTTCTCAGGCGGCCAACGACAACGCATCGGGCTGGCTCGAGTCCTTACCCTGAATCCGAGGGTGATCGTGGCCGACGAGCCGGTCAGCGCACTCGATGTCTCCATCCGGAGTCAGGTACTGAATTTGATGAAACGACTCCAGGCCACTCACGGAATGACGTACGTGGTTATCTCTCACGACTTAGCGGTCGTGAAGTACCTGGCGGACCGCATCGGCGTGATGTATCTGGGCAAGCTGGTGGAAAGCGGCTCCGCTGATGACATCTACCAACGGGCCGCCCATCACTACACGGCCGGCCTTATCGCCACTATCCCCGAGCCCGACCCGGACCGCGAGCGGTCGAAGGTCACTGTGGCCATTTCCGGGGAACTGCCCAGTGCCGTCAATCCACCTTCGGGCTGTCGCTTCCGCACCCGGTGCCCGGCCGCCACGGAGCTGTGTGCGGTTGAGGAACCTCCGTTACGCTCGTTTGGGCCTGGCCACTTGGCCGCCTGCCATCATCCGCTTCAGACCGCAGTCTGAGTTCAAGCCCTACCCCTCACTCAACTTCAACTGTGGCGTCGTGGAGACGCTGCTGGCGAAGTCGACGAGCTGCTGGTGGGTGAGGCCAATGCTGTCCCAGCTCTGCACGTCAATCACGATGCTGCCAACCTGCCACCAAATCTGCGTCGCCGTACCGTCGTCTCCTAGGCGGCCCGGAACGTTACCGACCGACACCGCCTGATTGCCCAGGGAAGACAGAGACCCGAACGTGCTGGCCTCCTCGGCGCTGACGACCAGTTTGCCCACAAAGCTGTCGGGATCCTTGTTGGCGTCGCCCGAAGGTGCGATGACGATCGAATACGGAGTGGAGGCCTGAAGATCGAGGTCATACCCCTGCGGAATGGTGCCGATTTCGAATCCCTGAGGCTCCTGACCGACGTAGTCGACCAGCTTGATCTTGAGTGGTGTTGAGGCAGGACGGGTAGCCACGACCGGAGTTCGGCGTCCGGCGGGTGAGCTTCCCGAGGTGAACCATGCGGTACCCCCGGCGGCTACTACGACTACCGAAAGGGCCGCTGTGCCTGCTCGCCGGTGACGCCGTCGAAGGGCACTCCGTCCACGGCTGAGGTCGCCCTCAATCGTTGACTCATCAGCCGGTCCGATCGGGACATGGCCCAGGTCTGTCAGGCGGTCGATCACTTCAGTCATGGTTGATCTCTCCTCAATACATACGGCTTGGATGGATAGAAGGAATCGGTCTGCTGTGCTGGCACCTGGTCGCCCAGGAGCTCCCGGAGTCGTTCGAGACCTCTCGCTAATTGGCTCTTCACGTTCCCGGTGCTGCAGCGGAGTGCGTGAGCGGTCTCCTCGGTGCTCAAACCTTCGACATGGCGAAGGACCACTGCCGCTCGCATGCCGGGCGGTAGTTGGCCTAAGGCCGAGAGAATGTTCCCGGCCACTGCGTCGGCCTGGAATTCGGCCTCGACGACATCCGGCAGGTTGGCCCATGCTCGTTCATGTCGGTGGAACGCACCCCGTCGCTCGTCGATCAGCGCATTGACCAGCGATCGCCGGGCGTAGGCCTCCACTTCCATTGAGCGGATACGAGGCCAAGCCACATAGAGCTTCACCAGGCACTTCTGGACGAGGTCCTCCGCCAAATGGGGATCGCCTCCAGTCAACGCCGTGCTCGTTCGAAGAAGCGTCGAACGTCTGGATTCCACAAACGCCCGAAACTCGTCATCACGTCGCGTCACCCTGAGAACCAATCTCGATGCGCTGTCACACCTATAGAACGATTCTGAACGTCGATCGGTTGCACGGAGTGGCTGGAGCCTGCTTCCGGACCCCTAGCGAACGATGGTGGCGGTCAAGGCATATCCGACCGACGAGTCGGCTAGGCGAATGGTGTAGGAACCGGGAGCGATCTGCCAGGAATTCGTGGAGGTTGACCAGTAGCTGAAGGCCGAAGACGGCAAGCTCAAGGTGACAACGCTGCTCTGACCAGGCTGCAGTGTGGTCTTTTGATAGGCCTTGAGCTGTTGGGGCGGCTCCCCCGACGCTGCAGGGTCAGACACGTAGACCTGGGCGACGTCGGAGCCACTCTGTGAGCCGGTGTTGGCAATCGTGTAGCTGACCTTGACTGAGGATCCATCCGGCGTCAGATGGAGACCGGAATAGGCGAAGGACGTATACGACATCCCGAAACCGAACGGGAAGAGTGGTGTCAGATGCTCGGCGTCATACCAGCGATACCCCACCAGCAGTCCTTCCGAATACACGGCATTGCCGTTCACGCCGGGGTACTGAGCCGGGGTGTTGGTCGGCAGTTGGCTGAGTGAGGCGGGGAACGTCAGGGGCAACTTCCCCGAGGGGTCGACATCACCGAAGAGCAGAGCGGCGGCGGCATTCCCGTCCTCCTCACCCGGATACCACATCTCAAGCACTGAGCTCACCTGCTTAAGCCAGGGCATCAGGGCCGGGCCACCAGTGTTCAACACCACGACCGTCCGCGGATTGGCCGCCGACACGGCGCTGATGACTTGATCCGAATTGGCCGGCTCGTTCACGCACATCGAAATCGCCACGGTGCACACCGCGTTGTCGAAGCCGAAACTGGTGAGATCGGTTCCCTCCGATTCGGTGTAGCCGGCGTAGACGATGGCCACGCTGCTCGACTTGGCGAGAGCCGCTGCCACCTGCGGACTACTCCCGTCGTAGTAGACGACGTTGTCCCCCTCCTTGGCGGCGCGGAGAAGGAGCGCTGCCAAGGGAGTGCTGACCAGAGGCTGAGTCACCCGGACACTGCCACCGGCCTGGTTCACCGTTTCGGCCCCCACTGACGCGTCCAGTCCGATCAGCGCAATTGTCTTGTCGGAGTTGGTCAAGGGCAACACTCCATTGGCGTTCTTGAGTAGAACGCTCCCAGCCTCGGCCGCCTCAAGTGCGACGAACTGGTTCGCAGCAGTGTCCACCGGAGCGAGGTAGCTGGTCGGCGCAGGCGGCGCTGGGTGATCAAAGAGACCGACGGCGAACATCGAACGCAGAATGCGATGCACCATGTCGTTGATGTCGCTGACGGGAACCTGCCCCGACAACACGGCTGCCTTCAAAGGGGCTCCGAAATAATTCTCGATGGCTCCGTTGTCCAGCGGCAGTACTGCGGTGAGCAGGTCGGGCTCCTGCACGAGGTCCATTTCCATATCGAGCCCGTTGAGAGCCGAGGCCTCCGTGCTGTGGGTGCCGCCCCAGTCGCTGACCACAAAGCCCTTGAAACCCATTTGACCGTCGAGATCGCCCTTCAGCAAGGGTCCGTTCTGACAGTCGTAGGCACCATTGACCTGGTTGTAACCGCACATGACCGCGGCGGCTCCACCTTGGTTCACGGCGGCGTTGAAGGGCGGTTGGTAGATCTCCTCCAGAGTGCGTTGGCTGATCTGGTCATTGATGGTCATCCGGTTGGTCTCTTGGTTATTGCCGTCGAAGTGCTTGACGGTGGCGATCACATGTTGTGATTGCACTCCCTGGATATAAGCCGCAGCTGTTTGTCCGGCGAGATAGGGATCCTCCCCAAAAGCTTCGCTGGTCCGTCCGTTCAACGGGACCCGGGCGAATATTCACGTCGGGTGCCAGAGAGCACATTGATGCCCTTATCGAAGGCCTCTTGCCCCAACGAGGCGCCAACCTGACGTTGCAAGGTGGGGTCCCAGGAGGATGCCTGGGAGATCGCGGCTGGATAGGCCGTGACATCGGTCTGCGCATCGCCCAACCCTGAACCGGCGTCATTGAGCACGAGCGCCGGAACGCAGAGCGATGGGATAGCGGGGATGTAGCCAGCTGCCCCGAAACTGCCGGCCATGTCGGCCAGCGCTTGGTGCAGCATCGGAAATCTTCTGGTTGAGACTCATGACGCCGACCAGTTCGTTGGCCCGAGTGTCGGGCGACTGGGAGCTGTTCATCCAGTCACCGCAGCCGCCGACTAGCGGGCTTCACGGATGCCATGGCAGGCGTCGATGGGCCCAGCGAAATACCGATACTGGCCAGCCCAGCGAGCAGTCACCGCAACAAACCCAGCTCGCCCCGCCCCCGTCGTCATCGGACGGTCAGGCTACTGACCAACCCTCGAGGGACAACCGGCGCTGCAGCACCATGCGCGACGGAGGGAACGGTGGATCGAGTCAGATGGCTGATGGAGACGCATTCGGCCAAGCCGCTTTGGCTTCACGTAGCCATTGTCAGCGAACCATCGGGCCGCATCCCTCATGGCCTCTGAGGGCGGGCGTGAGGCGTAGCCGAGCTCATTTCGTGCCCGGGCGTCATTGAACATCATGTTGGTGGTCGACATCCGGGCTGCCTCGAGCGAGGCGAACGGTTCCCGCTTCAGGATCCGCCCTTCGACGAGCTGAGAGATCGCTCCGGCACTTAAGGCCAAGCCCCTCGGCACCTGGAACTTCGGAGCCGGGAGACCGGTCACGCCAGCCAGTCCGGCCAGGAACGGTCCCATGCCCATGTTCTCGCCACCGACGATGTAGCTGCGACCTATCGCGCCTCGTTCGAGGGCCAGGAGATGCCCCGCAGCCAGGTCATCCACATGGACCACATTGAGTGTGGTGTCGACGAACGCCGGGATTTTCCCATTGAGAAAGTCCAGCACCAGTTTCCCGGTAGGTGTGGGCCGGGTGTCCCGTGGTCCAATCGGAAAGGTCGGGAGCACCAACGAGACCGGGGCTCCCTGCGCAGCCGCACGCAGGACCTCATGCTCGGCCACGTACTTGGTCCGCTTGTAGAGGCCGAACAGGTGGGCGATGTCGGCGTAACAGGTTTCATCGGCCGCTTCGCCCTTGGCGGCACCATCGAGGCCAAGTACTCCGACCGTGCTGGTGTAGATGACCCGTTCGCACCCGGCGATGCGCGCCGCTTCAAGCACATTGAGCACGCCACCGACGTTGACCTCGTAGAACGCCTTCGGTTCGGGAGCCCAGAATCGATACATCGCCGCCAAGTGAAAAATAAACCGGGCATCTGTGCAGGCTTTGGTCACCGCGTCCCCATCGCGGACGTCAACCTCGATCACTTCGACGTCGAGACCCTGCAAGTTCCGGGTGTCGCCGCCAGGCTCAAGCAGAGCCACCACCTTGGCTTGACGAGCCAGCAACGCGTGGACGACGGCTGAACCGATAAAACCAGCGGCACCGGTGACGACCACCCGATCGCCCGGGTTGATGGTCGGATTGCTCATTGCGTGACCGCTTGGGTGACGTGAGCCGAGTGACCATTGCCATTGCCATTGCCGTTGCTGGTGCTGGGCAACTGGTAGGAGGCTTCAGGTCGAGCCTTGCCTGGTTTGCGCAGCGCACCCTTGGCCATGGTGCGTCCGAATTCGAAGAGCATGCCGCCGCCCGTGTGGGCGTCCTTCATTACGTCGTCGAGCGCATTGACGAAGTAGTCGATCTCCTCTTGCCCGCAAATGAGCGGAGGTAGGAGCTTGATGATGTTGACGTTGTCCGCTGCCACCTGCGTGAGGATGCGATGACGATGGAATAGGGGCACCACCAACATTTGGGAGAAGATGGCCGGCCGGATGCGTTCGAGCGTATTGAACCGTCGGCGAATCCCCTTCGACTGCGGGGCGTCCGAATTCGAGCCCGATCATCAGCCCCTCACCCCGCACTTCATGGAACATCTCGTAGCGATCGACCAGAGGGGCGAGCGCGGCCTTGAAGTCCAGCCCGGTTTGGTGGGCGCGGTTGACGATGTCCTCATCGTCGAAGGTGGCCAACGTGGCGAGGCCGGCCACCATGGCGAGCTGATTCCGACCGAAGGTGGTCGAATGCTTGAGCGCCTTTTCCAGTGAGTCGTAGATCGAAGTGAAGACCGGGTCGGTCATGAGGACGGCGCCCACGGGGATGAAGCCGCCGGACAATGCCTTGGACACCGTGATGATGTCGGGCTTGAGGTCGTAGTGCTCGAAGCAGAAAAACTTGCCGGTGCGTCCGAGTCCGGTCTGCACTTCATCGAGACCAGGAGGGTGCCGTGAGATCGGCAGAGTTCCTGTGCCTCTTTCCAGTACTCAGGCGATGCCATGTACACGCCCTTGCCCTGGATCGGCTCGACGACAAAGGCGGCGACGTCTCGCTTTTTCAGGGCCCGGCGAAGGGCCTCGATGTCGCCGAAAGGCACCGACTCGGTCCCTGGGAGCAACTTGCCGAAGCCCTCACGGAAGTCGGCTCCACCATTGAGCGACAGCGCACCGGTGGTCAGGCCATGGAAGGCATGTTCGGCGAAGAGGACACGAGGGCGCTTGGTGGCTTGACGAGAGAACTTGATCGCCGACTCGATCGCCTCGGCGCCGGAGTTACAGAAGAAGACCCGATTGATGTCCTCCCAACAACGGTTGACCAACTCTTCGGCCAGAATCCCGGCCAGAAGCGCGCAATCCATCTGCACCATGTTGGGGAGGTCAAGGTCGATGGCTTGGTGGAGTGCGGCCTTGAGGGCCGGATGACTCCGACCGAGGGCGTAGACGCCAAACCCGGAGAGAAAGTCGAGATACCGCTCGCCTTCGGCATCGAAGAGGTACGAGCCCTCGCCCCGGACATAGAAGCGATCGAAGCCAATCGTCTTGAGCACCCGTCCGAGTTGAAAATTGAGGTGCTTCTCATGGAGCGCGTAGTTCTCTCCGTGCCGAGACTTCAGCAACTCACCTACATCGAACGCCATACTTCTCCCTTACGACTCGGCACAGGACGACTCTCAAAGTAATGGCGAGACTTTGTGGGTAATCCGATTCCTACGATGAACTCACTGTGTACGCAGGCGACGAATGCGACAAGACCACGGAATGGTCTCAGCCACGAACTCGTCACGCCTACTTGCACATACGTTTCAATTCGGCACTGCGATTTCGACTTGCACATCCGTTCCATTTCGGGACCGAACGAGTCAATCTCTATCAAGCCAATCTGTGAGTTGTCTTAGATCTGAGTGGTAGAGCGCCAACACCATTGAGCTCACGACCTGGACTTAGGATCGCCCCATGCCTCATGGCGATATCGACGGTCCGGTCAGGGTGCCATTCGCTCGCCAGTCGGTGTCGATTCGTCTCTATCCACACAACGACCTCGATGCCGGAGTCATCGTCAGCGAACTGGTCGACCAAGCCGGCATTGCCCTGCGATACGGCTTCGATGGCGTCATGACCAGTGAGCATCACGGCGGCTTCGCCGGCTACATGGCCCAACCGCTCCAGATGGCATCGTTCGTCCTCGCCGAGCACGGCTCGGGTTGGGTCGCCGCGGCACCGCTACTGCTCCCGCTGCGCCCAACCGCGCTGGTGGCCGAGGAGGTGGCGTGGCTCAACGCCCACTATCCCGGGCGGGTTGGGCTCGGCGTTGCCATCGGTGCCTTGCCGCTTGACTTCAAAATTGCGGGCAAGCGACCTGAGGAACGCCGTCGATAGCTTCAAATCCGAACTGCCTCGACTGGTGGCCATGCTTCGAGGCGAAGACTTGGGAGAACTGGCAAACGACGCCGCACTGTGCCGGTGCGCCACGAACCCAGTACCGGTGCTCAGTGCCGCTGTCTCCAACGCAGCGGCAATCCGAGCGGCGCGAAATGGAGCCGGACTTCTCATCGAAGGCATGTCCGATCCGGATCGAGTGGCCCGACTTTGTGCTGCCTATGACAACGCTGGAGGGACGGGCTCCAAGGTATTGATCCGACGGGCCTGGCTGGGCGCCCTCCCGACCGAGCTCGTCGATCGACAACGAGCGGTATACGACAGCTACTCCAATAGCGCCACGGCATTCGGGAACGATCAGACCGTGACGGCCGCTTCGCCTGACGGAACTCATTGAACGACTGGCGGCCATTGTGGCCTCGACCGGAGTCGACGCGCTCAATCTGCGAGTGCACCTGCCCGGCGTCACTCCCGAAGCAGCACGTGATCAGATTGAGATGATCGGCTCGGCGGTGGTGACCCCACTCAAAGCGGCGTGGCCAGGCTGAGCGGACCCGACCGTGCAGGCGTTGCTGCGGTGCCGCTATGTAATTGGCGTCCAGCCGCGGCTGATGTGATTGCCGCCATCGACATCCACATTGACACCGGTGATTTGGCGGGCATCGTCTGAAAGCAAGAAGCAGACTGCCGCAGCAATGTCTTCTGACTCGGTCAGACGACCCAGTGGCAAGGCCGAACCGGCGGCACGGCCGTCATCGGCCTCCCACATGGGGCGGGTCGCCGTTGTTCGAACCAATCCCGGACTCACCGCATTCACTCTGACGCCTCGGGCGGCGAGGTCGGCGGCCACCGTGCGGGTCATGGCGTTCAAGGCTGCCTTCGCTGATGCGTAGGCCACCATGGCCGACGTGGTTTTGTGCGGCGATCCACTGGAGATCAGCACGACTGCTCCCCCGTTGTCGCCGAGACCCTCGGCCAAGGCGGCCCGAATAAGGGCGAGCGCGGGCCACGTGTTCAGCCGCAAGGTCGTCATCATCTGCGTTTCGGTGATGGCATCGAAGGACCGAGGATGGGGAGCACCACCCACCGTGCTCACGACCAGATCGATCCCGCCAAATTCTTGCGCTCGCCCGGGCGGCCATTTCGTGAGCGGCTTCCTCGGTATCCATGGAGCCGGCGACACCGACGACCTTGAACCCCTGCGCTCGCAGTTCCTCTTCAGCCGCCGCAAGGCGGGATTGGTCTCGACCGTTGATGACGACTGATGCGCCTTCTTGAGCCAGGCGGACGGCACAGGCGCGTCCGATACTGGGGTTGGCGGTTGATCCGGTGACGAGCGCAACCTGGCCAGCGAATCGCTGACTCGTACCCTCCGTCGACATTTGGCTCCCCCACGTTCACATTTCCCCGCGGCTCGATGATCCTATGTAGCCCGTCGAGTGCCGAGCGGCGATGGGGTGAGCCGTCAGTCTGGACCGCCGACCCTTAACTTCCCGAAATGAGTCCCAGCACGTTGCCGTCGGCATCGGTCACCCGTGCAATTCGGGTGTCCCCGCCCACGTTCTGGGGTTCGGCCTCGATGGTGGCCCCGGCTGCGATCACCTCGGCGACCGCGGCCTCAAGGTCGGCCACACGGATGTAGGCCACCGAGACAGCCGGGCCATGCTCATGACCGGCTGGGTTGAGGCCGATCTCAATGCCTCCCACATTGAACCCGACGTAGTACGGCTGGTCGGTGTGTGGTTCGGTGCCGAGGAGGGCGGAGTAGATCGCCTTGGCCGCTTTGAGGTCTCGGACGGGGTGGACTATGGACGCTAGGTTGTTCATACCCATTTGACGTTGGCCAAGCGGAAAATGTGACATTCCCTTTTTCGTCACATGCCAGTGGTGTCACACGTCAATTGAGCATGACCATCATGGACCAGATCGAAGAATTCGACGCTGAACGAGCCCGACTCACTGGAATAGCAGTGCGGATCCTGGGCTCGGACGCTGATGCGGACGACGTGCTCCAGGAAGCATGGCTGCGCTATTCCGGCGCCGACCAGGTCGATGACCTTCCGGCTTGGCTGACCACGGTGGTGACTCGACTCTGTCTGGACCAGTTGCGCAAGCGCGGCACGAGGTCAGAGGCTGAGTTGGGAGCGCCGATCGACGCTCGCCCGGTTGACCCAGAGTCGGACGCCCTGATGGCCGACCGGGTCGCCGGAGCCATGTCGGTCGTACTCGACACGTTGGCGCCGGCCGAACGGGCGGCCTTCGTGCTTCATGACGTGTTCGGCTATCCCTTCGATGAGGTCAGCGCCATTTTGGGACGCTCCAGTACCGCCGTCCGCCAGCTGGCCAGTCGGGCTCGTCGCAAGGTGGAAGGGCTGCCCGAGCCAGCAGCGGAACGGGCGAGGCGCACCGATCGGCATCAAGTAGTGGATGCCTTTCTCACTGCGGCCAGGGGTGGAGATCTCTCCACCCTGATGGCCCTGCTCGCCCCCGATGCCATCATGAGAGCCGACCTGGTCGGTCAGCGAATGGGCACCGACTCTGTCTATGAAGGGGCCGAAGCCGTGGCCGGTCGATTCAATGGCGCCCAGGGCGCGGCCCCGGTGGTGGTGGACGGCGAACTCAGCGCCGCCTGGATTGCCGCCGGTCACGTACGGGTGGCCTTTATCTTCCACGTCGACGCCGGTCTGATCAGCGAAATTGAGCTGATCGCCAACAAGGAGGTACTAGCCACCATGGACTTTGTGCCCGTGGCGGACGACGCACCGATGGAGAATTGAGCGCCATGGTGACCAAAGCCAAACCGAAGAACAGCCCCGCAACCCCGCACGCGGCAGATGGCCATGACGTCATCCGGGTCCACGGCGCTCGCGAGAACAATTTGAAGGATGTCAGCATCGAGATCCCGAAGCGGCGTCTGACCGTCTTCACCGGCGTGTCGGGTTCCGGCAAGAGTTCTCTGGCCTTCGGCACCATCGCGGCCGAATCGCAGCGAATGATCAACGGGACCTACAGCGCCTTTGTGCAGGGCTTCATGACCACGCTGGCCCGACCCGACGTCGATGTGCTCGAAGGGCTCACGACCGCCATCGTGGTCGATCAGCAGCGAATGGGCTCAAACCCCCGCTCAACCGTGGGCACCGCCACCGACGCCAACGCCATGTTGCGGATTCTCTTCAGCCGTCTCGGCCGGCCGAACATCGGATCGCCCAATGCATTCTCATTTAACGTCGCCACCGTTCGTGGGAGCGTCGGTCTCGTCACCATGAAGCGTGGCGCCACGAAGAGCGCCCGGAAATCCTTTTCCCGTGTCGGTGGCATGTGCCCACGATGCGAGGGCCGAGGATCAGTCTCGGATATCGATCTCACCCAGCTCTACGACGCCTCCAAGTCCTTGGCCGACGGCGCCATCATCATTCCGGGCTTCACCGTCAATGATTTCTTCCGAGTGCGGCCCTACCTCGAGTCGGGAATTCTCGATCCGAACAAGCCGATCAGCAAGTTCTCCAAGAAGGAACTGCAGGACTTCCTGCACCATGACCCGATCAGAATCAAGGTTGACGGCGTCAACGTCACCTTCGAGGGCTTGATCCCCAAGCTTGAGAAATCAATGCTCTCCAAGGACCCCGAGACGTTGCAACCACACATCAGGGCATTCGTAGAGCGGGCCGTGACCTTCGCCGTCTGTCCGGAATGCGACGGCACTCGACTGAGCGAGGAGGCTCGTTCCTCCAGAATCGGCAAGATCAACATCGCCGATGCGTGCGCCATGCAGATCAGCGACCTGGTCGATTGGGTCGGCACCATTAAGGACAAGTCGGTGGCACCCCTGGTGGAGGCCTTGCGGCAGACGCTCGAGTCATTCGTCGAGATCGGGCTGGGCTATCTCTCACTGGATCGTCCGACCGGGACGCTTTCCGGCGGCGAGGCCCAACGGGTCAAGATCCTGCACCTGGGCTCCTCGCTGACCGACGTCACCTATGTCCTCGATGAGCCCACCACCGGCCTGCACCCCCACGACATCCAGCGGATGAACGACCTGCTGCTACGACTGCGGGACAAGGGAAACACCGTCTTGGTGGTCGAACACGAGCCCGACACCATCGCCATCGCCGACCACGTGGTTGACCTGGGTCCCGGCGCCGGTGCGGGCGGCGGCACCGTGTGCTTCGAAGGGCACGGTCGACGGCCTGCGAAAGAGCGGGACCGTGACCGGGAAACATCTAGACGATCGCACGAAGCTCAAGACCGAGGTGCGATCGGCTGTCGGTGCCCTCGAGATTCGTGGGGCGTCGCTCCACAACCTGCACGACGTCAACGTGGACATCCCGCTGGGCGTACTCGTCGTCATTACCGGCGTGGCCGGCTCCGGCAAGAGCTCCCTGGTGCACGGATCGATCCCCTCCGACACCGACGTGGTGTCCATTGACCAGACCGCCATCCGTGGCTCGAGGCGAAGCAACCCGGCGACGTACACCGGGCTGCTCGAACCCATCCGCAAGGCGTTTGCCAAGGAGCACAACGTGAAGCCGGCGCTCTTCAGCGCCAACTCCGAAGGGGCCTGTCCCGAATGCAATGGAATCGGCGTCATCTACACCGATCTGGCCATGATGGCTGGCGTGGCCACCACCTGCGAGGTGTGCGAAGGGAAGCGATTCGACAGTTCCGTGTTGGACTACCACTTCGGTGGCAAGGACATCAGCCAGGTGCTGGCCATGTCGGTCAACGAGGCCGTGAAGTTCTTCGGATCTGGCAAGGCACACACCCCGGCGGCCCAGGTCATCCTGGAACGGTTGGATGACGTCGGGCTGGGCTACCTGACCCTGGGCCAACCCCTCACCACCCTGTCGGGCGGTGAGCGCCAGCGCCTCAAGCTGGCCACCCATATGTCGGAGAAGGGCGGCATCTACGTCCTGGACGAACCGACCACCGGCCTGCACCTGGCCGACGTCGAGCAGCTCCTGGCCCTCCTTGATCGACTGGTTGACGCCGGGAAGTCGGTCATCGTGGTCGAGCACCACCTCGGCGTCATGGCCCACGCCGACTGGATCATCGACCTCGGGCCCGGAGCGGGACATGAGGGCGGCCGAATCGTCTTCGAAGGTACGCCAGCCGACCTGGTCGCCCATCCCTCCACCCTCACCGGGGAGCACCTGGCGGCCTACATCAAGGGGTAGCTCGTGGGTTGCTCAGACATTTCTTCGGGCTCGGCCAGATTCTTGGCCCAGTATGTCGATCTGCGGCGCACCCGTTCGTTTAGAGGGTACGAGGCCGGCACCGAGCCGGAGCAAGTCCCGAAAAGGAGCACCACATGAAGCAATACCTGTTGGCCATGTACCAGCCCGACGGCACGCCGCCGCCGCCCGAGGTCTTGGCGCCGATCATGCAAGGTCTTTCGGATGATCCGCTCCGAAATGGAAACTGCCGGTGCCTTCGTCTTCACCGATGGATTGGAGTTTGCCGACTCGGCCACCGTGGTCCGGTACCAGGACGGCGACATTTCCATGACCGACGGTCCCTACGTGGAGGGCAAGGAGCACTTGGGTGGCTTCTGGATCATTAAGGCCGCCGATCTCGATGCCGCGCTCGGATGGGCCCGCAAGATCACCACGGCCTCCACGCTGCCGATTGAGGTTCGACCCTTTCGGCGTGAAGTCGAAGACTGACTGATTGGCAACATGGCCGACCCACGCGCTCGAGATTGAAGACATCTTCAGGTCAGAGCGGGGTCGCGCCATCGCCATCCTGATTCGCCTCTGCGGTGACATCGACCTGGCTGAGGAAGCACTGCAGGAGGCGTTCATGACCGCCATCGAGCGGTGGCCGACCGAGGGATTGCCGCCGAGTCCCGTGGGCTGGATCATCACCACCGCCCGCCACCGCGCCATCGACCGACTGCGGCGCGAGGCCACCAGGCCGGACCGACAGTCGCAGGCCCAGGCGGCCTTGCTGCAACTCGCCGAACCGAGAGAGGAGGACACGAACATGCCCGATGATCGACTTCGATTGCTCTTCACCTGCTGCCATCCATCGTTGTCTTCCAACGCCCAGGTCGCGCTCACCCTCCGCCTGTTGGGCGGCCTGACGACAGCGGAGATCGCTCGGGCCTTTCTGGTGCCCGAACCCACCATGGCCCAGAGGCTGGTCCGGGCCAAGCACAAGATCAGTGCGGCCCGGATTCCCTATCGGGTTCCGGAGCACGACGAGTTGTCCGATCGCCTCCGGCCGGTGTTGGCCGTCATCTACCTCATCTTCAATGAGGGCTATGCAGCCAGTGCGGGTGACGAGCTCGTCCGGGCTGACCTGTGTGGGGAAGCCCTCCGGTTCAGTCGACTCTTGACCGAGTTGCTGCCCGAAGAGGCGGAGGCCTGGGGATTGCTGGCGTTGCTCCTGCTGATCGAGGCCCGCCGACTGGCTCGCACCGATCCAGCCGGGAATCTCATCCTTTTGAGCTCAGCAGGACCGGGCACGGTGGGACCGAGCCATGATCACCGAAGGGCAGTCCATTGTGCGCCGGTGCATCGAGTGGGGCCGGCCGGGGCCGTATCAACTCCAGGCCGCCATCAATGCCGTGCACGATGATGCGCCCGTCAGTGCCGCCACCGACTGGCTGCAGATTTTGACGCTCTACAACCAACTGGCCGCCATGGCGCCGAGTCCGGTGGTCAGTCTCAACCGAGCCGTGGCCGTGGCCGAGGTCGACGGGCCGGACGTGGCCCTGGCGCTGGTGGACGGCGTGCCCCTGGTCGGGTTCCACGTGTTCCACGCCGTGCGGGCCGACCTGTTGCGTCGATTGGGTCGGCCGAGTGAGGCCATCGCCGAATACGAACTGGCGCTCACCGCGACCGAGAACGCAGCACAGCGCCGCTTTTATCGCGAGCGCTGTGCTGCGCTGTCATCGGCGTGACCCACTCACGCCGAAGAGCCTTACGCTTTTACCAGCGGTAAAAGCGGTGACGACCGGCGGTCTCGCCCCGACCGAGGGCGGCGCCCACGAGCCAGAAAATAGCGAAGACGACTGCCGCCACCCATAAGAGGTGCACCGCAAAGCCGGCGCCGAAGAACAGTAGGACAATGAGAAGAAGCAGTAGTAGCAACATGCACAATTACTTCCCGATTTCAGAACCCCTTAAACCCTTATGTCACTGCGCGATCTATCTCTATGGCCAAGTCGCCGATGTGCGATGCGTTGATGTTGATGATGTCCATGGGGCAGCTGGACAGGGCCACCACTACCGCTCGCTGCGCGGTGAAGGTGAGTGCATCGCCGGCCGATGATGGCGCCGGATGGGTGACCAGATCGCCGTTGGCCAATACCTCCACGTGCATGAAGACATTGAAGGGCTGCGGCACCGTCACTGTGGTGCCCATCGTCTCTTCCATACACATTCGAAGGTTCTCGGCACACGACCGGTGACCGTCATCGGCACCCAGTGATCGATACCGCTCGGGATCACACGCGGCATACAAAGTGTCGTGCACACCTGGCGAGGTGTCACCGTCGAACCGGAGAATGGGTTGGCGCCGGTTGGTCAACAGCAGGTCGCCCGGCTTGGGTGTCATACGCCTGGTACTGGGGCGGGTGTGCTCCATGCTCATGAACTCGGTCACGTCGCCGTCAATGAAGGCGAAGAGATCGCCCACCTGTCCGCCGGCCACGTCAATCACCCGGAACTGCTCACCGGCGCCGACCCGAATGGCCCGTCCTTCACCAGCCGGAATCACCAGACGCTCCATGGGGCGGCTTTCTCCGTTCAGCAGCTGGTGCTGAGCTTGACGGCCTGGCCAGCGCCGGCGAAGTTCGCTTCGTCAATGGCCGTCGGCACGAAGATGCCCACGGGCAGCAGATCAAAGGCCAAGGGGTAGTACAGCACGCTGCCCACGGCGGGATTGCCCACATTGGCCAGCGGCACCGTAATGGTGAAGGTGTGATTGCTGAACGAACCCGAGTCCGTGTGCAGGAGGGTTTGTTGCGTGGAATTCGATATCCCGTCCCCGTACACCACGGTCCCGGTCGGCAGGGATATCGGCGACGGCATGGGACCGGTCAGCGCCGTGGACGGGAGCTCAATCGGCGGATCGACCTCGGCGGTGGCGAAATAGGTGGTGCCGTTGTAGGTCCAGTCCATGATGAACGAGTAGCCGTCGAGGGCATCGATCGGTCCGGTGGTCGACAGTTGCGGCCCCGAGATGGTGACCACCAAGGCGGTGCCGGCCGAATTCAGGGCCAGGGTGGCCGAGGTGAGGTCCAGCGAGGCGTCATTGATGGCGGGCGGGAGGATCGACAGATACGGGTCGTAGGCATTGCCGGCCGGACTGGTCAGATTGGCGCTGCACACCAATTGGGGGAAGTACGACGGGTTGGACACCGCGGCCTTGGCATGGGTCGGCTGCAGGTTGGCATCCTTGTCGACGTCACGAATGAAGTTCGCCACATCGAGCGCGCCCCACCCTGACGTGTAATCCCAACCGGGAGTGCTCTGCTCGTAGACGTTCCCGATGGGAAGTTCACTCGAGGTGATGTCGTAGAAGTCCTTGGCCGCATGGCCCAAGAGACCCTTGCCGACGTCGTAGAAGGTCTCGTTGGCGAAGCCCAAGCCGCCGTACACACCCTTGGCGGTAGCCGGGGCGGCCGCCTGGATACGCGACCAGAGCCCGACGACGATCGGCGACGACAGGCTCGTCCCCCCGGCCGGGAACGGCTCCATGTCGATGTTGGTCAGGTAGGAGTTGGACCCTTCAAGTTCGCTGTCCACCAACCCGGTGCCGGACATGGCCGCCACATCGGGCACGCCACGACAGGTGACACCCAACGGAATGGCGGTGCCGGTCGCGGTCTGGAGTTGCGTGCACGGTTTGTTGATGGCACCGACCCCGTCTTGGTACGTCGGCTCGGGCACGTTGGAGGCGGGACCCCCACCGGTGAAGGCCCAGGCCTGCTCGCTCTGGCGGACGGCGGCCGGCGACCTGGCTCGGTGCTGGGCTGGCCGACCGCCGCCGCGTTGGTGGTGCCGTTGGTGGTGACCACCGTGCCGCCCACGCAGACCGAGTAGTCACTCACGCAGGGGTAGCCCTGATCGAGCGGGAGCGGCTGCGGCAAAATCCCGTTGCCGGCCTCAATGACCGGCAGGATCACCAGGGGGCACGAGCCCGCCGTGTCACCGGCCGAGCTGAACAGCGTGCGGCCCTCGAGGACGGCCTGCTCCAACGAGGCGTCAGCCAGGATCTGCATCTGGTTGCCGATGGAGACACCGACCGGGAGGCTGCTCAGCGGCAGATGGAGGCTCGATGTCGGATCCGCTTCACACTCACCGAAACTGGCGTCCATCTGCTTCGGCCCGTTGGGGTCGTTGGCCCAGTCGGCGAACATGATGGCCGTGTCGGCATCGTTTTGGGTCGAGGCGAAATACATGTCGAGTTGCGACAGCTTGGGGGCGGCCCCGGAGACGGCCTGGGTGTCGAGATTCCACTCGTCGTCACCGAGGTAGTCGTTGTCACTGGGCACCGATGGCTTGGTGACTTGGTTTTCCTGGACCACCCGCACCGGCACGGCCGGCAGGCCCATGCGCTGCTCGTAGACCCGCAGGTCCTCCACCACGCCGTTGGGATTGCCGCCACCGAACATGCCGGCGGTCTCGCCCTGGCCCTCATCGGAGTTCGGCGCGTCATAGACGCCCCACAGGTCCTGGGGCACCAGCGTGCCCACGTAGCCGGCCGTGTCGGCGGTGGTGGCATGCAGCGCACTGGCGATGCTGGTCGTCGGGAGGTTGGCGCAGTTGCTGTTGCGTATACGAACGCTCAAGCGTGTTGAGACCGACCACGTCGGTGATGGTCAGCGCCGACGGCACCTGCGGTTGGCTCTGGTTGGCCACGAATGAGTAGGTGCCGATTTTGTACTGGCCGAAGGTGGTGTGCAGCAGGGAGCCCAGCTGCGCCACCGTGCCTCTCACCGCCAACAGGTTCCCGGAGCCCGATACATAGGACGGCGTCAGTCCGGCCGAGTGCAACCACACCTTGGTGGCGCTGACGGTGGCGGCGGGGATGCCGAACTCGGAGTTGAATTCCGTCGGCGTCAGAAACTGATGGTAGGAGGCGGAGCCCTTCTCATAGAGGTTCGCAAGGGTTGAGGACTCGGCCGAGGCGTTGGCGGTCCCCAGTCCGAAGTCGACGGTGAGGAGGGTGTTCGGGCTGGCCGGGCTGATCAGCGTGGCCTGGCTGAGGCCGGGCAACAGGTTGGCGGTGTGGACGAGGTTGGCCAGCAGGCTGGGCAACGAGAGCGATGCAAGCGACGGGAGCGACGGCGAGCTCGCCTGCGCCGGGCTGGATGACGCCGGGAACACCAGCGCCAACAGCGTCAACGGTGCCAACAGGGCGATGAGCCGCTGCCACGTCCTCCGCATTACCGCACTCCTATCTGGCCCCCGCCACTGGGGTGCCGTCACTATGGAAACGCTGCCGACCCGGGGGCATTGCGCCGATGTGCCGCCCTAGGAGGCGGTGCCGCAGGTCGTGCTTTCGTAATTCTCGAACACCGTGCCAACCGCCTGCATCTTCTTGGTGTCGACCAGGGCCTCGATAGCCTTCTCGTAGCCCGTCACGCTCGTCGATGTGTTGATGGCCTTCTCCTCGAGCGGGATCACCTTCAATGCGGCAGTACCGGCCCTCCGCACATTGGCCGGGGCCGAGGACAGCGCCTTGATGAAGTTTTTCTCCACCGTCTTCTCCGATGAGAACTCGACCAGGAGCGCCCTCTTCGTGGCCTTCCAGTTGCCCGACTTCATGGCCTTGGTGAGTGCCTTCTCGGACTTCGTGTTGGTCGTCAATTGCTTGTGGTACAGCTTGCAGAAGGGGCCGTTCGGATTGGTCCCCTTGCTGGCCACCAACTGATGCACCGCTCGCTCGGCCGCCGACGCCGAGGCGGCGGGCAGCACCAGGGACGCCAGCATGGCCGCCGCCATGGCCGCGCCGCCGAGAGCGACGCCTAGGCCCAGCCGGGCTCGATCGAAATACATCTGTGAGGCCTCCGAACAGGGGTGTCGCGTCGCTGATCACTCACAGCGCGAGCCCAGAACCATATCTGGGGCTCAAATCGTCACACAAAACTCTGCCTGAAATCGGTCGCCCTCAGCCGTTGGTCGTCAGCAACGGGAGTACCGAATTTGAGGCCGGTGAGGTTTCGGTGGCGGCGTCGCCCAGTGGCGTGCCCGGCGTCGCGGTGGCGTCGGTGCAGGCCCGATCCTGCTGCCACGCGGCGAGGGCCGAAGCCGCCGCCGTTCCGGTCAGTGGCTGGGGCAGATCATCCACGATGACCGCCGGCCGCCAGGTGGCGTCATCAATATGGCGCCCGGTCACCGTGATCACCAAGGCGCCGCTGGCGTTCTCGGGCGGCGAGTTGTTGTAGAAGGCGAAATTGCCCAGCCCGTAGTCGACGAAGGCGGTGCCGAGATACCCCGCACCCAGCAACACATGGGCATGGGTGCCGACGATGATGTCGGCGCCGGCCTTGACGAGCACGTTGGCCAGTGGCTCCTGGAGCGGATTTGGGCAGTCATCGAGCTCGGTGCCCCAGTGGAGATAGACGACCACGGTGTCGGCTTGCTTCCGGGCCGCTTCCACCGCCGCCACCAGGTCGCTGACGTCGTAGGCCGAGGCCAGTCCGGGTTGGGTGGTGGTGGCGGTCCAGGTCGACTGCAGGCCGGTATCGATGACCTGGGTGGCGGCAATGAAGGCGATCCGCTGCCCGTTGACAGTCCGGTAATAGGGCGCAAAGGCCTGCGCTGCGTTCTGGCCGATCCCGAGGATCGGGAAGCTGGTCTGCTGTTGCTTGGCCGCCAACGCCATCTGGAGGCCGGCCGGCCCGCAGTCTTCACCGTGATTATTGGCTTCGGTGATCAGCGAGATGCCGGCCCCCTGGAACGCAGTGATGGCGGTCGGCGGGGCATAAAAGACGTATTGCTTGTCCTGGGGTTCCGGACAGATCCCATTGGTCAGGGCCGATTCGAAGTTGGTCATTTTGATGTCGGCCCCGCTGAAGAGTTCGGGCACCGTGGGCCCAAGTGCGGTGGCGGGGTCATCGGCCAGGCGATCGCCCAGGGTGGTGCCGGCCGGGAAATGGACGTCACCGCCGAAGGCCAGCGTCACCGGTTTGCCATCCCCCTCCCAGTCGCTGCTGAGCCGCGAGAGTTTTGGCTTTGGCGTGGGCTGGACCGAGGGGTGGTGGCTGGCGTGCCGAGTGGTGTCCCCGACCTCCCTTGGCCAGCGTTCCCGGGGTGCCGAAGAGGATCGCGGCGCCGAAGGCGAGGAGCAACACCCCAGTAGCGATCACGCGACGGATCCACTTGTGTCGGGTTCCCGAGGGGCGTCGAGTGGGAGGTCGAGGGGGGCGACGATGGGTGTTCGGTCCGCGAAGCGTTGGCGGTGTTGCGTCGGCCCGATCGTCGAGCGCGGCGGGAAATGTGGTGACATCGACTCGGGTCAAAAGGTCGGTCGGCGTGGGCAACAAACTACGCGAAGGGTCGTGATTGGCCCGTGAGGGTGCAAGAAACAGTTAAAAATCCATAATTTCGATCGTTTCAATGTGCATGGCGGTGTCGTATTCGGCCACAATGTGCGCATGAATAAGAGAGAACTCGCAAAAGCAGTTGCTGTACAGGCCGACGTTGAGCTGAAGACGGTCACCGCCGTCCTCGAAGGTTTCACCGATGTGGTGACGACCGTCGTGTCCAAGGGGGAGCCAATCTCCATCCCTGGATTCGCCAAGTTCGTGAAGGTCAACCGCGCCGCGCGCATGGGACGTAACCCCGCCACGGGCGAGACCATCCGTATCAAGGCATCGAAGAAGGCCCGCATCACGCCGGTCAAGGCATTCAAGGACGCCGTGCTGGCCCCAGCCCTGGCGCCCAAGTTGAAGCCCGGCGTGTTCCCGACCAACGACGCTGCCGTCGCTGCCGCTGGCAAGAGCGCTGCCGCCACCCCGGCCAAGGCTCCCGCCAAGGCGCCGGTGAAGAAGGCTCCGGTCAAGAAGACCGTGGCTCGCAAGGCTCCGGTCAAGCGGGTTGCCGCCAAGAAGGCCCCCGTGAAGAAGACCGTGGCTCGCAAGGCTCCGGCCAAGAAGGTCGTCGCCAAGAAGGCTCCGGCCAAGAAGGCCGTCAAGCGATAACAACGAGTGGTTGGCCCCCGTCACTCGGGCGGGGCGCCATTCACCATGTCG
The DNA here is from genome assembly GCA_963730785.1 of uncultured Acidimicrobiaceae bacterium. Lineage (GTDB taxonomy): Bacteria > Actinomycetota > Acidimicrobiia > Acidimicrobiales > RAAP-2 > Bog-473. The sequence continues at coordinate 37,698 of CAVSTF010000016.1, forward strand.
GCCCGCGCTGATCGGGAGCTCACCGAGCCCCATCCGTCACGCCTGTCGATTGACCACCCCCTGTACGCCGAGGTGCTGGCCGCGCATGCGGCCGCCCTCGAGCGGGGTGCGGCTTTCTACGTCGATCCCTCGTCGGGGCTCTCCGTGCTGACCGCCGGGTACCTGGCTGCCCGCGGGTCGTGCTGTGACGCCGGCTGTCGGCACTGTCCGTACCTGCAGTGAACGGTCTGCCTGAGGTGGCCGATGGTCCCGCCTTATGCTTCCGGCGCAGGCGGGGCCGCTCTGGCGGCTCACGGTAGGGGGACTGGGAATGGTGAACAGATGAGCGACACATCACAGGGTCAAGGCTGGTGGTTGGCCTCGGATGGGCGGTGGTATCCACCGGAGCAGTGGACCGGACCTCCGTCGGAGGCGCCGCTGGGGCCGCCGACGACTCAGGCACCGTCATCTCAGGTACCGTCGACTCAGGCGCCTGAAGTTCCGCCGACACCGCAAGCGGCTACAGCGGCCCCCTCGGGTGCACCGCCGTATCCGAGCTACCCCAGCAATCCCGCTTCGTCGGGCTATCCCACTTACGGAACCCCCACCTACGGAGCCCTCCTACGGAACCCCGTCGTACGTGGCGGCGCCCTACTGGCAACAAGGCGCTCCCCCGCCCAGCACCAATGGGTTCGCCATCGCCTCGCTGGTGTGCTCGTGCGCCGGGCCTTTCTTCCTCGGCATCGGTTGCATTCTCGGGATCGTCTTCGGGTTCGTGGCGCGCAGCCAAATCCGCCAATCCAACGGCTCCCAGACCGGCGGCGGTCTGGCGCTGGCCGGCATCATCGTGGGCTTTTCGCTCATTGCGTTGTTCGTGTTGATCGTCGTTTTGATTGTCGTCTTCGCCAACAACGTCACTGATTGCAACAGCTCGTTCAACTCGTGCAGTGTGAACTGACCAGGCGCTGCACGCAGGCGGTCAGACTCGATACTGGAATCAGGGGGGCGTGACATGCAGGGATTGCTCTACGGCGTGCGACCAGAGAAATGGGAAGCGCCCGACAAGGAGAACAAATTGCTCCGGGGTCTGGCCCGAGTGCCCATGGCCTTACTGGACCTCGAGCAACCCCGACCCCAGCGCGAGGGATGGGTGATGGCCAAGACTCGGCTCACCGGCATCTGCGGGTCGGATGCCAAGCAGGTCTTCGGCGACTTCGGTGACGTCTTCACCGACAGCCCACTCAATGGGTTCTTCACCATGCCCACCGTGTTGGGTCACGAGGTGGTGGCCGAGGTGGCCGAAATCGGCTCGGGCGTGCAGGGACTCGAGCCGGGCCAGCGGGTCGTCCTGAATCCGTGGCTCTCCTGTCTCCCCCGTGGCATCTCCCCCATCTGTGGCGCTTGCCAAGATGGCGACTACAGCCTGTGTTGGCACTTCGCCCAGGGCCCTTGGCGGCGGGTATCCACACCGGCACCTCCAAGGACGCACCCGGCGGCTTCGCCGAGTACCTGCCGGCCCACCAGTCGATGCTCTTCCCCATTCCCGACGGCATCAGTGACGAAGAGGCGGTGTTGGCCGACCCGTTCGCCGTCTCACTGCACTCGGTGACCCGCAATCCACCCCCGCCCGGCGGCAAGGTGCTCGTCTACGGCGGTGGCGCCTTGGGGACCACGGCCACCGCCATCCTCCGCGCCCTCCACCCCGATGTGGAGATCATGGTGGTGGCCCGCTTCGAGTCCCAAGCCAAGCTGGCCCGCCAGATGGGCGCCACGGTGGTCGCCCCCTTCCCGGTCGAACAGCTGCTGGAGGAAGCAGCGGCCTGGTCCGGTGGCGTGTTGCAGCGAGTCGAGGGCGCACTGCCCATGGCCCATCCCGGCGGCTTCGACGTGGTCTACGACACGGTGGGCACGGCCCAAACCGCCGAGGTCGGCGTCCGCCTGCTCAAGGCGAGAGGCACCATGGTCAAGAGCGGCGTGCACGCACCCGAGCGATGGGAGTGGTCGCCGCTCTACTTCAAGGAGATCTCCTGGGTCGGTTCAAACGCCTTCGGGGTCGAGGAGGTCGACGGCGTCCGCCTGCACGGAATAGAGCACTACCTGCGCCTGGTGGCCGACGGGCGAATCGATCTGACCGGGATGCTGACCCACACCTTCCGACTCGAGCAGTGGCGGGAGGCCTTCTCTGTGCTGGCCACCCAGGAGCAAAGTGGTGCCCTCAAGGTGGCGTTCGACTTCCGTTAGTCGGCCCAACCCCCAAACGGCGTACCCAGGGACACTTGACACCCGGGGTCAGAGGCGTAGCGTCATGGCGTGCCGCCTCAGGCGGTGCAGGCAGCGCCCGACCTAAGGGGGGTCCATGACCATCAGCGACGACGTACGCGAGGTAGCTGGTTCGCCGGAGCCGAAGTGGGGCATTGAGTCCCCCGCCACCACGGTGTTCGACTTCAACTACACCGACGGTCGGGACCAGCTGTTGCGGCTCTACGACAAGGGCACCCGCCGGCAGTGGATCGGGAGCGATCGGCTGGACTGGTCGCTCGAGGTCGATCTCGAGAATCCCGTCGGTCTGCCCGACGACATCAACCCGCTCTTCGGCACCGTGTGGTGGGACAAGATGGACGACAAGCGCAAGGGCGAGGTGCGCCGTCACTTCGAAGCCTGGCGCTTCAGCCAGTTCATGCACGGCGAACAGGGGGCGCTCATCTGCACCGCCAAGATTGTGCAGACCGTGCCCGACATCGACTCCAAGTTCTACGCCTCCACCCAGGTCATCGACGAGGCCCGTCACGTCGAGGTCTACAGCCGCTACCTGCACGAGAAGGTGCAGATGGTCTATCCCCTCAACCCCAGCCTGCGAGCGCTACTGGACAACGTCATCTCCGACAGTCGCTGGGACATGACCTACCTGGGCATGCAGGTTCTCATTGAGGGTCTGGCGCTGGCCGCCTTCGGCGTCATCCGCAACATGGCCGAGGAGCCGCTGGCCAAGTCGCTCAACGCCTACGTCATGCAGGACGAGGCCCGCCATGTCATGTTCGGTCGTCTCGCCTTGCGCGACTACTACCCGCAGCTGTCACAAGCCGAGCGCGATGAGCGGGAGGAGTTCTGCGTCGAGGCCTGCTATCACATGCGCGACCGCTTCCTCGGTGAAGAGGTGTGGGAGCGCCTGGAGCTGCCGCCCGAAGTGGCGCCGTACGTGGAGAACAGCGAGACCCTCCGGGTGTTCCGCAGCTACCTGTTCATGCGGATCGTGCCCATCCTCAAGGACATCGGGCTGTGGGGCGACCGCATCCGGGCCGCCTTCGAAGACATGGGCGTGATGGCCTTTGCCGACACGGACATCGACGCCGAGATGGCCAGCGACGAAGCCGCCGCCGAGGAGTACGACCAGACCCGCATGGCCCACGTGAAAGCGGTGGCCGACCTGGCCTGAGACAACCGACCAGACGGGGCCGTGAGCCGAGCAAGCCTGGGCCGGGCCGGCTACTTCTCGGCCAGGCCCGCCATGATCTGCTGGGTGGGCTCGTTGGTATCGAGGTAGTCGCGCCACGAGGTGACCTTGCCGTCACCGTCGACGGCGATCACGGTGGCCCCTTGCATCACGATCGGGATGCCCGCCTTGCCCTCGACCGGGAAGGTCGCCGTACCGGTCCACTCGAACACCGCCCAGTCATCCCCGCCTCGGATGGAGTCCACCCGCTGGCGCCAGTCGGGGAAGATCTCGTCGGTATGGATCGCCACCTGCGCACGTCGGTGGTCCACGGCGTCACCGGATCGCAGAACTGCCCACCCTCAGCGAAGATGGCCTCGAACTCATCGGGGCCCTTCACCTGCTCGAAATGGGCCGCCCAGGCCGGCCAATCCATGGCTGCGCTCACTCCCCGCCGCGGAGAGCTCTGCGCCTCGAACGCCACCACGCTGTCGTTCAACGGCAGGATCAGATCGGGTCGGACGTACTGGTGCGCCTCGGCCACCAGCTTCACCGTGGTGCCCCAGGCCGTGAAGCCCACGGCGTGCTTGGCGAAGTACATCGGCCCCTCGGTGACCCGGACGTTCACCACGCCCTCGCCATGGTCAGCCAGCGCCGAGCGCTGCATGCGCTCCATGGCCGACTCCCGAGCCGAGTACATCGCTTCAGTGAAGTTGGTGAGCTCGACGTTCTGGGTCGACTGGCGCATGGCGGTACCGGCGCTGCGCCGGGGGGCGTAGACAAAGCTGGCCCCGAAGGCGAGACCGACGGGCATCCAGCCGGCCGTCTTCAGCAGGGTGAAATCACGGGCCGACAGGTCCGACAAGAAGGCAGTCCCCTTGTGGGCGCCGCCATTGATCGGACGCACCGCCGTACCCACCAGCTCGACGTCCACATGGTGCTGGCGCACTTCCACGTCGACCCGAACCCCGACCACGCCGAAGCCCTGCACCTTGTCGCACTCGGCCCGCAGTTGCTGGCTGGCCAGACGCACGGCGCCGTTGTGGGCATCCGAAGCCACGCCGATCTCGCCTTGGCCCCACTGCCAGACGCCGTAGGGAATGGAGACCACGCCGACGCCCACCACCAGATCCAGTGGTTCCCAGCCGGCGGCATGGAGCAGCAAACCCTCATCGACCGAGAGGTCCGAGGTGATGCCGCGATCTTTCGATGGCGGCGGCAGGGTGGCCACCGATTGGGCCCCCCGGAGCATCTCGGCCCGCAGGTCGGCGCTGCTCGGGCCGGTGGAGGTGTTCGTCATGTCAGCCTCACCGTGGGCTTCGGAGCGGGCACCACATCGAAGTCCTTGAAGCGCCGCATCCGGTTGCCCCGCAGCGTGCAGTCGATGACCTCGTCACCGGCCGACAGACCCCGCTTGACCACTTGTATCTGGGCCCCCTGCAAGGAGTCGGCACCCAGCTGGGCCCGCACGTGCTTGCGGGCGATCTGGCGCACCGCCATGTGGGCCTTCGTCACCTGCTCCACTTCCTGGGCACCGGCTGGGCCGCCCCATGTGCGTCCGCCCTCCATCAGGTACTCGGTCATGCAATAGGCCCACACCCGCACGGACGCCATCGACGCCACCACGGCCACCGGCATGAACCCGGCCTCGATCGACTTGGTCAGGCGCTGACCCGCCAGATAGGTCGTCCAGGGGATGCCCCCCGCCGGAGCCGGGCCGCCGTCCACCGTCACGGCCGTCCCCAAAAAGTGGAACTCGGTCGTCTGCGAGTCGGCAATGTGGCTGACCCGATCGACCACGCCGAGAATGCCGTGCGCCCCCATCGCCGTGGCTTCCTCGACCATGCGCCCATAGGCGGCGTCGTAGCCGTTGTGCCAGGCCTGCTCGACCCATGACTGCTCGAAGTTCTGGCCCCACATCCGGTGCTCGGTGGAGACGAAGCCGTGCGGGCAGCGGTAATTCTCGCTGTAGGCGCCTTGGGCCTGGCCGCCCAAGTTGTAGGGATTCATGCCCCGTCCGTATCCAGAACCAGCGCCATACCAACCCCATTGCATGACGCAGAAACCCTGCACCAGGCCGACGGGTTGGAGGCCGAGCTGAAGGCAGGCGGCGAAGTCGGGCACGGAGAGGCCGGACGAGAAGGCGCTCGAGTCGAGGCGGCGCAGGGCCGCTTCGGGGAGGTCGCCGGGGGGCGCTGGCGGGGGCGCTGGCGTCGCGGTGCTGTCGGTCATGGAGACGCCGACGGCTCAGTTGTCCAGCGAAATGATCGTGATCGGCTTGGGCAGCGTCACCTGGCCGGTGGTCTTGGTCACGGCCGTCCCCAACGCCAAGAACTCAATGGTGTGGCTCCCCCATTGATGCGACTTCTCCTCCAACCGCACCCCCACGATCCCCGACGCTCCCAATTGCTGCGCCTCGTCCTGCATGCGGGTCATGGCCAGCTCACGGGCTTCGTAGAGGGCCTGCGTGAAGTTCGGCAGCTCGACATTCTGGCCGACCGAGCCCAGCGCCTGGGAGAGCTTGCGATGGGCGATGTGGTACACGCAGGTGCCCATGACCAGGCCTTGCGGCACGTGGCCGGTCTGCATGAGCGTCCAGAAGTCCTGCCCGCTGAGGTCGGACGTGAACGGCTTGCCCAGGGCGTTCTTGTACGACGTACCGTCCTCGGCCTTGACGGCGGTGCCGAAGGCGATGAATTCGGCGGAGTCGGAGCCCCACTCGTAATAGTTCACATCGAGCCGCACGCCCACCACGCCGTCGGCGCCCAGCTCCTGCGCCTCCTCCTCCATGCGGGTCATGGCGAGCTCACGGGCGGTGTACATGGCCTCGGTCAGCTTCGACAGCTCCTGGCTCTCGCCCCACTTCCGGGTCTGCAAACCAATGTGGTAAATCGACGAGCCCATCACGAAGCCGAGCGGGTGGAAGCCGGCTTCCTTGACCAGGAGGAACTCGTTGACCGAGAGGTCGGACGTGAAGAGCCCGTGCTCGAGCTCCTCCAGCCGATGCGCCGCGTCCTTGGGTAGGTCCGGTGTGGTCACTGATCTCCGTTCATTGCCTGCGTGGCCTTCATGAGGGGTCGCCGATCACGATGTGTTCCAAGGCGAGTCGGGTCTGTTCGCTGTGGGCGGCTTCGCTGCTGAGGGTGGTGAGGAGACGGGTCAGCCATTGATCCATGCCGACCTCCTCGCTCCGTATGCGGATCCCACCGGAGGCGTGCCCGATACTGCAACGGACAGAGGCGCCTTCTACGTTGGCCGAGAGCGTGTCGTTGCCGAGGACGATGTTGACCGACTTGATCTCGTCGGATTTCCGGAAGCGCCCGCCCGCCCGCTCAATCGAAATGCGCTCGCCGAGCACCTCGGCCAGTTGCTGGACCAGCAACTTGAGCATGATTCGGGTGTCGGTGCTGTTGGCCTGCAGCGTCGATACGGCGAAGCTGAGGTCAAAGGCTGAGCCCTGATCGGCGTTGGCGGGCTCCATCGACACTGGGGGCATCGTACCGCCATGGTTCAGCGGTGGCTCAGCGGGGTCGGGTGCAGAGGCGGGATGCATGGATGGGCGTTGAGTGATGGACGCTCGCCTAGGCGCCGCTCCGGGAGCTCGCTCCGCCGCTCGCCCGGACGCCCCTAGGCGACGTCGTCAGTTCGCCCGCCTGCAGAACCGGCCCCTTCGAACACGGCCCCTTCGAACACGGCCGCTTCGATCACGGGCGGTCAGATCAGGGCCGTGGTGTTCAGCTGGCCTTGAGCTCGCAGATCACCACCGGGATGTCCCGGGTCGTTTTCTTCTGGTAGCCGGCATAGCCCTTGTAGGCCGCCACGATCTGGTCCCACAGCGCGGCCTTTTCCTCGGGCGAGGCGGTGCGGGCCCGGTAGGGCTTGGTCTCGCCGTCCATGGTGATCTCGACATCGGGGTTGGCGGTGAGATTGCCGTACCACTGCGGGTTCCGGTCGTCGCCACCCTTGGACGCGATCACGATGACCCGCTTCTCGTCGTGAATGGGTGACGTGAGCATGGTGGCCCGCTTTTGCCCGCTTTTGGAGCCGATGGTGTGCAGCTCGATAGCCGGCATGCCGAAGGCGCTGCTCAAGATCTTGCCGCGGGTGATCCCACGGACGATCCGGTGGGCCCGGTTCATGCCCTTCATTCCAAGGTCGGTCATGGTGTGGTGCAGCGTCATTGCATCTCCCCTATCAAGGTGTCAATCAAAGTGCGGTTCACGGCCGGCAGACTCGTACTGCGCCGCATTCCCGCATTCCCGCATTCTTCCACTCAACTGGCGTTCCCCACTCACCCGTTTGTCACGGTCGGTCCTGGGTACGATACGACGGACGCTCCGCCTAGGAGACCGGTGACCCCTCACACCAATCCGTTCCATACATTCCGCACCGCATTCCGCGACCTTTTTCGCGGCCACGATGGCGGTCGCCCTCATGGCCCTTGGCGTGGCCGGCGCGGTTGGCCTGACGGTGGTGGCAGCACAGCCGGCGTCGGCCGCCACCGACACCTGGGTGCCCGTCCACTCCGGTGACTTCGCAGATCCCAGCATCATGGCCTACAACAACGTGTACTACGCCTTCTCGACGCAGAACTTCGCGCCGTCGTCGAAGACCATCAACATCCAGACCTCGACGTCGACCGACGGCGTGACGTGGACCGAGTCGGCGACCGACGCCATGCCCACGCTGCCCAGTTGGGCCGAGCCCGGCAATACCTGGGCGCCGACCGTGGCCTACGTGCCGGCGGACGGGGACTTCGTGATGTATTTCACGGCGACGGACCGTGGTGATGGCGATCAGTGCATCGGGCAGGCGGTGGCCAGCAGCCCGCTCGGGCCGTACGTCGACCGCTCGACGCAGCCCTTCTTGTGCCAGGACGGCAACACGGGCGGGAGTGCCAACTATGGCGGCTCCATCGATCCCGACCTCTTCGTCGATAACGGCACCGCCACCCTGATCTGGAAGAGCGATGGGAATCGGGTGGGGATCAATACCTATATCTGGGCGCAGCCGCTGTCGCCGTCGCTCTTGACCTTGGAGGGGAGCCCGACCCCGATTCTCGGCTCCGACCAGGCGTGGCAAGGCGGCATCATCGAGGGGCCCGACATGGTCGACCACAACGGCACCGACTTCCTCTTCTATTCGGGCAACGACGAGGGCACCGCGGCCTATGCGATCGGGTACGCCGTGTGCGCGTCGGGGCCGACTTCGGCGTGTAGCGATGCGGGCAGCAATCCGATCCTGGCCTCGTCGTCGGGCATGTCGGGGCCGGGCGGTCCGGAGTTCTTCGTGTCGCCGGGGGATCAGCCGGAGTTGGCCTTTTCGGCCTGGGAGGGCACGACGATTGGCTACCTCGCCTGTGGCAGTCGCCCCATGTATGAGGCGTCCGTCAGCTTCGCCGGGGGTGGGGGTGCGCCGTCGTTGTCGCCGGCGGTCGGGCCGGGTTCGGTCACCAATCCGTCGTGTGGGCCGGCCGCCGCCGCACCGGGCTATTGGCAGGTGGCGTCCGATGGCGGGATCTTCAGCTTCGGGTCGGCTGCCTTCTACGGCTCCATGGGTGGGACGCGGCTGAACAAACCGATTGTGGGCATGGTGGCGACGCCGGACCGGCGCGGGTACTGGTTGGTGGCGTCCGATGGCGGGGTGTTCGCCTTCGGTGACGCCGGGTTCTTCGGTTCGACGGGGGCGATCCGGCTGAATCAGCCGATTGTCGGGATGGTGTCGACCTTCGATGGACGGGGGTACTGGCTGGTGGCGTCCGATGGCGGGGTGTTTGCCTTCGGCAATGCGCACTTCTACGGCTCCATCGGGAGCGCCGGTTCGCCGTCGCCGATCACGGCCATGGCGCCGGGCTTCCTAGGCGGGGGTTATTGGTTGGTGAGTGCAAACGGTCAGGTCTTCACGTTCGGGAATACGACCAACTACGGATCGCTGTCCTCGGCGCCAGGCGGATTCCGGGTCACGGGCATGGCGTCAACGGCCGACTCCAACGGCTACTGGCTGGCCAGTGCCAACGGCGACGTGCAACCGTTCGGTAACGCCGTCGAACTACGGCTCGCCGTACTCGTCCTCGTCCCCGCTCGATGCGCCGGTGGTGGGCATGATCGCCACTTCCAACGGCCACGGCTACTGGCTCCAAGGCGCCGATGGCGGCATCTTCTCCTACGGCAACGCGGCCTTTGAGGGTTCGATGGGCGGGCGCCACCTGAACGCGCCCATGGTGGGGATTGCGTCGGCGACGAGCTGAGGCGAGGTCCGCCGCCTAAGGGGTTCTGGCGCCTAGGTGCTCAGCGGGATCGACTGCGCGAAGTGGAAGTAGTCATCCGGGTCCCACTTGCGCTTGATCTGCGACAGCCGGGGCAGGTTCGACCCGTAGTAGGCGTCCGCCCAGTTCTTGAGGGTGGGGTCGATGTAGTTCTGGTACGAGCCGGTTGTGTAGGGAGCGAATCGGGTTTGGGTCTCGTTGAGCCAGGAGGTCACCCCAGCCGCCACCGAGTCCGGCGGATTGGCGCTGCCATAGGTCACGGAATATTGCGCACAGGCAACCGCTGCTCGGTGCACGAACGCCGTCGCATCCGCCGCCACGTCGTTGATGACGCCGCCATAGCCGTCGAAGACGATCCCGCCCCCGACGGAGGGGACGGTGGTGGCGAGGGACGAAATCGCATCGATGATGGAGCTCACGCCGGACCCGCTCAAGGCGGCGTTGATGTAGCTCGACTTGGCGACGAAGGCGGAGCGGGTCACGGCATCGCACTGGCTGACCGACTCGCCCTCGCAGCCGCCCTCGATGGTCATGGCCCGGAAGTAGTCCTCGGGGCCGACGAACTGGTAGCTCGGCGTCGACCCGACGGCGCTGAGCAGCGGGGCCAGCGCGCTGGCGCAGGCCGCCGTGGGCCCGGCGAACACGCCGGTGACCTTCACCACGCCGCCGCCGGCGCTGCCGTTCGAGTCGAGCTGGCAGTTCGACCACAGCTCCTTGGGCGTGTTCGAGAGCCATTGCATCCAGGATTCGAGGACGGCCCCGGCATCCCCCCAGGCCCATTCGAGGGTGAACAGGTTGATGGCCGGAATGGGGTGCGTCTTAAAGGTGAAGGACGTCACCACGCCGAAGTTGCCGCCCCCTCCCCCACGGCTGGCCCAGTAGAGGTCTTCGTGCTGGTTCGGCGAGCAGGTGCGCAACACGCCGTCGGCCGTGACCATCTGCAGCGAGTCGATGTTGTCGCAGGTCATGCCATAGGCGCGGCCGAGGACGCCGATGCCGCCTCCTAAGGCGAGACCGGTGATGCCGACCGTGGGGCACGATCCGCCAGGAATGAGGACGCCGGCGGCTGAGAGTTGCCCGTAGATATCGATGAGGTGGGCCCCAGCTCCGACGACGGCCTGGGCCGTGGTGGTGTTGGGTGTCACCTGGCGCATCGACGAGACATCGACGACCAGCCCTGGGCACGATGAGTACCCGGCATAACTGTGTCCGCCCGACCGCGCCGCCAAGGCCACCTTGTGTTCCCGGGCGAAGCCGATGCACCGCTGCACGTCAGTGCTGGTGGCGCAATAGGCAATCGCCGCCGGCGACGAGAAGTGCAGTTCGTTGAAGAGCTGGGCACTGGCGGTGTAGTTGGCGTCGGTCGGGACCACCAAGGTCCCGGTCAACATGGCGGCCAGGGTTTTCCAGTTCGGCGGCCCGGAGGGCGTGCTAGTCGAGGACGAGGACGATGACGAGGTGGTCGAGTGATTGGCACCCGAGGTCGTCGTGGTGGCGCTCTTGTTGCCACCTGTGCTGCAGGCGGCGGTGGCGCCGACCAAGGCCGTGGCCCCGAGTGCACCCGAGCCCTGCAGGAACGTGCGCCGATTCATCCGATTCATGGAGTGATCCGATTCATGGAGCGCTCGCGCTCACTGCGCCTGTCGGTGGCTGACCAGTGACGGTCAATTCCCTCATCGCGACGACGCTACCGCTCGGTCAACTGGCGCCGAGGCTTTCTGCGACTCGATTTTCTGTTCGCTCCAGGCCGAGCCGCAGTCGGAGGAGTGACCCCAACCACTCCTCCGACTGCAGTCCTCGCTGCAGGCCCGGCCGCAGTCGCAGCTGCAGGCCTCGCTGCGGTCCTCGCTGCTTAGAAGCCGACCCCTCCGCTTGGCGGTGGCGAGGTCGTCGTTGTCGTGGTCGGCGGTGGCTTGGGTGCCGTGGTGGGCGTCGTGGTGGTGGGTGGCGGGGTGGTCGGAGGTGTCGTCGTCGGGGATGTCGGGGCGGGCGATGTCGGTGTCGGCGAGGTTGGCGCCGGCGTCGTCGTCTTCGAGGTCGTCGGTGTCACCGACTTCGTTGGCGCCTTGGTCGTCGGAGTCACTGCGGCCGGTGCCGGGCTCGGGGCGCCAGTCGTACTCGTGCTGCTCGGCACTGAGGTGGTCGACGACGTGGGCACGGCCTTTATGACGTTGCTGGCGGCCACGGCAAACCACGTTCCTTCGACGCCCTGCCCGGCCGCCGAACCCTTGTGCTTATCGCCGGCGAATCGGTACAGCGCGATGCCATGGAAGGCCAGTTGCCGGCGACCGCCCGAGAGGCGAATGGTCGAGAAATCCTTCAGCCCGTGTGGTGCCTTGATCTTGTCGCCCTTGGGGACGAGGACTGGGGGCCACACCTTGGCGCACTCACCCGTGCACGTGGCTTTTCCATTTGGATCGGCCGTGAAGCGATAGAGCGTTTGGCCCTTGGCGGTGGCCAAGATCGTGCCCAACTTGGCGACGTGCGTCGATGTGATGGTCAGGGTGTGGCCGGACGAGACCGCCTCGGATGCGCCCGCCGGACCAGCAGCACCGCCGGCCAACGCCAGCGTCGAGAGGCCCAGTGTGACGCTGGTGCCTATCCAGGCTGATCGCTGAGCTGATCGCTGAGCTGATCGCCGGATATTCCCCTTGGCGCGAATTCCCATGTTCGTGATCCCTTCGTTGATCCGTCCTCGACAGATCTACGAGCGGGCTCGATGGAGGGATTGCGGCATCGGGAGATTCGGGCCGCCGAGTCCGGCCCCCAGGATCAGGTCCGGTGCTCCTGACGGGGGCGAGCGCAGCGCCCTAACCTGTGCTCGACCCGTGCTCGACTCACGACTGCAGGGCCGGGGAGGGCAAGGTGGATGTGAACGTGGACAAGCCGTTTGAGTATTCGGGGATCAATCACTTGGCGCTCGTGTGCCGGGACATGGCGCGGACGGTCGACTTCTACACCCGTGTGTTGGGCATGCCGCTCATCAAGACGATTGAGCTGCCGGCCGGCATGGGGCAGCACTTTTTCTTCGACTGTGGCGGCGGTGATTCGTTGGCGTTCTTCTGGTTCCCCGATGCGCCTGACGCCGTGCCGGGCGTTTCGGCGCCTAAGGGGCGGCCGGACCAGGCCGAGCTGACGAGCGCGGTGGGGTCGATGAACCACGTGGCGTTCAATGTGGGGGCGGACAAGATTGAGGAGTATCGAGAGCGGTTGATCGCGGCGGGGGTCGACTGCACCGAGGTGGCGAACCACGATGACAGCGAGTGGGGCATTGCGGACTCGATGCATCCGGGGGTGTTCGTGCGGAGCGTCTACTTCCAGGATCCGGATGGCGTGTTGCTCGAGTTTGCCTGCTGGACCAAGAGTTTTGGGCCGGGGGATGTGGCGCATGCGCCGGCGGGGGCCGGGGTGGCTCGGGGGACCGTGGCGGCGGGCGCGAGCGCTGCGGTGGGTGCGAGTGCTGGGGTGAGTGCGGGAGCCGGCGCCTGATGCCCCGCCTACGGCAGGTCCCCAAGAGCGAAGCCACCGCACCCATCGTCACCACCATGTACGAGTGGCTGTTCGAGGGGCGGGATCCGGTGGCCGAGCCCGGGCGCTGGGATGGCACGACGGGCGACTGGTGGACCGTCTTCGCCTCGGTACCCGATGTGCTCGATCATGCCGTCAAGGGATTCGGGCTCTACCAGAGCCCCAAACGACTGCTCCCACCCGAGCTACGTGAGCTGGGTCAGATCCGCACCGGCTGGGCCGCCGGCTCGCAGTTCGTCTTCTCGCAGCACGCCAAGTCGATGCGTGAGTTGGGGATGCCCGAGGAGAAGATCACATCGATCCCTTCGTGGCCGGTGGCGAGTTGTTACGACCCGGCCGAGCGGGCCGTACTCGCCTACACCGACTGCCTGGTCTACGACCTCGGGCGGGTGCCCGATGCGATTTTCGACGAGCTCAAGCGTCACTTGAGCGACGAGCAGATCCTGGAGCTGACCTATATCTCGACCATGTACCTGCAGCATGCGGTCATGTCCCGAGCGCTGCGCACGGAATTCGATGACCGGGAAGAAGTGATTGTCGAGGTGCCGGGGCCACCGGGCGCATCGGCGATGCACGCGGCGCCGGTGGGTTGGGCGGCTGCTGCTGCAGCGGCGGCATCGAGCGACCCCGCCTAGGCGCAACTTTCCGACCCAACGTTCGCTCATCTCGCCTACTCACTTAGGAGCCCTCGCATGTCTGACGCCTTCCTCACCCCGCACGTTGTCGATCCCGGTGATGAGCACCGGCACGCGCCCGACGCCGACGACCTCTGGAACGAGTCCTATTACGCCGACTTCGTCCACGACGACGGCAGCTTCGGCGGCTGGTTGCGGCTGGGTTTGTATCCCAATCGCCAGGTGGCGTGGTGGACGACCTGGATCGTCGGCCCCGATCGCACCGGCATCTGCTCGGTCAATTACACCGTCCCGGTTCCTGCCGGTACGGGGCTCGTGGCCGAGGACGCAGACACCCGCATCGAGCTCGACGTCATCGACCCGCTGCGTCAGTTCCGGATTGCGGCCAGTGCGCCGGCCGTGGCCTATGCGAATCCGGAGGAGGCCTATTCGGATGCGCCGGGCTCGGCGGCGAGGCTGGACCTTGATCTGACGTGGGAGACCGACGGCTCGCCGTATCACTACGACCTGACGACTCGATACGAGATTCCTTGCAACGTCACGGGGCGGGTGAAGGTTGAGGGGGCCGGCGGCGTGGAGGAGCTGACCGTGCGCGGGCAGGGGCAGCGAGATCATTCGTGGGGCGTGCGGGACTGGTGGGCCTTCGGCTGGTGTTGGTCATCGGCCCGGCTGGATGACGGGACCCGGGTGCATCTGGCGGACATCCGGATGCCGGGGTTTCCGGTGGCGTTCGGGTATGTGCAGACGCCGGGCGGGAGCGGGTCGGGCGGGAGCGGGTCGGGCGGGGGTTCAGGGAGTGTGGGCGTGCACCAGGTGACTCGCTTGGAGGTGACCGAGGAGCTGGGGGCGCACGGATTCCCGACCACGGCGCACATCGGGATCGCGGCGGTTCCCCTAGGCGGGGAATCGGCGTCCGGGGAATCGGCCTCCGGGGAATCGGCGGAGGTGGAGGTGGAGGTCGCTGAAGGACTTGTCCATCACGGTGACGCCGCTGGCGTACGGCCCGGTGCTGCTGGTGAACGATATCGATGGGCGGACGAGCCATTTCCCCCGGGCGATGGTGCGGTACGAGGCGGAGGACGGGCGGCGGGGTTTGGGCTGGATCGAGTGGAATCAGCCGGATCCCGGCGCCTAGGGCGTAGCGCGAGTGGCGCTTCGGGTGGTTCGGGCGCTTCGGGCGCCTGAGCAGGGGTTCCGGTCCGTTGGTGGGATCGGATTCAGGGTTGCAAAGTGGTTGTTTCTGCCCGGACCGAACCAACGGGTCGGTCGCTGACCACTACCCTTTGTGCGTGTCCAGCGCCATTAGACCTGCTCATAGATCTGCTCATCTCTCGAAGCTGAAGGGTGCCCGACAGGGCACGCGGAGGGCTACCCGCAAGGGCGGCCGCAGCGCGAGTGCCGCCTTGGCCGCCCTCTGCAGTGCCGGCCTGATCCTCGGCCTTTCCTCCGGCGTGGCCTCAGCGGCCAGCCACAAGTCGAAGAAGTCCACGGCCAAGACGACGACGACCACCACCACGGCGCCGGCTTCCACGACCACGGCGGTGAGCGCAGCCGATACCTGGCTGCTCAAGGCCATCGGGGCGGAGGCCAAGCTGGGCAGCGTTCGCATTCTGGGGAACGTGCAGCAGACCACGGGCGACATCATCTTGTCGCTCGATGTGAACGGCGACGGAGAAGGCGGCGGCACGTTCAAGCAGCAGGGCAGCACCATTCAGCTCAAGCGCATCGGCCCGTTGCTGTACTTCAACGCGCCGGCCAAGTTCTGGTCCGCGCACGCGACGGCGGCGCAGACGAAGCAGTACGGCGGGAAGTGGATCGAGGTGTCGGCGCTCGACTCCCGCTTCACTTCCTTCGACCAGTTCCTCGATGCCGGCGATCTGGTGGCTGCCGTCTTCCAGGGCCACACCACGCCGCTGACCGTCAGTCGACCGACCACGTACCAGGGGCACAAGGTCGTCATTGTGGGTGACACCGTCACCGTCAAGGGCAAGAAGTCGAGCGGCAAGATGTACATCGAGTCCACCGGCACGCCCTATGTGCTCAAGATCGTCGACCGTGGGCCGACCGAGAACAGCACCATTTACTTCTCGAACTACGGCGCTCCGAAGTCGATCTCGGTGCCGCCAGAGCCGATCAACCTGTCTTAGGTACGTCGTAGGTACTGGGCGGGTAATTCCGCCTGGTGGAGTCCGGCGGAATCGTCCGGTCCCCCGCCTACCGGTCCCCCGCCTAGGGACCTACTTGAGGAGGTTGCCGAGCATCCCGCCTATGGCGCCGCCCTCGAGCGCGCTGCCGGTGTCGCCACGGTTCGGCATGTACGGCTCGAGTGAGCCGGCCAGGATCGGGAGGGGCATCGACTGCAGCCAGATGCGGCCGGGGCCGTTCATGACCGCGAAGTGGTGCCCGTCATCGCCCATGTAGCGGTTGACCAGGCCGGGTACTCGCTCGATCGTGAAGGTGATGGATGACTGGAACAGCCCGACGTGACCCGGGTGCACCCGCATGCTTTGGCCGGCCACCAGGTCGAAGGCGAGGACTTCGCCGGATAGGTCCACGAAGGCCCGGCCTTGGCCGCTGATTTTCTGCAGCAGGAAGCCCATGCCGCCGAAGATGCCGCCCCGCAGCGATTGCTGCATGCCGATGCCGAGCTCCACGCCCGGCGTCGCCGCCATGAAGCCGTGGCGGTGCACCATGAACTCGTTGCCGGGCGTCACGTCGATGGGCACGATGTGGCCGGGTTGCTTGGCGGCGAACGAGATGGAGCCGACCCCGCCTTGCGCCGTCCAGGTGGTCATGAGGATGGAGCCGCCGCCGACGGCCCGCTTGAGCGCGCCCATCACGCCTTTGCCGCCCATGCCGCCGCCCATGTTGGTGGTGAAGGTGATGGCGTCGGTCATCCAGCTGAATTCGCCGACTTCGGAGACGACCGACTCGCCGGGTTGCAGCGTCAGTTCTAGAACCGGCATGACCGTGCCGTGAATGGTCTCGTCCATGGTGCTGACCTCCTGCGTCGGGTGCGTCGGGTGGATGGGTGCGGTGGGGGTGGTTGGTGGGTGCTGATGCGAGCGTAGTGGGAGGGCTGCGGGGTGCGCAGTTCTCCCTAGGCGGGGCGGGAGCCGTCGCCGCGGAAGGTGAACAGTTGCGCGTGCGGGTCGAAGGGTGGCGGGGTCGGGGCGGAGGCGTGGGGGTCGGGGTCGGAGTCGTGGCGGGTCGGTGTCGGTGTCGGGGTCGGTGTCGGTGTCGGCAAGGCGGTGTCGCCCGACAGTGAGGACGAACTCCTCGGGTGACTCAAACGACGCTTCCTCGAACCCGGCGTCGGCGAACCACTCCCGAACGGTTGGCGTGAGGTCGGGCTGGCGCCTATGGCGGGTCCACACCACCGAGCCACGGGGGGCGAGCCAGGTCGGCATGATCTCGATGGTGCGGTGAATATCCGCCGGCGAGATGTTGCCGAACACCCCGGCAATCACCACGATGTCGGCCGGCACGTAGGCGGCGTAGTGTTGGGCCAGCGAGGCGTCGCCTTCGACGACCTCGATCTGGTGCCCGACGCCGGCTGCGGCGGCACGGTTGCGGGCGAACTCGACGAGGGCGGGATCGAGTTCGACCAGGAGGCAGCGCAGGTCGTGGTTGGGCAGGCGGGTAGCGTCGGCGGCGGTAGCGGCGGCCACATCGATCACGTCTCGCCCCTGACCGGCGCAGATGCTCACTATTTGGATCGGTCGCCCGCTCTCTGGGCTCGGGGACACGGCTCGGGCCTGTCGGGCTTCGCCCAAGGCGGCCCGGATCGCCTCCTGCACGAGGCGCAGCCGCACGTTCAAGCGTGAATCAGGGTCCTCGTAGTCCCTGTGCCACCGGACCCAGTGCGAACTCGCCTCGCCATGAGCACCGTCGGTCATGGCTCGCCATCGTAGGGTGGGGCGCGATGATCAAGTATCTGGGAAGCAAGCGCCGACTCGTGCCGGTGCTGACCCAGATCTGTGCCGCCACCGGCGCCCGCACGGCGCTCGACCTCTTCACCGGCACCACTCGAGTGGCCCAGGCCTTCAAGGGCCAGGGCGTGCACGTCACGGCCGTCGACAGCGCTCGATACGCCCACGTCTTCGCCCAGACCTACATCGCCACCGACGCTGCCGCCACCGACCTGCCGTCGCTGACCGCAGCCGTCCACCACCTCAACGAGCTGCCCGGAAAGCCCGGCTACGTGCACGACACGTTCAGCCAGGAGGCTCGATATTTTCAGCCGTTCAATGGGGCTCGGATCGATGCCGTGCGCGATGCCATTGACCGTGAGTATGCGGGGTCGCCGTTGTACCCGATGCTGTTGACCAGTCTGATTGAGGCGGCCGACCGGGTGGACTCGACGACGGGCGTGCAGATGGCGTATGTGAAGCAGTGGGCGCCGCGGTCGTCGCGGCCGCTGTGCCTGCGGGTGCCCGAGATGCTGCCGGGTGACGGGAGGGCCGTGCTGGGCGATGCGGTTGCGCTGACGGGGGCGGGTGCGGGTGCGGGGGCGGGTTCGGAGGGCGGGGATGGGTTGGGGTCGTTCGATTTGGCGTACTTGGACCCGCCGTACAACCAGCATCGGTATTTCACGAACTATCACGTGTGGGAGACCCTGGTGGCCTGGGATGCGCCCGAGCCCTATGGCGTGGCCCGCAAGCGGATCGACTCCAGGGATCCCTCAACCCGGAGCGCCTTCAACTCGAAGAAGACCATGCCGGCGGCGCTGCGGTCCGTCGTCAGCGGCGTGGATTGCGAGCTCCTGCTGCTCTCCTACAACGATGAATCGTGGCTCCGGGTCGATGAGCTGGAAGAGCTCTGCCGGGGTCGGGGCGAGGTGGCGACGTTGGCCTTCGACTCCGCTCGATACGTCGGCGCCCGCATCGGCATCCACTCGCCCTCGGGGATAAAGGTCGGGAACGTCGGGCGGCTCTTGAACCAAGAACTCCTGGTCATCGCCGGGCCACCCGAGTTGGTGCGGCGGGCGGTGGTCTCGGTCGAGGCCGTGGCCAGCGGGACAGCGGTCAGCCGGACAGCGGTCGGCGGCCTCTCGGCGGATCGGCTTCAATAGGCGCCGTGACGATGGGACCGGAGCGCATTGAACACCAGCACGGCGACCACGAGCATGAGCATGAGCATGGGGCGGCTGAGCACAACCATGATCGGCATCGAGATGGGTACCCACGGCTGGAGGACGTCGACCTCTCCCTGCGCATCTCCCGGGATGAGGAGGCCCGTCGATTAGAGAAGGCGCAGCTCCGCCTCCTCCACCTCCGGCTCATCAATGGCGGTCAGCTCACCGGCGGCAAGCTCGGCCCGCCGGTCTGCATCGTGTTCGAGGGCTGGGACGCCGCCGGCAAGGGTGGCGCCATCAAGCGGATGGTCGAGCCGCTGGACCCTCGCCATGTGCACATCGCTCCTTTTGCGGCGCCGACGCCGGACGAGTTGCGGCATCACTTTCTGTGGCGGTTCTGGCCGCCGCTGCCCGGGTGGGGCGGCATGACGATTTTTGACCGCAGCTGGTATGGGCGGGTGTTGGTGGAGCGGGTGGAGAACCTGGCTACCGAGGTGCAGTGGCGGCGGGCCTACGACGAGATCAACGACTTTGAGCACACGTTGGCCGAAGAGGGCATGGTCGTCATCAAGATCTGGATGCACTTGTCGCACGAGGAGCAGCTGCGGCGGTTCGAGCGGCGGCGGGATGATCCGTTGAAGTCGTGGAAGCTGACCGATGAGGACTGGCGGAACCGGGAGAAGCGTCCGGCGTATCTGGAAGCGGTCTCGGACATGTTGCGGCTGACCAACGGGAAGTTGGCGCCATGGGACGTGATCTCGTCGGAGCACAAGCGCAATGGGCGGGTTGAGGTGATTGAGACGGTCATTCGGCGGATGGAGGAGGGGATGGCCCGCTGGGGCGTGTCCGTGCCGTCGTCGGAGGATGAGGAAGAGCGCAAAACGGAGCTGGCGTTGGCGGTGGATGACGCCGATGCGGACGTGGTGGAGGTCGAGGTGGCGGGTGCGGGTGCGGGTGCGGGTGCGGGTGCAGATGCGGGTCGATGTTGCAGGCGCCGTTGATGGCGAGGAGAGGTTGGAAGCATGAGTGAGGCTGCTCGATACGGCATCACCATCCCTTTCGACGGGATTCCGCTGCATGCCCACCGGGAGTGGTATTCCCGACTGGTGGCGTTGGGCTACTCCGATGTGTGGTCGGCCGAGGTCGACGGCTCTGACGGATTCACCCCGCTGGCCTTGGCGGCGGCCTGGGAGCCGACGCTGCGCCTAGGCGTGGCCATCACCCCCGCCTACACGAGAGGCCCGGCACTCATGGCGCAGAGTGTGGCCTCCATCGCCGATGCGGCGCCTGGGCAGTTTGCGTTCGGGTTGGGGGCGTCGTCGGAGATCATCGTGGCGGGGTGGAACGGTCTCGAGTTCACCAACCAGTACAAGCGGGTGCGCGACATGTTGCGGTTCTTGCGGGTCGCCATGACGGGCGAGAAGGTGACCGAAACCTACGAGACCTTCCACGTGACGGGTTTCCGTTTGGCTCGGGTCCCGGAGCACCAACCGCCGCTCTACTTGGCGGCGTTGCGGCCGGGCATGTTGCACCTGGCGGGGAAGGAAGCCGATGGCGCCATTTTGAACTGGCTGAGCGCCGACGACGTGCCCAAGGCGGTGGCGGAGGTGAAGAGTGCTGCCCCGGATGGTGCGCACCGGGAGATCGTGGCCCGCATCTTCGTCATCCCGACCGATGACGCCGACTTGGCCCGGATGGTGGGTCGCCGCATGATCACCGCCTATTTGAATGTGCATGCGTATGCCGAGTTCCATCGCTGGCTGGGCCGGGGTCCGGCGTTGCAGCCGATGTGGGATGCCTGGCAGGCGGGCGATCGCAAGGCGGCGCTGGCCGCCATCCCCGATGAGGTGGTCGATGCACTGGTGGTGCACGGTTCGCCCGCCCAGTGCCGAGCGCACGTGCAGCGATACCAGGACAACGGGATCACCGTGCCCGCCATCGCGGTCATCCCGCTGGGCATCGAACTGGATGCGGCGATCGAGGGGCTGGCGCCGGGCGCACCGCAGGCGTAGAGGCTCGAGAGGCTCGATGGGCGGGAGGGGCACGAGAGGGATCGAGGGCTCGATGGGCGGGAGGGGCTCGAAAGTGGCAGGCTCGAACGCGTGACCGACCCCCGCATGGCGTGCCAATGATCGACTTCCGCACCACCTCGCTCGAAGAGCTCTCCCGCCAGGTGCGGGGCAAGAGCATCAGTGCGAGGGAGATGACGCAGGCGGCGCTCGACAATATCGAGCAGCTGAATCCCACCTACAACGCCTTCGTGGCTGTCGACGCCGAACGGGCGTTGGCGGAAGCGGCCGCGCTGGATGAGACGATCGCCCAAGGCGCCGATCCCGGGCCGCTGGCTGGGATTCCCCTAGCGGTCAAGGACACGCACGATGCACTCGGCTACCGGACGACGAATGGGTCGCCGATGCTGGCCGATGCAGCGGTGGCCGCCAATGACAGTCAGTTCGTGGCCCGGCTGCGGGCCGCCGGCTGTGTGGTGGTCGGCAAGACCAACACTCCCGAGTTCGCCTGGAGTGCCAATACGACCAACGCCGTTTTCGGCGCCACCGCCAACCCGTATAACCCGGCTCATGGGGCGGGCGGCTCATCGGGCGGTGCGGCGGCGGCCTTGGCGGCCGGCATGGTCCCGCTCGCCACCGGTTCTGACGGCGGCGGTTCCATCCGCATCCCTTCGTCCGTGTGTGGATTGTCCGGCATGAAGCCCTCGTTGGGCCGCATCCCGGGCGGCGGCATCGCACCCCCCGGCTGGCTGGACCTATCGACGAATGGGCCGATGGCCCGCCGGATAGAGGATGTGGTGACGGCACTGAACGTGGCGGTCGGCCCGGATCCGACGGACTTGCGGGCCCTCCCCCGCCCGGAAGCATCGTGGCTCGATGCACTGACCGACCCTCATGTACCCGTCCGTATCGCCTGGGCTCCCACCCTCGGCTACGCCGACGTGGACGCCGAGGTCATGGCCCTGTGCGAGAAGGCGGTGGGCACGCTCGAATCCCTCGGCGCCGAAGTGACGGTCGTCGACACCGTGTTCGACGAAGACCCGGTGGGTGACTTCCTCACCCTCATGGGGGTCTGCCAACTGCGCACGATGCGGCCGTTGATGGGGCATCCGAGGTGGGAGGAATCCGACCCGATCCTGCGGGCCATCATCGGTGCGGCGGAGGCAACATCGGCCGAGGATCTCGTGCGGCTCTTCGACCGATTCCACACCATGAACCTTCGGCTGGTGGAGTTGTTCCACTCGGCCCGGATTCTGGTCACGCCGACCTGTGCCGGCGTGGCGCCGCTCAAGGGTGAGGGCTCGGGCGCCGTCAATGGTGTGCTGACCGCCAACTGGGTGCAGCTCACCTATCCGTTCAACATGACCCGTTCGCCGGCGGCCAGTGTGTGCGTCGGTCTGCAGTCGGACGGGCTGCCGGTGGGGTTGCAGTTGGTTGGACCGCAACACGGTGACTTGGTGGTCTTGCGTACGGCGGCCGCGCTGGAGGCGGCGCTGGATCTTGAGGCTGCGTTGTTGGCCGGCGTCGCGTTACACGCCTAAGGGGGAAGTTGTATGAGTGGAGCCGACGTCAGCCGCCTCACCGATCCGTCGTTGTATGAGTTCGGTGACCCCTTTGCGTTGTATGCCGAACTGCGGGAAACGGCGCCGGTGGCGTGGCATGAGCCGGACGAGCGGGCGGGTGGGTTTTGGGCGGTGACGACGCATCCGGAGGTGGCGTCGATTGGGAC
This sequence comes from uncultured Acidimicrobiaceae bacterium, assembly GCA_963730785.1. Taxonomy (GTDB): domain Bacteria; phylum Actinomycetota; class Acidimicrobiia; order Acidimicrobiales; family RAAP-2; genus Bog-473. Next base: position 60,350 of record CAVSTF010000016.1, read on the forward strand.
GGATCCGGAGGCGTTTTGCTCGTCGCAGGGGATTTTGACCGACGAGATCGGCAAGGCGTACGACTCGCCGCCGACCATGATGCACACGGATCCGCCGGTGCACACCCGGTATCGGCGCCTGGTGCAGCCGGGTTTTCGGCCGTCCATGGTGCGGCTTATGGAGGCGGGGGTGGCGGCCAAGGCGGGGGCGTTGGTGGCGGGGATTCCGGCGGGCGAGGCGGTGGATGTGGTGGCGACGGTGACGGTGCCGTACCCGCTGCAGGTGATCTGCGAGTTGATGGGGGTGGATGGGGAGCAGTGGCCGCGGTTTTACGAGTGGTCGGAGGCGATGATCCCGGGGAATATCGAGCTGGCGGCGGAGGCACGGGAGGCGATGCTGGCCGAGATGTTCGGGTATCTGTACGGCGTGGCGGAGGAGCGGCGGGCGGCGCCGGCTGGTGATTTGATTTCGGAGTTGGTGCGGGCGGATGCGTCGGCCGTGCACGAGGCGTGGGATTCGGGGGCGCCGGGGGGTGCGGGTGCGCATGGCGAGAGTGCGCATGGCGGCGTTGGTGTCGATGCGCATGGCGGGACCGAAGGCGAGATTGACCCCGATGATCGGCTGAGCGATCTCGAGATGTCGATGTTCATGATCCAGCTGCTGGTGGCGGGGAATGAGACGACTCGGAACCTGTTGTCGGGTGGGTTGGCGACCATGGCGGAGCATCCGGACCAGTGGGCCGCCATGCGGGGGGATCGTTCCTTGGTGCCAGGCGCCGTCGAGGAGTTCCTGCGTTGGACGACGCCCGTGGTGTCGTTCATGCGTACGGCGACCCGGGCGACATCGATTCGGGGCCAGGCGATTGCGGAGGGCGATCCGGTGCTGCTGGTCTACGCCTCAGCGAATCGTGATGAGGCCGTATTCGGGCCTGACGCTGATCAGTTCCGTATCGACCGGCATCCGAACCCGCATTTGAGTTTTGGATTCGGGCCGCACTTCTGTCTAGGCGCCGCCTTGGCCCGCCTCGAGGCGAAGGTGATGCTCAACGAGTTGCTTGATCGATTCGCCACGCTGACGCTGGCTGGTGAGGTTGAGCGCAGCCCGAGCCCGGTCATCGCTGGTGTTCGCAAGGCGCCGCTGATCTTCGCCTGACGACATTGGAAACACCTCTGTGGCAATGAGCGCAGCGAATGCATTTACTGCCGCCTTCGCTACGCTCAGTTGCCCTGCCGCACGAGTCCCTTTGGGACTCGATTGGCCTCTGTGATGAAGGGCAGGCTTCTGATTAGTACCCGGCTTAGTAACCCGTGGCGGCGATGATCGGACCGTTGAGGTTTGTGCCGGACATGTCGCCGTCGCTTGGGGCATCGCCGAAGTCGTAGACCTTGCCCTTGGCAGTCGCCACCCAGTAGCCCGCCCCATCAGAAGGGGCGAAGATGGCGGTAGCTGGGTTTGAGGCGCTCGTGGCACCGGCGGGCAGACTGCCGAAACCGGTGGCATCGCCGTAGGAGAAGACGGTGCCATTGGCATCGAGGATCCAGTACCCGCCGCCGTCAGGGGTGCGCACGATGGATGTAATGGCCGAAGTCTGTGGTCCTGGTCCTCCGAAGCTGGGTGCGTCACCAAATGAATAGATGTGTCCGGTTGCCGTGACCAGCCAATAGCCCTTTCCGGATTGATCAGGGGCGACGCCGACCGCAGCGCCAGAGCAGCCACCTGGCAGCGAAGGACAGGAGCCGGCGAAGGTGGCGTTAAAAGCGAAGATCCCTCCGTCCGAAGCCACCAAGAAGTAGCCGTTCCCTGAAGGCGATGGCACCATGCCCACGATCGGTGCGTTGAGATGCTTGCCTCCGGTCGTGCCCGCCGGAGCGAAGCCGAGGCCGGGAAGGGAACCTACGAACGGGGCGTTGAAGCCGAAGATCCCTCCGTCCGAAGCCACCAACCAATAGCCAGTGCCGTCGGCCTTCGGGGTGATGCCAACTACTGGACGATTCAGCTTCAAGTTGCCGGTCGAGCCGTGGAACTGTGCGCTCCCGAAGTTGAAGATGCCTCCATCGGAGCCCACCAACCAATAGCCATGGGTCACACCCACAACGACGGCGGGAGTCAACTGCGGTCCATCGATGCCGGCGACCGTGGCCGAACCGGCCCCGACACAGGACGTGATGGTGGGACACGAGACCGCCCGCGGCACGAGGGCTCCGTTGTTGGTCAACACCTGCGGGGTCCATGTGCCGGCTGACAGGGTTTCGACGAGCGTGTCGGGCTCGTTTGCCGTGGGTGATGAACGCCAGCTGCCCATGGCTACACATGAGGTGATGCTGGACGGGCACGACACGCCGAACAGTCCATTGCTGACACCGCCCCCGCCTGCACCAGGAATAATGCTCGTCGTCCACGTGCTTCCCGAGAGCGTCTCAGATACGCCGGCGTTCGCCGAACTGGATGATCCATCGCCAACGGCAAGGCAGGAGGTCGACGACGCACACGAGATCCCGTCGAGACTTTCACCCGCAGCCAACGTCGTGACGGTCCATGTTGATCCCGAGAGCGTCTCTGCCAACCCGTTGCTGGTGGAACTGGTGCCCCAGTAGCCGACCGCCACGCAAGAGGTCAGCGAGAAACAACGTAGGCCGTTGATTTGGAGGTTGGTCGAACCATCGGGATCGGTGGATGCCATTTGGGTCCACGTCGAACCGGACAGTTCATCGAAGAGCGCGTGGGTGTCGCCGCTGCTGTCGGTGTAGTTCCCGGCGGCCACACAGGAGGTGATGGACACACAGGAAATTGACGTGAGATTGGAGATCGTGGCATCGCTAGGTGCCAACCCACTCGTGATTCCCGACCAGACGCCCCCGCTCAAGGTTTCTACCAACGGGCCGTCGCCCGCCGTATTGCCACCATTCGGCCCTTGGCCGCCGACGGCAATGCACGACGTCATGGATGCGCACCAAATGCCGACGAGTTGCGGGAAGGTGTATCCCTGATCGTCCAAATCGGTGGCGGTCCAGGTCCCGCTGCTCAAGGTGTCGACCAGCGCGCCAAACGGACTAGTGGCCGCTGCCCCAACGGCAATGCAATTACCGATGCTGACGCAGTCAATGCCACCGAACGCGATCCCGTTTCCGCTGCGTACGTTCTGCGACGAGTAGGTAACCGTCGCACCAGTCGTTGCCGAGGCCGATGAAGTCGGCAGTGTGGCAACCAATGCCCCAGCACCCACTATCGACGTCATGAATATCGCTACCAACGCGCGCAGTCTCGCGGACTTCCACCTGTGCACTTGCTTCCCCCTTGAAAGTTGCTCGAGACATGAAACCACGGGCAACCGCTGGGGTCACTAGGACTTTCGTACCATTTGTTGGCCGGGGAGGGAAAGGGTTAGGCGTCGATGGTGAGGGTGTCGAGGAGGTCGGCGAAGCGGCGCTGAGCGTCAGCCCGCCGCGTCGGAATGTGCTCGGAGGGAACCTCGGTCGGCTCGTAGCCCTTCAGGATCCGGCGAGCCACGGTCTGCTTGTGGACCTCGTCGGGACCGTCGTAGAGGCGGGCGGCGCGGGCGGCTCGGTACATGGACTCGAGGGGCAGGTCGCAGGAGTAGCCGAGCGAGCCGTGGACCTGCAGCGCCCGGTCGATCACGTTGTAGAGCACGGTGGCCCCGTAGTACTTGATCATGGCGATCTCGACCCGGGCGGCGGCGGCGCCTTCTTGATCCATCTTCCAGGCGGCCTGGAGGGTCATGAGGCGGGCGGCGTGCATTTCGGCGAGGGAGTCGGCGACCCAGTTCTGGATTGTTTGTTTCTCGGAGAGCATCGAGCCGTGGGCGTAACGGGAAACGGCTCGCTCGCACAGCATGTCGAAGGCGCGGCGGGACTGGCCGAGCCAACGCATGCAGTGGTGGATGCGGCCGGGGCCGAGGCGCTTTTGGGCCAGCTGGAATCCGTCGCCTTCGCGACCGACGAGGTTGGCGGCGGGGACCCGGACGTCGCGGTAGATGATTTCGGCGTGGTTGCCGAACTTGCCGTAGGGGGCGTCGGGGTCCTCCATGGTGGCGACGTCGCGCACGATGTCGACGCCGGGCGTGTCGACGGGAACGATGATCATCGACGAGCCTTGGTAGGGGTGGATGTCGGGGTTGGTCACGGCCATGACGATGAGGAAGTCGGCGACGGATCCATTGGAGGTGAACCACTTGTGGCCGTTGATGACGTACTCGTCGCCGTCTTTGACGGCTGAGGTGGTGAGCAGGGTGGGGTCAGAGCCGGCCGTGTTGGGTTCGGTCATGGAGAAGGCGCTGCGGAGATCGCCGTCGAGGAGGGGCTGGAGCCATTGGCGGCGCTGGTCCTCGTTGCCGGAGGTTTCGATGCCCACGGCGAGGAGTTCGGCGTTGCCGGAATCGGGGGCATTGTTGCCGAAGACCACGGGGGCGTAGGGCGACTGGCCGAGGATTTCGTGCATCAGGCCGAGCTTGACCTGGCCGAAGCCCATGCCGCCTAGATCGGGGTCGAGGTGGGCGGCCCAGAGGCCTTGGTCCTTGACCTGGGCTTGGAGGGGCTTGATGACCTGCTTTACCTGGTCGTACGTCAGATCCAGGGTCTCGAGGGGGAAGACCTCCTCCTTGACGAAGCCCCGCATCCACTCCAGCTTCGCTTCGAATTCGGGCTCGGTTGAGAAATCCCAGGCCATGGCTGTCTCCCTGTGTTGTGTTGAGTTCGGTTCGAACTGATCCGGGGCCGTTCCCCTAGGCGAGCATCTCGGCTACCGGAAGCCCACACCCTGCCACTACCCTGAGCGCCGTGCCTACCCCGACGCCTGTGACATTCCGAGCCGCCGAATCCGCCGTGCCCGACGCCCCGCCTCAGGCGCCGCTCACGGGTGCCGAGCGTGCGGTGATCGCTACTGCCGAGCAAGCCCTCCTCGATGAGCGCCGCCTCCTCACCCACGACGAGCTCACCGCCTTGGCCGACCTGCCCGACGGCGCCGTGATGGCGTTGGCCTCGTTGGCCCATCAGGTGCGTCTCGCCTGGTGCGGACCGGGCGTGGAGATCGAGGGAATCCTCTCGGCCAAGACCGGTGGCTGCCCCGAGGATTGCCACTTCTGCTCGCAGTCGTCCCGCTTCGACACCCCCGTCAAGGCCACGCCGTTCTTGGACCAGGAAGAAGTCCTGGCGGCCGCCCGGGAGACGGCTGCGTTGGGCGCCTCGGAATTCTGCATCGTGCTGGCGGTGCGGGGTCCCGATGAGCGCACCATGGAGCGCATCCTCGAACTCGTGCCGATCATCGGGGCCGAAACCGGACTGCAGGTGGCGGTGAGTGCGGGGATTCTGACGCCTGAGCAAGCCAAGCGTTTCGCTGACGGCGGTGTCCACCGCTACAACCACAACGTCGAGACGTCCCGCTCATTCTTTCCGTCCATCGTGACCACGCACACCTGGGATGAGCGGGCCGATACCTGCCGTCTGGTCCGCGAGAACGGTATGGAACTGTGCTGCGGCGCCCTCATCGGTATGGGTGAGACAGTGGCGCAGCGGGTTGAACTCCTCACCCAACTCCAGGAGTTGGAGCCAACCGAGGTGCCCCTTAACTTCCTTAACCCGCGACCGGGCACGCCGCTGGGCGAGCTTCCGGTCGTCGGCGCCTGGGAGGCGGTGCGCTGGATCGCCCTCTTCCGCCTGGCGCTGCCCTCAGTGATCCTTCGCTATGCCGGCGGTCGGGAGGTGACGTTGCGGGACTTGCAGGCGATCGGTATGACCGCGGGCATCAACGCGCTCATCGTCGGTAACTACCTGACCACCCTCGGGCGGTCCGCCGACGAGGATCTGCAGATGCTGACCGACCTGCGCATGCCCATTGGCGCTCTGACCGCCGCCATCTGATTCACATGTCCAGGGCCGGTGGCGATCAGATGTTCTGCACCGCTTGCGGTAAGTCATCGGTGGAGTGTCTCGGGTGCGCGCGCGCCTATGACCCGCCGCGCTTTTGCCCTGACTGTGGGCGGCGTTTGACGGTGACGGTAATTCCGACGGGTTGGGTGGCGCGTTGCCGCGACCATGCGGAACTACGCAGCGCTTAGCTGCAGGTAGCGCTTAGCTGCGGGTAGCGCGTTAGGTATTTCGGCGATCGCTCAACGCCGAAGCGGGGCTTGGGTGGACGCTGCTTTGCGGGCAGCTGGAGGCCAGGTTGGGGAGGGTCCCGACGTCATGGCGTGACCGTGGGGACCGGTGAAGGTGATCATCTCGTCGCAATGGCCGGTCACGCTCCAGCCCAACTCGTGCACCGCTCGATGATGGCGACCGCACAGCGTTAAGAGATTGTCTTGATTGGTCTCACCACCGTCCGTCCACAACTTCACATGATGCACCTGGGTGAAATCGGTAAACGAGCAGCCGGGGAATCGACAGCCCTTATCTCGTCGGGCGATCTCGCGCCGCTGGGCTTCGGTGGGGCTGCGGCGAGCTCGCTTCTGATCGAGGATGCAGCCGTCATGACCTTCGACCGAGAACACGATGCCGGCGTCGCAGGCAAGGCGGCGGGCTACTTGGCGTGAGATGGGACCGAGCCCTTGGATGTCGGCGCCGGGGTCGAGGCCGGGGTGGGATTTTGTGGATTCTGATCCGACCAAATACTGGAGGTCGGCGTGAACGACCATCGTGGGCCGGTACCAGTTCCCCTTGGTGGTCGAACGACCGCCGCTGATGATGTCCATGAACGAGTCGTACAGCCGCTGATTGAAGGGCACATAGTCATTCGGCCGCGATCCGGTGAGTGAGACATCCCCCGCGTCGGCAGTGGTTGAGGTGTTGGAAGCGTTGTGGACTTCGGAGGAGTTGAGTGACACGCCGGCCATCAGGAGCGCCTTGGTCGTGGCGTAATCGTCCTTGGTCATGGCCGCCCACACCGTGAGATTGGTGTCGTTGCATCGAAATGAACGGTGTTCGAAGCGGCGGGCCTCCGCCTCGTCGGTGACACCCCGATGAGAGGCGGCCAGCTCCCGGGCCTGCTTAACCGAGAACCCGCCGTCGGTGGCACGGGTGGCCAGCTTGGCGTCGGTGGCGGGCGTGGCCATGGCGGCGAGGGGTGCCACGAGGTCGAGCGATGCATCGCCGGCGGCGAGGGTGGCGGCGAGCGCCGGCAGCTCGGTGAGGCGGGTGGCCGTCTGCGCCCAGATGCGGGCCGTGGCACCGCTCACGCCCAGGCGCTCGGTCAGCCAAGCCGCCATGGACACGGCGCCGTCGCCCCGCCAAGCCTCGGCGACGTCGAACTCGGCGACGTCGGTCAGGAACTCGTGCTGGAGGGTGGCGAGAGCACGGCCGTGGGTGAGCATGCGGGTGGCGAGTTCGGCGGATCTTGGGTCGGCGCCGAAGTTGCGGCAGGGTGGGCGGCGGCGGGTGCGCATCTGGGGGTCCTCGATCGCCCTGCCGCCGCCCATTTGATCCCTCACGTGTGGGGAAGGGTCGGGGTTGGCGGCGCCATGCGCGGGAATTGTGGGAGGCGGAGGGAATTGTGGGGGCGGGGCGGGGGCGCATGGCCCGGAGTGGCCCTGCGCGAGAATGGAGCATGAGCAAGGGCCCCGCCAAGACCGCCAAGAAAGCTGCCGCGAAGGGCAAGGGGCAGGGTAAGGGGCAACCGGACCTCATCGGCGTCGTCGACACCATGTTCGCCCGCTACGACATGGGCGGCGAGGCCCTCGATGCGCTCAAGCAGCAACCCGGCCATGGCACCCGCTTTCGGGTCCTGCGCCGCACCGTTCCCGGCTTCAAGGATTTGGCGGTCGAGGCCAAGAGGATGATTGAGGATGAGGGCTGTCGGATCATCGTGGCTCTGGGGATGCCCGGGAGCGCCGAGGTGGACAAGGTGTGCGCCCATGAAGCCTCGACAGGGCTCATGTCGGCCCAGCTCATGACCAATACGCACATCCTGGAGGTCTTCGTCCACGAGGACGAGTCAGACGACCCCGCCGTGCTGGCCATGGTGTTCAAGAACCGCTCGAGGGACCACGCCATCAACGCCTGGGAAATGCTCTACGACCCCGAGGCGCTGGTTGCCCGGGCCGGTCAGGGCATCCGGCAGGGCTTCGGGGACGCCGGGCCGCTGGCGCTGTAGCCGCCGAAATAGCAGAACGCCGCCTAGGCGAGTCCGGGCGAGCGCCGGAGCGAGCTCCCGGAGCTGCGCCTAGGTGGCGTTACCGGTTCCCGCTACGAAGCGTCGTACTTGACCGTGAAGCCGTTGCCCGATGCGTTCAACGCGCCCGGCTGGGCCAGGGTGGTGCCGTTGTCGACCATTTCGATCGCCGCATCGCTGAAGGCGCTGATCGGCTTGAGTTGGCCCGACCCATCAGCGGCCGAGGCATTGAAGAAGGTGGCGGTGCCGAAGTTGGACAGCGGCAACGGGTCGCAGTACAGGATGCTGCACTCGGACGGTGCCTCGGCTACGAACTCAGCCGACGAACGGGCCAGTCCTGACTCGGCGATGGTGGTGGAGTACGTCCACTTGCCCTGCTGGTCGGACAACGAGAGCGTGTACGCATTCGAGGTGGCGTTAAATGACACCGTTCCCGTCATCACGTCGCCCGCATTGACGTGGTACTGCGTGCTCGACAAGGGGGCCTCGCCGGACGGGTACATCTCGTACCAGGCGTAGTAGTCCGGGCCTGAACTGGTGCAGTCGGCCGAAGTGCCGTCCTGCTCAACCGAGCTCGAGCTGTAGCCGTCGAGGCCGACCCAGAAAGAAGAGTAAGTGGTAGGGGAGGTCCCGCCTCCGCCGCCGCCGCCCAGCAGACCGCCGAGGCCCCCGAGGAGGCCGCCTCCGCCGCTGCTCGTGCTGGGCGCAGAACAGTTGACGGTCGGCTCAGTCCATTGCGAGCTGACGGTCTTGAAGGTGTCGTTGATGTCGGCCCAGCCCGCCCAGTTGGTGGACGAGGTGGCGGTGGAATTGTCGATGCGGCCGAGGACGTCCTTGCCGAGGAGGGGTGGGACGTTGACCAGGGTGGACGCGGTGCTGGAGAGTTCGCTGGAGAGAGAAGTGAGGGCGGTGAGGGCACCGGTGCCGGTGCCGCCGAGGGCGCCGGTGGTGATTGCAGAACTGGTGGCCCCCGCCGGTGCTGCGCCGCCAACTGCCATGGCGCCAATGGGGCCGCCCAATCCGACCAGCGCGACTGCCCCACCAAGCAACAACTTCTTCATGCCGCCATCCCCCTTATAGGTCCGCCAGTGGCCCATGACGGGCCTGTGCCAGTTGCGTAGGAAACGCTCGTTTGGCGTCACCCTTGCGCGATTTAAGCATTCTTCACAAATTCATGTTGGGGCCCAGCGGACATCTAGGTTGCTGGCATGGCAACTGGGGATACGGCCCGGGGCCAACCGCCATTTGGGTGACCGGACCGCAACGGGAGTGGCAACTGGGCGGAGTGGGAGTGGCAACTGGGGCGGAGTCGAGCCGTCAGACTCCCGTGTCCCGGGGTAGCCCGAGCACCTTCTCCGCCACGATGTTCCGCTGCACTTCCGCCGTGCCGCCGCCCACGGTCAGCGCCGGCGAGAACAAGAACCCCCTCGACCAGGTGGCATCGCCGCCCGGCGACCAGCCCCCGGGGGTCAGACCGCCCAGCGGACCAGTGCCCGCCAGCATGGCGAACGGTCCCGCCATGTCCCGGGCCAACCCCATGATGTGCTGTCCGTGCTCATCAGCGATGGCCTTGCGCACGGACGCTTCCGCCCCGGGGGCCTTGCCGGCCAGCACGGCGGAGACCATGCGGAGTCGGAGGACCCGCAAGGATCTGGCCCTCCATCCAGACCGAGACCAGGCGGTCCCGCAGGTCAGGCGACAGGACCGGGGAGTTGGAGTCGGCGTCGGCGTCACGGACCAGGGCGACGAGGTCGTCGACGGTCGGGCCCATCCCCCACAGCGCACCCTCGCCCGAGAGCGAGACCCGCTCGTTCCCGAGGGTGACTTTGGCCAGTTCCCAACCGTTGTGCTCCGCCCCGACGAGGTGGTCCGACGGGATGCGGACATTGTCGAAGAAGACCTCGTTGAAGGCGTGCTCGCCGGTCATATCGATGAGGGGGCGGATGTCGATGCCAGGCGCATCCATGGGGCACACGAAGTAGGAGATGCCGTGGTGCTTGGTGGCCGCCGGATCGGTGCGAGCCAGCAAGATCCCCCACTTGGCGATGTGCGCGTAGCTGTTCCACACCTTCTGCCCGTTGATGACGTAGTCGTCGCCGTCGCGCACGGCCGTGGTGGTGAGGGCGGCGAGGTCGGAACCGGCGCCGGGCTCGGAGAAGAGCTGGCACCAGAAGTCCTCGCCCGAGAGCAGCGACCACAACCAGCGTTCCTTCTGCTCATCGGTGCCGGCGTACATCAGGGTCGGCCCGGCCCAGCCGATGCCGATCGGGTTGATGGGCCGCCGCACGCCGGCCGCCCGCAACTCCTCGTCGATCATGAGCTGGGTCAGCGGGTCGGCGTCGAGGCCGAAGGGAGGGGCCCAGTGCGGGACGACGTAGCCCGCCTCGGCCAGCTGACGGCCCGATGGATTCGGGTGGGCCGACAGCCATTCCCTGACCCGAAGGCGGCGGGGATCATCTTCTCCGGGCAGGCCCAGTTCCACTCGCAACTCCTGAACTTCTCGTTGGTGAAAGGGGGAGCGTAGGCTGCCTCCCTTGCTCACTGCAGGGGCGGGGCTGAGTCGGGCCCGCCCGGTGCACGCAGGTGGGGCGGATGGGGAGGAGCAGTCATGACGAACTGGAACTACGCGGATGTGTGGGAAACGGTGGCCGACGTCCAGCCCGACGCCATCGCGGTCACGCAGGGCAGCCGCCACGTCGACCTGGGCCGAGTTCGACCAGGGTGCCGACGGGCTGGCCCAGCACCTGCTCGACCTGGGCGTGGTCCAGCAGGACAAGGTGGCCGTCTACCTCTACAACTGCCCCGAGTACCTGCAGACGCCTCTACGCCTCGGCCAAGATCGGGCTGGTCCCGGTCAACACCAACTACCGCTACGGCGACGACGAGCTGAGCTACCTGTGGGACAACGCCGACGCGGTGGCGGTCGTCTTCCACGGCGCCTTCGCCGACCGGATCGAGCGCATCCTCGACCGGGTGCCCGACGTGCGGGGCTGGATATGGGTTGACGACGGTTCCGGACCCGTGCCCCGACTGGGCCACGCCGTACGACGAGGCGGCCAAGTCGGCGATCGGGCGGACGGCGGCCCCGTGGGGCCGCAGCGGCGACGACCTCTTCATGCTCTACACCGGCGGCACCACCGGCATGCCCAAGGGCGTGATGTGGCGCCAGGACGACCTGTTCGCCCGCCTCATCGTCAGCGGCGTGCGCCACTACAACGTCGAGGGCACGCTGGACGACATCCGGGCCACGCTCGAACGCCAACCCCGGCGGCGTCACCCTCATGCCGGCCTGCCCGCTCATGCACGGCACCGGCGGCTTCACGGCCAACACCACGCTGGCCGAGGGGGGCCGGGTGTGCCTGCTCGAGAGCCGCAAGTTCGATCCGGTCGAACTGCTCGACACGGTCGAGCGGGAGAAGGTCAACGGCCTCGTCATCGTGGGCGACCCCTTCTCCCGCCCGCTGATTGAGGCGCTCAACGCGCAGCCGGGCCACTGGGACCTGAGCTCGCTCATGATGGTGATCTCGTCGGGGGCCATGTGGAGCGAGTCGATCAAGCAGGAGTTGCTGAGCCACCATGCCGGCATGCTGCTGGTCGACGCCTTCAGCTCCTCGGAGGCGCTCGGCATGGGCGTGTCCGTGAGCGGGGCCGGGGCCGCCGTCGAGACGGCCAAGTTCACGCTCGGACCCGATGTGAAAGTCCTCACCGAGGACGGCCGCCAGGTCGAACCCGGATCAGAAGAGATCGGTGTCCTCGCCCTCGGCGGGCGCAACCCGCTGGGCTATTACAAGGACGAGGAGAAGTCGGACCGCACGTTCAAGGTGATTGACGGCGTGCGCTACTCGGTGCCGGGCGACTTCGCCCAGGTGGCGGCCGACGGCACCATCCATCTGCTCGGGCGGGGCTCGGTGTGCATCAACTCGGGCGGCGAGAAGATCTTCCCCGAGGAGGTCGAAGAGGCCCTCAAGACGCACGACGCCGTGGGCGATGCCGTGGTCGTGGGCATTCCGCACGCGACGTATGGGGAGCAGATCGTGGCGGTGATCGAGCTGGCGCACGGTGCTCCGGGGGCGCCCGCCGAGGCCGAGCTGATCGACCATGTGAAGGACCGGCTGGCCAGCTACAAGGCGCCCCGCCGGGTGCGCACGGTCGAGACCATCGGCCGGGCCCCCAACGGCAAGGTCGACTACAAGCGGCACAAGGAAGAGTCGATCGCGGAGCTGGAGCCGGCGGCGGGCTAGGGCTGGCGTTGGCGCAGCTGAAAAGCTGGGCGGATGTACACCGCCCCGGTTGACGCCTCCATTGGTGAGGCGGAGTGGCGTCCCTTCGTCGAGGCCAACTCGTTCGGTCATCTGGTGGCCGCCGGCCGGGGGCGTGAGGTGCCCGTGGTGGTGCCGACGCAGTTCCTGCTGCGGCGACGACGTGGTGTGGCTGCACCTGGTGCGGGTCAATCCGATGTTCGAGGCGCTGGCCGAGAATCCCCGGGTGGTGCTGAGCGTGGCCGGGGACTGGGCCTACATCCCGTCGGACTGGAAGGCCATCGGCGACGAGGATCCGTCACTGGGCATTCCGACCACGTACTACGGCGCCGTGCAGCTGACCGGGACGGCGACTGTGCACGCCGAGCGGGAGGCGCCGGGCAGCGTGTCGGGGATTCTGCGCCGCCAGCTGCGTGCGTTGCAGCCCGAGGTGCCGGTGGCCGATCCGGCCGAGGCGCACGGGCCGAAGCTCAATGCGATCTTGGGCATCAGCATTGCAGGTGGAGTCGGTGCAGGCCAAGTTCAAGTACGGCGGCAACGTCGATCCGGCGCACCGGCTGGCCGTGGCGGCCCGGCTGGAACAGCGAGCCGGCCCGGGTGATGCGGGTGCCGCCGCCCAGGTGCATCGGCGGCTGGAGGTGGGGAGCTAGGGCGTGCAAAGGTGGTCGAGTCGCTCCAATGTCTCCGCCATACCAACGAGCCACGCATTGCCGTTGTCCACGGCATCACGGACAGTCTGAGGAGAATCCGTGCAGTCGTAGGTTTCAGTCACCACCGTGGCGTTCGGACCACTTGGAGCGAGGTCGAACCTCCAACGCGATCCATTCCTGTCGAGTTCGGGGTTTCCGGGCTCCCAGGCGATGCACCGGTCCGCTTCGAACACCACAATGCGGTTATGCATTTCGTAGTCCCCCATGGCTTCGAAGTACATCTTCGTGACGAACACGTCGCCAATGCCGGTGATGACCTTGTTGCTCGCACCGGGTCGCAGCATCTCCGAGCCATCGAACTCGGGGTGCCGGTCGGGGTCGGCCAGCAGCTCGAAGATGTCGGCAGCCGGCGCCTCGATTCGTCGGGATACCGACACGGGCTTGCATTCGTCGTTTCCCATGGTGACTCTCCCTTGACCGGTCCTGCCTCGGGGTTCGTGGTCAGGAATCTAGTGCCGGGATGGTTCGGATCGTTCTTTCAGCATCCGCTGGCGGTCCTCGGCGCCGAGACAAGCGGGTTCCGTCGAGTTCACGAAGTCGACCAGAGCAGTGACGAACTGTTCCGGTGCCTCGATCTGAGGAAAGTGGCCAACACCTTCAATGATCACTAGTCGGCTGCCCGGAATGGCTTGGTGTGCGGCATGCGCATGGTCCACGGGAATGATGTCGTCCCGGTCCCCCCAAATAATCAAGGTCGGCATCGAAGCGGCCAGGTAAAGGCGATCCATCGCACTCACCGTCTGTCCGCCGGGGTCAATGACGGATCGAAGGGTGCGGGCGAACGATTGACGGTTCTCCGCCTCGGCCAGCGACGCATAGGCGCTCCACATTTCGGTGAACCGACCAAGGCGAATGCCGCGGTCATTGATCGACCGCAACAGGCTGTCTCCCCAGTCGCGAACGAACCCGGGAAAGATCACGGGCATCAAGTACTCACTCCCGGGCCACGTCATGAATCGAAGCATCCAGTTCACTTCTCGCCCAAGACCACCACTATCGACGAGCACGAGACGATCGCAAAGCTCAGGGTGCTGGTAGGCGAGCTGCATGGCCACCCCGCCGCCAAACGACTGGCCGACTATTGATGCCTTGTCGATATCGAGGCATTCAAGAAGATCACGGATCCCACTGGCGAACGCACCCAGCGAGTAGTCCCCCACCGGCTTTTCGGACAGACCGTGACCGATGAGATCCGGCGCCACCACGGTGAAGCGACTCGTGAGGAGGGGGATCACGTCCCGCCAAGTCCGAGAACTGCCAGCGATGCCATGGAGAAGGAGGAGCACGGGCCCACTCCCTTCCATCTGGTACGCCACATCGTGACCGTGGATCGAGACGTGCTGGATTTGGCCTTCCATGGGGACATCATCTCCCAGCGGGGCGAGAGGTCGTACCAACGTCACACGTTGTTCTCGAAGCGTCGACTTCAACCCCGGTGTGCCGACTCGAGGGCCGATGGGTCCTACGAGGGAGTGAGTGACTCCGCTGCGGTGGCGATGTTGGCCAGCGTCGCTTCCATTTCCGTCTTGGCATGGTCACCGCTGTGATCGCCCATGGGGCGGGCGACGACTTTCATCCAGCCGCTTCGGTGGTCGTCCCAGGACTCGGTGACCAGGCAGCCGCCCGCCGTCTCGGCAATGTCGTAGCGCCAGTGCGACACCGGCATACCCATTTTCGACACGGCGATTTCGAAGACCTTGGCCGGCTCGCACTCGACCACGGTGACCTTGGTGGACCAACGAACCAACCCGTTCTTGTTCTTGCCGGCGAACACCGCACCGGTGGCCGGACCGGTGGCCCCCTGCTTCCAGGCGCCACCCTGGTTCTCGGGTGACCACTCCCCCATGCGGGGCAGGTTGGACACCAGTTCCCACACCTTTTGGGCGGGGGCGGCGATCTCTCGGGATACGGCAGTGGGATAGGCCATGGCAGGAAGATAGTTTGTGCCCATGACCACCGCACCCGCCCGCACGCTCTTGGGGGGCCAAGAGGAACTGATGGACATGGTCCCCCCCACCTTCGCCACCGTCGAAGAGGAGCGCCTGCACCGAAAGCAGCGCCTGGCCGGCGCCCTGCGGCTCTTCGGGCGATTCGGGTTCGGGGAGGGCGTGGCGGGACATATCACTGCACGCGATCCCGAGCTGACCGATCACTTCTGGGTCAACCCGTTCGGCATGAGCTTTCGCCATGTGCGGGTATCGGACCTGATCCTGGTCAGCCACACGGGCGAAGTGGTGGAGGGCAACCGTCCGGTCAACCCGGCCGCCTTCGCCATCCACTCGGCCGTCCACGCCGCCCGGCCCGATGTGATCGCCGCCGCCCATGCCCACTCCGTGTACGGCAAGTCCTGGTCGTCCCTCGGTCGCCTGCTTGGATCCGATTACCCAGGACGCCTGCGTCTTCTTCGAGGACCACACGGTCTGCGAAGAGGGTGGCGGGGCCATCGTCTTGGAGGAAGCGGCGGCCAAGGCGCTGGCCTCGGCGCTCGGACCGCACAAGGCGACCATCCACCGCAACCACGGCCTGTTCACGGTCGGCCAGACGGTCGACGAGGCGGCGTGGTGGTTCCTGACCATGGAGCGCTCCTGCCAGGCCCAGCTGTTGGCCGAAGCGGCCGGCACCCCGTTGCTGATCAACGACGAAGGGGCCCGCTACACCCGCGACCGCACCGCCTCGCCCTTGGCCGGGTGGTTCTCGTTCAAGCCGCTGTGGGACGAGATCGTGCGCAGCGACCCCGACCTGTTCGACTGACCCGCGGGTCACTCATGGACGCCCTCTCGCCCCAGGATCCTTTGGCTGTCGCGGTGACGACCGCCATCCAATCCGGTGAAGTGGCCGCCCTTGAGGCCTTGCTGTCCGAACACGATGGCCTGGGATCGGTGGTCATCCGCAACAAGAAGGGCACCGAGCGCACGCTGCTGCACCTGGTCACCGATTGGCCCGGCTTCTTCCCAAGCGGACCTGAGATCACCGCCCTCCTCATCTCCGCCGGCGCCGACGTCAACGCCGTCATGGTGGGCGGCCGCTTTGCCGAGTCGCCCCTCCATTCGGCGGCCAGCAGCGATGACGCCGACGTGGCCGACGTGCTCATTGCCGGCGGGGCCGACCTCGCCTTGCCGGGCGGCTGCATCGGGACGCCCCTGGCCAACACGGTGGCCTTCGGGTGTTGGCACGTGGCCCGCCGTCTGGTGGCGGCCGGCGCACCGGTGGACGAGCTGTGGCAGGCGGCCGCGTTGGGTCTGGCTTCGCGCATCACCGACCTCCTGAACGCCGATCCGCCACCTTCGGCCACGGAGATCAACGAGTCCTTCTGGCAGGCCTGCCATGCCGGGCAACGACGGGCGGCCGAGGAACTCCTGGCGGCCGGGGCCGAGCTCAACTTCACGCCGGACTACTCGGACGAGACGACCCCGTTGGGAGCGGCGCGCAGCCACGACAATCAGCGCGAGAACCTCATTGAGTGGCTGGAATCCCTTGGCGCCAAGGCGGAGCCGGCGTGACTGGGAGCTCTTCTGACATCGTCACCGCCTTTCTCGGCGCCATGCAGGACGGCGACCCCGACGCCGTGATCGACCTGGCCGCCGACGACATCGTCTACAGCAACGTCTCGCTGCCGACGATCCGGGGCAAGGCCAAGTTCGCCCGGGCGGCCCGGGCCTACTTCCGCTACCACCTGACCTTCGAGGTGGCCGTGCATCGCATGGCCGAGAACGGCACCACCGTGCTGACCGAGCGCACCGATGCGCTCATCGCCGGACCGTTCCGCATGCAGTTCTGGGTCTGCGGCATCTTCGAGGTCCACCACGGTCACGTGACGCTGTGGCGGGACTACTTCGATTGGCGCAGCACCACACTGGCCATGTTGCGGGGTCTGGTCGCCATAGTGGTGCCGCCGTTGCGGACCACCCTGCCGGCCCCGGAGGTGCCCAGCCGCTGCGTGAACTAGCTTCGACCACTCGGGCGGGATGAGGAGGGCGATGCGGAACGCAGTTCATGAGGGTGGCCGTGGCCTCGGCGCTGGTGGCCAGCATCGGGCTACTCGTCACCCCGACACTCGGCACAGCCGCAGCAGCCGCCACCGCCCCCATGACCACCTGCGCGCTGCCCGCCTCGGGCACCACTTTTGGTAAGGCCAGCCCGGCCCAGGAGGACCTCAACCCGGCGGCCGTCCAGGCCGCCATCCTCTACGCCAACACCCACCTGCGGGCCTCGGTGCAGATCTTCCGCAACAACTGCAAGGTGGCCCAGGGACTCCTCGACCCGGTCACCGACAACATCCCCTACGAGATTTTCAGCTCCACCAAGAGCGTCATCTCCATCCTCGACCGGCATCGCGCTGGATCACCACAAGCTGGCCCTGAACGATCCCATCGGGAAGTACCTGCCCACCGGAGCGGGCTGGGGCGATGCCGCCCACCGGGCCATCACCATCCGTGACCTGCTGACCGAGACGGCCGGCCTGCGCGAGTCGATCCTGGCCGAGTTCGCCTCGGTCGGCACCGACCCGGATGTGGCCCAGGAGGCATTGGCCCAGCCGCTGATTTACCCGCCCGGGCACCACCTTCGAATACACCCAGCGCGTCCCCGACCTGCTGGCCTACGTGGTCCAACGAGCGCGTGGGCCAGGACCTGCAAGCCTTCGCCCAAACCAATCTCTTCGGCCGGATCGGCATTCCGGCCGACAGTTACATTTGGCTGCGAGACCGCTCCGGCAACACTTACGGCTACGCCAACCTCTTCATCCCTCCCATCCAGTTCGCCAAACTCGGGCTGCTGATGCAGAACAACGGGAACTGGAACGGTCGCCAGATTCTCTCGACCACTTACATCAGCCAACTGCGCCAACCCACCACGACCAACGGCTGTTATGGCTTCTTGTTCTGGGTCAACGGCGGCACGACCTGCACCAGTGCCAACATCCCGGCCGCCCAAGTGGTGGACAACGAAATGATCCCGAGCCGCTCCCGCCGATCTCTTCGCCATGGTCGGTGCCCTGCAACAGAACAACTTCATGATCCCGAGCCTGCACCTGACCGTCACCTGGACCGGCGCCCTGGGCGACACCACCCCCAACCTGGCCGGGCTCCTGAGCGCATCGGGCGGCGCCTCCGACCTCTATTACAATTTCTTCCGGATTCTCGATGAGCGGCGTCGAGGACCACCACATGGCCGACCCGGGCCCCTATGTGTCGCCACCGGAAGACTTCGACCTGAACCCGGACAACTTCATCGATCCCGAGTGTCCTCTTGACCGACCTGGTCACCAATCCCGACTGCAATGTCCTCTATTGCGACGGCACCGTGCCCACCATCGGCCTTCAAGGAGAACGGCAAGGCCGCCGCCGCCTACCTGCAGGGACTGCTCACCCTGCCGAGCTACTCCGCCCGAACCGCCGCCTGCTCCACCTGGGCCCGAGCCGCATCGACGAAATCAGGGTGCGCGCCGCTAATGGTGAGCCAGCGCCGGGTCCCATCCAACATGATCCCGACCCGGGCATACGACAAGCGGCGCGACGCCATCAACAGCATCCAGAGGCCGACCAGACTGAAGACACCAGCGACCACCGCCAGCGCCTCGGCGCCGGGATTGCGGAAGGCCAACAGCACGATGGCCAGGAAACTCAGGAATCCGGTGACCGCGACCCATGTGCGCAACATGCGCCGGGCGTAGACCAGGCGCCCATAGGACGACGCCGAGAACGGCAACCGCACCCCCAGCCGATCGGCCGGCGAACGCACCAGCGCGGCAAGCAGGAGACCGAGCCAGCCCAAGGGGCCGAAGAGAATGAGGAGCCAGGCCACACCGAGGCCGGCTCCACTGCCCACGTTGCGATTCACCAGCAAGGTGCTCTCGGTCGGGACGCCTTCTTTGACGCATATCGCCGGCAACGTGCCCCGCACCGCATCGTCCGCAGACACGACGACGTCAGCCACCTCGACCCCTCTCGCGACCCGACAACTCCTGGTCGGACGCCCAAAGCGTACGCCCCTCGAACCGATTGCTCCCCCAACAAGAACGTGTTCTAATCTGCGCCTCATGGAGTGCAACCTCGCCGATCTCTTCGAGGCCGCCGTCGACGCCTATCCCGAGCGCGAGTACCTGGTCGCCAACGGGAAGCGCCGCACCTACGCCGAGATGGAAGCCCGGGCCAACCAACTGGCCCACCACCTGGCCGCCCAGGGCATCGGCCCCGGCGACCACGTCGGGATCTACTCGTACAACAGCGTCGAGTGGGTCGAGACGGCCTGGGCCGTGTTCAAGCTGCGGGCGGTGTGGATCAACATCAACTACCGCTACGTGAAGGAAGAGCTGCGCTACCTCCTCACCAACGCCGACCTCAAGGCCCTGGTGCACCAGCGCGAGTTCTCTCCCCTGGTGGCTGACCTCCTCGCCCGAACTGCCCGACCTGACCCACGTCATCGTGATTGAGGACGGCACCGCCAACCCCGACCCGGCACCCAAGACGGTCAAGTACGAGGACGCCCTGAAGGACCAGTCACCCAAGCGGGACTTCGAGCCCCGCTCGGGCGACGACCTGTACATCCTCTACACCGGCGGCACCACGGGCATGCCCAAGGGCGTGGTCTGGCGCCACCAAGATGTCTTCTACGCCCTCGGCGGCGGCGTCGATCCGATCAACAACACCCGCTACGAAGACCCCAGCGTGATGGCGGCCAAGGGTGCCGGTGGCCCCATGGTCCACCTTCCCATCGCGCCCCTCATGCACGGCGCCACCCAGTGGTGCGTCATGGGCCAGAGCTTCGTCGGATCGAAGATCGTGTTGATGGCCAAGTTCGACCCCCACGAGGTGTGGCACTTGGTCGAGACCGAGAAGGCCAACTCGGTCATGATCACCGGGGACGCCATGGGCAAGCCGTTGGTCGAGTCGCTCGATGACCCCGGGACCAACCACGACCTCTCCTCCCTCTTTGCGGTCGTGTCCTCCGCCGCCCTCTTCAGTGCACCGGTCAAGGATCAGTTCTTCGCCAAGCTGCCCAACATCATGATCACCGATGCCGTCGGTTCTTCCGAAGGCGGCAACAACGGCCTGACCGTGATCAGCGCCGGCAACACGGCCATGAAGAGCGGCCCCACGGTCCATCTGCTCGGTGAGACGGTGGTGTTTGACGAGGATCTCAATGAGGTGGTGCCCGGTTCGGGCGTCATCGGCAAAATCGCCCGCTCCGGCAACATTCCGTTGGGCTACTACAACGACCCCAAGAAGACGGCCGAGGTGTTCATCACCGTGCGCGGCAAGCGCTACGTGATGCCCGGTGACTTCGCCACGGTCGAAGAGGACGGCGGCATCACGCTGCTCGGCCGGGGTTCCATCGTCATCAACTCCGGCGGCGAGAAGATCTTCCCCGAGGAAGTGGAGTCGGCCGTGCGCTCGCACCCCGACGTCATGGATGCCATCGTCTGCGGCGCCCCCGACGAACGCTGGGGCCAGACGGTGGCCGCCATCATTCAGCCCCGGGTCGGTCACGCGGCACCTTCGCTCGAGAGCATTCAGGAGCACTGCCGTACCTCGATTGCCGGTTACAAGCTGCCCCGCCGACTGCACGTGGTCGACACGGTCGAACGCTCCCCCAGCGGCAAGCCGGACTACACCTGGGCCACGGCCATCGTGACGGCAGGCGAGACGCCGGCCACCAGTGCCCCTTGAGCTGACCGAGCTGCTCTCCGGGCGGGCCTCCGGCGGCGGCTCTCTTCCCGTGGCCGTGCTCACCATGGAACTGCAACGAGGCGTCATGGGTGACCTGGCTTCGTTTCCCGAACTGGCCGCCGCCGCCACGACGCGCCAGCTCGTGCCCAACGCGGCCCGACTGTTGCAGGCCTGTCGCGCCCACCACATTCCAGTGGTCCACTGCACCGCCGAGTTCCGGGCCGACCGGGCCGGCACCGTGATCAACACACCACTGCACACCGCCCTCCTGCGCCGCCCCGAACATCTTCTCGAAGGCACCCCCGCCACCGAACTCGTACCCGACCTACAGGCCGACGTCACCGACTACGTCTCGGCCCGCCGTCACGGTGTCGCTCCGTTCACCGGCACCCCACTCCACGCCACCCTCGAGAGCCTCGGGGTGCGCGTCCTCATTGTGACCGGCGTGTCGGTCAACCTGGGGATACTCGGACTCTGCATTGAGGCGGTCAACCTGGGTTACCAGTGCGTGGTGGCCACCGACGCCGTGGCGGGTGTGCCCCCGGCCTACGCCGATGACGTCCTGCACAACTCGGTCGGCCTGGTCGCCGCCCTGGATACCGTCGATGACATCATCGCCGCCCTGGCATCACTGTCGACCTGAATCGCCCCACCAATTAAGGCAAGCTCTGCCGATGACGCCGAACCAATCCGTGGTCGGAAGCGTCAACACCACCATGCGTCACAAGTGGAGCCTCTTCGCGGCAACCCTGCTCTGCTGCCTCGTGGGCATCACCGCGGTCTCGACCGGTACTGCCGCCGCGCACCGTCCAACGGCACGATCCAGCCCGTGTGCGCTCCCCTCACTGCCGAAGCCCGGACATTCGACCGGCTCCTCTGGTGCGCCCCGCATGATTGGTCCCGCCGTCACCTCGCTCACCGGCGGCGCCGCTCGCCACCTCTTCTCGGTGGATGGCACTGATCTGACGGTGGCCCCTCCCGTCACCGGCGATCATCCCCGTATTTCATCGGCGCAAGCCGAGTGCGACGCGCTGGCCGCCCTCAATTCGCAGAACGCACCCTTGAGCGGCGAAACCGGCTCCGGTGTGGCGATTGGCTATGGACGAGTCACCGTGTCGAACACCTTGTTCCCGCCGGTCACCGGCATACCGGGCTCGACCGACCTCACGCCAGGCGATGTGCAGCCCAAGTTCCCCACCGCCACCCCCTACCAAAACCGATTGGCCTGGGTTCTGGTCTTCACCCACCGGGTCGAGCTGCCGTGCCCGATGCAACAGAGCGTGCCGACCACCACGGCACCGCTGGCCACCGATTATGACTACGAGGTCTTCCTGCTCGATGCGCAAAGCGGTCGCGACGCGCAGCTCTTCACCGAAAGCCAGCCCAATCCATGCGGAGGATCGGGTCGCCTGCCGACATCGCTCTCTCAGCCCAGCGAGCAGGTGTCGGCCCCTTGGTCCTTGATGTCTCGCCGCGCCAATGACTATTCGGGAATGATTGTGGCGTCGGTACTGCCCTGCGATGGGTACGCCAATCCGCAGTTCATCGACCGGGACGGCGGTGGATTACAGGTCATCGTCACCCGACCGATCGGCGCGTCATGCGGCGCACTCGAACTCGTACCCTTGCGAGTCAATGCGGCGACCGTGACGTCCAAGCTTCCCACCACCATCAAGCACGACCCGGTCGGTCTTTACACCGGTTTGGCCGATGACGCCTCCAACAAAACTGGCGGCGCCTCGCCTCCGGTCCCGTGATGCAGGGCTCTGGCCATACGCACGCGATGATGCAGGCATGCCCCCCGGCCAACTCCTCCTCATTACCGGATCGCCGGGCAGTGGCAAGACCACTGTCGCACCGCTCGTGGCCGATTGCGCCGACCCGTCATGCTGCCTCAGCCTGGACTGGTTCTTCGCCTCTCTCCGCAATGGGGCCATCGATCCCTGGAAGCCTGAAGCGCACCAACAGAACCGGGTCGTCCTCGCCGCGGCAGCTTCAGCGGTCGCCACGTTTACTTCTGGTGGTTACTTCACCGTGGCCGAAGGGATTCTGTTTCCCTTCATGCTCGACCTCTTCGCCGATTCCTGCCAACCACTGGGCATCGAACTGAATTACGCCGTCCTGGCGGCGCCGCTTTCGACCGTCTTGACCAGGGTGCAGGAGCGTCGCTCCGAACCCCAACACGCCACCGCTTTGGCCGACAAAACGGTCGTGGGCGACTTGTGGAGCCAATTCGAAGCGCACGGTGCCGACGATCGTCATCGGGTCGACAGCAGTGAACACGGTCCGAATGAGATTGCCGCATCCATATTTCAGCGTTGCCAACGGGGCGAGCTTCGCCTGTAGCAGGGCAATCCGGACTCAGCCGGAACCACGTAACAGGTGGACCACCGTCAGCAACAGGATGACGCCACCAAGCAGGCGACGAAATGGATTCACGCCGCGCAGCGCCTCGTCGAGACCCCAGGCAATGAGGGCCACCACGCTGATGGTTCGAAATGCCGACTGCACATGGCCGTGCAGATGGACCACCCTCGGCAAGGCCGTGGCGACGATGAAGGTGCCCAACGGGATGTTGGGCCATTGGGCCACGGTGATCCGACCCGTTCGTCGATTGATGAAGAGCCAACGCACCAGGCGCCGAACCGGCTCACGTTTGGTCATCGACACCCGCCGATCAGATCGGACTATTGGCTCAGTGACCTAATCGGCCACAGAACACCCTGGTCAGCAGGGCGGAATTACTTACCGCCGGCTGCCAAACGCATCTTGGTGGTGCTGTGGATCGGGTCCTTGTCGAACTGCCCGAGGACATGCTTGCCGAAGGTCTCGACTGCTTCCTCGCAGACATCGATCTCCATGGAGGTCGAGAGCATGCCGAAGGAAATCTGATCGGCCCCGGTGGCGGTGTAGGTCTCAATGGCCTTGGTCACTTCGTCCGGCGAGCCAATGGCGATCTGGCCGTACTTGATGGCCAGGTCGAGTGTGTCGGGATCCATGCCGGGCACGATCTCCGGCCATTCCGGCAAGCCCTTGGGCTTGGGGAACGTGTCGAGGTAGCGGAAGACAAGGCTCAGGTGGTAGTTCGACTCCGACTCCAAGAAGGCCTTGCGGGCCTTGGCGCCGTCCTCCATGCAGATCATCTGCGTGGTCACCATCACGTTGTTGTTGACGAACGCGCCCACCGGGTTCTTGCAGTCCTCGATCTTCTCCTTGTAGCGAGAGATCAGCGGCGTCAGCTGGTCTGGGGTGGAGAAGCCGAAGCAGAGAATGCCGACGCCAAGTTCGGCCGCCAGGTCGAACGTCGAAGGGCTACCGGCGGCCATCCAGATGGCGGGGTGGGGCTTGGAGTACGGCTTGGGCAGCACGTTGCGCTGGGGCATGGAGAAGAACTTGCCGTCGTAGCTGTACTCCTCGTCCTTCCACATGCGGACCAGCTGCGGCAGCACTTCGGCCACCATTTCGCGGGTCAGGTCGGGGTCTTCGATGCCGAAGCCCCGCTGCTCGGTGGTGGATGATCCACGGCCGGTACCGAACTCGAAGCGGCCTTCCGAGAGATGGTCCAACATGGCCACACGCTCGGCGATGCGAGCCGGGTGGTTGACCGGAGGCGTGATGTTGAAGATGCCCGAGCCGATGTGGATGTTGGACGTCTTGGCGGCGCAGAAGGCCAGGAATGACTCTGAGGCCGAAAGGTGCGAGTAGTCAGTCAGGAAGTGATGCTCGGAGGCCCAGGTGTACTTGAAGCCGGCTTTGTCGGCGGCCACGATGAAGTTGACCTCGTCCATGATGCGGTCGTGCTCGGCCGCTTCACCGTGGTTGGCGCGGTACTTGGGCAGCAGGCACGCGGCGTTAAAGATCCCGAATTCCATGGGGTGAACACGTCCTCCCGTACAGCGCCGCGGACCTGTCCCGAGCGCGTCCCAGCGAAGGTAACACCACCTAGGGTAAAATGCAACGTGTTCCAATAATGGGCACAACCTCCCAGGTCAGAGACGTTCGGAGATGTAATGGAACCGGTTGACACAATCGCCTATTCGGTACTCCAACGGGCCGACGATCCCACACTTGGCTTGATCGCCGGCGACCTTCGGCAGTCCCACGCCGACGTCGTCACCCTGGCCGCGCAGCGGGCCGCCTGGCTCAACGCCAACCGGCTCCCCGGACCATTCCATGTGGCCGTCTTGTTGGAGAATGTGCCGGAGTTCATCTACTGGCTCGAGGCGTGCGCGCTCGTCGGCGCCGTCGTGGTGGGCGCCAACGCCACCCACCGGGGCGATGATCTGGCCCGGGATCTCACGCACACCGACTGCCAGGTCCTGGTCACCGACTCACGCCTGCTCCACCTGGTGCTCGGTCTCTCTATCGGCGAAGCCATCGGGGTCGTGGCCGAAGACAACCCCCGAGTCTTGGTCCTCGATCAACCGAGCGCCGCCGATGCGCTGGCTCCGTACGCCGGCGCCAAGGCGACGGAGGTAGCCGACGACTCACTCACCCCGGAGAGTCTCGGGTATCTCCTCTTCACGTCAGGCACCTCGGGCGCGCCGAAGGCGTGCCTGTGCAGTCAGGGACGACTGGCCCGGATTGCACCGATCGTCGCCCAGATGTACGCCCTCACGACCGAGGACGTCTGTTACCTGGCCATGCCGCTCTTCCATTCCAATGCGCTCATGGCGGGTTGGGGACCGGCACTTTTCGCCGGCTCCACCTTCGCCCTGCCGACCACTGGTCGATTCTCCGCCTCGGGCTTTCTTCCTGACGTGCGGGCAGCCGGCGTGACGTACTTCAACTATGTGGGCAAGCCGTTGTCCTACATATTGGCCACGCCTGAGCGACCCGATGACGCCGACAACACACTGATCCGCGCCTTCGGCAACGAGGGATCGACCGACGATGTGGCCCGATTCGCCGAACGCTTCGGCGTCACCGTCACTGACTCCTATGGTTCCACCGAAGGTGGGGCCACCGTGATCCGCACTCCGGACACTCCGCCGGGTGCGTTGGGTGTCTCAGGAGAAGGCACGCTCGTCCTTGACACCGAGACGGGCGAGGAGTGTCCTCCTGCCGAATTCGACGAACGGGGGCGGCTGCTCAACGCCGCAGAAGCAATCGGCGAACTCGTCTCGAAGACGGGAGGCGCCGGATTCGAGGGCTACTGGCGCAACGAAGACGCCGAACGGACTCGGCTGCGCGAGGGCTGGTACTGGACGGGCGACCTGGCCTACCGAGACGAAGCAGGTTTCTTCTACTTCGCCGGCCGAGACCACGACTGGATCCGGGTTGACGGCGAGAATTTCGCCTCAGCACCCATCGAACGCATCCTGCAACGGCACCCCGATGTCGTCTTGGCTGCCGTCTATGCCGTCCCTGACCCAGTCGTCGGCGATCAGGTCATGGCCGCCATTCAGCTACGGCCGGGAGCACCGGGTATCGAGCCCAAGGCGTTCGCAGCGTTCCTGGCCCAACAATCCGACATGGGTACCAAGTGGTCGCCTCGCTTCATCCGCATCACCATGGGTCTGCCCATCACCGCCACTAACAAGGTGCTCAAGGCTTCGCTCCGATCCGAACGATGGAATTGCAAAGAACCGGTGCTGTGGCAGCCGACCAAGGGCGGTCCATTAGTGCTCCTGGATCCGGAAACCGCAAAGGCACTTGAATCCGAAGTGGAAGACCGGGTGATCTGACCGTGCCGGCGCAGCGGTACGACCGGATCGGAGTTGGCTACACCTCGTATCGCCAACCCGACCCACGTATTGGGGCGCAGATTTGGCAAGCGGTCGGCGACGCCAGGCGGATCGTGAACGTGGGAGCCGGCGCCGGATCCTACGAGTTGGGCGATCACAACATGATCGCCGTGGAACCCTCGGCCACCATGATCAAGCAGCGTCCTCCAAACGCGCCTCCGGTCGTGCAGGCGGCGGCCGAACACCTGCCCTTCCCGGATCACCACTTCGACGTGGGCCTCGCGCTGATGACTATTCACCATTGGGCGAATATGGACGACGGCTTGGCCGAACTCAAGCGAGTCTCGAAATGTCAGGTCGTCTTCACTTTCGACCCGGCCATGCACGATGCACTTTGGGTCTTCAACGAGTATGTGCCTGCCTCAATTGGATTTGCCCAGGAAGCACCCCTGCAAGAAGTGATCGACGCTCTGGGGAGGGACCGGGTGGAAGTCCAAATTGTTCCGGTACCCGCCGACTGCACGGATGGCTTCGCGTCGGCCTACTGGCAACGGCCGGAGCACTACCTGTCCCCGAGTGCTCGGGCCAGCATCTCGGCTTTTGCCAGATTGAGTGACGCCGACGTCCAACCAGGCATGGCCCGACTCGAGCGTGACCTCAAGGACGGGACGTGGCACCAACACCATGCCGATCTCCTGTCTATGGATTCCTTCGATGCCGGTCTCCGCCTGGTAATCGCTCGATAGAGCACCGTCAGGCAGGACCACGGCAATCAAATGCTGCAAATGCGTTCCACAGAGGATGCTGCGGAGAAGGGAAAGTGGGGAAAGGACCTCCCGCCAAGTCAAGAATAGCGCTCGCTAGGCGCTTGCAGCAAGGACCACTTCGGTGTGCACAATCTTCGCCCTTATCAGAAGGTCCGGAATGAGTGGAGGGGTGGCACATGGCCAATCATGGGGTTGTAATCGCCGGAGCAGGTCCGACCGGAATGATGTTGGCCGCGGAGTTAACACTGGCGGGAGTTGACGTCGTCATGGTCGAGCGACGCGCCAGTCATGAGCTCGACGGTTCGCGCTCCGGCGGATTGCACTCGCGTACCCTCGAAGTCCTCGACCAGCGCGGCGTGGTGGATCGATTTCTCTCTGCGGGACAGGCCATGCAGGTACAGGCCTACGCCGGCATTGCGTTGGACATCAGCGACTTCCCAACTCGCCACAACTACGGCCTCGCACTTTGGCAAAGCCAGTTTGAGCGCATATTGGCTTCCTGGGTCAGCGAACTAGGGGTGACCATCATTCGCGAACGCAGTGTGACCGGTTTCTCACAGAACGACACCGGCGTTGATGTCGAGCTGTCAGACGGCCAATCCCTCCATGCCGACTTCCTCGTTGGCTGCGATGGCGGGCGCAGCGTGGTCCGGAAGACGGCTGGCATCGATTTCCCCGGATGGGATCCCTCGACCAGTTGGCTCATCGCCGAAGTTGAGATGAAGGAGGAGCCGAAAATCGGCCTGCGACCAGGAGGAGGCATCGGTCCAGCGGACGGAGGTCGAATTCGGGTCGTCCTCACCGATAAGGAACTCAAACAGGGCGAGCCCACGCTGCAGGAAGTGCGTGACGCGCTTCTCGCCGTCGATGGCACGGACTATGGAGTCCACAGTCCAGTTTGGATTTCGCGCTTCACCGACTTGACGCGTCAAGCGACCTCCTACCGAAAAGAACGAGTACTGCTGGGCGGTGATGCCGCTCACGTCCATCCGCCTCAAGGCGGTCAGGGCCTCAATATCGGCGTCCAGGATGCCGTGAATCTCGGCTGGAAGCTGGCCCAGGTGGTGAAGGGGAAATCGCCGGTCACCCTCCTGGATACCTACCAGGCCGAACGGCACCCGGTTGGGGCGCGTGTGTTGCAGAACACTCTGGCCCAGGGTGCCCTGAGGGGTACTGACGAACGGACCAACGCGTTACGTGACACAGTCTCCGAACTCCTCGGCCTGGAGGAACCACGCAAGCGTTTTGCCGGGATGATGAGTGGACTGGACGTGCACTACGACCTTGGAGAGGGACATCCGCTTCTCGGGCGACGTATGCCTGACCTAGATCTTGAAACCGCCGACGGCACGGTGCGAGCCTTCTCGCTGCTCCACAGCGGCAAGGCAGCACTGGTGAATCTTTCCGGCGCCGACGACATTGCCATCACGCCTTGGCTGGATCGAGTCCAGTTGGTCGATGCCACCCATGAGGGTTCGTGGGAACTCCCCGTCCTTGGTGAAGTGAGTGCTCCAAGCGCCGTGTTGATTCGTCCTGATGGCCATATCGCCTGGGTGGGTGACGGCACTGACGCCGGACTGCAGGAGGCCATGACAACCTGGTTCGGGGCGCCTTGATCACGGGGTCTCATGCGAGACTGAGCAAGTGAGCAATGCGAGCGACCCCATTCGTGTGGGTTTGGTAGGCGCCGGACCGTGGGCACAGCTCTTTCACGCGCCGATGTTTGCCGCCAATCCGGACACGACACTGGCTGGCGTGTGGTCACGACGGCCCGAAGCCTCCGAAGAGATCGCTCGAACGCATGAATCAACGAGCTTCCGGTCGGTTGAGGAGATGTTCGACCACGTCGATGCCCTTTCGTTCGCCGTGCCTCCAGACATTCAGGCCGCAATAGGCATGGACGGCGCACTCGCTGGCAAGGCCCTGCTCCTGGAGAAACCAATTGCCCTCGACCTCGGTCATGCCACCGAGCTGGCAAATGTCATTGATGAAACCGGCGTACCGACACAATTGGTATTGACCTGGCGATATGCAAACAGCGTTCGACTTTTTCTAGAAGCAGTTCACCAATGCGAACCGCTTGGCGCCCGCGGTCACTTTCTTACCGGCGGGTTCTTGGGCGGCATGTTTGCCACTCCTTGGCGACTTGAAAAGGGACCACTTTGGGACTTAGGCCCTCACCTGATCGACCTACTCGACGCTGCCCTCGGTCCGGTAGAAGAGATTGCCGCCTACGGCGATCTCCACCGCTGGGTTGAGCTCCATCTCACCCATGCGAGTGGAACGGTCAGCCAGGCGTCCATCACCGCCTACAGCCGGCTCGATCCGAGTCGTGCCGGCGTCTCGGTCTTTCATGCCGATGGCGTCGTTGAAGTCGACGGAAACGGTGTCGCCCATGAAGCATTCACAAACATCGCATCGGAGTTCGCCCAGACGGTCAGAGAGCACCGTTCGCATGCGCTCGATGTCCATCGGGGCCTCTACCTACAGAAGCTTTTGACGTCAGCTGCATCAGATTTCGACTGAAGCCGGTCGTCTCTCAGCTGCAGAATCAGCCAGCGTAATTGTTCATTGCTCGATACCGCGCGCTTAAGCACAGGTTGCTGTCGCTGCCTTGGCCGATCCACTAATGAACTGATCAACGCCTGCGCGGTTATTTCTGCTTCCCTGACTGATTAAGGGCCACAGCTGCTTTGACGAGTGCCTTAAACGCACGTTCATCGATCTTGTCACCTTCCAAAAAGTCGATGGCCCGGCGGGTGTTTCCCTCGAGACTGGAGTTGAACAGTCCCGAGGGGTCCGCAAGTGAGGCTCCCTTGGCGAAGGTAATTTTCACATGGGTCTTGTAGGTCTCACCGGTGCAGATCATGCCGTCGTGCGACCAGAGCGGAACTCCGTCCGGGTTCGACGCCTTTTTCCACTTCTGCTCCTCGACCACATCCGGATCGGCTTGTTCGATGAGTGCGCGCAAGCGAGACAGTGTCACCTGACGCCAATCCTCGGTACTTTTGGCAGTGTCGTTCTTCGGCATAATCGAAAGGGTACCGTCCAACGACTCAAGGGCAAGGAGCCGTTGCGTTCGGCCACTGACCACGACATACACCATGTCCCTTCGAGCTGATACGGATCCAAGTTAACGGGAGTCAGATCAAACTCATCTGGGTCGAGCTGTCACCAGCAGCACCATTCGGCTCTAACTTGCAATAGACGAATGGGAGCTATTCATGGATGACCAACCAACAACAGAATCGACCCGCGCCATCGTGCTTGGCGGGGGTGGCGTGACGGGAATTGCGTGGGAGATTGGGGTGTTGGCTGGGCTGGTGGCATCGGGTGTTGATCTCGCCAAGGCAGATGTCGTAATCGGCACGTCGGCCGGCGCCTTCGTAGGCGCGGCGGTGGCCAGCGGGTATGACCTCGAGAAGTTGGCCGCAGCGCAGTCCAAACCGGATACGAATGAAATCCAGGTCGCGGCGTCGGCTGAGACCATCACGGCCTGGTTCACTGCCTTTAGTGCTGGCGACGCCATTCAGGTTGGAGCCGCCTTCGGCGATATTGCCAAGGCGAACCCTGAGCCGGTCTCGGTTGACGTTCGCCGCGCCATTGTCGAGTCCCGCTTGGTCACGAAAGAATGGCCTCCCGCCTTGCGGGTCACCGCTGTCGACGCCGATAGTGGGATACTTCACGTGTTCGATTCCACCTCGGGCATTGAATTGGTCGATGCCGTTTCAGCCAGTGGCGCCGTGCCTGGCGTCTGGCCCCTTGTACGTATCGAAGGTCGCTCGTGGATCGACGGAGGCATGGTCTCATCAACCAATGCTCGGCTTGCTGATGCTTTCGATCGGGTGATTGTGCTGGCGCCCATGCCCACCGGATACGGCACCATTCCCGGAGTCGAAGATGATGTGGCCGCAATGCAGCTCACCGCAATGGTTCACCTTTCCTCTCCTGACGATGAGAGTGTCCAGGCGATTGGACCGAATCCCTACGATTCTGATCGAAGAGGTCCCGCCGCAGCAGTCGGAAAACTCCAGGGCAACCGGATAGCACCAATGATCAATGCGATGTGGGCCGATAGCTAATTCGGCGCACTCCAATCTGAGCCGCCGTTGCTCAATGATCAAACAGCGGTCCTCGACATACAACATGCCCGCCGACTCAGCGATCTCTCGAGCTTCTTCTGAGGCGATGCCTAGCTGAAGCCACAGCGCACTGGCACCGACGGCGACGGCTTGTCGTGCCACATCGGGCGTCCGCTGGGAAGGTCGGAAGACATCCACCAGACCAACTTGCTCCGGTACGTCGGCGAGGGCCGGGTAGACCGTCTCTCCCAGTATCAAGCCGCCATTGGGGTTTACCGGGATAATTCGCCAACCATTTTGCTGCATATGGGCAGGCACTGAGTGCGCCGCTTTCTCGGGTGCACCACTGGCGCCCACCACGGTGATGGTGTCATACGTGACGAGGATTCTCTCCACAACTGCATCAGTAGTGTTCACCTTCCCCACGGTACCGTCCGTCGCACCAAGGACCGACAGTCTGTCGGCGAATTCCCTCATTTTTGAGCTTCGGTCAACCAGGAACAAGGACGCTGCATTTTCGTCATTGTTACCCGACTTGTCGTTACAGCTGGACAGCTAGGCGGTCAGCACCAAGGGTCCTTCTCGCGTCACCACCATCGAGTGTTCGAACTGGGCCACCAGACTTCCATCGGACGTACGGAGCGTCCACCCATCGTCATCATCGATGACGTGATCCGACGAGACCGACAAGAAGGGCTCGATTGCCAGTACCAATCCCTCATGGAGAATCATTCGCTGACCGTCATCAACGCTCGGCACTGAAGGTTCCTCATGCAGTCCCCGCCCGATTCCGTGACCATTCAGATTCTTGATGACCCGGAACCCGTGTCGTCGAGCTCTCTTTTCGACGGCTCGGCCCAGGTCTCGCAGTCGAGCACCGGGTTGTGCCGCGTCCATGGCGTCGCTTTGTGCGAGTCTCGCTGCCTCCAGGAGCCGAACTGCAATCGGCGAAGTGTCGCCAACGGCAACGCTGATGCCGGTGTCGGAGAAGTAGCCATCTAGTTCCGCGGAAACGTCGAGGTTCACGAGGTCGCCATCACGAAGCTGGCGTTTGAGGGATGGGATGCCATGCGCTGCCTCGTCATTGATGCTGATGCACGTTGAGCCGGGAAAGCGGTAGGTCATACGCGGTGCCGAGCGGGCTCCGTGACGGCGGAACACCCCTCTGCCTACAGCATCAAGTTCGCCGGTGGTCGTGCCCGGGAAGACAGCCTCAACCATGGCTTGCCGGGCTTCAGAAACAACTCGGCCTGCTCGAATAAGAGCATCGAGTTCCTCTTGGCTGTCAATGGTCATAACAGGAGCCTACGGCGAGGAAGCGATTACGCGGCGAGCAGCGGCTACAACTTCTTTCCTTGACCAATCTGGACTACATCCCGGCAGGGCTATTTCCGGCTTGCACGATGTACTTGGCACGGCGAATCCACAAAATGGTGTGATAGACGACGTGACCATCTTCGAAGTTCAGTTGGCCGCGGCGGATGAACCTGGAGAAACCACCCGGATTCGGGCTGCCCAGCGACACTAGGCCGGCATGACGCGGGTAGGACGCCAGCAGCTTGCCGGGAATATGGAAGGGCCAATCCCGATACACGTAGACGTTCTGGTCGGTGACCAGCACGATGCGGTGGAAATAGAACGTCAGGACACTGATCGCAAACTCAATCAAGTCACCTACCGTCGGTATGAACCGGACAATGTCCTCCCCCACGCCGATTAGCAGGGAGGTCGCCAGGTTGTTGTAGGCGAAACACACCGCCACGCCCTGTTCATTGACCTTGGCCCGCCTGGCCACCCGCTGCGCCATGCGCTGGTTGTACCTCCGCACCGGAGGACCGGCGGGATAGGAATCAAGGGAAGCGTTCATGAACGCAAACCTAGAGGACTTCCGCCCAGCCGTGATGACATTGGGAAATCGAAGTCGCCTTGCCGGTCAGAGATCGTCGATCGGCGGCTCGCCATCCAACCAATTCCACTCGCTATCCAGCATGAACTCTGGTGGCAGAGTGGGACGTATTGGCGCTCAAAAGGTGGGTCAGACTTGAATCGACTGACCATCGACCGTCACCTGAACTCGGTCGGGGTAGAAAGACAACATCCCTCTTACTTCGGCGGCCTGAGCTGTCGGCGTCTCGTAACTCCACACGATGCCGTCGTGGATCTCGCCGTCGAGGTCAAGAGACCAATAGGACGCATCGCCCTTGAACGGACAATTGGTATGGAACGTTGTGGGCCTCAGAAGATCCATCCGCACGTCGTCTGGTGGCAGGTAATAGCGGGCGGGCAGTCCGGTCTCCTCGAGCCTCATGGCTCGGTCGGTGGAGGCGAGCAGTCGGCCACCAAGCCGGACTTCCACATGAGCGTCGGCTGAGGCGATGTTGATGGTGTGGCCTGGCGTCATGAAGGGACAGGCTACCGGTGGGTCCCAGCTCCAGGCGACGCCCACAGCCGGCGAACTGGGGCAAATGGCGCAGTAGGTTTGGCCAATGAGCGATCCAGAACCAGCTCTGTTCAATTTCACCTCCGTTCCGGATGGCTATCGGCACTATCTACAGCCGGCAGTGTTCGATCCATGGGCTCGGGAACTCCTGGCCTTTGTGCCTCCTTCGACCGGAGACGTGGTTCTCGACATCGCTGCGGGGACTGGTGCGGTGGCACACGCAGCAGCAATCATGGTTGGACCGAGCGGGCGGGTAATTGCCTCTGACGTCAGCCCGCTCATGCTCGCCGAGGTTCAGCTAGCAGCAACAGATGATCGATCAGCGGTTGAACCTCTCGAGTGTCCGGCCGATCGCCTAGCTCTGACGGATGGGGTCGCCGATGCCGTGTACTGCCAACAGGGTCTGCAGTTCATGGCGGATCGACATGCCGTCATCACTGAAATGGCACGAGTGCTGCGCCCAGGTGGCGCCATTGGCGTTGCCGTCTGGTCCGACGAGAGTCCTCCTGAGCCATTTGCTTCGTACGCTCGGATCCTCCAGGACCACGGCGTTGCCGAGCCATACCCGAATGCATACGACACGTCGCTGGTCACCATGTCGGAGGACGAGATCAAAGGCCTCCTCACAGCGGTCGATTCTGCGCAGACCACAGTTCGCACCGTCGAGATTCCGCTCCTTTGGCCCGAGTCCCGACATGCCTCCCTCGGTATCACCGGCTCAACCTATGGCCCGACGGTGGCTGCACTTGGCCTACACCAACGAGAGGCCGTGTTCGCCGCTATAGAGGAACAGGCTTACGGCCAACCTCCCATGACCATGAGGGCAGTACTGGGCCGCGCCGTCGTTGGCTGAGCGGGATGGTGTCGCGATCCCGGCGAACTCGGGCAGCTTGGTGAACGCTATTGATCGACCCAAACTGCGACTTCTCCGCCCCCAGGAACGCACACGATCAGATTCTTCCCGGGACCCACTACTTGCCAGGCTTCGTAGTTCCGATCGGGAGGCACCTGTATTTGAACTCCGCTCCGGAACGTGAGATTTAGGGTTCCGACTTCGTCCACATTCGAATCCACGAGGGCGTCTGGATAGATGCTGAGGAGAGGCCCCAGAGAATCATTCTCAAAGCAATGGCTCGTCCGGCCCTGGCTGGTCACTGTGAATGGGCTTTCGATCTTTATTTCAAAGTCACCGAATCGAAGCCTCACCATGTTTTCGGTATCGATCCTCACTAGATCTCGCGAGCCTAAAACAAGCTCCCAATCTTGACCGAGCTGGCGCATTACACCCTGACGCCTGTTGCCGTCCGAGTCGTATATGAATGGTGCGTCCACAGGAATTTGTTTCTAGCACCTGGCCTTTCGTCCTCAATCTGGCGACAGGGATGCGGTCGATTACCAGGACAGCGACGTTGCCCCCAGGGCCTCGACGGCCTCTCCCTCGCCCTCCAGATCGATGCAGGCATGTCCCTGGCGCCCGAAGGCGTAGAGAAGGATCTCACCGGGCGGACCGGCAATGGTCACGGCCGGCGTCCCGGGGCGGGCTTGGAACATTTCATCGCCCCATCGGAGTACCACGCCTACGGGTGACCGTCGGAACGCGCGCCGCCCAAACCAACGCACGACGCGCCAAATGTCGGCGTCCGCCTCCGCATCGAGCTGCCGAAGCTCCCAGCCGTCACGGCACCGACGAACGTCTTCGTAGTGCACGAAGAACTCGTGAGTGTTGCCCATCCGATCGAAGCCCGGTCGACGCAGCGGTGACCATCTCGGAGGTCCTGTGCGAAGGCTCTCGACGACGTCGCTGTAAGGACGGCGCAAGATGCCGTGGCGAACGTGCTCACTCCATTGCGCCAGCGCGGGTACGACCAGACCCGGCACGCTATCGGGACGGCGATCGCGGGCGACAAGGTGGGCGGCCAGGTCGGCGGTCGTCCATCCTTCGTTGAGGGTGAGGGCGTCGGGGCCGAGTTCGTCGAACAGGTCGCAGAGAGCGAGTCGGTCTCGCCGGGACAGGGGAAGAGCGTTCACCAATCGAGAGAGTAGGCGACCGCGACCCAGAGCTGGCGAACTGGAGCATTCAAGTATCGGTGATCCGAACCATTCACATTGTCAAACAACCCCACACCGGGGGAAGCGACGCATTAGACGCCTTCGGAAGGACGGAGGCGCGCCAAGTAGCCATCCACTGCCTTCACGTCGTAACCCTTGAGTCCAAGTCGAAACTGAACTTGGCTCAGCTCTGAAGGCGGTACCTCCTCGCCATTTTCAAGGCGATCAGCGACTTTTTTCAGAAACGAATTGACCTCGTCGACGTTGTAGCCCTTCAAGGCAGTCGGAAACGTCATGCGCCCGATGTCCGTGGGCCTGGTTGGAGTTTCTGAGGTTTGGCCGAAGTATCGGACATCCGCTGGAAGCGTTCCACCAGGAATCATTGGCGCAACGGATGTGAGAATGGTCTGCGGACGCCATATTGGACCGAGAACAAATAAGTAGACGGCAGCCAACCCAGCGGCGACAAATACTGCAACCTGCGCCGAGCCGGCCAAACGATTTACCGAAAAATGCGCCAAAGCTCGTAATTCAGCGAGGACGGACAACACCGCCAACGGCCTCAAAATATTTCCCGCAAACCATTGGTCATAGGGCGGATGAAGGAACGGCCAACTTCGCCTCGGGATCCCTCTAGATCGACGACGTATCTTTGCAAACAGAGTCCCAACCAATATCAGGACCAAAATCACACCCATTGCCTCTGCCTGAGTCTGACTCCCAGATTCATTTGAACCATTGCGATTTGGGACAAGTCCGGCATTAAAGAATGAGACTACGGCCCCCGCTAGCAAAGTCAGCATGATGACTCGGAAGGCATACGCACCTTTGCTGTGGCCCTGAGTCCAACGACCGAGTCCTCCCCGTGACCACCTACCGCTCATCTCCCTAGATTGCCATCACTGGGCAACCAAGAAGGCTTCAACCTCCGCGAATCGCCTCACACCCGGCGAAGTGGGTTAGTCGTCGGCCTTGTCGACGAATCGCTTGAGTGCACGGAGGTAGCCGCCAGTTCCGGCTCGCTGAACCCCTCTTCCCACTGGGCCTGAAAGGCGGACGCGGATCGGCGGGGCAGGAGAATGCCCTGATCTCAAACCTGACGCTCTGATCGGGTGACATCGATCACACTGACCCACGACCGGCGTTCGGGGACACTCTCACCTGTGGATTCCATCTAGAGCATGCTGGCGGCTGTTGTTCGAGAGAATGAGGGGGACGTTCTATGGGTTTCTTTGGCAGGTTTGTTTATAGCGACGGTCATTGGTCTGACGTTGCCAGCGGAAGCACTTACCTTTCAGTCGAGGCACACGACAGCGACTTTGCGATTGTTATCTACGCCCCCGCAGACCCTTCGCGGGGACGCTTCTACCTTGGTTTCCAGCCTCGTGACTACTTTGAGGACCCGAGTGCGAGTGATCCTTTGGATCTTGATGCGGAGGCGACCGGGATCACGATGTGGGCGAAGCGAGTTCTTGGGGCAGATTTGGAAGTCGAGGTTGTTCGTACACTTCTTGCCGAGGACGGTGTGATCGAGCCCGAGGACGACTTTGTAGAAGCGACCGTCGAGCGGATGCTCAAGCTACTGAGTCTGCCCGTTCCCGCTGGCTTTCCAGAATCGTCATAAGTCAGGTTGGCTTGCCTCCGAAGTGCCGACCAATCCATAACCGGTGAACTTGGACAGTTCTACTCTCACTGTCTACCCACTGGGGCGGGATCGACGACGCACAGACCACCAGAGGCTGAAATGTCGCTGCTCAACCGGCGCAATCGAGGGTGCCTTGCCTAGGTCAGAAGCGTGGAGGATCATGGTCGAGTGCGCCGCCTCGTCCCCTATGCACTTGTCGCGCTTCTTGGGCTCGGGTCAGCATTTGGCCTTGGTTTCGGACTGTCGGCCGCACAACTGGGAAATCCTCCTTGACTCCGAGAGAGATCGTGGCCGGAAATCGTTTTCGACTGATGGCCGATGCTGCACTTGGAGGCGATACAAACGACCCGGTGATCTTCCCGAGGGTCACCACGCTCAAGTGTGACCTCCCGCAACGTTGGTTGGTAGGGCGCACGTTCAAATGCCAGGGGTTTTCGTCCAAGGGTGTCCGCCTAGACAGCTACACGATTACAGAAGCGTCTCATGACCAAATCGGTGAATTTCAATTCAGGAGGCTCCGCCAACCGAAGTAATCGTGCCAACTTCCCAATGGGTGCCATCTGTTGTCGTCGTCGTGCCTGGAATGAACGGGATTGCGGTGTCGCCCCCATCTGGCCCCCAGCAATCGCACGTTTCAGAGTCGGGTGTCCTAGCGGCGCTCAAGAGCACTCCGGCTCTAGCCAGAATCAAGCGGTCGGATCGTAACTCTCCGCTGGTGGCCTTTGGCATCCTTCATGACGATCAGGCAGCGGCCTTTGAGGAATACAAGAACCTGCCGGTGTGGGTGGTGAAATACGCCGGGTTTCCTCTTGCAAGGACGGCGACTGGAAAAACCAAATACGGATTTCTCTACTGCTTCGTGGAGGCACGAACCGGTGGGCAGCTGTCAGAGCTAGAGGAGATTCCCTCAGCCTCCTGAGTCAGCGTGAGCAACTTGCTGGATCTCCCAGTCCCCGCGACCTGAGAGACCCTGAATCCCGAACTGACCTTTGAGCTAAGGGACTTCAAAGGTGCTGTAGTGGCCCGTCAACGGTGACACCAGCTTGTACTTGCCTGGCGGCAGCTCGAACCGAGGCAATGCCGTCAGTGATGCACCTCGGAACACCGTTTCGCGAGTGGACGTGCTGAGGTCCATGGCAAATCCCGCAGACTGTTGAGCAGTTCCGGCAAGTCATAGGGGTCCAGCTCTTTTGCCAGTTGGAGTCCGCTGTTCCCGCATCCTCGAATCCCACAACTACACAGTGCGATCGGGGCAATTCCTTCGGGAGTGTCTGATGATCCAATCACGGCGACACCATCAGATTCCTCAGGCGTACCAACCCATGCCTCAATCCATGTGTCGCCTTCGAAGAATTGGACTAGGAGTTTGAGCCCGGGTCGTATCCCAAGCAGCGCGTCCCATCCGTATTCGGTCATCTGAGTCATCTCGGCACGAAGGCTCCAGGTCGGGCCATTCAGGCGATTGCCCGCCAAGTCAAGCTGGTTAAGTCCCAACGAGTGGTGTAACAGGCGGTGAGTTGCAACGGCTCCCGCGTCAACCTGTTCTCTGATTGATCCTACGTGGCGTCGTCGGTGGATGCCTCCTTGGTGACGGCGTCGATGGCCGGTCTCGGGTTGTGGATCGACGGTTCGGTCTTCTTGTTGGTCTTGAGTGACTCGGCGCTCATGTAGCGCCTGGTGATGGCCCACTCGTCGGTCTGCTCGGCCAAGAGAGCGCCAACGAGGCGGATGACGGCAGCGCGGTTGGAGAAGATGCCGACGACGTCGGTGCGCCGGCGGATTTCCTTGTTGAGTCGCTCCTGAGGGTTGTTGGATCTGATCTTCGCCAGTGCTCGACCGGGAAAGCGCTGAAAGCCAAGATGTCGTCGGCGGCGTCGAGCAGGTAGGTCACCACGTCAACAAATCCGGCCTGGGTGAATTTGTCGGTGACGTCGGCCAGCTGGCTCCAGGTGGTGTCACGGTCGGGCTGCTCGAAGATCGAGCGCACCAAGGTCGCAATCATGGGCCAGTTCCCTTTGGCGCATCGAGAAGCGAGATTGGCCATGAAATGAGTGCGGCACCGTTGCCAGGAAGCTTCTGAAAAGACTTGGGCAATGGCGGACTTGATGCCCCCGTGTGCATCGGAGATGATCAGCTCGACGCCGCTGAGTCCTCGGGCGACCAGGGCCCGCAGGAACGCGGTCCAGGCTGCCGTGTCCTCGGTGGTGGCGATGTCCAAGCCGATGATCTCGCGGTTGCCCGCGGCGTTGACGGCGGTGGCAATCACGGCCGAGACGTTGACCACCCGGCCGCCCTCTCGCACCCGCTGGGTGAGGGCGTCGATCCACAGGTAGCGATAGGGACCCCCATCGAGGGGACGCTCTTTGAACTCGCTCACCACTTTGTCGAGCTCGGTCGGCCAGGCGGGACACCTCGGACTTGGAGATCCCGTCGATACCCATGGCCTTGACCAGGTCGTCGACCCGTCGGGTGGACACCCCTTCGACGTAGGCCTGACAGACCACTGCCACCAGGGCTTGTTCGGCTCGCCGGCGCGGTTGGAGCAAGAACTCGGGGCTGTAGACCCCTCGGCGGAGCTTGGGGATGGCCAGTTCTATGGTCCCCGCCCTGGTGTCCCAGGGCCGGAGCCGGTAGCCGTTGCGCGAGTTTTCGCGCTCGGGGCTCCGCTCCCCATAGGCCGCACCGCACTGCATGGACGCCTGGGCGCTCATCAGCGCCTCGGCGAAAGCGCCCAACATGGTTCGGACTAAGTCGCTGTCGCCGTCAGCGCCTTCGAGATACTTGCCAAGCCATGCGGCCGCGTCGATAGTGGTCGGGACGTTCACCGTGATCCTCCTCAAGTTGTTTGTGTGGAAACTGCTGCTTGAGGTTGACGCGGTGATCGTCGCGTCTGGGGGATAGTCCTTCAGCTCACCAATTCGTACACCACTGCCTGGGACTTAACTGTCAAGCTCGATCTCACTCATATCTGACCACTCTACGGACGCCATCATCAACTCGGAAGCCGCCCAAGGTTCCGGCGTACTGGCGCAGGTGAGAGAGTTCTGACAAGAGCACCCCCTCAGCGCTGTCTTTAGTTGCCGATCTCCCACTTGGTCTCGAACTGACGGATTGAAAGTTCATTCAGATCTGTATCAAGTTCGGCAAGTAGCCGGTCAGGCAGCAGGTCTGAGCCACCCCACTTCAAGATCACGGCATTCGTACGGCGGTCAACGAGATTTACGTAGTCCTGGGACGCTATAGGTGCATCTGGAAACTGCGAAGCAATGCTGAGCGCAAGATTGCTCACGAATGAGGCCGATTTCCTTAGCCGGGATCGTCGATGCCGCTCCACCACGTATCGAGATTCGGCCTTGTTATAAACTTCGTCATTGGGGTCGAACGACAAAGTGGTCCTTGGAGTAGATGAGTTCCGCAGCCCGAGAGTACTTCCATCCAATCCCCACTGGGATCGCTTGACTCCCAGATCGATTTGATGCACCCCGATCCGGCGTACTGGGCTTCCTACGGTGAGAGACTGGCGGTCCTCTGGTCTATCGAGCAGCCTGGAACCATGTCGATCTCCATTCGCAGCGCCTCGATGGACGATATGGTCGAAATCGAGGAAATATTTCGTAGGGCGTCTCTGTCGAACGAGAACGATCGAGACCTGCTGATGCAACATCCGGAATGGCTGACGCTTTCGGAAGATGGAATCAGAAAGGGTCGAATGCGAGTGGCCGTCGATGATCACGGCGTTGCCGTGGGGTTCGCGACCTATCAGATCGTCGACGGAGTTGCGGAGCTTGAAGATCTTTTCGTGGACCCGTCGCAGATGCGCAGGCATATCGGAGAGGCACTCGTCCTTGACATGGCAAGCCGTCTACGTGAACTGGGATTCGACACGCTGGAGGTCACAGCGAACCCCCACGCGATGGCTTTCTACAGATATGTGGGATTTGAAGACCGCTATGTCGTCGAAACTGATGGATACCCGGCTTCCCGGATGCGTAGACCAATCAGCTGAACCCTGCCTATCCACCCAATCCCGGCAGACTGGGGCAGTCCCCGACTCGTCCGCTCAGATTTCTGGAGCCATGACGTCGGCACGAGAGCCGAGGATTGCATTCAGCCGCTGAGCAACTTCAAGAGTGCTGTGGTCGTCCGTGAACACGTAGCGGCGGTTCTGCTTGATGGCGTCGATCACGTTGGCGGCGACGGTTGAGGGCTCAATCGTCCCGATCGGGTTCATCGCCGTGCGAACCTTGCCCGGCATGACCACGCTGGCCCCCACTGGAGCTCCCAACGACGCGAATTCGGCACCGAGGACGTCGGTAAGTCCAAGTACACCATGCTTCGCAACAGTGTACGGACCGAGACGATCGAGCGCCGTCACAGCTGCCATCGACGCCACATTGACCACGTGTCCCTCCTCGCCGGTGGCCAGGATCAGGGGCACGAAACTGTGCACGCCATGGATCACACCCCACAGATCCACGTCAAGAACGCGACGCCACTCCTCGAGTGAGAGTTCCCAAGAGTAGCCCCTTGCCACGATTCCGGCATTGTTGACGGCCACATGGAGCCCGCCGAAGTGCTTGATGGCAGCGTCACCTGCACGGTCCATATCGTCGGGATTGGTGACGTCGACCGTCATGGCGTGGATCTCGCCCCCTTGGGCGCGAATCCGGTCAGCCTCGGCATCGAGGCTGGCGCTATTTCGGTCAGCCATGACGACTTTCATCCCCTCGACCAATAGAGCCTCGACGATCGCCAGTCCGATACCGCTGGCAGCACCCGTGACGATTGCGATGCGGCCGTGGAAGTCATGCATGATCCGATTGTGTCATCGATGTTCTGGACGTGAGGCCTCGCTCAAGAATGCCGGTGTCCGGTGCGGCGGGCTGCCACCACGTCGTAGCTCAGTCGAGCTGGAGAGTTCCATCGTGTCGGCGAACTGGGGCACCACACAGCCCATCGGCAAACTCCACCTTGTAGCGGGCAGAATTGAAGGCATGACCTTCCCTCAACAGATCAACTACATCACCCTTGGGGTCCGTGACATGGCGACCCTCCGAGCCTTCTATGCCGAACTGGGCTGGGAGGAGAGGCCTGGATCGAGCGAGGACTTCGCCACTTATAAAGCCGGAGGCGTGATTCTTGCTCTCTATCCGCTTGAGCAACTTGGCCAGGAAGCTGCCCCCGGGGAACCGATGCCAGGCACGGCGTGGAATGGGCTCACACTTGGGATCAATGTCGAGAGCCCCGAAGTTGTGGACGTGACGATAGGTTCCGCTTTGGCGGCCGGCGCTCGTTCGGTCGCCAGTCCGGTCACTCGCGAATGGGGCGGTTACTCGGGATATCTAGCCGACCCCGAAGGAAATCGATGGGAGATCACATGGGCGCCCGGGTCGTAGCTGACCACCCGTGCGCATGTCGACTTATGCCTGAGCATCACACTTACCCGGCGTACAACAGTCTCGATCACGTCGGTCGTAGATTTGGCGGATGGTCAAGCAACCCGACAGAGCCGCTGTGCCCGTGATCACGCTCAGCCCCGAATATGGGTACGCCCTGCCTCTTGAAGGCCCCTTCGAAAGTTTCGATCTACCGGCTTCGTTACTCGACGCTCTGGGTGATTGGCAGCAGTTTTTCGAGAACAACTTCGTTCCGAATACTGGCGGCTGGAAGACTCCAGAAGCGAGAAGGCACTGGGCTGAGGAAGCCGCCGAGTTGGAGTTCGGACTGCGGAGAGCGGTCTGGGAAAGAGCTACCGTCGCCGTGGACCTATGGCCTCTCGACGACTCAGACTCTTTGGACGCATCCGCAGCGCCGGAATAGGGAGTCTGGCGCCCAGGCCCGGCATTATGTGGCAGTCCCCAGGATCAGCCGTCGTCCCGGCACAGGCAGAACGGGTGCCCGGCTGGATCGAAGAGCACTCGAACATTCTCCTGAGGCTGGTGCTCCGCGACGGTCGCTCCTAGGGCGACGGCCTCAGCGACTGCCGAATCGATGTCGTCGACCTGGAAGTCGAGGTGCATCATTGGACGCTGGTCCTCTCCTGCAGGTGGCCACGCCGGAGCGCGGTAGCCGTTCGCCTCCTGAAATACGACGTAGATCGACCCCTCGGGTGCGGCGAGGACGGTCGTCCCCGGTTCGTGGTGACCGATGGGCCACCCGAGCAGTTCGGAATAGAAGGTCGCCAACCCGTGGGGATCAGGGGCTTCGATTGCGCAACCCCACCACATGCCATTCGTCCGAGAACGCATGTGTCTCAGCTTGTCACAGCGAGATAG
Organism: uncultured Acidimicrobiaceae bacterium; assembly: GCA_963730785.1. GTDB lineage: Bacteria > Actinomycetota > Acidimicrobiia > Acidimicrobiales > RAAP-2 > Bog-473. The sequence goes on from CAVSTF010000016.1 coordinate 104,029, forward strand.
GCGGAGCGGGATCATGGTCCCAGTTACCGTGCCCCAGTCGTGCGATACGGGGACAGCCTGTTTGCTCTGCGAACTTTGAGCTAGCTGGACGCTGCAGCGGCGACGAGTGCCTTCTCGACTTCGTCGCGCCATCCTGGTTGTGACGTGAAGTGCACCGCTTGCCAGCCGTGCTTTCGGGCTCCTTCGACGTTGGCGAGGGTATCGTCGACCAGAACGACCGATACGGGGGCTTCGGTGGTCCCGAACATTGTGTCGGCTGCCTTGAGGAATTCGGGCGTACGTTTCTCGTGACCAATGGCTGCCGAATAGGCCAGCCGCGTCGACCGGCAAGAGTGCAGAGAATCGCTCCAGGAGGTAATCCGCTCGGCGATGCTCCTGATTGGTGACGATCACCAAGCGGGCTCCATCGCCGGTCCAGTTCAGGGCGGCCTCGACCACTTCGTCGTTGAGCACGAAGTCAGCCTCGAACCAATCGGCCAAGAATTGCTCAGTGGTGCACGGCCAACCGAGTGAGGTCAACGCCTCTTCGAGGGGCTCCTCAATGCCCTGCCGGCCAACCATGATGTCGGGCCACGCCTGCTCGAAGAAGGTCGACTGCAGGTCGGCCGCATTGACGCCGTACTTCTGCTCCAGCACGAACTGCCAAGACCCACGACCCGGGGGTGATGGATTGAGCAAGACGCCATCAACATCGAGGGCGAGTACCGCCCCCTGCAGTGGTGGTGTGTTCATGATCGAGGGCTGAAGTCAGCTCAGCGATCGACGCCCAACACCAGTCCACTGGTCGGCACACCGGTACCGGCTGTCACCACGACGTGCTCCACGTCGGGGACCTGGTTGGTGGAGGTGCCGCGGACAAGACGGACCCCTTCGGCAATGCCGTTCATTCCGTGTAGATAGGCCTCACCCAACTGACCACCGTGAGTGTTGATGGGCAGCGCCCCGCCGAGTTCGATCCGACCGTCCTTCACAAAGTCTTTGGCCTCACCCTTGGCGCAGAAGCCGAGCTCTTCGAGTTGGTAGAGCACGTAGGGAGTGAAGTGGTCGTACAAGATGGCCGCCTGCATGTCGTCCGGCCCCAGGCCCGAAGTCTCCCAGAGTTGGCGAGCGACGACTGACATCTCGGGCAATCCCAAAAGGTCATCGCGGTAGTAGCTGGTCATCATGTCCTGACCGGCACCGGAACCTTGGGCGGCAGCTTGAATCACCGCCGGCGTGCTGGGCAGGTCTCGGGCCCGCTCGAGTGAGGTGACGACGAGAGCCTGTGCCCCGTCCGTCTCCTGGCAGCAGTCCAGGAGATGCAGGGGCTCGACGATCCAGCGACTGGCTTGATGCTCCTCAAGCGTGATCGGCTGCTCGTAGAACCACGCCTTCGGGTTCCGGGAGGCATGCAGTCGATCGGCCACGGCGATTCGTCCAAGATCTTCACTGGTCGCACCGTTGACATGCATGTACCGCTGCGCTGCCATGGCCACCCACGAAGCGGGTGTCAGCAGTCCGACCGGAAGGTAGGAGGCCAGGTGCGCGCTCTCGGCGTTGGCCATCGGCGGTCGTCCCTGCACGCCGGCGCCGAAGCGACTGCCGGACCGTTCGTTGAAAGCCCGATAACAGACGACGACGTCGGCCACGCCGGATTCCACGGCCAATGCGGCCTGCTGAATGGTGCCGGCCGCGGCCCCGCCCCCGTAGTGGATGCGACTGAAGAACGTCAGTTCGCCGATGCCCAGGCTGCGGGCGATGTCGATGTCGGGGTTGGTGTCCGAGCTGAACGACGACATGCCCTGCACTTCGCTGGGGGCAATGCCGGCATCCTTCAGCGCCAAGTCGACGGCCTCGACGGCAAGTCGAAGCTCGGACCGCCCGGAGTCCTTGGAGAATTCAGTGGCGCCGATGCCGGCGATCGCCACCTTGCCCGCGAACGAGTGCGCCGTCATGCGTCGCCCGCCAAGCTCATCGGGAGGACCAGGGTGACGGTGCCGGTGACGTGATCGCCCAAGTGATTGGCCCCTCGCACTGACACGGTGACCGATCCGTGCTCGTCGTCGATGGGCGCCTTCTCCAGCACGGCGCCGGTCAAGGTCATCACGTCGTCGGGATAGTTGGGCGCACCGAGGCGGATCTTGATTTCGCTGATAATGGCGCTCGGACCTGACCAGTCGGTGACGTAGCGGCCCACCAATCCATTGGTGGTCAGGATGTTCATGAAGATGTCCTTCGAGCCGCGGGACTTGGCCAGTTCGGCATCGTGATGCACGTCCTGGTAGTCGCGACTGGCCAGGGCACCGGAGACAATCAGCGTCCGCGTGATCGGCAGCACCAACTCGGGCAGCGCGTCGCCAACCGAGGCGTCGCCGAAGGTCAGTCCGGTGGCGGCGCTCACGAGTTCACCTTGGCCAACGCCCGAGCGGCGATGCTGGCGCCCAGGGCCACCAACTGCCGGCTCGAGTTGCCGAGCATCAGTTCGATCTGCTTGCCCCACAAGAAGTAGCGGTGAATGGGGTACGTCACATCGGCCCCCATGCCGCCATGCAGATGCTGGGTGGAGTGCACGGTGCGTTGTCCCCGCTCCGCTGCTTGCCACTTGGCCACTCGTGCGGCGTCGGTGGCGTCACGCCCGGAATCGAAGAGCCAGGTGGAGTTCCACAAGGTGACCCGCATGGCCTCGATATCGATCGCCGCATCGGCCGCCCGCAGCATGGTGCCCTGGAAGGTACTGAGCGGCCGGCCGAACTGGTTGCGTTCATTGAGATACGTGGCCGTCTGGGCCAGAGCCGATTCGCACACCCCGACCTGGAGGGCGCACAAGCCGATGGTGGCGGCCGTGATCATTCGGTCCAGCGCCGCTCGACCCGCCTCGGGTCCAACCAACACGTCGTCGTCGCTTACGGTCACTCGCGGACACGTGCAGGTGCGGATGAATCTCCCGGTTGGTGGTCACCGTGTGCTCGAGGGTGACGCCGGCCGCCTTCGGATCGAGGAGGACAATCACCACGTCGCCGTCGGCGGTGCGAGCCGGGACCACAATGAGATTGGCCACGTGGGCGTACGGCACCACTTGCTCGGTCCCGTTCAAGGTCCATTGCGAACCTTCACGGCTGGCCTCGATGCTGGGCAGGCCGCTCACACTGCCGGCACTTCCCGCCAGGGCGGCGGTGAGGATAGACCTCGCCCTTGGCCACACCCGGCAACCATTTCGACTGCTGCGCGGTCGAACCGAACTGGGAAATGGGCAGTGCCCCCAGCACGAGGGTGGCCCACAGCGGCACCGGCGCCACCACGTTGCCTTGCGCTTCGAGCACCATGCAGAGCTCGGTGAGTCCATAGCCGGCACCACCATGGGCCTCGGGCACGGCCAGACCCAGCAGGTCGGCCTCGGCCAGCGACGACCACAGTTCGCGGTCGATTCTGTCCTGACTCGACTCGACGGCCAGCACCCGGTCCGGGTTGACCAGTCCGGAAAGAAGACCGGTGGCTGCTTCGGCCACGGCTGACTGCTCGTCAGTAAATGCGAAGTCCATCAGTCGCTGCCCTTCTCGTGCTCGCCCGCCGGGAAGAACACCGGCAGGGTGAGGTCGTCATCAAATTCAATGAAGCGCGCCTGCAGAGCCATGCCGACCTTGATGGCGCTGGGATCAATGCCATCGATGTTGGCCACCACCCGAGTGCCTTCTTCGAGTTCGACCAGGCCGATGGGCAGTGGATATTCGAAGGACGGGACCTGCGGGTAGTGCACCACCACAAAGGAGTAGAGGACACCGCGTCCGCTCGATGCCACCGTGTCCCATCCGAACGATTGGCAGTTGCCGCAGGAAGGAAGGGGCGGGTGCCGCAGGGTCTGGCAGGAGGTGCAGCGCTGGATCAACAGCTGGTGGGCCTTGGCACCCTCGAACCAAAACGCATTGTCCTGGGTGATGGCCGGTCGGGGCCGAGGTGGACGCTCGGCCTTTCGGACCGGCGGCAGGTACTTCAGGATCCGGAAGCGCATGGTGGCCACGGACTCGCCGTGCTCGGCCAGGGCGCGAATCTCATCGGGAGTCGGGTGCTCGGGGACGATGCCATCGTCGACGGCGGTGAAGTCCATCCGAGTGGTGACAAAGCGTCCGGTGCCCAGTCCCGTGCGCTTGGGATCGGAGATGTCCTCAATGACCGACGAGATGAGCAGGCGGTCGCCGATGATCAGTGGCCTTCCGTAGCGCTGTTCACAGTTGGTGGCCACGACGGAGGTCAGGCCTTCAACATCGAGCAGGCCCATCATGATGTCGTTGGGACCGGATCCTTGTTCGCTCCCCGACTCTCGGGCCGCTTCCACCTGTTGCGAGGCCTTGAGGCCGCGCATGATCCAGGCCTGCAACATGGAGGCCGGGGCAATGACTTCGTCGAGCCCGTTGGCCTGGGCCGCCTCGTTCGAGGTGTAGATCGGATTCTCGTCGCCCATTGCCTCCACCCAGTGGCGGATCATCGGCGCGTTCACCGCATGGGGCGACAGCTGCGGTTCGCCCGACGACTGCCCGATCAGCGCCTTCAGCTCAGCACTGTGATCGGGGAACGGAGCCAGCTCCTCGAAGCGGTCGCTCATCGCGACCCTCGCTTCATGCCCAGCCCAGCCGTGGCCACGATCTCGCGCTGCACTTCGTTGACCCCACCACCGAAGGTGTTGATCTGCACCTGGCGACTGCTGGCCTCGACCCGGCCACGTAGAAACGCGCCCGGTGAACCCGGCGTCAGGTAGCCCGCCGCACCGAGGATGCCCAGGAGAAGGCGAAAAACCTCAATGGTGCGCTCGGTGCCGAACACCTTGATGGATGACGACTCGGCGCCGGTCAACTCACCGTCGGCCACGTGCACCGACATCCGCCAGTTCAGCAACCACATGGCCTCGAGCTCGGCCTGGCACTTGGCCAGATCCAACTGGACCCACGGCTGCTCGATCACGGTCATCCCGTCGTCGGTGGGTTCGGCGGCCGCCCAGGCCACGACTTCCTCGAACATGGCGATAGCCAGCCCACTCCAGGCCGCCAGCCCCACCCGCTCATGGTTGAGCTGGGTGGTGATCATGCGCCAGCCCTCGTTCTCTTCGCCGACCCGATTGGCCACCGGCACACGGACGTCCTGGTAGTAGGTCGACGTGGTGGTCAGCCCGCCCACCGTATTGATGATGGACCACTCGAAGCCCGGGGCCGTGGTGGGCACGCACAGGATGGAGATGCCCTTGTGCTTGGGCACATCGGGATCGGTCCGGCAGGCCAGCCAGACGTAGTCGGCATCGTCGGCACCACTGGTGAAGATTTTGGCCCCATTGATGACGTACTCCTCGCCGTCGCGCACGGCTCGGGTCCGGAGCGATGCCAGGTCGGTGCCCGCTTCGGGTTCGGTGTAGCCGATGGCGAAGTTGATTTCACCAGCCAGGATGCCGGGCAGGAAGAAGGACTTCTGCTCGTCGGTGCCGTAGCGCATGATGGTCGGACCGACGGTGTTGATGGTGACGAACGGGAAGGGCGCCCCGGCTCGTCGGGTCTCGTCGAAGAAAATGAACTGATCGGTGGCCGGTCGACCCTGCCCACCGAACTCCTTGGGCCATCCGATGCCCAGCCAGCCGTCCTTGCCGACCCGGCGCACGACCTGGCGCCAGACCTCGCCGCCTTCTCCCCCGGCCGCCAACCCCGCTCGAACTTCGTCCGTCAGCAGGTCGGCGTAATACGACCGCAGTTCGGCGCGCAGCTGCTGCTGTTCTGGGCTCTCTTCGAGGTGCATATCGCCCCCCCGGCGGGGATCAGTCGGCGGTCCCTGCAGGTCAAGGCCGCTCTGGCAAAAACTGTAACAGGTTCTCGTTCGGGAAGACCGGGCCGCCTGACACCCCAGGTGCGCACCAGCACACTCTGTCTACGATGCGTTCTGTGACCTTGAGCAATAGCGAAATCGCCGCGCTCGAGAATCCAGTGCTCCGAAATCTCTGGATCACTCAGCGCTATCACGAGCTGGCCCTGCAGCTCCGCGACGCCGGGCTGTCCGAGGATGCCACCTGGTGCGCCTTCGCTGTCTGGGCCTCCAAGACGGCCGGCGCCACCATCCGGGGCGACGAGTTGCCGAAACTGGTGCGGAAGTTATTGGCCGACGACCAAGCGGCCGCCGGCGCCCTCCGGCAGTTCAACCATGGCCTGGGCCTGTGGCTCGAGTGGACGCTGGAACATTCACACCTACTCCCGCTGGTCGAAGAGGTCAGCGGCCAGGTCTCAGCCTCCATTGCCTCGGGCAACGTCCTGGTCTTTTCCGAGCTGGCCCCGCTCTTCACCGCCCTGGTCGCCGACTCGTCAGGGGCCACCCACGCCAACCGGGCGGCCGCGGCGGCCGATCTCACCCATTGCATTGAATTGCTCGACGAGCAAGGCATCGACACGACCCTCGTGGCCGCCGCCTTTGCGGCCTACGAACAGGCCCTCAACGATCACACCCAGCGACCCGCATTGGTCCTGGCCGGCAACATCCTGGCCGTGAGCCACGAGCAGGAGCGCTTGCAGCCCGCCATTTCGAACGCGCTCGATGCCGCCATTCACGATGTGCTCCACACCTACTTGGAACGTGAGGTGGCGCCGCTGATGCCGCATCACGAGGCGCGCCACCTCTTCCGCAAAGTGGCCACCGACATCGGGATCGAGTTGGAGCGGATATGGCAATCGGCGCTGACCGGTTTGATGCTGCGCATGCAGACGCCGGCCGAGAACCTTGACCTCAACCGAAGTGTGCCGCCGCTACCCGACGGGATGTTCCCGCCCGAACTGACCAATTTGGCCGGGACGGCAGCCGAGGCCCCGTATGGGAAATGGGATCGCACCCACGGGACGGGCGATCCCAGCGGAGCCGGCGACTGGGCCGTGATGACCGAGCGGATGAACTACATCGCCACCCTGTTCCGATCACGCCAGCGCCATCCATCGCTGTTCCACCCGCCCTTTACCGCGACGCAGCTCGCCGCGCTCGCCGAAGGCCGCGTCCCAGAGGGGCCCCTGTAGTCGTACACGCCCCATTGGTCGGCCAGCTCGGTCGGGATGGCAAAGCCCGGTCGCGGTCCCGAACGCTCGGCCGACACTGCCAGCTGCAGCATCCCCATGCCGACCCGGTCCGACAAATTGCGCAACAGGACGCGATGCGCCTTCTCGGCCGACAAGCGCGCGGGTGAGCCGCTTCAGGGGCCCGAAGAACACCTTCGTCCAGTCGGACGGGGGCACGCTGAGGTAATCGGCCGTGGTGTCGCCCACAAAGAAGCGGACGGTGGAGGCCGGCAGGCCACGCAGCCCGGGCGGGGTCAACTTGCGACCCTCCTCCAGCAGCGCGTCCATGAGTATGACGCCAGCCGCACTGGCGCCGAATTGCCGGCTCCGCACCGCGGCCATGAGCGTCTTGGTGTCGGTCCGCGTCAGCGGCAGCTGATTGGGGTCCACTCCGAGCAGGAATCCGACGTACGACCAGACATGGAGATAGGCCTCGGCGTCATCGTCTGAATAGACCACCCCCGTCCGGTCGAACACCTCGAAGACGACCTCGGTGAACGTCAGCAACGTCTCCAGCATGTCCTCTTGATTGATGGGCCGGCCCCACTGCGGATCCCACGTCGACGTCGGATCGTGTTCAATCAGCCACCGCACCCCCGCATGCATCAAGCGCACATGCCGGACGTCGCTCAGACCGCGTACCGCCGTCGGTCAGCCCATCGGATTTCATGACATCGAGGTGGAACTGGGCCGTCTCGTTCAGCCGTCGCTTGGTGTCGGTCACCAACCGTGAGGTGAGCCCGAGCACCTGCACGCCCCGGTGGCAGGCGTAGGCGGTCGGCAGTGCTGCCGCATACAGCGCAGTGAACACGTGCGAGCCCCAGCGGGCAAAGCATTTCTGACCGGCCGCCAACTTCACCGGATCCAACCAGTCCGGCTGCGTCAAACGGTCGCCCCAGATAGGCCTGCACGGGTTCGGACCCACCCAGCCCTTCACCGTCGATCAACGAGCGCAGGAACTGACGGGGATTCTTGTCCTCCAGCAGGGCGTAGTGCTCCTCCACCACCTGGTCGCCCAGCGGGTCGGCCTGCTTGCCGCATTCGATTCAATTCCTCGTCGCTGTAGGTATGGCTCGTCATGGCATGCTCGCCAGCACGGCGCGGGCCCGGTCCAGGCTGCGTGACGAGCCCTGAGCCGCCAGGCGATCGGCCAACGCAGCCAGGTCGACCCGCTCCCCCGCCGAGGCCCCGGGCTGCGCCACCACATCGGTCAGCGCCCGCAGCTCCAGCATGGCCAAGCCCAGCCGCCGGGCCGTCGCCACCGCCGAACGGGCATCCTCATTGCCACCCTGCATGTCGCCGTGGCTTCGACGCACGCTGCCTCGGACGCGCATGATCTCAGGGCAGGCAGAACTCCTCGCCGGTTGCCACTGCGGTCGCCATGGCTTCGTTCAAGAGGGCGAGCGCGTCGTCGACCGACTTGCTCTCGTGTTGGGCCATCAACATGAGGAAGTACGGGACGAAGCATCGGTCCCGGAACCTCCGGTTCCTCGTCACCCTCCCCGGCCCACCAGCGGAGCACCGCCGTCCACTGCCGCCACTGGCGGGTGGACACCTCGTCTTCGAATTGGCCCACCTGTTCGGTGAGGCGCAGCACCAACTCAGGATCGTCGTCGAGTTGGGCCATGAGGCCTCCCGTGGCCGCCGTGACGGCCTGCGCCTGAGGGATGGCCCGGGCATCGGCGAAGCGTTGGGTGTCATCTCGAATCCAATTGGCCTCCGAAATCCGCCCGAGCAAACACATGCCGAGGGCGGCGGCAATCCGCGTGCCGGCCAGCACGATTTCGGCCACGGCCAGCGATTGCGGTGGGACGTGTTCCAGGCTCATGGTCAGCGGGAAGCCCACCGATTCGTTCGAAGCCTCCAGCACGCGCACGCCTTCGCCCACCCGGCCCTCCCAAATCCGGAAGGCGCCGGAGAACTGGGTGAGGATCATGTCGGAGCCCGCGTCCGCTGAACTCCGCCGTCAGCTCGAACGCCTCCGTCAGGGCTCTGTCAATGGTGCGGATAGTCCGCGTTGGCCTGCCACCAGGGCAACAGGACCAGGAGGCTGCGCAGCAGTTGCTTGCGGTCGCCGGTGCGGCGGGCCAGTTCCTGGACTCGCAGACCTTCTTGCATGGCCTCCGGTGCGCTCTGGTCGACCGCGGTCAGGCAGAGGGTCAGGCGACTGCGCGCCTCCATCTCCACCACTTCCTGGCGCTCCTCGGGTAAGTACCGCACGAGGTCCAGCAGCTCGCGCTCATGGCCGGCCGCCTCCCGGAAGTGTGCGTTACGACGGGCCAGGCGGGCCGCCTGCCGCCAGGCATCCACCGCTTCGGGCGCCCGCCCGGCGGCCCCCAGGTGATACGCCACCGATTCGGGATGCGCCTCGAGCATGGTGGCCGACACCATCTGGTCGGCCACCATGGAGTGGGCCGCGCCGGCGTTCGGGCCGCAGCACCGATCGGTAGGCCGCCTCGTGAATGAGCGCGTGGCGGAACCACATGTGCCCGGCATCGTCGGGCAGCTCGACCACGGCCTGATCGATGAGGTGCTGAATGTGCGCATCGAGGGTGGAGGCGTCGAGTCCGGACACGGCCTGCAGGGTCTCGCGGTCGAAGGCCCGCCCGATGATGGCCGCCAGCTGGGCTGTCCGCTTGGCGGTTCCCAGCTGGTCGAGCCGGGCGGTGATGACCTCGGTCAAGGTGGCCGGGATGCCCTGGCCGCCTTCGAGATCGGCCGTGCCGTCGGCCACGGCTCGGGTCAACTCCTCCAGGAAAAGCGGTACCCCGTCGGCCCGCTCAACCAGGGCCTGTTGCACCTCGGCCGACAACTGGTCGCCGCCGGGCACGCCGGTCACCACGGCCAACGCGTCGTCCGGCTGCAATCGACCAAGGTCGAGGCGATGCGGCGTCACGTTCGGATGATCGTCAATGAACTCGGGACGGGCCGTCAGCACCTCGAGCACCGGGTGTCCGCTGCGGGCCACATGACCCACCACTTCAATGGTGCTCGGGTCGGCCCAATGGACGTCTTCGATCAACAGCAGCAACGGACGATCGGATGCCTGCTCCATGACCCAGTTGGCCGCCACTTCGGGCGCCACCGGCACCTCGCCCATCAGCGCTTCGAACGGTCGGAGCGGACTCGAGCGCGTCCCGCAGCCCACAGTAAATGGTGGTGACCGGAGATCCGCGCCCCGATAGGCCGCCCGTGAACTCCTGCAGGAGCCGCGACTTGCCGATACCGGGCTCCCCCATCACCATCACGGCGCGAGCCGGACCCTCCTGCACGGACTCCCAATGACCGTGGAGCCAATCTGATTCACGGCGCCGGGCCACGTAGCCGGTCAACTTCCCGGTCTCGAGTCGACGGCGGGCCGAGCTGTGGCGCAGCACCAGGGACGCCGGAATCTCTCGGCCGATGCCCTTCAGGGTCAGCGCGCCCATCGGTTCCATGACGAAGTAGCCCGACACCAGGCGCTGGGTCACGTCGCTCACGATCACCTGCCCCGGCGCGGCCGCTCCCTGCAGGCGGGCCGCCAGGTTGGGCACTTCACCGAACACGTCGGCGATGCGGCTCGCCCCACCCGCCCGCACCGCGGCCATGACCACCTCGCCGGTGTGCACCCCTACCCGGGCCTGCAGATCGGGTACCTGGAGCTCGGGCGGCAGACGATCGGGCAGCCCCCTCACCGCCTCCACCACCGCCAGACCGGCCGACACGGCGTCACGCCCGGCTGACTCAATGGCCACCGGATAGCCGAAGTAGGCCACCACCCCATCGCCCTGGAACTGGGCGACCACGCCCCCGTGACTCTCGACCACGGCGGCCACCGCCCGCTGGTAGGTCTCAATGACCTCGTGCAGATCCTCCGGGTCCATCGCCGCCGCCAACTCGGTGGAGCCGACCAGGTCGGAGAACATGACGGTCAGGTGTCGTCGCTCGTCCGGGGCGTCATCCAGTCCAACGGGATTGGTCATGGCGCGCCCCGCACGCGTCCGGGCGAAGTGCGTCCAGCCTTCGTCCCGAGCACCGACCGCCAACAGCGCATATGGGCAATCTAGGACCGGCCGACCGACCCAGTCGAGATTCAGGATGCGCACTCACCCTGTCGCCGGGTCACTGCGGCGCCCCTGTGCGTATGATCACTGACACACGTTCTAGTAATTGCCTCCACGGAGGCTACGGCAGCGCACAAAGGGGGGCCGATGGGTCTTGAGGAAATCGACCTTATAGATGGACGGAATTTCGTCCCCGGCGTGCCCCACCACTGGTTCACCCAGCTGCGCCACGAGGCGCCCGTGTACTGGCACCCCGAAGCCACCGCCCCCCGGGGCGGCTTTTGGGCCGTGACCGGCTTCGACAACTGCGTCACCGTCAACCGGGACTGGGAGCACTTCTCCTCGGCCCGCCGTTCCGCCCTCTTCGGGGACATGGACGACGAACAGCTGGTCCAGCAGCAAATGATGATGCTGAACATGGATCCGGTCATGCACACCCGCTACCGGCGGCTGGTCAACAAGGGCTTCACCCCCAAAATGGTGCGCGACCTGGAAGCCCAGATCGTCGGGTATGCCGACGGCATCATCGATGCGGTGTGCGAAAAAGGCACCGCCGACTTCGTCGAGGAGATCTCGGCCGAACTCCCCCTCCTGGTCATCGCCGAGCTGTTGGGCGTGCCCCAGGAAGACCGTCGCATGGTCTTCGACTGGTCGAACCGCATGATCGGTTCGGAGGATCCCGAATACCAGGTCGCCGGGGATGCCGCCGGTGAAGCTGCGGTGGCGGTCTTCAGTTATGCCGAGGAACTGGCGGCCAAGCGACGCCTCGCTCCCAGCCAGGACCTGGTGTCGGTGCTGCTGGACGCCGAGGTCGAGGGCGAGAAGCTCGACCAGCTTGAGCTCGACCTCTTCTTCCTCCTCCTCATCGTCGCCGGCAACGAGACCACCCGGAACCTGATGTCCGGGGCCATGCACGCCTTCTTCGATCACCCCGAGCAGTGGGAACTGCTGCGCCAGGATCGCTCACTGCTGCCGAGTGCCGTGGAGGAGATGCTCCGCTACGTGACGCCGGTCATGCACTTCCGCCGCACGGCCGAGCAGGACATTGAGTTCGGTGGTCAGGACATCAAAGAGGGCGACAAGGTCGTCTTCTGGCACACCTCGGCCAACCGGGACGAGACGGTGTTCGACAACCCGAACGCCTTCGACATCACCCGCAACCCCAACAACCACATGGCCTTCGGTGGCGGAGGACCCCACTTCTGCCTGGGCGCCAACCTGGCCCGGATGGAGATCATGGTGATGTTCGACCGCTTGCTTGATCGCATTCCCGACATCCGACTGGACGGCGATATTCAGCGCCTGCAGTCCAACTTCATCAACGGGACCAAGCACATCCCGGTCGCCTTCGCCCCCTCGGCGCCCATCGGCGGCAACCCCATTCCGGCCCGGGCCGGCTGACGCGGGTGTCCGACTCCCCTCGCTTCCACCAATCGGTCACCTTCCTGCCCACTCGGCAGGCCGTCCCGGTCGCCCAGGCCTGCGACGACCTCGGCTACGGCGGCATTTACATATCCGACCATCTGTTCAACCCACGCGAGCTGGAATCCAAGTACACCTACTCGGTTCGAGAAGACGGCGCTCCGGGCTGGGAGCACGAGACGCCGTGGCCCGATCCCATGTGTGTCATTTCCGGGCTGGCCACCGTCACCACCAACCTGCTCTTCACCACCGGCGTCTACATCGCCCCGGCCCGTGACCTCATCACGGTGGCCAAGTCCGTCGGCACCACCGCCGTGCATTTCGGACAATCGGGTCCGCCTCGGCGTCGGTGTCGGTTGGTGCAAGGAGGAGTTCGACCAGACCGGTCAGGACTTCGCCACCCGCGGCAAGCGCCTGGACGAAATGATCGTGGCCCTCCGTGCCCTTTGGCAGGGCGGCTGGGTGCAGCACCACGGCACCTACTACGACGTGCCCGAGTGCCAGATTGAGCCCCACCCCACCGCAGCCGGTGCCCTTCATCGGCGGCGGACACTCCCCGGTGGCCCTGCGCCGGACGGCCGCCCTGTGCGACGGCTGGGTCGCCGCCGGCGCCTACAGCGAAGAGGATGCCTGGACCCACTTGGCCGAACTACGGGCTGCCCTCAAGGCGGCCGGCCGAGAAGACGAGAAGGACTTCTCCATCTACCTGTCACTCAACGAACGTCCCGATGTCGACATGTATCGCCGGTTCTTCGATGCTGGTGTGACCGACTTCGTCTGCGCCCCCTGGATGTTCGTGCCCGTGACGCCCGACACGCCCGAAGACGAGGCACTGTCGAAGCGGCTGGGCGCCATCAAGTGGTTCGCCGACGAATATGTGGCCAAGGTCTGAGAGCGGAGGTCGGTCATGAAGCACATGAAGATCGGATTGCAGCTGGGCTACTGGGGTTCGGGACCACCGCCCAATGCCGTCGAACTGGTCCGTGAGGCGGAGCAGCTCGGCTTCGACTCCATATGGACCGCCGAGTCATACGGCTCCGATGCGCTGACGCCGTTGGCCTGGTGGGGCTCACAAACCGAGAAGGTGCGCCTCGGCACCTCGCTCTGCCAACTGAGTGCCCGCACACCGACCGCCATGGGCATGGCCGCCCTCACGCTGGATCACCTCTCCAATGGGCGGTTCGTGCTCGGCCTCGGCGTCTCCGGCCCCCAGGTGGTCGAAGGTTGGTACGGACAATCGTTCAAGGCACCCCTGGCCCGCACCCGCGAGTACGTCGACATCGTGCGCCAGGTCCTGGCCCGCAAGGCCCCGGTGACCAACGACGGACCGAACTACCCGCTGCCCTACCCGGGCGGCACCGGACTGGGCAAGCCGCTCAAGCCGATCGTGCATCCGCTGCGGCCCGACATCTCCATCATTCTCGGCGCCGAGGGCCCAAGAACGTGGCCCTGGCGGCCGAAATCGCCGACGGCTGGTTCCCCATCTTCTTCTCCCCCAAGGCCATGTCCTCCTTCGAGGCACTCCATGGACGAGGGCTTCGCCCGCCCGACGGCCCGCCGCACCAAGGAGGACTTCGAGGTGTTGGCCTTCGCGCCCACCGTCATCAGCGATGACGTCGAGGCGGCGGCCGACGGCTTCCGTCCCTTCATGGCGCTCTACATCGGCGGCATGGGGGCCAAGGACATGAACTTCCACTTCGACGTCTTCGCCCGCATGGGCTACGAGGAGGCGGCCACCAAAATTCAGGACGCCTACCTCGACGGGCGAAAGGACGACGCCGCCGCCGCCGTGCCCACCGCCATGGTGGAGGACATCGCCCTGGTTGGCCCAGTCGAGAAGATCCGCGACGACCTCGAGGCCTGGAGGGAATCCCGGGCCACCACCATGCTCATCAACGGCGACTCGGCCACCCTGCGCACCATGGCCGATTTGGTCCTGGGCTAACCCGACCTCACTTGGCGGTCGGGCTCACCGTCAACAGTTGCCGTAGCCGCGGCCGACGAACAATTCACGGCGACCGTCACCGAGACCTTGTAACTACCGGCAGCGGCGTACGAATGCGGAAGCGTCCAGGTCTCACTGGCCGTTTTGCCAGGCCCAGCCAAACAGAACTCCGGCACGGCGTCAGCTCGCCTTGCCTCCATCACCGAACGCCACCATGTAGTGCAGCGCACCCGTGGCGTGAGTGGCCATCGCCACAATGGTGAACACCACCGCCGTGCCAACCGACGCATGACTCGGCGCATAGGTCACTTCGAACGTCAACCCGCCATCGCTGGCCTGCACCGGAGTTGGCGCGTTGGACGCCGTCGTGGTCGTCGCTGTTCCTGCGGGCGCAGTCACCTTCGTGGTCGACGGTAGTGATGTGGGAGATCCAGCGGTTGAATGAGTCGTGTGAGTTGACGCCGTGTCCGGCGGACTTCCACCGCAGCCGCCAAGGAACAGTGCAGCCAGGAGCAGGGGCATTGCCCCATAGAACCTTCGCCGGCCTGGCTTCAAGAAACCGCCTGATTGGACTTTGATCCCGTGCCTACCGCGTTGATGGCCGCAACTTCGTAGTAGTAGATCGTGCCTCTCGGAGCGGTGCGATCTTGGTAGGTGGTCGAGGTACCAGTTGTTGCGATGAGCTTCTCCGTGCCAGATGCCGTACCCCGATAGATGGCATATCCGGTGATCGCTGAACCGCCATTACTCGAGGGAGCCGTCCAGCTCAGTGTCGTGTACTGGCGAGAAGGCGTCGCCGCGAGGTGCTGGGGAGCACCAGGCACCGCCAGCGCAGTGGGGGTGGCCGAAGCCTGGTTGGACATTGCACCCACTCCAATGGCGTTCACTGCCGCCACCTCGTAGTAATAGGTGGTGCCGTTAGTGATGTTGGCATCGCTGTAAGAGGTTCCCACACCCACGCTGGTGAGGAAGGACTCCGCTCCCGACGTGGTGCCACGGTACACGTCATAGCCCGTGACAGCCGAGCCCCCACTATTCGTCGGGGCCGACCACGAGAGATTGACCGTTTTGGTGCCTGGAGCTGGCGGACAGCCCGGTCGGCACACCGGGTGCGGTAGGCGAACCGTGAGAGGCAACCGAGAAGGCGGCAACGCCATTCGGAGTGCCAAAACCGCTAGGGCCGTCATATCCCAGTTCGCCATTGCAGAAATAGGCCGAAGGGCACGATCCATTGCTTCCCGAAGTGACGTCGTTCAGCGCTGTCTGGGCGACGTATGGCAGCGAGTTCATTGCGGTGGCACTCGGAGCGTTGTCGGCTAACGCGTACATCGACCCCACTATGGGCGTGGCCACGCTCGTGCCCCCGAATACACCCCAGTCCCCGCTGCTGGTGGCGCCAAAACTGTCATAGACCCAGACGCCGGTGTTGGGATCACCCACTGCCGACACGTCATTGACCATCCGATTCGAACAACCGGCATCGGATTGCCACGCCGGCTTCGACTCGTACGAGCTACAGCCACTTCCCGATCCGTTCCACACGGTCTCCACGGCGCTACGTGATCCGGTGTCGGTGGCTTGTTGCAGTGTGGTGCCTCCGACGGCAGTAACCGTGTTCGAACTGGCGGGATATTCGGCACCGTATCCACTGTCCCCCGCCGCCACCGTTATGGCCACGCCTGGGTGGCTGTAGTACTCGGCATTGACCGTTCCTTCGCTACTGAACTCCGGCCCACCGTAGCTGTTGCTGACCACATTGGCACCGAGCTTGACCGCTTCATTCACGGCCGTTCCGAGGTCGGAGAAGTTGCTCGAGTTCGCTTCGACCAAAAGGATGTGACAATTCGGGCAGATGGCGCTGACCATGTCGAGGTCCAGTGATATTTCCTGCGACCAACTGCTGCTGCTGGCGGGAAGTTTGGTTCCACCCGTCTCGTTGACCTTACGAAGGCAGCCGCTGGCCGTCGTGCAAGCCGATTCTCCGAAAAACGTCCGGTAGGACGAAAGATCGCTGGCAGCATTGGGGTCGTCATAGGCGTCGACGATGGCTACCGTCTGGCCTACGCCGTTGGATGAAGACGGAGCGTTATACGCGGATTGCAAGAAGGCAGGGCTGTAGGCACCTGCATCTCCAAGAGTGGTGGCCGACGTCGTCGCCGTAGTCGGTGATACGCCTCCACTTCTGGTCGGCGACTCTTGAGTGGCGGAGCTATCCGTTCGGCGCTGGGCCAGACACGTAGCCTGACCAGGCTGCACCGGGGCTGAGCAGACGTACTTGCTGGTGCCAGCAGGAATCGGCACCTCGTTCGACCTATGGCTCGCGGAGCTTGCTGCATCGGCAGCAACCGACGTAGTGGCCAGCAAGATCAGCCCCAACACAAGGCCTCCGGCAAATCCTTTGCCCTTGGACACGACGACCCCCTACCTCAATGGACCGCTTACGAGGCCCCCCGAAGCGGCACTATAAAGAGGCCTTGTTGCATGGAGGTTGCCCGTAGGTTGCCGCTCAAATAGATGAGCGCATCTAGGTTACTCAAGCGAGTGACTTGGTGACCACCGCGCAGAGGATGTGACAACGTGACACGGTCTAGCGTTGCTCCTTGACGTAAGGAGAGGGATGGAGCCGATCCCGGCGCTTGAGGTAAAAGATCTTCGCTTCGATGACACGGTTGACGTGGTCGTCGTTGGCCTGGGCGTCGCCGGTGCGTCTGCGGTCCTGGGCGCTCGTCAGGCTGGAGCTGACGTACTTGCGTTTGAACGGAGTGCGGTACCCGGCGGGACTTCGGCCCACTCTGGCGGCCTGATCTACCTGGGAGGTGGCACTGCCCTGCAAAAGGCCTGCGGCTTCCAGGACTCGTCGGAAAACATGGCCTCGTTCCTCCGAGCCGCTCTTGGACCAGGCGTTGACGACAATCGACTTGATGTTTACTGCGAGGGCTCGACGGACCATTTCGACTGGTTGGTCTCGGTCGGCGTGCCATTCCGGGCGGCATTCTGCGACGAGCCGAATCGTGAATCGGCCGATGACTCTGGACTGCTGTTCAGCGGCGGAGAGGACTCCTACCCATTTGACGAGATTTCGGTTCCGGTGCCGCGCGGTCACAAACCGCAGTGCATCGACTCCGCTGGTGGATTTCTAATGGAGCGCCTCGGAGCCGCCGTATCCGCCAGTGGCGCCCGAATGGTTGCCGATGCCCGCGCCGAACGACTGATCGTCGAGGGCGAGAGTGTGGTGGGCGTGCAGGTAACGACCGACGACGGCCTTCGCTCTATTCGAGCGCTTGGCGGCGTCATCTTGGCCACAGGGGGATTCGTTCAAAACGAGGCGATGGTGGCCGAACACTGTCCGCTCGCTCATCTACCCAATGCTGCCTGGCGGATCGGTACCCCGGCCGATGACGGTCGCGGGATCCGTATGGGCGTTGGCGCTGGTTCGAAGGCAGCCAGGCTCGACGTCTTCGAGTGTGCGCTGCCCCTCGGGCCACCCCACCGCCTGGCCAGGGGGATCCTCGTTAACAGCCATGGAGAGCGGTTCATCAATGAGGACGCCTACACCGGTCGAATTGGCCTCCACGCCCTCCGCGAGCAAGACGGAATTGTCTACATGATCACCGATGACGTGATCCACGAGCGCAACGTCATCGGACTGCGAATCGGCTACGCCGCAGCCACCCCCGAGGAATTGGCCATTGACCTCGGCATTCCCCCCGCCGCTCTTGGCACGCACGGTAGGTGACTACAACGAAGCTGCGGCTCGCGGTGAAGATCCGATCTTCCACAAGCGCGCTCCCTATCTACAGCCCATTGGTCTGCCGCCGGCAACGGGTTTTGGCGCTATCGATCTGCGCGTCGACCACGACGCCATCTATGCGACCTTCACGCTCGGCGGACTCACTACCGACGCCAACGGTGCCGCACTCGACCGCTCGGGTCAGCCCATCTCTGGTCTTTATGCCGTAGGCCGAACCTCTGCCAGCCTGGCTGCTCAGCACTACGCCAGCGGCATCAGTCTCGGCGACGGTTCATTCTTCGGCCGACGTGCCGGCATCCACGCCGGAGCTCAAGCTAGAACCGAGCGTTCCATCCACCGCTAGGAGCCCGCAACGTGGTCCATTCCAAGAAGTCGGCACCACTTAGGCAGGGCAAGAGCTATCACCATTGCCCAGGATTGCGGATCGGACATGCCACCTAGTAGCAACCATTTCGCCACGGCAACGCGTTTCTTGGACATGAAATTTTCCTGACGAAGGCGGTTGAGGTGGAGGCTTCTCCTCGTCCGGCCAGATTTCGATTGGGGGAAGTTAGTGAAGAGACATCGGGAATGGTTGCTTTGCGCCTGTGCGCTGGCCGTGGGTATCACGTCGTGGGGTACGGCTGCTTCAGCATCGGCCCCCTCGTCGGCACCTCGCGTGTTGATGGCCCTTGCCATTCGTGACGCGGTCGGGTCGGGTTGGGTGCACGAAACGGTCTCCGCTAATGATTCGGGGCACTCGCTCTCCATGGTCAATGACGTCGGGACAAACGAAGGGCGCCAAGTCATCGTTTCAGACGGTGCTCACGGCAGAGTCTTGGTCCTCAATGGAGATGCATATCTATACGGTGACGAAGCGGCGATTAAGAACTATTTCGAAATCTCGAAGAGCGATCCTCAGAAGTACGCCAATCAGTGGATCGAACTCAAACCTAGCGATCCAGGCTTTTCGACCGTTAGCGGCGCCGTGACACTTACCTCTGATTTCGAACAAGTGTCCATGACTGGCACTCTCACAATGGGCAACGTTGTTTCGATAAATGGTCACAAGGTGCGGCCGATTAATGGTCACGTTCCAGCTACGGCGCAATCGCCGGCTGGAACGGCCACGTTGTACGTCACCACGTCGGGGAAGGTCCTTCCCTTCGAGTATCGGGTAGTTGCAAAAGGAACCCGATTTACTACGAGGTGGAACGATTGGGGCCGCCCAGCCGAGCTCACCGCTCCTTCGCCAACATTTGTGAGTTCTTAGTGAGCTGGTGGGGGCAGAAATGAAGCTAG
The DNA here is from genome assembly GCA_963730785.1 of uncultured Acidimicrobiaceae bacterium. Classification (GTDB taxonomy): domain Bacteria; phylum Actinomycetota; class Acidimicrobiia; order Acidimicrobiales; family RAAP-2; genus Bog-473. The sequence goes on from CAVSTF010000016.1 coordinate 123,517, forward strand.
CCGAAGCACTTTCGTTCAGGGCCGACCGCAATCGGACATTCGAGCAACTGAGAGCACGTATCGGAGCTAATGCTCGCTTTCAAGAAGGTGAAACTCCCCCTGAAAATGCTGTGGAGCTGATACGAACTTGTAGCACAGTTCTCGATGATCTTGAGCGTCTCATTCGTCAGATCAACCGCACCAACTCGGTCATGTTGATATCTGATGGACGAACGATGTCGGACGCGCTGGCTGAACGCGATGTGTTGCGTTTGCGGTACTCCCTCTACACGGGTGCGGCTGATGCAGCATCGGGTGCAGGTCAACGTGGACTCGTCATGCGATCCACGCGATCCGAGCTCAAAGTAGTTTCAGATCTTGACGTTAAGGTTCTCCGAGATCAGGCAGCCGACATGGCTCGACGTGTGCGAGAGCTCGATGTACAAATCCAACAAGTGAACTGGACGACTGACCTAATCGAAGAGTGAGTGGGGGCGTGAGAAGTCGGTAGGAAGGTATCGAGGCGAGTTCCAACCCTTCCTGGGGGTAAATCCAGGAGATGCCTTAACAGGGCTCCTTGGCGAGCGCTAGGGCAGCGTTTGGGGTTCGAATCCCTTATTAACAGTGCAAGCCCAGCATCGTGCACAGGTAATCGAGCACAGGGCACTGTGCATCACCAGGAACTGATTGAGACTGACCGAGGGTGGGAACGGGGACGTCACGCCCCACGAAAACCAGATTGAGCAGGAGATCCTTAAGCAGTCACCGACTTGTGACAGCGATGGACCACAATGCAGGGGTGACACTCTTCGACCTGGACGGCCCCGACCCCTTCGACGATTTGGCCGAACGGGAATTTGACGATGCGTGGGGTGAGCCCGGCGAGGCCCCTTTTCACGAGGAACCTGTCCATGATGCCCAGCCGGTCTCTCCGATGAATGGTTGGCCCGAAGTGGAAGTCCGGATCAGCACGCGGCGCCGAAAGACCTCCGAGGCCAAATGGGTAGGAGGGCGAATCGTGGTCTCTCTCCCGTCTCATCTCAGTGCTGACAACCGTGAGAAGACGGTCAAATGGTTGGTGGACCGATTGGTCTCCAAGAACCGCAAGCGCACCGTTCAGGGAGATGACGCCTTACTTCGGCGATCGATCATGCTGAGTAATCGGTACCTCACTGGCAAACAGCCAGTCTCGGTGCGCTGGGTCACGAATCAAAACACCCGATGGGGTTCCTGTTCGGTTCATAGCAAGGAGATCCGAATCTCCCACCGACTCAGGGTCGTACCGGAGTGGGTATTAGATGCAGTGCTCGTCCATGAGTTGGCGCACCTGACCCACCCGAACCACTCCCCCGCGTTCCATGAATTGGCGAACCGCTTTCCCCGTCATGTCGAGGCTGGGTCGTATCTAGCTGGCTACGGACTGGGTTTGGCTGCTCCCAAGTCTTAGACAGGCTCGTCAGCGAGAATCCGGCCGAGGCGGCGCAGGCTCTCGTTGGCCCCACCCAGCGTCAGCTCAATCTGCCGAGTCAGCAAGAAGAAGCGGTGCAGCGGGTAATCCCGGTCGACGCCGACGCCACCGTGCAGGTGCGACGCCGCATGGACCACCCGTTGACCACCTTCTGCGGCCCAGTACTTGGCCACCGCTATCTCGGATGCCGCGGGCAATCCCTCAGCCAGACGTGAAGCGGCTTGCCACGCCGTAAGGCGGATGGCTTCAGTGTCGACATAGGCGTCGGCGGCCCGCTGCCCCACTGCTTGGAAGGTGGCAATCGGCTTCTCGAACTGCTCTCGCGTCTTGGTGTACTCGGCCGTGAGGGCTAGTGCCGATGCACAGGCCCCGGCCTCCTGAATGCACAGCGCCGTCATGGCGTGTTCGGAAATGAACGTCACGATCGCCTCGCCGTCGGCACCGTCGCCGCCGAGCTGGCCGTCCGCCGCGATCTTTACGCCAGCGAACTCTGCAATGGCCTCGGGCCGCCCGGAAGTGGTGGTCTGGAGGTGCAGGGTCAGGCCCAGGAGTGGCGATCGGCACAATGAAGACACCGCAGCCGGACGACGTTCCGTCGGCTGACGGTTCGCGTTGCCGGAACCAATACCGCCTGGGCCACAAAGGCGGCGGGTACGCAGGCCTTCGTCCCATCGATCACCCAGGAACCATCGGCTTGTGCGGTCGCCGTGGTCAACGGGGTCGACCCCCCGGGCAGAATGACTTCGCCGGCCAGTTCAGCCAGAGCGGCCGTCAGTATGGTTTCGCCGCTGCTCACGCCGGGCAGCCACGTCTTCTGCTGTAGCTCGGTACCGAATTGAGCAATGGCGGCGGCGCCATAGGCCATGGTCTCCACCACTGGCACGTAGGCCGCCGTCTTGCCGGCCGCTTCAATGACGAGGCAGGCAGCCACAAAGTCGAGGCCCGAGCCTCCAACGTCTTCGCTCAGGTGAATGCCCAGGAGACCTGCTCCGGCAAGTTCGGTCCAGAGTTCACGGTCGAAGGGACCTTCCTCGGCGCCGGCCAGTTCGATCTCCTTCAAGCGATCATGGGTGGCTCGCTCGGTGAAGATTCGTCCCGCCAGATCACGGACTGCTTCTTGCTCTTCGCTGTAGTTGAAATCCATTGTGCGTTCTCTCTCAGTCGATCGTGGTTAGCGCAGGGACCGCGGCATGCCGAGGCCGAAGATGGCGATGAGGTCCCGCTGGATCTCGTTGGTGCCGCCGCCGAAGGTCAGGATGATCATCGAACGGGCGTACATTTCCAGACGGCCGGCCACCACCGAAGCGGGTGAGCCACGGGTCAGGTAGCCCGCCTGTCCAAGGATCTCCATCAACAAGCGGAAGGCCCGCAGGTAGAACTCGGTGCCGAATACCTTGATGGACGATGCGTCGGCGACGTCGAGGTGCCCTTGGGTACCCTGCCAGGCCACCTTCCAGTTGATGAGTCGCAGAAATTCAAGCTCGGCATGGACGCGCGCCAAGTGTTCCTGCACCCATTCCTGATCGATGACCCGTCGCCCGTCGGGCAACTTGGTCGACTGCGCCCAGGCCCGTACGTCGGTAAGGACGCGCTCGATGATGCCGGGCGAGCACAGGGTGACTCGTTCGTGGTTGAGCTGGTTGGTGATGAGGTTCCAGCCCTGATTCTCTCCACCCACCAAACTGGTGGCCGGTACCCGAACGTCTTCGTAGAAGGTGTAGTTGATGTTGTGGTCGCCCAGGAGCTTCATGGGCACCACGCGGATGCCTGGCGTATTCATGGGGATGACGAACATCGAGATGCCCTTGTGCTTCGGCGCATCGGGGTCGGTGCGAGTGGCCAGCCAGATGTAATCCGCGTCGCCGGCCAGGCTGGTGTAGATCTTCGACCCGTTGATGATGTATTCGTCGCCGTCTCGCACGGCCTTGGTGGTCAGCGAGGCCAGGTCGGTACCCGAGTTGGGTTCGGTGTACCCAATGCAGAAATGAATTTCACCGGCCAGGATTTTGGGCAGGAAGAATTCCTTCTGCTCCTGGGTCCCGAAATTCATGATGGTCGGACCAACGGTGTTGATGGTGAGCATCGGCACCGGAGCGCCGCTGCGCATCGATTCATCGAAGAAGATGAACTGCTCAATGGCGGATCGGCCCTGGCCACCCCACTCCTTGGGCCAGCCGATGCCGAGCCAACCGTCGGTGCCCATCTGCTTCACGACCTTGCGGACCACTGGACCGATGCCGCCGGCATGGGCCAGCTCCGCCTCTAGCTCAGGGGTGAGGAGTTGCTGGTAGTAGGCGCGCAGTTCGTTCTTGAGCGCCTGCTGCTCCTCGGTGTACGAGATCTCCATGATGTCCCTCCCGGGGCGGGCAGCTCGGCTGACGCCCCACGTCGATGCCACATTTTGGGTGGTGGTGCACCCCCCTCCTGCGCAATAGAACACGTTACAGTCCGGCTCTTGCCGGTAGCCAATGGGACGACTGAAGTGACTATTGCTACCAACCAGTAACCTGCTGTCGGCCTCGGGCGAGATCCCGAGATTTCGAACGAACTGAGGAGCCTGTCAACATGCCTGAAGCCGTCATCGTCGCCACTGGCCGCACCCCCATCGGGCGGGCCAACAAGGGCTCACTGGTCAGCTGCCGTCCGGACGACCTGAGCGCACTGGTCATCAAGGAAGTACTGGCCAAGGTGCCCCAGCTCGACCCCAACACCGTCGAAGACGTGCTGTGGGGCTGTGGACAGCCCGGCGGTGAGGCTGGCTACAACATCGCTCGCGTGGCCGCCATCCTGGCCGGCTTGGCCGACGTGCCCGGTGTCACGGTCAATCGATACTGCTCGTCGTCGCTGCAGACCATCCGCATGGCCGCCCACGCCATCCGCGCCGGCGAAGGTGATGTCTTCATCGCCGGTGGCGTGGAGACCGTGAGTCGTTACATGTACGGCGCCTCGGACACCGGCCCCCACAACCCCCTCTTCGCCGACGCCGAAGCCCGCACCGCCCAGCGCACACCGGCCGTCACCGAGCCTTGGACCCCGCTGGCCGGCCTGCCCGACGTCTACATCGCCATGGGTCAGACGGCCGAGAACGTCGCCGAGTTCGAAGGCGTGACCCGAGCGGAAATGGACGAGTTCGCGGTCCGTTCCCAGAACCGGGCCGTCGAGGCACAGGAGAACGGCTTCTTCGAGCGGGAGATCATTCCGGTCACCCTGGAAGACGGCACGGTCGTTACCAAGGACGACGGGCCCCGGGCCGGCACCAACCTTGAAGGCCTCTCTGGCCTCAAGCCCGTGTTCCGCGAGGGTGGAACAGTGACGGCCGGCAACGCCTGCCCGCTCAATGACGGTGCCGCCACCGTCATTGTGATGAGCGACACCAAGGCCAAGCAACTGGGCATCACGCCCTTGGCTCGCATTGTGGCCAGCGGGGTCAGCGGCCTGAACCCGGAGATCATGGGACTCGGACCAGTTGAGGCCATCCGCCAGGTGCTCGGTCGGGCCAACATGACCATTGACGACATCGATCTGGTTGAGATCAACGAAGCCTTCGCCGCTCAGGTCATTCCTTCGGCCAAGCACCTTGGGATCAGCTACGACAAGTTGAACATCAAGGGTGGCGCCATTGCCCTCGGTCACCCCTTCGGGCAGACCGGCGCTCGCATCATGACCACGCTGCTGAACGCGCTGGAGGACACCGGCAAGACCTTCGGTCTTGAGTCGATGTGTGTCGGCGGCGGTCAGGGCATGGCGATGATCGTCGAGCGTCTGAACTAGTTCGGCGGAGTATTCACTCCTTCGTCCGACCACCGATGCCCATCGTGCCCGATGACAAGAACTGGACGTGGGTGCTCGAACGCGCCTGCCCAGAATGTGGCTTTGATGCCGCCACGGTGCAACGCGAGGAGATGGGATCACTCATTCGAGAGAACGCGGCCGCTTGGGTCCGCATCCTCTCGCTACCAACTGAGCAACTCCGGCGGCGGACCAGTGATGATCGCTGGTCGCCGCTGGAGTACGCCTGCCACGTCCGCGATGTCTTTGTGCTCTTCCGACACCGCCTCGAACTCATGCTGACACAGGACAATCCCACGTATCCAAATTGGGACCAAGACGAAACGGCGATCGCCGAGCGCTACAACGAACAAGATCCCGATGACGGTATCCGGCGCGTTGTCAGCCGCTGCCGAAACGTTGGCGCAAAGCTTCGATGGAGTCTCGGGCCCACAGTGGGATCGTGAGGGAACCCGAAGCGACGGCTCGATCTTCCAGGTCGACAGCTTCGGCCGGTACTTGATTCACGATCCGGTGCACCATCTCTGCGACGTTGGGCGTGATCTGCCGATCAGCTGGGTGATCAGCTGCGGGCGAGCTTCCTGGTCAGAATGCCCAGGGTGGCCCGCAAGGCAACTTCGGAAATAACCGGGAAGATCCCGGCTTCCTTCCATACGGGATCGATGTTCGACCAGTCGTAATACGAGGTCACCAGCGTCCCACCCTCAGTTGGTTCGAGGGTGTAGCCGTAGACGTGTCCGATCTGGGGTCGGATCTGTCCGAGAATCGTCCAGGCGATTTCCCGGTCCTGCTCGAACTTTGTGATGGTCACCGTGACGTCGTACAAACCCATTGGGTAGTCATTGAGCGATTCACGGTCCATGTGCACCACAAAGGTGTCCCCAACTGCCTTGGCCGGATCGCCGGTGGCATCCATGAGCATGCCCGAACTGTCGATGTCGACATGGCCCTGGGGATCCGAAAGCACCTTGAAAATGGCCGCTGCATCGGAGGGGATGGTCCGCTGTACTTCCATGCGTTCGGTCGACATGTCCGCATACTGCCACGGCCTGCTCGCTCGTGATTGGTCAGCCATATATTGACCGTATGACCAACGAATCGATCCCACTGGCCGGTCGGCCGGTGCGCCGAATGGGTTTCGGCGCCATGCAGCTTCCCGGACCAGGCGTGTTCGGACCACCCAAGGATCGAGACGCAGCCATTGCGGTGTTGCGTCGAGTGATAGAGGCCGGTGTGAACCACATCGACACCGCCCAGTTCTACGGACCCGACGTGGCCAATGAACTGATTCATTCAGCGCTGTTTCCATATCCTGAAGACCTGGTCTTGGTCTCGAAAGTCGGGGGCGCACGCAATGACGAAGGTCACTGGATTGAAGCTCAGCGACCGGTCGACTTGCGGGCCGGGATTTTGGCCAACCTGGCGTCGCTTGAACTCGAACAAATCCCGGTAGTGAACCTGCGCCGCCATCCTGACGGCGATGTGCCGTTCGCCGAACAACTCGACGCCATGATCGCCTTTCGCGAGGAAGGGCTCATTGGCGCGATTGGTCTGAGCAACGTCAACAGTGAGGAATACGCTCTCGGAACATCGACGACAGAGATCGCCTGTGTGCAGAACGCCTACAACTTGATCGATCGTTCCGACCAGGCCGTGTTCGATGCCTGCCGAGCTGATGGCGTGCCATACGTCCCGTTCTTTCCGCTGGGTTCAGCATTCAACCCTTCGAATCCCGTACTGAACTCGGAAGCGGTGAAGGACGCCGCGAGCCGACTCCATACGACACCGGCACAAGTGGCTCTGGCTTGGCTCTTGCAATGCTCGCCCAACGTGCTGCTCATTCCGGGCACGTCGTCGCTGGCTCACCTGGAGGAGAACTTGGCGGCGGCCGATCTCGAGTTGGATGCGGCCGCACTCGATGCCATCGGGTGAAGTTTCGTAGTAGATGCTTAAGCCATCATGCGCTTCGCTTTGGCCAAGGCCTCTGAGCTGTAGACGCCATCAGGGAACACGGCATCCCAGGCATCGCGGATGCCCCGGAAGTCCTCGGTGGGTCCGTAGGCATCCCGCGCCGCAGCCACCACTTCGTCTCGCCGGGCCGCTACCGCGACACCAGAGTTGAACTCCAACTCATTGTCGATTTGGGTGACGGCTTCGGCGAAGCGGGCTTTGTGTCCGATATGGCGGACAGAACTTCCGGAGGGCGACATAACAAGATCCTTATCGATGGCTGAAGAGGGCGAGAGCGATTGCTGGATTGTGCTCCATGGACCATTCTGGCCCGAAGCACTCCCCCATGGAGGCGCGACGTTAACGGTTCAGTAAGAAGGCGCCTGAATCACTTCCGATCCCCCCGTCCACCGTTCAGACTGGAGCAGTGCTCCTCGTCGACGCAGCCAATGTCATCGGATCCCGCCCGACCGGGTGGTGGCGCGATCGCCCCGGAGCAGCTCGCACCTTCGTGGATCAAATGCGACTGGCCATAGCTTCGGGCCAGCTGACCGGGCCGGTCACGGTGGTCCTGGAAGGGAAGTCGTGCGCCGGGGTGCCATCCGGCCTGGTGGATGGAGTGCTCGTCCACCACGCTCCCGGAAGCGGGGACGACATGCTGGTGGCGCTGATTTCTGATGCCCCGGACCAGGTCACGCTGGTGACGGCTGATCGTGAACTACGGGGGCGGGCCGAGAGTTTGGGCGCTGGAGTGGTCGGACCAAAATGGCTCATTGAGCGACTCGAGTAGTCCACCGGCGCCGGAAAGTGACCCGGTGGCGAGTACCCTCCTAATTGCTCACCGAGAGCACGAGTGTCCTCGCTGACGGGGACAAGATCGAGAGTCCCAATGGGACCCAGTACGACTGAACACTCCCCTAGTCCTGCGCCTGCCCCCGACCAGGCTCCCACTCGCCAGTGTGGCCGATGCCGAGAATTTTTCCCGGATGAGGTTTCGGCTGCTCCTACATCCAAGTGGTGGGCCTGTCCGACTTGCCACTCCACTCTCTTCGGCGGCAACTGATGGCATCAGCATTCGACACTGGCATGGGTCTTCTCATTGAGGCCGCCGATGCGCTCGAAATGGCGGGCACTGCCTGTGATAGTCCCGAAGATGGGGATCACTTCTTTTCACTGGCCCAACGCGTCCGCAACTACTTGGCCATGAGCCGGGCCACCACCACGCTGGGCATGCCGCGGATTGTCTCGGACGAAGCTCGGTTGACCGATGAAAAGGTGATCCACCGAAACGGAGAATTCGACCGGACCTACATCCGAATACTGCCCGACTAATTCGTATTGCGAGCTGCTTAGGTCGCTCGTTGGACTCGAGCGCTCTCGATGTCACGCAATCTGGACTGGGCCACCAGCCATTCGGTGGAACGAGCCACCTGGCTCTCGGCCACGGAGTGGTGCAATCCTTCGGGACCATCGGTCCGGGCACCGCAGCGCCGGCATACCGGAATCCGTCCATTGGTTTCCGGCGTGTGGTGAGCATCCAGCTGATCTCGTACGGTGAGCGAGTCGGTATCGGTCATGATCCTCCTTTGGTCTGACGGGCACCACGAGGTGCCGCGCCAAGCCTGAAGGACCACATCGGACTCCGACTGAGCAGGATTGTCCTTCACTGCACCCTACGACACGGTGATTGGCCACGTCGGGCTAGCCGGTCCTCAGCTATGCCGAAGGCTGAGCCAGTAGCCCATCGGTCGCCACGGGTCCCGGATCGATCGATTCTCGGCCGGCCAGGTAGAGGGCGACCATGTCACCGAAGAAGGCCAGATCGAAGAAGCGGCTCAGGTCGTCTGTTCCCTGCGACCACACTGGAATGACGTTGGCCATGACTTCGTCGGTCGCTTCGAGCACGGCGGCAAATCGGCGATCTATTTCGGGAAGCTCTTCGGAATAGCGCAGTGTGACCAAGGAAAGGATCTGTCGCGTGATGTCACCGTGTTGGCCCCAACCCGACACTTCGTTGTGCGAAAGCTCAGGCTGCACCGAGAAGAAAGCGGGTGTTTTGGCGTACTCGTTGACTTGCGCCTTCCATCGCTCAGCCGCCACGGCAACGACCCCGCTCGATCCATAGATGAGCGGAATGGTTCGACCGATCGTCCGAGCCACTTTCTCTGCTTCATTGTCCGAAGCCAGGAATGCATCCCTACGTCTGGCCAGTACTTCGTGGGATGCGTCGAGAGCGGATTCGATGTCAGGCAGCACGCCGATCTGGGCCAACGCCATGACCACCGGGATGACCAGCGAGGGCAGGGCCACTCTGGAGACCGGTAGCCCCGGTGCGCTGGCCAGGTGGAGCACATCGGTCGACGAAGCCAGAGTTGAGAGTGCCCCGCCATCGGACACGGTGAGGACGTAGGCACCGCGCTCCAGCGCCGATTCGGCTGCGGCCAGGGTCTCGGCGGTGGTGCCGGAATGCGAAATAGCCACGACCAGCGTGTCTGGCCCTACGAAACTCGGAACGTCGAAGCTGTGGCCCACCAGGATGGGCCGAGCCGTGACCGGAAGGCCGTATGCCGCCACGGCATCGGCAGCAATGCCACTCGACCCCATGCCGAACATGACCACCGACGAGATGTCATTGAGATCAGGCAGTGACAGGTCGCCCAGCGAATCTGCCGTGGCTGTTCTCGACGCGTCGAGCTGTTCCGGGAAACCGGCGGTGGCTTCCCAGATCCCAAGGGTGTCGAGATAGTCGGGAAAACTCACCCCTCGACGGGGCCGGTGGCGCGCACGCCGTCCTTCTCTGCTTTGGCCGTCAGGCGCTTGTGTTCAGCGTCGCCCACATCGGCGCCCTCTTCCACCAGAAGAACAGGGACACCGTCAACCACCCGATAGCTGCGGTGGAGCCGAGGGTTGTAGAGAATCTCCTCGTCTTCGAACCACAGCAAGGGGCCCTTGTCGACGGGGCACGCCAAAACATCGAGCAACAACGGGTCTAGGGCCATATCCCTCTCCTTTGGATTACGAGGATTGGTTCGAGAATCGGGCGATGAGCTCTTGCACATCGCGCACATGCATGTCGCAGAGTTCTGGTGTCTTCGCTTCAACATTGAGTCGCAGCAAAGGTTCGGTGTTCGAGGGCCGCACGTTGTACCACCACTCGCCGTGGTCAACCGTGAGCCCATCCAGGGAGTCGGTCGTGGCGCCGGCGGCCTGCTCATGTGCAGCAATGGCCTCGACCGTCGCCTTCGGGCTGGTCACTTCGGTGTTGATCTCACCCGAGTCGGTGTAGCGCTGGAAGGGCTCGAGCAGTTCCGACAGCGGCTTGTCACTCTCGCTCAGCAGCTCCAGCACGAGCAGGGCGGTGATGATGCCCGAGTCGGCTCGGAAATTGTCGCGGAAGTAATAGTGACCCGAGTGCTCGCCGCCGAAGATGGCGCCCGTTTCGGCCATGACCTTCTTGATGATGGAGTGACCAACCCGGGTGCGCACTGCCGTGCCACCCATTTCGGTCACGATTTCTGGCACCACATGCGAGCAGATGAGGTTGTAGAGGATGGTCTCGCCCGGGTGCTTCTTGAGCATTGAGGCCGCCACCAGTGCAGTGGTAAGTGATCCAGATACAGGTTGCGCCTTTTCGTCGACCAGAAAGACGCGGTCGGCGTCGCCATCAAAGGCCAGTCCGATGTCGGCACCTTGCGCCAACACCGCCGCCTTGAGGTCGACCAGGTTCTCAGGCTGAATGGGATCTGCCGGATGATTGGGGAAGTTGCCGTCGAGTTCGGGGAACAAGATGTCGACCGAGAACGGCAAGTGCGAGAACACGGTGGGGACGACCAGTCCACCCATACCGTTGGCCGTGTCGGCCACCACCTTCAGCGGCCGGAGGGCGTCGCGATTGACGAACGAGATGACGTGCGCTGCCCACTCGGGCAACAGGTTCTGCTCGGTCCACGTACCGGTGAGTTCGCCCAATGGTGAGCCGAGCAGGCTTTCGGCGGTCGCCTCAATCTCGGTCAGGCCGGTGTCAGAGCCGATGGGGCTGGCGCCGGCCAGGCAGAGCTTGATCCCGTTGTACTGAGCCGGATTGTGTGAGGCAGTGAACATGGCACCCGGCGAGTCGAGGTGGCCGGAGGCGAAGTAGAGGAAGTCGGTCGACGCCATACCCAGGTCGATGACGTTGACGCCTTCCGAGCGCACGCCGTCGGCGAACGCCCTGGAGAGTTCCACGCCTGATTCGCGCATGTCCCGAGCCATCAGTATCTGCGGCGTCTTGGCAAAACGAGCCACGGCTCGACCGATGGCTTGGCACATGGCGGCGTCCAACTGGTCGGGCACCGTGCCTCGGATGTCGTACGCCTTGAAGACCTGATCCATACGTGTCATGACGGCCGCAACCTTAGGGTGCCTGGAGGCGTCCCCGGGACGATCGAGTGCGCCGACGCCGAAGGCGGGGCCACCACAACGGCGAGAGCAGCCAGATGATTCCGGCCAGGGTGAACAGCTCGCCCAGCCGATTGGCCGAAGTGGCCCCGTAGTGCAGCGTGACGTCGTGTGAGGTGGGCACGACCACCATCAGATTCGGGGTGACTCGGTAGGGGCCGGTGGCGCCGGAGGCCTGCCAATTGGGAAAGTAGGACACCTTGACCAGCACGGGCGAACCCACCCGGTCGACGTGGAAGCTGACCGAGTTGTCGCTCTCCTTGACCTGCGTCACCTTGGCCTTGGGCACAGTGCACCTGGGGCGGGTTCGGATCGCCGATGGGCACCTGCGGCCAGGAGGGCGGGCCACTCTGCGCCAGCTCCACCGTCCAGCGAGTTGGGTTGTTGTACCAGTCCTCGGACGGCTGCAGCCATGATGATTGCCCGGGCTTGATGCCGGTCTCGACGGCCGGCTCATTGGACAGCCCGACGACTTCGGGTGAGTTCAGGATCCGGTAGATGTCCCAGGTGGTGGTGGTGGTCGAACCGGCCGTGGTGGAAGTCCAGGGCCCGGTCGAGGCGACTTGGCGCAGCTGAGGGTCGGCCGCTGCTTCCGCTTGCACCTGGGGACTCGAGGCCATGAAGTACTTCACGCCGAGGAGCTGGAGATGCTGGATCCCGGCCACCACATTGAGCGACGAGTAGTCCAGTCCAACCTGGGGCTCCGACGGGGTGACCGACAGCTCGGATTGGTTGATGAAGTGATACGGGGTGGTGGCCGATGACTCGAAGAGCAGCCCCTCCATCGAACCGATGCACCCGTTCGACCAGTACGGCAGCAACATCAGGGCCATGGTGGTCCCGAAACGGCCCAGGCTCGGGTCGTACTGCCACATGGCCTGCCCGCACCCGTACTGCTTCCCCACCTTCTCCATGGTGGAGATGACGGCCCGATACTCCGGATAGGCCGCCATGTTCTGGTAGCCCTTGTAGTTGTAGCTGGACCAGTTGGTGACCTGGTTGGCGCCCGGCGTGATCCCGAGGTCCAGCATGCCGTTGTAGGACACGACAAACGGAGTGACCACCACGCCGACCGCCACCAGCAGCGCCACCAATGGGCCGAACACTCCGGCCACGGGCCACGATGGTCCGGACCGACTCGACAATCCGCTGGTTTCGGGCAGGTCACTGGCCGAGAGGGTGAACGGGGCGAGATACGCCCGGGGCGACTCCGGCCGGTAGCGCCACCAGGTCCACAGATCCGTCAGACCGGTCACCGCCGCCGCCACGCCCCACCCGACCAACAGGTAGATGGAGAGGAACCACAGCGGCAGGAAGCGGACGTTGTAGAGGGTGGCCTGCGGATCGAAGATCACGGCCAGCGCGCTGAGGCCAGCCAGGAGCGACATCAAGATGCCGAACCGGCTGCGAATGACGAAGGCAGCCACGGCGGCAAGGGCGGCCAGCACCAGCGCCCACCAGTCGGCTTCCGGCAACAGGACAGCCACGTAGGTGTGGATGTTCACGTAGCCCATGGAGTTGGAGTACGACTGTTCGAGTCCGAACGGCACCCACCAGAAGCCGACCAACAGGATGCCGATGCCAATGGTCGAGACGCCCCACCACAACGCCTGGGCCCGGTCAATCGTCGATGGCACGACCTGCGTCGGACGAAATGGATCGCCACCCGTCGTGCGGACGTATCGACTTCGGCAGCATCTCCATCAGCACCAACAGGCCGCCGCCGACCAGGGCATAGAGGCCCGGCACGACGTGAGCCAGCAGGCAGAGCGCCAACACGATGGCCGCCAAGACCCGGTGTTTCCCGGTCCGCAGCCCGTAGGCCATGAGGCCGATGAACAGGAGGGCCAGGGCGATGCCCAGCGAATAGGCGTACTCACCGGCCAGCGTCGAGAAGAGATTGCCGCCGTAAATGGTGAACGTGTAATCGAAGAGCAGGCAGAGCGACAGCGCAGCAATCGCCCCCGGGAAAGCTCGACGCATTCCAAACAAGCGACCCATGGCCCAAGCGACGACCGGCAGCAGGATCGACCCCAGGACGGTCACCCATTTGAAGGCCAACTCGTAGGGGATGTGGATGCAGTTGGCCAGGGCCACGAGGAGGTCCGGCAGGACGAAGTAATAGGTATAGAGGGGGAAGCCGTCGTACCACTCGGGATCCCAGCCGGTCAGCTGACCGTGGGTCAACAGTCCCGACTTCAGAAATGCCGGCAGCGCGTAGTGCCCGCCGTTGTCGCCACCGGTGGGGGTCGAGAGCGAGAACAGCAGGCTCGGATGCAGCCGCCACAGCGTGACCACAATGACGACAGCAACACAGAGGAAGGTGATGAGGGCCGGCCACAGGCGATCGTACGAAGGCATTCGGGGCATGAAGGAGCGCTTCGGCCGGGCGGCGGCGGGCGGGCTGGCCGCCTCCCGTTCCGGCGCGTCAGACATGAGACTCAGTGGATCACACCTCCACCACGCTGACCCAGAATGGCGATTACCGCCACCAGGTTGAACGAGGCGTGAGCCACCATGTTCATGCCGAGACGTCCGGTCTTATACGAAATGGCAGCGAGAATCATGCCGAAGATGGCCAAGCCAGCCAGCTGGACCAATTCGCCGTGGGCCAAGCCGAAGAGGAGGCCGTCGATCACGACCGCCAGCACCACGCCAATCAGTCGAGAGGTGCCCGGGGTAATGCCCCTCGGCGAGAAGAGCCGCAGCAGGGCATGAAAGAGGAGTCCCCGGAAAAAGAGCTCCTCCATGAACGGAGCCAACAGCACCGTCGCCAGAGCGATGATGACGAAGCCGCCGCCGTGTGAGCCTCCCGTCAGTTTTTGCGAGGGACCGTTGAAGTCATGAATGTCGTGGATGAACGGGGCATAGAGGATGGCCACCAGAATCTGTCCACCGATGCCGACGAAGATCCCCAACAGGTCGATGGACTTGAAGCGGACACCGAGGTCAGCCAGAAAGTGGCGGGTGCCCTGGGTTCGGCTGGCCAACCAGGGTGCTCCCACGAAGCCGAACCACAGTCCGAACAGGGTGGACACCACGTACCACTCGGGGGGCACGCTGGCGCTGGTGATGGCCTTCATCTGGTGGGCGTTCTTGCCGGCCAGAACGCCGGCCACGTCCCCGAAGATGAGACCCATGATCTGGCCAATCAGGAAGCCGGCGACGCCGTAGAACAGCCAGCGCCAGGCTCTGCTGGCGGTCGACCGGCACTGCAATGGCGGTGGAAGCGATCAGAAGACCGTCGTTTTGCCCTGCTCCCAGGGGAATTTGGGGTGGACCCTGCCCGGCTGGAGGCGGTGGTGGAGGGGGCGGAGTGGCGATCCAACCGAGCGGGGCGAAGCCGGCAGGCACGGGGCCAGGGGGCTTTGGGGGCGCCAACTCGCCACTGGGCCCGACGGGCCCGCCCTCGGTCTCGCTCATCGGCACGACCCTACTGGCCCCCCTAAGGGCCTTGGCTGGCAGGTGGGGCGGACACCGATTGGTGAATTGGCCGCATAGCATGGTCGGGTGAGCCCACAACGATTTGATCGGACCTCGAACGGACAGCAGTCCAATGGGGATGGCACGCCTGGGCCGAGTGGCGCTCCGGAAGGACAGAACTGGCGTTGGCTGTGGGGCGTAGCCGCCATCGCCATCGTGGCCATTCTGCTGGCCGTCACCGCCATCAAGCCCAAGAATTCCAAGACGCTGAGTTACACCAGCTTCCTTCAGGACGTGAAGTCACACAACGTCCACACGGCCCAGATCAGCAACGACAACGGGCAGATCACCGGAAAGCTGAAGAGCGGCACCCAATACACGGTTCAGGGTCCCAGCCCCTCGCTGCCCAATGACGTGACGGAAATGCGAAATGACGGCGTCTCCGTCAGCTTCCCGACCTCGAACGGCAACCTCCTCGGCGATCTGCTGCCGTACATCTTCATCATCGGCATCGGCGCCGCCTTCATCTACTTCATCGGGCGCCAGACCAAGGGCCAGATGTCGGGGATCATGTCCATCGGGCGATCCAAGGCGAAGACCTTCAGCAGTGACCGCCCCTCGACCACTTTCGACGACGTGGCCGGCTACGCCGGGGTGAAGCAGGAGATCAGCGAGGTGGTCGACTTCTTGAAGACCCCCGCCCGCTTCAAGGAAATCGGAGCGAAGATTCCCAAGGGTGTGCTGCTGGTTGGCCCTCCGGGTACCGGCAAGACGCTGTTGGCCCGTGCCGTCGCCGGGGAGGCCGGCGTGCCCTTCATGTCGGTCAGCGGTTCGGACTTCATGGAGATGTTCGTCGGCGTCGGCGCCAGCCGAGTGCGTGACCTCTTCCAGACCGCTCGCAAGCAGGCTCCGGCCATCGTGTTCGTGGACGAGATCGACTCCATCGGCCGCAAGCGCGGCGCTGGCCTCGGTGGCGGGCACGACGAGCGTGAGCAGACCCTGAATCAGATGCTCTCGGAGATGGACGGATTCGACACGTCAGAAGGCGTGGTCATGATTGCCGCCACCAACCGGCCTGACATTTTGGACCCGGCCTTGTTGCGTCCCGGCCGATTCGACCGCCAGATCGTGGTGCCGCTGCCCGACCTCGAAGAGCGCCTGCCCATTCTGCAGGTGCACTGCAAGGGCAAGCGGATGGACCCCGACGTCGACCTGACCGTGGTCGCCCGAGGCACGCCCGGCATGAGTGGCGCCGACCTGGCCAACTTGGTCAATGAAGCTGCCCTGCACGCGGTGCGTCGCGAAAGCCTCGACATCGCCATGATCGACTTCGAATCAGCCCGGGACCGGGTACTGCTCGGCCAGCGCCGCGAAAGCCTGGTGCTCTCCGACGGTGAGAAGGAGCGCATCGCCTACCACGAGGGTGGACACGCGCTGCTGGCCTACGTGCTCGACCACGCCGACCCGGTGCACAAGGTCACCATCCTCCCGACCGGCATGGCGCTGGGTGTCACGCACCAGCTCCCGATGGAAGAACGACACATCCACTCGCGGGACTACATCGAGGATTCACTCTGTGTCCGCATGGGTGGACGAGTGGCCGAACTCTTGGTCTACGGCGACCTCTCGACTGGTGCCTCCAACGACCTGGTGGGCAACACCGAGCTGGCCCGCAAGATGGTCCGTGAATGGGGCATGAGCGAAGCCATCGGCCCCATGGCTTGGGGCTCGCAGGGCCAAGTGTTCTTGGGCGAAGACCTCATGCACACTCGCGACTACTCCGAGGACACCTCCAAGGTGATCGACGACGAAGTGGAGCGCATCCTGCGGGCCGAGGAAGCTCGGGCCATGGAAGTGCTGAGCAAGCACCGTGGTGGCTTGAACGCCATTGCCCGAGCCCTGCTGGACAACGAGACCATCGACGGCCGAGAAGTCACCCGCCTGGTGGACGAGGCCTACGGCGAACCGGTACACACCTCGGGCGCCAAGGCAGTGCCGAGCTTCAGCGACGCTGCCATCAATGGCAACGGTCACGCGGCTCCCGCGCACGGCCGAGCCCGAAGCAGCCGTCGTGCCGTCCACCCCCGGCGTGGCCACCGCCACGGTCGAGGCGCCGGAGCAGACATGGCCCGCGCCGGTTTGGCCGGCACCCGCGGCGCCGTCCGGCGACTCGGACGGCAACACCAACCCCCACTCCTGAGGCACGCATAGCCGGGTCCTGAACCCGGCGCGAACCAAACGGCACCACCCAGCGTCATAAGGGGGGATGGTGGAAGAACGAATCGAAGACTGGCTCGCCGAGAGCTACAAGCCCTCCTTCCGGACGGCCTGTCTCATCCTTGGTAACCGAGCCGATGCCGAAGAAGCGGTCCAGGAAGCCTTCCTGCGGGCTTGGCGCTTTCGTGACTCGCTGACCTCGGTCCCCAGCATTAAGCCCTGGCTCTACCGGGTGGTGGTCAACTCCTGCTACTCCAAGCTCCGCCAGGAAATCCCCCACCGCGACCACCGATCCAGTGATGAGCCACTGGGGCAGATGAGTGGATCGGCCGAGGACCCGGGCCTCCTGGCCCAGCAGAGCCGAAGTGGCCGAGACGGTGCTCGACAGCGCTGCACCGGCTTCCGGCCTCGCTGCGGGTGCCCATCGTCCTCCGCTACTACGCCGATCTGAGTGAGCGCGACATTGCACTGGCCATCGGCCGACGGCAGGGCACGGTCAAGTCCCGTCTGCACGAAGCACGGCGGCGACTGGCTCAGGATCCGACATTGCAGGGCCTGTCCGAACCCAGCACCGATGCCGAGGAGGCCGGACAATGGCAGTGATCGAAGACGAATTCCTGAGCAACCTGTTCCACCAGGCCGCCGACTCTTTCGAAGTGCCTGAAGCCGGCATTGACGAGATCATCCGACGGGCCAGGGGCTTCGAGCCCGTACCGGCGGCTAACGACGAGGACGGAAACTCGACCGAAAGTCTGACCAGCGATGCGGAGCTTCCCTTGGAGGCGCTGTCTGGTTCCCGCACGCAGAACATCCGCAAAGTGGTGCGTCAGCATCGAGTGCTGTCGATCGCCGCTGCAGTGGTGGTCGTCGTGGCGGCATTGGGCACCACGGGTGCGCTTCTCACGAAGTCGAGCACTCCACCCAGAGTCGGCGGTCGACGCGTGGTCCAGCCACCTCTACGACCAGCCCGCAGCACGTGCCGGCATCGGCCGGCGCTGGGACTGCATCACCTAACCGTTCCCTCGCCGCACCGAGTTCCGCTGCGGCACGCTCTGCTCAGGTGCCGCGTCCGGCGGAGCGGCACAGAGTACTGAATCGGATGGAACGACGACCGCTGGAGGCACCACCGGCCCCAACTTCCGCCAAGGCGAGTGGCGGCGCGACCTCCGGTGCCGTGCAGCCCGCTCGCATTGAGCAGACGGGAACGCTGACCTTGAAGGTGGGTCGTCATTCGTTGACCACCACCATGACGAAGCTTTCGTTCCTGGCCACGGCCAGTGGCGGCTTTGTCGCCAACTCGCAGACCCAGTCCGGTCAAGGCGGGGCAGCGACGGGAAGCGTGACGCTGCAGGTGCCGGTGAACAGTTTCTCGTCCCTCCTCAAGGATGCGCAGGCGCTTGGCACGACGCTCCAAGTGTCCACCAAGGCGACAGACGTGACCAGCCAGTACGTCAACCTGCAAGCGCAGATCACCGCGCTGCAAGCCAGTCAGCAGCAGTACCTGCTGATCATGACGAAGGCCAACACCATCGGCGACATTCTCAGCGTCGAATCCCAACTGAGCAGCCTGGCCACACAGATCGATCAGTTGCAAGGTCAGGAGAATCTCCTCAACAGCGAGACGACCTACTCAACCCTGGCCGTGACGGTCACGGTGGCAACGCCACCACACCACCACGTGGCGCCGCACCATCATCGGAGCGGGCTTAGCGCGGCCTGGCACAACAGCCTTCACGGATTCACCGACGGAGTGGATGGTTTGGTTCGCATTGCCGGACCCGTCCTCTTCGGACTGCTCTGTGCTGCTGCGTTGCTCGTGCTTGGTCGACTGTCATGGCGTCGGTACCAGCGTCACCGCTTGTAAGTCAGCGCCCCGGATGTCGAGCTGCCGCTTCGCCTTGAGCAGGCCACTTCACGCCCGATCCTCCAAAGGGTCATGCGATATGGCCGGAGGTGTTCCATCGTCACAATGGGAATCCGGGAGCCAAACCCGAACGACACAGCAATCGAAGCTTGTGCAAGGGCGACCGTGTAACAGCACTATTGGGACACCCGTTAGCCAGCGCCCAAACGACTTTGATCCGTCGTCCGTAGTCTCAAATCGCCGGAGGAGGTCATCGGCAGACAAGAATGCGGGAGAATGATCCCGCCCTATCCAGAATCCGAGTCTGATCGCACTGTCGAGAGGCTCCCGCCTCGCTCTCGCACCCTTTCGAATGTGTCTTTCTGCATTGCGTCCCAATCGTCAGCAAAGGCAGTCGAGATTCAATTTTGGAGGATGTAGATGGAGACACATTTCGCGCCGGGTTTGGATCGAGGTTTGGATTTCGTCGCAGGACTACATATGCCGGAGGGCTGACGAGGGGAAACTTTGAGGTGGCGGCGCTATTCCACTGACGACATCTCGTTTATCGGATACTTCCGGCCCAAGGCCACCGGCAGGTTCATCCAGTCCGGCAGCAGGTCGAGCCAAATCTCAGGCGTGATCAAGGTGCCCAGGTTTAGGTTCATTTTGGCACTCGCCGTGCCCTCACTTGTATGGATCATTTCGGTTGCGGCATTGATCGGCAGAATCGCCGGTTTGTTTCACGATGGCAGCATCTTCGGGTTTCTGGGGGAGCTCTCTCGATGACCGCTCTGGCGGCAGGAATGATTGGTGCAGCAACTTCCTCAATCCGCCGGAACACTCAGGAACTTCTAACCTGGCTTAAGGAGTTAGCTACAAGGGCAGGGGATCAGCCGACGCTTTAGTCGACGCGGTATCTGTCCCAATCCGCCGGGACTGGGTGCCACCAGACGCTGCATTGACATGCGGGGACAATGGACCTGTGAGCGATGACGTGCCCCAAGGAATGCCTTCATATTCCGACTACGAGAACACATACACATCCTGGCCCCTCGTCATCCATGGGCGGTAGCGCCCAGATCAGCGTGCACCGACTGCATCCCATCCTCACGGACGCCCTTGTTGCGAACAACCACGTATTGATTGACGAGAATGAGTGCGGAGCACTCGGCGGGGGCGACACCGAAGCGTTCTTTGTCGGACCTGGCAAACATGTGGTCCGCATTCGAGGCAGCTACAAGACTTTCAGTAGTGACGTCGAAATAGTGGCCGAATTCGGATGCGTGTACTCCTTGGAGTGCAAAGCGGGCAAGCCTTTGGCGTCCATGGGCATCAGGGCAATAGTTGACTTAGATGGACCGCCCCGACCATGGATCTCCCTTTATGAGGTTTCTGACCCTTCCTTGATTGGTTAACGAGGGCGAACCTGACCCGATGGTCCAAGTACGCCGGGACTGGGTGACGCCTAGTTCAACCGAAGGGTTCAGCGATTCACTAGCACTGAGAATGAGTTGAGCGGCCCGCTTGGCACTCGAAGTGCGTTGACTTCCGATTGTCCTACTGCGACACACATGTGTGAGGTCGGGCAGCTGACCGATGCCAGCGTGTCATCGACGTTGGAAGCCGATTTGAGAGGGGGCAACAAGTGCCACGTTCCATTCGATTCAACCTCAATCAGGGTTCCTCCCTGCCGCTTCGACTCTGGTTCATTCAGTGGTGGGCCGGTGAACGCACCGACTGCCACACATCGGAGTCGCACATGCCACGGAGTTGAGCGCATTCTCCGATGAGGTCGAGTTGGGCGAACGAACTCTTTGCCAGCCCGCACCGGCGAGCCTATCGATTGTTGTCGTGATGCTGATATCGCTGCCATTCGACTGTTCCGCACCGCCGCTTCCGACGCCGAGGCAATAGTCGTTCGTTGTGCAATCAACACCATTCATGATGACTGGGGGTGTGCAATGGCGGTCCAGGATCCGCCATGACGTTCGACGAAGCTTCGCTGCTGTCCGGCGGCTACACACAACGTGGAGGTGCACGAAACGGATACAAGCATCGACGGGTCGAAAGCGGTGGGGGGGAGACAGTGCCGCCAGCGGCTGACGGCTCAGCCGTGGGAACGAACGGAGCGAGTTGAACCAGATTCCATCCGGTTGGCGTCTCTTGTTCAACGATGCCCGTTGTGGCATCTATCCCACGTGGGTAACCTACGCCATTGTCCGTACCGACAGCGGTGCATTCTTCGATTGCAACGCAAGACAGCGCCTGGAGTTGGCTGGAGTTCGTCGGATAGATATTTGGACTCGGTGAAGGTGTCACGGACCAGACGTTTCCATGCATCTCCTCTATGAGTGGCGAGGCGTACTCCTGAGCGTTAATCGAAGACCCGACGGCAACGCAATATTTCGTCGAGAGGCAATCGACGCCCTCCAGGTCCGCCTCGGTCACGGTCGGTGGGCGCATGAGCGACCATGCCCTCCCGTCAAAATGCAGGATGACAGGGGGCTCCCCTGGAAAGTCACGGAGCTCGTGGCCGGACGGAATTCGCCGACGGCAATGCAAAAGTGGACGTCTACACAGCTCACTGAAGAGAGCTCGACATTGGAGTTGCCGCCATTCGGCATCGGCAGCGTCTTGACTGCCACGTTCGAGCCTTCCGGTAGTGACGCGTGATTGCTCGCCGAGGCGGGCATTGGAGCCAGCCACAAGGCCCAAAGAAGGATGATGGCCTCTAGCGCAGTGAGCTTGGGCCGGTCCATATCTCGATTCTCCCATTCCATGCACGCCTGTGTCCCATAACGCCGAGACTTGGCCACACTCTCTGAAACGCAGACTGCGCATGTTCCGTGGCACAGTTGCGATATGGGCGGGCCTTTAGAAGCTGCACCAGCCGATTGGTATTCGGATCCATTCGAAAAGCACCATTATCGGTATTGGGACGGTGGGAGATGGTCAGATCGAGTACTAGACGGAGGCATTGAGAGCGCCGACTGTCCACCTCGTTTGGCACGGAGTAGCAGTCCGCCAACCCTTCGGCGGCGGTTGGTCGGCGTGACCATCTGTCTGATTTTCGGGACAACTTATTGGATTGTGTTTCGGAGCTGGTTCGGCTGGAGTTTGATATCTACTCGGTCGCTCTTCTCATTGCTATACCCGAATCCCGTCAGTTTTGGAATAAGCGATCGCTCCGAAGGGATGCTTCTCATCCACTGGCGTAACTGGGCAGACCCGTCCATATCATGGCCTCGATGCTGATCACTCGAATCACCAAGACCGCTGATGGCGGTTCACGATTCGAATCGGAAGATATCGAACTCGCCGACGCAGGCGAGATCGGCCGATTGTCTCGGGCGTATGCCGTGACGAGTGTTGTGTTCCGAGAAAACGACCCGAGCTTTGACTTTGACTGGCATTGCGCGCCGAGGCGCCAACTTATTGTGCTCCTTGATGGCGAGATCGAAGTCGAAATTACCTCCGGAGAAAAGCGACGCTTTCGTGGCGGAGACATCTTGCTCGTCGAAGACACGACCGGCACCGGCCATCGAACTAGGGCCGTCAACGATGGTGTCCGGAGATCGCTCTTCATTCCGTTGACCGACTCATTCGCCGGACCTGATCGTGGGGAGTCCGGGACTCCATAGGGTGGGTGCATGTCCGACTTTCCAGCTTTCAACCACTATGCCTTGACGGTTTCCAATCTCCAACGAAGCATCGACTGGTACGGGTGCCTCTTCGACTCGCCGCCTGTAGCGGTCATGAACGAGGACAGTTTTGACGCGGCGATTTGGTTTGAGCCGATGTTCGCAATCCACGCAAATCATGATCAGGTTGAGGGCGATGTATTCGATGAAAGTCGAATCGGGCTCGACCACATTGCCTTTGGTTGCACTAGTCGAGAAGAGCTTGAGTCCTGGCCAGGACGGCTCGATGCCTTGGGTATCGAGCACGGTGAGATCTTGGATCGACCCTACGGTGCCGGTCTCGCATTTCGGGACCCGGACAACATTCAGCTCGAGTTCTTTCTGCCGACGGGTTCATAGGCTGGCAAATTGTCACGGAATCGCCATCGACCAATCGGCATTGCCACTCCATAATCTCTAGATGCGACCTAAGCATCTCGGGATTCCAGACGCACGGGGTCACGGAGGATCTCTCAAGTTACTCGACACCCTGAACAACGAAAGATCGTCCTCAGCCATTGGCGAGATGGTCTTTGTGTCGCCTCAACTCCGATTGAGATGGAGGACGTTCCGGCGTTAATCGGCGTTTTGGCCGACGCCCTAGGCGACGCCATCGAGGTCGTCGACCAAGCTTCTTCCGACGCCAGAGTTCGGACGTCGCTACTCGATACTCTGCGGACATGGTTGCGCCCGAAACTTGCGCCGGTCACCGACTTGCGGATCGTTCGAGAGTCGTCTGTTCGCCGGGACGTGAGTTAGCGAGACCTTCGTTCTCGATGGCGTGCCCACCGAACTCGGGTGGATCCCCCGACCGACGGCGGATGCGATCCGCGAACACGCGATCTACTTTCAGAACCAGGGCTAATCGACCAGCCCGCCATTGAGACCGGTCAGCGGCAGGGTTCCAGCATTAACGAATGAGTCGAACAAATACGATGGCTCATGACATTCGTTCGCTACCAACCCAGTACCCCAGAAGGCCGTGACGCCCAGCTGCAAGCAGTGGCAATCATCACTGCAGGTTTGGACAGCCCCGAGCTACTGCAGCAAGAGCTGGCGGCAGCAATTGGGCCAAAACCGGACGCAAGGGCTTGGACTGTCCTGACGATCGCTCTCGCTCAAGTGGGCATCCAAATGACGGCGCTGGCCTCGTCAATGGATGCTGAGAGTGTCGAGGTGGTTTCAGGTGAAAGGAACCAAGTGACACCTTCTGCGCTTCTCCAAAATTGGGCCCGAATCATCATCGAGGCCTCGGACCCACTGGATTCCTAGGTCGAATCGCCCGGTTATTGGAACGTCGATTCGGGTGTCGCTCGGTGGAACTGCCTAGGAGAGCGGGATGCCGGGCATGGTGATGACGCCGAGAGTCCCAGTAGGTCCGACGTCCTCCGCAATGGCCAGCGGACCGGTGGCTCTGATCAGGAGTGAATTGAGCCCGGCGGACGCCAGTGTTGCTGCGCTCAGGGTGATGAAGACGTGTGGTCTCAGTGAGCCCTCAGCAATGACTCGGATGCCGTGTGGTCCCATGACGGACACCGTGTAGGTCTCGAGCGTCGCCGTCGAGTTGGCCAAGGACAGATGCGCAGGCGTGACGCCCGGGAGAGCCGGCACGGCCGCCGTGCCCGGAGAAGGCACGACCCATTCGAAGCGGGGCGACGACTCGGTCAGCGTGTCGATGGCGGTGGTGATCCCGATTTGGGGTGCCGGTGAGGTGGCGGGTGCCGCCACCATGCGGCCCACGACGACCCCGGGACCACCGGTGGCAGTGATGACGGCGTCATAAAGATCCCCATCGGGAATCCGCGTCTCGGTGCTCGTGGGTACGGTCCAGGTGGTCCCCGGCAGGACGTGGCTCGTGAACGGTGCAAGCGGGCCCGACGCCAGCATGGTGCGCACGGTGACATCCTCGGTGTCCGGCCCGGGATTGAACACATCGATGGACGAAGTGCCTCCCTGCAATTCCAGCGCTTCAGGAATGGTCCATTGCCTTTCCGCCCGGGGCGAACCGGCGATGATGGCCAACCCATTGGCGTTGGTCGAGTCAGTGAGGACTTCCATTTCGCTGGCCACGACCCGACCGGTGCGGGTGGTCACGGTGGTGGCGACCGTCTTCTGGTTCTGTACGTAGGCACTCACGTTCTCGACCTGCGTTTGACCGGGCTGCAGCACAATGCCCTGGAAGTTGATGGGATGGGCCACCGTGGTCGGCGTCGTGAAGCTCAGGTCGATCACGTCGGGGGTCGATGTGGGATTGAAGAGAGCGACGAAGAGACCGTTGGTACCGGTGGTGTCGCCACTGGGGAAGAACCACTGCTGCGACGTGCTGCTTTCGCACGGAGCCTCGGACCAACCATTGGGACCCTTGACGGCTTGCGTGACTGCTACCCCACCGCCGTCGAGCAGGACGGTGTCCGAGGTCCAGGTCCCCGTGGCCGGCTGGGGCAGGAGGGCCACAATTTGTTGACGGGGTGACACGGTCACCTTTGTCGTGGCCGTGACAGCGGTATCGGTCTCGGAAGTGATGGAGCCGGTGACCAGACGACCGCTGGTGTTGGTGAGCATGACCGTTCCGGGAGCCAAGGCACCGGCCACCGTCGTCTGACCGGTGCAATACCACGCGGCCGACTCGGCGTGGTCGGAGGTCACCAGGGCGGCGGGCGAAACTGGCGGGCCTCCAGGTTGGGCCACGCCTGGCTTGTGCGCCGCGGCGGCCACACCACCCAGCACCACAATGACCAACAGCAGAATCAACCAGCGGCGGTTCGGCTCCGGACGGCTGTGCGTGGCGTGCGCACCACGGACGGAGTGACGGGGCGGACTCACGTCGCGTCGGCTTCCGGTGCGTAGATCTTGAGGCGGCCCAAGGGCCAGCGGCGCCAACCACTCATGGCCGCCACGAGCAGCAACCAACCCAGGCATTCGAGCAGCACCGCGATCGGGATGAGCGGCGATCCGTTGAAGGTCAGCGTGGCGTGGCCGGCCGGGGCGCTGAAGCTGCTGGCCCAGCCAAAAACGGTGGAACGTGGAGCGGTGTGGTGACCGACCGTCAGCGAGAACGAGGAGGCCGGGGCGTAGCCGGCGTACACCGTCCCGCCTGAGACCGAGCCCGATTGCGACTGGCCGGTCCGCAGTGGGGACAGCACCCCCGTCCAACCGATCACGTCACTGGACGACGGGAACGGTGAAGGTGACGTGGCCAGTGGCTTGGACCGTTGGGCGGTGACCGGAACCACCGAGGCGTTCTTGTACACCTGCACCCCGAACTCGCCGGGGACGATCTGCAGATCGTTCTGGTTCAACAGGGCGCGTTGGAGACCCGTGGGTAGTGGGGCCGTGACCGAGCTCGGAGCTGACCCGCTGGTCGGCACGCCGCTGACCACGACGATGTAGTCAACCCCTTCGGGGGCCAACAGCCGCCCCAAGTGAATGGTCTGGCCGGTCATGGCGAGCTGTACCGCTCGGGCCGCATTGTCGGCCGGTCCGGGATCGGCCGGCGTCAACACCGAACTCGTGGTGGGTAAGCCACCCTGGGTCAGCGAATACGACAGCCCGCGGTCAATCGACCAGCCGCCGACCGGCAGGGCACGCGGATCACCCAACCACAGGACCCGGTAGTGACCCGAGGTCGCCGTTCGATTGATGAAGGCCAACGGTTGCTCCACCCCGTTGTTGGCCAACTCCCAGCGGCCGCTGCCGGCACCGATGACCACCGGGAGCGATCCGACCACGACGGCGGCCAGGGCCACCACGCTGACCACCTGGCGCCACCCGAAGGATCGACCGGCCAGGTCGTTCTCGAAGGACGAGATGCCGAGCCCGACACCGGCGGCCACGGCAATGGCGGCCGGGACCAGCACCACTGATTCCGAGGGGGCGAAGACACCGGTCCAGCCGTGGCCGACGGCGAAGGCCAGCGCCCACGACGAGAGCGCCAGGGTCCAGAAACGGGCGGCCCAGAGCAACCGATGGCCACTGCCGAGGACCAGGGGCAGGGCGGAGGCGCCCACCAGCAACCAGGCGAACGGCGAACGAGCGGCCGGTCCGATGGCGAAGCGCAGGACCTCGCCCCAACTCGGTGCGTGGGCGGCCGAAATGGGAAGACCGAATATGGCGACGGATTGTTTCCCCGAGGCCAGCACGCCGATGACCCAGGGCGCGCAGAGGAGCAGGGCGAACGCAACGGACTTGACCAGCGTGACGATGAGACGGCCGGCGTGCCCAGTCGACCCCGACACGACAGAGCCGATCACCAGGGCGACGGCACACAGGGCGGTCATCAGCAGGACGGCCGGGGCGAAGGAACTGGCAATGGCCACGATCAGGCCGAGGACGGCGATCTGCCCGAAGGAACTGGCCCGCCAACCGGTGCCGACGGGTTGATCGAACGGAGGAATTTCGGCGGCCCGAGCCAGGCGGGTCAGGATGAACGGGAGGGCGGCATAGGCCACCAGTCCGTCCCAGCGGCCGGCACCGATTGCGGCGTACGGCAAGGGCAAAGCCAGGTAACTGATGGTGGCCACCACGGTGGCCCGAGGTGAGGCCAAGGGGCGCACCAGGCGGGACAGGCCAAGGGCGCCGAGCGGGATGCAGCCGAGGATCAAGACGTGCTGGGCCGTGCCCATCGCTCCGAGGAACAGGGTTCCCACCAAGCCGAAGAGACCGAACGCTGGTGAGGCGGGCGTGGCACTACCGACGCCGGTGGACTGCCAACCCGAGAAGAAGTGGTGCCAGCTGGTGGACCAGCTGGACAACGGGGCGAACTGGCCGACCAAGGGCAAGCTGCCGAAGAACAGATCCCGGGTGCCGACGATGAGAACGACGGCGGTGACCACCAGCGCCACCACGCGTTGACGGCCGGTCGAGAGGAAGGGCCGGCGGACCGGGCGGCCGAAACGGTCACGACCGGATCGGTGACCCAGGTCGTCCAACTCGTCGAAGTCGGAGTCCTCGCTGAAGGCCAGCCCGACACTGCCGGTGAGGACGGCCACCTCACTGTGTTCTTCTCGATGGGCGATTTCTTCGGGCGAGACCACGGCGTTGGCCGCTTCGAAGCCGAGATGGGTCAGCCGGGATAGATACCGACTCAGTCGAGCGCTGCCCCGAAGCTGCAGGCGCCGGACTTCGGAGTCGGGGAACAGACGGTGTGAGTTGAGCTGCTGGCGCAGTTGGCGTAGCTCGCCGAAGTGGCGCAAGTTCCAGGTCCAGGCCCCGGCGACGGCCCGAGCCCGGGGTCGGTCGCGGGCGATGAGGGCGACGATGACCTCGCCCAGCGCCAGCAAGGCGGCCTGGGGTAGGACGCGCAAAAGGTGGAACTTGCCGTAACACTTGAGGACGGTGCGCAACTCGTGGCGGCGTTGCAGGTCCTGCATGGTGCTGGGTCGATCGCCCTCTTCGCCGACGATGACAGAGAGCGGCTCCATGCCACTGGCCACCACTTCGCGGTGGCGCACTCTCGCTTCGGGTGCCACGACGACGCGGGAACCGGCAACTTGGCTGCGCCACGACAGATCCAGGTCTTCGCCCATGGCCACGATGCCGGCATCGAAACCGCCGAGCTCGCGCCACAGGTCAGCCCGGATGAGGATGCAACCACCGGGAGCGACGAAGACATCGCGCACGGCATCGTGCTGACCGTGGTCGACCTCACCATCTTGGATGCGGTCCACCACGGCGCCGGTCTTGTCGCAGGACATGCCGACATGCAAAAGGATTGACGGCTCATCCCAGTTGACGAACTTGGGTGTCACCACGCCGGCGTTGGACCGGAAGGATTCCTCGACCAACTTGTGGACCGCATCGGCATCGAGCGCGCAGTCATCGTGGCAAAGCAGGAAGAAGGCCGCCCCTTCCACCATGGTCAAGGCTTCATTGGCGGCAGCGGCGTAGCCGGGCGTCCCGGGCAAGCGACGAACGAAGGCACCGGGGAGCAACTGCCCAACGTGCTCGGTGGGATCGGGGCCGTCGCCACTGGCCAGGATCAAGACGGAAAGGTCTTCGTAGTCCTGCGCAGCCAGAGAGCGCAGCGCCTCGTCGAACCAGGGACCGGGTCCCGTGGTCACGACGACCGCAACCACGGCAGGTACCTGGACGTCCATTAGGTGCATGAGGCTATCTGGTCGCGCTCGGCCTCCCGAGGGACAATTTTGCGCTCAGAGTGCTTGCAACTGTTTAACAAAGGTGATACACTTGTAGGCGAACGCACGGGCGACACGGACCGGACAGCGATGTCCAGATCCGGTCCACACGGCGTGACAGAGCTACGAACCACACACAACAACAGGAGACAACCATGCCTGAGATCACCAACTTCACCGCCATCCCCAAGGGCGTTACCGACCTGGCCCGCGACGCCGCTTACGTGGCCGTCGGACTGGGTGTGCTGGGCTTCCAGAAGGTCCAGGTCCAGCGGGTCGAACTGACCAACAAGCTGACCAAGGACTTCTCGCTCGACGAGCGCATCAGCGCCGTGCGGGACGAAGTCTCCAAGGGCGTCAAGCACATTGACGGTCTGGTCGAGTCGGCCGCTCAGTTCATCGAGAGCAGCCTGGAGCCCCTCGAGGCGCAACTGCCCTCGCAGGTGACCCAGCTGACCACCAAGGCCTTCGGTCAGGCTCGCGAAGTGCGCAGCCAGATCCGTGAGCGGGTGCTGTCAGCCTGATTCACCGCTGCCCCGCTTGGGGCGGCATCGAATCTGAACGCTTTTTGCACGTTGTTGACAGCGCTCGCCGTTAGTTCGATTCCTCCCAGGAGGCCAGAACGTCGGCGAGCGTTGTCGCGAGCGGGATCTTGGGGGCCCAGCCCGTGGTGGCGTTGAGACGGCTGGCGTCACCCCGGAGCACGGGGACATCGACGGGTCGGACCAAGTCAGGATCTATGACGAGTTCGAGGTCCGTTCCGGCCAGGGCGAGCAGCTGCGCCGCCACGTCGGAGATGGCCACGTCCTGGCCCGAACACACGTTGTAGACGGTGCCCGGCGCGCCCTTTTCGATGAGCTGGCGGTAGGCCACCACCACGTCGCGCACGTCGGTGAAGTCACGGCGGGTGGTGAGGGTGCCGACTCGCAACGATCGGAGGCCGGCGTTGCGCGCTTCGATGATGCGCTTGGCCAGTGCGGGCACGGCGAAGTTCGGTGACTGCCCGGGACCCACATGATTGAAGGGTCGGACGACGATGACGGGCTGCTTGTAGCCGCGCCAGGCTTGGAGCGCGAAGGCTTCGGCGGCCAACTTGCTGGCCGCATAGGGCGTGGCCGGCGCGGTCGGTGAGTCTTCTTTGAGTGGCAGGTCGCGCGGGGTGACGACGCCGTAGACCTCGGCCGAGGAGACCACCAGCACGGTGGGGTCGTTCGGTACGGTGCGAGCCGCCGCCAAGAGTTCGGCGGTGCCGAGCACGTTGACCCGCAGCACTTCGGTGGGCTTCTCCCAGCTCTCCCCCACATGCGTCATGGCCGCCAGGTGGTAGATCGCTTCGGGCGCCGCTTCGGCGAAGACTTTCTTCAGCGCATCGCCGTCGGCGACGTCGGTTTCCACATCGATGATCACGACCTCGTCGCCGCAATCCTTGAGGTGGGCGGCCAACCACTGACCCACGAATCCCTTGCCGCCGGTGATCAGTGCCCGCATGATCGAACCCTACTTCGAGCCCAGGAGGCTTCGACCATACGCATCGACATGCAGCGCGACACTGGCCTCCCAGGTGTAGGCCGCGGCCGTCTGCCAGACCCAAGGCCTTCCGGGCCAGCACTGAGCTGGGATTGGCCTGAGTGAGTTCGGCATCGAGGGCGTCGGCCAGGGCGTCGGCGTCGCCGGGCGGCACCAACACGGCGGCGGCTCCGGCCACCTCGGCCATGGCCGTGCCCTCGGTGGTGATGAGCGTGGCTCCACAGGCCAGCGCTTCCAGGGCCGGCAGCCCGAATCCCTCCTCCAACGCCGGGTAGGCCACCACGGCCGCTCGGCGCAATAAGGCCGGCACCGCCGCATCGGGCAGGTAGCCGGTGCGGATGATGCGACTGGCGTGGCGGGCATCGGCCAGGGCTTGTTCCACCTGCTGCGAGTCCCCACCCCAGTTGGCCGCCGAGCACCAGGACGGCGTCGGGATGGTGGTCGGCCACCCGATCAAAGGCGGCCACGAGGGGTGCGATGCCCTTGCGTGGTTCCAAGGTGCCGACGAAGGCCACCAGGGGCCGGTTGGTCGGGATGCCGGACTCGGCCAGGACGGCTTCGTCTATGCCCGAGCTCGGGTTCGTCGGGCGAGAAGCGTTGATGATCGACGCCGTGCGGCGCCACGATGACGGGAGCCTGCACGTCGCAGTTCTCCCGCAGCCGGTCGGCCGTGACCTGGCTCACGCAGATGAGCGCACCGGCTCGGGTGGCGGCCCGGGTAATGGCCCGTCGAAAGAAGGCCGCCTTTGAACGCAGGTGCCATTCGGGATGATCGAAGAAGGTGCAGTCGTGGATGGTGACCACACAGGGCACCGGCGATCGCTCGGGCATGGTGTAGTGCGGCCCGTGGTGGACGTCGACGTCGAGTTTCCCGAGCAACGCGGGGGAAGCCCACCTGTTCGAAGGCCAGGCGGGCGGGGCGGCTTCCCGGCACGGCGGTGACGATGTTGGCCCGGTGGTCGGTGAGCTGATGCCAACGCTCGCCGTCATTGCGGCGGGCCACCAACGTGAGCGACACATCGTTCTCGTTGACTGAGGCCTTGGGCGATGGCGATGGTGTAGTAGCCGGCGCCTCCGGGTTTGAGGGGGACGGCCGACACATCGAGCGAGAGGTCGATCACACCAACGACCGCCACAGTGCGATGTGCTCCTCGGCCGCCGTGCGCCAGGTGCGTTGGCGGGCGAAGGCTTCGCCTCGGATCCGGAGATCGGCCCGAACATCTTCGTCGGTCAGCACCTGGGTCAGGCCGTGGGCGATGTCGTCAATCTGCAGCGGGTCGACCACGAGCACCGGCGCCGGATCGGGTTGCTGCAGGTCGTGGACGCTCGGCACTTCGTTGGACACCACCGTGGGCACGCCGAGCCGCATGGCTTCGAGCGGGGGGAGTCCATAGCCCTCGGTGAGGGGCACATAGGCAAAGGCGCGGGCCCGGGCGTAGAGA
This sequence comes from uncultured Acidimicrobiaceae bacterium, assembly GCA_963730785.1. GTDB lineage: Bacteria > Actinomycetota > Acidimicrobiia > Acidimicrobiales > RAAP-2 > Bog-473. Next base: position 155,409 of record CAVSTF010000016.1, read on the forward strand.
CCGGTCAGCACGGCGTCGGGCACTTCGCCGGTCAACACCACGCCATCGTTGCCGCCGTCGTCGGGCACCGCATCGCCCCAGCCGGCCGGCCCCACGATGATCAAGGGCCATGGCTCGGGCAACTCCGTTCGGATGGCGCGGTAGGCCTCCAGGAGGCGGCCGATGTTCTTGCGCGGCTCCAACGTGCTGACCGTCAGCAGGAACGGACTGGCGATACCGAGCCGGGCCAGCAACGCCTCGGTGGCCGCCGTGTCTTCGGGAACCAGGTGGTCACTGCCGCCGCGCACGATGGTGATCCGTTCTTCGGCGACGCCGGCTTCCATGAGGTCGGCGGCCACGAAGTTGGAGGTCACCACCAACGACGCGTCCGAATCGCGCGCCCGGGCCAGCGCGGACTCATGCCACCGGCGGCCGCGTGAGGTGGTGGATTCGGGATGGCGGCGCCAAGCCAGATCGTGCACGGTCACGACCGACCGCACGCTGGAGCGATGCGGTGGGGCGGCCAGCGAGACCGAGTGCACCACGTCGAACCCGGCGGGCACACGCACCCAACCGTGGTCCCAGGCGCGGGTGAGGATCACACCCGGGAGGGGTGAGGTCACGAGCGGTACGCCGAGCTCTTTGAGCGGGTCGGCGTGGCCCTGGCCATGCGGTCGGCTGGCCAGCAAGGTCAGCGTCCACCTGTCCGCCGTCGTCGGCCGCACACTCAAGGAGCCCGTGCAGGAGCCCCCGGGCATAGGCGCCGATGCCACCCGGCACCCGTCGTCGCAATTGCTCGACCGCCATCAGGACCTTGGGGTTCGGGTTGGCTTGCTCAGGCATGGCGCGCCTCGGCCACCTGTCGGTAGAGCTGGGCCAGGCCCTGACCACAGGCCTCCCATTGGTAGCGCTCGGCCTGCGCGTGGCCGGCCGTGATGAGTTGTTGTCGGTAGCCCTCGTCGGTCAGCACGTTGGTCAGCGCCGAGGCCAACGCTTCGGGCTGGCCCACGGCGACCAGGGCAGCGGCGTCGCCCAAGACTTCGGGCAGCGACCCGGCTCGACTGGCCACCACGGGGATCCCGGCCTGCATGGCTTGGAGAGGAGGAAAGCCGAAGCCTTCGTAGACCGAGGGGTAGGCCAGCACGGCGGCACGGTGGATGAGGTCCGCCAGTTCCTGGTCGGTCACCCAACCGGTACGGATAATGCGCGGCGAGTAGGGGGACTGCGCAATGGCTTGGGTCAGCGCGTCCTCGCCCCAACCGGGCGGGCCGCTCAGGCAGAGGGCCACATCAGGTTGCTCGGCGGCCACGAGGTCGAAGGCCTTGACCAGACCGGGCAGATCTTTGCGCGGCTCGGCCGTGCCGATGGCCAAGACGTAGCGAGCGGTAGTGCTGGGCAGCAGGCGCTCGATGGTGGGCGATGGCCACCGGTCGTGGCGGTCGGTAGGGCCGGGATGCCCGGGGCGACAGCCACCACTCGATCCGGGTCGACCGCGAAGGCAGCTCGCACTTCATCGGCCACGAACTCCGAGTCGGTGTGGACCCAGGCGCCCCGGGCAATGGCCCGACGGATCAGGGCCGGATAGGCCAGCGTGGCCTCATTGCACAGCTCGGGATAGTGGATCGGGGTCAGGTCGTGCACCGACACCACCGCGCCGGCTCGGCGGGTGGGCGGCACCACGAAGTTGGTCCCGTGCACCACGTCGACCGGTGCCGATGAACCATTCGATGGGCGGTCGGTTGCTCCGGGCCCAGGCGGCATGGAGCGGGCGAGCCGGCATTGGCTTTTGCGAGACCGTGACCCCGGGGGGCAACTGGTCGGCGATGCCGTGGCGGCGGCGCCAGCTGACGGCGAAGGCGCGCACATCCAGGTCGGGACGAGCTCCCAGCGCCGCGAGGGCACCCCGGGCAAACACGCCCACGCCGGTTTGATGGCCCAACAGCGGCGTGGCATCGAGCGCCACCCGCAGGCGTTTCGGCGTCGTGACATCGGGGGTCACGTGGGTGATCCCGGCACCGAATTCAGCCTTGCACACGACTCAGGTGGTGATGGCCCCGTCGATGGAGAGGATGGCACCGGTGATGTACGCCGCCTCATTCGAGCCCAGGTAGGCAAAGGCGCCGGCGATCTCATGGGGAAAGGCGAAACCGATGGGCGTCATCAGGCGCTCAATGAGCTTGAAGTCGGCGTCATCGGGCGGTCCGAAGTTGTGGATGATCGGCGTGTCGACGCCGCCCGGCGCCACCCCGTTCACCCGCACGCCCCGGGCCATGTATTCGACGGCCAGGGCCTTGGTGAGCAGCTTCACGCCGCCCTTGGAGGCGCAGTAGGCCGCCGAGTAGGGCTGCCCGATGATGCCGGCGGTCGACACCGTGTTCACGATGGCTCCGCCGTGCTCAATCATGGCGGGCAGGACTTCGCGGCACATGAGGAAGGTGCCGGTGAGGTTGACGGCCAGGATCTTGTTCCAGCCGTCGAGCGACTGCTCCGGCGTGTGGGAGAAGCCACCGATGCCGGCGATGTTGCAGAGGTTGGAGATGGGACCGAAGGCCTCGGTGACCTGGGCGATGACCGAGGCCACCCCGTGCTCGTCGGTGACGTCGCAACGCAGCGCAATGGCCTTGCCCCCGACGGCGGCTGACTCGGCGTTGATTTCGGTGGCGACGAGGTTGATGGCGTCCTCAGCCACATCGAGGCAGGCCACCGCGGCACCCTCGGCGGCCAGCCGGCGAGCGGTCGCCCGTCCGATGCCCGAACCGGCACCCGTCACCACGGCCACCCGGCCGTCGTAGCGGCCCGGCGTGTGGACCTCCACCGCCGTGCCCCGATTGGGATCGGCCTCGCCGACTCTGGTGGTGGGACTCATGGTTGCTCCTTTGGACTCGAACCGGGCCTTTGCCTACCACGTCGACCGGACCTCAGTGTCCAGCGGCCCGCCGTTCCCGACGCTCCTGGGCCCCCAATTCGGCCAGCGCAGCGATGCGGTGCGGGTCGACTTTCATCATGGGGGTGAGCGGCAGCTCATCGACCACGACCACGGCGTCCGGCGCCTTGTAGTCGGACAGGCGCTCCCGGCAATAGGACCGCAACGAACTGAGCTCGGGCGTCATGCCGTCGGCCGGCACGACCACGGCGACGCCGATCTCCCCCAGCACGTCATCGGGCGCGCCGACCACGGCCACTCGGGCCACGTCCGGATGCCCCATCAGCACCTGCTCGACCTCGGCCGGGTACACGTTGTACCCCCCACGGATGTAGCGCTCATGCGCCCGCCCCGACAGGACCAGATTGCCCAGCGGGTTGAGCCACCCGAAGTCGCCGGTCTCAATCCAACCCTCGGGTAGTCGGGCCACAGCGCTGGCCACCGGGTCCAAGAGTTGCTCGGCTGTCTTGCCCCGCCCGGGTCCCTGCCCCCAGTAGCCAAGCATGGTGGCTCCCGAGCGGAGGCGGACCCGGCCGATCTCCCCGTCGGCGAGCTCGACGCCGTCGTCGTCGACAATGGCCAACTCGACGCCGGGTACCGGTCGGCCGACCGTGGTGGCCACTTCCTCGTCCGAGGTGGACAGGGTCGTCCCGGTGCCGAGTGACGACTCAGTCGAGGTGTAGCGAACCACCACCGGCACGCCCAACCGTTCCCGCAGCGCCGCCACTTGCGACGCCGCCATGCGGGCCGCCCCGGTGCCGGCAATGCGCAGATGGCTGAAGTCAGCGCTGGCGAAACCCGGGGTCTCCATCATCAGCGCCCACTGCGTCGGCACGCCCTGGGCCACCGTGATGCGTTCCTCTTCCAGAATGCGCACCGCGTCATCGGCCCGCCACGGCGTTGGGGTGATCACGGTCGTGACCCCGTGGGCGATCTCGTCCCAGGCCCGGGTCATGTAGCCCACATGGGCGAACGGCAAGGGCGAGAGGCGGCGGTCGCCGGGCTCGCTCAGCACATCTATGCCGGCGGCCACCGCGGCCAGGTTGGCGTGGTCGAACAGCGCACCCTTGGGCATGCCGGTGGTGCCACTGGTCCAGACCACGGCGACCGGATCATGGGCCGAGAGCGAGGGGAACTGCTTTGGCGGATCCCCGTCGACCGCCTGCAGCATGTGCGCTCGCTCAATGAGTGGGGTCGGTCCCCCTTCGACCAAGTGCACGGCCTCGGGCTCATGAACGATCAGGACCGGCTGCGCCCGACTGACGATGGAATCCACTTCGGCCCGGCCCAGCCTTGGGTTGATGCCCGAGGTAATGGCCCCCAGACGCAGCAGCGCGGCGTACAGCACGGCGTAGTCAATGGACGAGGGCAGCAGGAGACAGACGACATCCCCTTTGGCCACGCCGAGCTCGGCCAGCGCGCCGGCCACGCCGTCGGCCCGGCGATCCCATTGGGCGAAGGTCATGGCCCGCCGCTCGGCCCCACCCGGCTGATGCGGCTCGACATATGCCTCAAGGTCGGCGTTTTGGGTGGCCGCTTCCCGCAGCACCGAGACCACCGTCTCGTGGCCTTCCAGGGGAATGCGATGCACGGTCATGCGGGCGCGGATCGTAGCAAAGGGGCTTTTCGGCGGTCGGGGCCGCCAATGGCGCCTCCTATGCTTATCCCCGTGCGTGTGGCCCTGTGCGGTGGTGTGGGCGCGGCCCGGATGCTCTCGGGCCTCGTACAGGTACTCCCGCCCCGTGAGCTCACCGCCGTGGTGAATGTGGGCGACGACACGGTGCTGCACGGGCTGCACATTTCGCCCGACCTCGACACCATCACCTACACCCTGGCCGGTATGGACAATCGGGAGACCGGATGGGGCGTCACCGGCGAGACCTGGACGGTGATGGAGGAACTGACCCAGCTTGGGGGCGAGAGCTGGTTCCGCCTGGGCGACCGCGACCTGGCCACGCATCTCTACCGAACCGAGCGACTGCGGGCCGGGGCCACCCTGACCGAAGTGACCCGCGAGATCGCGGCCCGGCGCCACATTGAGGTGGACCTACTCCCGGTCACCGACGACGTGCTCCGCACCGTGCTGGTGCTCGATGAAGCGTCCGAGCTCGGTCCGGCCGGCACCGAGGTGGCCTTCCAGGACTACTTCGTGCGCCTGCACCACGGCGTGGCCGTGCGATCGGTCCGCTTCGAAGGCGCCGCGTCCGCCGCCCCCAGCGCGGATGTGTTGGCCGCCATTGAGATGGCGGAACAGATCATCGTCTGCCCGTCGAATCCCATCGTCTCCATCGGACCGCTCTTGGCCGTGCCCGCGGTGGAGAAGGCCCTGGCCGACCGGCGCGACAACATTGTGGCCGTCTCCCCGATCATCGCCGGCGCGGCGCTGAAAGGCCCGGCCGATCGGCTCATGACCGAACTGGGGTCCGAAGCGTCCGTGGTCGGCGTCGCTCGTCTCTACGCCCCGTGGGTGGGCACGTTGGTCATTGACGAGGCCGACGGCGAGCACGCCACGGCCGTGGAAGCCGCCGGGCTTCGTTGCGTGGTGGCGCCGACCATCATGGACACCCCGGAGCACTCAGCCGCCTTGGGCCGAGTGCTGGTTGGTCTCAGTGGCTGACGGCGTACAGCTGATCCCCATCAACGGGATCGGCGAGGTGGTGCCGGGCACCGACCTGACCGAGTTGCTGATGGCGGCACTGGCGCCCGCCAACGCCGATGGTCCGGTTCTGCAGGACGGCGACGTGGTCGTGGTGACCCAGAAGATTGTGTCCAAGGCCGAAGGACAACTGGTGGCCATTGACGAGCGCGACCCGGCGGCCAAGGTGGCGCTGGTCGAACGAGAGTCGGTGCGCATCGTGCGGCGCCGCGGCGACCTCATCATCAGCGAGACCAAGCACGGGTTCATCTGCGCCAACGCCGGCATCGATCTCTCCAACGTCGAAGAGGGCACCGCCGCGCTCCTACCCGAGGATTCGGACCGCTCGGCCCGTCGGATCCGGGCCGGATTGCGGGCCAAGCTCGGGGTCGAGGTGGGCGTGATCGTCTCAGACACCTTCGGCCGGACGTGGCGCCGCGGTGTCACCGACGTGGCCATCGGCTGCGCCGGGGTGGCCGCCGTCATCGACCTCAAGGGCACGCTCGACGCCAACGGCCGCGAGTTGGTGGCCACCGAGGTGTGCGTGGCCGACGAGCTGGCCTCGGCCGCCGAACTGGTGATGGGCAAGGACCGGGGCGTGCCGGCGGCCATCGTGCGCGGCGTGCCCGCCGAGTGGTTGCGCACCGCATCGGTGCAGGCCGAAATCATCCGCCCTCCGGGCGAAGACCTCTTTCGCTAACTCAGGTGGCCCGGCGACGCACGTCGTCGAGGACGGCCCTGATCCCTTCGGCCATCTCGGTCCAGGGACGCCAGCCCAGCTGGATAGCGGCCCGCTGGATATCGAGACTCGAGCGTGACAGCTCACCGGCCCGCGGCGGGGCCATGACCGGCTTGGCCTTCGACCCGGCCTGCTCGGCCATCAGGGCGTAGAGATCCTTGACCGACGTCTCCTGGCCCGTGGCCACGTTGCAGATCAACCCGCCACCGCGGGTCGATGCCCGGACGAAGGCGTCGACCACATCATCCACGTAGACAAAGTCGCGGGTCTGCAGGCCGTCGCCGAAAATGGTGACCGGCTGCTGGTCCAGGAGGCGCTGGGCGAAGATGGCCACCACGCCGGCCTCGCCGTGCGGGTTCTGTCGAGGGCCGTAGACATTGCCCAGCGCCAGGGCGCAGAACTCAATGGCGTGCAGCGACCGGTAGGCCATCAGGTAGTCCAGGACCGCCTTCTTGGACACGCCGTAGGGCGACAGCGGCTGGTGCGGATGGGCCTCGGTGACCGGGAGGTCCTCCGGCGAGGGCTCGCCGTAGAGGGTGCCGCCGCTGGCGGCGAAGATAATCCGCTCGGTGCCGGCCTGGCGGGCGCCTTCGAGGACGTGGAGCGTGCCCACGATGTTGACCTCGGCATCGAAGAGGGGGCGTTCCACCGACACCCGCACATCGGCCTGGGCGGCCAGATGGAAGACCAACTCGGGACGACGCCGGGCCATCAGCTCAATGACGGCCGGGGCCGTGATGTCGAGGTGGTGAATGGTCAGGGCCCGGTCACCCCGCTGACGGGCCTCGGCCAGGTTGGCCAGCGACCCAGTCGAGAGATCGTCGACCACATCAACCTCGTGCCCCTCAAGTAGCAGTCGGTCCACCAGGTTGGACCCGATGAAACCCGCACCACCGGTGACCAACGCTCGCACGCGTTATTGCCTTAGCCCGCGACCCGTTCGCCGTCGACGACGGTGCCCGAGGCAACCACCGCGTGCGCACCGAGTACCGAGACCGGCCGCACGTCGCTCCGCTGGCCCACGGTGGCGTTGGGTCCCATCACCGAGCCGGACACCATGGCATCGCCGGCCACGTGGCCGCCCTCCATGATCACCGAGTCGACGACGACCGCACCGGCGGCAATGACCGTGCCGGCACCAATGATGCTGCGCTCGACCCGGGCCCCCGAAGCGATCTCACAACCGCCGAAGACGACCGAGGGCGCCACCACGGTGCCCATGACCACACTGTCGCCGCTCACGAAGACACCATCGCCGCGATCGGTCAACTCGTCCGCCATCCGGCTGGCTCGCTTGCCCGATAAGAGATCGTGATTGGCCTGAAGATAGGCGGCCGGCGTTCCCGTATCGAGCCAGTAGCCGGCGTCGGAAAGGGCAAAGAGCACGCCATCGCGCACCATGGCGGGGAAGGTCTCCCGCTCAATCGATACCCGACCGGTGGGCGCGATGCGGTTGAGCACCGAGGCTTCGAAGACGTACGTGCCCGCATTGATTTCGTTGGTGGGCGCTTCGTCGCGTGGCGGCTTCTCCACGAAGGCGGTGACCCGGCCGTTGGCATCGGTGGGCACCACGCCGAAGGCAGAAGGGTCCGGCACCGGATGCAAGGCGATGGTGCCCTCGGCCCCACTCTTCCGGTGAAAGTCGACCACGGCCGTGAGATCCAGATCGGTGAGCACGTCACCGTTGACCACCACGAAGGTGTCATCCACCCCGCCGTAGGTGGCGGCGAACCGCACGGCGCCGGCGGTGTCCAGTGGTTCCGGTTCCACCGCATAGGTCAGGGCCACGCCGGCGGCATGACCGTCGGGGTAGGCCTCCTTGAAGGCATCGGGCAGGTAGCCCAAGGACAAGATGGCTTCGGCAATGCCATGGGCAGCCAAGTGGGCCAGCACACGCTCAATCATGGGCACGCCCACAATGGGGAGCATCTGTTTGGGGGTCGTCAGCGTGAGGGGCCGGAGCCGGGTCCCCTCCCCACCTACCAGGACGACTGCTTTCATTTACGGAGCAGCGGTCGTCGTGGTCGTCGACTTGACCGTGGTGGTCGTGGCCGAGCTCTTGACGGTCGTCGTGGTGACCGGTGCCAACGTGGTCGTGGTGGCGCCAGCGACGGTGGTCGTGGTGGCCGTCGGCGACGTCGTGGTGGTGGTCACGACCGATCCGTTGCCCTGGAGGGCCTGGATCAGCGCGAGTTCGATAGAAGCCTTGGGCTTGGGCAGCTTGGCCGAGCTGGGCACGAAACCGGCCACAATCAACTGTCCGTTGGCGAACTTGATGGATCCGGCCTTGGTGGTCAGGTCGCCACCCTCGAGCTTGGTTTCCTTGCTGCTCGATGCCGTCGAGGCCAAGTGGTACGTGCGGGCCTTGGACGGTGCCGACCTTGCCGGCGTCCGGCGTGCCCTTGGCACACTTCTGACCGTTCTTGTAGAGGACGGTGCCGGTGGCCGGGTACTTGAGGCTGCTGTTGGTCAGGGTCATGCCGGAGTACTCACTGGCGAACTTGGCCAGCGTGGCGTGATCCCCTGCCTCGGCACTCACCTTGGGGGCAATGACGAGGACGCCGTTGCCGGCCGAGGTAAAGCCAGAGCTGGCGGTCGGGTTGGACAGGGGCAGCCCGGGCTCGACGACGCCGCAGACATCGATCTCCAGCGCGGCGTGCCAGGTCTCATTGATGGTCGGCTCAGAGTTGGCCGCCTTGGTGTAATCGGACCGGGCAAAAATGACGGAAGCGATCCCGACCAGGACAATCAGGACAAGTGCGGCGTACCAGTTCACCGGCATCGACCCGCGATAGGTCGTGCCGCCCCCTGTCGAGGCGGCGCGAGCGACCGATCTTCCTGTTGAGCTTCTGGCCATGGCGGGACGAAACCCTACAGCCTGACGAGTGCGTCCCCGGCGACAGGCTCCTGACCATGGATCAAGCGCTGATAGAGGTCCACCGTTCTGGGATGGACGAGTGCAACGGCCGGGACGGATTTGGCCAGCCCATCGGACCCCGGACCCGGGTTGGCGGCATCCACGGCCTTACGCAGGAGCTCGGTCATGACGGCATGCAGTCCCATCCGGTCCCCCTTGGCCTCGGTAATGCGCAGCAGGGCCCGGTACAGCCGTTCGTCATACGGACTGGCCCGCAGTCCCTGCCGCACCATCCATTCGGCCTCTTCCACCCGCTCGCCCAACAAGGCCGCGGTGGACCCCTTCAATGCCGTGTCCACCACCATGGATTCCAGCGCCGCCTGCGTCCCGTCCAGCACGGCCCAATCGGATAAACGAAGCCCATCCAGTGGACGACCCCGCACCAAGCGCAGCGCATCCGGCCACTCTGCATGGTCAGGACTGCCGGCACGGCGGAGGAAACGCTCGACGTCGGTGCCCACCGTGGTGGCCAGGCACAAACGCCGGCCGGCCCGGGGCAGATGCTCAAAGCCCAGGCGGGAACGTCCCAGGGCCCGGCGGGCCACCGAGGCCGTCGAGTGGAGGGTGGCGGTGCGCACCGGGCGGTCGGTCCAGAGGGCGGATCCCCACACGTCGTGGCCGGCACCGCCGGGATGCAGCGCCAGGTAGACCACCAGATCCAAGGCGGCCGCCCGGCCAAAGGGCTGCGCCGCACCCGTCACTTCCACCGGCCCGAGCACGGCCACCTCGACTTCGGGTCGGGACTCCCCCGGCATCAGCGTCATGACCACATGGGAAACGGTCGCCGGCAACGACCCCGTGGCCGGACATCCTTCAGGCGGCGTGGACCTCGTGCAGTGGATGTTCGGAGGGATCGGCCACCACCGGCGTGGCGGGCGCCCGGGCCAACAGGACCGCGCCGACCACCACGGTGATGAAGCTGCCAATGCGAGCGGCACCCGAAAAGCCGCCCGGGATGCGGTCATGGAACACGGCCAGTCCGCCGGCGATCGGGACCAGGTTGTTGACCAACGTCGAAACGCCCGCGGTCTCCAACACGCGTCCGCGTTGGAAGGCCATCTGCAGCGCCACAAAGCCCAGCGCGGCGCATCCGGCCAACACCGGAATCCACCAGGGACCATTGCCACCGACGGCGCCCTTGGTGGCCACATCACCCACCCCGAAGAGAAGGCCGGCCGCACAGCCCAGTACCGGGCCGTTGCGCGAGATTTTTGAAGAGGCCAGCGACAAACCACCGGCAATGACGATGCCGATCACCACCACCAACAAGAGGATCGAGTTCCGGGCTGGGTGTGACGACGGGACGTGACCGGCCACCGACAGGCCGAGCAATAGCAGGCCGAAGACCGCGACGGCGGCCCCGATCTTCTCCCGACGTTCCAGCGGCTGACCCAGCCGATGCACCAACACCGCAAGCACGCCGACCCCTCCGGCCGAGGTGGCCTGGACCAACGACAAGGGGGCGAACCAGAGCGCGGCGATGTAGAGACCCCAACCGACCCAGCCGGCGGCCCAGCCGGCCAACCACTGTCGATTGGTGACCAGCATGCGCAACGACGCCAAAGGATTTCGAAGCTTGAGCTCGTGCAAGGTGTTGGCCGCGCCATGTTGGGCGTAAAAGCCGATGTTGAGTGCTCCGGCGGCCAACAGGGCCAGCACCAGGCCGACAGCCAGTTTCATTGGTGTCTCATCGCCCGGACAGCGCCCTCAGACCCCATCGACCCAGGCTACGGGATCGCCCTCGCTGGCGGAGGGCGGCGGCGCCACCCAGAAGGCCACTTTGTCTTAAGGAGTGGTCCACTGAATGGGGCTCAGACTTCCGAGTAGGGACGGAGGGACTCGAACCCTCACTGGAGGCGGTTTAAGCGCCCTGCCTCTGCCGATTGGGCTACGCCCCCGGAGCAAACAGGATGATCATACGGCCAGGCCATTTACCGCAGCATCTGCCGCGGCAACTACCGAGCGTTACCCATTAGGGGCCGGTACTTCTCCCAAATCGCCAACTCCGGATCCCGCGGTGCCTCTTGCACGCCGGTAAGCGGTCCGAAGACCATGGTCTGGCGTGACGCCGGTTCCCACTGCGGCCACTCCCCCAACTCGTCATGCGATGGATCGCCCCGATGGGCGAACGCCAGCCAGGCCCGCTGCATCCGGCTGGACAGCACGTCCACTTCCGGGCCACTGCCCGAAAACAACTGGACGGCCGGCACGTGCACGGCCCCGAACACGAACGGCAATTCGAGGGCGTGGGTCGAACCCAACACCCCGCCGAAGGCCGGTGATTCCCAGTCGAAGAGGTACACGTACGTGCGCGCACCTTCCGCGCCTTGGGCGGCGGCCAATTCGAAACTGGGCCACCGGAAGACGCAGTCGGTGCCCGCAGCCACCCATAGGTCACGGGTCTCAACCGCCTCCGAGCGGGCCAGTCGTGCCGAGCGGTAGTCCTCCAGCAATTCTTCGGCCGGAATGTCAGGGGCCGAGGTGGCCAACCAGCGGATCGTGCCCTTCACGTCCAGATTGGCCAACGCCGGGTTGCCCAAACCGAAGAGCGTGAGTTCGTCCCGGTTGGTGCCGATGATCAGATCCACGCCATGGGCCGATCCGCCCTTCACGGCACTCAGCGGATGCTGAGGAATGAACGCACCATCGACCACCGGTAGGAACGGCAGTGAAATGAGTCCGGGATCCGGACGGTGCTTGGACACGACGTCGGTGGCCGCCACCAGTTCGGCCGGTGGGACGTCAGCCAATGACGCACGGGTGCAATCCGGCACACCCAGCGCCTCAGCTAAGCGACCGGCTGCCCGTTCGGCCTCTTCCACCGTGTGCATGTGGATGCCGCCACTTTGCACGATGGCCCGCCGAAAGAGACCGGCCGCGCCCGGCGTTCCCAACAATGTGGCCACGCTGAAGCCTCCGGCCGACTCGCCGAAGATGGTGACGTTGTCGGGATCGCCCCCAAAGCCAGCGATGTGGTCACGCACCCACCGCAACGCCGCCACTTGGTCCTGCAGGCCCCAGTTGCCGACGAGGCCATCCGGATCGCCTAGGTCGCGATGACCCAGGAAGCCGAGGGCACCCAACCGGTAGTTGATGGTGACCACCACCACGTCACCGTTTCGAACCAGGGCGCCGCCCCGGTAGAGAAAGACCGAACCGCTCCCCCCGGTGAAGCCACCACCGTGGATCCACACCATGACCGGCCGTCCGGTGGAACCTGGTTGCTCGGGCAACTCGGGTGTCCACACATTCAGGGTGAGGCAATCCTCGCTCTGGGCCTCGGCCGCAGCCGGATCGGACGGGCTCGTGATGCCCCCCATGGCCACCGCCTGGGGCGCAATCGCTCCAAAGGTGTCGGCGTCGCGCACGCCCTCCCACGGGATCGGTGGTTGCGGCGGGCGCCAGCGCAACTCGCCCGTAGGCGGAGCGGCGTAGGGAATGCCGGAGAACGACCACACGTCGCCGCGCCACACACCGCGCACACGACCTCCGGCTACCTCGACGATCTGGTCCATGGCTGCACCCTAAAGACACCCCCAGGCGCGGTCAATCATGCTCGGGGTCGCACCAGCGTCACCCAGGGGCAACGTCGAAATTGGATGCCCCAATTCTTGGAGCTCCACGGGTTAATGTTTCGCCAGTGGCAGCAGTGAATTGTCGGAACACTGGCCGCCGTGGAATTCGCACCCAACTGGTCAGCGGAGCCCTCGTCGCCTCTTTGCTCGGGCTCATCGGCGCTGGAACGTCAGAGCTCGCGGGTTTCTACGCGCCCGAAGTTGGAGCCACCACACCCACCACCACACCGGGTCCCGCGCCCAACCAATCGCAGATCAATTCCACCAAATCACAGGTGGCCAGCATTGAGGCCACCCTGACGCAGGAAGAGGAGCAGACCCAGCGCCTGGACGACGCCTATGACACCGCGCTGGAGAACCTGCAGTCGGCGCAGACTGCATTGCAGACGATCACCGCGGCCATCACGCAGACCAAGTCCAAGGTGGCCGTTGACCGGCAGCACCTGACCAATGACGCCATCAAGGCGTACATCTTCGGCACACCGCAGACCCAGTTCGCCTCGCTCTTCTCGTCGTCGGCCACGTTGGGCAACGCCAGAACTCAGTACACCCAACAAATTGTGGGCAACCTCAATCAAGCGCGCAATCAGCTCCAATCCCAGGTCTCCCACTTGAACGCGCAGAAGACCCAGGAAGCAGCCGCCGCCGCCCAGGCCCAGAGCGAAGCATCGCAAGAGAAGTCGTTGGCCCAGTCCAATGCAGCCGAGGCCGCCGCCACCCAGAAGACACTCGGCTCGGTACAGGGACAGTTGGCCCAAGAAGTCGCCGCCGCGGCAGTGGAGGAAGCTCAGCAAGAAGCAGCGGCGGCGGCCAAGGCAGCCAGCGCGGCCCAAGCCCAAAAGGCCGCGGAAGCGGCGGCTGCCGCGGCTGCTGTTGCCGGCACCGTCGGTGGCTCATCGAGCGGTGCCGCGGCCACGACAGCCGTCAACGCGGTCAGCCATCCCACCACCGGCCCGGTGGAGGGGTCCAGCTCGGGAGGATCCGGTGGCATGGCTGCCGTCCAGGCCGCCATTTCCCAGCTGGGTGTGCCGTACGTGTTCGGTGGCGAATCTCCCGGCTCAGGCTTCGACTGCTCCGGTCTCGTCCAGTGGGCCTGGGGTAAAGCAGGCGTATCCATACCCCGCACGACCGAATCGCAGTGGCCGGCCCTGACCCACGTGTCGCTCAGTGCGCTCGAGCCCGGCGACCTGCTCTTCTATTACAACCTGGATGGCGACGACGAAGTCGACCACGTGGTCATGTACGTCGGTTCCGGTCCCTACGGCACCAACACCATCATTCAGGCCCCCTTCACCGGCGCCGATGTCTCGTACTCCCCGATCTACACCTCGGGACTCATCGGCGCCGCACGCCCGTAGGGGCCACCCGACCTCGCAGGCCACTTCAATCGGGCCACAATGGGGAGATGACCGAGAGCCAGTCGGGTGCGCTCTCGCTGTCGCTGGTCATTCCAGCCTTCAACGAAAGCCTTCGCTTAGCCGACGGTCTGGCCCGACTCAACGAGGCCATTACGGCCGGGGCCATCGACCCATCCACTACTGAATTCGTCATCGTCGACGACGGCAGTTCGGACGACACCGCCGGCAAGGCCGCCGAGCTCTTCGGCCAATTTCCTCACCTGCAGATCATCCGGCTGCCCGAGAACAAAGGCAAGGGAGCAGCAGTTCGAGCCGGCGTGTCGGCCGCACGCGGTGCCGTGATTGCCTTCGCCGATGCGGACATGGCCATCGATCCGGGGCAGACACCGGAGTTTCTCGCTGCCCTCACCACGTCCGACATCGCCATTGGGACCAGAGCGGCTGTGGGCGCCTCCGTTGATCGACCCAGCCTGCGCCGATCGGTGATGAACCGGGCCTTCAATCAAATGGTCAATGCCATGACCCGATTGTCACTGCAGGACACCCAGTGTGGTTTCAAGGCCTTTCGAGCTCCGGCGGCCAAACTCCTCTTTCATTGCAGCGTCACCGAACGCTTCGCCTTTGACGTCGAGGTGCTCATGCTGGCCCGCCGGTTGGGTTTCGATATCGGCGAAGTCCCCGTCCATTGGCTCCGGGTGGAGGGCAGTCGGATCCGACCGGTGGCCGACGCCATTTCGATGGCCCGGGATGTCCTCCGTGCGACGCGTGGTTCGAACATCGCTCCTCCGGTCGTGGCCCTTTCCGTCAAAGTGCCCTCCACCACGGACTCCGTGAACGACCTAGTGGTCACCGGCCTTTCGGCCCGCCTTCCGATGATTGAGGGGGAAGACGGTTCCATTGTCGTGCTCTGTCCACTGATGACGGACGATGACATCACATTGACCGTGCGCCACATAGGCGATGCCATCCCCGGAGCGGCCGTTGAGAAATCCTTGCTCACCGTGGCCCAGCTGGGTGCCCTCTCCCCCTTGGTCCTTCCCTGGGCCAAGTCCCGTATTGCGCCCTGAATTCCACTGAAATCCTTCGTTAAGTCGACGGCTCCCCGTGTCACTACGATGGACTGGTGACTCAAGGGCGCCCCGTCACCACCGAAAAGAAACGCTCCACGGACATAGTGCCGATTCGAATTCCCGCCGAAACGACTGAACCGGTGCCCGATCCTCGACTTTCCGATGTCGATGAGTGGGGCCGCTCGGAGAAGACCCGGGCTCTCGTCCGTGCCCTGTACGAACCGATCTATTCCAAGTGGTTTCGAGCGGAATGGGAAGGCTTGGAGAAGATCCCGACCGATGGGGGCGCCCTGTTGGTCGCCAATCATGCCGGCGCCATCCCGTCCGATGCCCCGGTGATCATGCATGGCATTGAGAAGGAACTTGAGCGCCCGGTCTACGGGATGGCCGACTATTTCTTCCGCACGGTCCCGGTCGTGGGCACGCTGTGGGCGCGGGCCGGGGGCGTTTCAGCCCGTCCGGGCAACGCCTACCGACTCCTCAAAGAACAGCAGCAGTTGGCGCTCGTCTTCCCCGAAGGCACCAAGGGACCCTCCAAGTCGTTCACCGATCGATACCAGTTGCGTCGGTTCGGCCGTGGGGGCTTCGTTGAGATCGCCATGCGGGCGGGGGTGCCCATCGTCCCCATCGCTGTCATTGGATCGGAAGAAGCCATGCCGGTGGTGTGGCGACTGCCCACCGTGGCCAAGGCGCTGGGTCTCCCCTACTTTCCGATCACGGCCAACTTGCTGACCATGGGGCCGCTGGGCATCGTCATGCCGTTCCCGGCCAAGTTCAAACTGCGCGTACTTGACCCGGTGTACTTCGACGTCCCGGCCGACCAGGAGCGCTACTCGAAGAGTCGGGTGATGGAAGAGGCCGAGCACATCCGGGCCAACTTGCAGGAGAACGTGTACGACATGCTGCGCGACCGTCGCAGCGTCTGGTTCGGATAACCGTGGCTCGGCGGGTACTGGTCACTGGAGCCGACACCTTTTGGGGTGGGCGGATGATCCAAGCCCTCGAAGGCGACCCGAGCATGGACGTCATCCTCGGCATGGGCGCCAAAATGCCGTCGGTGCCGTTCGAGCGGGCTGAGTTCGTCCGTACCGACCAGAACTACTCCATCCTCAATCGGATTGTGAAGGCGACCCAGGTCGACACCATCCTCCACACCTTCATGATCACCAACTCGGCCACCCTGTCGAACCGGGCCATGCACGAGATCAATGTCATCGGGACGATGAACCTGCTCGCCGCGGCCGGCGCGCCAGGATCGACGGTGCGCCACATTGTGGTGAAGTCCTCCACCCTTGTCTACGGCTCATCGGCCAGCGATCCCAGCACCTTCCATGAGGACACGCCTCGGACCAGTCCGGCCCGCAACAGCGTGGAGCGAGCCCTCATTGAAGCCGAGGGCCTCGTGCGCGACTTCTCTGAGGACAACCCCTCAACCCTGGTGACGGTCCTCCGCTTTGCCAACGTCTTGGGCACTCACCTGACCACACCGATCAGCCGCAACCTGTCCCGGCCGGTCTGCCCTTCCATTTTTGGCTACGACCCCATGTTGCAGTTCGTCGAGCAAGACGACGTGGTCCGGGCCCTCCTCCATGTGACCCGAGGCAGCATTCCCGGTCTCTACAACGTGGCCGGGGACGGACGACTGCCCTGGAGCGAAGTGGCCAGCATCTGTGGAACCCGGCTGGTCCCGCTGTCACCGTTCAGCCCGCTGAAGATCCGACCACTCTCGAGGCTGTTCGACCTGCCCCCCGAACTCGAGGACCTCCTGCGTTACGGGCGTGGCGTCGACACCCGGCGACTGGCCGCAACCGGATTCGAGTACACGGCTACCAGTGCCGGGGCGGTACAGAGTTTCATTAAGGCGTTGCGCCTGCGCCGCAGCTCGGGCAAGACGCCCAGCTCGTACACCTACGAACACGACGTGGAGCAGTTCTTCCGGCACTCACCTTCGGTGACCGGCGCGCCGGACCGCTAACGGCTCAGTCGTTCAACCACTCCGTCACCAGGTCGGCCTCGCGGACCGCCCACTCCTCCGATGTCATGGCGTAGCGGGCATGGTCTTCCCAGACCCCGTCGATCTCAAGAAAGCGCTCGGCCACGCCCTCCATCCGGATGCCCAACTTCTCCACCACGCGGCGGCTGGCACTGTTCCGCGGGATGATGGAGATCTCCACCCGGTGCAGTGAAATCGCTTCAAAGGCGAAGCGCAGGGTGACGACCACCGCTTCTGGGACAATGCCGCGACCGGCCAACGACTCGTCCACCCAGTAGCCGATGAACGCACTCTGAAACGGACCGCGCTGAATTGACGACAGCGTCACTTCACCGGCAAAACGCTCACCGACGAAGATGCCGAAGCCGTAACCGGTTCCGAGGTGTCGCTCCCGCTCGCGAATACCGCAGCGAGCGGCGAAACTGGGCCGGTCTTCTGACGGCAGCGGTGCCCCCTTCGGGCGCGGCTCCCAACGAAGGAGCCATGAGGCACACCGGGTGCGCACTTCATGCCACTCGTCGAAGTCATGCTCGGTCAGGGGTCGCAACATGACCCGTTGACCACGCAGCTCCAAAGGAGCATGCCGCGAGGTTCTGGCCGCACTCATCGTTCGAGTACCTCTTTCATCGCTCCCAACAACGTCACCACGTTGCGGGGACGGGCAGTGTGCCCCATGCAACCGATTCGCCACACCTGGCCAGCCAACTGACCGGCACCGGCGCCAATTTCAATGCCATATCGTTGCAGCAACTGGCGCCTGACATCCGCCTCATCCACGCCGGGTGGCACCCGAACCGTGGTCAGTTGCGGCAAGCGGTGAGTGGACTCGGCAAACAGTTCGAGCCCGAGTGCCTCCAGTCCGTTTTGCAATTGCAGGCCGCACGCCGCGTGGCGCTCCCGGGCCTCGGCAATCCCCTCGCACAAGATGGCGCCCAGACCCGCATGGAGCGCGCCCACCATGGTGACCGGCGCCGTGTGGTGGTACACACGTCCGCCCTCACGGCCACCATCGACATAACGCGACAACAGATTGAGATCGAGATACCAACTCGATGGTCGCTCCACCAGACGAGCCCGCGCCCGATCGGACACGGTCAGCGGCGACAGACCCGGTGGAACACCCAGACATTTCTGGGTGCCGCTGTAGACGATGTCGATGTTCCAGTCATCGACCTTCACTTCGATGCCGCCCAGTGAGGTCACCATGTCGACCACCAGGAGTGCATCTCCCTTGCCCTGGCCGATGGGCGCAATGTCATTGCGAATCCCGGTGGACGTCTCGGCATGGACCACCGCAATGATCGCCGGAGAAGGATGGGCGGTCAGCAAGGCCTCCGAATCGATGGCGGTTCCCCACGGGACATCAACCCGAATTACCTCAGCCCCGGCTCGCGAAGCCACCTCGCACATTCGCTCGCCGAAGACCCCGTTGACACCCACAACCACCACGTCACCGGGATGCACGAAGTTGACGAACGATGCCTCCATGCCAGCCGAACCGGTGCCGCTCACGGGCAGCGTCAGCGCATTGCCAGTCGCGAAAACTTGACGGAGACGATCGTTGGTCTCGTCCAGCAACGCCAGAAATTCCGGATCGAGGTGGCCCAGGACCGGCCGACCCAGGGCCAGGGTTACCTCCGGGTAAGGATTGGACGGGCCCGGTCCCATGAGCAGTCGATCGGAAATCGGCATCCGCGCATCGTGACAGGTCCACGCTCACCTGCGCCAACGCGGTCGTCCTGCGGTCGAAGCAGGGGTAGATTGCCTGCGTGGAACGGGTGCTCTTTGCTCCGCGGGAGCTTCCTCCGTTACCGCCAGACGTAGCGGAAGATCCCTCGCCATTCTCCGCCTGGGTGACAGCCCGGGAGACCGAACGCACCCGCCTCTTTCGAGACGTTCCGGGCGAGACCCTGCAGTTGCTGATGCTCATCGCCGGCGAACCCCCGCCGGAGACCGTGGACACCCTGCGGAGCCTGCAACAGCAGCTCAGTAGTCGGTGGAACCTGCACGTCGTCCTCCCGGCTGCCGCCCAATCCGACTTCACGGCCTTACTGACCGTGTCTGGACTCCAGAAGTCCAGTCGTCGGGTGCAGACCCATACTTCTGAGGCGATCGAGTTCGACCAACTGCTGGCGGCCGGACTGGCCACCTGTCAGTCCGCATTTGTGGGTGTGATCTATCCCGGGGATGTCTGGGCTCCGGACGCGGTCGGGATGTTGCTGAATAGCCTCGCTCCCGACGGTGCCGTCTACGGGGATGAGGATGTCCTCATCCCCAGCGGATCGCACAGTGGTCCCAGACTCAAACCGGCCTATTCGAGCGACTTCCTCCTCTCCACCTCCTACGTGGGTCGCCCGCTGGCCTTTGGTCCAACGGTGCAGCAACGGCTCTCCGACAACCTCACGGATTCACCCGTACGCAACGAACACGACCTGGCTATCCGGGTCTGTGAATTCGCCCACCACGTCGACCACATCGCTGAAGTGCTCTGCCATCGGATGGCGTCAGCCATAACGGCCGAAGGTCCAGTCTCCTTTGAGAGCAGTCACATCACCGCCGCCTTGCAGCGTCGAGGCGAATCGGGCGTCGTGCATCCGGGGCCAGCGATCGGTACCTTCAAGGTGTCCCGCCACGCGGCGGCCACCCGGGCCAGCATCATCATTCCCTTTCGCGACGAACCTCGGTTCCTGAGGGACTGCATCGATTCCGTCGACGCCACCAAGGGCACTCAAGAGGTGGAATTCGTGCTCATCGACAACGGATCGGTACAACCGGAGACGGCCACCCTGCTCGATCGACTCGGGGCTCGCAGTGACGTGCACATCATTAAGGATGCTCGGCCCTTCAACTGGGCCGCGCTGAACAACCTGGGAGCCGAAACGGCAACCGGCGAGATTTTGGTCTTTCTGAACAACGACATTGAAGCTCGGGACGACGGTTGGCTGAGCACCTTGTGTGCGCAAGCCCAACGACCTTCCATCGGCGCAGTGGGAGCCCGCTTGATCTATCCCGATGGCCGCCTGCAGCACTGCGGGGTCGTGATTGGGCTGGGTGGCGCCGCTGGGCACACCTTGGTGGGACTTCAGGCGAATCAAACCGGCTATCTCCACATGGCCGCCGTGACTCGTGAGTGTGCCGCCGTGACCGGCGCCTGTCTGGCCACCCGCCGAGAAGTGTTCAGCGCACTCTCGGGCTTCGATGCATCACTCGGAGTGGATCTCAATGACATCGACTATTGCCTCCGAGCTCAGCTCAGCGGGTGGCACGTCCTGGTGGACCCCAGCGTCGAGTTGGTCCACTACGAATCGCCGAGCCGGGGCACCGCAGGCGACACCAAAGACATTGCCCATTTCATCGATCGGTGGGAAGGTTCGATCCGAGCGGGTGATCCCTACTTGAACGCCAACCTGACTCGTGCTGACGCAACCTGTCGACTGCGTGGTCCCAATGAAGAAGGGTGGTGGCAACAATGGCGACTGAACCTCCGCAGCACGTAGCCCCACCAATGCTGCTGACCCGGCCAGCCGATGCGCCACCGGCGCTGGAGCCGCTGCGCGGGACTGAGGTCATTCGATCGCTCCACTTGGATTGGGCCCGCCTCCATGGCGCACCGCCGGGCCCAGCGACGCTATGGCAACGCCTGCTGCGCAAGGTCCGTCGAAGCCTGCCCTTCGGAGCGGCCGACCGCGAACTCATTGGTGCACTCATTCGAGGGGTCGACCTGATTGCGGCCCGGTGCGATGAGATGGCAGACCGACTGGCCACCACCGAAACGTTGACGTCCGAAGTCACTCGATCTTTCGGGCAGGACATCACGCACCTCCGGGCCGACCTCATGACCCTGCAGGCTGCCCTGGCCCACGCGGCGCAACCAGATCGGTGAGCCAGTCTCCGGTCGTTCTCTGCAGCCGTACCTGGTCGGAACGAAGTTCCGAACTTGCCTATGCCATCCGCGCCATCGCCGGTGCTGCCTCACGTGGTGGGCCGATCGCCGTCTGTGTGCCAGGCCCGACCGGTCATCCCGAGGCCGACGGAGCCTTTGATCTCGTCCCCGTGGGGGTCGATCCATCAGGTGGATGGCCGCGTCAGCCCGATGTCACCAACCTCAACTCGCCCAATGAGGCCGTCGTTGTCATGGATGTTGATGAACCCGGCATTGAGCCGTTGCTCGCATTGCTCCCGCACTCCGGCCGCCGATTTGCGCTCTCCGGTGAGGTCGACGGCACGCAGCCCCTCAAGACGGTGGCCTTGGAGACGGACCGGGACGAGCACTTCATTGGGCTGCACGTGCCCATCAATCCCCTGGCCGCCACTCACCGTCACAACGGATTCGGGTTTGTCGATTACGTGCTCCTGCTGTCTGGACGAAGCGGCAACCATGAGGTCCCACCCGACGAAGTGGCGTGGGTGACGGCCGGCTTTCCCGACGCTGACGTGGTGGTGATCGAAAACGGGATCGCCTCAGTGTGGAAGGGCCGGGCACTCCGGGGGTCAACGGCCGTCGATACCCGTACCGACCTCTGGCGACTCATCGCTCACGCCCGGATGTGCATCGACCTCTCGCCCGGGGCCACGTTGGCCAAGGAGTGCATCGAGTCGCTGCGCTACGGCACCCCGATCCTGGTGCCAAACAACGCCGCTGCCGCGGCGGTCCATGCCCAGTCCGGGGGTGGATTCACCTATGAGTCGATGGGGCAACTGGTGCAGCGCGTGACGCAGCTTCTCGACGACAGCATCCGACAGACTCTTTCTGATGCCGGGCGTCGGTACGCCGACAACACCTACGGCGATCCGATTGCCTTCACCGAGCGGGTGTCGGAAGTGCTCCACGCTCCGTGACGACCTGACGCCGTCGGATCTCAAAGAAGACGACCGCAGCGGCGGCCGCCACATTGAGCGATTCCACGCCATCAGCCATCGGAATGCGGACCGACGTCGAGACAAACGGTTTTACGTCCTCGGAGAGACCGGCGTGCTCGCTACCCAAGACGAGAGCCGTTCGGCTGGAGAATTCGGCCTCCCACAGATCCACCTCACCATCGGAGTCCAACTCCATCAGTGAGAATCCGTTGTCTTTCAGCGACTGAGCGGCTTCGGCCGCCGTGCGCACTCGCACCAACGGGGCCCGAAAGGCCAATCCCGCGGATGCCTTGATGGTCAACGGCCCCAGGTCGGCGACCCCACGGGTCGGCACAACCACCCCGTCAATGCCACCCGCTACGGCCGATCGGATGATCATCCCAACGTTGGCCGGCGTCGTAATCCCGTCGAGCAGCACACTGGTGACGGACAGTTGCCGGGACACCGCACCCAGCCACTGCTCGAGCGATGCCTTGTTGGGCGTCTCGATGTCGGCCGCAATCCCCTGGTGCTGCTTGCCGGTGCCACTGATGCGCGTCACCCGGTCCCGAGTCACCACCTGGACCGATATGCCTCGTCGAGACGCACCGGCTTCGATCTGCCGCAGGATGGGGCGCGACACATCTGAGGCGACGAACACCTGGGCCACCGTCAGTGAGTCGTCTGCCAACGCCTCCAGCACAGGGTTGCGCCCAAACACGGTGAGATAGCGCTCTCGGGGTGATCGCGAGTCCGCAATTTCCGGCACGCCTCAGCGTAACTTCGCTCAGCTGCCAGCGAACAATGCTGGCAGCTCGCTCATGTGATCAAACAGAACGACACCCGGCAAGGCCAGCCTCGTGCGCTCGGTGACGCCTCCCGCAAATCCGAACACGGTCATGCCCGCGGCCAGGGCCGCTCTAACCCCAGAAACGCTGTCCTCCACCACGACGCAGGATCCCGCAGGTACACCCATCCGATCAGCGGCGTGCAGGAAGATGTCTGGTGCTGGTTTGCCGTGTGCCACCTCGGACGCGCTGAAGATCCGCCCAGTGAAGCGCTCCGACAACCCGGTGAGTCCAAGTGTGAAAGCCATCCGTTCATGCGTTCCGCTGGAAGCCACGCAGTATGGGATGGACAGACCATCGAGCACGTCGACAATCCCATCGATGGCCACCAGGTCACGCCGGAAGATCTCTTCGTAGCGGTCCTCGAACTCGGACTGCCAATCCACCGCTCGGCCGAGATGCGTCTCAATCTCCTGATGCATGTGGGCCGCCGTACGGCCGACGAATCGTTCGATGATGTCGGCCTCGGACAACGGCCAGCCGAGCCCCCGCAGGATGTCGGCTTCGGCCCGAACCGTCAGCCGCTCGGTGTCCACCAACACGCCGTCGCAGTCGAATATGACCAGGTCGAATTTATTGGGCACGGCGTGCACGCTGAACGGAGTCGGCCACGGACCGGGCGTAGAGGTCAGCACGATGTCGCAACAGTTCAACCGTCAGGCGTGCCCCGAACGAGTTGAAGGCCATCACGCCAGCAAACTCGCTATCCCACATGAAGAGCTCGGCGGCATCCCACCACGAATGATGCTGATAGCCGCTCACCCGCTCCGTGTACGCCCGCAGGAACCGATCGGCGGCGACGACATCATCCACCAGAGCCAAGTTCGACCTGACGTGGGCAATCTCAGCTCCCCGAGGACCCCGGCAGGCCAGTGTCCAATCGACAATGCCAACGAGTTCGTCTTGTTCCCAAAGCAAGTTGCCCGGATGAAAGTCCCGATGGAGAAAGGTCGGCTCCCAAGTCGGTTCCGGCTCGGTCATCACGTTGACCAGCACTTTCCACGCTTCTTCATCCATTGACCACTTGGGTATCCCAATCGATTCCTCATCGAACCAATGACGAAAATCCGGTAATTCAGGCGGTACAGACTGGCCATGGAGTGTGGCCAAGGGCAGTGCCAACGCATCGGGATTGGTGCCGTGAATGCGAGCTGACCCGGGCAGGTAGGTCATGAGAAGCGCTGGATAGCCCACGACGTCCGCCTTGGGATCGCTGCCCACCACCACTGGCACCAGGCCACCAAACACCTGCTGGGCCGCCGCAAGCGCAACGATCTCGTCACGTACGAGATTGGGGTGATGCTCGACCAACGCCTCGTTTAGATACCGACGCAACACCAGCAGTCGTCCATCGGCGTCGACCAGGCTCAGATCCGACACAATCCCGAACGTCAGCGACCGAACTTCCCTGACCTCCCGAGCACCCACCACGGACGCAATCCAGTCCCGGGAGGCATCGTCCACTGGTAGTCAGGGGCGCAGTATCCGACGAGCGGATCTGTTTCCCCATCCCCCTTTCGATCTGTACGTGCGGTTTTCCCGCATACAGCTCACCGACGGTCTTCTTGACATGGTTACGCAGCTTTCGGATAACGGATAGTGCCCATGAGCTTGTGCAGACCCTGGTCGTGTAGCCAGGTCGGAGTCCAACGATCCGCTTGACCGGCTCGCAAGTTGCGTCCTCGCTTCTTGACGAGCAAGCGGAAGAGGCGCCACCAGACGTAGCGGTCCAGGGAGATGAACTTGGTACCCGCATTTCCGGTGCGAAAGTAATTGCCCCAACCCCGAAGGAATGGGTTCAGGCGTGCGATGACGTCTTCTAACTTCCGTCCGGCTTGGCTTCGACCGGTAAGCGCCTTGATCTTGGCTCGGGCACGCTTCATGGACCGCACTGACGGCCAGCGGTGGAGGTAGTAACGAACAATTCGTCTTTGCTCCCACAACTTGCCGGACATACGGGCCCGAAAATGGCACCCAAGGAAGTCAAAGCCCTCTTTGCCCTCACGGAGGTCGACCACTTTGGTCTTGTCCGGATGAAGGCTCAGACCGAGGTCACCCAAAAGGACGGTGGCCCGCCGCTGGGCTTCTTCGGCCTGTTCCTGGGACGAACACAGCACCACGAAGTCGTCCGCATAACGGACGACTTCACCGACGCCATGTTCTTTCCAGGCCCGGTCGAATGCATTGAGGTGGATGTTGGCCAAAAGGGGCGAGATCACCCCTCCCTGGGGCGTCCCCGTGACCGACTCGGTGACGACACCATTGACTAATGCACCTGCTTGCAGCCACTGCCGCAGCAACTTGAGTACCCGTCGGTCCGACACCCGCTCGGCGACTAGAGCCAACAATCTCTCGTGGTCGATGGAGCCGAAGAAGTCCGAGATATCGGCCTCAAAGACAAACTGGTTGCCTTGGGTAAAGCCGACACGGATCTTCTCCATGGCATCGGTGGCCGAGCGCTTGGGTCGAAACCCAAACGAGCAGTCCAAGAAGTCGGCCTCGAAGATTGGTTCGAGGACGATCTTGGCGGCCTGCTGGCACACACGGTCTGTGACAGTCGGGATGCCCAATGGTCGTTTGGACCCATCAGGCTTTGGAATCTCCACCCGGCGCACTGGCGACGGGTGGTAGGTGCCTGCACGAAGGCGCTCTTGAAGTTCGGCGATCATCCGCTCTACTCCATAGGCCTCCACTGCAGCGATGGTCAATGCATCGACCCCCGCTGCCCCACGATTGGCTCGGACACGCTCCCACGCCTCTTCGAGAATGTCGTCTCGATAGATGCGGTCAAACAGGGCGTGGAAAGCCCGATCCTTTGACTGCTTGGCCGTAGCCCATAGTCGGTTCTGGAGTTGTCGCACTTTGTCGGGGGCAAGATGCTTGCCCCCGGGGAAGTTGGACCGGGCGGTCCCGGCCATGCCCTCACGCTTACCTCTGTTCCCAACTTGACCGAAGTCGGGGTCCTTCCCTCCTGCTGGGTTTCTCCCAGCGATCGGCAGTACTACGACCCCGTCGGACTCCCGCTGCACTCCGTCCAATTTCACCATTGGCTTATATGGCCGGTCTTTGCTGACAAGGCTGCGCAGACGGGTCTCTCCTGTTCCGAATCAAGCCGTGCGTACGTGCCGCTCCCCATACCCCGGAGGAACTCGACCAAGGGCATGTCCGGAACGCCAGTAGGTCGAATACTGCCTTCGCCATGAAGTGAGTGGCTCGGCTTCCTCGTTATAGATTTGACGACGCTGCAGGACTCATGCCGGGTGGCACTACGGCCCGCACGCTTGCTCCCTCCGAAGAGGCTCTTGACGCCCCGCTCAGCCCGACACCTCTCGATGTCGAACCGGGGCCTGCTACTGGGCTTTCCGGCTCTTACCCAGGTGGGACTTGCACCCACAGGTTTGATCCAGCTTTCAGGACGCACCACTGGAAAATCTTACGGTCATCGGCGGTGTCACCGGACGACCGCCATCTACCATGGCCCGGCCGTGAGTCCTCACCCAGAATCCGTCACCTACATACCCTCTGTCGAGGATGTACGTATTGCCGTGCACGACCTCGGAGGACCAGAGGATCCATCGGCCCCGATTCTGCTCTTTTCCCACGCCACCGGATTCCACGCTCGGGTGTGGGAACCGCTCGCCGCCGTTCTTCAATCGCACTTCCGTTGCCTCGCCATCGACCACCGGGGTCACGGGCTCACCGGTTTACCGGAAGGCGCCAGCATCAATTGGTCGCACATGGGCGACGATGTTGTCGCCGTTCTCAAGAGTGACCTCATCGGTCCAGACCGAGAGGTGCATGGCATCGGGCACTCCATGGGTGGAGCGGCTCTCGTGTTGGCCGGACGACGACGTCCGGGTGCCCTGCGGTCGTTGTGGCTGTACGAGCCCGTCATCGTTCCGCCCGGCGCGCTACCGCCCGACACTGCGCCCAATTTTATGGCTGAGGCAGCGGCGCGGCGAAGGATGCGGTTCGACTCCAAGGAGGCGGCACTGGCCAACTACGCCTCCAAGCCACCGCTCAATGAACTCCATCCGGACGCGCTTCGAGCCTACGTCGACGGGGGCTTCGCCGAAGTCGGTGATGGCACGGTTGAACTTCGGTGCCATCCCAGTTGGGAAGCTGACGTCTACCGCGGTGCGGCCCACAGTGGAGCCTGGGATGCAGTCAGTCACCTCAACATCCCCATCGCACTGGCCGTGGGGCGAAGCGAACCATTCGGCCCCGTCGCCTTTGCTCCCCATGTCCTCCGCGTCCTCATCAATGGCACATCGGTTGATCGACCACACCTCGGTCACTTCGGGCCGCTCGAAGACCCGGCATCAATGGCCACCGACGTCGAGCAGTGGGTGACGTCAGCTTGAGGGGCTGGAGTCGGCCGTTTGATCGAACAAGCAACCAAGCCGCCGTGATCATGTGACAGGTGTTGGCCACTAACCTCGCGTGAATGGAACTTCCTCAACGTCTTGTCGAGTTGATGCGACATCCGAATCCATGCTTCATCACCACATTGATGCCTGACGGCTCACCTCAAACAACCGAGACTTGGGTCGACACAGATGATGAGCATGTGATCATCAATACGGTTCAGACCCACCAGAAGATGCACAACATTCGCCGTGACCCCCGCGTGTCCGTCGCCATCTGCGATGCCGCCGAACCTTCTCGTTATTACGCAGTCCGTGGGCGGGTCACGAACATCACCACCGAAGGCGGGGCCGACCACATTGAGGTCTTGTCCCAGCGTTACACCGGCGGCCCATATCAGTGGTACGGCGGACGGGATCAAGTTCGGGTGATCCTGACGATCACCGCCGACCAGATCCACTCCATGGACAGATAGTCGACGGATCGGAGCACCGCATCAGTACTTGTTCGGTCGTGCCTAACGCAGGTGACGTTCGAAGAAGTCGAGGGTTCGCACCCACGCCTCATCGGCGGCGGCGGCGTTGTACATAGACGGTGCGTCCCAGTTGCTGAACGCGTGGCCCGCGGCATACCGGTGGAACTCGACCAGAGGGCGACCTTTCAATGCCGCCTCGACCTCGTCAATCTTGTCGCTGGGGATGAACGCGTCGAGTGAGCCGTAGTGGTACATGCTTGGACATTCCAAGTCACCGACATGTTCGAGCATGTCGTTGATCCCAGAGCCGTAGTAACAGACAGCTGCGTCAATGCCGTGACCATCGACCCGACTCTGCGTAGCCGCCATGAACGCCAGCGCTCCGCCCAAACAGAATCCCACTGCTCCGATCTTCCCAGTGCATTCGGGCAAGCCCACCAGATGGGCGTGAGAGGCCTGAGTGTCGCCGGCGGCCTTCTTGAGGTCGAGTTGCTGAACCATGGCGAAGGCGTCACCGATTCCGGACTCGTCTTTGCGCTCGAAACGTCGCTCAATGCGCCAGAACATGTCGGGCGCAAGAGTCACGAAGCCGGCACCGGCCAGCCGATCGGCCAATTCCCTGATGTTGTCGTTGATGCCGAAGATCTCCTGAAACAGAAGAACCCCAGGTCCCGTCCCTGACGCTGGAACCGCACAGTAGGCGTCGAACTGGTCTCCCTCTACCGGGACGGATTCGTATCTTGAGGTGATAGCCACGTAACGACCGTACTCGTCGCTCCTCTGGGACGGAGTCGACCCGCCAACCTCGACAAATCGGTCTGGGGTGACCCCAGGGGAAGTCGTTTCACCCAGCTACTCGATAGGGTTCAATCGCATGACCGACTGGACATCGATCGCCTCGTTCGCCACCGCTGGTGGCACGCTTGTGCTCGCCGTGGCCACGTTTTCGGCAGTGCGGTCGTCCAACCGATCCGCCCGTATCGCCGAGGAGTCACTTCTCACCGCCATGCGGCCCCTTCTTGTGCCATCGCTCACCGACGACCCGGTCCACAAGGTGTTGTGGCACGACCGTCACGCCGCCCGAATCAACGGTGGCCGTGCCATCTTCGAGGAGGAAGACGGAGTCCTCTACCTCGCCATGGGACTTCGCAACCTCGGAACTGGGATCGCCCTACTCCACGGTTGGCACCCGATGCCCGATCAAGCGTTTGAGGACCGGCCCCACGCTAAGGCCGAGGAGTTCCGTCGCCTCACCATCGACCTTTACATTCCAGCAGGCGGAAGCGGCTACTGGGAGGCAGCTGTCCGAGACCCCGATGACCCGCTGCGTCCCGCCTTCATGAAGGCCCTCACCGAACGACAACCCTTCACGATCGACCTTCTCTACGGCGATCAACAGGGAGGGCAGCGAACCATCAGTCGCTATACCGTTCTTCCCGCCACCGATGAGGGTTGGTACGGTCAAGTGGGCCGACACTGGAATCTGGATAGGCCCGACCCTCGCTAGATGGACGATCTGAAGCCGCCGCGCTTGGTCGATGACGAACGTCAGACGGTGATGGCGTTGCTGCAGTATCAGCGCAGTTCATTCGTGAAAAAGGTCAGTGGGGTCAGCGAGGAATCCGCCAGGCAGCAATTCGTTCCGAGCGGGACGAGCCTTCTTTGGCTCACGAAGCACATGGCTCGTGCGGAGTCCTTGTGGTTACTTTTTCGTTTCGCCGGCCAGAACGGTGCCATTGATAGTGACGCGATCACCCCAAACGACACACTGCAGTCCGCCATTGACTCCTATCAGGAGATCTGGACACAATGTGATGCCGTCGTGGCGGCCGCGCCGAATCTCGATGTTCTTTGCCAGAACGTTGGAGATGAATCCCCAGTCAATCTTCGCTGGGTCCTTATGCATCTTCTTGAGGAAACCGCCCGCCATGCTGGGCATGCTGACGTAGTGCGGGAGCTCATCGACGGCCAGACTGGTCGATAACCCCAACCTCGTCTACCCCTTGGGAAATGGAGGCTTCTTCACCCCTCCAAGAGAACGGTAAAACGATCGCAGCTGGGCAATGCGGGACTGATCAAACTTGACCTGACACTGAGCGCTAATCAGCGGTGCTTCAGACCCGCCCAGAAAGGTGTCCGACTCGCTGCTGCATTCGGCCACTCGGTAGGCAAACCAAGCGGACTCGGCTTGGATTAAGTCCGTGTCCGCTGCGGTGGAAAGGTTTGGCCCGAGGTCGGGGCCGTACAGAGCGCCTTCGGCCTTAAGCATCCCGAAGAGCACTCGCTCTCCTTGGTCAATGACCTTGTCGAGCTTGACGATCTTGTGTTCCTCGCACCCTTCCATTCCAACCTGGTTCGACTCGTCGCATTTCAACAGAGTGAACGGCTCATGAATCACGGGAGGAGCCAACGCAGGCGTGGTGGTCGTCGTGGTGGAACCCGATGCCGTTCCCGCTCCGAGCAGCAGCAGTAGCGACGTCAACGCGGCGACAGCCGCTCGTACCGATAGGCGCATGGCATGAGTGTGCCATTTATGCACCCGAGGTTCTAGAGAACTCCAGATACTTGATGCACTTCACCACAAGGGACTCCGAGTGCCTCATGGTGCTTTCGAACTGCATCAGCGTCCGGTGCCTCCAGAAGGCAGTAGACCTTGCCGTCAGGATTGTGAAAGAGCTCGACCTGACGAACCCCAAACTCGTCGGCCTTCTGGTCCTTCGTTTCTTGAGTAATTTGCTGGATCGCTTGATCCGGCAACTTCAGATCGTCGTGGAAATCCATGAACTGAGGCATCGCTGTTCCTCTGTTTCTCGAGAGCAGTCACCGCCATCGGACTGCGTTTGTTCCGTAATGGTACGACGAGATCAGCGCCTCTGCCTATGTGTCGAGGAAGCCTTAAAGGAACCTGAGACAACCCCTACTCCGATGAATGCGGCACCTGTATTCTCTACTCTCTCTCCGGCGGCGCGTCCGAGTTCCGTGGATGTGTGACCAGAGCGATTGCGGGGAATAGGACGTATCAGATGACTCGATATTTGATCTCGTTTGATGACGGAGAAATGGTTATCTCGGATCAGGACCTACCCGCCGTGGACAAGGCTGCGCATGATGTAGTCGAAGCGGCGAAAAGTGCCGGGGTGTGGGTCTTCGGCGGTGGAGTGGCAAGCCAGAGGGCGAGCATCGTGTCCACCGACGGAACGGTCAGTGACGGCCCGTACCCCGAGGACAAGGCGGTCCTCGGCGGCTTCGTCATCGTGGACGTGCCTTCACACGTGGAGGCACTCGAGTGGGCGGCGAAGTGGGCCTCGGCGTGTCGCTGTCCCCAGGAAGTTCGAGAGATCATGACCGACCCGAACATCTGATCGACACGATGTCTACATCAGCGACTGATAGACAAGTTGTTTGAGTTGGCTGCGGATCGGGTGAGTACTCGAGGGAAGTAGTTGGGTGAAAAACAACACGCTCAGGTCCTCCTGGGGTGCCACCCACCATGATGTACTGAAGGCACCTCCCCAGCCGTACTCTCCCAAGCTGGTCAGCACTTTGCCTGCCACCGGGTCCGTCACGACGGACACCCCCAGGCCAAACCCGACGCCGTCAAATGTCGTTTCGGCGAAGAGCGGTCGGCCAAATTCTTCTAGATCAACACCACCTGGAAGATGGTTACTGGTCATGTACGCCACAGTGCGGGGCGACAACAATCGATTACCTTCTATTTCACCGCCGAGTCGCAGCATCTCCGAGAAACGAAGGTAGTCAGCGGCTGTGCCAACGAGGCCGCCGCCGCCCGAGAGCATCTCTGGTGGATTGACGGCTGTCTCGCCTGGAATGCGAATTGGCGGGGAGTCAGATCCCGCTGGGTTGACCAAGTACGGTGCGGCCAAACGATCCACGTCGTGGTTTGAGTCAAAACTGGTGTCGACCATGCCCAGCGGCTTGAAGATCCTCTCCTGGAAGAACGACGCGAGGTCCTGTCCAGAGACCACTTCGATAAGCCGTCCAAGTACGTCAGTGGACACCCCGTAGTTCCACTCACTTCCCGGTTCGAACAGAAGTGGCTGCGCTGCCCACAGTTCACAACAACCGGCGAGGTCAACCCCGGCAGGATTCCCCCATTCGAATCCGGCAGACCGGTACATCGCATCCACCGGATGCGCATATTGAAACCCATAGGTGAGGCCGGAAGTATGAGTGAGCAGATGCCAAACCCGTATTGGTTCAGTGGCCGGACGGAGGTCAGGGCTGTTCGAACTTCCGGACCGATAGACCTTCATATTGTCGAAACTTGGAATCCACTTCGAAATAGGATCCTTCAATTCGAAGGCGCCCTCTTCGTAGAGCATCATCGCCGCCACGGCCGTGATGGGCTTGGTCATGGAGGCCAGACGCCAGATCGTGTCGGTTGTCACGGGAGCGGCTGCCTCGCGATCCCGCATTCCGTAGTTTGAGAGGTGAGCCACCTTTCCATTTCGCGCCACCGCAATAAGCCAACCGGTGAGCCGACCATCATCAACATATTTGCGGAAGTGCCGATCCAGTCGATCCAATCGGGACTGTGACATTCCTACTTCGGATGCTTCTACCTCTATCTGGATGGCAGTCATCTCGGAAGCATATGGCTCGACTTGCTCAGAGACCTTTGCGGGCGGTTCGCTCCAAGATCCCCAGTGTGGCGCGCAGAGCGGATTCAGGCACGATCGGGAAGCGATCCTTGTATTCATCGCTCATCTTCGACCAGTCGTAGTACGAGGTCACATTGGTGACCCCGTCCTCACCGGCCTCCAAGCGGTAGCCATAGAAGTGCGGGAATGGGATATCGGGTCCGAGATTCCATGCAATTTCCTTGTCACGCTCAAACGCAATGATGTGCACGGTCACGTCGTACTTTCCAAGTGGCATGTCGTTGAGCGACTCACGATCCATATGAATGACGAATGTGTCCCCTACTTTTTCTGCCGGCTCCCCAGTGAAGTCTTGAAGCATTCCGGAAGCATCAATCGCCACATGCCCGGCTGGGCTTCTGACGACGTCGAAGATTGCTGACGGTGGCAACGCAATAGGACGGGTAATTTCGATCCGGTCAGTCAAGTAGACGGTATCGGGCATGTGGAACTCCTTCGGATGCGTGCGGGCTCATTGACCTAGATCAACCTGGCTGTTTCTATCAGGAACTTACCGTTGAAGGCTGTAGCGGATGTGTGTCGCTTGGGGGGTGTCGATCACTCGAACAATCTCCAACTCAACCTTCGCCGGCAGCAGGTCAAACAGTCGGCGGCCATTTCCAAAGAGGACCGGGACTTGGTGAATTTGCAGCTCATCAAGCACGTCGGCCTCAAGGGCGGTCTCCGCGGTGTAGGCACCGTGGACCAGCACATTGCGGTCTCCGGCGGCGGCTTTTGCTTGTGTCATGGCGCTGGCGACCCCATCTGTCACGTACGTCACCAATGGGTACTTCGACCCAGACGTTCCCGCCGGCCTATGGCTCGGCACAAAGATTGGGACGCCATCGTGATGGTCGCCGCCCCAATGGTCGACCTGCTCCACCGTGTTGCGACCGGAGAGCACGGCACCCGTTTCCTTGATTTCGTCCAGAAAGTGCCTACCCATCCCAGGGGAGGTACCGGCAGTGGGACTCGCATCCGAAGCAAACCCATACCACTCGTGTAGACGCATGAACCCGTCCCCGCCGGGATTTCCAGGTTTGTCGTTTGGGCCGGCGATGTACCCGTCGAGCGACATGGACATGTACAGCACCGATCTAGACATGTTGCAGTCCTCTCATGTGCAATGGCCTCGAGGTCATAGTGGATTTAGGTGACGACTATTGGCATCACTTTCAGGTGCCTCCAACTAACGTAGACCCGCAGCAGCGTCGAGCTCCTCCATCGCCGTTGCCCGAAGGCTCGAGGGATCACTCATGGAGCACTTATTGCCGGATGCCCTTTGCTATCCAGGCTCTAAGTTCAATGTGAGATGAACCGACAAGGAGAGGATCGATGTACGCAATCGTTACGAACGTTCGTGTGGAAAATCCGGAGGAAGCTCGGCTCCTTCTACCCCAGGCAAGAGAAGCGCTGGTGTCCCGCGCTCCGGGGATTGTGAGTGGCTACTGGCTGGAGCCGATTGATGGAATTGGTACTTCGGTTCTTGTCTTCGAGTCAAAGGAGTACACGGATGAGGCCTTCAAATATCCGGTGCCTCCGATGCCGGGCGTTACTCAGCTCGACATGACAATTCGCGAAGTGATTGCGCACGTATGACGAAACGAATGGCCCTGATCGGGACACATCCTGACCGGTTAGTTGAAAACGACAGTTTTTGTCCCGTTGGTCAGGACGCGCCCCTCAATGACCCAACGCAGCCCTCGGGCTAAAACGGTTCGCTCAATGTCACGCCCGACCCGGCGAAGTTCGTCCGGACTATCGGCATGGTCGATCCGGCGGGTGTCCTGTTCGATGATTGGTCCGGTATCGAGATCGGCCGTGACGTAGTGGCAGGTGGCGCCGATCAGCTTGACGCCCCGCTCAAACGCTTGGTGATAGGGACGGGCGCCAGCGAATGAGGGCAGAAAACTGTGGTGGATATTGATGATTTGACCCGCCAGTCGGGCGCACATGTCCGGCGGAATGACCTGCATGTAGCGCGCCAGGACCATGATGTCGCCGCCCTCAGCCTTGAATAGCGCCTCGATCTCGGCGAACGCGGCCGCCTTGGCCGCCGCCGAATCGGTCGATCCCGGCGAAGCGACCGGCACGGGGACGAATCGAAAGGGGATGCCGTGCCACTCCACTAACTCTCGAAGGTCTTCGTGGTTGGAAATGACGCACGGAATGTCGCACTCAAGATCACCGCTGCGCCATCGGTAGAGCAAGTCGGCCAGACAGTGATCTTCCCGACTGACCAAGAGCACCACGCGCACCGGTACGTCGGTGTCGAGAATGCGCCACTCCATGGAAAACTCGGCCGCCACCGGCTCGAAAAGGGTCCGCAAGTCTTCGACGCCGAATGGGAGGCTCTCGGCCGTCACCTCCACACGGAGAAAGAACAGTCCAGAAGTCAGGTCCCCGTGCTGGGTCGCCTCCAGGACCGAGCCTCCATGACCGGCGATGAAACTGGTCACTGCAGCGACAATGCCGATTCGATCCGGACACGTGATGGTGAGGATGTAGCGGCGCACTATTCCTCAACTTTCGTGCGAGTTGGATTCCGCATAGATGCAGTCTTGCAGGCGTCCTCGAGCGGGGGTGTGCTTGACCTCCCCGTCAACCCGTTTCACTCAAGGCCGACCGCCACGGCGAGATATCGAGTCCCGGGTACATGGCGGCCATGGTGTCCACCGTCATCTCGTTCCAGTACGTGTGGCCGGGCCGAGGGACTCCGAAGAGGGCGAGCTGTTCAGGCGACTTGCCGGCGGCAAAGGCGCGGAATGTGGCATCGCCACCTAATCGAGGGAATGAGTCGTAGCCGAACCATTCGGCCTGAGCTGGCCGGAAGGCCTCAACCAGGACGAACCGGGATGCGTCGGAGTGGCTGAAGTTAGTGCCGCGATGCCACACGTCCGAGCGGTAGGCCAAGAGTGAGCCACGGCGCCCGGTAGCTGCAATTTCGTTGTTGTAGAGATCCTGGTAGTTCACGGTAGAGCGGCTCCTGGGCACAAGGCGTGGCGGGGCACAGTTCTCATCGACGTCCGAGAGATAAAGGAACGTCTCGAGGTGCCAGAACCCTGGCTCCATACGAGGAGGAATGAGTGAATGGTTCCCGTCTTGGTGCAGGGGCTGCTCGTAGTTGATCTCCCCGGCCCATTTACCCCACACCGCGGCCTGGTAGATCCGTAGGTCATCTTCAGCCAGGGCTAATCGGGCGAACTCGATCATCCGTGGATGCACGAAGAGATCGTTCAATGCTGGACATCCTGCCTGTGGGAACCCACGCATGCCGTTGAACTGAGTCGAACGGAACTGGCGACCCTCCGGTGAACCATCCCCGAGGCCAGCCGCTCTGTTGTAGTTGGCGAAGGTGTCTTCGGTGAAAAGACGCTCCAGATCGTCTGCCACGGCGTCGATCTCTTCCGCCTCGATCAGACCCTCAACGAGGGCCCAACCCTCGGTCTGCCACTGATGCGCTGCCGCACGCAGGTCGTCTGACACGGATCTAAAAGTAGACTGCAGACGGCTGGGACATCGAGCAGTACTACTCCGAGGGATCAGGCTCTTCGTCGCTGTCGTCGTCTTGAAATCTCTTCAGCCATTCTCCGACTTGTCGTCCGACCACCTGGACTCCCCCCGCCACTCGGTCGAGTACCCGGGAGAAGCGCTCCCTGTAGTGCGCCACCGCAGCTTGGAATTCCTCTGAAGGCTCCGGCTCCTGCCCACGCCGCGGATAGTCGCCATCGCAAATCCGTTGGTAGTCACCGGATTCGACCCATTCGGTGAGTTCTTGGACACGACGGACGGCCATGGGGTGCGTGAGGTTGAGTTCCGTCCAAAATCGGGCGTGCCGTGAGAACAGATCCTCCTCGTCGTGATAGCTGGCGGCCTGGGCGAGGAAGGCATCAAAATTCATCCCTGGCAATGCCCCGCCGGCAAGACGCATGAGAACCCGACACGGGGCAAGGGGATCTCCCATGACCAGGGCGGCGGCCCGATCTGAGGAGAGCTCAGCTGCTCGCGCCCACTCAAGCAACGCGTAGTACAACCCACGGGCGGGAAGCCCAAGCAGTAAGGACTTCGGTAATGCACCTTGCATGAATTGCTGGAGTAGCACCAAGGCGCTGGTGTAATAGGTGTGCTCCGAGAGCACATGGCCAACCTCATGGGCGAGAACGGTTTGAGTTTCATCGGCAGAATACGAACCGATTAAGGATGAATTAACGACGATAATGGGCGTCTTAGCGCCGATCGCCATGGCATTGACGTTCGGCTCATTGATCACATAGAGATCAGGAGTCGTTTCGAGATCCAGGATCGAAACGCATTGCTGGTAACCGGCCCATACGTCGGGAAGTTGCTCACTGCTCAGGCGGATGGCGTTACCCATAACCATTTGACGAAGGCGCCGCTCGTGACCGAGGTCAGAAAGACGTTTCAGAACCTTGTCGAGAAGTGGGACCGAGTTGAGGGCTGAAGTGGCAGCCCTGTCGGCGGGGTGTTCGTACGCCTTGGAACTGATTTGCTCGAATCGGCGGTCTTCATTCATGGCCATAAGGCCTCCTCGTTGGCCTTAAGCCTAGATTCACGAGCTGGGTGCCAATCGTCGCCCCACGAAGCGTCGAGTCATACGAGTACGGCGGACAGGTGCCCCGAGAGAATGATCCCTCGGGGCACCAATCGACGGCGGGCTTAGTACTTGCCAGCTGCGATGTCGCTCAGCGTCACCCGGGTCACCTGATAGTTGACGGTGGCGGCCGGAGGTTGGCCCGGAGTTCCACCCGTGAACGATACGGGGATACCGGTGGTCGCATTGATCGTTAGTTGCTCGGCGTAGCCGGGCCCCACTTCGTTGGCGCCAGAGGCCAGTATCAGAGTCGGCTGCCCAGCCGAGGTGCCGGTCGTGACGGTCACGTCGGGAAGTGTGGCGAGGATGCGCAAGACGCCGGCACGGACTTGCGGATCCCCCGAACCGGCGATGATCGCGTCCTGTGAGTCTTCCCAGACCCAATTGTCGAACAGATTCCCGCCTTGGAGTTGCCCGGTAGCCGCCTCTTTGGCCGCAATCGCTGCGCTGTTGGCGGTCTGGTTGGGACTGATCACGTGGCTCGGATCGGGCGCGTCAGCCATGTCTTGGGCCGCCACCTCCACATTGCCGGTGGCAGCCAGCTTGGCTGCCGCAACCTCGCGGGCAAAGAGCCCCCCGGCGACGTTGTGCTGTGAACTGACTTGTCCGGCGAGGCCGCTTTCTGTCGGCGAGAAAAAGTACTGACCATTGTCGCCGTAGAGGTCATACACGGTCACGCTCGAACCGTCTGTGTCGGTGGTGGTCCGAGCCACGAGGGCTGCGTCACCGGCCGGAGCGGCGGATGCGCTGACAAAGTCGGCCAGGCGGACCAGAGGAGACGCCAAATGGGCCGAAGGTACATGGGCCTGTGGTGACTGCCCGGGCGATGTCGCAATCAGCGCGACAGCAGCCACAGCTGCGGCCACTCCGGCCGCGACTTCGCCACGGATAACCATCTTGCGCCAACGCGCTCTTGGGTGATGCGCAAGCTCCAACACTTCTGGGGCACGTTCCACGACGATGGCCGCGTGCAACACGGTGCGTGCCTGCGCAAACGCTTCATCGGGCAATTTATCTACATCGCCCAGGCGGCCAACCAGTTCCATTTCGTCAATGTTGCTCATGTTGTGTCCTTTCATTTCGATTGCTTTGCAATGTGCGAGTCGTTGAAAAGGTCAGCCACCCCTGGTGCGTTTCGCAGGGTTTGGCGGGCTTGGTGCAGATATCGGTACGCACTCCCCGACGGGATGCCGAGGGCACGAGCAGCTTCGGCAGTGCTGAGTCCCTCCCACACCATGAGGGTCAACACTTCACGCTCGGCTGGCCGTAGTCCCATGAGTGCAGTCCGCAACGCCGAGGCACCGTCAATCCGCTCATCCACCCCTGGCCATGGGTCCCATCCGCCCTCGAAATCGGCCATGTCGGGTAGCGGATCCTCAGCTGGCCGATTCCGCCAATGACGGCGCAGTGTGTTTCGTGCCACTCCGAACAGCCAGGGTCGAGCGTCGGGAAATGAGCGGTCATACGAGCTCCGGGATCCGAAGGCGGCCAACCACACTTCGCTGAGGATGTCCTTGGCCAAATCCGCACCGACCCGACGGGTTAGATATGCGCCTATTGCCACCTCATGGCGACGGACCACGTCGACGAAGGCCTCTGCGTCGCCAGCCAGCGACCAGCCGATCAACTCCGCATCTGTCGTCACAATCCTCCTCGACCTTTCGTCGCCCTACACCATGTACTTGCCAAACGGCTCCCCAATCCCTTCGGAGGTGTTTTGGTGTGAACAGGACATAGCGTCTGACGAGCGATGGGCCTGACGATCATGTGCCGGCGCGGGATGGGCTATCAAGGTCAATAGTTCGTCGAGTTCCTCTGGTCGTGATTGCCGTACGTGCCATAGAACGCTGCTCGAAGGTCATGCGTGTCCTTGAATCGAGCGCGATGATGTGTTCGTGACAGCCAGTCCTGGGGCGTGGACGGAGGTGGGACTGGGAGTGTTGCTGCTTGTCCTCGCCCCGTTGAAGTTCGACTCATGGCCATTGGGCGAGCGCACCATGTCGCCTCTTCACAAAAAGGTAAGCACCATCATTGGGGTGATCGTGGGAGCGGCGTTCGTTGTCGTAGGGCTCTACCGAATCCTCTAGTCGACTCCGGGACGATATGGCCCGGTTGAGTAACTTCGTGACATGACCAGTCAACTTGCAAGTATCTGCATTGACGCCGCCGACCCATTGTCGGTTGCCAACTTTTGGTGCACGGTCTTGGGCTGGGAGATCACCGACGAACTTGAGTGGGGAGTGAGTATCGCCCCCGTTGACAGGCATTGGCCAACTATTGACGTGGTCGCCGTGACGGATGCCAAGTTTCACAAAAATCGTCTGCATCTAGATCTTCGGGCTGACGGAATCAGCACGAGCGAGGAGCTCGAGCGCCTATTGGGTTTGGGGGCCACTCACGTCGACATCGGCCAATCCCCTGAGGCGGGCTGGGTGGTACTCGCCGATCCGGAGGGAAATGAATTCTGCCTACTTTCAGCCTCGGTCCAGGAACTCGCCCAATAAGAACACCATAAGAGGGCACGTCCACCCCTGTGTGGCACCAAGGACCCATACCTGAGCTAACTTCCCTCGGAAACTAACGGCGCCTATTTCGAGTCGCCTCAAGTCCGGTCGGGCTTGGCATACCTCCCTTCTTAAAGGATGTGTTCGTGAGAAAGCTGAACCTAAAAGTCATTGCCGTGGCAGGAATTGGGGCCACTCTTGTCGCGTTGGTTTCGCCCGTCGTCGCCGGAGCGACTGTCGCGAGCGTCTCCGCAGCGTCCAAACCGACGACCAGCGTGTTGGTACCAGTAGCCGCAGCCAAGGCGGCGGGATTCACCACCGCCGTCGACGCCCCCACTGCCTCAACGAGTACCGGTGTGACGGGATGCCCAGATGGAGCCCAAGAGGAATACGCCGCCACGACTGGAAACCTCCAGTTGCTGTCTGAAGTGCTCTTCTGCAATTCAGTCGCAGATGCGTCCACACTCTTGAAGAGTGTGAAGTCCAACGGCAAAGCACTGCCAGGAATGAGCCCTCCGAAGGCACTCGGTTCGACCGCCGTCGAACGACTGGGTTCAAACTCGACCTATCTCATCGCCTGGCGCCGTGGCTCGGCCTTCGAGCTGACTGGAATTTCCACGGGCGCTCCGGCCAGTTCGACCAGCACCACGACAACGGCGACTCCGGTTCCGCTGACCGCCAGTGGCCAGCAAGCGTTGGCGAAGGCAGCCACTGAGCAGAATTCGAGATTCACCAGTGTCAAGGTTTCCTCGGGATCGACTGGGTCAAAGGCCAATACGAAGGCACAGGCAACCGCCAACGCTGCTGCAGTCGCGGCGGGCTGCCCGAAGAGTCCGGCCACTGTGTTGAAGAAGTCCAAATGGAGCAGCGCTCCGGCCATGACCATCAATGCAGCCAAGACCTACACGGCGACCGTGAAAACCGACTTGGGGACGTTCGTGATTGCCCTCGATGCGAAGGATGACCCCATTACGGTCAACAACTTTGTCTTCCTGGCTCAACACAAGTTTTTCGACTGCGTGATTTTCCATCGGGTCATCCCCGGCTTCGTAGACCAGACGGGAGACCCCACAGGGACGGGAAGTGGCGGCCCGGGCTACACGATCGCCGATGAGCTACCCGCCAAGGCAGCGAATGCTGCCGATCAGTACCCACTCGGATCGGTGGCCATGGCCAACACGGGTCAGCCGCACACCGGGGGAAGCCAGTGGTTCGTGATTGCCGGTACGCAAGGCGAGTCACTTGCCAACTCATACTCCCTATTCGGGCATGTGACCTCAGGCATGAGCGTGGTGAAGAAGATCAACGCGCAAGGCAGTGCTTCGGGCGTTCCTCCCGACGTCACCCACCGCATGCTTAAGGTCACGATTACCTCGTCATAGTGAAGAGGACGGCCGGGGTGTCGTCTCAGTTCATGGTTCGATTCCTCGTCTGGTCCGGTGTCATGCTGATGGCAGCTGGTGTCTCGGTCATATTCATTTTCATTGGTGGTGTGACCAACTGTTCATCTGAAAGTTCGGCGGCGATTGCAGCCTGTCAACACCATGATCTGGCATTGCACGCCGGCTTTGGCGTCCTGGCCTCTGGAGCGGTCCTGATCTTCTCGGGGGCAGTTGCCGCGATCAGAAGAGACGCCCGGGCCCGAAAGGGGTTAGGCGCTACCTCCTGAGGTGCGTGCTCCGGAAACACGAGGCGCGTGCAGCCATTACATTCGGAGTTGCAGTACACGAGGAGCGATGCCGATGGAAGATCAGCTGGATCAGGACATAATCGGGAAGGTGGGTCGGGTCACGCTCGGCATCACTCCTGACCATGCCGGTGAGGTGGTCCTGGCCATCAGAGGAGGAACCGAGGCCTTCGCTGCCTTGTGCGATGAGCCGGTGGCAAAGAACACCCGTGTAGTTGTCATCGAATGCCTCACAGGACGTACCGTCTCGGTGACGCCTTGCTGACCGAGGAGGTCTAAATGCTTTTTTGGCATGTTCCCGCTCCCAATGAAGCGCTGCTGATTTCAGGCTCGCGCCGCAAAGAGCAAGACACTCAATTTCGGATAGTGACCGGACACGGGTGCTTCGTCCTCCCGATTAAGCAGAAGGCTCGTTTTCTTTCGCTTTCACTTCAAGAGGCCGAGATTGCCGAGGACTGCATCACGACCCAGGGCATTCGACTGCACATCCGGGCGATTGCGGCCTTCAAGATCGGGGATGACTCCGCCTCCATTGCCAATGCAGCAAGGCGATTTCTCTCCGAGCAGAACAACATGGAGGAGTTGGTTGGCCGCATTTTTGCCGGTCACCTGCGGTCCATCATCGGCAGCCTGACGGTTGAAGAGATCATCCGCGAGCGTGATCGTCTGTCCCAGGAAGTCAAAGAGGGCAGTCACGGCGAGATGGAAAAGCTCGGCATCGTCGTCGATTCTCTTCAGATCCAGGAGATTGAGGATTCAACGGGCTACATCAACAACATCGCAGCACCCTTCGCGGCTGCAGTCGCCAGCCAGGCCCGCATTGCCAGTGCGCATGCTGACCAGGCCGCGACGCAGCAGGAGCAGGCCGCTCAAGCCCTTAAGGCTGAGTACGAGCGGGATACCGCCATCAAGACGGCAGGCTTCACCGCTGAAACCGAGCAGGCAAGAGCTGCGGCCTCGCAGGCCGGACCCCTTGCCGTGGCCAAGGCCACCCAAGACGTGATCGCTCAGCAGACCGTTTTGGCCGAGAGAGCCGCTGATCTCAAAGAGAAGCAGCTCGAGGCCGAAGTGCGTCGCCCAGCTGACGCCGAGGCCTATCGGACTAGAACTGAAGCCGACGCCAATCGGGACCGAGTCAAGGCAGAGACCGACGCCGAGGCTTTTCGGCAGCGCACAATCGCCGAAGCGGCTCGAGACACCGTCAACTTCCAGACGGAAGCCGAGGCCAATCGGCAGCGCAAGCTAGCCGAGGCAGGAGCCGATGCCAAGAAGGTAGAGGCTGAAGCTGATGCGGCAGCCAAAAAGCATGAGGCCGATGGTGACGCATATGCACAGAAGACAGTCGCCGAAGCTGAGGCCAAGGCGATCAACATGCGAGCCGACGCACTTTCCGAAGGAAATCAAGCTCTCATCGCCGCTAACAAGCTGATCGAGATGTTGCCCGAACTCGTGGGCGCAGCGGCCGAAGGGATCAAGGGATCCACGCTCACTGTCCTCAATGGCTCTGAAGGTGTCAACGAAGTCCTGACCGGCGTTGTCGCCCAGGGCCTCACGATTTACGACACCCTGCGCAAAGCCGTTGGAGAGTCCAGCGCCTCAGCGAGCCCGGAGGTCGCCAGTGGTGACCCGTCGGCAGACGGGTCGGCGAAGACGTCCAGTCCAAATGGCAGGGCGAACAGTTAATTTCAGAGGCCATGCCTGAAGCATCAGCCGATCTCAAGGAAACACCGAGGCATACCCACAATGCTCAGGCCTTGATCGCCTTGTGGTCTGCCGTAGGGGCTGTCGTATTGCTCCTGATGTTTGTACAGATCCGAGGTCGAGTGCTCCTTCTCGCCGTGCCAACCGCCGGACTCAACGCCACCATTTACGGAGTGATCGGATTCGTGAAGTCCGGTGGAGCCGAAAAGGGTCGACTGGAGTCACTCATCGGACTGACGGTGGGAATCATCATCCTGCTCACGGCGAGCGCAATAGGACTTCTCGTGTGGGCCCTCGGCCGGGCAAACTGGCAGTTCTAGTCGGGAGGGTCTTTCCCAATGCCAGATCCCACCAAGCTGTTCATCGCCATCGCAAGTTATGACCACGACGCTGCCATCAGGCTGCTCACCTCGCAGCCCTCACTGGTCACGGACGGCCTGGCACGCCAGGACGAATTCTTCCTCGCCGAGCAGTCGGCCCAGGTCTACCAAGGTGACACGGCGTTGCATGCTGCCGGATTTAGCTATGACACTGAAATGGCTCGAGAACTGGTGGCCCGAGGTGCCAGCGTGCGGGCCAAAAACAGACGGGGAGCAGAGCCGCTTCATGCGGCGATGATCGGCGGCCCGGGCTCGGCCAGTTGGGACCCGCACCGCCAGTCTGAGGTGATTGCGTATCTCATTGAGGCTGGCGCTGATCCCAATGCGACCGCCGCCGGGGGCGTGACGCCCCTGCATCGCGCGGTTCGAAATCGTTGCTCGAACGCGGTCGAGACACTTCTTCGACTGGGTGCCGACTCCGGACTGGAAAATGACAGTGGCTCGACCGCCATAGACCTGGCCCATTGGACCACCGGCCGTGGAGGAACTGGCTCGGCCGAGGCGAAGGCTGAGCAACAGGTGATCCTCACATTGCTCCAGCCCAACCATGAGTGATACCCACAAAGCGGCCATCGAAGCACATTGGCTGGCCTCAGAACGGGGCGATATCGCTGTCGAGCACGCCATCTATGACCGGGACGCTGTTCTCGACTACCCCCAATCGGGTGAACGATTTCGAGGTCGAGAAGCGATCGCAGCCCAACGTGGCGAACATCCGGCCAGTCGACACTTCACCGTGCTGCGGATCTCTGGCGGTGAAGAGCTGTGGATCAGTGAATGCATTATTTCGTACGACGGGAATCCGACCTATTCCGTCAGCATCATGGAATTCGACCAGCAACACGTCGTGCATGAGACGCAATACTTCGCCGATCCTTTCGGCGCTCCGGCGTGGCGGAGAGCATTGGCGGAACCGATGCCGGGCCGGGACATAGCGAGATTGATCTAACCCGACCCGCAATGCATGGCGGGTTCGTCAATCCCCCGAGCGGCTGATCCAATGCTCCAAAACAGTGGTGCTCCAGGCGCCCATCACTCATCTCATCCCGGTTGTGGATTTCGCCATGACTCACAGTTTGCATCTATGACAAGCTCCCCTGGAGCGGCAATACGAGTTGCCCTACGGAGAGGAGCCCGTGTGAACACCGCAGCAAATGCCGATGACATTTCATCCCTACCTCAAGCGGATCAAGACGCCATTGCCACCACCCTTATCTCGCTGATGACCGGGTTCCGCGAGCGTGACGCCGAAAAGCTGGTGGGCATCTACACCGCGGATGCTGATTGGGTGAACGCCTTCGGCACG
Organism: uncultured Acidimicrobiaceae bacterium; assembly: GCA_963730785.1. Classification (GTDB taxonomy): domain Bacteria; phylum Actinomycetota; class Acidimicrobiia; order Acidimicrobiales; family RAAP-2; genus Bog-473. The sequence goes on from CAVSTF010000016.1 coordinate 199,979, forward strand.
GTCAAGAAGGGCGGGGACGAAATCGTCGAGTACCTGCGCGGTCTTTTTTCGGACAACAACTTCAATGCTGGTGCCCTTAAGGCTCCTCCCGAGACCGCACTCCGAGTCCTAACGCCCGAGGTCGTGCTCGTCTCGGCCCACTTACAGGTCGAGGGGCAGAAACTCGTTGGCGGTGGCGAAATTGAGGTGCGGGACAACCACTCGCTTCGGGTACTCCAACGCCAGTCCGATGGTTCGTGGCTCATTGTCTCGGAAATGTATAACGACGCCAACCGGGATCAGACGTACGAGGGCGCCTCCTGAGAAGATGACAGCGTGGCCCACGTCCTGATCCCACTCCCTGAACGGGACTTTGACCCGACAGAAGTGGCGGTGAGTTGGCAGGTCCTCTCTGACTTGGGTCACACCGTGTCCTTTTCCACGCCTCACGGGGCACCGGCCCAGGGTGACGAGCTCATGGTCAGCGGTCGTGGGCTAGATCCGTGGGGCTTCATCCCGGGCCTCTCGCGTCTGGTCGGCGTCGGCCGTGTCCTGCGGGCCAATGGCGCAGCCCGGACGGCCTACGGCGAGCTGGTGGGGGCGACGGAATTCCTCCAGCCGCGGCGATGGTCGGAGATCAACCTCAATGATTTCGACGGACTCCTATTGCCAGGTGGTCATCGGGCTCGCGGCATGCGCCAGTACCTGGAGAGTCCCATCCTCCAGGAGGTGACGGTCAGTGCCTTCGCCCGGGACATGCCCGTCGCCGCCGTGTGTCACGGGGTCTTGTTGGCCGCTCGGAGCATTGATCCGAATACCGGTCGTTCCGTCCTCTACGGCCGGCGCACCACCGCGCTCACCTGGTCGTTGGAGCACCGGGCGTGGACAGTGGCTCGGATCACCCGGTTCTGGGATCGCAATTACTACCGCACCTACACCGAAGGTTCGGGCCAACCGCCGGGCTACATGTCGGTACAACGAGAGGTGACTCGAGCGCTGGCTGCACCTGATGATTTCCTCGATGTGACTTCAGAAATGCCTTTTGCGGCACTCAAGTCCAGTGGCCGAGCCAGGGACACCATGGAGGACGAGCGGCCTGCCTTCGTGGTCGAGGATGGGCGTTACATCTCGGCGCGGTGGCCCGGCGATATCCACACCTTCGCCCGGAGGTTCAGCTCGATGCTGTAGTCAGCGCTAAATGCGGGGGACGCGTGGTGGCCAGGCCAGCGGGAGATTCTCGTCGACCAAGCTGAGGTTTTGGTTATAGGCCGGGTCGTTGCGGAGCAGTTCGCCCCAACGTTCGTGCATGAAACGCTTTTCCCGCTCGAAGTGCGGGGCACGATCCCCTTCGATGTCGGAACCCCGGCTGATCGATTCATGGTGCACGAGCTCGGCGAACGGGGTGAAGATGACGCGCCAGCCCGCTTCCCGGAGACGTAGGCAGAAGTCGATGTCATTAAAGGCGACCGGAAGGTTGATGGCGTCCATACCGCCAACCTGATCCCAGGCTTCACGACGAACCAGCATGCAGGCGGCCGTGACGGCTGAGTACGAACGAGGCAGTTGTATGCGGCCCTGATCGGCAAAGGAGAGTCGGTCGTTGAGGCGCAGAGCGTGACCGGCAATGCCGAGCATGCCCAAAATGACGCCGGCGTGCTGCACCAGACCGTCGCTGTAGTACAGCTTGGCCCCGACCGCGCCGACATGTGGCTGCAGCACCTGCGACACCATTTCGTGCAACCAGTCGCCGTTCAGCACTTCGGTGTCGTCGTTGAGAAGCAGGATCAGTTCCCCGTCGCATTGCGCCACGGCCCGATTGTTGATGTCGGCGTAGTTGAATGGGCTCTCGTCCCGGATCACCTTGAGCCACGATTCATTGGTGGCCAGGTACTCCAGCACCGGATAGTTCAGGCTTCCGTTGTCGACCACCGTGATGTCGAAATTTGGATAGGTGGTGCGGAAGCGCAGGCTGTCGAGGCAGCGGTGGAGGAAGACGCCGTCCCGGGTCGGCACCACAATGCTGACCTTGGGCAATTCGGTGGGCAAGGTCCACCGGACCCGGTTCCATCCGGTTGACTTGATCGGGATGACGTCACCCGGAGTGCCGAGTCGTTCCAGTTGGTCCGCCACGGACCGTTCGCCGGCATCGGCGGCATAGGACTTGGCCGACAACGATCCGGCCGTCGAGTTCGAGTGGATGCGCCAGTGGTACAGCACGCGGGGTACGTGCCCGACCTGAGACGGTTTCAGTTGCTCGGTGACTCGCAATGCGAGGTCCCAGTCCTGGCTGCCTTCGTAACCCTCGCGGAAGCCCCCGACCTGGTCGACCAGGTCCTTGCGGTAGAGGGCCAGGTGACACAGGTAGTTCTGCGCCATCAGGAGCAGCGGGTCGAATTCGGTCTTGAAGAACGGCTCGAGACGTTCGCCCGCCTCGGTGATCTTGTCCTTGTCGCTGTAGACCACGCCCAAGTCGGGTTCCGCCATGATCTTGAGCGCCATCAGGGCCAGGGCGCAGTCCGCCAACTTGTCGTCGTGATCGAGGAAGGCCAACCAGGTGCCGGACGCCATGTCAATCGCCGTGTTCGACGCAGCCGAAATGTGCCCGTTCTCGGGGCGTCGGTAGAACTTGATGCGTGGCTCAGACGCGGCCAGCTCTTCCATGGCCGTCGCGATGGATGTGTCCGGTGAGTTGTCGTCGACGATGCACAACTCCCAGTGCGGGTAGATCTGACCACGGACCGAGTCGATGGCTTCTCGGAGGAAGTGCATCGGTGTGTTGTAGATGGGGAAGACAACCGAAATGAGGGGAGGGTCGACCAGGTTCGAGACTTGATAGCGCAGGCGCTCCCTCGATGCGTCGTCGAGCTTCTCGTAGGTGTCGATCCACACGAGGTAGGAGGGGTCGACTTCGGCCGGTTTGCCCGGAATGTGCTCGAGCCGTACCGGCGGCGGCACCTTCTTGGAGGTGCGGTTCAGAAAATAGAGGGAACGCAGCTTGTTGGTGTAGCGATAGAAGCGGGTCCGGTGGATGGCCTCGACGTAGGCCTCCTGCTCGGCCAGCTTGCGCTCGGCGCTGAGCAGACGTCGGGCCAGCTTGTCCTGCGCCCGCTCAGCGGTGACATAGGCCTCGGAGGCGGCAAATGCCTCGGCCGAGCGGCGGATGGACACGTCCGCCAGGTCGCGGCGGGCCTGCTCCAACTGCAATTTCAGGTGAGCCGATTCCATGTCCAGGCTCGGGCCGTTCGGCATCTCGGGCTCGCTCACGCCCGGAGGTTACCATCGCGACGATCGGCTTCCGGCGATTCCCCCCTGGCGGAGCTAGCCAGAATATGCCCTTGACCTGGCTATTTGTCCTTGGACGTGGTCATCGAAGCCACCAGTCCGTCGAGAATGTCCGACTCCGAAACGAGGCATTCCGACATCTCGAGACGCCGCATCGTCTGGCGCAATATGAGTGCCCCGCCGACAATGACATCCTGCCGTCCCTCCACCATGCCCGGTCGCAGGCGCCGGTCGGCCGCCGCCTCTTGGGACAGCAGATCGCACCAGCGCTCGACGTCGGCCAGGGTCAGGATGGCGTGGTGCACCTGGTCTCGGTCGTAGGTGGTCAGACCCAGATTGAGCGACGTAATGGTCGTGACCGTGCCCGCGAGACCGATGAGGCGACTCTGCGGTCGAAGCGAAGCCAGTGCCGGTACCGCCGCCAGCGCTCGATCGAGTTCCGATGCGATGCCTTCCAGCAGGTTGACGAGTTCTTCCGCGCGTTGGTGGATCATGCTGCAGGTAGCGCTCCGACATCCGCACACATCCCATCTGAGTGGAATAGGCGCCGATGTGGCCGTCCCGGGCCACAATGAGCTCGGTTGATCCACCGCCGATATCGAGCACGACATCGTCCCCGGCGCAGGGCGCCAGGCCAGCGGTCGCACCGGCATAGGACAACTCGCCCTCTTCGGTGCCGCTGAGGATTTCGGCTTCGGTGCCCGCCGCCTCGGCCGCCTGGGCCAAGAACTCACTGCCGTTCTCGGCATCGCGAGCGGCCGACGTGGCCGCCAATCGCGAGCGTTCGACACCGGTGGCGTCCATGATCTGCCGGTACTCGCGCAATACCGACAGGGTGCGCTCGACCGCTTCGGGGGCCAACCGACCGGTGGCGTCGACCCCTTGGCCGAGCCGGGTGATGCGCATTTCGCGGGCGAGGACCGCACCGCTGGGATCCACCACCAACAATCGGGTCGAGTTCGTCCCGCAATCAAGGGCGGCCACGCGTGGGGTCTGCATGCCATTGGATTAGCACACCGGCCAGGAGGCCCCGCTAGCGCTCGAGGCCGATTTGGGCGGCGGCCCACTCCCCCACGGGATCGTCACCGCCGGCCAACCACCACGCCACATGGGCGTGGAGGCACTTCACCCCCTGCCGTGTGCCACCAACGCCACCGCTGGGCTTGGGCCCGGTCCAGTCGTCGGGCAGCAAGGCATCTCGCTCGGCCGCATAGCGATGATGGGCCGCCGATAGCAGCTCCGGTGAGACCGCCGCCTCGGCTTGCCGGACCCCGCCCGTTGATTCCAATCGGCTCACCTCAGCCCGGACCTCGGGGTCGATCAACCAATACCGGGTCGGCATGGGCGTGCCGTCATTGAGCAGTGGTGCGTTGGCGATCACCATCGGTTGCCCATTGGGTCGGCGGACCGTCACCTCGAAGCTTCCGGCCGGGACCCGACCCAGCAGCTCGGTCACCGCCAGCACGTCGTCCGACGTGCTCGGGGTGCTCAACGCCAGAATTCGAGCGCGTGCAACATCCGGTTGAACAGGCTGGCCGACGACTGCACGGCCGCCTTATTGGTGGGCGTCGTGGTGGACGTCGTTGACGCGCCGGATGTGAGTCCGGCGGAGCCCGACGGCGCCACCGGACCTTGGGTGCCCGGGTCGCCGGCATACGGCGCCGTGGCTGAGCCGGTGCCGGCCGGGGGCAGGATTTCAAATGCTTCCTGACCCGGGTTGACCAACTGATACTGCTGACGAGCGATACGGCTGATTTCCGAGTTGCTGCTCAGCTCCTTGCGCTCCTGCGTCAGCGCGGTGTCCTGGGAATGCAACTGCGCCAGCTGGGTCTGCGAAGCGGCCAGGCTGGCTCGCTGGTGGTACAGCGCGCCGGCCGGGAACCAGGCCGCCAGAATGCCGGCCGACAGCACGACGGCGCCCGCCAGCATGAAGCGGGTGCGTCGGACATCGCGTGAACGATGCCGCTCGGCCCGTGAGATCTTCTTAGTGGGCGGCGCCATGCCCACCGCCTGAGATTCGTGATCGGCCGGGGTAGATGGCCGACTGTCCGAGATCCTCTTCAATTCGCAAGAGTTGGTTGTACTTGGCCACCCGGTCCGAACGGGCCGGCGCGCCGGTCTTGATCTGACCCACGTTGGTGGCCACGGCCAGATCGGCGATGGTGGTGTCCTCGGTCTCACCCGACCGGTGCGACATCACCGCGCTGTAGGAGGAGCGGTTGGCCAGCGCCACCGTCTCCAAGGTTTCGGTCAGGGTGCCGATCTGGTTGACCTTGATCAGCACGGAGTTGGCCACACCCTCGCGAATGCCCCGCTCCAACAGTTCGACGTTGGTCACGAACAGGTCATCGCCCACCAGCTGCACGCTGCTGCCGATGGACTTGGTCAGCGAGGCCCATCCGTCCCAGTCCTCTTCGGCCATCCCGTCTTCAATGGAGACGATGGGATAGCGGTGCACCAAATCGGACCAATAGTCGGTCATCTCGTTGGAGCTGAGCGTGCGCCCCTCGCCGGCAATGACGTAGACCCCGTCCTGCCACAGCTCGCTGGTGGCCGGGTCCATGGCCAGGGCAATCTCGTCGCCCGGCACGCGGCCGGCCCGCTCAATGGCTTCCATCAGCAGCTTTACGGCGTCTTCGTTGGTCGGGAGGTCCGGGGCAAAGCCGCCCTCGTCCCCCACCAGCGTGGAGAGGCCACGTTCGGACAACGTCGTCTTGAGTGATTGGTAGACCTCAACACCCCACCGCAAGCCTTCGCTGAAGGAGGCGGCGCCAACGGGCATGATCATGAACTCTTGGAAGTCGATTGAGTTGCTGGCGTGCACCCCGCCGTTGAGCACATTCATCATCGGGACAGGCAACACGTGCGCGTTGGTGCCACCGACGGAGCGGTACAGCGGGAGACCGAGTTCGTCGGCCACTGCCTTGGCGTTGGCCAGCGACACCGCCAGCATGGCGTTGGCACCGAGACGACCTTTGTCGGGCGTGCCGTCGAGATCGATCATGGTGAAGTCGATGGCGCGCTGATCCAGTGCGTCCAGCCCTTCGAGGGCATCGGCAATTTCAACGTTGACATTGGCCACCGCTCGGGCCACACCCTTGCCACCGAAGCGGCTGTCGCCGTCGCGTAATTCGACCGCTTCGTGCATGCCGGTGGACGCGCCGGAGGGCGAAATGGCCCGACCGCGGCTGCCCGAGTCGAGCATCACTTCAGCTTCAACGGTCGGATTGCCGCGAGAGTCGAGGACTTCTCGGGCAATCACCTGATCAATGGCGCTCAATGCTTCACTCCCTCGGCGTCTTCCCTGGTAGGACACCGGTCCAACAGACTAGTTGGTGCCTCAGGGCGATTTAGGGACAGCCTCCGTTGCCTGAATCTGGGCCGTGTAGGCCAGTGCTCGATCACGCAGTGCCTGCTCGGGGTCAATGCTGAGGCGACGAGCCAAGTTGGCCACCCCGAACAACAGCTCGCCGATCTGGCGCACGGCGCTGGCATTCTCACTATCCAAGGTGTCATCCGCACCGGTCGATGGATTGCTGGTGGCGGCCCGGTTGGTCGATTCCAGCAACGCCACCAGTGTGGTGACGTCGTTAGCCAATACCGGATCGGGCATGCCCACCGACATGGCCTTGCGCTGCAGTTTGGTGGAGAGCAACAAAGCTGGAAGGTGGGTTGGAATGCCCTCGGTCACACTGCTGCGACCCTTCTCCTGCTTCTTGATGGCTTCCCAGTTGGTCACGACTTGGTCGGCCGAATCAACCTCGACGTCCCCGAACACATGCGGGTGCCGGTGCACCAGCTTGTCGTGCACGCCTTGGGCCACATCGGCCAAGGTGAACTGCCCCTCCTCCTCGGCCAGCCGGGCATGGAACACGATCTGGAATAGGAGGTCACCCAGCTCTTCCTGCAGGTGGGTGGCGGCGGCAACAGAGTTGTCCGAGGCGTCCATCTCGCCCAGGGCGTCGAGGACTTCATAGGACTCCTCCAGCAGATGCGGCATCAGCGTGGCATGGGTCTGCTTGCGATCCCACGGGCACTCCGCCCGCAACCTGGCCATCAGGTCTTCGAGGCGAGCCATCTCACGTTCCACCGAGCGCGTGGCTCGAGCCGGCACGAACAGTGAGGTGAGATGGTCCGGTGCGATGGTGCGGTCCATGTCCCACCAACCCACGGTCAGCACCTGTTCGTCGGGCAATCCCAAATGATGCAGCACGACCACGTCGGGCAGGTCTTCGTCCTCATGCGCCGAGAGCTTCACCTCAGAGAGCAAGTTCGTGGTCCAGCACTGGGCGATGAGGAGGGGGCCATGGCCGTCGTGCTGGCCGAACTGCTCGGCGTCGACCAGGCGCACCCCCTCGGAAATGGGATCGAGGCCCAAGCGCTCCCAGGCCAGGTCGAGAAACGACAGCGCTGGTATCACGGTCACATCCACGCGGGGGTCGGCCCGCAACAGTTCCACCGTCCGCTCGGCAATCAGGGGCGAACCTGGCACGGCATAGGTGAGCTCTTCCACCGTGGACGCGGCCGCGACGAGGGTCTCAACCAAGGCGCCATAGACCTGTTCAAAGGTGTCGGCCGATTCGTACAGCTCGTCGAGCGACGGCACTTGGCTGAACGCCTGGGCCGCCGGGTGGCGACGGGTGCGCAAGTAGGCGGTGCCCCGCCCGAGGCGTTCGATCACGCCCGCGCTGAGGTACTCAGGCCCGGCCGGGCCCAGACCCACCACGGTGATGCGGGGACGAGGCCGTCCCACGCGCTACCCGGGCGTTCCGGTGGAGGAAGTCGCTGGAGCGGTCGCCACGGTGGCCACGTTGACGGCGGGGTTCAAGACCTCGAGTTGGCTGGGCGCCGTCGGCGGCAGCACGGCCAAGTCCTTGACCGTCCACGTGCCGTAGCGAGCGTCGATGGAGACGTTCGCCTTTTCTTCGGCCTTGCTGATCGCGGTGTGGGTCTTGGAGGCGCCCGCACTCTGCACGGCCAACTTCACTTCGGCCAGGGCGGTCGTGAACGGTGACTGCGTGAACTTGGTGAACTCGAGCAGCACGTAGTCGCTGCCGTCTGTGATCGGAGTCGACACCGTGTTCACCGGTAACGAGGCGAGCCCGATGCTGGCCGGCACCTGGCTGGTGATTTGGTACTTGATCGGGCAACCCTGAGCCCCACCACCACCGCCAGCCGCCGTGGCGGCGGCGATCACTGTGTCGAATGAGGAGCCGGGCGTTGCTTGGGCTGCGGCCGCCTGGGCATCGGCCAGGGAGGGGAAGGTGGCGACCGAGTAACAGGCTTCCTCGAAATCGCCGTTGTGCTCATAGAAGTATTTCTGCAGGTCTTGCGTGGAGGAACCGACGCCCGACAACTGCTCCTCCAGCAGGCTGACCGTGGCGGCGTACTTGACCAGATTGTTGACGAACGCCGACGGCATGGTCTTCAACACCTCGGCGCCGGTGGTGGTGGAGGTGGCGCCGGGGCAGGAGATGTTGTTCGACTGGAGCTCCTGCAAAATGGACGTCACTTGCACATCCAGGTTGGCCCGCGCGGTGGCCAGCTCGGCTTTGGTCACCGAGATGTGATCCTGGTCGGCCAGTTGGAACACAATGTCGTGCCCGATTTCGGTGTTGAGGAAGGTCGACACGAACGCGGAGTTCACGGCGGTGTAGGGACCATCGTCGGACTGCAGGCCGGCGCCGAACACGTTGGGCGCCGCATCCTGACCTTGGGTGGCCACGAGCTGCTCACCGTTCAGGAAGCAGTAGTAGAGCTTGCTGTGCGCCACCGCGGTGACGTCGGCGGTCAGCGAGTTCTGACTGATGGTGACGCCGTTCACGCTGGCCGCATTGGTCGGCACCGCGAACGATGCCCAGGCCAGGCCACCGGCCAGGACGATGAGGAGAATCAGGAGCCGCTTCACGCGCCGCGCATAGTACAAGGTGCCGCTGAGAAGCTCGAAATTCTGGGCCTCCAGCAGGCATTTCGATCCCCACCTGCCTCTGGTCTTTGCCCTATCGTGACGGGCTTCGACATGCGCGTCCCCTTACTGGCCCCGGACCACCCCCGCCTGACGGGGGGGACTGCCCGGGTCAGACGAATGGTGTCCGGCCCGCATGTGGTGCCCGTGCTGTTGGTGGTGGTCGCCGTGGTGGCGGCCAATGGGCTGTACCTCTTCCACATTCTCAACCCGAACCCCATCAATCTGATTTCCAAAATTGGCGTGGTCAACAAGGGGGGCTACCTGGTCGGCTCGCCGGCGCTCGATCCGAACTATGGGTTCACCGCCCAATCGCTCGGGCACCTGGTCGCCCTGGACTGGCTGCACGGCCACATCCCTTGGTGGAATCCCTACGAGGGGCTCGGGGCCCCGCTGGCCGGCGAAATGCAGTCCGGCGTGTTCTTCCCGCCCACCCTGCTCCTGTATTTCTCGGACGGGCAGATCTACTCGCACGCGTTGATCGAGCTGGTGGCCGGCCTCAGCACCTACTTCCTCCTGGTTCGGATGGGTCTGGGCCGAGCGGCGTCGGTGGCCGGCGGAGTGGCCTTCGCGCTCACCTCGGCCTATGCCTGGTTCTCCCACGCCCCGGCCAACCCCATCGCCTTCCTCCCGCTGCTGTTGCTGGGGGTCGAGGGTGCGGCCAAGGCGACTGATTGGCGGCGCTCCTGGAGCTGGGTGACCATCGCGGTCGCCCTGGCCCTCTCCCTCGGCGCCGGGTTTCCCGAGACGGCCTATTGCGACGGGCTCGTCGCTGGCTTCTGGATCGTGGCCCGCGCCATCAGCCTGCGCCGACTCTGGTGGCCCTTCGTGGCCCGGGTGTTACTGGGCGCCCTCGTCGGCCTCCTGCTGGCGGCACCCGTGCTGGTGGCCTTCCTCGACTATCTCAAGGTGTCATTCGTCGGCGGCCACGATGGCGTGTTCTCTGGGGTGTCGCTGCCGCACGCCGCCTTGGCCCAAGAGGTCACGCCGTACATCTTCGGGCCCATCGCCGCCTTCAGCACCGCCGACAAGTCGGGCACGTTGGCCAGCGTGTGGGGGAACACCGGGGGCTACCTGTCGGTCGCCGTCATCATTTTGGCTTTGATCGGCTTGTACGGCTCGCGCCACCGGGCCGTTCGTATCGGCCTGGTGGCCTGGGTCGTGGTCGCCCTCGGCCGCAGCTTCGGCGTCACTCCCTTTCTGCAGATCATCAACGACCTGCCGGCCATGCGTTCGGTGGCCTTCTACCGCTATGCCAATCCGAGTTGGGACCTGGCCCTCATTGTGCTGGCCGCCCTCGGACTCGACGACGTGGTGCGCAGGCTGGTGCCCCGATGGTGGATCCTTCTCTGCACCGCCCTCACGTTGCTGATGGTGTACCTGGCCCGACTGGGCGCCAGCGTGACCTTGGCCCACCTCCACCGGGTGGCCCAAAGTCAGCTCTGGGCAAACTGGTCGGTTGGATGGGCCTTGGGCGTGACCGTTGTGCTCGCCATCATCGCCCTGCAGTTGCGCAACCGGGTCGGCGCCGTCCTGCTGTGCGCCATCGTCTGCCTCGACGCGGTGGGCATGTTCATCGTGCCCGAGCTCTCCGCCTCGCAGTCAGCCCACATCGAGACCGGAGCGGTGACGTACCTGCAGCAACATGCCGGCCTCTACCGCTTCTATACCTTCGGTCCGTTGGGACCGAACTACGGCTCCTATTTCGAGATCCCGTCGTTGAACGCCAATGACCTCCCGACACCCGAACTGTTCGCCCACTACCTCATCAAGCATCTCGACAAGGATGCCTATCCGACCATCTTCAATGGCAACTATCGCCACAAGGCATCGGGGCCCACGTCGGTACAGGAATTCTTCCTGCACTTGCACGCCTTCGAAACCGCCGGGGTCAAATACTTCATCACCAACCCCGGCTTCGACCCGCCGGCCAACGAGGGCATCCGGCGAGTCCACGCCGACTCCATCGACGATGTGTTCTCACTGCCCGATCCACATCACTTCTTCCAGGTCGTGTCAGGTGGGGGCTGCCTGTCGGACGATCGGGCGGTGGACACGGTGGGCCTGATCTGCATCAAGCCGGCCACCATTGTGCGCCACGAGCTCTATATGAAGGGCTGGACCGCCACCGTGAACGGCAAGCAGGTGCCAGTCACTCGAGATGGTCCCTTCGAAGAAGTCAAGGTGGCCAAGGGCGATTCGGTGGTGCACTTCACCTTCGCCCCCCCACACCTGGAGGCGGCGGTGGGTGCTTTCGTGTTGGGTCTGCTCCTGATCATCCCCTTCCCCATGTTCCTGCGGCGCCGGCGGCTCAGTTCCCTTCGGCCGCCGGCGGGAGTAGGTCCTCAATCAGTTCACGCAAGGCATCGGCGGCCAGTGTCCCCTTCGGCAAGGGCACCAGGAGCTGATCCAATTCCTCGCGGTAGGTCGCCCCGGTGACCAGTCGGCGGAGGCGAACCTGCGCGCTGGCGGCCAGCTTCACGGGAGTGATGCGGGCGGTCGGCCCGGAGCCACCGGCACGGACCGAGCTCATGGTGATTTCCTGAATCCCCCGGGCCATGGCGGCGGTGCGCAGGCGGGCCAGGGCCAACAACCCGATGGCCGGCGTCGGGAGTGGCCCGTAGCGGTCGGCCCACTCGGTCCCGATGTCCTCCACGTCGGCGTCGGCGGTGACCGAAGCCAAGCGGCGGTAGGCCTCCAGCCGGGCGTCCTCGGCGGCCACGTAGTCCTTGGGCAAATGCGCATCCCCCGGCACATCGATGACCACCGACGGTGGCGTCGGACGGGCCTCGCCCCGGGCTTCGGCCACCGCCTCGGCCACCAGCTGCACGTACAGGTCGTACCCGACGGCGGCGATGTGGCCCGACTGGTCAGAGCCGAGCAGGTTGCCCGCCCCTCTGATTTCCAGGTCGCGCATGGCGATCTTGAAGCCCGAGCCGAGCTCAGTGTGCTCGCCAATGGTCCGCAGGCGTTCGTAGGACTGTTCCGACAGCACCCGGTCGGCCGGGTGGAACAGATAGGCGTAGGCCCGCTGGCCCCCTCGCCCCACCCGGCCCCGAATCTGGTGCAGCTGTCCCAGCCCCAAGAGGTCGGCCCGGTCGACCACCAAGGTGTTGACCGAGGGCATGTCGATGCCCGACTCAATAATGGTGGTGCAGACCAGGACGTCGTACTTGCGCTCCCAGAAGTCGAGCACCACCGTCTCCAGGCTGCCCTCGTCCATCTGCCCATGGGCGATGGCCACCCGGGCCTCGGGCACCAGGTCCCGCACGTCCCGGGCCACCTTCTCTATGTCGGACACCCGGTTGTGCACGTAGAAGGCCTGACCCTCGCGCAGCAGTTCCCGGCGAAGGGCCTCACTGATGGCGGCCGGGTCGTGTTCACCGACGTAGGTCAGGATGGGCCGCCGATCGGCCGGTGGCGTATTGACCATGGACAGATCACGGATGCCGGTCAGTGCCATTTCCAACGTGCGTGGGATGGGGCTGGCCGTCAGCGTCAGTACGTCCACCCCTTCGGCCATCTGCTTCATCGTCTCCTTGTGGGTGACGCCGAAGCGCTGCTCCTCGTCGACCACCAGCAGGCCGAGATTCTTGAATTTCACGTCCTGCCCCAGCAGCCGATGGGTGCCGATGACCACGTCGACCTTGCCGGCGGCCAAATCCTCAATGACCTTCTTTTGCTGGGCCGCCGAGAGGAAGCGGCTCAGCAGCTCGACCCGCAACGGGTAGGGCGCGAAGCGGTCGGCCATCGTCTGGGCATGCTGGCTGGCCAGCAACGTGGTCGGGGCCAACATGGCGGCCTGCTTGCCGTCCTGCACGGCCTTGAAGAGCGCACGGACCGCCACCTCGGTCTTGCCGAAGCCCACGTCGCCACAGACCAGGCGGTCCATGGGGCGCGGCTGTTCCATGTCGGCCTTGACGTCGGCGATGGCGCGCAGTTGATCGTCGGTCTCGACGAAGCCGAATGAGCCCTCCATCTCGGCCTGCCACGGCGTATCGGGTCCGAAGGCGTATCCCTGGACGGTGAGTCGTTGGCGGTAGAGCTCGACCAGTTCCTGGGCCACCTCGCCGGCGGCCGAGCGTGCCTTGGCCCGGGTCCGCTGCCAGTCGGCGCCGCCCATCTTCGACAGGGTCGGGGTCTCGCCGCCGGTGTACCCGGTGATGGCTTCAATCTGGTCGACCGGAAGGTAGAGGCGATCGCTCCCTCGATACTGGAGGATCAGGTAGTCGCGGGTGGCGCCACCCATGGTGCGCGAGGTGACGCCTTCGAAGCGGGCCACGCCGTGCTGGCGGTGCACCACAAAACTTCCGATGGCCAGGTCGTCGAAGAACCCGTCGGTGGCCCGCGCCCGGGGTCGGGCCTTGCGGTGTGGGAGACGCCGACCGGACACGTCCGTCTCGGACAGGACCGCCACCTGGCAGTCCGGGAGCACGAAGCCATTGGTCAAGGTGGCCGTGACCACCACCACGCCCGGTGTGGCCGGCGCTTCCGGGACGACGGGGGCATGCACGCCCTCCTCGGCCAGGACCCGAGAGAGGCGCGTGGCCCCGGGTTCGGTGGCGGCACACAAGGTGACGGAGTACCCGTCACGCACCAGCTGCTGCACCTGCTCGGCCAGGCGGGCCGAGTCCCCCGCCACCGGGTTGAACCGGCGCACGGTCATGGCTTCAATCTGCGGCCCGTCGGGCACCGAGGGCAGCGACAGCACGCTGGCCGCCGAACGCTCCAGCAGGCGGTCGAACGGAAGATGGAGTCGAGGCGAGCCTTCACCCAGCCCGTCGTCCGCCCCCCAGGTAATGGCCAGGGCGTCGGCCAGCGCCGCTTCCTCTTCCAGCAACTGCACGGCCCGATCGCGGATCCGCCGGGGCTCGACCAGCACCACCTGGGCGGTGGCCGGCAGCAGGTCCGGCAGGAGTGTCTCGTCGGGCACCACGTAGGGCAGCCAGGACTCCATCCCGTCGAAGCTCATGCCCTCGGCCAGACGCTCCCACTGCGAGGATCCCCACGGATGCGTCGCGAGCAGCTTGGTGGCCGCCGAGCGCACGGCGTCGGAGCTCTGCAGTTCACGGCACCCGAAGAGAAACACGGCATCGAGGTCGCCGGTCGACCGCTGGTCACTGATGGAGAACTCAGTCAGCCGGTCGACCTCATCACCCCACAGGTCGATGCGCACCGGCACGTCCGAGGTGGAGGGGAAGACGTCGACGATGCCGCCGCGCACCGCCACCTCGCCGCGGTGTTCAATCTGGTGCTCGCGCCGGTAACCCATGGCGACCAGTCGGATCAACAACTCGTCCACGTTGAGTTCCTGACCCGGCTGAATGACGACTGGTGCGGCGTCCTCACCCAGCGAGCCCAGGCGTTGCAGAAGGGCCCGGACGGGGGCGACCAGAATCCGTGGCGGCTTGGGGAGCCACGGATCATCCGGGTGCGTCATGCCCCACAAGAGGGCAAGGCGCCGACCCATGGTTTCCACTTCGGGTGAGACCCGCTCGAAGGGCAACGTGTCCCAGGCCGGCAGCACTGCCACCGCGCCCTGCGCCGCGCCGATCACTCGTCCGACGTCGGTCGTGTCGGAGGCGGCCACCAGACAGGTCAGGTCATCGGCCAGCCGATCGGCGTCGACCCCGGTCGGGGTGACCACCACCAAGGGGGCGCGACTGGTGAAGTTGGCCAGGGCGGCAATGAGGATGGCGTGGGCCGGCTCGGTGGCCGCCAGCGTGCCGTCGGTGGCATCGATCAGCCGGGACAACGCCGGGTCGGACCGGAGCAGCGCCGGCAGGGCCGATAGGGAGGGGTGAGCGGGCGTCGGCACTAGTCCTGCGAGTGACACCACTGCGTGGCGGCATCGAAGCCGTCATCGACAATGTGTTCCACCGTCTCGGCCGCTCGTTGCACCGCGATATCGAGCAATTCGCGTACGGCTTTGGGCGGTCGCTTCAACACGTAGCTGGCGCCGGCGCTGGCACTCGGCGGCTTACCGACCCCGATGCGCACCCGGGCGAAGTCGGTGGTGTGCAGATGGGACTGAATGGAGCGCAGGCCGTTGTGGCCGGCCAGACCGCCACCCTTCTTGACCCGCACCACTCCGGGCGGCAGGTCAAGCTCGTCGTGCACAATGAGAATGGCACCGGGCTCTTCAATCCCGAATCGGGTGGCCAGTCCCCGGACGGCCAGGCCCGACTCGTTCATGTACGTGGTCGGAATGGCCAGGGCCACCTTCTGCCCGCCCATCGTGGCCAGCGCCGCCCGGGCCATGATCCCTTTTTCGGCTTTCAGCGCGATGCCTGCCCGCGAGGCCACCAGCTCGATGGCGTCGGCGCCGACGTTGTGCAGGGTGCCTACGAACTCCGATCCCGGGTTACCGAGACCAACCACGAGCAGATCCGCCGCCGTTCCCCGGCGTTCGGATCGCCCGAACACATGGCGCAGTGCTTAACCCTCGTCGCTTGGTGCTTCGGCCACAGCCGGTGCTTCGCTCTCGGCCCCCTCGGCGCTTTCCTCGAGCGTGACCACTCGCGGCGGCTGACCGATGACCACTGCGGTCTCGGGATCAGCGTCGGTGGTCACACCGGCCGGCAGGGTCAGGTCGGAAATACGCAGCTGCTCGCCGATGACCAGGTTGGTGATGTCCAACTCGACCGAGGTCGGGATGTCCGACGGGCGGGCGTTGATGGAGATGGTGAACATCTGCTGGTCGACCAGTCCGTCGCCGTGCTGCACTTCGAGGGCCTCACCGGTGAGGACGATGGCCACGTCGGCCGAGATGATCTCGTCGCGGCGCACGATCTGGAAGTCCACGTGGGTGACCGTCTGGGCAATGGGGTGACGCTGCATGTCACGGGCCAGGGTCAGGAAGGTGCCGCCGGTGGTCTCCAACGAAAGGAGCTGGTTGGCTCCGGCCTCGCCGTTGAGGGCGATGCGGAGCTCACGGCCGACGATGGCCACCGAGATCGGGTCGGTGCCGTGGCCGTAAATGACGCCGGGGATCTTGCCTTCGCGGCGCAGGCGCCGGGTGGCGCGCGAGCCAAGCTGGCGTCCAACTTCAGCGGTCAGGGTAACTTCGGCCATAACGGATCTCCTCAGGGGTGGTGCAGAACGGTGGTGCGCGCTCGACCCCAGGGGCCTCCGGCGAACGGCCTACCAGCGTAGCCGCCAAATCGGGCCGATCCAATCCGTCGCCTGCACTCAGTACTCTGGCCGCCGTCCTGATCCATTCGGATGCCCTGAGCAGGGAGTCAAGCCCGCCAAGGGGCCCAACGACACCTGCACCATCGTCTATGGCCGGCCAACGCGCACCGTAGAGTTTCACGAACTCGAGAGGACAGGCGATCTTGACGGAATTTTTCACCGAACCTCCGGTGCGTGCCGTGCCGGCCGGTCGGCACGTCTCTGGCGGCACGGAACCCGACTCCGGTCCACCCTCAGCCTGGGTGTCGCTCCCGCCGCTCGGGGTCCCGATGACCCGGGCCCTCAGGGTGATCGTGGCCGCGCAGATCATCGCCGTGATGGTGTTCGGCAGCATCACCATCATGAAGTACCCGCTGTGGTCCTTGGTCGACGAGGGGGCACATTTCGACAACATCGCCTATATCGCCAAGCATGGCTCATTCCCGGTGTTGGGCCACGCGCTGGCCACGCAGCAGGAACTGGCCATCGGCGAAGGGTTCAATCCCACGCACCACCCCACCATCGACCCGACGAAGCATGGCTTGGGGGGCTTGGACTACGAGGCGTTCCAGCCACCCCTGTACTACTACCTGGCCACGCCCGCCTTCTTCCTGAGCAACGACTACCACACCAAAGCGATCATGCTCCGGTTCTTCGGGCTGGGCCTGCTCCTGGTGGCCATTGCCCTACTGGCCCGGCTTTCGCGCCATGTCCTCAAGAAGCGATGGTTGCTCGGAATGGCCGGGGGCATGCTCATTTTCCTCATGCCCGGCGTCATGGTCCGGGCCGTCACCATCTCTGACGTCAACCTGGCGGTGCCGATCGCCATCGCAACTGTGACCGAGCTCTGGATCGCCTGGGAGCGCCGCTCGTCCTATCGAGTCATCACCGCCGGCCTTCTCGTCGGATGCGGGGTACTGACGGACCTCTATCTGGCCGAGATGGTGCCCGTTTTCATTGTGGTGGCGGTCATCGCCATGGCGGGCAACAAGAGCCGGGCCCATCGCATTCGGTGTGTGGCCGGTGTCGCGCTTGCCGCTGCGGTCACGGTGCCCTGGTTCGTCTTCAACGAAATTCACTACAAAGCATTGACGGCCAGCAACCTGGCCAAGAAGGAGCAGTTGAGCACCGTCAATCCTCACCACCTCCATTTTGGATTGAGCGAAATCCCCGGGCTGACGGTCCAGACACTCTTCGCGCCGCTGATGCCCCAAGAGTGGCTGTCGTGGCTCTCCGGACACAACCTCTTGAATTACGGAGCCACGCTTTTCCAGGTCGGCATCGTGCCGGCCGCGGTTGTCCTGGCCATCGCACTTTGGCGTCGAACGCTGCAGTCCGGGTACTGGATCTTCGTCCTGCCCTGGCTCTGCAACATCGCCCTCTGCTGGTACATCGATTACGGGCAACAGTGGCAGTCAGGCGCCATGGTGGCGCGCTACACCTACCCCACCCTGGTAATCCTCGGCCTGTTCACGGCCGCCGCCGCGTCGGTCTTCATCCGATCCAATCGAACGTGGCTCGTCACCCTCATCACCGGCACGGCGTTCCTGGTCGTGCTGTGGGGCCACCTCGTGCCGTCCATCCAAGGAACGCCAGTGGCCTGAAGAGGCCGGTCTGGCTCCGCTGATTCAGGCGAGGTTGTCGCCGCCGAAGAGTTCCGAGACCGACGTGTCCTCGAAGACGGCGTCAATGGCGTCGGCGATGATCTTGGAGACCGACAAGATCTCGAGCTTGTCGAAGAAGCGGTCTTCGGCCACCGGCAGGGTGTCGGTCACCACCACCCGTGAGATGGGCGCCGCCTTCAGACGGTCGACGGCTGGGCCTGACAGCACCGCATGGGTGGCCATGACCGAGACTTCCGAGGCGCCGGCTTCGGACAGCAGCTCGGCGGCGGCGCAAATGGTGCCGGCCGTGTCGATCATGTCGTCAATGAGCACGCAGTGCCGACCCTCGACCTCACCGACCACGTGGCGGGCCTTGACTTCGTTGTAGGTCCCCCGGGGACCGCGTCTTGTGGATCAGGGCCAGATCGAAACCAAGATGCTGGCTGTACTTCTCCGCCACCTTCACCCGCCCGGCATCCGGCGCCACCACCACGACGTCGCCCTTGAAGTTCTCGCGCATGTAGGCCTCGAGCACCGGCGCGGCCACCAGGTGGTCGAACGGGGTGTTGAAGAAACCTTGGATCTGGCCCGAGTGCAGGTCGACACTGACCACCCGATCGGCGCCGGCCGACGTCAGCATGTCGGCCACCAACTTGGCCGTGATCGGCTCGCGGCCGGTGGACTTCCGGTCCTGGCGTGAGTAGCCGTAGTACGGGCAGACGGCCGTGATGCGCTTGGCCGAGGCCCGCTTGGCGGCGTCGATCATGATGAGGTGCTCCATCAACGAGTCGTTGACCGGGCTGGAGTGCGTCTGGATGATGAAGACGTCGCAGCCTCTGATGGAGATGTCGTACTTGCAGTAGATCTCGCCGTTGGCGAATTCCCGCAGGTTGGCCTCGACCCAATTCGACACCAAGGTGGCCCGCGATGTCCTGCGCCAATTTTGGATGTGAACGGCCCGGAGATACAGCTCGAGCCGACGCCGCGGGATGAGCTCCACATTCTGTCACGCTATCGCCCACGAGCAACGGCGTTTCCTGGGCCAGCTACGCCTCGCCGGCGTCGACCACGCTGTTCGGGGCGGATCACGGCACCGGGCGCCACTTCCGCCCCGGCCCGCAGCACCGAATAGGGACCGATCCTGGCGCCGTCGCCCACCGTGCTGCGGTCGCAGGTGCTCTCGGTCACCGTGGCGTGCTGGCCCACCGTGGTGTCGGTCAGCATGCAGTTGGGACCGATCTCACTGCCCTCGCCAATGACGCACTGCCCGCGCAGGATCACGCCGGGCAGCAGCGAGACATCGGCCGCCAGTTGCACCTCGGCATCGACATAGGTCCGCTCCGGGTCCCACATGGTCACCCCTCGGCGCATCCAGCGCTCGTTGATGCGGTCACGCAATTCGGCCTCGGCCACCGCCAACTGGGCCCGGTCGTTCACCCCGGCCGCCTCCATCGGGTCCGGGCAGCACCATGGACTGCACCCGGTAGCCGGCGTTGTGCAGCACGCTCACCGCATCGGTCAGGTAGTACTCGCCCTGCGCGTTGGCCGGCGTCAAGCGGCGCAGCGCCGGCGCCAGGATGCTGCGCCGGAAGCAGTAAATGGAGGTGTTGACCTCGGTGATGTCCCGCTCGTCGTCGGTGGCATCGACTTCTTCGACCACCCGGGTCACCGACGCCGTCCTTGCCGTGCACCACCCGGCCGTAGCCTCGGGGATCCTCGACCTCGGCACTGAGCAACGTCGCCCCGGCGTTCTCGGCCCGGTGGTAGCGCACCAGCGCGGCCAGGGTGGCCGGTCGCAGCAGCGGCGTGTCGCCCGGGAGCACGACCACGTCCTCATCTTCGTCGTCGTCGTAATCGGGCAACCCGGTCAGCCCGACCGCCAGGGCGTCGCCGGTACCCGACTGGGTCTCCTGTTCGACGAACTCAATGCGGATGGAGTCCGGTGCGTGCTGCACCAGCGTTTTGGTCACCCAATCGGCCCGATGCCCGACCACCACGACGACCCGGGTGACGTCGATTTCCGCCATGGCATCGAGCACGTGCAGGACCATGGGGCGCCCGCAGAGCAGGTGGAGGGGCTTGGGCCGCTCCGATCGCATGCGGGTGCCTTCGCCTGCGGCCAGGATCACTGCAGAAAGCCGTCGATGCGCCATCGCGTCATTCTTAATACCCCTGAACGGCCTCATGCGTGCATGGCCCGATACTGTGCACCTGCGTGACGCCCTACGACGAGTTCGGGCTCTTCCATGAGAACGCCGCCGAGTACGGGCTCCCGTACCCGGACCGCCCGATGTCCAGCGGGTCGACATCGAGGTCTCGCCCGGCCGGAAGGTCAGTTCAGCCTGGTCTGGGGCACCACCGATCCCGAGCTGGTGCTGGTCCACGGCGGCGCGCAGAACGCCCACACCTGGGACACCGTGGCGCTGGCGCTGGGCCGTCCGCTGATCGCCATCGACCTGCCCGGTCACGGGCACTCCGACGGTGGCCCCGGGGGATCGCTCTCGGTGCGCACCAACGGCGAGGACCTGGCGGCGGTCATCCGCCAACTGGCTCCCAACGCCGTCGGCGTGGTCGGCATGTCACTCGGCGGCCTCTCCTCCATTGCGCTCACGGCGGCCGCTCCCGACCTCGTACGCGTCCCTCGCCCTCATAGATGTGACGCCAGGCATCTCCAAGGAAGCCGCCTCCCCCATCACCAACTTCATCAACGGCCCCGAGAGCTTCCCCAACTTCGACGAGCTGCTTGGCCCGCACCATGGAGCACAATCCCGTCACGCAGCGAGTCGTCGCTCCGACGCGGCATCCTGCACAACGCCCTGCAGCGCGAGGACGGCAGCTGGGTCTGGCGTTACGCCCGCTTCCGTAGCGCCGAGACCGCCACCCCACCGGACTTCGGCAGCCTGTGGGATGACGTGTCCGACATCAAGGTGCCGCTCCTGCTCGTCCGTGGCCTGGCCTGGTCGGTGGTCGAGGACGGCGAATCTCGAAGAGCTGCTACCGGCGCCAACCCAACGCCAAGGTGATCGGGGTGGAGGGCGCCGGCCACAGCATTCAGGGCGATAAGCCGCTCGAACTGGCCGACATCCTCGAAGACTTCTTCTTCGCCGGCAGGGAATAAATGGACGAAGGTCGCGGCCTCTGGTTCTCGCGGCGGGCCCTCACCCTGCACGCCATCATCATCGTGATCGTCCCGTCAGTTCGCCGCGCTCTGCATTTGGCAGATCACCCGGGCGCTCGATGGCAACAGCCTCAGTTGGGCCTACGTCTTCGAGTGGCCCTTCTTCGCCGGGTACGCCGTCTACATGTGGTGGCGCTTCCTGCACGAGAAGCCGCCAGCCGGCGCCACCGCCACATCCACCGTCGCTTCCACCGCCAACGGCCCCGCCGTCATGGCTACCGCCAATGACCGCACCTCGGCCGCGGCCGAGAATGATCCCGACGCCACCGACCGCCAGGCCTACAACGACTACCTGGCCCAACTGGCCGCTCAAGACAAGCCCAAAACATGGTGACCATCACACGGGTGAGATGGCGGCGCTCCGGGGGGAGGGCTCGAACCTCCAACATCCGGCTCCAAAGGCCGACGTTCTGCCGATTGAACTACCCCGGAATGGAACTGCCGCCCCCTCGCGGGGGCGTCCGAACGCTAGAGGTTAGAGGTACCGGGTGCAGTGGTCCGTCGAAGTCGTCTCGGAGAGGTTGATCGCTCGTGCGCATCCTGGTGGTTGACGACGATTTGGCGGTACGCCGATCCATTGACCGAGCCCTGCGTCTGGAGGGCTACGAGGTCACCACTGTCGGTTCCGGCGGCGAGGCCCTCGAGTCACTGGCTCAGTCCCCGCCCGATGCGATCGTGCTCGACCTTCAGCTGCCCGACCTCGATGGCCTGGCCGTCTGCCGCCGCATGCGGAGCGCCGGGGACGACACACCGGTGCTCATGCTCACGGCCCGCCAAGCCGTCGACGACCGGGTCCAAGGGCTCGATGCCGGAGCCGACGACTACCTGGTCAAGCCCTTTGCCTTGGCCGAGCTGCTCGCTCGGCTCCGCGCCCTGCTCCGTCGCCGCTTCGAAGGCGAGGGTGGCCTGCTGCGCTTCGGCGACCTGACGTTGGACCTGTCCTCGCGCCAAGCCCATCGGGGCGAGCGGGCCTTCACGTTGACCCGGATTGAGTTCGATCTGCTCGAGATCTTCCTGCGCCATCCCCGCCAGGTGTTGACCCGCGAGGTGCTCCTCAACCGGGTCTGGCGCTTCGACTTCGACTCGGGCACCAACTCGCTGGCCGTCTACGTGGGCTACCTCCGCCGCAAGACCGAGGAGGGCGGCGAGCCCCGCTGCATTCACACCGTCCGTGGCGTGGGGTACGTACTCAGGGACGTATGACCTTCCGCACCCGGTTGGTCCTGGCCTCCACGGTGGCCGTGCATGGTCGCCGTGCTGGCCGCCTCCAGCGCCTCCTACCTGGCCGCTCGCAACACCCTGCTCAACGCGGCCGACACCTCGCTCCAGACCGCCGCCAACAAGGTGGACGCCGGCCAGAGCATTGAACACCACCAACGCCGCCCTGGAGCAGATCGTCGACTCGGCCGGCTCCTTGGTGGTGGCCGACGACCTCCCGGTGACGGCCCAGGTCCGTCGGGTGGCCGCCGGGCAGGCCCCGGCCTTCTTCACCACGGTCACCGTCGACGGCAACCAACTGCGCGAGCTGGTCCAGCCCCTGTCGGTCGGCGCCGCCATTGCCGGACAGCCGTTGATCGGCGGCGGGGCCCTGCAGATCGCCACCCTGCTCAATGCCGGCCCGCTTGTTGCGAAAGTTGGGGCTGGTCCTCACCGGGGTCGCCCTCATCGGCGTGCTGCTGGCCGTCCTCCTCGGCTTCCTGGTTGCCCGCACCGCCCTGGTCCCCCTCTATTCGTTGACCGCCACGGTGGAGGAACTGGCCGAGAACACCGACGGCAGCCACCGGCTGTGGGCGGGCGGACCCGACGAGCTCGGCCGTTTGCGACGCACCTTCAATCGGCTGCTCGAAGCCCTGGAGTCCTCGCGCCGCGCCCAGAGCCAGCTGGTGCTCGATGCCTCGCATGAGCTCCGCACCCCCCTCACCAGCCTGCGCACCAACCTGGAGGTGATCCGCCGGGTCGACGAGCTGTCCCTGGCCGATCGCTCCGTGCTGGTCGACGACGTCCTGGTCCAGCTCCAGGAACTCACCGACCTGGTGGGCGACTTGGCCGAGTTGGCCCGGGGCGATCAACTGCCGGACCTGAGCGACACCATCCGGCTGGACCGGCTGGTCGCCGATGCCGTGGGGCTGGCCGTTACCCATGGCCGCACCCACGACGTGGCCTTCGAGTTCCATGCCGAGGAATCGCTGGGTCGATGCCAACCCGATCGGCTGGCCCGGGCCGTCGGCAACCTGTTGGATAATGCCCGCAAGTACAGCTCACGGGGCCAGATCGTCTCGGTGTGGTGCCGGGCCGGTGAGGTCATCGTGCAGGACCACGGACAGGGCATCGCCCCCGAGGACCTGCCTCACATTTTCGACCGCTTCTACCGCTCCGCCACCGCCCGGTCCCAACCGGGTTCAGGCCTGGGCCTGGCCATCGTGGCCCAGGTCGCCAAGGCCGAAGGGGGCACCATCGTGGCCGAAGCGGTGCCGGACGGCGGCACTCGAATGACGCTCCGGCTCCCCTTGGTGGCACCACCGAGCCACGACCCCACCCTCGACGCCGGACCGACCGTCTAGCTACCCGACTCAGCCACTCGGTTTCACCTATTCAGCGTCAATGAGCTCAATGCGGTTGCCGAAGGGGTCGTCGACGTAGCAACTGGCCCCGGCCGGCTGATCGGGATTCGGCCGGACCTCCACCCCCTGGGCGACCAGGGCGTCGGCCAGTGCGGCCAGGTCCCGCACCAGGAGCGCCGGGTGCGCCTTCTGGGCCGCTCGAAAGTCGGCTTCGACGCCCAGATGGACCACGGCCGCACCTGAGGTGAACCAGCAGCCACCCCGTTGCGCCATGGGTTCGGGCTTGGGCACTCGAGTGAAGCCGAGCAGGCCGGCGTAGAAGGCTTCGGCCTCGGATTCCCTTCCGGGAGGCATGGCCAGCTGCACGTGATCGAGCCCGATCACTTCAAATCCCATGCCTGGCGCCCCTTCCATCCTCAGCCCCCGGCCTGGCACTCGGCCCCTGAGACCGCTAGCCTGCCGCACGACATGGGATCACTGATCAAGAAGCGCCGCAAGCGCAT
The DNA here is from genome assembly GCA_963730785.1 of uncultured Acidimicrobiaceae bacterium. Lineage (GTDB taxonomy): Bacteria > Actinomycetota > Acidimicrobiia > Acidimicrobiales > RAAP-2 > Bog-473. The sequence goes on from CAVSTF010000016.1 coordinate 224,224, forward strand.
GCGCAAAAAGAAGCACAAGAAGATGTTGAAGGCCACCCGCTGGCAGCGGCGGGCCGGCAAGTAACTCTGCCGCGTTAGATCTGGCCGTCCCACCCGGTGGGCACGGTGATCACGCTGATCAGCTGACCTTCCGCTTTGCCGACGGTGATGGTGCGCGCCCCGATGTCGGGCGCACCGCAGATCCCGCTCCACAAACCAGGTGGAGCCACTCCCGGCCAACACCGGCACCCCTCCGCTGTGCGTGGCCAATGCGTCGCGCCACGCCGCCAGCCTCGGCTCGACCACCAACGCTGCTGCCGCCAGTTCATTCGGACCCAGGTGCTGCTCGGTCGGACTCAAGGTGTCCCAGGCGGCGTAGACCTGCTGGGTGTTCACGCCGAATGGTGGGACCAGCAACCAGAAGCCCCGCCGCTCATAGGGCAGTGGCGTCACCCGTTCGCCCACTCCCTCGACCAGGGCGCGGCCCCCGCCCACGCAGAAGGGCACGTCGGAACCGAGGCTGAGGGCCAGGTCCAGGTCGTCGCTCCCGGCCCAGCGCAGTACCGCCGCCGCATCGGTGGAGCCACCACCGAGGCCGCCGCCGAGCGGGATCCGCTTGGTCACCCGCACCCGGGCCTTGCGGCTGACGGCCCGCAATGCCTGGGCGATGAGGTTGTCGTCCTCCGGCGGCAGGGCCTCGGCACGTGTGCCCGCCTCGGCGATCACCATCAAGCCCTCGCTGCCGTCGGTGAAGGTGAGCTCATCGCTCAAACTCAACGCCACCATTTCGGATCGGAGCTCATGGAACCCGTCTGCCCGCACGCCCGTTACTTCCAGGGTCAGGGTCAACTTGGCCGGCGCCACCACGGTGTTCATTGGGCCAACCGTCCGAAATCTTCCACCGTGAGTTCTTCCGCCCGCGCTTCCGGGCGAATGCCGGCGCGCTCGAAGGCTTCGGGCTCCACCACGCCGGCCAAGGAACGCCGCAGCATTTTGCGGCGCTGGCCGAACCCGGCTTTGACCACGGTGGCCAACCGCTCGTAACTCACCAGCGCGGGGTCGACCGCCGGCTCGGGCCGTCGCACCATGCGGACCAGCACCGACTCCACATTGGGTCGGGGAATGAACACCGAGGCCGGCACGCGTCCGGCCAGGCTGGCCTCAGCGAAGTAGGCCACCCGCACCGAGACCGATCCGTAGGCGCCATTGCCCACCGTGGCCGCCATCCGCTCCCCCACTTCGCGCTGGACCATGAACAACAGGCGGTCCACCGCCGGCACCTCCACCAGGGTGCGCATGACCAACGGCGTGGCCACGTTGTAGGGCAGGTTGGCCACCATCGACCACGAACCGCCCCCACGCGCCTTCAGCAGTTCGGTCAGGTCCAGGGTCATGGCATCGCCCTCAATGACCTCGACCCCCTCGGGCTCGGCCACCGTGCGCAGCACCGGCAGGATGTAGCGGTCCAGCTCGACCGCCACCACCCGGGCGCCCGTCTCGGCCAGGGCCAGCGTGAGTGAGCCCAAACCGGCCCCGAACTCGAGCACCTGTGACCCGGGACCGACCTCGGCCAGTCGAGCGATGCGCCGCACCGTATTGGGGTCGGCCACGAAGTTCTGCCCCAGCGCCCGACTGGGCTTCAGGCCATGCATGAGGAGCAGCTCGGCGATGTCAGCCCCCGAATGCGTCACCGAATTGGCCACGGCAAAGGCGGCACTCGCCGCGGCAGCCGAACTCGTGCGCAGTTCGTCCACCGTGCACTGCTTCACTTCGGCCACCGTGGCCCCGACGAACGGCAACAATGCCGGCTCGTTCGGTCGGCCGCGGTGCGGCACCGGCGCCAAGAATGGACTGTCCGTCTCAATCAGCAGGCGATCCAACGGGCACAGCGCGGCGGCGGCCCGGACATCGCCGGCGTTCTTGAAGGTGATGATGCCGCTGAACGACACGAACATCCCGACTGCCAAGCACCGCTCAACCTCAGCCGGTCCACCGGTGAAACAGTGCAAGACGGTCCGCGTCGGCACGCCTTCAGTGGCCAACACGCTGAATAGGTCGTCCCAGGCATCCCGGGCGTGGATGACCAGAGCCAGGTCATGTTGGTGGGCCAGGGCGATTTGCTCGGCGAACACGGTGCGCTGCGCCTCACGCGGTGAGTGCTCGTAGAAGTAGTCGAGCCCGCATTCGCCGACCGCCACCACGGCGCCGTCGTCGCCAGCCAACGATTCGTCCAGCACTCGCACCACCCGCTCGGTGCCCTCACTGGCTTCGTGCGGATGCAGCCCGATGGCGGCCCAGGCCAATGGTCCGGCTGGCCGCTGACGCGAGGCGCGTGCGACCTCTACCGCTTGGCGTGACGTGGTCTCCCCGGTACCGATGCACACGACCCGGTCGATGCCCGCCTCGGCGGCACGGTCCAGTGCGGCTCCGCCGTCTTCGGTGTACTCCTCCTGCACGTGGCAGTGGGAGTCGAACCAGCCGTTCACGCCTTCCGGCGGGGGAAGAGAGGGTCTCCCTTCACCACCGGCTGACCACCGGCATAGCCACCCCAGGCCGCATCATCGGGCACGTGAGCCGCGGTGGGATCACCCTCGACGCCAATGCGACGCCAGATTTCGGCCGCCGTGTCCGGCATGGCCGGTGAAATCAGGATGGCCACAATCCGCAACACCTCGAGCGCACTGCCCAGCACCGACTGAACGGCCGATCCCGGTTCCATCTTCCAGGGTTCGGTCGTTTCCAACTCGGCGTTGGCGGCGCCTATCAAACGCCAGGTGGCCTCGAGGGCTTCGTGCGGGGCCCAGCGAGACCAGGCGTCGGACGCGTCCGCCAAGGTGGTGGCGGCGCTGGCCGCCATGGGGCTGGCGGGGTCCGGTGCCGGGCCGATGCCGTCACATTTGGAGTGCACGACCGTGGTCACCCGGGACAGCAGGTTGCCCAGGTTGTTGGCCAAGTCGGAGTTGTAGCGGCTCACGATGCCTTCGAAGGAGAAGTCACCGTCGCCCCCGAGCGGCACTTCACGCAGCAGGTGGTAGCGCAGCGGGTCCACGCCGAACTCGTCGGCCAGGGACAACGGCGACACCTCGGTGATCTTGAGTTCGCGGGTTTCCGCTCCCTCACCGACCACACCCGACTGAATCATCGTCTTGCCCAGCTTCTGGCCGCCCATCAAGAGGTAGCCGTGGACGAAGATCTCCTCCGGCGGATCGATGCCCGCCGCCATGCACATGGCCGGCCACCACACGCAGTGGAATTTGAGGATGTCCTTGCCAATGAGATGGTGGGCTGCCCCCCACATGGAAGCGAAACGATCCGAATCGGTGCCATACGAGGCCACGGTCAAGTAGTTGATGAGTGCGTCGTACCAGACGTAGAAGACGTGACCGCTGTCCCACGGCACCGGGACGCCCCAGCTGAACGAGGTGCGGGTGATGGATACGTCCTTCAACCCACCCCGAATGAAGCCCAAGGCCTCATTGCGCTTGGAGGTCGGCCGCACGAAGTTGGGATGCTGGTCGTAGTAGTCCAGCAACCGCTGCTCAAACTCACTGAGCTTGAAGAAGTAATTGTCCTCGGCCATCTCAATGACTGGGCGCCCGTGGACCGGGCATTTGCCATCAATGAGTTGATCGGCCGTGTAGTAGTCCTCACATGACACGCAGTACAGGCCGGTGTACGCGTCCAACTTGATGAACCCGTTGTCGTAAATCTTCTGCAGGAATTGCTGCACCACGGCATGGTGGCGGGGCTCGGTGGTGCGGATGAAGTCGTCGTTGCTGATGTTGAGCCGCTTCCAGGCCTCCTGGAATCGAGATGATGTCTGGTCGGTCCAATCCTGGGGCGTGGTCCCGTGGGCCTCGGCCGCTTCGACAATTTTGGCGCCGTGTTCGTCGGTGCCGGTCATGAACAGCACGTCGTCACCCAGCAACCGGTGCCAGCGGGCCAGGGCGTCGGCGTTCACGGTCGTGTACGCCGTGCCCACGTGTGGCGCGTCGTTGACGTAGTAAATCGGAGTGGTCAGGTAGTAGGGCGGCACCGGCGTCAGCGTACTGGCCTCGTCAGCCTCATTTGCCCTGCTGGGAACGGTTGAGATCCCCTCAGGGTTCGCTGCGGATGCGCAGGACGGATTCGTAGACCCGCCGCCGGGCTACGCCGAGCGAATCCGACAAGGCCTCGGCGATCTGACGTGGTCCATCAGCCGAGCCGCTGGCCAACCATTGCCGCACCGCCGTCTCCACCGCCTCGTCAGAGACCGGTCCCGCCGGTTCGGCGCCGGCCACCACCAGCACAACCTCGCCGCGCACCTCGCGGGCCGCCCACTCGGTGGCCGCCACATCAGCCCGGCCCCGCCACACCTCTTCGTGCACCTTGGTCAGTTCGCGCGCCACCGCCACTCGTCGGGCCGGATCGAACTCGGCCAAGTCGGCCAGCGTGGCCGCCACCCGGCCTGGGGCTTCCAAGAACACCGTCGTCCGCTCATCGGCCATGACGGCCTGCAATCGCTCCCGGCGCTCGCCGCCCTTGCGAGGCAAAAAGCCCTCGACGCAGAATCGATCGGTCGCCAAGCCACTCACCACCAGGGCGGCGATGACCGAGGTGGCTCCCGGCACGACGCTGACCGGGTAGCCAGCCCCAATGACGGCCTCGACCAACAGCGAGCCCGGATCCGAGATCCCGGGCATGCCGGCATCGGTGACCACGGCCACGGTGCCCCCGCCGGCCAAGCAACCAATCACCGAGGCGGCCCGTCCAGCTTCGTTGTGTTCATGGACCGACAGCAGCCGGTCACCCGTCGCCCCCTTGGCCGATATGCCAAAGGCCGACAGCAGTCCTCGGGTGCGCCGGGTGTCCTCGCAGCAGATGAGATCGGCCGTGGTCAGGACCTCGCGAGCCCGATCGGACAGGTCGCCCAAATTGCCGATCGGCGTGCCGACCAGGACCAGTTTTCCCGGGGTCGCCTCAGAGCCTTCGCTGATCACTGCACCTCGCGGATCTCGAACTGATCTCCCACTCGCACAGACAAGCGTTCCCAGAGCCCGGCCTCGGCCTGCACCACGCTGCGGACGCCCCGGCGGGGCAGGGCCAAGCGCCACGGTGGCATCCGGGTCAGAAACAGCACCACCAGATCGGCATTGAGAAACGCGACGTCGACGGGGGCCTGGGCGCCAAGGGTGTGGATCCACCGGGCGCCGCAGAGCTGCAAGCCGCCGGCTGGACCGCTTGGACCTGAACGACCCTGCCAGCGCTCGGAAATGGAGTCGGTCATCTGCAACGCGCACACCACGTCCCCGTCACGTAGCAGCCAACCGGACCGCATAGGGGCTTGAGGCTAATGGGTCCAGGCGGTCTCGCCGAACGGGAGACCCTCCCCAATGGGTCTAAGATGGCGAACTTATGTCGAAACGGACTGTGAAGCGCAAACTCAGGGCCAAGAAGAAGGCCAACCACGGTAAGAAGCCGAATTGCGGTCGGGGCTAGTCCCTCTCAGCTACTGCTGAACCCGCTTTTCCACGCCACACCCTTCCCCGCCAGGACCTCGGAGAGCGTCGTCGGAAGATCAGAAATGATCCCGTCGACCCCCAGTCCAATCAACCGCTCCATGGCGGTTACTTCGTTGATGGTCCACACATGTACGGCCTTGCCGGTCTGGTGCGCCACGTCCACGAAGGCCTGGTCGACAATGACCAGATCGCCCTGACGCTCCGGGACCTGGAAGGCCACCGCCGGGATCACTGGCGGCTCCGTCCCGTCCCGCACCGCCTGGTAGAAGGCGGCCGTCGCCATGGTGCCGGCCGACGTGGGTACGTCAGGGGCAAAGGTCCGGAAGCTGTCGGTCGCCGGATCTAGGAAGGACGCCACTATGACGTCGTCCGTACGCTTGTACTCGGCCAGTAGACGGGCCAGCGTTCCTTCGTACGGCGCCACCATGGGTGCCGTCTGCTTGATATCCAGGTTCAGCACCACCCCGGGGAACTCCTCCAGCACCTCGCGCAGCGACATGATCCCGAACTCGGGGTTCGTGGGCGCCCGGCCCCGGTAGGGATAGGCCGACTCAGGTTCCCCCGGCGTGACATCGGCTCCGGGAATGAACCAGTACGAGAAGTCGAGTTGGCGCAGCTCAGCCAGGGTGAAGCTGGCGATCAGACCGCTGGCCCCGGTGGTTCGGTCCACCGTGGCGTCGTGGCAGACCACCAACTCGCCGTCCGAGGTGGCGTGGACGTCCAGCTCGATGGCGGTGGCCCCGGCCGCCAAGGCCCGGGTAATGGCGAATCGGGTCGACGAGGGCGACTCCCATGCTCCCCCCTGATGGGCATACGAGATGATCCGACGTTCCAGCCACAGCGAGGAGGGAGGCACATTCGCGATCGTAACGGTCGTCGCAGGTACGCTCGGCTCCCCGTGTTGGACCACCTCCTCGTCGATGTCATTACCGCCATCCGCGCCGCTTTCGATCGTGCGCTGCTGCAGCGCCAGGCCGTAGAGGAACGATTTCAGGTCGACGTGTTCCTGGGCGACGTGTCCTGGGAGACCTCCTACAGCCTCCCCGGCGAGGAGCAGCCGCCCCGGGTCAGGGCTGACGTGTCGGTCGACTGGCCCACCTGGAGCCAGACGTCGTATCGGAGCTGGTCCATCGGGGAGTCGCCGGACGAACTGCCTGAAGTGATCATTGAGGTGGCCCTGCGGATTCAGCGCCTGTCCGAGGCGCCGGACCCACATGTGGTCATCCGTGCCCTGCCCGAGAACGCGATGCTCGGACCCGAGCCCCTGGTCCGCACCGCGACGACATTTGAACAGGTGCATTCCGGGCCTCAAATCCGCTGGGCCGTCGAGGCCACCTACGAAGGCTCACTCCGCTTCACCGAGGCGCAGATGGAGAAGCCGAGCGAGATCGAGCCGGTGATCGGTCAACTGACCAGGTGGATCTCCTCCACCCTGATCGCCTTGGCCGACCTGCCATTCACCTTCCTGCCCCCCGACGAGGACGACCAGTAACAATCTGGCGGTTCAGCCGACTGGTATCGGACCCCTCGCAGCCACTAGGGATTGAGGCTCGGAATGCGCCGTCCCTTCCCCGCTCCCTTCCGCCTCCCTACGGTCCAGCCTGAAGACCGGCACACTCGCCCTGTGCCTGGCCGCCGGACTGGTGTTGGCCGCCTGCGGTGGCAGTTCCGCCCCGCCAGCTCCCTCGGCCAACGAAGGTCTGGTCCTGAACGTCGCCCACCCCGAGTCACATCGAGCTGGAGAATCAGTACGGCCAGGCCGTGACCTTGGCCGGGCTCAAGGGCAAGGTGGTGGTCCTGTCCCCGTTCCTCTCCCTCTGCCAGGACGAGTGCCCGTTGGTGACCGCGGCCTTCATCGGCCTGCAGCGAGACATCAAAGCCGCCGGGCTCGGCTCCAAGGTGGTCTTCGTGGAGGCCACCGTGGACCCCGGACGAGACACCGTGGCCCGCTTAGCCGCCTATCAAAAGGAATTCGGCGCCGACTGGGATCTCTGGACCGGCACGCCGGCCAACCTGGCCGCCTTCTGGAAGGCCTTCGGAGTGAGCTACCAAGTGGTGCCCGAGGAGAGTCCACCCCACGACGACTGGCTGACCGGCAAACCGCTCACCTATGACGTCGACCACACCGACGGGTATCTCCTGATCAACGCCAAGGGCAACGAACGCTTCATCGATACCAATGCGCCGAACCTCCACGGCAAGCTCAACCAGAAACTGACCTCGCTCCTCAACGCCGGCGGCGTGAAAGGTCTGCACAATCCCAACGCACTCGACTGGACGGTCAATCAGGCCTTGGCTGCCATCAGTTGGGTGATTGGCACCAACATCCCGGCCGCTAGCTAGTCGTGCCGCCAACGTTCCGGCACTCGAGCCTGGTTGTCGCCGCTGCGCTGGCCGCTTCGGCCTTCGCCCTGTCCGCCTGCAACAGCGGACCGGTCACCCAGCTCACTTCGCCGCCCACCACGGACACGACGTTGACGCTGACCATTCAGCACACTCCCGATGGCGAAATTCTGGCCACGGGCGGCGGGGCGACGCTCTATGACTTCGTGCCGGATACCCCGACCCACAGCGCCTGCCTCAACGATGGCTGCGTCTTTCAGTGGCCCCCGCTGATCAAGGACGGCCCCATCAGTCTCGGCCCAGGAGTCGACCCATCACTGGTGGGCACGCTCAAGCGACCGGATGGTTCCACCCAGATCAGCTACGGCAACCATCCCCTGTACACCTACAACCTCGACGTGAGTCCAGGCATGGTGACTGGTCAGGCCATCGACCAGGACGGCGGCCCCTGGTATGTGCTGACGCCCAAGGGCAAGCAGATCGTCACCCCGTTCACCATCAATAAGTAGTCGAAGGCGTTCAGCCGGTGCAGGCCTGGGGAGAGGTCTCGATGACCGGCTGTGCACTCAGATACAGAGTGGCCACGCTGGATTCCGCCGATCCGGACGAGTTGCTGAAGAACGCTCGGTATTCGGTCGTCTGGTAGACGCCAGGAACTGCCGTGACGGAGAGTGTGTCCGTGGTGGCATCGGCGATGTTGAACCAGGTGTTCCCTCCATCGGTCGAGCTCTGCCATTGAATGGTTGGCGTCGGCGTGCCGGTGGCGCTCGAGGTGAACGTGGTCGTTCCACCGTTTGGCAGGTACTGGTTCGACGGCTCAGTCACCACACCGGGCGCGTTGCCGACGGTCAATATTGCCGGCAGCGTGGTCGTGGATCCATTGGGATTGCTGAACACCGCTTGGTAGAAACCACCGCTCTCGTCGGTCACCACCGGGAAGGTAAGGGTGGTGTTGTTTGCGTTCGCGATGTTGGTGAAGCTCGCACCTTCATTGACCGAGACCTGCCATTGCACCGTTGCCGCCGGGGTGCTCGAGGCAAGCGCAGTGAACGATGCGGTACCGCCGACCGGGACGTCTTCACTGACCGGTTGCTGAGAGATGACGGGCGGCTTGCCGGTGCAGGTGATGACTGGTGGCGGTGTGGTCGTGGTGGTTGTCGGCGGCGGAACTGCTCCTCCCGTGTAGGGCAGGTAGGTGGCGGCCGCGATGACCGGTGACTTCGTCAACGTGGCACCGCCGTTGATCCGCTCGGCGTAGGGCGTGGCATCGCCGAAGGAGGCGACGTTCAGTTCCCCGTTGGGCGCGAAGTTGGTGGCCAACCAGTAGCCAGCGTTATCGGGAGTCGGGGTCAAAGCGCCCCAGCCGTAAACGCCCAGGTTGGTGCCAGCGCCATAGAACTGCGCATCACCGAAGCCGAAGACGCCACCGTCGCCGGCGACCAGGCGGTAACCCAGTCCGTCAGCCGTACCTTGAATGAAGCGAACGGATGCCGCCAGCTGAGTCCCAGACATGGAACCGAAGTACCTGGCGTTGAAGGCGAATACGCCGCCATCGGAGGCAGTCAACCAGTAGCCGCCGGTGGCCGCATCAACCGAAATGCCGACGATCGGGGCATTCAGCTGCGTGCCGCCCATCGACCCGTAGAAGTGGGCGTCACCGAAAGAAAAGACGCCGCCATCGGAGGCCACCAGCCAGTAGCCGCCCCCGTCCGGCGTCGGGGCAATCCCGACGATTGGTGCGTTCAGACGGGTGTTGCCCAGTGACCCGTAGTAGTTGGCGTTGCCGAAAGTGAACACGCCACCATCGGCACCGACCAGCCAGTAACCACCGCCGTAGGGGGTGGTGGCGATGCCGGCGATGGGGGCTTTGAGATGCTTGCCGGCCAGCGAGCCGTAGTAGGGAGCCAGGCCGCAAGCCGCAGTGGCCGGGGACTCAACGTTGACCGAACCATCCTGGTGAGCGATGAGCAATTGAGCTGCACTCGGGCAACCAGAAGCCGCTCCAGCGCCCGATGGAGAACCGACGAGTTGCGCATCGATGAGCAGTCCACCGGCGACACACGCCACGGCCGCAGCACCTCTGAAAATACGGGCAAGCATCAAGGACCCACCTTCCTCGATTCGGTCGGGCTGTTCCGCCGATCGCTGAAAAACATATCCCAAATGCCGGCGTAGACCCTGCTGCACAGCAGTTGCAGGCATGAATCGGGCGTTGCCACGATCCCGGCCGTTTCAGTTATTGAAGCGGAACTCCACCACGTCGCCGTCTTGCATCACGTAGTCCTTACCCTCCATGCGGGCCCGACCGGCCGCTCGAGCGGCGACCACGGTCTTGACCTCCATCAGGTCCTCGAAACCGACGATCTCAGCCTTAATGAAGCCCTTTTCGAAATCGGTGTGAATGACGCCAGCCGCCTTGGGCGCCGTATCGCCAATGTGGATTGTCCAGGCCCGAGCTTCCTTCGGACCGGCCGTGAGAAACGTCTGCAATCCGAGGGTGGTGAAGCCCACCTTCACCAGTTTTTCCAGACCTGATTCGGTCTGCCCGTAGCTCTCCAGCAGCTCCTTGGCATCGTCCGGCGGCAACGTTGCCACCTCCGCCTCGATCTGGGCGCACAGGACCACGGACTGCGCCGGCGCGGCGATGGCGGTCAGTCGCTCGGCCAGTTCGGTATCGCTCATAGCCGCTTCGTCCACGTTGAAGACGTAAATGAAGGGCTTGGCGGTCAGAAGGTGCAGCTCATAGAGCAGTTCAGTGTCCACTTCCCCCTTGGCGGCCGCTTCGAAAATGGTCCGGCCTTCATTGAGGATCCTTTCGGCCACGGCCATGGCATCGGCGCTGGCCTTGAGCTCGGGACGGCCCTTGGCTTCCCGGACCAGTTTGGGGAGGCGGTTTTCCACGGTCTGGAGGTCGGCCAGAATCAGCTCGGTATTCACTGTGCCGATGTCGCTCTCGGGATCGACACGCCCGTCCACATGGATGACATCGTCATCGTGGAAGACCCGGACAACCTGGCAGATGGCGTCGCTCTCCCGGATGGCGGCCAGGAACTTGTTCCCCAACCCTTCGCCTTGCGAGGCACCCTTCACGATGCCGGCGATGTCGACGAAGGTCACATTGGCCGGCACAATGGGTGCGTTGTCATACAAAGCCGCCAACTTGGCCAATCGATCATCGGGCACCGCGACGACGCCGACGTTCGGATCGATGGTGGCGAATGGGTAGTTGGCGGCCAGGACCTCGTTGTTCGTCAGTGCATTGAACAGGGTCGACTTGCCCACGTTCGGGAGGCCGACGATGCCGATGGAGAGCGACATGTGACTTCAGTCGCCTGACGGCAGCAGCCCGGCCGCGGTCGCCAACTCGCGCAGGTCGGCTTCGGGGCGGGCGCCCACATGGGAAATCACTTCGGCGGCACAGAGGCCGGCCAGCCCGGTGCTCTCCACCGGATCCATGCCGTGGGTGAGGCCGTAAAGGAAACCGGCCGCGAAGAGATCACCGGCTCCGGTGGTGTCGACCACCTTGGCGACTGGTGCGGCGGCGACTTCCTCGGGTCCGTGCGCGGTCAGCACGACCGCACCCTGGGCACCCCGGGTCATGACCACCAGCAGACCAGTTTCTTCGGCCGCCTCAATGGCGTCCTGGTAACTAGCGGCGCCAAACAGCATGGTGATCTCTTCCTCGTTGCCGAGGAGAATGTCGATGTCGTCAATCAACAGGTCGAGGAACTCGCGTTGGTGACGGCCGACGCAGAACGGGTCGGAAAGTGAAAGGGCCACGGAGCCGTTCGCCCCATGAGAGACCTCGGCGGCGTGCCGCATCGCCTCTTTGGCCGCCGGGACATCCCACAGGTACCCCTCAAGCAGCACGATTGACGGCGCGCTCAATGAGGGCAGTCGACACACCAGCCGGGGTGAGCGTCGACGCGGCACCGAGATAGGTGCCCATCGTGCGATCGGCGTCATCAGTGACCAGCACCACGCATCGACCGGTTCCCAGCGTCTCGCCATCGGCCGACTGAGGATCAGCGCAGGCTCGAATTCCACGCCGGCGGCACGCAGATGCTCCGTGTAGGCGCGACCCTCCGCATCGTCGGCCACGGCGCCGATGTAGCCGACCGATCCTCCCAACACCGCAACACCCACTGCGGTGTTGGCCGCCGAACCGCCCGAGACACCAAGCGTGGGCCGGTCATGGTGGCCTGAACCGCCGTTGCCTTGGCCAGGTCGATCAGCGTCATTGAGCCCTTTTCGAGCTCCAGTCGTTCCAGGTCGTCCACCGTGACGGTGTCGATCACGTCAAGAAGTGGATTGCCGATAGCGACCAGGTCGAGATCGTCCCCGGAGGACCTTCTTCGCGGTCGTTTGCGCTGAATCGTTGGCATGCACGGTGCGAGAACCTACTCGGAGAGCGGCGGGTAGCCTTCCGATCGATGCCGTCCTCCCCTTCGCCTCACCGCCTGGCTCCGATCTGACGCCGTTCCGCCTCCCACGACCGTCGAACCGGTGACGTTACCGGATTGAGCTCGAGCCCGACTTGGGGGCGGCCACCTTCTCCGGCACGGTCGAGATCGACGTCGTGGTCCATCGAGGAGACTCGAGCAGATCGTCCTGAACGCGGCCGACCTGGCCATCAGTGACGTCGCCGTCCGCCCGGAAGGCGGGACCGCATCTGCTGCTCCGTGACCTTCGACGACGAGCTCGAGCAGGTTTCGTTCGCAGCCAACGGGACGCTCCCCCTCGGCCCCGCCATCGTGAGCTGCCGATTCACCGGCACGCTCAACGATCAGCTCCGCGGCTTCTACCGCTCGACCTTCACCGATGAAGCCGGACAGACGCACACCATTGCCACCACGCAGCTGGAGTCGGTCGACGCCCGCCGCGCCTTCCCGTGCTGGGACGAGCCCGATCGCAAGGCGATCTTCGAAATCACCCTGATCGTCGATCGGGATCTCGAGTCGTACTCGAACTCGCCCATCGTCAGCGTGCAGCGCCAGGGCGACAAGAACCGGGTGACGTTCTCCCCCACCATGAAGATGTCCACCTACCTGGTGGCGTTCATCGTTGGCAACTTCGAGACCACCGAGACGGTCGACGTCGACGGCATTCCGCTTCGGATTGTGTTCCCGCCCGGCAAGCGCGGGTCTGGCCGACTTCGCCTTGGCCATCGGTGCCTTCGCGATTGCGCTTCTTCTCCGAGTACTTCGACATCCCCTACCCGGGCGACAAGGTCGACCTGATCGCCATCCCCGACTTCGCCGCCGGGGCGATGGAGAATCTGGGCTGCATTACCTTCCGCGACACCGCCCTGTTGGTCGATCCGATCGAAATCCTCCCGGGCCGAAATGGAGCGTGTGGCCGATGTGGTGGCCCACGAGCTGGCCCACATGTGGTTCGGCGACCTGGTCACCATGGGTTGGTGGGAAGGCATTTGGCTCAACGAGGCATTCGCCACCTTCATGGAGATGCTGTGCGTCGACGCCTTCCGCCCGTCGTGGGACCGCTGGATCGGGTTTGCCGCCTCACGGGAAGCCGCCCTGACGATCGATGGCGTGCACTCCACCCGCCCGATCGAATACCCGGTTAGGTCCGCCCAAGGAAGCCGAAGGGATGTTCGACCTTCTCACCTACGAGAAGGGGGCGAGCGTGCTTCGCATGCTCGAGCAGCACATCGGTCCCGAAGTCTTCCGGGATGGCGTGCGTCGCTACCTGAAGCGACATGCCTACGCCAACACGGTGACCAACGATCTCTGGGATGCACTCGAGGAGGCCAGTGGCGATCCGGTACGCGACGTGATGGACACCTTCATTCTCCAGGGTGGCCACCCGCTGGTCACCCTGACCGGCGACACCATCGATCAGCAGCCCTTCGCCTACGGCCCCGTTCCGGATGGGACGACATCGTCCATCGGATCCAGCTGGAATGTGCCCGTGGCCGTGCGGTCGCTCGCCGAAAGCGACAAGCCGACGAGCAAGTACGTGCTGGGAACGACCCCGCAGAAGGTGGCTGACACGACGCCAGGCCCGGCCGTCATCAATGCCGGTGGTTGGGGTGTGTTCCGAGTTGGTTACGCGTCGGCGCAGCGTTTGGCCCTGGCTGAGCGATTGCCCGAACTGACGCCACTGGAGCGAGCCAACCTGCTGGCCGACACCTGGGCCACCACCCTGGCCGGGCACTCGAGCTTGACTGAGTTCCTCGTCCTGGCGGCCAAGCTCGGCCTCGAAGACGATCCAGCCCCTTGGCAACCAGTCTTCAGCGCCCTGATGTTGATCAACCGCATCGTGGCCGAATCCGAGCGCGACGACTTCCAAGCTGCCGTGACCGCCCTGTTCGGACCGAAATACGCACAGCTGGGATTTGAGACGCAGACCGGCGAGGGTGAGCGCACTCCGACCCTGCGCTCTTTGGCCATCAATGCCATGGGTACCGTCGGAGCCGACCCCGAAGTCCGCGCCGAAGCGGCACGGCGTTTTGATGCCTCCCCAATTGCCGGCGGCGATGTGCCCATTCCGGCCGATGTGGAAGCGGCCACCTTGGTCGTGGTGACCAACCAGGTGCGACCCGGGGACTACGAGTCTCTCCTGCAGCGCTACCGCAATGCCGCCACGCCTCAAGAAGAGATACGGACGCTCAGTGCGCTGACCACCTTCCCGGACCCAGACCTGGCGCTGAATACCTTCGATCTGGGCATGACCGAAGTGAGGACCCAGAATGGCTTCCTGGTCTTCGGGGGCTTGCTGGCCAATCCGGTGGCGGGACAAGCCATTTGGCAGCGCATCACCGAATCGTGGGACCAGATGCTGGCTCGGTTACCCAAGAACTCGCACACCAGAGTCATTGAATCAATACCCGGCCTCTGTGGTGACGCCGGATTCGCAGCACGGGTCGTGGGATTCCTGGACGAACATCCAATGGCATCGGGTCCCCGCCGGGTCGCCCAATCCATCGAAAAGTTGTCCATCAATCTCGCCTTTGCCGATCGCGAGCGTGACGGGCTGACGGATGCCTTCCAGGCCGCCGTCGACGCTGCTCAGACCAGCTGAGTTCATGATGCGGTTTGCCCGGCCACTGGCCAGCTTGGCCGTGGCGGCTGGTGCCCTCCTGTCCACCGCGTCCCTGACCTCACCGGTCTCTGCTGCTCCGCCCGTCAGCCCGCCCCAGCCTTGGCTGTCAGTCGCCCATCCGAACGGCCAACGAGCCCAGATCGTGGATTCGAGTGGCCGCACGGTGATCCTCCGCGGCGTGAATCTGGTTGGTCTGGAGGACGACGTCTACCAAACGGCGAGCGGCCAGGAACCAGGAGCAGCTCCCTTCTGGCCCATTTCGACCTCTGACTACGACGGCAAATGTCCTGCCAATTCGGAGGAGATTTCCGAACCTGCCGTGTGCGAAGTGCAGGCCGGCCTACCGGAGTATCAGCAGTCCGATCTGGCAGATTCACACAACGACCTGGCCCAAATGCGAGGACTCGGGTTCAACTTCATCCGCTTGCCCGTCAACTGGAGCCAACTCGAACCGACACCAGGCATCTACAGCATCAGCTACATCAATCGGATCGCGCAGGTGGTGCAGTGGGCTGGAGAACAGGGCATCTATGTCCTGATCGACATGCACGAGGACAGCTACTCGCGTTTTACGCCCGAGACGTCACCATTTTCATTGCCACCGGTGGTGACACCGACCCAGGAAAGTGGAGGTCATGCTGACGGCGCGCCTCCGTGGGCCGTCATTGCCGACGGCGCACCTGCGGTGGCGGTTGAAGGTCAGGGCGAGTTCAATACCTACGTCGAAACTGCATTCACGAATTTCTGGCTCAACGCCGTGCCAAAGGATGCAGCAGGGAAGCCACTCCCCCAAGGGGCGGCGCCTGGTCCCGGCCTACAGGATCACTACATCGGAGCGATGGCCGCATTGGCTCGCAAGTTCAAGGACAATCCAACTGTCGTGGGCTACGACGTCATGAATGAGCCACTGCCGGGTCTTCTTGCCGCACCGGGCGTGTTTGATCAGGGCTATCTCTTCCCCTTCTATCGGCGCGTCATTGATGCCATCGCCGGCACCCATGATGGAACGATCTGCCCGGCCGGCAGCAGCTACATCGCCACCTGCGGCTATCCAAGTCTGGGTATCAATGACACCAAGCACTTGTTCTTCGTCGAACCGATGGCGCTGCGAAATCTGACTGACTTTGCCGTCGGGTTATCACTGCCCTTTACGTCCGACCCGAACATCGTCTACGAACCCCACGCCTACACCCACGTCTTTACCCTTGATACCGAAATACCGGGGGGTCTGCTCTCCAACGTGTACCCGCTCAGTTACAACCAGGCCATGGTCACCGCCAGCGCCGAAGCCAAGGCGATCGGAGCGGCGCTTTTCATTGGGGAGTATGGCAACTCCAACTCAGACGACAACGACATCCTGGCCCAGGAGACGGCGGCCATTGACAGCGCTGGCGTCGGCTCGAGCGTGTGGGCGTGGAAGGGCAACTGCAATCCCGGCACGACATCGGCCTCCTGTGAACCGGGACTCTGGTCCACGTTCCAAGGAGACGCATCGAGTCAGCCAGCCCAGAATGGTCCGATCATCGGCACCCGATTGCAGTACCTCGCCCGGATCTACCCGAGGGCGACGGCTGGCCGATTGATTTCATTTGCCTACCACCCGTCGTCGGCCAGCTTCGACATGCACGCCACGTCAACTTCAGCCGTGGCCGTGGGAAACCGAACGCAGGAGACCGAGGTGTATATCCCGCCACTGGACCGTGGGTCGGTGTCCGTCATCGGTGCCGCTGCCCTGGACAATGTGGTCGTAAATCCCGACGGAAGCCGGCTGGCTTACGTGGCCCCAACCGGCAACGGCGCCTACGAAGTGACCGTGAGCTGAATCAAGAACGAGCGTCGAACCGACGAAGCCGTTCTATGACGGGAGCAAATCCCTCGATATCGCGGACGCTGTAATACGAGATGCCCCACCGCTCCCGGCAGGCCAAGAGGTGCTCGGCGATTTCGTCATGACTGCCAACGGCCAGGAACGGCGTCGCCATTGCATCTTCCACACTCAAACCAGGCACCGTCTCCGAGATCTGCCGTGTCGCCGCCCTTCGATCGTCAGTCACGACGACCGCCTGCACGAGCGCGTTCAACTCAAGGGCCTCCGATCGTGCTGCGGACTGGTCTCGGATAAAGGCGACAGTGTCGTCGAGCTGTTCAGGCGCCCAGCGGACCTCGTGGCTTTGACCATCTTCAAGTGTCTTCCCAGCCATGGTCAGACCAATGATGTCGGCGTGCCGAGCAGCGTGGGCGAGTGCCTTTCTGCCGTGGACCCCGACCAGGATGGGTACATGCTCTTGCAACGATGGCAGCGTGTGCACTTCATCAAGTCGATAGTGCTCCCCTTCATACGTCACGAGTTCGCCACTCGAGCAATTGGCCAATCACCTCGATGGCTTCAGCCATCCGCTCCTTCCTCAGTGCGGGAGCATCAAACGCTTGACCGATGGAGGCGTACTCGGTAAAGGCATGTCCGGCCCCAATGCCGAGTTCGAGTCGTCCACCACTTAGCTGATCCAGAGTGGCCAACTCTCGGGCCAAATGCACCGGATGATGAAAGTCATTGTTCAGCACCAGCGGGCACACTCGTAACGTCGTGGTGCAATCGGCCACAGCCATCAAGGCCAACAGGGGTGCCCATCCCTGGCCGACATGGTCGGCGGTGTGAAAGACGTCAAAACCAGCGTCTTCGGCGGCCCTTGCCTGCGCCTTCAAGTCGTCGTTGGATGATTTGAGAGCCTGGAATCCAAACCGGAAAGGACGCATGCCAAAGGTTACTGACGGGCCCTCCTCATCAGCCCACCAGTAGCCTGCGTCCATGACGTCAGATGGCATCCAATTCGTCGAGTGCGACCAGTGTGGCAGGGGGCACTCGATGCGACCGAACGAAGCGGAGCCACCTCGGGAATGGGCCAAGCGTCAAGGTTGGTCGACCAATCTTGATGGCCAGGACTACTGCCAAACCTGTACTTCCAGAGGAATCGTTACGACGAACAAGACCACCGAAGGAGTGCGGAATGCATCCAGAGGATTGGTGCTTGGACTTGTTGGATCCTTGGTGCTCTCAGTGCTCTATGACGCCATCCCCAATCGTTGGTTCGAAGCCGAACTGGAGCACCTTCGGGTCCCCTACTGGTTTCGGTATGTCTTCATCGGAGCCAAATCCACCGCCGCAGCAGGACTCCTCGTTGGACTCCGCTCACCAAAAGTGGGGCGCCTCACCACGGGTGCCCTTGTGACCTATTTCACCCTTGCGGTTGGTGCGCACTTCCGCGTCAAGGACAAGCTGTGGCGCTTCGTGCCTGCCGTCGGAATGCTGACCTCGGCTGTATTGGCCGACCGTTCGTTCGTCTCCGCCGCATCCGCCTCCGACTAGGAGCGCGACCAGAGTTCGAAACTCATACGACTGAGCGGAAATCGTGGTATCAGTCGCTCAACTCTCCACAATTGGTTTGTCGAACAACAGAATCTCCTCCTCGTCGGGAGGCTGGAAAATCGTGGCCCACGTTTCGAAATGTGCCTGTGTCATGGGCGAGGCAGTCCATTCCCCTGACGAATTCCGACGTTCAGCACGCCGGATCAACTCTTCCAAGGGGGCATAGAGGTAATGCAGTTCGACTCCCACCCCTAAGGCTCGTGCCCCGAGTCTTTTCTCATCTCGTTCAACTCGCGCCCAGTGGCCCCACTCCAAAATCACACTCTGGCCTTGAGCAAGGAGTTCTTGGGAAAGTACCCAAAGCTGTTCTTCGAGACGAACTCGGAAGTCTTCATCCCACACGTCGGCGCCCAGTTGGGTCACCCATCCATCCTTATCCAACCTGATGGCAGGGATCTTGGGTGCAAGGTGACGAGCGAGTGTCGATTTTCCCGAGGCTGGAAGCCCACAAATCAGCACAAGGCGCGCCGATGAATTCGACATGCACGATTTCTAACATGAGTCACTTTTGGTCGTAGCGTTCTAGCCTTGGAATCAATGAAGTTGGACGCATTTGTGGAAAACCATCGCACACGCTGGGCCACCGCCGCCGTTGAGGACGCAGTCTTCGGAAAGACAGACGCCGCATCGGTGGCGAGTTGGTATGAGCGTCTGTGCGTCACGCACCTTGGCTCCGACGTCAAACGAGCTTTGTTCTTCGGTGCCTCGGCCAAGTCCGCGGCGGGCGTCGAGTTAGAGGATGGACGACAGATGGTCATTAAGGCCTATCAAAGCGCCTGGTCGCTGGACATTCTGACTGCCATGTCGGCAGCGCAGGAACGGCTCGCCGCGACAGGTTTTGCCTGTCCATTCCCGGAGGGTGCGCCCTTCCAAATTCGAGGGCATCACTGCGGGTGTCGAGCACATTCTCCTCGACCCCGGGATGCGGATTTTCGAACCAGAAGAAATGGATGTTTCTGCCAGTGCGCTTGCGGAGGCCAACTCGATCCTCCGTAATGAGGATGCCAGACCATGGATAGGGCACCACGCAATGGATCGTCCCGATGATGCGTTGTATCCGACCCCACATAGTCCTCTCTTCGATTTCAGCCTGAATACAGAGGCAGCCGCTTGGATCGACGAACTGGCTCTTGCCGGCTTGGCTGCCATGGCCAAGGACGACTCGGCACCTCAAATCACCCATGGCGACTGGTCCGCTCGCAACATTCGTATCGAGGAAGGTCGGCTCGTCGCGAGTTACGACTGGGACAGCCTGGCCGCGTTCCCCGAGAGCCGGGGGGTTGGTATCGCCGCTTCTGCATGGCGCTTGATCGGAGAAGCAGGTGAACCCTCGGCCCCCGATTCCCAAGAAATCAGCGCCTACATCGATGCCTACGTGAGGGCAGCAGGAGGGACTCGAAGCATTGACTGGCGCATCGGGGCGATGGGTTCAGCATTGTCCACCCTCGCCTATACGGCACGGTGCGAACACTCCTTGGAAGCTCGAGATCCTGAGCAGCAACATCGCCGCGCTCGGAGCACACTAGAAGCCGACCGCAAAGGATTTCTTTCCGCAATTTGAAGGTTCTCGACGGTCCAAATGCCTTTGGACGTCGCATGGGATGGTGTCCCCGTATCGCACCTTGGAGACATGCCTCACTTGATTATCTCGTCGTCAAAATGGGGCACCTGAGGTGGTCGAACGTTGCTGATGACGACCGTCCTCGATTCGTGTTGTCAGAGTCGTTGGCTGGGTGTCCGGGCGGCCCACCGGGATCAGGGGCAGCAGGACACGTTCACGGTCAGACGATCGCTTCGACAACCTGTTTGGCTGCCACAATTCCAGCACCGGTGAGCTTGCGGTATTCCAGGATGGCATCAGACTTTCGGCCTGCTCGCGCGAGGGATACGACCTGCTCCGACGGTTCGGGGTAGATCGATTCGCTGGTCGTCGGGGCCGTTCCTTCTCCCGACGGGCCAGGGAGCGCGTGCGTCGCCGCTGCGAACGGAACGTATGCAGCGTGGCTACTCGAGGCATGTGGCCAAATGGCCGCGAGATGTTGCTCAATGTAATCGAGCCGGGCGGCGAGTTGATCGAAATCACTCATCATTGGTTCCTTCCAATTCGAGTTCCTTGACGAACCCCGACCGATCAACCTCGTGAGTCGAGGTTGATCGGTGCGTGCAGGTGGCAGCGTATACCGCTGATGGTGGCCGAGGGATAGGAGCCTGGACCAGATTTAGGTCAGACTCGACAGGTGGCCTCCGAGACTCGCAGCCTGCCCAGTTCGCCGGCTATGTGCGCTCCGTGCGCTCGATAGTCGAACTTTCAATGAAGACTCCGGCCGGACACGCACCCAGAACGTAGTCAACAACTCGTTTAAGCGTCCTAAGTGAGCATCCGAAGTCCCAGCGGGCTGTCTCACTGGTGGGCCAGGCTTTGCATACGCATGTGCAGCGTCCAGACTCTTCGGGGGATACTTCGATCTGAAAGAAGTCTGAGTGAAACCGCCCAAACAACAACCCGGTTTGAGGGTCTGCCTTGATCACCGTGGCACCGAGTGAGTTCACGGCGACCGTCGTTACCTTCCACGCAGTTGACTGGTCGGTTTCGATTGAGACCACACACCGACGTGCTAACGGATGATCACTCTGATTTCTCAACCGAAATACGCGTAGCCGATAGAGAAAACTGAAGCCGACGAGAACCGCCAGGGTGCCCAGCCCCACTGGGTCCCAGGTGCTCACGGCAAATGCCATGACTTGGTTCTAGTCCGATCAGGTCGAACTTATGGTGAAGTTCCCCATTTCACCGGAATTGGGCTGGCTACTCGGAAGAGTCCTGCTTATGGTCTGATTTGTTGATGTCTCGAAGGAGGATCAGCGAACAGACGATCCAAATGATGATCAAGCCGATCCAAACCAGCACCTGCGCCCACAAATGTTCCAGTAGGAATGGGCCACTTGAAGTTGTACTACTGAGTGGTGCGTAGGCAACCCAGCCGTTGGTAGCTCCGCCAACGATGATCCATCGACCAATCCAATACAACGCAAATGCCAAACCGGCCACTAGAACGGTGCGTTGTCTGGTGTTCAATCCCCGAAGTGGCACCCTCTAAGTGTGGCAGGCCTGTCATGGGTGATGCCTCATATCGCCAGGCTGTGACCTTTCCAAGGCGAATCAGTGAAAGACGGTCGAAATGAAGGCAATAACGAGAGGTGTTACAAAAGCCAGCAAAATCAGCCACACCACCACCTTTCCCCAGCGAGTCCTTCCGAGCTTCTGGGTGAGCATCCATTCCCGTTGAGCCGTTCCGGCCGGACTGAACGGATCAGCTTCAAAGCCAGACCCTTGACTCGGCCATGTCACCGGAGGCTCGTTGCTCATCGGGATTGGCGAATTGCACTCTGGTTCGTTTTGACCGTCGCATTCCCTTCGACACCACGCCAGCAAGCCTTCCAGAAAAGAGCTTCCCCAGTTCGCCTATTCGGAGCGCAGCTGAGCAAATGCGGATTGTTGTCTGGGCAGAATCGTTGAAATAGTCCTACTGTCTGGATATGGCGGAGCCGATCACACGACGTGTTTTGAATCGACTGAAGGGGCCATCTGGAACACCTCTTCCTCGTTCTCCGATTTATTCGGACGCCACTGAGAAGATATATCCGGCGCTGGCAATCCATGCCGACAGATACTTGAAGGCGCTCGGCGCACCAGACCTCACACCCTTTGAGATGCGGGTGTTCTCACAGTCGGGTGAAGATGGCGTTATCGCCGAGGTGTTGTCTCGGATCGGAACGGAGAATCGCTGGTTCGTCGAGTTCGGCATCGGTACTGGCCATCAGGGCAACTGCGTGCTGTTAGCGGATGTCTACGGATGGAGCGGCCTCTTTTGCGAGCCGGATGATTCGACCTTCCCTCAGCTCCAGCGCAAGTACCTTTACAACCCCAACGTCCAGACGGACAGAACGGCAATCACACCGGACAACATTGAGGATGTATTCGACGGGCATGGCGTGCCGCTCGAACTCGACGTCCTCTCCATAGACGTTGACACTGTCGACTACTGGATTTGGAAGGCACTCAATAAGTTCCGCCCAAGATTGGTCGTGGTGGAATACAACAGTTCGCTGAGTCCACATGAGGCTCTCGTGTTCCCCAATGATTCAACGGTCCGGTGGGATGAGACTCGCTTCTATGGCTCATCGCTAGGTGCCTTCATTCATTTGGCGGCGGAGAAGGGCTACCAGTTAGTGCATACCGAGATGAACGGCGTGAATGCTTTCTTCGTTCGGGACGACTGCGCTGCGGCCGTAGCAGTTTCGTCGCCACCAACGAGGTCGGCGAACTTCGGACTGACGGGTGGTGAAATGCCTCCGGACACACTCAATCGCTCATGGATCACTCTGAACATCAAAGGCCCCTCCGAGGCCACCTAGGGCTGTCGCCGCTGCGGCGTGCGGCTAGCTCGAAGTTCGTAGTGCAAACAGACTGTCCCACCCTCGCACTCGGGGGCAATGAAATTCTCCTTCAGATTTGGCAACCTCAGTGCACATGCACCAGATCCCGGCGAGGGGTGGAGGGTCATGGGTAGCATGTAAGGGACCAACCAGATCACTGGTCCCAATCGACGAACGGCTGTCGAACCAGGCTTCACTTAAGAGTTCGGCACCGCACAGAGGGGGTCGTTTGAAGTGGAGCAGCCTATGGATGACCTTGTCGACATCGTTGTTATTGACGCAGGCCCGCGTCCGATCGGCGTATTCAGCATTATTCCTCGATTGACCAAACTCAATATCAAACAGGCTCGGAAGCTAGTTGGCGAGGCGCCGCAAGCGGTGATCACCCGCGTCCCGAAAGTGCAAGCAGAGGCGCTCAAGATCGAAATGGAGGCGTTCGGCGCCAACGTAGAGCTGCGTGTCTCTGCCGGGTCACCGGGAGCACCCACCGACCTGCTCTGATCTGGGAACCACCGGTACCTGACCCGAACGCCAACCATCACCTCAGCGTTACCAGCGCCGCCGTGATTCGCTCCTAACCAATGCGTTCCAGCCTGCCCCAGTTCGCCGGGTATGAGCGCCACCAGGTCGCACTTCGGGGACACCCAGGTAGTGGAATGCACTACCCTTGCCGCAACCCCCCCACAGAAATCGAGGCGCACTCCATGAGCGTTACGACCGTCACTCGATTTCACGCTGCAGAAGGCCAGGAAGCGATGCTCCTTGAACTGCAGTCCGAAGGGCGGAGACGCATGTTGGCTGCCGAGGGATGCGAATCTTTCGATATCCTCCATGATCAGACCGATCGACGATCCTCTGTCTTTCTCCAAACTTGGTCATCGCGCGAAGCACATGACGCTGCTTTTGGCGAGCTGATCATGGCGAGCGGTCACCTGGAGAAAGTCCTCGCCACCCTCGACGAGGCAGTCGTGCAGACCTTCTACGACGTGGTCTCCTAGTTTGCGGCTAGGGAATAGAGGACTTAAATCCTCCATTGCTATAGAGGAGTTGGGCAGTGACCCATCCACCCTCAGGTGAGCAAAGGAATCGCACGAGATTTGCTGCGTCCATTGGTTCTGCAAGTCGCTGGACTGGCGTTTGATTCCTGGCATGGTCTAGGTGAGCTTCGGACATCCATCCGGTATTGATTGGTCCGGGGTTGACAGCATTGGCAGTGATGCCCAGGTGGGCAAGCTCGTAGGCGGCCGCCTGCGTCACTCGGTCGGCAGCAGCCTTGCTTGATCCGTAGGCAAGGTTGCCGACTACGTGGTCGCTTGTGAGCGTGACGATCCGACCACCGGAGGGTCGTTCCACAAATCGACGGCCGAACTCTCGGATGAGGAGCCACGTCGCTCTCACGTTTACCGCGTAGTGAAGGTCAAAGCTCTCGATGGAGGTGACGAGTATCGAGCTATCAACCGACTGGCAATGCGAAACCACCAGTGCGCTCACATTTGCCGAGTTGATGCTCGATCTCATCGAACAATTCGGGCGGGGATGAGGTCAGGCTGAGGTCTGCTTCGATGCCGACCGAACGCCCACCCCTGGACTGAATCATCTCAGTGATTGCAGCCGGGCCGTCGGAGTCGCCACCCCAGGTCATCCGCTCGTCGTAGGGCTTCCAGTAGGTGAAAGCAATATCCCAACCGTCCTCAGCCAAGCCTGCTGCGATAGCGGCTCCTATTGACTGGCGTCGGCCCGTGCCAGTGACGAGTGCGACAGGTCGGGACGATTCAGTCACTTAAATCCCAAAGATCGGACCCGTTGACATCGAGGACCTCGCAGAGCTGGTCCAACACGGCTACCAACATCACGGGTCGCGCTGGGAGATCGAACTCGCTGGGCTTGTCCCGAATGTCAACCGCCCGCCGGAGTGCCTCTAGGAGGATCTTTGATGAATCCTTCCCCACTTTGTCCGGCCAGGCCATGTCCTCCCACCTCCAGACATTCATGTACGCCGGGAGCGTTGGGGTTGCATCGCTTTGGGGAGCGTCGGTCCCAGGCAATCGAAGACTCTCGGCAAACAACTCTCTGGAGTCTTCGGTCATGGTCGAACCGTAATACCGAGTATCTCACTGCGCCGCGGGAGCTATGGACGTACCTTTAAAGCAAACGGCCGTTTACTTTCCTTCTTGATATAGCGAATACACTCACCAAGCTCAATGACCAGTTCTCTCTCCCTTACTCAAGCCGACACCACCGAACGGCTGCATGAAGTCATCGGCCTGGCCCGCCAGACCAGGGGCTTCATGCCCGATGATGAGGGTGAAGCGCTCTTGGTCGCGGCCCTTCGGGCCGGTCATGCGGCCGTGGAAGGTGCCGCGCCGAAGACCTTTGTTGAGATCGGGGCCTGGTGTGGCAAGTCGACGCAGTATTTGGGCGTGGCGGCCGAAGCGACTGGGTCGACCCTGTTCTCGATCGATCATCATCGGGGATCGGAAGAAAATCAGGTCGGATGGGAACATCACGAATCTGATCTGGTCGATCCGGAACTTGATCAGATCGACACGCTCCTGCATTGGCGTAAGGCGATCAGCCGATCTGCTCTCGAAAATTCGGTGGTGGGCATTGTGGGCGACTCGACCACCGTGGCTGAGCGCTGGTCACAGCCATTGGTCTTCTGCTTCATTGATGGCGGGCACGGCGAGGAACCAGCTTGGGCGGATTTTCGAGGCTGGTCGCCTCAGGTCGCCTTGGGCGGGTGGCTGGCCATCCACGACGTCTTTGCCAATCCGGCTGACGGCGGACGACCACCCTATGAATTGTTCTGCGCCGCGCTGGCGTCAGGGGAATTCATCGAAGACGGTGAGTGTGGCAGTTTGCGGGTGCTCCGCCGAGTGAAGGTGCCTGCGTAGTTAGGCGGTACAGCCGGCGGCGGCTTCGCCGCTGCAGTGCGGCTCGGCCAAGTCGAGAGCAGCCGGCAAGCATTCGCCCCGGAAAAGTCCAGCGGCCGGGGTCGTACTCGACAGCGCATCAGCTGCCAACACCATGGCTGCGAACGTGTACGTCGTGCGTTCATGTTCGGGGAAGGTGACCTTCTCGGGATACACCATGCCCGTCCAGTAGGAACCATCGCCGAGTCGCAGGTTCTGCCCGGCCACGAACAAGTCGAGCGCGGGGCCGTGCATGCCCAATCCGTCGAGCGCCAGCACGCACTCAGCGGTTTCTGCGGCAGTCACCCAGTCGCCGGTAGAGACGCAGCGGACGCCGAGACCTTCCATGACGAAGGTGCTCCAACCTTCGGCCAAGCGACGACGGCCGGCTTCGCCTTCCAGCGCACCAGAAAGCATGGGGTAGTACCAGTCCATGGCAAATTCGACCTTGGGCGCGAACGCGGTCGGGTGGTGAGCCACGGCATGACCTAGACGACCGGCCGCCAATTCCCAGTCCGGACGATCCTTGGCCAAGCACTCAGCGATGGCCACTGCGCAACGAAGCGAATGGTAGATGGATGAGGAGCCGGTCAGCAGTGCATAGCCCTCAGCCCGACCAGCCGAATCGAGCGACCACAGAACTGAGCCGTCGGGTTGCTGCCAGTGCAATATGAAATCGATACCGGCCTGGATGGTCGGCCATAGTTCGCCGAGGAATTCGACGTCACCGGTGATGAGGTGGTGATGCCAGGCGCCGGCGGCGAGGTAGGCGCACACGTTGGTGTCCAAGCGCTGATCCTTGACGCCATCACCCAGGTAGTAGTTGAACCAACTCCCGTCAGGCAGCTGACGATCGGCCAACCATCGATACGCCGCACGCGCCTCGGGATAGAGACCACACACGGAAAGGGCCATGGCCGCTTCGACATGGTTCCAAGGATCACAGTGGCCCCCGTCAAACCAGGGAATCATCCCGTTGGGTCGCTGTATATCGACAATCGCGTGGGCCGTGGCCAACACATCGGAGGATGTGAGCACACCGGGCACTTCGGGGATGTCGACCGAATGTGATCGAAGGTCCTCAGTCGTCATGCAGCAGCGCCTTGCTTCGGGCCACGGCGACCCGGTACGCCTCGGGGCACATTTGGCTTGGCGTCAGGGACGCCCGACACTGCCGGCTGCTCCTTGGTCAGATAGACGACCAAGCTCTTGCCAATAAGCGGGCTGAGCACTCGGTCAGCCGTACGAGTCAAGACTGGTGCTTTGACAATGTCCCAGACCAGGACCTTGTGATACGCCTCGACGGCCGGATGTGAATCGTTGCTGGGACCCACCAAGCAGCGGAGCCACCAGTAGGGCGAATGCAGTCCGTGAGCGTGATGAAACCCGATTGGCTTCAGACCTACCGAGCCGAGACGTCGCTCCAGCGTGGAGCGGCGGTAGATCCGAACGTGGCCACCTGGGGTGTCGTGGTACTCATCGGACAAGACCCAGTTGATGGCTTCGGGTCCCGCGCGGGGCACGGTCACGGCCATGGTGCCACCCGGGCGCAACACGCGGGACAGTTCGGCCATGGCGGCCACGTCATCGGGAATGTGCTCCAACACCTCAGAGGCGATCACGCGGTCGAATGTGCCATCCGGGAATGGGAGTCGAAGGGCGTCACCTTGCACCGCGGTAGCCGGGTGATCGGGAGCCAACTCCCCTGCCTCGACCATGGCGCCCAGCGTGCCCCGCACCTGAGCGACTTCTTCGGGTCCAGCGTCGAGCGCCACCACGGACGCGCCACGCCGGGCTGCCTCGAAGGCATGTCGCCCAAAGCCGCAGCCAAGGTCCAGTAAGCGGTCACCGGGCCGAACGCCCAGTTTGTCGTAGTCAACGGTCAGCACGATGCGGTCCTTCTCACTTGATGACGTCAGTTACAGCTTCTGGTGCACCCGGCAACGGCTCGCCGGCCAGCAGCGCCCTGTAGCAGGCAGCTGTCCCAGCTGCGGTGACTTGCCAGGTAAAGCGATTGATGACCCGCTCACGGCCGGCCGCACCCAATCGGGCGCGGAGCTCGGGGTCATCGAGTAGCCGGGCGATGGCCGAAGCCAGTTCCCCCGGATCGTCAGGCGTGACCAGCAGGCCCGTCTCACCGCTCTCTCCCACCACTTCTGGCAATGCCCCGCCCGTGGTGGCCACGACGGCGACACCACAGGCCATGGCCTCAATGGCCGGCAGGGAGAATCCTTCATAGAGCGACGGCACCACTGCGACTTCTGCTTCGCCATAGAGACGAGCTAGGGCATCGTCACTTATGCCACTGACACACGTCACGATGTCGCCCAGACCCAGGCGATTGATCGTCTTGTCGACCCGTCCACCTTCACGTGGACGACCGATCACCGTGAGCTCAACGTCGCGTTCGGTCCGCAGTTTGGCTATCGCTTCGAGGAGGGGGACGAGACCCTTCATCGGTACGTCACTCGATGACGTCACCATGATGCGACCGGGCACCGGCTTCACATCGTCGAAGGGTCGGAAGACGGTGTGATCGACGCCGACGGGCACCACGGTCATCCGTTCGGGACGGACTTCCATTTGCGCCGCGATGTCCTTTTGCGACGAGTGCGACACGGTGACCACGGCAGGAAGGGCGCGAGCGACCTTGACCTGCATGCCCAGGAAGCCGAACCAACGACGAGTCGTGAAGCGTTGCCACGGGTTGGTGGTGTGAGAAAGCGCCAGTTCACGGTCGACCGTGATGGGGTGGTGGAGCGTGGTCAGGAGCGGCCAACCGTCCTCGACCATCCCCAACATGCCCGTGCCGAGGCACTGGTTGTCGTGCACGACGTCGAAATCGCCCTTGCGATCAGCCAGCAGGAGTCGAGCCCTCTGTGAGTACGCCAGCGGCTCGCCGAAACCAGCCGTGCACATGATGCCGAACTCCACCCAGTCTGGGCGGCTCTTGAACTCTCGAAGCGCCGGCACCCGGAAGGGGTCCGGGTCGCGGTAAAGGTCGAGGCCGGGGACTGGAGTAAATCCGACCCCTGGGTCCAATTCGGGCCAAGGAGGCCCGGAGAAGACTTCGACTGAATGTCCCAGAGCGAGCAATTCCCGGGTCAGGTGGCGGGTATAGACACCCTGACCGCCACAGCGCGGATTTCCCCGATAAATCAGGAACGCGACCCGCAAACCCCCTGGTTGAGGGGGTGCAGCCGGTATGGAGTCTGGAATCTGAATGTGGCGCGAGCGCTCCCAAGATTCCTTGGTCTCGATCCACTTTTGACGCGGCGACTTAGGCACAGAGCAATCCGACACGTCTAACCATGGCCGCATAGCCTCCCCGAACCCCCTGGTCCGGCGCAAACGGCGCCCCGAATCGTGCCCAGGGATCCATTCCGATGGCCCTTTTGCCGTCTAAAACGGTCATGAACCGGTGAGGAGCTTGGGGAAGTGGAATCGTCCCTTGGCCGGAACGAGAGCGTCCAGGACGTCGTCGGCCAGAATCCGCCCAATCGGGGCACCTTCGTCGTCCACCACGACCAGGGAAAGCCTCCGAGCCTCGACCAGCTGCCCGGCCACCTCGTCGGCTGAGGCGTCCGGCTTGACCGTCACCACGTCTTCATCGCCCAGCAGCGACGAGATTCGAGTTTCTGGTGAAGCCTGGAAGGCCAACAAGATGGTCAGCAACGTCACGTCACCCACCAGGTGGCCGTCCTCGTTCACCACGGCCACCGCATCGAGGTCGACGTCGTGGCCCCGAGCCTTCTCAATCCGGCGCACCACCTTGCTGATGGTGTCCTTCGACTTAGCCACCACCAAGGTGGAGGTCATGATGCCGCCCGCCTCGTCCTCGGAGTAGCCGAGGAGCAAGCGAAGAGCCATCGCCGCCATTGGGGGCATCCGGCGGAGTAGTTCGATTCGGTGGTCGGCGGACAAGTCCCGCAGGGCATCCACCGCCTCGTCGGGCTCCATGGCCGCCAGGAGTTCCGCTGCCCGGTCGGGGTGCGCTTCTCTCAGCAATTGCTCGAGATCGTCCGCCTGCATTTCCTCAAGCGCGTCGGCCGCTTCATCAGGACTGAGGGCGGCCAGCAAGACCTGTCGCTCATCGCGACGGAGGTCCTCCAGCAGGTCGGCCAGTTCACCAGGGCGCAAGCGATGCAGGCCTTCGTGACTCGTCTTCAACCTGACCTGAGTGGCGCCGTCAACCGAGTCACTCGAATCGGTCTCACCAAAGGGTTGAATAGCGGCCCAGTCGATCACACGATCCGGCGTGGGTTGGGGCCGCCAACGACGCGGACCAAGGCGTCGGAACAGGGTCGAGGTTGAGACATCCGCACCGACCAGACGGACACGACCCAACACTTCGGCCAAATAGAGATCGGCCGCCCGAATGACTTGGACGCCGTCGACATCGACCAGCTGATGGTCGAGTACATCCTTGGCCAGCAGTACTTCACCGGGTCGCCGCTCGAAGTCGCGTAGATCGAGTCGGGCCGAACTGAGGAGGACTTGCGCGTGGGCGATCCGGTCAATGGCGGTCGCAGGCACAAAGGCGAGACGGCGTCCGACCCGAATGACCAGGCCACTCACGGGCGGGTACATCTGGCCGTCGGACCAACGGGCCACGACGTCGTCGAGGCGTCCAATCTCTTGCCCGGTCTGATTGGTCACGGGCCGGCCCATGATGCCGGCCAGCGAAACGATGGAATCGAAAACCCCTTCAGACGCCAGGATGCGGCGAGTGCGGCGGCGGCGCTGGTGCGCCGGACGCTCAGCCCCATCTCGGCGGCTCGGGAGGGTGAGTACTGATCGGGGTCCTGTGGAGGAAAGAGCCATGGCGGTTGCTCCTGGGAACTGCCGCATATTGCGGCCAGGGCGGACAAGGAATCGGACGGTGGAGGGGACACGTCAACGTGTCAACGGCGAACGTGAGCCGGCACCTGCACGGATTCATCACTCATGGCTGGGCGCTACAAGGAGATACGTAAACCAGCAGCTCAGCCAGCAGGAGTGAGGAGAGGTGTGCCGGCAGTGCTACTGGGAGGTTCGTCCCTACGCATGTCCACACCTCCTTTTCCTCAGGCCCCAAGCGGGGCACCCTGCGCCGCAGCGCGAAGTCCCTGACATTGTACCCGGCTGACAGAGATTCCAGCCTGATCACTGGCTTCCCATGTTCGGTGACCTGCAGGTACCGTGATCGTCATGGATCTGACGTACCCACCCGAAGCAGAAGAATTCCGTGGCGTTATCAGTGGCTGGCTCAAAGAGAACCTCCCTGAGGGCTGGGGCAGTCCCGACTTCTCGATGACCCCCGAAGAGCGCAAGGAGTTCAACGATGCCTGGACGACCAAGCTCTTCGAGGGTGGATGGATCTGTGCCAGCTGGCCCACCGAATACGGAGGCAAGGGCCTCACACTCCTGCAGTCGGTGGTGCTGACCGAGGAGTTTGCTCGCGCCGGTGCACCCCTCCGCGGTGACTTCTTCGGCGACACGCTCGTTGGTCCCACCATTCTCCAGTGGGGTACCGAAGAACAGAAAAAGCAGTTCATACCCGGCATCCTTAAGGGCGAGATCGCCTGGTGCCAAGGATTCAGCGAACCCGATGCCGGTTCCGACCTGGCCGGACTCAAAACCAAGGCCGAGCTCGACGGCGACGAGTGGGTCATCAATGGCCAAAAGGTATGGACGACGCAGGCGCAGTACGCCGACTACATCTTCTTGCTCGCCCGCACCGATCCCGACGCTCCCAAGCACGCCGGCATCTCCTATCTCCTGGTGCCGATGAAGCAGCCCGGCGTAGAGGTACGACCCATTGAGCAGGTTGACGGTTCGGCCGAGTTCAACGAAGTGTTCTTCACCAACGTGCGCTGTCCAAAAGAGAATGTGATCGGCGGCCTCAACAACGGGTGGAAAGTAGCTATGACCACTTTGGGGTTCGAGCGCGGCACCTCAGCTACCACCGGTCATCGCCGCTTCCAAAAGGAGCTCGACGAAATCCTGAATCAAGCTCGGCAGCGGGGACTCAACAACGACCCCCTCATTCGCCAACGACTGGCTCGCTCGTGGTCGAAGATCAAGATCATGCAGATCAACGGCTACCGGACACTGACGGACGCACTCAACGGGACCCACACAACGGCCGCATTGGGTGCCTGCAACAAAATGTTCTGGTCGGAAGCGCATCAAGACACGATGTTGTTGGCCATGGACATTCTCGGGATGGAGGGGCAGATTCTTCAGGGCGAACAAGGCGAGGACACCCTTCTGCCCGGAGCTCGGGTAGCCAAATCGAGCTACCCGGTCAACAACCTCCAGTCCCTGTACTTCTTCTCCCGTTCCGAGACCATCTGGGGCGGCGCCGCCGAGATCCAGCGCAACATTGTGGGCGAGCGGGTGCTCGGCCTGCCCAAAGAACCAAAGTAAGGGCCTCAGCCGGCCCTCAGCTTACGTGCGCAGTCCGGTGACGAGCGTTGTCTCGTAGCGAACGGCTACCTCGCCACCGGCCGCGTTGATGGCGATCCCAAGTTCGGCCAACAGCGCTGACAATTGCTCGGCCGGCAATGTGCGGTGGTCGCTGTGCGTCGTCGTGAGTTCCAGCCACTCGTCGGTGGCGTACGTCTGGTGATGGTTGAACGTCTCCACCGAGACGTCGTGAAACAAGTCGTCCACCCGCAGCGATTCCCCGAGTCGTTCGTAGAGCTCATAGCCCCGCATGCCGAGCAACACTGAGTGACGACCCAGTTCGGGGGCGTGCCGCTCGTAGGCACCAACGATGGCGTCTTGTACTTCAGCTCCGGCGTTGGCCTGGTTCCAGAACAGGCCGATCCGGCCCTCGGGTCGAAGGACCTGGCTGGCTTTGGCGGCGCCCAGGGGTCGGGTTGACCCAGTGCCAGGACTGCCCCGCCGTGAGTAGGTCAAAGACCCGGCCGGCCGGGATCGAACTCCTCGATGGTGCTGATCTCCACCTGCTGTCCATACCGACGAGCGACCTCCGCCATCCGGTGGTCAGGCTCGAGGCCGAGCACGTCGCAACCACGAGCCAAGAACAGGCGTGAGGCGATCCCGGTGCCACACCCGACATCGAGCACACGGTGTTCGTTCGTCCTGGAGGAGAAAGTCGATCATCGTCTCCGGATAGGTGGGTCGGACGCGGTCGTATTGCTCGGCGTCGTCACCGAATGAATCCGGCTCGGTCTCGATTCTCAAACAGATGCACTTCGGTCATGGTGTCCTCACACGGTTCGTCGCTGGCGTTGTGCGCGTGGTCCGGTCGACCAAGGGCATCTGTACGACGTTGGAGGCGTCATCGGCCACCAGGACCTCAGTGCCGACTGACCGCGGCTCGGGCCACCCGTTGCCGGGTGGCCAGATAGAACAGCGGCACGCTCGCCAGCCAGCGTGGCCACACCTCCGACCGCGAAGGCGATACCCGCGGATTGCTGGCGTCGCTGATGTACCCCATAAGGGGCGCGCCAATCGGAGTGCTGCCGAGGAAGGCGATGGCATTGAGTGCCATCACCCGACCTCGCATGGTCGGGTCGGCTCGAAGCTGCAGGGTGGCGTTGTTAGTCGAGATGAACGAGATGCTGGCGGCGCCCATCGGCACCAGGAAGATGATGGCGGCGAGCTTCGACGGCGCCAGCCCGACGATCAGAATGAAGACGCCGAACAGAATGCCAATGATGGCCAGCAGCTTGGTGGACGGATTGCTGCGGTGGGCGGTGAAGAGTCCACCCATGACGGCACCCACACCCATGGCGGCCAGGAACGTGCTGTACAGGCCGGCCCCACCGTGGAAGGTGAACTTGGCCAGGAGGGGCAGCGTCACGGTGAAGTTGAAGGCGAAGATGCCGACGATCGCCATTGAGATGAGCGGCGACCGCAGGTCGCCCGTGGCCCAGACGTAGCGCAGGCCTTCACGGATCTGCCCCTTGGCCCGTCCGACGCCCGGCTTTGATACAGCTCCGTGGCCCGCATCAGACTCAGGGCGATGATCACGGCCACATACGACGCTGCGTTGACCAGGAAACAGGTGCCGACGCCCAAGGTCAGGATCAGCACACCGCCGATGGCCGGTCCGATCACTCGGGCCGAGTTCATCAGCACGCTGTTGAGGCTGACTGCGTTGGGCAGCAGGTCGAGCCCGACCATTTCGGACACGAAGGTCTGCCGGGCCGGGTTGTCGAACAGGTTGACGCCGCCGAGCAATGTTGGAGAGGGCGAACACCTGCCATAGCTGCACCGAATGCGACAGGACAAGACGCCCAGCAGGAGCGCCAAGACGCCGGCGACGGTCTGGGTGCAGTACGAGAATCTTGCGCTTGTCCAGCCGATCGGCCACCAGTCCGCCAAACGGGCCCGAGCAGCAGCATGGGCAGGAACTGCAGGCCGGTGGCGATGGCCACGTCGACGCCGGTGCCATGCAAGCGGGAAGAGGATGAGGTAGCTCTGGGCCACCATTTGCATCCAGGTGCCGGAGACCGAGACCACCTGACCGGTGAAGTAGAGCCGGTAGTTGCGAACCTTCAACGCGGCAAACGTCTTGTGGCGGGCGTCAGCTGAACCGACTCATGGCTCGACCAGGTGTTCCAGTAGGGCCACCAGCTCTTCGGCCTTGGACTGCTCAACCGGCTCGAGTTCGGACAGGCGTCGAACCAAGAACGCCGTCTTGAGGGTGCGGATGCGCTCCAAGGTGCGCATGACCGGCTGGGGTGAGACGGACCCGGGCACTGCGTCGATCCGACGCATCGGTGACCCGAGTCACCTGACCGGCGTCGAGCAGCGAGGCCACAATCCGGGTCATGGTCGGCGGCTGCACCTGTTCACGGGTGGCCAGCTCTCCCAAGCGTCGGGCTGCCGAGCCGCATGACTGAGCCGAGGGCGGACGCCTGGGCCGGCGAGAGCCCAGCCAATGACTCCTGCCGGAGCTGACGGTGGAGGCGGTTGATGCACTGGCGCAGCCGGCTGGCCAGTTCTTCGTTCGGTGTGCCCTCCAAAAGCGTGGTGTTGACGGCTTCGGAGTTCGATGGCATGCCCCCAGTATAGTTAGTTGTGCTAACTAATGAGTCGCCCCATCCGTTCTAGAAGCTGGGGACGTAGCCCCCGGAGCCCAGTGAGGCGCTGTCCTCGGAGCTGATGGAGTCGTCCAGGCCGCCGACGACCTCGGTGACCCAGGGCAGGCGGTCACGCAGGATCCGCTCGACCCCGCCCGACAGGGTGGCTTCGCTGACGGCACAGGAGCTGCAGGCCCCCTGGAGCTGCACTTCGACCACGCCGGTCTCGACGTCGGCCCTGATCAGGACCAGGTCGCCGCCGTCGGCTTGCACGGCCGGACGCATCAGGTCGATGACGCCATGCAGCTTGGTCAGACGCTCGGCACGATCGGCGTCACTCAACTCAATTTCGGTGTCAGGCACTCCCCCATTGTGCCGTGCCCTGGGCCAAACGTGTCACGCCCCCTCAGGAGAGCCCGACGGGGACCCCCGGAGCACCCTGGATGACCGGGATTGGAGAGCTCCCCGATCCCCTCAATGGCGATCCGCACCACGTCACCATCGGCCAGGAACTTGGGCGGGTGTGAACCCGGCCCCCACGCCGGCCGGCGTGCCGGTGGCGATGATGGTGCCCGCCTCGAGGGGGAAGGCGGTGGTCAGGTATTCGATCATTTCTGAGCAGTTGAAGATCAGGTCGGAGGTCGACGAATCTTGCCGGAGTTCGTCATTGACCCAGGTGCGGATGGACAGGTTGCTCGGATCGCCCAGTTCGTCGGTGGTGACCATCCACGGGCCACAGGGCGCATGGGAATCGAAGGATTTGCCCACCGTGAAGGTGGGCGTCCGCCACTGCCAGTCGCGGGTGCTGACGTCATTGATGATGGTGAACCCGGCCACCACCTCCATGGCCCGGGAGGCCGGAATGTGCTGGCAGCGACGGGCGATCACCATGGCCAGTTCGCCTTCGTAGTCGACCATGGCCGAGACGGCCGGGCAACACGATGGGATCACCGGGTCCGGCAATGGAGGTTCGCTGCTTGTTGAACCAGTACTGGTACTCCGGCGCCTCCCGACCCATTTCCGCCACGTGGGCCCGGTAGTTCATGCCGATGGCCAGGATGGCCGGCGGCGCGGTCACCGGTGATCGCAACGATGACTGACGAGAGCGAATGACGAGCGGCCGTTGATGTGGGCGCTTCACGCGCCTGCACCAAGCCACTCTTGCCCAGGGCCAGCAGTGCCGTGAGGTCCGCCGGTAGGTCGACAGCCGGATCGGTGAGATCGACGATCTCATCGCCTTCGATGACGCCGAGCCGAAGCCGGCCGACCGGATCCGTTGTCGAGTCAGTGAAGCTGGCGAGCCGCATCGAATGTCTCCTTCATCGAATCTCTGTTGAGCTTTTGTTGGACCTTCATGGCGACACACAGCTCTCGAGTGCGCCCAGCGCCCGAAGTCCCCAGGAGCGACCGACTTCGGCCCAGCGGTCGGGCTCATCCATCACATCGTCAGCTTCTTGCCACAGCTCGTTCTCGACCGGTGCGAGCACGGCCCGAATGTCGTCAATGGAAGCGGGGGCATCCTCCACCTGCTGGCGCAACGCGTCGGCGGCCCGCCACATGGCTTCGCCCGAGAGTCTCGAACGGCACGAAGGGTGGAGGTCCGGCGGCGGTGCTCGGGAAGGCCGGCACATAGATGCTGACGCACGGGCTGCCGGCGGCGACGTAGGTCACCAGCGGCGCACCGTCGGGAAGATGGCGCGGCAGCACGGCGATCATTGAGGCCGCCGTCACGCTGAGCCCGCGGACGTGCATACAGACGGTGACGCCGCTGAAGTCGGCGCCCAGTTCCGTGGGGGGCGGATCGTTGGGGCCATCGGCACCCGGCGCACCCCAGGGACCGTGCCCGTGGTCACGGAGATGGGCGGCCGTGGCGGCCGGGGTCAGGCCGCCCTGCTCGCCGCCGTTCCGATGGGAGTCCAAGAAACGGCGGCTGGCCGCCAGGCGAACATCGGCGTAGGCGGTGTGTTCTCGTTGATTGCGGAAGCGCTCGAAGTCCTCGCCATCCTCGAGCGAGTCCGAACCGAGAAACCACTCGGTGCGGATGGAGTGACGGTTGGAGATGGCGGCGCCGGTGCCTGTGCTGGGGTCGATGCGGGAGGCGGCGAAGTCTGGACCGGCCGTATCGAGGATGAAGGCGTGGGCCGGGTCGGCGATCAGGAACGATGAGTCGTACGCCTCCTGGTGGGCCTGGTCGGCGATCCCGCCCTGGCCGTGCACCCGGAGCAGGTCGGTGATGACGTGCAGCGCCTCCTCGGCGGTGCGGGACCGCTCCAGCCCCAGTCGCACCAGGTCCATCCCGATCAGCGTCGGCTTGGCCGCCGCCGCATTGTGCGTCGTACTCACCCGCTCGTTGCCGATGGCCACCCCGTACTCGTTCACCCCGTGCTCGGCGCCCCAGAGCCAGGTCGGGCTGGACAAGAACGTGGCGTGAGCCCCGGTGTCACCGATGGAGAGGTACTGCGTCCGCAGCGTGCAGCCCTGGGTGGACCGCCGGCCGTACGGCGTGGCCAGTTGCACTTCCCCTATGGGCCGGTCCGAGTTCTTGGCGAACACCATGCCGTCGGCGCCCGGGCCACAGAGGGTGTCACACATGGTTTGACTATACGGAGGCTGGCTAGGGTGACGGCGTGGAACCTCGCGAGACGCTGACTGTCGACCAAATTGATCTTTCGGACATCGAGTTCTGGGCTCGACCCTGGGAGGAGCGCGAGGGCGCGTTCGCAGACCTTGCGCAGAGAGCGACCAATGGCGCACTTCGAAGATCCCGAGGTCCCGCCGGAAATGGCGGCCCTGATTCCAAACTCGGGCAAGGGCTACCGAGCCCTGACCCGGCACGCCGATGTGTCACACGCCAGCCGCCACCCGGAGATCTTCCAGTCGGGCCAAGGGGCCACGAGCATGATCGACCTGCCCGAGGAGATGCTCGAGTTCTTCGGCTCCATGATCAACATGGACAACCCGCGTCACGCCCGGTTGCGCCGGATTGTGTCGGCCGCCTTCAACCCGCGGATGGTCAAGGACATCATCGATCGGGTCGAGCTGGTGGCCGACGATGTGATCGACCGCGTGGCCGAGAAGGGAAGCTGCGACTTCGTGGTCGAGGTGGCCGCCCGGCTTCCGCTGGAAATCATCTGCGACATGATGGGCATCGGCGCGGCCGACTACGACACGGTCTTCAACGCCTCCAATGTGATTCTGAGTTCGGGTGACCCCGAGTACATCCCCGAGGGCACCGATCCCATGATGGCCTTCATGCTGGCGGCCCAGCAGCTGACCATGCTCATGACCGAGCTGGCGGAGCACCGGAAGGAGCACCCGACCGACGACATCACGTCCGCTCTGGTCAATACCAACGTGGATGGCGAGGCCCTGACCGCGTCGGAGATCGCTTCGTTCTTCATTTTGCTGGTGGTGGCCGGCAACGAGACCACCCGCAACGCCATCAGCCACGGCCTGCTGGCCCTGACCAATCACCCGGACCAGCGGGCGCTGTGGTTGGCCGATCCGGCCGGCGTGTCGGCGACCGGCGTCGACGAGATCGTGCGTTGGGGCTCGCCGGTCATTTGGATGCGGCGCACCGTGGGCCAGGACACCGAACTGGGTGGCGAAAAGCTCTCCGAGGGCGATCGGGTGATTTTGTTCTACAACTCGGCCAACCGTGACGGCGAGGTCTTCGAGGACCCCTTCACCTTCAATGTGCTGCGCAACCCCAACCCACACGTGGGCTTCGGCGCCGCCGGACCGCACTTCTGCCTGGGGGCGCACCTGGCTCGCCAGGAAATTGACGTCATGTTCAAGCACCTCTTCGACCGGCTGCCGGACATTCGCAGCGTGGGTGAGCCGGACCGACTGCGCTCGCCCTTCATTAACGGGATCAAGCACCTGGACTGCGAGTTCACGCCGGTAAAGGTGGCTCACTGAGGTAGCCGTTCGTGGCTCTCAGCCACCGCCTGGTGCCTACATGTAACACCTATGTAATGGGACTTATGCATCATGGTCACTGGACCCGCATGAGCGGATGCGGGGTGGCGGAGGTGCCGTGAAGCGGCTTGCGAATTGGGTGTTCGGCGACGATTGGGGCATCCGGAGCATCGACGGCGATGCCGCCCCGGATTCGCCCGAGAATCGCGTCAATGTCCTGCGGTTTGCCACCCGGGTGACCGGTGCCCACCGCCCTGATCGCCATGATCGCCATGGCGATCATTCCCCTCTCCGGACAACACATCCCCGGCACGCACATCGCAGTGCTTGAGGTCATTCTCGGGTCCTCGGTCGCCCTCCTCTTTCCAGCCGGCCTGGTCGTGGTTCGATATTTGTCCCTCTGGTGGTTCCACCTCATTACTCTTTTTATAGAGAGCCTGGTGGTACCGGCGACGGCCCTGGGCTTGTGGACCGAGTACTTTCTCCCTTCGCCGCCTTGGCCTATACCGTCTCTTCAACCGTTGTCTTTGTAGCGTACTAGTCGCCGAACCGCCACCATCCACATGGTGGCCATAGGCGCCAGTTACGGATACGTCGTGGCTCACCAGGCCGCCAACATCGCACCTGTCACCCGCTGGATTTTTGTCATGGGAGCGGTCTTGATTATCGGGCAGACGGTGGCATGGCTGGTCGATCGGGTCAAGGTGCTCGCTGTATCCGCTCATCAAGCTCGGACAGTGGCCGAGGAAGCGAAAGACGCCTTGGAGGACTTGAACTGGACTCTCGAGAGCCGGGTTAATGAACAAGTCAAGGAACTCGAGAGTCTCGGTCGCCTTCGTCGATTCCTCTCGACTCAGGTCGCGGATGCCGTTCTGTCAGCCGAAGGGCCAACCGCTACTGGAACCTCACCGTAAGGAAATCTCCGTCTTCTTCTGTGACTTCCGCGGCTTCACCGCCTTTGCGGCCAATGCCCAACCCGAAGAGGTGCTGGGCGTCCTGGGCGACTACTTCGACCTCCTGGGTGTGCTCATCAACCAGTACCAGGCCACCGTTGGAGCTTTCACTGGTGATGGCCTCATGGCCTTCTTCAATGACCCACTACCCTGCGACGATCCGGCGCTGCGGGCTATCACCATGGCCGTCGAATTTCGCACGGCCATGGAGTCGCAAATTCAGAGTTGGACTCGCAAGGGTTATCAACTTGGATTCGGGGTCGGCATCACCTTGGGCTATGCCAACCTCGGCATGATCGGCTTCGAGGGCCGCCGCGACTACAGCGCCCTCGGACCCGTGGTCAACCTCTCGGCCCGACTCTGTGGCGAAGCGAAATCAGGTCAGATCCTGATCGACCAGCGGGCGCACGGGGCATCGCACGACCGAATCCATGTTGAGGAGGGCGTTTCGGTTGTACTGAAGGGCTTCCATGACCCGGTACCCGTATTTAGCGTGTCCGGAGTCGTCTGATCCTGATCTGGTATATGCGTTCCGTGACCCGGTCCCGGTGTCAATGTGCTGGGAATTCTTGACCGTCAATCGGGAATCGGCGCTGCCTCGCTGAACTCGTGGAAGGCCGCCAGTGCTCGGGGGCCCCAGACGGTGCCCGGGCCACCGTTCATGGAGATGGCCACGCCGATCATTTCCGTAACTTCAGACACGGTGGCTCCCCGGCGGGCGGCTCCCCGGGCGTGAGCGGCAATACAGCCGTCGCACTCGCGGGTGATGGAGATGGCCAGCGCGATGAGCTCCTTCATCCGCATGGTCAGCGCACCCTCAGCCATGGCGGCCACATGGAGCGCGTTGAAGCCGGCGATGACGTCGGGAATGGCAGCGGACAGTTCCTTGTAGGGGGCCCGCAGATCATCTTGCACTTGGTGAAAATGTTCCATGACGCATAGTGGCACGTCAGGTTGCGGCAGCGGCCTCCAATGCGCCCAATACCGCCGTGGCCAGCATCGACTGCAATCTTTCAAAATCGGCATTCAGCTGTTCGGCTGAATGGGCGGCGAAACGTCCACCGGCCTCGCTGGCGGCGAAGCCGAGCACCGCCGTGGCCATCAGCCGTTCCAGCTGGACCACGTCCGGTTCGGCACAACCCGCTTCGCGCAGTGCTTCGTAGACCACGTCACGAACCCGGCGGGCGCCCTCGGTGACCGCTGCCCGTTGTAGGAGGAGTGGGAAGACCTGGGGATGACGTTGCGCCGCCTGGCGGGTACCTCGCGAGAGAGCGGTCAGGCGGTCGGCCCAGTTGAGCGATGGATCGGGCAGTGGCACCTCTGACAAGAGGCTCTCCACCACGCCGTCCAGCAGATCGGCCTTGTTGTTGACGTGTCGGTACAGCGCCATCGGGGTCACACCGAGTCGATCGGCCACCGCCTGCATGGTGACGGCGGCCAAGCCCTGCTGGTCCGCCAGCTGGAGGCTGGCGGCCAACACGGCGGCGCGATCGATCTGGGCGGGACGTCCCATGGAGCTCAGTATCGCCCAGACACCGAATCAGTCGGTGCCAGCGCCGGCTCCACGTGGTCCGCGGGCTCGTACCTCTTCAACCGACGCCATGGCATCGCGAAGCGATTGGATCCAGTCATGCTCGTGCTCGGAAACCAAGCGGACGCACCAGGCCAGGGCATCGCTGCGACTTCGAGCGACGCCGGCATCAATCAAGGTGTCCAGGACGCGACGGTCAGCCAGGCGCAGTCGGGTCATGACTGGCACCCCGGCGGTAGTGAAGAGCACCTTGGTGTCCCCGCATTGGGCGCCCCAGGACACGGTGCGCTGAAAGGCCGGCTGGGCCTCATCGGCAATGCGCATGCGGGCGCCGCGGGACTCCTCGCGGAATCCGCTGATGCGGGCGTTCTGGGCGACCTGGATCTCCTCGGCGGTGGCTCCTTCGGCCAGTTTCGGCGCGGCGAGGACGCCTACGACCTGCACCTCGTCGTCATCGACCTCAATGGTGACCGGCCCTTCGAACCAGCCGTCCGGGATGCGCCCGGCAAACCAGGCCGCGGTCAGCCGCTCCTGCTCGGGACTCCATGGCGGTGCGCTGACTCTCCGGCGGCGGCCGCCTCGACGGCCAGCGCCTTGGTGTTCCCCGTGTTCGTGTTGTGATGGATTCATAGTTACGAGATTACAAGATTACGTTTTAGATCGTGCACCTTTGACCTGGTTCTTTATTTGTTGACATCATATGCTTATTCTATATACTAACTCATATGCACATCCTCCTGACTGAAGGGGCGGGACTCACCTCCCGCCAAGTGGCCACGTTGCTGGATCGCCGGGGACACCGGGTGTCCGCCGTGGTCTCCGACGACATCTGCCTGGCCCGTTTCACCCGCCATGTGAGTGCATTGCACCTGGTTCCCTCGTTCGGAGATGATCCTCTGGCCTGGTTCGAGGCCACGCTCAAGGTGGCCCAGGACGAGGGCGTCGATGTGATCTTCCCGACGCAGGAGCAGGTGACCGTGCTGTCGCACCAGTTACCCCGCCTGATGGAGGCCCGTATCGCCACCGCCGTCCCACCGTTCGCGGCACTGCAACAGGTGCAGGACAAGCTGTCGGCTCTGCACACCCTGGAAGCACTCGACATTCCGCAGCCGCACACCGTGGTGGTCCAGGACCCCTCCGAAGTGGCCGCTTGGGAGACCTTTCCCGCCTTCGTGAAGGCACCGGTCGGTACCGGTTCAGCCGGCGTGGTGTGCGCCCACAACGCCGTGGAGTTGGCCGATGCGGTGCAGCACTTCGTTGACGATGGTGCCCTGTCAGATGGCGGCGTGCTGGTCCAGGCATCGGTCATCGGCACCTTCGTCATGGCCCAGTGTGTCTTTGATGCCGGCGTGTTGGTGGCCTTCCACGCCAACCAGCGCGTACAGGAGGGGGCCAAAGGCAGCGCCGTGCAACAAGCTCAGCGTGGAAGTGCCGGTACTGCGTGCGTACTTGGCGAAGCTGGGTGGGGCACTGGGCTGGCACGGCGCGCTCTCGGTGGATGCCATCGTCGCCGATGGTCAGCCGTACGTGATTGACGTCAACGCCCGCCTGGTGGAACCCGGCAATGCCATGGCCTCGGGCACCGACATGGTCGGCGCCATGCTGGATGTCGCCCTCGGTCGCTTCGTCAACCCCGCCGCACATTCGAAGACCGGCGTGCGCACCCATCAGCTCTTGATGGCCATCCTGGGTCAGGCCCAACTCACCGGCCGTCGACGTGCCGTGTGTCGTGAGGTCTTCCGAGCCGCCACCCGCCGCGGGGTGTACGCCGGCTCAACCGAAGAGCTGTGCCCCATGAAGGGCGACTGGCGCACCGTCTTGCTGCCGGTGGCGGCATTGGTGGCGACGCTTGATTCGTCCCGCCTGGTGGCAGCTGTTCACCGACGGTGCGGTGTCCCGCTATGCCATTTCGCCAGCGGGGTGGCGAACCTTG
Source organism: uncultured Acidimicrobiaceae bacterium (assembly GCA_963730785.1). GTDB lineage: Bacteria > Actinomycetota > Acidimicrobiia > Acidimicrobiales > RAAP-2 > Bog-473. Next base: position 267,264 of record CAVSTF010000016.1, read on the forward strand.
CGGTCCACGCCCGAACTCAGCGCAGCAGCCGCTTGAATCCAGTGTGAGAGGGCTCGAAGCCCAGCGCCTCATAGAAGCGGTGCGCATCGGGTCGATCGTTGTTGCTGGTCAATTGGATCCGGTAGCAACCAAGCTGGGTGGCGGCATCGATGGCATGTCGCATGAGGGTGGATCCGATGCCATGACTGCGCCAATCGGGATGCACGTGCACCGACTCGACTTCGGCACACAGTCCTCCCCGTGACTGCAGGTGCCGGAAGACGATGAGCTGACAGGCGCCAACGACCTGTCCCTCGGATTCGGCCACCAACAGACCGCCGGGTCGTTGTTCGATCTCGGAAAAGGCGGCTTGGTAGGGCGCCATATCGGTGGCGTCCTCCTTGCCCGCCGCTAACGAGCCGTGGTCGAAGAGCTCGACAATCCGAGGGAGATCCTCTGCCGTCGCCGGCCGCACCACTACCTCGCTCAAGTCGACTCGAAGATCCGGGCGACGTCCTGACGATGGTGGATCAGTTCATGAAGTGTGTGGTGGCCGACCCACGTCACGTCACGCCGGCTTGGATCCGGAAAGCCGTAGATCAGAGAGCGATGCCACTGCTCCTCGGTGAGGGTCCGAAGCAGACTGGTGAACATGGCAGACGCCATCGTGAGTTGCTGGCTCACTTCAGTCGAACTTTGGGTGTTGTAGCCATCAAGCGCCACACGTTCCTCGCGGTACATGGGCTTGAAGGACGGCTCCTCCTCGACCAGCGCCACGAACAAACGATCCCGTTGCATGAACAACACGTCACGCACGTGGCAGGCGTATTCCAGCGGGGACCATTCCTCAGGTTCCCGGCGGCGGCGAACCACAGATTCGTTGGGCGCCAACACCGTGGCGAAGTCGGCCGCTCCCCGCTCAATGGCATCCGGCAACTCGTGGTGGGGCAAGAGCCCATAGGTGAATCCACACTCGTCGCAGGTGTCCATGACCCACTCATTGTGACTCAGGTGATCAATGAGCGCGTTCTCTCACCTGCAGGGTCAATGCCCGGCGCGGGCAATCACGGGCGGCCCGTTTGGCGGCCGCGACCAGTTCGTCGGGCAGCGGATTGCCATTGACGCAGGGATAGCCCCACTCGTCGAGCGTGATGGCTTCGGGCAACAATTCGGCGCAATAGCCGTAGGCGTCGCAGGCCACAGGGTCGATGGTGATGCGAAGCGCACTCATTTCACGGCACCGCCGGCGTGAACTGACGGGCAATGCAGGGCGCACCGGCCTGATGGGCCGCCACTTCCGGGGCGAACACATCCAGCGCACTGCGCACCATGCGCACCACGCCATCCGGATGTCGACAGGCTCCCCGACCGTCGACTTCACCGAGTCGACGTTCGATGCGTTCCCGCCATTGAGCATCGGCTCGGCCGGCACTGAGCTGGAACAGATCCTCGGCGATGGCCGGAAGACCAAACGCGCAGGGACCGCATTGCCCGGAACTCTGGGCGGCCATGTACTGGGCGATTCGAGCCGTCTCGCAGACGCCGCATCGATCGGCGCCCAGCGCGACCACCACGCCGACGCCGGCGGTGGCGCCGATCGTTCGCAATGGAATGGATGCGTACGGCGTAGCTGAAGTAGCGGGGCGGCACCCAGGCCCCGGCGTAGCCACCGACCAGGAGGGCTCGGAGCTCTGACGTGGGAGTGCCCCGAGCTACCACTTCATGGAGCGGTGTGCCGCAGGGCACTTCGATGACGCCGGGTTGGGCGACCGAGCCCGAAATGGTGATCAACATGGTGCCGGGTTCCTCCGGCACGCCGCGGGATCGAAACGCCTCGGACCCGAAACGACCAATAAGGGCGACGTGGGCCAGCGTCTCGGCATTGTGAACCAGCAACCGCTCCTTACCGAGGCGCAGCGGTATGCCCTTGTCGGGTCGATACGAAGGGAGCGACCGGCCCGACGCAATCCATTCGGAGAGCGCCGACTCTTCACCGGCCACGAAGCGGTCCGGGGGGCGGACCATGGTCACCGGCAGGTGTGAGTAGGCAGCGCGTTCGCGCTCAGCGACGGCACGTTGCACCGCCTCGGCCACCTGGTCTCGCCCCGTCGGAACGCAGACCACGATTCGCTGGGCACCGCTGGCCAGGGCGAGCAGCAAGGCACCATCGAGCACGAGGTGCGGTGAGCGGATGAGCAAGACCTTGTCTTTGTGGCTGGCCGGCTCACCCTCCATGCCGTTGACGACGAGGACACCTGGGCCGGCGTGGTGAGACGTGGCGGCCAGCTTGAGGGCGGCAGGAAACGCAGCGCCGCCTCGTCCGGCCAGTCCCGAGGCGCTGAGCTCGGTCCAGAAAGAGGCCGCCCAATCGGGACTCGATGCATGAGGCAACGGTCCCAGTGAGCGGACATGGCCGTCCAGGTCGGCCGGGTGACCCAACAGCCGGTGCTGGTTGATCGGGGTGAGTGTGTCAGCCATGACGAGCCGCTTCTTCTAGTGCGCCCGTCACCGGCAACCGCACCGGTACCGGTCGATGGGAGACGGCCTGCAGACGCCACAGCAAGGCCAGACCCACCGAAAGAATGCAGGCCACACCCAGCGCGATGACCCATGACTCGCCGGCATCGGTGCCCATGCCGAAGGTGTGGGCGAGCGCCACCGGCCAACTCAGATAGGCCAACCAATGGACGGCCCGCCAGGTGCCGGGCTTCATCCGGGACCGCAACAGGCTGGAGACGAAGACGGCCACCATGAGGTCGAGTGCGACCGTGCCGATCCCCACCCAGAGGCGGTCGTAGGAAGACGTGAACGGGATCAGGATGGAGGCCCAGCTGATGGTGACAAACGTATCGAGCACGCTGGTCAACACATGGAGGGCCAGGAACACCACCGAGAGCATGGAAACACGACGGTGGATCTCCTGCTGGGCGAATCCCGGCCAGTTGCGGGCGCGGGCCCGATTGACCGTGGCGATACCGAGCACCATGGTGGCGGTCAGGAGGACCAGGGCCACGATGCCAGTCGACCGGGTGGCGTACCAAAGCCAGGTCGAGCTCACACTGAGTCCCGGGGCCAACCGTTGAGCGACACGATCCTCCGGCCGTCCTGACGGACCAGCCGCATAGGCAATGAGCACCCGATGAGGCGCTCGAGGGCCGACCAACCCCACACCATGGCGGCGGTGGTCATGGCATTGGCCTCCACGCAACTGGCGGCGCACGCCGAAACGACCGACCAATACGGATCCACGCAGTCGCCCGTCTCGGGATTGATGAGGTGATTGACCGGGCGATCCCCGGCGACCCAGGTGCGGACGCTCGGCGCAGAGCTGGCCAGCCCCCCATGATGGATGGCGACCACCTGGTCGACTTCGTTAGCAGAAGCGGCAGAACGTTCAGCAATCCCGATGGCCCAGCCCCCTGGTGGCGGAGAGCCGGCCGCCGCGACATCGCCGCCGATACAGACGAGGACGCCTGAACCGATCACTTCAGCAATGCGGGCCGCCGATCGGTCGGCGACGAGCGCCTTGGCCGAAGCGCCCAGATCGAGGCGAACGCCCCGAGGAATCCGGACCGTCCGCTGCTGATGATTGAGCTGGACGTGCTGGTAACCCACCACCGGACCCAGGGCGCTGGGGGGCACGGGCGGTCGATCGACAACTTGGCTGAAGTCCCGGTCGTAACCGAGGCGCGCAATCGCATTCCCGACCGTCGGATCAACCGCCCCGCCGGTCTGCTGGGCCACCGCACAGGCCACACTCAAGGCGTCGAACAACAGCGTGCTGATACGCACCGACTGACCGGCGTGGTCATGCACCATCTGCAGTTCCGAGTCGGCCCGGAACCGACTGCAGGCCCGGTCAATGGCATCGACCTCGTCACGCAGGACGGCTTCTGCCGCATCGGCCCGAGACGGATCCTGCACAATGACAGTGGCCTGGGTGCCGATGGCGGCGAACGAACGCTCCACCGTGGTGGCCGCCGTCGCCTCATCAATGGCGGTCGTCATGAAGAACTTCCGCCGGATGTCACGTGAGGTGATGTCGTCGTGGTCGTGGGTGCGACGGTGGTGGTTGTCGTGGCTGAGCTGACGCTCGATGATGAACCAGACGTTGCGGGGGTCGTGGCCACTGAGGAAGTGGTGTGGGTGGTTTGGGTGGTGGTTGAACTCGAGCCGGGATGCTCGTTGGCCACGATGACGCCGAAGAGAGCGGCGCCTCCGGTGGCTGCGACGACGGCCGTTCCGGTCAACCGCCGCAGCCGCAGCTTGGCCCGTTGCCGGCTGGCTTGGCTTGGGGAGACGTCCTCTGACATGGACCCATCCCACCACTGCGGTTTCGACCCCCGCCCAATCCGCACTGTGAGCCGGCTGAGACTTTCGGCGCCAACTTGGCGTTTATGGTGAATGGCCATGCGTTTCGACTTCGAATCCACCCAGTCCTGCGTCTGGATCAATGCCCGATCAAGCCTGCACCCCATCAATACCGAGACTCGCGGCCTGACCGGCTGGTGCGATGTCACCGCAGAGGAGGATGGTTCGCTCACTTTCGCGGATCACGTCGGTGGCCGGCTGGAGCTGAATGCAGAATTGCTGTCGTCGGGCAACCAGCTCTACGACCGGGAGCTGCGGCGGCGGATTGACGCCAGGCGATTCCCATCCATCGATGGGCAGATCACCCAGGTCCAAAAAACCGACACCCCTGACCGATACCTGGTCACCGGGGACCTCACCTTTCACGGTCGCACCAAGTCCTTCACGCACGAAATGACCATTGTGGTGACGGGCAATACCATTGAACTGAAGGGTGAGTACGTCTTCGACATTCGGGAATTCAACATGAAGCCTCCGAGCATGTTGATGGTGAAGGTGTATCCCGAAGTGGCCGTTCGAGTGGAACTGCAGGGCGTCGCCGCCGAATGAACCGCTGGGACGGGCCGGACGGTCATTGGATCAGCGATGATCCCGGACTGCTGCAAGTGGACCGGGTGCACCAATGGCTCTCCGAAGAGAGCTACTGGGCCAAGGGGCGACCGCTCGATGTCACGGTGCGAGCCATTGCCGGACTCGATCAGCCTTGGCCTGTATAACGGCGACGATGTCCAAATAGGTTTCTGCCGTTGGGTGACCGACGGCGCCACATTCGCCTGGCTGTGCGATGTCTTTGTGGACGATTCGGCGCGTGGCCACGGACTGGGCGTTTTCCTTATTGAGGTGGCGACCACTCATCCGACCGTCATCGGCTTGCGCATGCTTCTCGGTACCGGTGATGCCCACGGTCTCTACGCCAAGTTTGGGTTCACCCCGGTACAAGCGCCTGATCGCCTCATGGAGATCTGGAAGGGCGGACCTCCGCCGGTCGGCTGACTACGCCACGGCCAAGCAGACCAGCGCCACGGCCATCGCCAGAGGTGCCAACACCAAACCGAGTCGAGTGGCACGCCACAGCGACGGGTTGGCGCCATTGGACTTGGCCACCCGGAACCACAGAAACCAGGCCAGTGAACCAGTGACGAAGAGATTCGGTCCCACGTTCAATCCGACCAAGAGCTGCGCCGGGTGATTGGTGTGATGAGCGGCCAGCAACGAGGCCGCCGGCAGGTTGTTCAGCAGGACGGCAGCCAAGGCCGCGATCACCGCCGTGGCCACTCCCCCTGACCGGGCCAGCTCATGCGAGGGGTACGTCCACACCCGGCCCAGCGTCCCCATGGCCACGGCCAGCCCGTACAGCCCGATGAGCACCGGACCGCCGAGCACTTCCACAGCTGCGTGCACGTCCTGGCGTCGTTGGACCAATCGGATGGTCATGAGCACGAGCCCAAGGCCAGCCACGGGAAGGGCGGGGGACGACAAGGCCACCGTGAGGATGGTGGCCACCAGCACGCCAAGCGCTCCCAATCCGAAGTGGAACGAGGAAGTCTCGACCCGAAGTACTGATGCTGATGCCAGTTGATCGCCGACCCCATATCGTGAGGCCAAGCGCAGTGGCCACCGTCGCACCAATGGCCGCCGGTGCCATCAACGACACAAAGGAGCTACCCGAGCGGCCGCCGTTGGCCAACACGATCAAGTTCGTCAGGTTTGACCCGGGGAGAAAGAGCGAGCTGGCATTGGCCATGAAGATCGATGCGTAGAGAAACGGTGCGATGGCGGATCCTCGTCTTCGGGCCATGGCGATCAATACGGGAGTCAGGAAGACCACGGCGGTATCGAGGTTGAGCGAGGCCGTGACGACCACCAGGGCAATCAGGGCGCCCAGGTAGGTGGCGACGCCGCTACGTGAGAGTCCGGCCAGCCAGTCGCCGGCCGCGTTGAAGATGCCATCGTTCGCCGCCACGGATCCGACCAGCAAGAGCCCGGCCACCAGCACAAACGGCGGCCAGACCTGGTCGGCCGCTCGGTGAGCCGCCAAGGGGGCCGACACCACGCAGGCCAGCGCGGCCGCAATACCGATGGGGGCAAGGAGATACGTGAGCGGCAACTTCGGTGTCGAAGCGACCTTCATATGCGTCGTCTCGGACATCCCGCTGGGAGCGATACCCACATAAGCCGCAACTGACACCCACGATGCAGTGCGCATGATTTCGGAAAACGGGGGTAAGTACGAAATGAAGCAAGCCCAATGGAGGTGGCGACATGAAGAACGTGCATGACTTGGAGAAGGAAGGTACCGCCCTCGATGTACTCGAGGAAGAGGACCGCAGACTGCAGGAACTGTTCGCCCGCCTCGACCAAAATAGGGGCACCGAAGTTGAAGAGCGGTCGGCGTACGGCGACACGGCCAAGCAGCTCATCCGCCACATGGCCAACCGGGAAGCCGCCTGCATGATGTGGTCGAGGGCATGAGCGATCTCACTGGACTGACCGACATCGTGGACCGTATGGACCTCAACACTGAGGATCGTCGTCAACTGATCAGCGAGGCCGAGGGCATGTCCCGAGGTGTGCAGGGGATCAACCTCAACACCGGTCAGGACTTCCACTCGGTGGTGGCAGAGCTGGCCGATCTCCTGATCTCAGAGATCGAATGGGAGCTGTCTCATGCCATCCCGACCATTCGCGACACCACCAACTCGGCTCTCAGAACCGATGCCCTCCACAGTGCCAGCCATACCAAGAAGCACGCGCCCACCAACCTGGATCCCAACGGTCCTCGTTGGTACGAGCGGGCGCCGGTGCTGTCCCGCCTCGTGACCATTTACGACCACCTACGCGACTTTCCGCGGGCTCAAAAGGGAGCCCGGGACTAAGGCTCTAAAGAAGTAACGGTTTCGGCGGTCAGCCGTCGCGTCGGGAGAACGCGATGGCGCCGCCGAGGGTCACCAATATCGCTACGCCTACCATGGTCAACGCGGCTGCCCAAGTCCCAGCTGGAAACGTCTGGCTCGTAGGGAGGTTGGTGCCCCCGACGATTTCAGTGACAACGGTGCCCGGACTGGCGCCCACAATCCAGGGTTGCAATCCACCGAGCAAACCGCTGGCCGCCTTGGGGAGTAGAAGGATCACGACCACAATGACGATGGACGCGCTCGGTGATCGAGTCATGAGGCCAACACTGACGCCGATGACGGCGACGGCAATGACGGCGATCACGACGCCGACTAACAAGGCTGGATTTCCCACCCCATAAGTTCCTGGTGCTCGGACACCAAGGACCACGAGTAACGCAATGGCGGCGGAGAGCAGGCCGCCGACCGCCGTGGTGGCTGCGGTAGCTCCCAACTTGGCCAAGTAGAGAGTGGATCGTCGGGGAACCATCGACAAGCTGGCCACCATGGTGCCTTGGGCGTATTCGCCGGCGGCGATGGTGGCGCTCCACACGCCGAAGGCCAGAAGACCAGCCAGCGTCCCGATCGCCGCCGCGCTGGTTGAGCTTTGCCCGGCGTTCAGACCGCCGGTGGCGACCACGAGGAAGGAGATGGTGGGAATAGCCAACAGAGCCAAGATGGCGCTGATCCATTGCCCCTTCACCGTGGCGAACTTCAGCATCTCGGCGCGCCAGGCGAATCTCATAGCTCCCCCACCAGATGCAGATATCGCTCCTCCAGCGGAATCTGGCCGATGAACTCGGCCAGCGTTGACGCAAATTGGATTCGTCCACCATTAATGACGACGACGTCATCGCAGATCAACTCGATCTCGGACATCAAATGGCTGGAAAGAAGCACAGTCCTCCCGGCATCAGCCAGAGCCCGAAGAACCACCCGCAACCAACGAATGGCGGCCGCATCAAGCCCGTTGTGGGGCTCATCGAGAATGACCACGGCCGGATCACCAATAAGTGCGGTCGCCAAGCCCAGGCGCTGACGCATGCCCAATGACATTCGGCCGACCTGAAGATCAGCGATCGGGGCGATGCCGGCCAGCTCGAGCGCCCATTGGATCGACGTACGGGGCAGCCCATTGGTGGCGGCCACGACAGTCAGATGCCCACGTGCCGTCCGACGTGGATGTGCGGCATCAGGCGTGAGGAGAGATCCAACAACCTGCAACGGCTTTGGGTGATCGCGAAACGGGCGGTCGCCAATGGTCGCTCGTCCCGACGTGAGGTGATCAATACCCAAGATCGCCCGCAGCGTCGTGGACTTCCCGGCGCCATTGGGACCAAGGAAGGCGGTCACTCGTCCGGGTCGAGCCGCAAATGAGACGTCGTCGAGCACGGTGACTCCCTCAATCACCTTGCTCGCCTTGTCGACCACAATCGACTGAGCCGCGCGCGCAGTCGTCAGCGCTGATGACAGATCACGGTCTGTCGACATCGTGGGGTCGATCGTCAAGCTCATAGCGATAGCAGGAAAATGGCTTACTTGGACGGGTGGTAGGTGCCCTGCAGGTGCCAGAGACCGGTGAAACCGTTGAACGGTCCACCCACAATGAGACTGGTCCACTGAAGGACGAACTGGCCGGTCTTGGAGTTGTACGTGCCCGTGGCACTGGTGCCAGCAACCGTGGCCTTCGGCGACGCTCCCAGGAACTTCTGCGACACAAAGTCCCACGCCTCTTGCGCTTGCTTTTCGCCCGGCGACTTGGCCTGAGTACTCGAAACCGGCTTGGGTGCACCTTGATTGAAGTTCTGGTTGTTCCACGACGCCGCCCACGAGGACATATCAGCGGTCAGCTTCCCGTTCTTCAGGACCACGACGGGCGGCGCCGTCTGCGTCTTGGTCTGCGGATCAACTTTGTTCGTGGAGATACTGAACTTCACGTCAAAGAACTCGGTCGGCACCGTGATGGCATCCGCACGCGAATTCCCCCCGGGGTCAAAGGGTGGAGTGGGTTCCGACTGGTACTTCTCGGACACAAATCCACCCGCAGTTCCCGGTTGGAGCAGAGTGGCCAATCCACCGTCGGCGGTTGAGTTCGCGTTCTTCATGTAACGGCCAGATTGAGCAGCGGCCCCGGGTTGCAACATCCGGAACCAGGTACCCCCGAGGTGGCTTGCTGTGTAAGAACCTGGAGTCAATCGGAAGAGGCCGGTGAGCACCCGTCCCCTCGAACTGGCCGAGAGTGTCGCACCAGCCGTGGTCGTCAGACCGGTCAGACCAAAGATGATGACGGCAGCGATGGCCGCTACCCCAGTCGAAAATGTAGGTGTCCGTTTCATGTTGATTCCTTTCCGCGACGCGGATACGACCCGATCGCAAGGCCCGCACCGATGGCCCCGATTCCCACTAACAGCCAAGGAAATGCCCCGAGGCCCGACATTCCAACATCGCGGGTCAAATTGTTGAGGTCGTCGAGCGCATCGAAGTTGTTGATGTTGTCGTTGACCGCCCCAACCAATGAAGCCAAGTCGGATGAGATTTTGGGCCAGCGCTTGACCAGGTTGGTGACATCCGTCTCAGACGCCCCGGGTTGCGGCACCCCTCGAAAGGTGGTCGAGAGTTCACCATCGACATTGACCAGAACGATGAAATCCTCCTGCAACTGCCTGACCTTGTGAGCCGTCATGATCGGCGACAAGGAATGGAGCATCCGCTGACCGGCTTGCGAACCGTCCGAGAGGTTGCTCAAGAAGGGGTACACCCCGACCGCCAGGGAAGCGAGCACAACGAGCACAGTCGCCGACTTGGCACGGCTGCGCCGACCCGCCAACAACACACAGGCGCCGTAGATCTCCACCAGACCCACCGACACGATGAGAAATGGAATGCGATCGAATCCACCGATGCGAGACACTTCTTGGTAGTCAGCCTGGGAACTCTTTACGCGATTGAGAAGTTCAGATGCCCGTCCGACAACTGCAGTCGAGTCGCTCCGGAATTTGTCGAGTCCCGGGAACTGGCCATTTGGGACAGCCTGGTGCCGATAGATGGCGTCGATGCCTGCCGCCGACGCTTGAATGGTTTGTATATCTCGGCCGTCACGCGCCAACGCACTGGACTGCATATATGGAGCGAACTCGTCGATCATCTGATTGCCGGCCGCAGTCTTGGCGAACATCCCTCCAACAATCGGTCCGAACACCATGAGCACGCCCAGGAGGAGTAGGGCCACTGCAGGCGCCTTTGGGCGCCTCAGAGGCGCGGCCGCCACCGTGGTGACAGGCGGTGCATACGGCAACTCGAGCGCCTTGAGGCTTTGGCTCACGGTGGTCATCGGCTGGTTCGGCGAGGGAGTAGGTAGCGGGTCTGCATGAAGGAGGTCTCATAGCGGCAGGGTGGCGCGGGGCAACCTCCGTGTCGTCTGGTCTACTGATTCCCGATCTTTCAGATCGGATTTAACCAGAATAGGCGCCAGGCGGCTCCTATGTCACCTTGGCCCAGCCACCCCAATCCCAGCAGGAGTTACGCATGCGCATTCCTGAATTTCCACTGCGCATCAGGATTCCGGCCGAAATCGCCGCCAACTTGCTCGGATGGTCAAGTCGGGCAAGTGGGTGCTACAGCTGCCTAGTGACCAGACGCTTCGAAGAGCGGCGACTTTCGGAAGGATCAATCAAAGCGCATCCACTGATGCAACTGGCGCGGCTCGATAGGGCAGACGTCACTCTGCGAGCATCGGACGGCATCAGTGTGCGCCAACAGAGCGCCGGTTGCCGCCTCTCGTTAGGATCACCCGCAGAGCCCGGGGGGGCTTGGCGCTTGGATTGGGGAGACAGTGCAATTGGGCCAGCTGTACCGGCATGGACCGTCGCGCAATCGTGGTGATTTCGCCCCATGACGGGACCCGACATCGGCCAGGGCGATGTCCTAGAGGTCCAGGCGCTCACCGTCACCTTCGGTGGACTCATCGCGCTGGACCAAGTCTCTTTGGCTGCCAACCACCGAGAGATCGTTGGCGTTATCGGTCCCAATGGGGCCGGAAAGACCACGCTCTTCAATGTCATTAGTGGCTTCGTGCGGCCCAGCTCAGGGGAAATTTCATATGGCGGGAGGGCCCTCGGGCGGCACCAGGTGCACGATCTCAACCGTTTCGGCATCGCCCGCACACTGCAGGGCGTTGGTCTGTGCCCCGGGCTGACGGTGAAGGAAAACGTGATGTTGGGAGCTCAGTCCGCGGCCAAAGCCGACATCGGTTCGGCGTTCCTTGGGCTCTGGCGCTCGACTCGAGAGGAACGACGACTGGCCGCAAAGGCGGCCGATCTCCTCGATGAGCTCAATGTGGGTGCCTACGCCGGACGGATGCCGTCGACGCTCCCATATGCCATTCAGAAACGCACTTCGATTGCCCGCGCGCTGATGGCTGAGCCCACGCTTCTTCTGCTCGACGAACCAGCCAGTGGCCTCTCGGGCGACGAGATGTCCGAACTCGGCGCGCTTATCCGGACCCTCAGCGGGCGCATGACGGTACTGCTGGTTGAGCATCACATGGACCTGGTCATGTCCGTCTGCGATCGACTGGTGGTGCTCAATTTCGGGCAGGTCATCGCTGACGGCACCCCCGAAGTCATCCGCGGCAACGCCGAAGTGGCCACTGCGTATCTCGGTGATGAGATTCATGCTTGAGGTCAAGGATCTCAGCGTGCACTACGGAGCGGTGACCGCGCTCAATTCGGTCTCGCTCAATGCTGCGCCCGGATCGATTACCGCCATCCTCGGCGCGAATGGAGCCGGAAAGACAACCTTGCTGCGGGCGATCTCCGGACTGGTGCGTCCACGAAGCGGTTCGGTGTTGTTCCAAGGGAAGGAACTTCTGGGTCAGGCCGTCGAGAACATCGCCCGCCGAGGCGTCGCCCACGTACCTGAAGGTCGCGGCATCATTGAAGAGCTGACCGTCGAGGAGAACCTGCGGTTGGCCACTCTTTGGTGTGTGAAGCCCCGCCTGCGTCAGGCCGCCGTCGATTCGACTTTCGATCTCTTTCCACGGCTTGCCGGCTTTCGCCGCCGCCATGCTTCGACGCTTTCGGGCGGTGAGCGGCAGATGCTGGTCATCGGACGGGCCCTGATCTCCCGACCGCAACTGCTCTTACTGGACGAGCCTTCGCTGGGTTTGGCGCCGATGATCACGGCACAACTGATGGCACTGCTGAAGGACCAGACCGAAGGGACCGACATGACGGTCCTGTTGGTTGAGCAGAACGCCCGCAGTGCGCTCTCGGTTTCTCGGGATGCCGTGGTCCTCAACTTGGGTGGCGTGGTCCTCTCCGACACGGCGGAGGTGGTGGCAGCTGATGACGAGCTCCGCCACCACTATCTGGGGTTCTAAGGAGCTGCAGTGAGCCTCTTCATCAACATCACCCTGAACGGCGTGACGAACGGAATGATCTTTGCCGCCCTCGCCCTCTCGTTGGTGCTCATCTTCCGAGCCACCAAGATCATCAACTTCGCGCAAGGTGCCATGGGCATGATGACCACATTCATCGCGTCGAGCTTGCTCAACCAGGGCCTCGGCTACTGGTGGATGTTCGTCTGCATTTTGGTCATTGGCTTCGTATTCGGCGCTTTGGTCGAACGGGTGCTCATCCGACCGCTGCAGGGCAAGTCGGAACTCAATCCGGTCATCGTCAGCATTGGTCTCTTGATCGTGCTCGAAGGGATCGCCGGCGCCATTTATGGCAACGCCAGCCGGGGCTTTCCAGCGGCCTATTCACAGAGTGGACTCACCGTCGGCCATACCAAAATCGCCTTCTCCCACTTCGATGTCTTCATCCTTGTGGCCGTGCTGATCCTGATGGCTGGCACACTCTTGCTCTTCCGGGCCACTTCTCTCGGCCTGCGGATGCGCGCCTCCGCCTTCGCCGGCGACGTGGCCCGATTGCTCGGCGTCCGAGTCGGCCTTCTGTTGACCCTCGGATGGGCCTTGGCCGGAGTGGCGGGTGCCTTGTCGGGCTTGCTGGTCGCTCCAACCAGTTCATTCGGTCCGTACTTCATGGATCTGGTGCTGGTCTACGCATTCACGGCTGCCGTCATCGGAGGGCTTGGAGAGTCCGGTCGGCGCCCTCATCGGAGGCCTGGTGACCGGGCCTCACCATCTCCTACGTGGGCGGGTACCTCGGATCCGGACTCGAACCCCTCGGTGCGCTTGTCCTTTTAATGGTGTCGCTCGTGGCGAGGCCCGAAGGCCTGTTCGCCCGTCCGCCGGCTCGCGTGGTCTGACGTGGGACCCCTCAGCTTGGACGACACGCGAGATCGCCTGGAACGCCAGCCCATGGTCAGGCATTTCGCTTTGGCCATCCTCGGCGGTATCGCCCTCTACCTGATCACCTCATCGATCAGCCCATACAGCGACTACCAGGTTGGTGAGATAGCCACCTACGTGATCGCCCTGGCGGGGTTGTCGCTCCTTACTGGTGGGAATGGCCAGATCTCCCTCGGTCACGGAGCGTTCATGGCGGTTGGCGCCTACACGGTCGCCCTCCTCATGACGCACACGCAACTCAACTTCGTGGTCGAGCTCTTGGCTGCAGTGGGCGCGGCCACTGTGCTGGGTGTGGTCATCGGCATTCCCGCCACTCGGCTCAAGGGACCGTACCTGGCCGGTATGACGCTCCTTCTGGCGCTGGCCCTGCCACCCATCGCCGACAAATGGAGCAACACCTTCGGCGGAGACCAGGGTCTGACGACGACCTACCCCACCGCGCCAGGCAGCCTCAATCCCGAGGAATGGTTGAGCTGGATTCAGATTTTTGGCGCACTGATCGTCCTGGTGTTACTGGCCAACCTGATGAGCAGTCGATTCGGACGTTCCTTCCGGGCCGTGAGAGACAACGAAGTCGCCGCATCGCTGTCCGGCATTCACGTGGCCCGCACCAAAGTGCTGGCCTTCGCCGTGAGCGCCGGATGTGCCGGGCTGGCCGGTGCGTTTCTCGGTCTCTCTACCGGAGTGGTGAACACCGGAGAGTTCCCGTTGACGTTGTCGATTCAGCTGTTGGCTGCCATGGTGCTCGGAGGAACCGGCAGTCTGATGGGCATGTGGTGGGGAGCCATCCTCCTGGTGTACCTACCTCAATGGTCGACGTCGTTGTCGGGACGCTTCAACCTCGGGAGCGGTGCCGGCGCCTACCTGGCCACCATCATTTTCGGAGCGGTCCTCATTGTGGTGATGATCGCCGCTCCCACCGGCGTGCAAGGCGGCCTGCGGCGGTTGTGGGGATTGCTTACTCACCACATTCATCGGCGCCGGCGGCGCGCAATCAAGTCCAAGTGTCATTCAATGAAGAACCGAAAGAACAAAGGAGCGGTGATGAGACATACAAAACATCAGTTGGGAGCCCGATGGGGAAGGGCAGCGATGTCCGCTGCTCTCGGAGCCGTGTTGATAACCACGGTCATGTCTGCCTCGGCCAGTGCGGCATCCACGCCGGGAGTGACATCCAACAGCATCACAATCGGAGCGACAGTCCCGCTCACCGGACCGGCGGCACCCGGATATGACGAGATTGCTCCGGCCATGGACGCCGTCTTCGCCTGGGTCAACGCTCACGGTGGGGTCTTCGGTCGCAAAATCACGTACAAGTACTTGGATGACGGCTATAACCCGGCCAACACAGCGACCCTGACGCGCCAACTGGTTCTGCAGGACAACATCTTCGCTGACGTCGGATCACTCGGTACGCCAACACAGGCAGCAGTGCAGGGATTCCTCAACACTCAGAAGATCCCACAACTCTTCATAGAGTCCGGGTGCAACTGCTGGAGCAACCCGAAGTACCCACAGAGCTCGGGCTGGCAACCTCCTTACACGGTGGAAGGGAAAATTCTCGGTGCGTACATCAAGGCCAACTTCGCCGGTAAGAAGGTGGGCTACCTGATCCAGGATGACGAATTCGGTCAGGACTTTGCTAAGGGTCTGGACATGGAGATCCCGAAGGCATCGGTCGTATCACGTCAGAACTATGACGCGGCCACCTTGGCCGGTCCGCTCTCCAACCAGGTGGCGGCTCTCAAGTCGGCCGGGGCCCAAGTAGTCGCCATGGCTACGATTCCGGCAGCTACCGCACTGGCAATACTGCCCGCATTCAGTATCGGTTACAGCCCCCAGTACGTCATCTCCAATGTCGGCGCCGATGCGCCGACCGTGGGACCGCTGCTTTCGTCCTTCGCATCGAAGGGTGGGGCAACCGCAGCACAGGCGGCGGCGGCTGGCGGATTGCTCAATGGAGTGATCACCGACTCGTACTTCGCTCCTGAATCCGATACCAGCAATGCCTGGGTGCAGGTGGAGAAGAAGCTTCTGCAGAAGTACGCCCCAAGCTTGTACGCCAAGTCGGGCCTGGATGGAAATACCCAATACGGGTTGGCCTTGGGCTACACCTTCGTGCAGGCCCTGCAGGCCGCCGGAAAGAACCTCACCCGGGCTGGTCTGTTGGCGGCCATCGCCAAGTCGGGCAAGAAGTTCGTGACACCTGGCTTCGTGCCGTTGTCGTACTCGAGTTCCTCTCACTTCGGCTTCCAAGGGGCCGAAGTGATCAAACTCAGTAGCACGGCTCCCCCGGCGAAGACGCCTTCGGGAAGCTGGATCGGCGGCACTCCTGTCACCCCCGTTGAGGTGACAAACGTGGGCTCCGGTCCGGTCAAGAAGTACACCGGCAAGGTGTCCACTCCGCCGAAGTCATTGGTATCCACGTCGTAATCATTGTTGGTGCCGATAGTGCGATAGTGCCTCAATCGCACGGCACGGCGGGTCTCAATCCCGCCGTGCCGTGCGGCTAGGCAGATGCGCCCTCGTCGACAGCGGCGGTACGATTTCAAACCGTGTCGTATGACGAGGGACTAGCCAAGCGACTTCGCGAGTTGTTAGCGACAGAATCAAGGATCACCGAAAAGAAGATGTTCGGAGGGCTGGCCTTCCTGATCGGCGGGAACATGGCCATCGCTGCAAGCGGGCAGGGCGGAGTCCTCGTTCGGGTCAATCCCAAGGACTCCGAGAAACTTGTTAAGACGACCAAAGCAGAAGTCGCGGTGATGCGAGATCGCCCAATGTCCGGGTGGTTACGGGTCGATTCGGAGCATCTTCGAACCAAACCACAGTTGGCGAAGTGGACTGACTTGGGCGCAACCTATGCCCGCTCACTCCCTACAAAGAAATAAGTACTTCGCCTGCCCGGAATGCCCGTGGTTCAGGCAATCGGCGGTGGAACCGCGTCAGCCGAAGCCGCAAGCGCTTGATCCCATTCGCAGACGGCGCAGGCGTGGCGAAAGACCGAGCGGGCGAAATCAAGCGCCAACCCGTGAGGATCTGAGTTGGCGCGAACGTCATCCCAGTCGAGGATGTATTCACCCAGGCTGCCATCCCATCGTGCGTGAGGTACCGAAATGGCATGGCCCCCGAATCCGTCTGGCGCCGGATGTGCATAGGCATAGAAGGCAGCTTTCCCGTATCGGGCGTCGCCAGGCCACCAGCCCACCGCCACTTCTTGCACGTTCATCGCATTGCGCATGATGAAGTCATCCGATGGTGGTGCGGCGGAATGACCGGAGAACAGATTCACCGCCAGGTCGAAGGAACCCCACCACGCGTTGACTGGCGTTGATCGCCCACGGTAGGGCGCTCGAAACTCGCTGAGGACGAGTGCGGCCTGGGTCGCGGCAGCAAAGTAGTCAGCCACCTGATTCTTGTCGTATTTCGAGTGCTCGCTGTCTTCATCTAGCGGAACGCTCCAGGAAACCTCCTGGGGGGTCGGATCAATCTCCACTTGACCGCCCAGACGTCGAACTGCCGCTAATACATCTCGCGTGACCGCACCAACTTCGCGGTTGGGAGCGAGGGCAACGCGCTCAGACTGCCCGCTGCTGTGCTCAATGACCGTCTCGTGGCTGTGTAGATCAAGAGCCACGACGAGCGAGCCGGAACCGTCGGGCGCAGGCAGCGGGGCGGTTTCCCAGCCTCGAGCGCTCAGGCGCAGCGCTGCGTGCTGGAGCTGTGGTTCAGCGGGTGCGAGTTTCACCGCCAATTTTCCAAGTAACTGACTGTGCGCATGCAGCGTGTCGCAGGTCTCGTTCCACTGGTCGTAAGAAGCGGGGGGCCAACCGGGCATCCTCATACGGTAGCGAGGAAGTCCACTGGGATCTTGCGCGGATTGGCCAAGGTGGACTACTCAACTCGGAAGTAAGTGAGTTCAAAGTCCTTCGTCCAGGTGGATCCGTCATTCGAAATGTCCCAGGTTCCGGCGATGACGTTTCCATCCTCGCTGAATCGCCCAGTGAAACGCTGAGAGAAATCGGGTTCCAAGGCAATCCGCTCGAGAACCCAGACACCACTCGAATACTCCATGTAATACGTTCGTGCGATTCCCCGGGAGTCGAAGTAGTGCTGAAGGTAGGTGTCTTCGGGGGCGTCGAAGGCAATGATGGCCATTCCATCGGGTGCCTCTGGGTGTTCAATCTCCCATCGCTGAACGAGAAAATGCTCGCCGACTAGCCACTCGAATGAGGTCAACCCAAGCGGAGGTGCGTCTGGGTTCTTTTCGAAATCTGCAGCCATCCGCCATTGTCCAATGAAAGGCTCCAGGGCTCTCATTTCCGCTGAAGCAGAACTGCTCGACATTGTTCTCTCTTTCCACCAAACCTGGACAGGATGGTAACGATGACACAGTGTCTCCGATGTCTTGCCACATCACAATGGCGCCCCTTGCAGAAGTATGGGCTGGCTAATTTCGGACGCTAAATCATTCGCGCTTGGCTCGTCCTAGGACAAAGGATGAAATGGGCAGACATAAGGGGGAGGGCCTAAAGCTGATCTTTCGACAAACTCCAACTTCAAAACCCTCGTCACTCATGAAGTCGAGCGTTCGTCGATTGGCTTGGCACCCTCCCGCAATAAGGGACCATGGTCGGTTTACCCGATCCTGCCATCGTGCAAGCTTGGGGTCGTCGGATCGGACGTGCTCGTAGAACCGCAACTCCCCTCCCGACCGAAGCACTCGGTGCAGTTCCCTCAGAGCTAGATGAGGATCCGTTACTGAACAGAGGACGAGAGACGCAACGGCAACGTCGAACTCCCCGTCTTCAAACGGAAGATGCTCAGCGACGCCATCGATGACCTGCACCGGCACACTGGCCGACAAGGCGGCCCGTTTAGCCTGGTCTCGGAGACGGCTTTCTGGTTCCAAGGCGATGACCTGTGTCACCGAAGCTGAGTAGCGAGCAAAGTTCAGCCCAGTTCCCGCACCAATTTCGATGACCCGCCCGCTCGATCCATCCAGGAGTTCCTCGCGATGAGAACTCCCTCCCCTAGCCTCCATGGCCGTCGCCACACGGCCCCAATAGCGGGCAAATATCGGGTGCTTGACCAACTCAACCATTTGGCACACTTTCCATGTGCTGTCGGTTGCGACGTCCCATTCGACATTTACCCATGATTGATTTCGACCCCAAGTGTCCCCCAGTGCCCTGAGGTCAATGTGATGCTCTGAGTCTGCGTTGCCGGGTCGAAGAGATAGAGACCAAATAGGCCGGTCGTGCCGGGAACATCGATCGGCGTGGCACCCGTGGGGGTGGTGAAGGTCGAAGCCCCTAAGGCGCCAACCAAGATGATCGACCCATCGCCTTGGGCGGGCGCCGACCCAAACGCAGTTGTCGCGAGACCGGAGTTCCCAATACCAGTGCTCACCGATTGGGCGACGGGTGTCGTGGTGCTGTTGCCAGCGAGCTGGACGACATCCAACGCCGCCGTGGATGACAGCGCGACGCCAAGTCCCGAGAACGTCACCGACGCACTGCTCGTCGTGCCATTGCCCTTGGCAATCCATTCGAAGAGCTCACTGGTGCCCAGGGCGCTGGAGGTAAAGGCATTCGAACCAACAGCGGTGACGTTCGTGAAAGGTCCCGAAATAGTGGCGCTCACGCTCGATAGGAGTGCCGATGATGTGAAGTAGGCCACGACCAGTTCAGTGGTAGGGGCGGCAGCAGTTGTCACACTCGCCGTCGTCGAGACCGAACATGCTCCCAGACTGATGCCACAGGAAACGGTTCCACTGTGACCAATACGAGACGCCGAGAGAAGAGGAACGATGGTCAACGAGTAGCTCGTCGATCCAGCGAAAGCATGGGCATCCGTACTAGTCACGGTAAAGGAAGCGGTACCAGTGGTGGAGGCCGACCCCGAAAGGGCACCAGCTGAGGACAGTGACATTCCCGATGGCAAGCTGCCAGCAGTTACGGCGTAGCCGTACGGCCCGACGCCATTGGCGCTCGTGAATGTGCCCGAGTAACCGAGACTTTGAATCCCGACCGGCAGCGGGGAGACCGGAGACACGGTGATAAGCGGGTTTATGACGGTGACGGTGTATGACTGCTGTGACGCATAGCCGTGAACGTCGGTGGCCGTGATCACGAACGTGAAGGTACCGGGTCCGGATTCGGTGCCTGAAAATCCTCCAGTCGACGTATTGAGGGTGAGACCAGAAGGGAGCCCTCCCGATGTCAGGGCATACGAATACGGACCCACACCCCCTGAAGCAGCAGCTACCGCAGCCCACGTCGCATCCCCGGTCGGGTTTGTCGGTGTCAGTGCCGCCAGGGTGATCACCGGTGGATTCACGACCAGCGAGTCAGTAACGACTCCGGTCAGCCCAGCATGATCGGTGGCGGTGAACGTCAGGCTGTAGGTGCCGTTCTGCCCGGCTGCCGTGACCGTTCCGGAGATGGTGCCGACAGAACTGATTGACAGCCCGGCGGGAAATGCGCCTGATGTAAGGGCGTAGGTGTAGGGGCTCGTCCCGCCAGTCGCCACCACACTTTGGGAATAGCCCGTCTGATAGACGGTGATTGACGGCAGGGTCGCTGGCCCCACCCCAAGATGCACAACCGTCGAGGTAGTGGTGCATCCCGAATTCGATGCTGTGTTGTAGATGTTCCCGCCATAGGAGGCCAGCCACCAGTAGGAGCCGGCAGCTGTGGGCGTGAATGCAGCGCTTGAGGTGACGGTGCCGTTCGATGAGACCGAGGCCGTACCGACAGCCACTCCGCCCGCGCACGATGTCGGAGCTACCGCTTGGGGGCCGATGACGGAGAAAGTGATCGTCCCACCAAACGTGGGGGCTCCGTTCGAAAGGGTGGCGCTTGCCGGGGCCAGTGCCACGCCGGCGATACCGCTGGCCGGAGCCGAGACTGAGATCGACGTCTGCGCCTCGACCACGACCGACGTCGACTTCAGGCTTTCGAGGCCGACCCAGTTCGTCCCGATCGCTGAAGTGTCGGTATAAACCCACGTGCCCGGACCGGGAGTGTCCGTGCAGCTAACCGTGACGCCAGGTACGCAGCTGCCGCTGATGGATGTCCCTGATGTCGAACCCAGCGGATAGCGAGTGACGTTGTAGGCAGAGAGTGCAGTCCCGCCGCTCGAGACGGATTGAGCGAAGCTGATGGCGACGCTGGGATTCGACGCGGGACTCACGCTGGCGGTAGGCGTTGCGCCCGTGGGCAGAATTTGGGCCACGGCCTCGGCGCCGTTGGCACCGCTGATTGTTGAGACGATCCAATAGGCGCCCGCGACAGCACCCACGGCCAAGGTCAAGCCCGCCCCTAGACCAATCGCCCAAAGGACCGCACTGCCGATGCGATGGTTAGGTTTTGTCGAGTTCGCGGATTTTGATCTCATGACTACTTCTGAAATGAGACGCTTACCGGGATGGTGAAACTGGCACCCTGACATCCACTCTGCGATCCGATGCTCATGAGCGCGACCCCAGGCAAGTGAATCAAGGATGACCCAGCCGGTACACCGATCGTGGGACTCGAAGGAAAGTTGGCGGTGATACCGGGAGCCGTGCAAGTCCCGATCGAACCCGAGACCACAATCGAACCGTTTACTGAGATGGACGTAAGCGTCAAGGCATAAGGATTGGGGTTGATGATCCGCAGAATCACGTCGCCGCTACCGCCCGGCAAGAGCGCGCTGCTGGGCGTATCCCCGCCGGCAAACGCCGCGACGCTCGGAGTGGCGATGCCCCCTGAAGCGGCCGACGCCGACCCGGTCCCGGTCGCTGTCCAGTAGGCGAACGCAGCACCCGAAGGAACGAGCACGAGCATGGTCAATCCGAGCCATTTCCAAAACCGTCTCGATATCAGCCCCCAACGCGTGCAGAGAGGCTCAGGCATTTGCCCGGCCCCTCTGCACACATTGATGGCCACGATGGAGACACTCCTCCTATGTCGTGGTGACACTTCTGCTCGTCTACTAGTTCGAGCTGTAGACGATGGGGATGGTGGTCAAGCTCTCGCAGTTGTCCTGATTGGTCGCTGAGTCCGTCAGGGTCAACGTCAATCCAGACCAGGCACCAACTCCGTTGCCGGTAGGGATGTCTCCTGGTGTGTTCGACGTACCCGTGATGGTGAAGTCAGCGGCGGTGCAGGCCGGATCACCCGGGTACTTGGCCGTGCTGCTGAACACGCCCACCGTGGCAGTTACACCCGTGACGTAGGTGTTGCCCGAGTTCGGGTTGTTGAAGTTACCCGAAAGGGCAATCGATCCACCGGCCGCAGTAATGGTGTTGGTTGACGTTTGCACTACCGTCACCGTTGCTGGAGCCGAGGTGTTGCCCGTGCCACTACCAGAGCCACTCATGGTCCAGTAAGCGAAGGCTGCTCCCCCGCCGGCAAATATCAGACCGATAGCGATGAACAATGCGACAAACTTACGATTTCGGTAGGTCCCGTCTGCTTTCTTGAAGACATGCATGATGTAACTCCTCTACTTATCGATGTTGCGCTGCTCGTTCGAATTGAACGAGAACTGCTTGCAGTTACTGATGTGGTTTCTCAGGTTCCTCCCTCCGTTCCCGGATTCGAATTCGTCACGTAGCGACGTGACCTTCGTGACGCTGTGACTAGTGCTGCCCCAAGGGCGATGGCGACTAGCGAAAGGAGGACCTCGGCACCGGTGTCTGCACCCGTGAAGGCGAGACTCCCTGCCGGGGTGAGGGTTGAAACACTGGGCACGGGTGCCCCTGTGTAGACCTTCTTGGTCGGAGAGATCGTGCTCGCGATGGCGGACGTGGGAGATGCTGACGGACTCTTTGAAACCGGCACGGCTGATTGGCTAGGGATAGCTGGGGTGCCAGTGCCAGTGCCAGTGCCAGTGCCGGTGGCGGTGCCAGTTCCCGTCGTGCCACCAGTGGTTCCGGTGCCGGTGCCCGTCGTACCTCCGCCAGTCGTTCCACCGGTGGTTCCTGTGCCGGTACCCGTCGTACCGCTGCCAGTTCCCGTCGTGCCACCGGTGGTGCCGGTGCCCGTCGTGCCGCCGCCAGTTCCCGTCGTTCCACCGGTGGTTCCTGTGCCGGTGACCCGTCGTACCGCTGCCAGTTCCCGTCGTGCCACCGGTGGTGCCGGTGCCGGTGCCCGTCGTACCGCCACCAGCAAGAATGTGGTTCGTCATCGACACCGTGCAGGTGACGGTGCTGCCGCCGCCATTGCCCGATCCCACGCACTGGTTGACGGTGACCGGAATGGCCGGAGTCTGAGTGGACGTCGTCACCTCACACCGCACACGCATGGTGCCGCCCCCACCGTTCCCAGATTGGTTGCACTGGGTGATCGATGCGTTGGTGGTGTCCCCAATCGGGCTGCACATCAAAGTTGGCTGCGTGCCGCCACCCTCAGCAGATTGGTTGCACTGATTGACGGTCGCAGGCGTCGTTGTCGACGCACCGGTGATGTTGTTGACAATGTCAACCGTGCAATTCACGGTTCCACCGCCGCCACTCCCCGATCCATTGCATTGGGTAACCGAAGATCGTCAGTTGGTTAGAAGGCGCCGTCCATGGAATACAGGTCAGGGCAGCATTGGCTGCACCCGTACACGAAGTTCCACTGACCGATGAGCTCACCACGCCGGTGGCAAGATTCAGGTTGTTCGTGACATCCACCGTGCACGAAATCGCCTGACCGCCAACGTTTTCGAGACCATTGCATTGGTTAATAGCGGGCGCGCTTACTGCAAACGCCTCACTCCGCAATGGTCCGAGGGTCATCACGGCGAATACCATGAAGACAACGAGAAAGACCAGGCTCACAACCTTCGAATGATGGAAGATCGTTTCGGACTTCGCCCTGGCTGTACGACTGAATCCTCCCGTTGCCGGATCTGACTGGTCTCGCATGACATATCTCCCTTGTTGAGGACATCATGAGAGGAGGTCGTTATTCAGGCGTCATGGGTTCGTGACCGAAGTTCCCATTGCCGTCTGGCACCGCCCACGAGAGATCGGTTCTTGCACCACAGGGCAGTTTTTGTGGGGATCCTTTGATTGTTCAAGAAAACGTTCGTTTCGTTGAGTGACGAACCACGAACATCGATCCTTCACATTTTCGTGACGAGTCCGTGACGGTCGACCGACCAAAGTGGTGGCGAAGGAACAAAGCGACCAACTCGCACCCCAGGCTGGCGAATGATGAGGTCCAGGCAGGCCGACCACCTGGACTTGGACGTCTTGGCTCATTCCGAATAGAGGTCAAAGCCACGGTCAGCTACGGGTCACGAATCTCCGCCCCTCGGTCGAGACGGCTGGCCTGAACTCAGAAAATTAAACTGGTAATATCCTGAGCGCCATCAGCTATTCCTGAGTGTCTGCTCCAGGCCAGTTTCGGCGACCGGGGGGGGCATCAATGGGCATTTACCTCGACGCTGGGAGCGCCGTTAGCCGAGACAGCAAGCTGGCAGCGTGGTTTGCACGAGCTACAGGGACAAGCATTGCGCTGCTGCCCGAGCCTTAAATGCCATAAGTGAACAGTGGAGTCCACAAATCCTTCAGGACGCAATGTTCAATGGCACCACAGAATTTGCCACTTTCGCGGCAAATCTTGAAATAGCCCCCGACATCCTCTTTCCCCGCCTGAGCGAGTTTGTCGCCTCGGGTCTCATGGAGTTACAGCTAAACGCCGAGCACCCCAATCGGCAGGAGTACGTCCTCACGGAAAAGGGCCGCGAACTCGCACCGATGATGATCGCACTCGCCCACTGGGGAGACCGATGGAGCGAAGGAGACGACGTGCCGGTCGTTCTCGAGCACGACGAGTGTGGCGGCATCATCGAACAGCTCATCCGATGTGATGGCTGTGGCGAAGAATCACTACTTGGACAATTGCATCCTCAGCTTCGTGAGGACAGTGACGCCGAAATACTCGTCGCGGCGCTTGATACCGACCATCTCGAGCTCGAGACCGAACCAATCGCGACTGCAGTTTCCATCGAGATCTTTCTATTGGATGCCTTCTCGGTGTACATCGACGGGGAACTCAGTCGACCGCTGGCCGCTGGCACTCAGAGGATTCTTGCCTTCTTGGCCATCCGGGACCGGGCGGTTACCCGTGTGGCCATGGCAGGGACTATGTGGCCCGATGTCTCCGAACAACACGCCGGTGGAAGCCTGCGTTCCGCTCTTTCGAGGCTCGACCAACCGACGCGTGAAGCAATTCTGTTGGCCTCGGCCGGTCTTCGTCTCGATGACCACGTTCTTGTCGATTTCCGAGATGCCAAGGCGTTGGCGCAACGTCTCGTTCGAGCCGATGGATCTCATACTGAGGAAGATCTGAACTCCGTCGCCGTTGATGCCCTATCTAAAGAGCTGTTGCCCGACTGGTACGACGACTGGGTCGTCTCCGAAGCTGAGGATTGGAAGCACCTGCGCCGCAATGCTCTGGAAGCCCAAACGGAATACCTCTCGGCACAGGGTCGATGGGCTGAAGCTTCCGGTGCTGTGCGCTCCGCGATCAAAATAGACCCATTGCGAGAATCAGCACAGGCATGTCTGATAGGCGTGCACCTGGCACGGGGGAACCAGTCCGAGGCGCTCAATGCTTACGACGAATACTCCAAGCGACTGATGGAAGAACTTGGCCTCGCGCCGACCTCGCACCTTTCAGACTTGGTGGCGCACATTCAACGTTCGTGAGGAGTGTGCGAGCGCACCAGCTCCCGTCATAGGCACCGGTGGCCAGTGTCGCCTATCTACCGAGACCACACATTGGCCCACCTGGACTTTTGTGAAGTTCCGGTACCCCCAGTACAGATTGGCTCCGGTACCTGGGCGACAGTCCTTTTTTGGTTCTAGGCCGCATTGCTGCGATCCGGTCTACCACTGGGGTTGGCAAAGGCACCGTGTTCCTTTCTTCGGTCGTGGCGGATGGGGTGGGTTTGCAGCAGGGTTCCGTCTCCCCAGATCTGCACTGTGTCTTTGAGGAGGGCTACCTCGACCTGGCGCCGTCGATAGGGCTGCCCGACCCAGTAGGTGGTGCCGGCAAAGCGCACCGCTCCGTTGTTGTCGACCTTTCGAATGACGACTGACGCCGTGCTCGGTCGGGTTGCTGGGGCTGCCAAGGCCTGGCGTCGCACCGCGTATTCGAGGTCCTGGTGGTGTCGCCGGGCGTGGGTGGCCACCAGCTCGCCGCCATAGAAGACCTCGATGAGTCCACCCTTGGAGACCACGTCGACGTTCTGACCGGCCAGATAACGACCAACGTGATATCTGAAGTTCAAAAGACTGATCGAGCCATTGGATCGCACGCGCCTGATCAGTCTCGGGGTGACCGCGGGCGCCTCGGTGGTGGGCGGATTCGGTGCTTCGAGGGGTTCACGAGCACCCAAGGCGAAGCGCTCAGACGGCGGGCGGTTCCCGATGCTTTGGTGGTCACGCTCAGTGTTGTAGTGAGCAACCCAGGCATCAATAGCTTGCTGGGCCGCTTCAATGTCGGCGAAGACCTTGCCGTCGAGGAACTCGCGTTTGAGGGTCTTGTGGAAGCGCTCCACCTTGCCTGTCGTCGTTGGTGAGTGTGGCTTGGTTAAGCGGTGCTTGATCGAGTTTTGCTGGCAAATACGGTCAAAGAGCACCAAGGAGTCGCCCCGACCGAAGCGGTTGGTGAACACCTTGCCGTTGTCAGTCAGGATCTCTTCGGGCACCCCATGGGTGGTCATGGCCTCGACCAAGGCGTCACACACCGGCTTGGCCGTCGCTCGAGCGACGACCTTGGCGCAGACGCAGAATCGTGAGTGGTCGTCGAGGCCGGTGACGATCGAAGGCTTGGAGCCGTCAACGAGACGGACTCCGAGCGTGACATCCATCTGCCACAGCTCCATGGTTCGAGATCGCTCCCAGCGCTTGTAGTCACTGGCCGCTCGTTTGCGCTGGGTCGGCGAGATGAGGTGGTGGCGCACACCAGGGCTCGATAGATGGCCGAGCGCGACGGCAACGGCTCGATCCCTTCTCGGGTGAGCCGGTTCAAGATGGTGCGGGGTCCCCAGCCCGGATGGATCCGCCGCAGCTCCAAGATCCTCGCTTCGGTGCGTGGGGCCATTTGGTGTGGGCAGGTGTCGGGCTGCGAACTCCGGTCAGCCAAGCCGGCCAGGCCCTCTTCGGCATAGCGCCGCAGCCAGGTGTGCACGGCCTGGCGGCCTACCCCATAGCGGCGGGCGACGTCAGTGACGCTCGCCCCACCGTCGAGGACCTCCAACACCGCCTTATACCGCTGTTCCACGAGCCCCAACTCCACCAACACGGCCATGACCTCCCGCTTTGAGAACGCGTACGTCCCCAGTGAAGAAGGAGTGCCGCCCAAAGGGGCGGATGGCCGAGTGTCGCCTACCTACCGAAGCCAGTGTCGCCCACCTACCGGAGCCGCGTCCGGAAAATGTCGTGTAGGTACCGGAGCCAGAGTGTCGTGAAGGTACCGAACCTTCACACCCACCTGGACTTTCGTTTGCGCCCCCGGAAGGATTCGAACCTTCGCA
>CAVSTF010000017.1:0-27347 GCA_963730785.1 uncultured Acidimicrobiaceae bacterium
CTACCGAGCACTGCAACATGAGTAAATATTTCGCAGCTATGCCACTACCCTGAGTACATCTCGTAGGGGGGATAAGGCATGAATTGTCACCGTCAAGTTCGTCGTGCAACGCACATCAGTACGCCAGCAAAGAAAGCAGCCGTTCGCCTCATGGCGGCGGCCGGTGTCATCGGGTCAGGTCTCTTCGTGCTCGCCATCCCCGCTCAGGCGGCGTCTCCCGTGCCGACGTATACCTGGTCGGGCGCCGACGCTGACAATGGGGTGAACTCCAACTGGTCCGATGGGGCGAATTGGGTGGGGGGCTTGGCGCCGACAACTGTGACGCCGGTGAATCTGGTGTTCCCAACCCCGCCGGCCAAATGCGCCTCGACTGCCTGTTTGAGCAACAACGACCTCAATGGTTTGACGGTGGCCAGCTTCACCACCAACGGCGCCAACACGAATGGGAACCCAATTAATCTGACCGGTCCGCTCACCATCACCGGCAATGTGTCGGTGGTCTCGCTCAACCTGGCTGAGGCCACCAATCCGACGTTCACCTTCACGGGACAGAACATCACCTTCAATGGCGAAGTAACCGGCGTGCCGCTGACTGTCGTGTTGGCCGGCGGGTCGCAACTGACCGGGAACTTCCAAACTTCCGGCCTGGCCATTGAAGGGGCGAATCCGGCGGCGGCGCCCGCCAGCAACGGCACCATCGAAGGATCAGTGGGCGACACCGGTGCCTATTACGCCGACGTGGCCATCAACTGGCCCATTGAGTCCGAGTCGGGACCGTTTGCCACCAGCGGTGACGCCATCACGTTGACCTCCCAGGGAAATCCGCTGGGAATTCAGCCAGCGCAAGACGTCTTTCTGCTCGGGCTGGCGAAGTTCGATCCGGCCACCAGCATTGTTTTTCACGGAGCCAACACGGCGGGAATGCTCCCCGGCCAGTCGATCTGGACCTTTCCTACCCTGAACGAACAATCCGCTTCCTACGGCGTCAATCTGAATGGCGCCAGCATCTCCCTGACCGGATGCCCAGGTGTCGGCCAAACCGGCACGTTGGTGTCGTCCCCGCCGGGTGTGACGGGGACCTTCGAGCAAATCGTTGGCGGTACCGAGGTACCAGTGCCCAACGGCGGTATCGTGACCGCCCCTGGGCCCTGTTATTGGCAGATCAACTACACCGCGACTTCAGTGACTGCCACCCAGGTGCAGCCCTCCCAAATCAGCCTTGCTCCGAGCGGCCATTCGCCGTCCATCCCCGGCCAAGCCGTCACGTTCACGGCGACCGTGTACCCGGCCCCCAGCAGTGGCACCGTTTCCTTCGCAAACGGCGGCACGCCGATCGGGGGGTGCACCGCAACGCCGGTCAACGCCACGAGTGGTGTGGCCACCTGCTCCACTTCGTTTGCCGCCACGGGGAACTATTCGATTACCGCCACTTTCAGCGGGTCCACGACCACACCTCCGTCAGTGGCATCGTCACCGATCACTCAGGTAGTCGTTCCGGCCCCAACGGCAACGATCACCACCTCACTCAGCACCTATGAATACTCGCCTGGCCAACAGATCAATGGAACTGCCTCCGATGTTGGAGGTCCCGGCGTCCTGGCCGTGTTGGTGTACTACGACAACTTGGTCACCGGGGCCGTGGGTGAGTTCGTGGCCACCTGCGCCAATTGTGGCGTGACCCAGACCAGCGTGGCGTGGGACGTGCCGATCACCGCTACCGGACCACTGCCGGTCGGTATCTATGGATTCGTTGCCCAGGCCATCGATGCCAACGACAACTTCGGTCCTGGCTCAAACACCAATACAGCGTTCGTCCTTTAGCCGGCAGAGGTAGTGCGTGCGTTCATGCCGTCACCCGCCGGGTGAAGTCGGCGATGCTGGCGGCTGTGTCACGGCTGATTTCCGGGCACATGATCGGCATCACTTCGGTGCCGTGGATGGTGCCCATGACCTGGCGGCACCGAGCTTCGACATCGGCTTCCAACAAGCGGCGGTAGAAGACGATGCCCTCGTCGCGGAGCGGGTCACATTCGTTGACGCTGATCATGGTCGGCACCAGGCCCCGCACGTCGTCGATGCTGGCGAAACCGGGCCAGGCCAGCGGGTTCTTGGCGTGCAGTTCCTCAATCCCATAGGACATGGCACCGGTGTTGTTGTGGAGGTCGAGCAGAATCCCGTTGTTCTCCACCGATGAGGGGTACTCGTCACGTGGCCATTCACCGGAGATGTAGGGACACAGCGCGTAGAGGCCACGGATCAGTCCGAGGTCGCCGTCGGCCTTGAGGCGGAGTCCGGTGGCCAAGGTCAGATTGCCGCCACCGCTCTCGCCGGCCACCACGATGCGAGCGGGGTCGATGCCCAGCTCGGCATGGTGATCAGCCACCCATTTGATGCCGGACACGCAGTCGTTGAGGCCGGCCGGGTAGGGGGCCACCTCCTCGACGGATGAGGGCGAAACCGAGTTGCGGAAGTCGATCATGGCCACGGCCACGCCCTGGGCGGCGATGATCTTGCCCCAGGCTCGATAGTTGCCGTCGTAACAGGAGCTGCTGGCCATGCCGCCGCCATGGATGTAATAGACGCAGGGGAGGGGATCAGCGCTGTCGGGCCGAATAAGGCGGAGGTTGATCTCGTTGCCGTCGGGGGCAGAGGTCAGGCTGTACTCGGTGATGGAGAGGCCCTTGGATGGGGCAATCTCGTCGTTGTCGTTGCTGTCCATGAAGCTGACCATGAACTCGCGCATGGCTTTGGCCTCATCGGTTGCTGCGGCCGCCACCAGTACCTCACGGCTGGCCACGTCGCCCTGACCTTCGGGGAGGTCGATCAGTCCGAGCAGCCGCTTGATCCGAGGATCGATCCGCGGGTCGTCTTGAATGTTCTGATTCGGCATGGTGCCTCCCCCTGGTGAGTTTTCCCGATCGTATCGTTAGGTCTCCACCCGGGCTCAAGCCGAGTGCTCGGCCAATCGGGCCGACAGCCGGGCCTTCACCTCAGGCCACTCGCTGGCGATGATGGAGAACCGGGCCGAGGTGCGCACGGTGTCATCGGCGCCCGGACGGTCGGCCCGCATGATGCCGTCGAGTTTCCCGCCGATCCGTTCAATGGCCGCCCATGAGCGCTTGTTCCGCACGTCCGTCTGGAGCGCCACTCTGTGCACCTCCCACACCTCGAAGGCGTGTTGCATCATCAAGAGCTTGGCTTCCGTGTTGATCGGCGTCCGTTGGGCCGAGGCGGCCAGCCAGGTGAACCCGATGTCAACCACATCAGGGATCCCGTGCCGCTGGTGGGTGGCGCCCGGTGGCCACTGCCAATAGGCCACTTCGCAGTAACGGGTGGCGCCCACGACCCGGTCGGCTGCACCATCGCGGCCGAGCTGCACGGTGGCGAAGGCCATATGCGCGCCCGAGGCCACCTTTTGCAGCGCATCGTCGACGTAATCGGTCATTTCGTCGGCGCCATCGGGCGTGTAGGTCCATCCGTAGGTGGCCCGGTCCTCAGCGGCGGCCACCACCAACGCATCGATGTGATGGACCGAAAGCGGCTCCAGGCGCACGAACTGTCCCACCAGCACGGGTGTCGCAGGCGGGCCTGCCTCGGTCGGCATCTGCGGAGTGTACTGAGGGCCCTCGGCCCCCTCGTACACTGTGACGTGATCGTTGGTTCATCTCTCACTATTGAAATTGGCGATCGGACGCTGGTCACCGACGCCTCATTCGTGGTGGGCGCGGGCGAAAAAGTGGGCCTGGTCGGGCGAAACGGCACCGGAAAGTCCTCATTTATTTCGGTGGTGGTGGGCGAACCCACGCCGCAACTGCGCCACCGGGGCAATGTCCGCCTCCTGGGTTCCTTCGGATTTCTTCCCCAGGCCCCGGTGCACGGCGGCCATGGATTGGAGCCGACCGGGTTCTCGCACATCCTGTCGGCCCGGGGTCTCGACGTGCTCGATGATGCGCTGGGCGCCGCCCGCAAGGCCATGGCCGACGACCCTTCAGCCGAGAACATCGAACTGTTCACCGATCTGCAGGACAAGTTCCAGACCAACGGCGGCTACGAGGCCGAATCGGTGATGTCCCGCCTGGCGGATGGCCTCGGCCTGCGCCAGGAACTCCTCCTGGAGGACATCGAGTCGCTCTCCGGAGGACAACGTCGACGGGTCGACCTCATGCGGGTGCTGTTTCAAGAACCCGAGCTGATGATCCTCGACGAACCGACCAACCACCTCGACCGCTCAGCCAAACGCTGGCTGCTGGACGAGTTGGCCCGCTTCCCCGGCGCTCTCCTCGTGGTCAGCCACGACCTCAAATTGCTTGATCACTCCATCACCAAGGTTCTGCACATTTCGAACCAGAAGCTGACCGAGTGGAAGGGCAACTACTCCAAGTTCGAGGAACTGCATGAGGCCGATGCCTCGCAGCGTGAGCGAGCCTCCGAGCTCGAAGAGCGCGAGATCAAGCGGCTGTCCATGCTGGCTGACTCCATGCGAGGACAGACGGCCAAGCGGGCCAAGGTCGCCAAGTCATTGGACCGCCGGGTGGAGCGAATCTCAAGCGACCGCACCGTGGTCGACAAGCGGGACAAGGCCAGCAAGTTTCGCCTGCCCACGCCACCCCGCTCCGGCGTCACCCCGCTTGAGGTCTCCAAGTTGGGGGTGCGCTACGGGAAGAAGGAGATCATCTCCAACATCACCTTCCATGCCATGCGGGGCGATCACATCGTGATCATCGGCCGTAACGGGGCCGGCAAGTCCAGCCTGTTGCGCTGCCTGGCCGGCGTGCAGGAGCCCACCAATGGCGTGGTCGAAGTTGGCACCAACGTCGAGGTGGGGTACTTCGCCCAGGAGCACGAGCAGATCGATCCCGACATCAGCTCGCTGGCCAACATCAGTGACGCCGTGCTCTCAACGGAGAAAGAACGGCGTGCCCTACTCGGTTCCTTCGGCCTGCCCTCCAAGGCGGCCGATCAGAGCCCAGCCACCCTCTCAGGTGGTGAGCGGGCCAAGCTGGGTCTGGCCATGCTGTCGGCCGGCGAGGCCAACCTGCTCCTGCTCGACGAGCCCACCAACAACCTTGACCCGTCGTCCATCACGGCCGTGGGGCAAATGCTCGGGCACTGGCCCGGCACCATCATCGCGGTGAGTCACGAGCGCGGCTTCGTGGAAGCGCTCAATCCGACCTATTGCCTACGCCTGCCCGAAGAGCAGTACACGCACTGGCGTGATGAATACCTCGACGATGTCGAGATGCGTTAGCTGACCCAAATCTGCGTCGGCCAGAGCACACCCTGGTCGAAGCCGTAGGCCTTGGTGCCTTTCGGGGTGGTCGGGTTGACGAAGTTCTGCACTTTCGGGTTGGCCACCACGGCCCAGGTCGAGCGGTCGAGGTAAATGTACGGGATGTCCTCAGCCAGGTACTGGTTGATCTCCGAATAGGCCTTGATCTGAGCGGCCTTGGAGCTGGCCTGACGACCCGCGATCAGAGCTTCCTGAATACGCGGGTCTGAGTTGCGGGCCATGTTGAGTGGTAGCGGCGGTCCGGCGGTGGTGGTACTCCACCACACGTAGTTCAAGTCCGGAATCACTGCACCAAACTGGCGCCACGTGACGGCTTGGTAGGTGCCGGCCAAGGCAGTGTTGATGATCGCTGCCTGCGAGGTGATGTCGATTGACACCTTCATGCCCGCGGTTTGGTAGGCCTGCTGCAGGAACTGGGCCGCCCGTTCGACAATGGGGTCGTTGGTGGCGTTGAGGGTGAACGAAACCGGCTGGCCAGTCTGCTTGGCAATTTGCGAGACCAGCTTGGCCGCTCCCTTGGGATCGGGCTTGGGGTAGGCCGTCTTGGTGTAATACGGCGATCCCGGTTGGTACATACCGTAGAGCGGTGCGTTGACGCCCAGGTCGACCACCTTCGAGTACTCAGCGGCGTCCGTGGCTTTGGCCATGGCGGTACGCAATGTCTTGTTGTTGAACGGCGGCTTGGAGGTGTTCAGCATGAGGCAGTTGACCGACGCCTGACCCAGCAGCGTCCCGCTGTTGTCGACGTAGGACCACTTCTTGTTGCCCCGGAACGTCTTGATGCTGGCGGGGGTAACGGTATGCATGATGTCGATCGTGCCCGTCTCAAGGGCGGCGACCATTGAGCTTGGGGTGACGATCGGTTTGAAAGTGATCTGACTGAGGTAGGGCAGCCCCTTGCGCCAGTAGTGCGGATTGGCGGTGGCTATGAAGTGGGTGTTCGGGATCCACTCCTTGTAGACGAAGGGACCCGTGCCGACCGGGTGCGACGTCCCGTTGGGATTGTTGAGCATCGACGGCGCCGCGATGTAGCCGGTCTGGGCTTGCTGTGAGAGGTAGTACGGAAATTGTTCCCATGGAGCACTTAGGGCCACCGTCACCGACAGCGGGCCAGTGACGGTAATGGAGGTGACCGTCTGAATGACGGCCCCGGTGAGCGCCGACGCCTTCTGCTTCGACAGATTGAGATGCAGCGCGTTGGCATCGAGCGCGGTCCCATCATGGAAGACGACATTCGGCCGCAAGGTGATGACCCAAGAGGTGAAGTCGGCATTGGGGGTGATTGATTGCGCCAGGTATGGCTCCCACGCACCGGTAGCCGTCACGATGGCGATGGGGTCAAAGACGGTGAGGCCATAGAGATAGCCACCTTCATCCCAGCGGGCCGTGGTCGGGTCGAATCCACCTTCTTCGGTGTCGATGCCGAAGACGATGGAGCCCCCACGCTTGGGCTTAGCGGTCGAGACGCCATTGCGTCCTGTTCCGTTCGTGACCGCCCCAGCCCAATCCGAGCCTGAGCCAAGAATGACGGCGCCGGCGCCAAGCGCCAATCCACCGGCCAGAAACGAACGACGATCTATCTGCTGCGTCATTAACTACCCCCAAAACGAGTTGATCCCAGTACAACCCCCAAAAGCACCGATGGGCGCTTCGTTGGGCACCTTACAACTCGTTGTTCGATTGCGGGTGGCAACCTTCGGTGTGGCAACCTTGCGGGCAACGACCGTGTAACAGAGGAGTATGTGATGACGATCGAGACCGGCGACCAGATCCCCAATGTGAAGGTGTTCACCTTTGGTGAGTCTGGTCCTGAAGCAACCACCTCCGGCGAGGTCCTGGGCAGCGGGAAGGTCGTGTTGTTTGCCGTGCCTGGCGCCTTCACACCCACCTGCTCGGACCACCACCTGCCTGGGTTCGTCCTGCGAGCCGATGACCTCAAGGCCAAGGGCGTCGATTCGATCGTGTGCGTCTCGGTCAATGACCCGTTCGTCATGAGCGCCTGGGGTGCCGACCAGCAGGTCGGTACCAACGTGGTGATGCTGGCTGACGGCAACGGCGAATTCACCGAGGCCATGGGACTGCCCATGGACGGTTCCGGTTTCGGTTTGGGGAGCCGTTCGCAGCGCTACGCCGCCATCATTGAAGACGGCACCGTGACCTGGCTGGGCGTCGAGCCCGGCCCAGGACTCAACGCCAGCTCGGCCGAGGAAGTACTGGCCGCCCTCTAAGCAGGACGGCTGACCGAGTCAGCCGTGGTCGACGGACGCCCAGAAGGTCAGGAGTTCCCTGGACACCAAATCTGGGTCGGCCACCAAGAAGTTGTGGCCGGCGCCTTCGAAGGTGACGAGGCGCGCTCCCGGGATGGTGTTGGCCAGGTCCTGTCCAAGTGCATAGGGGACTGCTTTGTCCAGCGTTCCATGCAGGACAATGGCCGGCTTGCCGATGGCGGCGACCGCCTCATGGGTCGTGGAGTAGCTGGCCAGAGCCTTTGACTGGGCGATCACGCCCCAGGGATTGAAAGGGTCGTCCTTCAAGATCGCCATGTCGCGGGCAATTGCTTCGGGTGACGCCGCGGTGCCGTATGACCCTTCGTTCAGCTTCTTGTTCTTGGCGTACACCCAGGTGGGGACGAAATAGGCGATTCGAGTCCATTTCTTGGCCCGGGGAATGTCGGCGGTCAGGACGCCTGTGCAGCCAAGGGCCAACGAGGTCACGCGGTCTGGAGTCGATATCGCCAACTCCTGAATGACTGGTCCGCCCATGGAAACACCGAAGACGTGTGCGTGCTCGATACCGGCGGCATCGAGCACCGATCGGGCATCGCCGGCCAGGTCCTGCATGGTGGCGTCATGTGGTGCGTCACTTTGGCCGGTGCCCCGATTGTCGAACCAGATCACGCGATGGCGCTCGCTCAATGCCGGCAATACGGGGTACCACATGCGGCCGCTGTAGCGATGGCCCATGACCAGGAGAACGGGTGTTCCTTCGCCCTGCTCTTCCCAGTGGATATTGACCCCGTTGTGGTCAGCGAATGGCATAAGGCTCCGTTCACTATTGGCAATTAGTCATCGGTCTCCGAAGCTTCGGCGGGAGCCAGGAGACCCTTCAGCATTGCTTCAAAGACCGGTCGGGCCCGGTCGTCGAGTTCGTCGAGTTCGATGCCAAGCTCCTGGCTGATCGTTTCGCGCATCATGCCGTAGCCCACATAGGCGGCCAACGGCATCACATGGACGAGGTCGACATCGGTGTCTTCGGGCAGCACGCCTTCTTGGACGTCTCCCTGTATGGAGGCGCGTGCCCGGTCGAGGTCGAGCACCAGCGGGTTAATCGGCGCTGTGTCCTCAAGCATCAAAAGGAGGATCAGCTTGACCAGCGTCGGTTCGCCGCGGGCGACAACGTCGAAGCCGTGCATGCGCCGTTCGATGAAAGGGAGTCGCCTGTCCTCGAGCCAGATCGGCCGGAGTTCCCTAAGCCGCTTGCCAATGGCGGCGCGAAGTAATCCCTCTCGCGAACCGAAGTAGTGATAGATCGACGCTCGGTTGGCCCCAGCTGCTTGCGCCACCTCATTGAGATTGAGACCGGTGAGGGGTCCGTCGCGCTCGAACAGCTTCCAGGCGGCTTCGAGAAGGTCGTTTTCGGTGGTTTGCCGATCGCGTTCGCCTGCGCTGTTCCCCTCCCGCCATCTACTATCCCCCAAACGATCGCTTGACTACGAAAATAACATTCTGTTATAACAACCTGCAAATAGTGAGCCAATCGGAGCCGCACCAATGGGCGGGGGGCTGTCGCCAACTCTTGGCGGCACAGAGGATGAGGGACAAGAAGCCAATGGGGGATCGACGGGTCTGGCGAATCTGTGCTGCGTCATTGCTGGCCGCCAGCCTGACGACGCTCATTGTGTCGCAGGCGTATGGCGCTTCGAACAGAATCGTTGACGCAGCAGCGGCCACCACCACGACTTCGACGCCGACTTCATCGACCACCACCACCCTGCCATCGAGCGTGCCTCCCGCCTCGCCTGGGTCTGCCTCCGCTTCTTCCCAGTTCCTGACCGTCGGTCCACAGTTCGGCGGTTTCAACCTTTCGGTGAGTGCGGGTCAATCCGCCACATCACTTCAAGGCACCGATGCCAACGCCAGCTCTCAGGACGTCTATCTCGGACTGCTCGGAAGCACGCTGGGTGTCACGAGCCCCTGTACCACGCCTACCGGTCCGTCGGCGCTCTGTGCGCTCTCGGCCCTCACTGCAGATACCGCCGGTGGGGCGTCCAGCCTCACGGGGAATCCGCCGGCCTCGGGCACGGAGGCGGTCAGCGTCAATCCGTCAGCACCTGAGTCGGCCAGTGCCGAGACCACGCCGGTGTCGGTAGGCATTCCTGGGCTCTTGGAACTGATCGGTCAGGCCACCGCATCAGTGACCTACACCGTGGGCAAGAGCCAAGAGGCTGATGCCAAGACGATCGTGTCGCTGAATATCGGCAATGGACTGGTCACTCTCGAAGGGCTCACATGGACGGCCAGCCAACGTTTGGGTACTTCGCCAGTGAACACTGGTGGATTCACAGTGGCGGACATTGCGATTGGGGGGACCGAACTGCCGATTCTGAACGAGGCTGATTTGGCATCCGCCGTCTCGTTGGCCAATGTCGCACTGGGTGTGCTTGGGGTCACCCTCATTTTGCCAACCACGAGTACGGACGCCTCCACCGGAGCAATCACGGTCAGCGCGCTAGACCTTCGTCTGACCGGTACGGCGGCGACCAACGCACTTTTGGAGCCACTCTTGGCACAAGAACCGGCGATTGAGCAATTCGTCAACGGTTCGATCGCCAGTACGGGAGAGCTGGCCACCCTCGCCGGCGACGGCGAACTGGTGGGTGACATTGTGCTGGGAGTCTTAGCCGGAGCGGGCCAGGTGAATCTGTACTTGGGGGGTGTCAGTGCTTCCTCCACGGCGGCCCCGGCCGGGTTCTCTTTCGGCACTTCCGGTTCAAGCAGTGGTCCGGGCGACTCTTCATCGTCGGGTAACAACAGCTATATCCCTACGTCGGGCATCCAATTTCCCCTCCTCGCTGGGCACGGTGTCCAGCCCGGATGCGACATCGACCACTACACCGACTCACACAACTACCGCGGCACCGGCAACCGAGCCGGCCGGACTGGTGCATTGCGTGACCACCAGCCCGTCGGGACGCCCCGGATGTTGGCGCAGTGCCGGCGGGGTGGTCGCCGGCGCCCTGCTCGCCGGGGGCGCCGCACTATTCGCCATCGATTTTGTACAGGGCCGGCGGCGCCGGTTTGAACGACCGAAAGAGAGCCCCCTGTGACCACAGAGGAACGCAAGAGCCTGTCGCCTCGCGATCGCCGACTGCTCATGGGCTATGGCCCGGCGGTACTCATCATCGCCGGGTTCTTCGCCATGGCCCTCTTCATTCCCAGCATCGCCCCTGAGCAGAACGTTTCCGTCGGCGTCAGTTCCACCAACACCGGTGCCGGCATCGAGTTCGACCGCCACCACCCTGCCGGCCACCACCGGCACAACGTTGCCCGGGACCACTGGGACAACGGCGCCGGGCACACCCACATCGAGCGTCACCACCGGCACCGCGGCGGCCGGCAGCGGCCCAGCCGCCGGCCGCCGGAGTCGGCGCCTGTAGCGGTCCGCAGGTCACCGGGCGATCCTTACTCGCCACCCTGCATGACCTTCAGTGGCTCGAATGGAGGCGCCACGTCCCGTGGGGTGACGGCCAACACGATCACGGTTACGTACATGAATCCGACCGACGGCAGCCAGAGCGTCGACCAGGCCATCCAGGCCTACACGGGGAGCTACAACAGCGTGATCTTTCCCGAGACGTACGCCCAGAAGATCAACACATTGCAGGAACTGGTGACGTACTTCAACGAGCACTTCCAGTTCTACGGGCGTAAGATTGTGCTCCAGGTCTTCAACGGCCAGCAAGACAGTGCCGGTGACAACCAGCGCAACGTCAAGGCGGATGCCCTGAACGTGGCCGACACCATCAAGGCGTTCGCCGAGCTCAACGGCACCAGCCAGGCCTACGTAGAGGCGCTGACGGCTCAGAAGGTCTCGAGTTTTCGACGGCGGCTACTTCTCACAGCGATCTACCAACAGCAGTCGCCCTACTCATGGAGCTTCACGCCCGACTGCACCGAGCTGGGCCAGGAAGTCGGCGCGGTAGCGGCCAAGGACATGGTCGGTCACACCACGCAGTGGGCCGGCACCGGGGTCGGCGATGGCAAACCGCGAGTATTCGCCGTCGTCGTACCGGACGAGCAGATCTATCGTCAGTGTGCCGCCCAGCATGACCGCAGGCCTTGACGGCAGCGGGTCACCCGGCCGAGCGCCAACATCGCCTACGGCCAACGCAGCGGAGGCGACGGCGACGGCACAGAGCATCACCGCAGCAGCTCAAGAACGACAACATCACCACCGTCCTTTGTCTGTGCGACCCGGTCGTGCAGCTCTTGTTCGGGTGACCTCAACAATGCCGGCTACGAGCCCGAGTGGCTGAACGCTGGCAGCTGTCGGGGAGGACACCGACGACATCGCCCAGAACATGAACCAGACCACCTGGGCGCACGTGGCATGAGATCACCAACGAAGTCACTGGCCGGTAAGTACGGGACGACCATCGGCTACTTGGCCGCCAAGTCAGAGGACCCGAGCGGTGCCCTGATCGTCAACGAGGTGGACGTGCTCTACCAGCGCCTCTACCAATTGGCCATCGGGATTCAGGAAGCCGGACCTGATCTGACGCCGCAGACGTTCGCCCAGGGCATGTGGAACTATCCCGGGCGGCAACGGCCCGTATGGTCCGGTGAGTTACAACGTCGGAGGGAACCACTACTACACGCCCACGCACCAGTTCGAGTTCCAGTGGTATGACCCGAACCAGACTTCGGCCTATGACGGTGAGCAGGGCACCTGGATCACCGGGAGAACCTGGTACACCAGCAGCACCATCCCCGCTACCGCTCCCGTCTTCCCCAACGGTCCACAGTGACCATGACGAAGCCTCAGACCGGCATCGCCGTCGTGGCGGTGGTGGCGGTGACCGTTGCCGTCACCCAGATCGATCCGCACAAGGTGCCGATGGGTACCGTGCTGTACGGCGTCCTCTACGGCAGCTTCAGCGGACTGCTGGCCATTGGTCTCGTACTGACCTATCGGGTCAGCCGTGCCATCAACTTCGCCTACGGCTCCATGGGGGCGCGTCGGCCGGGGCGGCGGGCGTGAGCCTGTACCTGGGTCACCACGCGCCCTGGGGCGCCACCATTGTGGTGGCGCTGGTTATTGGCGGTCTCGTCGGTGCCGCCGTCGGCGCCCTGATCAACTGGCGGTTCTCCAAGACCCCTCGGATGATCCTCACCGTCGCCACCGTCGGCCTGTCCCAGCTGTTGGGCGGCATCACGGTCTACGATCCGCGTTGGTTCGGCGCCGAGACGCCGCCTCATCGGCGGATTTCAGACCGGGCTGAGCAGGATTCACACTGAGATCAACCCGGTGCTGTTCACGGGCAATGAGCTGCTCATCATCATCGTGGTACCCGCCGTCGTGGCCGCCGTGTCGTGGTTCCTCCTGCGTACCGATGCCGGTCGAGCCGTCCGGGCCATCGCCGACAACTCGGATCGGGCTCGGCTGATCGGCATTCCGGCCCGCCGGCTGATGCTCGGCGTCTGGACCATCAGCGGCGTCGTGGCCGCCCTGGCCGTCATGCTGCAGGCACCGGATCAGGGCGTCGCCCTCAGCGCGACCGCCGGTCCGACATTGCTGCTGGCGCCGTTGGCGGCGGCGGTGGTGGCGAAGATGGAATCGCTCTGGGTGGCCTTTGTCGGCCGCCATTGGTCTCGGCGTGCTGCAGTCGGTCGTCCAGCTCGACGTCAGCAAGCTGTCCGTCTCGACGGTCGTCTTCTTGGTGGTGGTCATGCTGGCACTGCTGGTGCAGCACCGCTCGCAGAGCCGGGCCGACAGCGCCGACGAGTCATCCTGGTCGGTATCGGGCGCCGTCAAGCCCATCCCGGCGGCACTTCGCGGTCTTCGAGAGGTGCGGGCCTTCAAGATCGTCGTCGGGGCTGGCACTGGCCGCCCTGGCCGTCTCCTTCCCTCGTTCCTGCCGCCAGGGCGCCTCGATCAGGTCAGCGTCACCATCGTCTTCGGCATGGTGGCCGTGTCACTGGTCGTCCTCAGCGGCTGGGGCGGCACCATCAGCCTCGGGCAGTTTGCGCTGGTCGGAGTGGGGGCGATCACCGCCGGCGATCTTATGACGCATCTCAACGTGGATCTCTTCTTCGCCTTGGCGGGCGGTGGGCTTGCCGCCGCCCTGGGAGCCGTCATCCTCGGCCTGCCCGCACTTCGGGTACGCGGCCTCTATCTGGCCGTCACCACGCTGGCCTTCGCCGTGGCGGCCGACGAGTTCTTCTTCAATGCCGCCAACTTCAATTCGATTCTGCCCTCTTCCGTGCTTCGTCCGGTGTTGTGGCAACGCTTCAACCTCCACGGTGAGGGTGACCTTTACGTGCTGTGTCTGGGCATGCTGGTGCTGGCCATCTGCTGTTGACCAGCGGGATTCGACGGGCCCGATTCGGGCGAGCAGTCTTGGCGACTCGGGACAACCTGCGAGGCGCCGAAGCGGCTGCCGTTCCAACCACCGAGTCCGGTTGGCTGCCTTCGCCCTGTCGGGCCTCATTGCGGGAGTGGCCGGCGGGCTCTACGTCGTGATTGTCGGCACGGCGAGCAGCACCAACGTCGGTTCCTCCTTTCCTTCCGCGGACAGTCTCATTCTGTTCTCCATGGTCGTCATCGGGGGTCTGACGTCGATCGGTGGCGCGTTGGCCGGCGTGGCTCTCATCCAGTGGATTGGGATCGCATACCCGCATCTGCAAATTCTGTTGACTGGCACGGGATTGCTCGTGGTGCTCACCGTCTTCCCGGGCGGTCTGGCCGGCGTCTTCCAGAACGCCCGTGACCGGGTGTTGGTCCTGCTCGCCCGGCGTCATGGCATGGACATAAGCGTCTGGGGCGACGGCACCAAGTTCGATGAGCCACCCGTCGATATCGATGGTCATCCCGCCGACCGTCATCCGGGTCGACGGCTCGACGATGGCGCACTCAGAGGACAACGTGTCTGTTGCGTTGTCGCAACGTCAACGCCTCCTACGGTTCCATGCAGGTGCTGTTCGGCATCGACCTCACGGTGCGAGAAGGCGAGATGGTGGCCCTGCTCGGGCACCAACGGGGCCGGCAAGTCAAGCCTGCTGAAGTCCATCACCGGACTGCTCCCGGCCCACGAGGGGGCGCATCACCTTCGACGGCGCATGACATCACGTCACGAGGCTACCGAGCGCATCGTCGGCCGGGGACTAACCATGATGCCGGGCGGTCGCGGCGTGTTCGCGTCGCTGACCGTCATGGAGAACCTGCGAGTGGCGTCATGGCCCCTCCGCGGCGATCATCGGGCAGCCGAGCAAGCCCGGCGCCGAGGCCATGGAGCGCTTCCCCATCCTGCGGCTCCGTGCCAACACGGCGGCCGGCAACCTGTCGGGCGGGGAGCAGCAGATGCTGTCGCTGGCCATGGCGTTCCTGGTCCGGCCCCGTCTCCTGTGCATCGACGAGCTGTCGCTCGGGTCTGGCTCCGACGGTGGTGGCGCCATTGATCGAAGCGGTCAAGGAGATCCACCGTCAGGGCACGACCGTGATCATTGTCGAGCAGTCGGTCCAGGTTGCGTTGCTGGTCGCTCAGGAAGCGACCTTCCTGGAGAAGGGCCAGGTGCGATTCAGTGGCCCTTCTGCCGATCTGCTCGATCGGCCTGACCTCCTTCGGGCCGTCTTCATCGGCGGCGGATACCCCAGCGTGCCAGGCGCCCGCCACCAACGGTGCCACACCGACACCGGCGAAGCCGATCGAGCATGTTGAACACCGAGTCGGGTGAACCTGCCCTCAGGGTGACCAACCTGGTCAAGCGGTTCGGCGGGATTGTGGCCACCAACGATCTGTCGCTGTCGGTAGCGCCGACGGGAGATCGTCGGGCCTCATCGGTCACAACGGGGCCGGCAAGACCACG
Organism: uncultured Acidimicrobiaceae bacterium; assembly: GCA_963730785.1. Classification (GTDB taxonomy): domain Bacteria; phylum Actinomycetota; class Acidimicrobiia; order Acidimicrobiales; family RAAP-2; genus Bog-473. The sequence goes on from CAVSTF010000017.1 coordinate 15,376, forward strand.
CTGTTCGATCTCGTCTCGGGTTTCCTGGACCCGGACAGCGGTGACATCCAGCTGCGCGGCGTCGACGTGACCAATATGCCGTCCTACGCCCGCTCGATCGGTGGACTGGGACGATCCTTCCAGGAAGCCCGGCTCTTTCCGACCCTGAGCGTGGCCGAGACCATCAAGGTGGCATTGGAACGACACCTGGTCAATCGGGATCCCTTTGCGGCAGCCTTCCGGTTGCCAGCCAGTACTGACTCCGAGGCTCGGGCCAGCGAGCGGGTGGACGAGATCATCACCATGTTGGGACTCAGCGGCTACCGGGACCGGGCCACCGGCGAACTCTCGACCGGCACCAGGCGCATCGTCGAGTTGGCGTGCATCCTGGCCCACCGGCCCGCCTTGCTCCTCCTCGACGAGCCGACGGCCGGTGTGGCTCAGGCCGAGACCGAGGCGCTCGGGCCGCTCCTGCGTACCGTGGCGACCGAGACCGGCTGCGCCATGATGGTCATCGCCCACGACATGGCGCTCATCTCATCGCTGTGCGATCGACTGGTGGCACTCGAACTCGGCAGCATCATCGCCGAAGGCACCCCCACCGAAGTGCTGGCCGACCCAGCGGTGATCGCCAGCTACCTCGGCACCGAGGAGCCGGCCATCGCCGCCCACTGACGTCAAACCGGTCCGCTGGAGCGACGTCGCTTGGGCAATAGATCCTGAACCGGCATCGAGTTCGGCGGCACCGGATACGGCAGGCCGGCATTGACCTGGTTGGTCTCCGCATCCACGGCGACGTCGAGCAACACCTGCGGATTGAACGGGTCGGCGGGCGGCAATAGAGGCACCGTGTACGTAGGTGGAGCGGCAAAGTTGAAGGCGCTGGTCATGTCGCCGACCGTCTGACGACGCCAGGCGGAGAGATTGGGCACCTCCAATCCAAACTTCGTTTCCAATAGGCGCAGCTGTGATGTGTGATCGAACGTGTCCCAGGCGTACAGGCCACCCACGCTGTAGGGCGAAATGACCAGGCAGGGCACTCGGAAGCCCAAACCGATTGGACCGGCAATGCCCGCCGCTTCATCAACCGACGAAAGTGGAACAGTCAAGTACTCGCCGGGCGTTCCCTCCGGCGCCACCGGTGGGGGCACGTGATCGAAGAAGCCGCCGTTCTCGTCGTAGCTGATGATGAGGGCGGTTTTCTCCCAGATCTTCGGATTTGAGGTCAACGTCTTGAGAATGTCGGCCAGGGCGTAGGCGCCCCAGGCGGCCGGATACGACGGGTGCTCGCTCTCCTCGTAGATGGGCACAATCCACGACACCTGCGGAAGGTTGTCATTGGCGACATCGAGCTCGAACGTGCCCGGGTAAGTCGGTGTCAGTCCTTTTAGGGAGAGGGGAGTGAGGGGGTCGAGGTATTGCGCAAAATAGCGAAGCACGTTGTCGAGTTGGTAGGAGGTATCCAACCCTTCAACCGCATCCGGGCTTTGGTAGACCTTCCAGCTGACACCGGCATCCTCCAGGACTTCGGGGTAGGTCTGCCACGTGAACTGGTTGAATGAGCCTTGGAGGTCATACGTCTCGACCAAGGGGCCACCGTTCAGCCCATCGGGGTCGATGGTGCCCGACATCCAGTACAGGCGGTTGGGGTACGTGGGACCCAGTACCGAGCAGTGGTAGTTGTCGCACAAGGTGAACGCATCGGCCAGCGCATGATGCACCGGTATGTCGGCCCGGTTGTAGTAGCCCATCACGATGGTGCCATGGGTGTCGTTGTCGGTACCTAGATGCGTGGGCAGCCAGTTGTCCATCTTCCCGCCGTTCCAACAGGCGTGCTGTGGTCCCCATTCGTGAATCGGGTCACCAAGACAGATGGCATCGACGGTGGGATCCAACGTATTGGCGTGAAAAGGCTGGGTGTACCCATTGGGAGTAACCCCGACGCCCGGTGCGTACCCGAACTGCTCGAAGACGGAGTACTTCTTGCCGTTCACGATCTGGGGCAAGACGTACTTGTCTGAGAAACCTCGAGTCGTTGAGTAGGTCCCGAAGTAGTGGTCGAAGGATCGATTCTCCTGCATGACAAACACGAAATGTTCAATGTCATTCAGACTGCCGGTCCCGCCCGCCGACACTGAAGCCGCCTGCTCAATGATCCGTGACGCGTGCGTATAGAGCTTGCTTGAGAGCCCGCTGGCTGCCATGGCGCCGCCGAGGAACTGGCGCCGGGACAGCTGGGCACCGAGTGCCTTCCAGGCTGCATTGTCCGAGTCGCTGGGCCGCTTCACCAAGATTCCTCCATCATTGGAAGTACAACGTCAATGGACACTGTTCATGGCGGTCGCGTCCCACCACAATTCCGGATTTCCTGATAATTAAGTCCGAACCCGATAGTGGAGGTAGACGGCTCCACCGGTGAATCGGTGCTCATCGAGCAGTTCCAGGCCAAGGCGCATATGACTGGGCAAGGCAGATTTGCCACCACCCACCGATACGGGGAGCAGGAAGAGTTGGCACTCGTCCACCAGACCGGCCCGGAACGCCTGGGCGGCCAATTCGGGACCGCCCACCGAAAGGTCACGGGGAAGTTCCTTTTTCATAGTCCTGATGACGTCGGGGTCGAACTTCCGCACAATCCTGGTCTTCGCACTCGACACTGCGTCCAAGGTGGTCGAGTACACAACCTTGTCGGCGGCTCGCCAGATTTCAGCGAAGTCACGGCTGCCCTCCGGTAAGTCAGGTTCATCGCCCGCGGTTTCCCAAGAGACCAACGTCTCGTACATACGGCGGCCGTACAAACAGGTGCCGAAGGAGCGTTCGAGCTCATTGACGTGGCTCATCACTTCGGCATCAGGCTCGGCCCATTCAAAGCGGCCCGTCAGATCTTCAATGAATCCGTCGAGTGAGGCAATGGCTGAGAAAATCAGCTTGGCCATGGGGTCAGCTCCCGATTGCTCATACTCAGCTGAAAGATAGCGGGGGATTTCAGGTGTCGGTATCAGGAGAGTTGAGCCGAACGTCCCGTTGCTCGCCTTCGACCTTGAGCATGGTTTGGCTCGATGCCTCTTCGAGCATCATGAGCGACTCGTCGGCTCCGGGGGTCGCCCGGATGAGCTCATCGAGCTTTCGTTGGGTAGCGGCTTGTTCACGTCCCTGGGTGTGTTGAATGGCGAACACGATGACCAGGGTGATCGACGAGGCCGAGATCTCGAAGGCATCCACCCAATCTTTCGGAAATCCGAGGAGGACAATCGTGACCAGCAGGGCGATCGCAGCAGCGATGACCGTGAGGGCAACCGCCGGGAGGAAGGCGTAGTGCTCAAACCGGTAGAGCAACCGACTCCAGACTGGTAGCTGTGAAGTCCGATGCTCAATGCGACGACGTTGCGGAACTGACTGCTTGTCGGAGGGGTCGGCCTGCACGAGGGCAGGTTAATGGTCGCCAGGACTACCGTATGTCCGTGCCTCGACCCTTCGAAATCATCTGCGAGATCGAACCAGCAACCCGACCGGACCTGACACACGTCCGACATCAAATTGGCGTTCTGAGTCCAATCACCGATGCGTTCCTCATTCCCGACAACCACATCGGGCGGTCAACGGTATCGAGCATTGCCGTCGCCCACGAGGTCCAGCTCATGGGTGGTCGATCTATCGCCTGCATCAATGCCCGAGATCGCAATGTGCTCGGATTTCATCGGGACCTTCTCACGGCAACGGCCTATGGAGTGAGTGAATTCCTATTCGTCTATGGCGACCGACCCGAAACAGGCACCCGGTCCGACGACCTCACTGTCCGGTCAATGATTTCAGAAGCGCGGCAGTTCTCTCAGCGGGCAGACATCAAGGAGGGCTTCCGGATCGGAGGCGCAACTGCCTTGCGATCGATTCCGTCATGGAAGCGCGAGGCCGATTTCCTGTTGGCTCAAGTCACTTTCTCAGCCACTGAATTGTTGCATTGGCGCGCGTCGAATGACTTTGAAGGACCGGTATTTGCTGGAGTGATGGTCCTCCCGAGCGTCGCCATGGCAAGAAAGCTCTCGGCTGAAGTCCCTCAGTTGGCCGTACCGGTTCCTATCATCGAACGACTTGAGTCCGACCATGATGCCGGAATCGAAATCGCCTGCGAGCTGATCGAAGAGATTCGACATTCGGATGCCTTTGACGGCATCCACCTCATTCCGGTGAGTCGGTATCGGGAGATGGCTGCCCGACTGGAAACTCGCTAGTCACTCTCAGCTCAAGCGCTGGCATCAAGGGGGGTCAGCCCCACCTTTTTTCGGGTGGAGGCCATATGGATGTCCCTGGCTCGGTTCCGAATACTGGTTACATGATCCGCCACCGCCTGCCCATGGCCATTCTGGCCTGCGTCTGCGGGGTGGCAACCGGAATTGGCGGATTCTTCGGATGGATGGACATCCGATCAGGGCAGAACATACCGAGGATGGACCACACATCTCTTTCGAGGATGCTCAACTACTCCTTGGTTACTGATCACACCTACTTGAAGTCGGTGGGCTTCGTACTACTGCTGCTGGGTGTATTGATGGTGCTTGGCGGGCTATCCGGTTTGCGAGTACTCACTGCGCTCGGAGCACTACTGGCCTTGTTGACCGCGGGGATATGGATTGGTTTGGTGGCGCACCATTTCAGCGGGCCGCATTTACCAAATCGTTTCTATGCCAATCCGGCTCACCTTCCTTGGTATGAATTGCGAGACGCCGCATGGGTAACTATCTGCGGCGCCTCGCTCGGGTTTTTCAGCACCCTGGTACCGCCAGGATGGCTCCGTCCTTCCGGTCACACCAACGCAGCTCTCAAAGTCATGGAGCCCAAAGAGAGCCGCTTGGGGCTACCGTGAGAGCGTGGTACAAGAAACGATCGACTCAGTCGGAGCGCTGGCCGAGCGATACCTGCACGCCGTAGCCCAGCAGGACTGGCCCACCGTGTCGCAGTGTGTTGCCAACGATGTCGTCCGACACGGACCTTTTGGCGATGATGTCGAAGGGATCGATGAGTACTTGTCATTCCTCAAGCGGACGATGCCGTCGTTGCCCGGCTATCGAATGGACATCGATCGAGTAAATGCACTCGGGGATCAACGAGCCATGGTCGAACTTAGAGAGACCATCGTGGTTGAGAGTGGACCGTTGGAGACCTTCGAGTGCCTAGTTTTTGAGGTGAACGCTGAGGGTCTTCTGGCCAATATCAGTATCTACATTCGACAGACGGCCCGCTGATGTCACGATCGACGGCACTCACTTCACCTGATCAATCGGTTTGGCGCGCCAGTCCGCCCGGAGAGGTCTTGATGATGTCCTCAGGAGTGAATCGTTTAAAGAGGTGTTCGATGAGCTCAAGCCGTTCCGCCGCGGTTGGGCTGGCGGGATCGTAAATCCCGGCGGCGATCAACGGAGCGACGTCCATTTCCTTCACAACGGGCCGTTCCAGGACAGGGCCGATCCAATTGCATCGTGCGCAATCATTGAGCCCTCGGGTCGCGTCCCATGAAGGCGACAAGGCGGTCCCAGGCGTCGGCGTCTGGCGGGAGTGACACTTCCTGTCCGAACGGAGATCCTGGTTCCACCATGTCGCGGTACTCAGGTCTGATCGTGGCCCGAGCCCCCTCGAGGGCCGTGATAGCGAGGAAAGCGTCCAATTCATCGATCTGACCGGTGGCCTGAGCCAGATCCCAGGCGTGGGTGGCCAACTCTGCGAGGTACATATCGACCAGGGTCGCGCCAGTGTATTCCTCGCCCCATGGCATGGTGAATTTCGACGACAATCTCGAATCGTCGCTCCATGCCTGCGCGGCGTCCGCGGCGGCGTGGCGTAGGTGTCTGGGGGCGTCCGACGCCTCAATATGGGGGGAAAGGTCCCCGGGTGGAGGCGCTTGGCCTCGGCCAAGAGCGGCCGCCCGGTAGCCCGCTTCGACCAGGTGGTCGATCAGACCGGCCACGTCATATTTGTCGCACGGTGTCGGCCGGCCGAGGTCAGCGGCATTGATTCCAGACACAATTACTGCGGCGTTTTCGTAGGAATCCAACAGCTCGCTTCGTCGATCATGCTTGGACATGCGGTACTCCTGGCTGCGACAAGGTGACGATGATGCCAGTATCGCTCAGTGGCCGAGCAGGGGCGGCATAAGGGGTCTGGCGGGCGAATTCCTGTTTGTCCGTGCCAGCACGGATGACAAAACCGACCGTGTTCCTCACCATTGAGTCGTTGGCTCATCGCCGGTGGAGCGGTACTCGAATGCAAGGGGATTCGAATGAACAGGACCGATCGTAAGGCGGACGTCCGGCTGATCCAGGTGGTTCATAACATGTTCCGACTGGGCCTGACCAGGTTGGTCGATGCCACGGCAAAACAGGAGCCGTCGGCTCTCCAATCCTCAGTTGGGCCGTATTGGGAGTACTACTCGGCGATCCTCGACTACCACCATCACAACGAAGACCTCGAGGACTTCCCGACACTGGCCCGCTTCTATCCGGACGCTCAGCCCCTCATTGACGAACTCGGCGTGGATCATCAACAGATGGATCAGCTGATGAAGAAGATCAGTGCCGCCATCGATTCATTTCAGAAAACGCCCGACGTAGCGGGTAGGGACGAGATCAATGCGGCCGTCATGGAGCTACGGGATCTATTTTTCCCCCATCTGGACCGGGAGGACGCCGAGATATTCCCCATGTACGCCAAGTGGATCCCCTACGACATATGGGAGCAATTGGGGACTAAAGCCCTTCGGGGCATTCCCAAGCCTCAGATGGCATGTGCCGTCGGGGCTATCGATGAGGTGATCCGTTCGACGCCCCAAGGCGAGCAACCTGACGGTCCGCCACTGCCCGTGCGTGTGTTGTTGGCACTTGCTTGGCGCAAGAAGTGGGCTGGGTTCGTGAAACCGATCCTGGCGTAGGAGTCCGACGGCTAACGCCACTCACGATTATGACGTAGCGAGTCCGAGAGATTAGGAAGCTAGGCACCATCTCGGAACAATTAGGCAATTGTGCCTAACGGGATTGGGTAGATGCGCCCTATTCCAATCTGAGTCTCGTTATCAGGATTGGGTGCATGCGTATATTCCTGATTCGTGTCGTCGCTCTACTCGGTCTCGGCTCACTACTGATGGCCGGCATAGCTGGTTCAGCCGGTTCTTCAGCACCTGTGGGGTCTTTGACCGCACCGATCTGGACGACAGCTAACACTCCAACTCCACCCAACTCGTCTCAGAGCACGCTTTTGGGCATTTCTTGTCCTGAAGTTTCATTCTGCATGTCTGTTGGGTCGACGGCGTCGGAGGTAGGAGCCAGCGAACCGCTGGCTGAAATCTGGAATGGCAATGAGTGGGCCGTGGTTGCGACCTCCGGTCCCGCCGGGTCGAGTAATGACACGCTCGACGGTCTGAGCTGTACCTCCTCGAGTAGCTGCATGGCCGTCGGGAACATCGGCGGAGGTGGAACGTTCGCCGAGTCATGGAATGGCGTCTCATGGTCATTGGTGGACATGGCATCACCAGTGTCTGGCGAGACCGATGTCGTCAATGGCGTCTCGTGTACTGGCACTACATCCTGTGTGGCCGTTGGCTCCCAGGGAGGCTCCTCGACGTCAACCCTCATCGAAGTGTGGAATGGAACGCAGTGGTCGACCGTCGAGAGCAACAATCCAACGATTGGCCCGAAAGCCACCCTCTCAGGTATTTCGTGTACATCAGCAAGCGCCTGCGTCGCGGTAGGGAGCGCTGGCAATCCAAACACCTACGGAGGGACAGTCGACACGCTGGTTGAGTCTTGGAATGGCACTTCGTGGTTAGTTGAACCATCGCCCAATGTCCTTGCCTATCAATCGGTCCTTTCGGGCGTTTCCTGCATTTCCGCCAGCTCGTGCACCGCTGTGGGCGAGTGGACGTCGGAGTACCCCAGCACCTTGGTCGAGTCCTGGAATGGGAAGTCCTGGTCAATTACTTCAAGTCCGAACGTTCTGCCCGGGCAGGCGGCCAACTATCTCACTGCGGTTTCATGCACCAGTGCGTCCTTCTGCATCGGTGTTGGTGGATACCTTCCTCTGACCGACACCTTTGGTTCGGGAGACTCAGTCATCGAGAGCTGGAATGGCGCCTCGTGGTCCATTGACACAGGGTCCGGCTCCCCGCTAACTGGCGTCTCGTGCGCCGCATCGTTGGTCTGCCATGCCGTGACCAGTGGCGGTGGCCTCCACGAAGACCAGTTCGCACAAACCGAGTCGACGTACGGACAGATCCGAACTTCCGCCGTGGTTGGAATGAGTGTGGATTCGGCCACCGACGGCTACCGCGAGGTGAGTGCCCAAGGTGGCGTGGTGGCATTCGCCTCTCCCTACCTAGGTTCAATAGGTGGGACTTCGCTGAATCATCCTGTGGTCGGGACGAGTTCCACCCCTGACGGAAAGGGCTACTGGCTCGTCGCGTCTGACGGCGGGATCTTCACCTTTGGGGACGCTTCCTTCTACGGCTCGACTGGTGCTCTGCTTCTGAACAAGCCGATCGTGGGCATGTCAGCAACCCCTGACGGTAGGGGCTACTGGCTTGTGGCCTCTGACGGCGGCATCTTCAGCTTCGGAGATGCCAAGTTTCAAGGATCTACGGGGGCCACCCATCTGAACAAGCCGATCGTGGGCATGTCAGCAACCCCTGACGGTAGGGGCTACTGGCTTGTGGCCTCTGACGGCGGCATCTTCAGCTTCGGAGATGCCAAGTTTCAAGGATCTACGGGGGCCACCCATCTGAACCAACCGATCGTCGGTATGGCTTCTTCTTCAGATGGCAACGGTTACTGGTTGGTTGCTTCTGACGGCGGCATCTTCAGCTTCGGAGACGCCACGTTTTCCGGCAGCTGGCAGTCCTAAGCAAGGTACGGATCCTGACGAGTCCCTCCGCCAACTTCCACTATGAAGTTACGACCTTCTCCAGGGTGTCGGCTGTCTCGAATCGTCATCGCCAGCTACGGAACTCTGTTCCTTCAGTTTGCAGGTCTGATTCTGCTGTCGGTGCATATTTTCAATCGATTCAATCTGGGGATCGACTTCGCCGAATTCAACTCCGCTTGGACTGAAATCGGCAAGGGTCACTTCGATCCATATTCGACTATCTCGGGATTCCCGTACGTAAATAATCACTTTGAGCTCATCATGTGGCCTTTGGCCCTGTTGTATCCCGTCTTTCACTCATCATTCGCCTTGCTGGTCGTTCAAGACGCATCGATTGCCGGGACCAACTTGGTGGTGCTCACTTGGATAGTGGCAGCGCTGGAGCGGCAAGGTCTCTCGGCGCGAGCTCGAGGTGCGGCGACAGCCATCTCGACAGTTGCGCTGCTGTTGAATCCCGAGGTGTATCAGACCGTCGCTCTTGACTTTCATTTCGAACCGACGGCCGTGTTCTTCTGCGTGTTGGCGGGATATGACCTGTGGGCCGGGAGGCAGAAACGCTTTTGGCTCTGGCTGGCGTTCTGTCTGAGTTGCGGAGACATCGGAGGTATTTACGCAATCGGCTTAGGCATTTCGGGTGCCCTCGCAATGAAGAGAACGAGACTGACGGGCCTCCTGACTATCACTTGTGGGATCGGTTGGGTCGGACTGATTTCGTCCTTGGGGGCCAACAAGGGATCACTCATATCTGCCGGCTATTCGTACTTGGCGGGCCGACCGGAAGTTGCTGCCGGATTCGGAGGACTCGTTCTCATAGCGGGCGGCGTCGTAATGCACCCCAGCTTGCCGTTAGCGCTCATTGGAAGACGGATCGGCCTCATTCTCGGGTACATGCGTCCCGTTGGGATGGCTGGATTTGTGAGCCCGTGGGGATTCGGCGTTCCCTTCATCACTCTGCTCACTTCAACGATCCAGTACAGCCCGCTCTTCATCGAGACTCCTTTTCAGGAATTCGCCGTGTACCCATTTCTATTAGTGGGCATTGGTGATGCTGCTGCCGACTCTTGTGGACGTGGTCGAAGCAACTGCGACTTGCTAAGTGGATCTGTGGTTCTTGCCTCGATACCGTTGCTGGTCTCGGCAGTCGTATTTGATGCCAACCAACTGCCACCGTCTCCGCATAAGAACGCAACAGACAATTTCTACTCACCTGCAGAGGCGGCGACATTGCACGAAGGCTGGCTCCGTATACCGGGCAACGCCGAAGTCATTGCGTCCGTGCCCCTGATGGGGCGATTGGGTCAACGCAAGTACATCTATCCCTTTGATTCGGCTGGCAGCCCTATCCCAGTGCATACCAATGTGGTGGTGTTGGTCGTTGACGAGGTGCACCCGACTGGACTCATTTCGATTCCCCACATTCTTAACGCGGTGACTTTTACGGAATCGCAGCTGAATGCCCACGTCATTGTGGAAGGAAACGGTGCCTATGTGTTGGAGTGGCATCGTCGATCGGGATCTACGTCAGTGAATCTCCCATAGCGAGTTGATTTTCGGCACTGGGGAGAGCCCCCCAGTGAACTGGGGCTCTGGAGCTAATCAAAAATGTCGAGCGAATAGAGGTCTAAAAAAGGTCTGCGGGCCGTTTCAGCCTCGTGGAGTCATCTGCTGTGGACAAGTAATAGGTGCTGGCCAGGTACTTCTCTAGAGCGGCCGACCGGGATCGAACCGGCATGATCAGCTTGGAAGGCTGAGGTTCTACCATTGAACTACGGCCGCGAATCGGGGAGCAGTCTAGAGCGTCTACCGTCAACTCCGTGGACACACTGTTCGACACGGGTGGGTGGCGAGCAGTTCTTCACCGACCTGGTCGACCGACTTCTACCTGGGCGTAGCCGGGGACCCCCTGCTACGGCCGCTCTATCCGGAAGATCTGACCGAGGCACGTCAGCACCTGGCCCTCTTCCTGATGCAGTACTGGGGCGGGCCGGCGACCTACAACGAGCTGCGTGGGCACCCGAGGCTACGAATGCGGCACGCCCCTTTCGTCATCGGTCCGGCCGAGCGGGACGCGTGGCTGCGGCACATGCAGCGGCGGTCGGCACGTATGGTCGAGACGACGCCTGCGCGCCATCGATGCCGAGGAGCTGCAGGCCTATTTCGACATGGCGGCCCATTCGCTGGTCAACGCCCCGTAGTCAGTCGACGAAGTCGGGAACCGGGCGGCGCTTCTCCCGCCGGGCCCGGATCGACTCCTCGAAGTTCTTGGTGGTGATGCGGACGAAGAGCTGGGCCGTTCCCTCGGCGTCCATGTGCGATCTGCAGGCTGGAGGCGTCGAGGCTGTTCCAAAGCTGCCGCTTCGTCAGCTCAATACCCGGCTCGGCTCCAGCCGATAATGCGGGCCGCGAGTGTCGTAGCAGGTAGTCGAGAAGCGCCTCGCCCTTGACGACGCTGCGAGACGAGCCCGATGCGATCCGCTTCCTCGGCGCGAGACGTCGCGACCGGTGAGCATGATCTCCGAGGCCCGCGACTGGCCGACGCTGCGGGGCAGGAGGAAGCTGATCCCGAGCTCGGCCGCCGTCAGGCCGTTATTGATGCCGGCGGCCCGAAAGTAGGCGGCGTCGGCGGCGATCCGGATATCGGCCGAAAGGGCGAGGCAGAAGCCCCCACCGATGGCGGGGCCGTTGATGGCCGCGATGACCGGCTGGTGCAGCCGGCGAATGGTGGCGATCACGTCGTCGAGCAGCTCCATTGAGCGGAGGGCCAGGGTGGGCAGGGTCAGCCGTCCAATGTGGGGGATCGTCCCGGGATCCTCGAGGTCGGCGCCCGAGCAGAATCCCGTCCCGGCACCGGTGATGACCACGACGCGGATGTCATTGTCGCAGCCGATCTCGCGCAGAGGGTCCCGGAACGGGATCATGACGTCGAACGCCATGGCATTCATCCGCTCCGGACGGTTCAGCGTGACCAGGGCGACATGGGGCTGGGGCGTGGTGACCTCGACAAATGACATAGCTGGCATCGTAGACACGCTCGTGTCCGGATCGTGAACGAGTGGCAGGATACGAAACTTAACGAAAGCAACATAAAC
>CAVSTF010000018.1:0-17192 GCA_963730785.1 uncultured Acidimicrobiaceae bacterium
CGGATGGCCGTTCAGTCAGTCCCTTCAACCTCTCGGTTTTAGGCTCGACCCTGCCCACCGAGTTCTCGGAGCCCGACATCGGCCGAGGACCAAGGCCTCTCGGCGCACCAGTCCGCATCAATGGCCACTGTCGTCGAGGGCAGCTCCCCGTGCCTGCCTGTGGCCGGTTGGGACAGATCGGCCACGGAGCGCCACCGTCTCGGGCTCGGTCGCCGGCGGGGCACCGACGAGTCGCCGAGGTCGGCCGCCAGGGACGGTCCAAGGAACGGCGTGTCGGCCAGGCCTTGACCCAGCTCCGCCGCCACGAGCGCCGCTTCGACCGCCGAACCCAGGGCGCCCGGCCCCTCGGCGCCGTCCGCAGTTCCCGCCATCCGCCGCAGCCACCGCAGCATCGAGCGCCTGCCGGCGATCGGCATCGTCAAGGTCGGCCACCGCATGAGGGCCGAGGCGAGCCACGGCCTTGGACACCGTCTCGCGCAGTGCCACCTGCTCGGAGGAAAGCCGGACGTCCGTCAGCCGCGTCCACCGCCGAAGGCCGACAGAGGCCCGGCCAGCCACTCGTCGCGCAAGGTCCGACGAAGGACCTTGCCGAGGGGTACGCGGCACGGAGTCGACCAGCACGACGGTCGCAGCTGCTTGTAGGTGGCCAGGTGTCGCCCACGAGCAGCTGCAAGGTCGGCCGCGATTGACTGCGGCGCCGGTTCGAGCTGGACGGCGGCCACCGGCACCTCGCCGGCCCGCTCGTCGGGCACACCGAAGACGGCGCAGTCGAGGACAGCAGGATGGCCGTGCAGCACTGCCTCGATCTCGGCCGGCGCCACCTGAAACCCATTGACCTTGATCATCTCCTTGAGCGATCGGTGAGATGGACCCAGCCCTCGGCCTCGAGCCACCCGACGTCGCCGGTGCGATACCAGCCATCACTAAACGCCGCAACGTCTCCAGTCGGGCAGATACCCCGCCATCGGCCGAGGCGACTGCGGGCTTGGACCTCCCCGATCTCGCCGGGCACCAGCGATGGCGCCGCTATCGAGATCCACGATCCGCAGCTCCACGCCCTACGGGGCAGCCCAGCAGAGTCAGGCGCCAGTCGGCCGGACGATCCACCGGGTTGCACGCGATCACCGGCACCTCGCTCGTGCCATAGGCCGGGAGCCAGCGCACACCCGTCCGCGCTCGTGACTCGCCTGGCCACCGATCCGTCACCGGAGTGGCGCCCCACATGATGTATCGCAGCGAAGACAGATCGAACGCTCAAGGTCCGGGTGGTTCGCCATCGCGAGAGCAATAGGGGCCACGGCCATCTCGAGGGTCATCCGCTCCTCCCGATGCGCCGCAGATCTCGTTGAGATCGAAGCGGCGATGCAACCGGACCTCGCGCCAGGCCACGGCCGCGAGAAGATTGAGCAGACCGAGGATGTGCGAAGGCGGCGTCGCCACCTGGAAGCGGTCGTGGGCTCAACCGAGGGCGAGGCACCAGTGCTCGGTGGCCAGCGAAATGGAGCGTGGGTGTGACGGACCGCCTTGGGCGATCGGTCGTGCCCGAACTGAAGACCAGCACGGCATCGTCGTCTTCACCGATCTCGACGTCGGCGACGCCCGCCACTGGGGCGGTCGAAGGCTCGTCCCGCCGATTCGTCATCGAGATCGAGCACGCCGCGAGGAGCGTGGACAACAGGACCGCTCCGCTCCGTCAGCCACTGCGGTCACCGGTGACGTGAGGCGCAGGGCGTTCTCCACTTCGAGCGCCTTCCAGGCCGGATTGAGAAGGACCGATGCCGCCCCGAGCCTGCTCACGGCGTTGACCGTGACCAGGAACTCCGGACGATTGGAGGTCATGACAGCGACGCGGTGGCCTGGACCCACCCCGCAGGAGCGAGATGGGCGGCGGCGGCGTTGCTGGCCCGATGCAGATCGGCGAAGGTCCAGCGGTCGTCCCCGGCCAGCACGGCCGGTTCGTCCGGGCATCTCGACGCGGCAGCCTCGAGGCCGCGATGCATGATGCCCGTCGCCATGTGGAAATCATATTCTCTTAATTGAGATCGAGGGTCAACAAGAACGATGTGTAGGGTTTTCACCTTGAGGAGGGCGACCATGACGAATGAAGCCCAGCATGCCGTCGACGAGGGCGTCCGCGCCGAAATCATCGAGACGGTCCGACGATTCGTGCAACGCGAGGTCATCCCGGTCGCCAGTGAGCTCGAGCGCACCGATACCTTCCCCACCGGGATCGTCGAGCAGATGAAGAGCTCGGTCTCTTCGGGGTCACCATTCCCGAGGCCTACGGCGGCCTTGGGCTGGACCTGCTCACCTACATCGGGGTGATTGAGGAACTGTCCTACGGCTGGATGAGCCTCACCGGCATCGTCAACACCCATACCATGGCCGCCACGCTGATCATGACCCACGGGACGGAGGAGCAGAAGCAACGCTGGCTTCCCTCCATGGCCACGGGCGAACGACGTGGTGCGCTGTCCCTTTCTGAACCCGACGCCGGGAGTGACACCCGTAATATCTCCTGCCGGGCCCGGCGGGACGGCGACGAGTACATCGTCAACGGCAGCAAGGCCTGGGTGACCAATGGCGAGCGCTCCTCCGTCGTGGCCCTGGCGGCCCGCACCGACGAGGGCATCTCGGCCTTCATCGTGGAGAAGGAGCCGGGGCCGAGCTTCCAGGGCATCTCGGTCAGCAAGCACGTCGGCAAGCTGGGCTACCGAGGGCGTGGAGACAGTCGAGATGTCGTACGTCGACCATCGGATCCCGACAGCCAACATGATCGGGGAAGCCGGACGTGGACTGCCCCAGATCCTTGGGGTGCTCGAGGTGGGCCGCATCAACATCGCGGCGAGAGCGGTCGGTGTCGCCCGGGCCGCCTTCGATGCTGCGCTGGCGTATGCGCAGCAGCGCGAGACCTTCGGCAAGCCCATCGGAGAACACCAGGCCATCGCCCTCAAGCTGGCCGACATGGCCACCCGCCTGGAGGCGGCGCGCTTGCTGACCAAGAACGCGGCGGAACGCAAGGCGCAGGGATTGCGGTGCGACGTGGAAGCCGGCATGGCCAAGTTGTTCGCCAGCGAGACGGCGCTCGATCTCAGCATGGAGGCCATGCGCATCCACGGGGGCGTGGGCTACACCACGGAATTCCCGGTCGAGCGCTACTACCGCGATGCCCCTCTCATGGTGATCGGCGAAGGCACCAACGAGATACAACGCATCGTGATCGCCCACGGCCTGCTGGCCCGCGCCCGAGGTCAGGCCTGAGCGTTCCTCTCCGCCCGCCGGCCGCCACTTCGGCCAGCACGGCGTCGGTGTGCTCCCCCAGCCGGGGCGCGGCTGACGCGGGACTAACCGGTACGTCGGAGAAGCTGACCGGACCATTGACCGCCCTCATCGAGGAGCCGCCCCCCGGGTCGGGCACTCCGAGAAACCATCGGTGGCGGCCAGCTGCGGATCGTCCAGCACCTCGGCCGGTCCCTGCGCGGGGCCCACCACACCCCCTCCTGCTCGAATCGCTCCGCCCAGAACGCCAACGGTTCCTGGCCGATGATCTCATCCAGGGTGGCGATCACCTCGGTGCGATGGCGGCGCAGCGCCGTGGCATTGGCAAACCTCGGGTCTTCCAACAGGTCTTCACGGCCCAGGGCGCGGCAGACCGAACCAATATGGCGGTCGGCCTCAAGGCCAGTCAGGAAGAACCAACGCCCGTCGCTGGCGCAATACGAATTCATCAAGGGGGCCTGGTTGGCGTACCGGGATTCGGCTTTCGATACCTTGCCCAGGGTGGCCTGCAGGCTCATATCCCAACCCAGCACGTAGGTCCCCGTCCGGATCAGGGACACCTCGACCACCTGACCTCGGCCCGTGTGACGCTGCTCGAGCACGGCAGCCAACAGGCCACCCAGCGCGGCCAGGCCACAGATGTGATCGCCGATCCCTCCTCGGGCATTGAGGGGAACACCCTCGCTGTTGGCCAGTTGCATGGACAGTCCCGACCGGCCCCAAAACGCTCCGACGTCGTAGGCCGGTCGGTCACGGTCGGGGCCGCGCGAGCCGTACCCGCTGACACTGCAGTACACCAGGTGCGGATGACGCTGCACCGTGGCTTCGGGCTCCAGGTCGAATCCGTCGAGCACCGTTGGGCGGGCATTGGTCAAGAAGACGTCAGCATCAGCCAGCAAATCCTCGAAGCGAGCCCGGTCGTCCTCCTGGCGCAGATCGAGTACGACGCTGCGCTTGCCGCGGTTGTCCAGAGAGAAGGCCGGGTTCGGAAAGTCGTCTCCCATGCCGAAGGACCCGAAGACCTGCCGCATGGGGTCACCGCTCGGAGGCTCCACCTTGACCACGTCGGCACCCCAGTCCGCCAGGAGCGCACCCGCACTGGGTGCGGCGACCCAGACGCCGAGTTCGACCACCCGCAGATCGGCCAACGCCGACAGCCCGGGCTTCCCGTCGATGCTCATGAGCGCGCGCTCGCGTGTGGCAGCCCGCTCGCGGAGGACTTCCTTCATCACCTTGCCGGTGGCATTCAAGGGCAGCTCGTCGACTCTCTCGACCACCCGTGGCACTTTGTAGTTGGCCATTTCGGCGCGACTCCATTCAAGGATCTCTCAGCTGACATCCCCGGACACCACGACGAAGGCCATCCCCACTTCACCGAACCGCTCGTCAGGAATCCCGATGACCGCCGCCTGGCTGATGGCGGGATGGCGTACCAGGATGTTCTCGATCTCCGCCGGGTAGGCGTTGAACCCGCCGACGATGAACATGTCCTTGACCCGGCCGACGATGTGCAGGCGACCCGCCTCATCGAGCCGACCCAGGTCACCGGTGGCCAGCCACCCGTCGGACGACAACACCTTGGCCGTCTCGCCCGGATCGTCCAGGTAGCCGGCCATGACGCTGCCGCCCCGGACCAGCACCTCGCCCGATCCGCCAGCCTCGACGTCACGCCCCCCCTCGCCCACAATGCGGATCTCGAATCCCGGACGAGGATGACCCACGGACGTTGCGATGGCCTCGGCGTCGTCACCGGGCGACGTGGAGCACGCCGTCCCGGCCTCGGTCAGCCCGTAACCGGTCACGATGAGTGAGAAGGGCAATTCGGCCTGCATCCGTTGAATGAGGGCGACCGGGATGTCCGCGGCACCGGTGACACCCACCCGGAGGCTGCTCAGCTCATAGTCAGCGCGGTGACCATGGTCGAGGATGGATTGGTAGAGCGTGGGCGGTCCGGGAAGCACCGTCACGTGCTCGGACGCCACCCTGGACAACACTCGATCCACATCAAACACCGGCTCGGGCAGCATGGTGGCGCCGGCGGCAACACAGGCCAGGATGCCGGCCTTGAGCCCGAACATATGGAAGTACGGATTCACCATCAGGTAGGGATCGCCCGCACGCAATCCGGTCATGGCGACCCAGTCCGTCGCCACCTGCAGCGTCCGGCCGTGGGTCATCAACACGCCTTGGGCGCGCCCGTGGTGCCCGATGTGAACAGGATGTCGGACAGGTCCTCAGCACCTAGGCCGTCGCGACGGTGAGCCGCCTCGGCCAGCGCCTCCCCGGTCGCCCGCGCCGTGAACGTGTCCCAGGTGACGGCATCCCCGTTCACCGGGCCCTGGGCGACGACGGTGGTCACGAGCGCAGGCAAGTCGGTGCCGGTGGCCCGCACCATGGCCACGTAGTCGGTGCCCAGGAAGTCGGTGACGGTGATCAGGACGCGGGCCCGGCTGCGGCGGAGCAGATCTGCCGCTTCCGCACCCTTGAACCTCGTGTTGATGGGCACCAACACGGCCCCGGCCGAAAAGATGCCGAGGGCCCCCACGACCCATGGGATGCCGTTGGGGCACCAGATGGCCACCCGGTCACCCTGGGCCACACCCGCCGTCACCAATGCGGCTGCAAATTGCTGCGCCGCCGACTCGAGCTGCGAGTACGTCAGCTCGGTTGCACCATCACGAATGGCGGGACGATGGGCGTGAATCTCGGCGGTCGAGGCCAACATCGAAGGGATGGTGGCCCACGTGTCCTGGCCTGTCATGAGCGGCACGCCGCCCCAAATGAGAACACTGCTCTTGCCACACAATAATGCTACTCTCCCCCTTCGTTCCCCCACCGAACGGGAGCTTCAACTGGCGCAAGCGAGGCGACATGGTCACAGCTGCGACGGAGCCGTACTACGACCCGTACGACTTCGACATCGATGCCGATCCGTATCCACTCTGGAAGCGGCTCCGCGACGAGGCGCCGATCTACTTCAACGAGAAGTACGACTTCTATGCCGTCAGTCGATACGACGACGTCGAGCGCGGTCTGGTGGAGTGGCAGACCTACAGCTCGGCCAAGGGATCGGTACTCGAGATCATCAGGGCGAGGATCGAAATGCCGCCCGGCATGTTCATCTTCGAGGACCCACCCGACCACGATCTACACCGGGGCCTCCTCAGCCGGGTCTTCACCCCCCGTCGCCTCGCTGCCATCGAGCCGCAGGTCAGGGCGTTCGCGGCCCGGACGCTCGACCCACTGATGGGCCAGGGTGGGTTCGACTTCATTGCGGACCTCGGCGCGGAGATCCCAATGCGCACCATCGGCATGCTGCTGGGCATTCCCGAGGACGACCAGGAAGCATTGCGAGAAAAGATCGATGAGGGGTTACGCCTGGAGGACGGCGTCATGCCCGAGTACACCGAAGTGGGTGATCTCGGATCGAATGACAACTATGCCGACTACATCGATTGGCGAGCCAAGCATCCGTCGGACGATCTCATGACCGAACTCCTCAATGCCGGAATTCACCGACCGGGACAGCACGGTCCGTACGCTGACCCGCGATGAAATTCTGGGCTACATCGGGCTGCTGGCCGGAGCCGGCAACGAGACGACAACCCGACTGATCGGATGGGCCGGCAAACTCCTGGCCGATCATCCCGAGCAGCGCCGCCAACTGGTCCAGGACCCAAGCCTGATCCCCGCGGCGGTTGAAGAGTGCCTTCGGTACGAACCACCGTCACCGGTGCAGGCCCGCTACGTCACCAAGGACGTGGAGCACCATGGACGGAACATCCCCGAGGGCAGCATCATGTTGCTCCTCAACGCATCGGCCAACCGGGATGAGCGCGAATTCCCCGATCCCGACCAGTTCGACATCCACCGCAAGGTGCAGCGACACCTCAGTTTTGGCTACGGCATCCACTTCTGCCTTGGAGCGCACCTGGCTCGGGCTGAAGCTCGCATCGCGCTCGAAGAGGTCCTGAGCCGGTTCCCGGAGTGGGACATCGATTGGGACCACGCGGTGCAGGCCCGAACGTCCACCGTGCGGGGATGGGAAAAGCTCCCCGTGCGCACGCCGTGAAGGATTAAGCCAATGACCGACGAGCCACTTCGGCTGGCCCCCAAGGCCTTCGCCGACTGGGACTACGACACCCGCACCACCCTCTTGCAACACTTGCGCCGCCCCGAGCTCTACCTGTCCGGCGGCCCGGATGCGCCCCCGATGCCCGTCGTGCTCGAACTCTTCGCCCAGCACGTGGAGCTGAGCCGGTCCTGGCTCCCGTTCACCGACATGCTGGCCGGCGAACACGCCCGGCTAGAGGCCAAGGTGCGGGAACTGCTCATCCTCCGGGTTGCCGTCAGGACGCGTTCGGGCTACGAGTGGCGGCAACATCGCCGTATGGGCATGGACACCGGGCTTACCGAGGAGCAGGTTGCAGGGGCCTGGCACGGCCCCTCCGCCGAGGTGTGGACACCCACCGAACGGGCACTCCTCACCGCAACGGACGAAATGATCGACGACTTCGCCGTCAGTGAACCAACGTGGAACGAACTCACCGCGTATTTCGACCCGGCCCAGGTCCTCGAGGTGGTGTTCGTCATCGGCGGCTACCTCTGCCTGGCTGCCGTTCTCAACAGTGTCGGGCTTGAACCTGGACTCCCGGACGGGCCTGGCCCGACACCCGGCTGATCTCGAAGAGGGAACGGGGGAGACATGGCTACCGAACGTCACCGGGTGATCCAATGGGCTACCGGCAACACGGGTCAACGATCGCTGCGCGAGGTCATCCGGGACCCGTCGCTCGAACTGGTCGGGGTGCTCGTGTATGACCCCGAGAAGGACGGCACGGATGCCGGCGATCTGTGCGGCGAGGCCCCGACCGGCATTCGTGCCACGCTCGATCGCCAGGCCGTCCTGACACTCGATGCAGACTGCTGCCTGTACATGGCGCGAGCGTCGGGCACGGGGCGCTCCCGGGCCGGGCTCACCGAAGACGAGTTGGTCGATGACATGGTGGCCCTGCTGGAACACGGCACCAACGTGGTGACGACCTGCACCGACCTCATCGCTCGGGGTGCACCGTTGAGCGAAGCCAACCGTACCCGCGTGGCCGACGCCTGCCAACGGGGTGGGACCTCGGTGTGGTCGAGCGGCAGCGACCCCGGCTTCATTACCGAGACGCTCCCGCTGGCGCTGCTCTCGCTGCAGCGCGAGGTCGATCTCATTGAGATCGACGAGTTCGGGGACCTTTCCCGCCGCCCGTCGCCGCACATGGTGCTGGAACAGATGGGGTTCGGGAAGTCACCCGGCACGCTCGATCCCGAGGGTCGGAAGGACCACCTCCTGAGCGCATTCCAACCCGCCCTGTCCGTGCTGGCGGAGTTGGCCGGCTTCGAGATTGACGAGTGGACCTCGGATGGAAGTGTGGCGGTCGCCAAGGAGCGCCTGACGATTGTCGCCGGCGACATCGAAGCGGGCACCCTGGCCGCGGAGCGTGTGGCGGTGATCGGTCGCAGCCGGGGGGTGGATCGGGTGCGCTTCAACCAGTACACCTTCGTCACCCTTGATGTTGATCCCGCTTGGGAACTCCAAACCACCGGATGGCGAGTCCGCGTGCACGGTGACGCACCGTTCGACCTGAGCATGCCGTTCCCGGTGCCGCTCGACGAGCTGGCCACGATTGTGCCGGCCTTCAACGCCAACGGACCGGTGAACGCCATTCCCTATGTCTGTGCTGCCGCACCCGGCTTCCTGACCACGCAGGATCTGCCCTACATGATCAGAGCGCTAGCACCCCCATCAACTGTCCCCGGTCAGCAGTCCTTCGATGTCGACCAGGCACGAGGAGGCAGGGTTGTCGAGCAACGCTGACGCACCGGGCGCCAAGGCAGTGGCCAACTGGGTCTCAGCGGTCAAGAGCTGCGTTTGGTAGGCCGCTGAGAGCGGCTCGATGAGGCGCCGCATAGCCGGTGTTCTCGAGGCTTTCGATCGTGTTCAAGAAGCGGCGCGAACGCCGCCGAATACGGCGCGTACGCATTGGCAAAGGCCACCAGGAACGGGCCGATGAGCTCAAGCACCGGTTGGAAAGCGGCCGCCGACGCGAAGGCTTCCGCCGAGAACGGACCGAACACCGGTGCGAACCCGATGAGCGACTCCAGCCCACCGAGATTCTTCGGGGAGGACAGACCCAAGGGGCAGGCGGGCAGTGCGGCGGCGGTCACGTCCGGGATGGTGGGTACCGGTCGTGGTCGGAGATGGTGCAGTGGGAGTCGGCGTTGTCGCCGGTGTCGTCGAGGCGGGCGCTGTCACCACCGGTGTCGTCACCGTCGGTGTCGTAGCTGGCGCAGCAGTCGCCACCGGGGTGGTGCCGGGGGTCAAACTCGGTGCCGGCGTGGCCGGCAGTGCTTCCTTCACCCGGGAGTGCACCACGTGCCGGGTGACCACCGTGTGCTTGCTGACGGTGCCGCCACTTTCGGCGACCACCAGGCTGAGCACGCCCACCGACGCCAACGTGATGACGGCCGAAAGGGTGCGGACGAGCTTGAATCGAGACGTGGTCGGGCTCATGCCGTTGCCCAAATGTTGTTGCACTTCTCACAGACCTCCTCGGGTACGACCCCGAATCTCATCAATACAGCAAACACCTTGCAACCAAGGCACAGACCGAACACCGATTCCAAGAGCGCGGCGGCCACCAGAAGACTCAGCACGATCTGTGCCGCACCCCAGTACCCGAGGCCGGTGAGGATCAACGCCGACACCGAGAAGGCCACACCCATGCCCTGGGCGAAGCGCTTGGGTGGGCCGGACACCGGTCGCGGCTCGATCGACAACTTCGGCGTCACCACTCGGGTTACGAACTGACCCAGCGGGCTCAGGGTCGGCCCCGTCAAGACCCGGGCCACGAACCCGTAGGCGATGACGATGGTGGCCCATTTGAGATTGAGTCCGATGGTGAGCAGCGTCATGATCACGACACCACCGGCCACCAATCGGGCCGAGACCTCGTTCACCGGGTTGGGGAACGAGAAGAGCTGCCGCAGGGCGCTGCTGCGCTCCGTAGTGGCCTGTTGGCTCATGCGCCTGCTCCCTGCTTTTGCTCCCGGCGGATCATTTCGGCCCAGACCAGACCTGCGACACCGAGCCCTGCCACCACGGCCAACAGAGCCAGCACCCAGTTCGGGGTATTCCATCCGGCGTGATGGGTTGAAATGGTCCGGGAGGACAGGACCACCCGTGACTTGGTAACTGTCTTCGTCTGGGGCGTCGACGCCCCGGCTGTGCCCGTCGTCGGTGCCGTCGTCGTGGTGGTGCCACTCGACTCTGCCGGTCTGGTCGACGGGGCGGCGCTCGAGGCACTCGTCGACGAGGTTCTCGAGGAGGCGACGCCACCGGCTCCTGACGTTCCCGGCGCGCTGGAGCTCGCCCCACCCGATGGGGTGAAGGTGCCGCTGAGATTCCAGAAGGCGGAGAAGTTATTGAACGGTCCACCGACCACCTGGCTGGACCACTGCAACGTGTAGGCCCCCGTGGCCGGGTTGTACGTGCCCGTCACCGGAGTGGTGTTCCCCGGCGACGATCCGCCGGGCTTCGGAGATCCCTGGTTGAACTGCTGGTTGTTCCAGGACACGCCAAAGGCCTCAAGGTTGCCGCTGAGAGTGGTGCCGCTGACCTCGATGGTGGGAGCCGGCACGTGCTGTCCGGTCTGCGGGTCGACCGAATTGGTCGCCGTTCCGAACTTGACGCCCTCGAAAGCGACGGGCGACGTGATCTCATCGGAGAGCGAGTTGCCGGAACTGTCAAACGCGGGCGAGGGCTCCGGGAGGTAGGTGCCGGTCACCAGCCCTCCGGCCTTCCCGGCGAGAGGGGCGTGTAGGTGGCATCGCTACAGAGCGAGTCGCTATTCGAAAAGTACGGGCCCGAATTGCTCCCTCCGGGCAGCACCATGCGCAGGTAGGTGCCGCTGGCATTACCGCCGCTGCAACTTCCCGGTGTGATCGAGAACGTGCCGACCAGCGGCGTGGAGGCCGCCGACGCCGGACTGGCCGAGAGACCACTGAGCGCCAGGCCACCAAGCGCCACCACGGCAAGCGAGAACCATTTCATGAATCGCATCGGTTACTTCGATCCCTTCGCTTTGATGAATGTGCCGGCCAGGTGCCAGTACCCGGTGAACCCGTTGAACGGACCCCCGGACACCTGGCTGGTCCAGGTCAGCACGTAGGCATGCGTGGTGCTGTTGTACGTACCGGTCACGGGTCGAGTCAGGCCCGGATACCCGCCGTTCGGCTTGGGTGAACCCAGATTGAAATACAGCTTGTTCCACGAAACCGACCAGGATTCTATTTTTCCTGACAACTTGCCATCGGTGTCGATGATGCTGGGTGCGGGAACTGGTTGCCCCGTCTGGGGATCCCTTTGGGCGGTGGCGAGGGAGAAGGCGATACCGGTGAAGCTCTGCGGCTGAATGATCTGGTTGGCGAGGGCGCCACCCTGCGCGTTGAACGCCGGCTTTGGATTGGGCTGAAACTTCCCGGTCTCGAATCCCCCCGCCGCCCCCGGCACCGCCAAGATGAACGTCTTGTTGGGGCACGCCGAATCGGGATCGTCGAAGAACTGGCCCGTCTTCACATTCCCCTTGGGAAAGATCATGCGGAAGTACGTGCCCGTCACCGCCGCGCCAAAGCACGCTCCGGGCGACAGCTTGAACGTTCCCACCAAGGGGGTGCCGGAACTGGCGCCGGCCGCATTCGGATCGAGCCCAAGACGCCAACCGCATGGCGAGAAGCGAAAGGACTGCTGCGCCGAACCGGCGGATCATGACGACACTCCCGAGAACGACGGCAGCGCGCTCGGCAGCCGAGCGCTCGACATGCACCTTACGACCCGTACGCCCCGCCCTCCGGCCATGGTCAAACCGATGATCAGGACCCCCGGACCCACAAAGAACCAGGGGAACAGAGGGAAGGGCGGCAGGCTGGAGATGGCCTGATAGGCGGCCACGTTGTCGCTCATGGCACCGATCATCGGCGTCATGTCATTCAGGATGTGCACCCATTGCGCATCGAGGGTGGCGACGGCGGGAAAGTCAGTTCGGATCTTCCCCGTTGAGTACCCAGCGTGCTCAAGCGCCGGCACGATGTCAGGCGGATGGCCCCCTGCCCCTCGGCCATGGTGCCGAAATAGCTTTGGATCCTTTCGACATTGGATGTCGTCTCGATGTACTTGAAGGCGGTCATCATCTGTCCGCCTTTGGCGCCCGGGTGAACATACCGGAGACCACGGGGGCCGCGATCAGCGCCACCCCAACCACCACGAAGGCGATGCGACCCGCTGGCCAGAGCCGAGGCCGGAGCAGCAACAAGAGGGCGACGAGCACCAGCACGGCCCCAGGTCCAACAAAAAACCAGGGAAACAACCGGAAGCTAGGGAGCGCCGCCATCGCTTGGTAGTTGCCCAGGTTGCCCTGCACCTCGTTCATCAGCGTCGTCATGGTGTGATCGATGGCCGGCCACTCCCGATCGAAGCTGACGAAGGTGGGGTACTCCGCATTGAAGGCGGCCCGGTGGGCGTAAAGAGGGCACGCACGACGCTGGTGTCGGTCTGCGCAATGCCGCTGTTGATCTCCCTGAGTTCGGATTGAAACCCGTCCAGACGGGCCGTCGTCATGAATGGCTTGAACTGGGCCAACATCCGGCGCCCTGCGGAGCCTTGTTGAACATGTTGAACGCCGCCGGCATGACGACCAGGGCCAGGCCGAATACGGCATCACCATCACGGCCCAGCGTCGCTGGATGCCGGGGGATGTCGGGGAAGGGTCGGGCATTCGTACTCATGGCTGCTCGGGGAGGGGGTCATGCTGCCGCTTTCCGCTGGGGACCGCCCCTGAGGGGGTAAAACATCATAACTCCGACTGTTTTGGTCAGGTTACGGAGCGGACCGGTCGGACTACGGGGAGCTGACCAGGACAAATGTCCAGGCAGTCCCGCTCGAACTGTCGAGACCTCTGGCTTAGGTAGGAGTCGACACCCAAGACGACCCGTAGGAGCTGATCTCCGGCCTAATTCAGACAGCCTGCTCGGTCAGGGCCGTGCCTAACTGATCGGCCAACGCGACCGCCACCATGCATTGCTCATGGCAGACCGGAGACGTCGGCGTCGGCGTCAGGATAAAAGTGCCGATCACCCTTCCGCCGCCTCGGACGGCAACTCAACGTGGCTGGTGGGGAGCCCGACAACCGAGGTCGGCCATCTCACCGGGTTCAGGTGGACCGAGCCGTCGCTGTCGATCCTGGCGCCCTTACCCGTCGGTTGTTCACGGACGAACCGGCAATCCTGGAGATTCAGGAGATCGCGAAGTTCCGCCGCAACCGCCATAAGGACAAAGGCCGGCTCCTCGCCGTCGGCGATCCTCTCGGCCACGCCGAGATTCGTGCTAACTCGGTTCGCCCTTCCATCGCCGCGCTCTGATGGTGCCGGCTCCTGGTGGCCAATTCCCCGACGATGAGGGCAACCACCACAAAGAGCACTTCAGTGACCAGATCGCTCTGCCTGCTGATCCTCAGCGATCCATACGGGCGGGTGAGGAAGAAATCGAACGAAGCGCCTGACGCGATTGCGCACATGGCTGCCGCCATTCGGGAGCCAAAGGTCGAGATAACCACGGTGACCACGACGAGGATGAGCGCGTCATTGGCCGCGTTGAGATGTCCTCGTCCAGGAATCAGCAGGGCGGCGACCACAATCGGCGCCACTATCGACATCGGCCACACAATCCACAATTTCGATCGGCCCGGACCCATCGCCGCTAAATGACCGCCATCACGTCGCCGCATTATTGGGTATCGGCGTGTTCCGTAGTCGACAAGAGCTGATAGTTGGGATTGATCATGGCCAGTTTTCCGTGATGCTCTCCCACCATGGCGTCGGCCAACAGCCGCGAACCGGTAGTAACGCCCGGAATTGACTTGCGTCCGAGGAACACGAAGGTGATGGCATGACCACTGGAATCGACCAGAACACATTCGAGCGATTGCACCCCGCCATGCGGCTGGACCCGCAATCGCTTGACCCGTCCTGCCACCCGACCACGCCGTCGCCATTCGAGGTCGGCGATCGGCATGGTGCCGAGGAAAGAGTGGGAGGGCGTGGGACTGCGGATAATTCTCGGCGTCTCGCCACCGTTTTTCCGGCGGCACGAGTGTCTCCAAGGGGACTTGTCGGCGATCCCGGGCGCAACCATGAACGGGACGATGGTCGCGTTGACATGGGAGAGCTGGCTGACGATGTCCACAATGCGGTCGGCCGTCTGATCGTGGAGGAATCGTCGCCATGCTTTGCCATACGAGCGGCGAGGCAAGAAAATGCTGACTTCCGTCTCGCCATCGGCCAACTCAGCTGCCAGTTCCAGTGCGGCTCGACCGAGCCGGCGGTCCGGGCAATCGACAACGTCCAAGGGCAGTCGCGCCAGACCGACTTGTTGCCAACGCTCAATGAGCACGCTCGATCGTCGATCGTCAATGTTGAAGTGCACCGCACGGAGGTCGTCCGGTGACAGCGTTCGGGCATATTGAATGGCTCTCGCCGTAGCCATGTCGATCCGATCAATAAAAATGACGACGACATGACGGCGCAATATCTTCGCTTCGCACGCCTGGACGGCGACACCTTCTTCTAACACGAACTCTTCCGTTCGGTACTCCGGATTCGTGCGAACCAGCCCGAACACAATGATGGGCATGACGATGACGATCACCCACGCACCTTGAGTGAACTCGGCCACCGCGAAGACGATGACCACAATGCAGCACACCACTGCGGCGACACCGTTGACAGCCACGCTCTTGCGCCAATGTTCGGCCTTGTGGGTCAAGTGGTGTTTACCATCCCTGCCCCGGCCATGGTGAAGCCGGTGAAGACACCAATGGCGTACATCGGGATGAGCGCTGAGACCTTGGCCTGAGTGGCAAGAAGAAGGGCGATTGAGGCAATGGCCAGCAGCATGATCCCGTTCGAAAAGACCAGCCGATGCCCTCGGACCGTCAGCATGCGAGGCAGGAACGAATCCTCGGCCACGAAACTGACCAAGAAGGGAAACCCAGTGAAACTTGTGTTGGCGGCCAAAATGAGAATGAGGGCGGTCGCCGCTTGGAGTGAATAGAACAGCACGTGGCCGAGAGGACTCGATCCGTAGACGAGCTTTCCGATCTCTGCGACCACGGTTGGTGTGCCCGACCTGAATGGAATGGCGTGGGTAAAGGCAGCCAAGGCGGATACGCCAAGAAACATGGCCCCGAGAATGGTGCTCATGAGAACCAAGGTCGTCCGAGCGTTCTTGGCCTGGGGCTGGCGGAAAATGCTCACTCCGTTGGAAATGGCCTCAGTTCCGGTCATGGCCGAACTTCCATTGGCGAATGCCCGTAAGAGATAGAACGCCGAAATACCGAGAATCAATCCACCACTGGCGTGCCCGAGTTTCTCCGACTGCCGGTGACCGCAGCATGCGGCAACCCTTGACTGATCTCTTTGACCAGTCCGACCACAATCAGCAGGGCCATATTGACGATAAAGAAATAGGTCGGAGCGGCGAAGAGGCACCGGCTCGCGTATGCCACGCAAGTTGACGTAGGCGAGAATCACCACGAACGCCACCGACAACGGCACGGCATCGCTCCCCAGAGCCGGGAAGGCCGAGATCATGGCATCGGCACCCGCCGCCACGGACACGGCCACCGTGATCGTGTAACTGATCAAGAGGGCGGCGCCCGCAACCTGGGCCACGTTCGGGTCCAAAGTTGTCTCGGCTCACCACATACGAGCCGCCAGCCTTGGGGTACGAACGCACCACGTCCCGGTAGCAAATCGTCACGACCGCCAACACGGCCAAGATGGCCGCCGTCATCGGCGTCACGATGGAGAAAGCGGCGAGCCCTCCAATCATGACCAGGATGCGCAGCATCTGCTCGGTGGCATACGCCGAAGACGACATGACATCAGAAGAAAGAACGGCCAACGCGGTGGGCTTGCCCAACGTCTGACCCTCAAGGTTGTCGGTCACCAGTGGCGGTCCGAGCACGTGGCGCTTAATCCGATACGCCAGGCTCTCGGGCAGATTCGCTGCCGTCGTGTCGGTTCGGGTCGGCAGCCTGGAGAGCCCGTGGGTGGGCTTCTCGGCCTGACCCTCACTGGTAGTGCCGAATGTCACGTCCACGGTCTACTTCGCCCAGACTTTCGAGCCAGTAGAAAACGGCAAGAAACCCAGACCCTGTGAAGAGTCTGGGTCTCTAGATACGTGTTCACCGGTCGTCGGACCGGCAATCGGTTCAATGTGAACTAGGCAGCAACCATGGTGCGCTCGGCGGCGGAGCGGTCCGAGGCAGTCTGGCGGATCTTCTCGGCCACCGAAGGTGCCGACCGCGATGACCTGGCGAAACTCAGCCCGTGACCCGACGTAGAACTCAAGGTCGGTGACCGCGGTGACCGTGGCATTCCGAACGCCACGACCGTTCTCGTGCAAGAGGGCCATTTCACCAACGAGGTCGCCCCTACCGAGGAGGGCCACGACGTCACCGTCTTGACTCACTTCAGCGTGTCCGTCAATGAGGATCAAAAATTCGTCACCCAGCGCACCTTCGCGAACTAACACTCGACCGGCAGGCACCGAGAGCCTGGTCAGCTGCTTGGCGATGACGGCCAGTTCAGAACGGCTGGCCTCGGAGAACAGTTCCAGTTCGCTGAGTTCATTCTTCAAGAGTCGCATTTTGATCCTCCGGATTTCTTTCCAAGTCCAGAGTGCCGCGTCAGCCGGTCATCTGTCAAGGTGCTAGTAGAGATACTTAATATCTGATATTAAGATACTTCCTGCCACGACCGTCTCCTTTTATTCCCGCATTGGCAATTGCGGTCCACAAGGGCGACATCGA